>NZ_BDBE01000027.1 GCF_001612825.1 Nocardia caishijiensis NBRC 108228 | reverse complement strand
AGTGCGGTCATGGCGGATTTGGGTGGTGCCGGGTGGCTGGGAGTGCGGTCGTTGGTGGACTGGGGGTTCTCTCCGGAAATGTGGTGTCGGTGGAAGTCCGCTGCCGGGGCGGGCTGGTCCCGCTAACGTTTGGGCATGACTGGACCGGCGCCCCTTGACCTTGCTTCGATCCGACGTGCACCGAAAGCCCTGCTGCATGACCACCTCGATGGTGGGCTGCGGCCTGCGACGGTGCTAGAACTTGCCGCCGACTGCGGCTACGACCAGCTACCCGCCCACGATGCGGAGAGTTTGGGGGCGTGGTTTCGCGACGCCGCCGACAGTGGGTCGCTCGAGTTGTATCTCGAGACGTTCGCCCACACGGTCGCGGTGATGCAGACCCCGGAGGGGTTGCGCCGGGTGGCTCGCGAATGTGCCATCGACCTGGCCGCCGACGGGGTGGTCTACGCGGAGGTGCGGTTCGCGCCCGAGCAGCATCTCGAGCAGGGACTCACGCTCGACGAAGTGGTCGAGCACACCCTCGAAGGGTTTCGGGAGGGGGAGGCGATCGCCGCCGAGCAGGGCAACACCATCCGGGTGACGTGTCTGCTCACGGCCATGCGCCACGCGGCGCGCTCACGCGAGATCGCCGAGCTCACGGTGCGGTTCCGCGACAGCGGGGTCGGTGGGTTCGACATCGCGGGGGCCGAGGCGGGCTTCCCGCCCACCCGGCACCTGGACGCCTTCGAATATCTGCGAGTCAACCACGCGCACTTCACGATTCACGCGGGCGAGGCCTTCGGGTTGCCCTCGATCCACGAAGCGCTCGCCTTCTGCGGGTGTGACCGGCTTGGGCACGGGGTGCGGATCACCGACGACATCAGCGTGCCGGGCGCCATCGAGGACGCCCAGCTCGGGATCGTCGCGAACTACGTGCGTGACATGCGCGTGCCCTTGGAACTGTGCCCGTCGTCGAACGTGCAGACCGGTGCGGTGCCGTCGCTGGACAAACACCCCTTCGACCTGCTGGCCCGCCTGCGCTTCCGGGTCACCGTCAACACCGACAACCGGCTGATGAGCGACACCACCATGAGCCAGGAGATGCTCAAACTGGTGGAGACCTTCGGCTACGGCTGGAGCGACCTGGAACGCTTCACCATCAACGCCATGAAGTCCGCGTTCATCCCGTTCCCCGACCGCCTGAAGATCATCGACGAGATCATCAAACCCCGCTACGCGGTCCTGGTCGGCTAGGGCTGTTTCGGCGACTTCCGGCCGGACCCGGGTGCTTCACCGGTGGCGACGCGGCCACCGGTGGGCCGGGTCCGTTCCCGGTGAGTCACCCCTGGGTTCCTCGCGTACTACTCGCTGACGAGCCGTGCCTCGAACGTGCGCTGCAGTTCGCGGAACTGCTGAGCCTCGGCCGTGAACGGCGGGTTCGGCGCCATCCGGTTCGGGTCCGGGTTGAGCAGGTAGGACACATACCAACCCAGCGGGTTCGACGCCGCGAGCGCCTGCTCCACACTGTCGTCGTCGGCGTAGTCGGCGGCGTCGGTGAACAATTCGACGGCCAGGTCGAGCTGTTCGATGTCGACGGCTTCCGGCCCCTCGGCGAGGTCGTCGGCGAGGCCGGTGAGCACGTAGACGTTCTCGTCGCTCACCTCGACCTCGAGCGAACCGTCGACGGCGGCGGTCTGCACGTCACCGAAGGTCGACACCCGGGCCAGCTCGTGCTCGTGATCGTCGGCCAGGTAGCGGGCCAGCGCACGCTCGGAACCGAACACCGTGATGGTCCGGCCGTTGCCGAGAAAGATCGGCTCGTCATCGAGGTAGCAACGCAGGGTGAAGTGCTCGCCGTCGGAGGTGACGATCTTCACCGGGTCGATGCCGACCTCGTGCCAGAACGTCTCGTCCTCGTCGTCGGCGGTGAGGTCGACGCTCTCGAACTCCTCGTCCTCCTCGACCGCGTCGTCGGCGTCGACCACGTTCTCCTCGGCGGCCAGCAGCTCGGCTTCGGCCACCTCGACCGCCGCGGCGTCGACCTCGGGGGTGGTGACGATGCTGTCGATCGCGTCGAGCACGTCGTCCCAGCCCTTGACGATGGCGGCACCGACCTGGTCCCACAGCTCCTCGCCGTCGCGCCCGGTGAAGACGCCGGAACCGTTGGCAAGCACGCCGAGGACATCGTTGTCGTCGAAGAAGGCCGTCACCACGTCGAGCTCGCACACCTCGCCGATGTTGCGAACCATGGCCAGGGTGTCCTCGAGCTCGCCGACCACCTCACCGTCGGGTTCGCCCGCGGCCAGCTCGGGCACGGAGACCAGATCGAAGCTGAAGTTGTCCTCCGGCTCCAGCTCGGCGGCCGACAGCCCGGCCACCACCGCCCACGACGGATGGTCGACGAGGTCGTTGTCGGAGTTGGTGCGGATGAACGCAGCCAACTCCGCGACGGACTCGAAACCGTAGAGGTCGTCCTCGTGTCCGAGGAACGCCATGTAGTCGTCGTCACCGTCACGCCAGCGCGGTGCCCACAGGGTGACGAGATCGCCATCGGTCAGACCGAGCTCGATCGGGACGATGTCTCCAGAAGCCATGACGCGAAGCCTATCGACCTTCAGCGCTGCGCACTATCCGGCCCGGGTGCGGATCGCACCGACGGGTCCGAGGTACCGCCCGCGAGCGATTCGTTCAGTGTCGCAATGATGTTGGAGCGCGCTTCGCCCGCGGTCTCGGTGGCCTGCCTGCAGGCCGACAGGATCAGCTGTGCCGCCTCGGCGGGCGGCAGGGCGGTGATGCCCTCGTCCAGGCGCAGATCGACCAGCGCGCCGTCGCTGTTCACCTCGGCGGTGACCAGTCCGTCTTCGGTGGTGAAGCTGCCGTTGACCTGCTTCAACCCGTACAGCGCCGCCTCTAGCGCCTCGAGTTTCTCGGTCACGCCCGCGACGAGGGCGTCCATCTCCGCGCTCACAGGGGCCTCATCCAGCTCGTCTGACCGGTGTCGGCGTCGTCGATGCGGTCGAGCTCGTCGACCGCCTGACGCCGGGTCGGCAGGTTCATCTTGTCCAGCAGGGCGTCGGGGATACCGGCCTGCTCGCTGTACACCTCGCGCAGGCGGGCCGCGGCCGCGATGGTCGAACGCCTGGTCAGGCGCAGGATCTCATCGGCGAGGGCCTGCGCACCGTACTGGTATTCGCTGCGCTCGAACTTGAGCGCGATCGGCAACCCCATGCTGGTCGCGCGCACCGAGATGGTGCCCGACCGGTTGGTGCTGACCGCGGTTTCCACATTGGGAACCTCGGGGATCGGGGTGTCGCTCATGAGGTGGGCCTGTAGAAGCCGTAGAACTCCATGCCGCTGTTCTCCGTTCGGATCGAACTGATCGAGACCGGGTCGCCCGCCTCCACGAGCTGCCCGTTGCCGACGACCATGGCGACGTGGCCGTCCCACACGGCCAGGTCGCCGGGCATCAGGTCACCGGGTGACACCTGGGGGTGTCCGATGTGTTGTTCCTGGGCCAGGCGCGGCAGTTCGACACCTGCCTCGCCGTAGGCGTACTTGGTGAGCCCGCTGCAGTCGATGCCCGAGCCGGGGTCGTTGCCGCCCCACACGTACGGGGTGCCGACCGCGCCGATGGCCGAGCGCACGGCCGTCGCGGCCTCCTCGTTGGGCGCTTCGACCACGCTGCCGTCGGGCAGGGTGATCTTCACACCCGTGCCCGTCGAACCCGTCGACGAGCCGGTGGGGGTCGAGGTCTTGCCGTTGTTGGTCGCGTTGCCCGTGCTCGTTCCGCCCGAGCTGCTCGAATCCCCACCGCCCATCGCCGAGGACAGTCCCGACGACACCGCGCTCAGCATCGACCCACCCACGCTCGTCGCGCCGGACAGCAGGGTGGAGGCGGCCGAAGTCGCCACGTTCGAGGTGTTGGCGAGCGACGTGCTGGACGGAGCCGGGGTGAGCTCCTTGATCGCGGAGGTCTGGGTGCCCAGTTCGTCCTGTACCCGTCCGACCACGCCCATGCCCTGGCCGATGTGGTCGATCGCCGAGGCGACGACGGCGGTGAGGCCCGCCGGGGTGGCGAGGACGGGGCTGAGCGCGGAGACGTCGGTGAGGAAGGAATTGACGATCCCGTCGAGTTCCTTCTGCCCCGTCTGCACATAGGCGGCGGCCTGGTCGACCACCGTGGCCATCTCGTTGCCGGTGTCGGACAGCGTGGCCGAGGAGTTCTGCACGCGCAGCGCCTTGGCGGTGACCGCGTCGACGGCCTGGCCGTCCCAGGCGGTGTTCACGGCATTGATGCCGGTGCGGCCGAGCTGGAAGATCTGGTCGATCTCGGTGGAGGTGGTGCGCAGACCGTCGGACGCGCCGCCGGTGCCGACGACGCCGCTCCCGAAGCTGGACAGCAGATCGTAGAGGGGCTGAGCGAGCCCGCTGAGGTCGATCATGCGAGTTCCCCCGCCGCCGATTCGATCGCGGCGGCATTGCCCGTGTCGCTGTCGACGAGGGTGGCCGCGGCGCCCGCCGTCGCCGTGCCCATGCTGGCCATCACGGCCGAGAGTTGGGCGATCGCGGCGACGTGACCAGCCTGGGCGGCGGCGTAGGCGGTGACGAAGTCGCCGCCGATCAGGCCCATCACCGGGCCGAGCAGTGCCGGGTTCGATGCCACCGACGCGGCCGCCGCCGTGGCGAATTCGGTGGACATGGTTCCGGCGGTCGCACTGTAGGCGACGATGCCCTCGGCATCGGCCGACATCTTTACCATCGAACTTCCCCCAATCCTCGAGTTCCCGGGCAGAGTACGTCATTCACCTGATTCGACGCACCGGCCCCGCATTCGGTTCCCTGTTCCGCGAAATTTCCCCAGCGGACGCACCGGAAGCGCGTGGGTGACCCTATCGTTTTTTCATGCGCACCGACACCGTCGATCATCCGCTCGCCGCCACCCTGCTGAGCACGATGCGAGACGCTCGCACCGACAACGCCACCTTCCGCAACGCATTGGCCGACCTCACGGGCATTTTGATGTACGAGGCGCTGCGTGACGCGCCCGTCGTACGCGAACCGATCAACACGCCGGTGGCCGTCACCGACGGTGTCCGCCTCGCGGCCCCGCCGCTGCTGGTCCCGGTCCTGCGCGCGGGACTCGGCATGGTCTACGCCGCCGCCGATCTCGTGCCGCAGGCGCGCGTCGGTTTCGTCGGCATCGCCCGCGACGAGGAGACCCACCAGCCGGTCCCGTACCTGGAATCCCTGCCGACCGACCTCACCGACCTCCCCGTCTTCGTCCTCGACCCCATGCTCGCCACCGGCGGCTCGATGATCCACACCCTGGAACTCCTCGTCGCCCGCGGCGCGACCGACATCACCGCCGTGTGCGTGGTGGCGGCCCCCGAAGGTGTTGCCGCCCTGGCCGACTCGGGCCTGCCCGTGCGCCTGGTCACCGCCGTCGTCGACGAGAAACTCAACGAAAACGCCTACATCGTCCCCGGTCTCGGTGATGCGGGCGACCGCCAGTTCGGCCCCCGATGACCAGGCACGCGGCGTCTTTCAGGCGGGCCCGAGCGCCTCGCAGAAGCTGATCAACTCGCCGAGCCGGGCGGTGGCGGCGACGCGCGCCGCTGCCAGGTCGGCGAGGTCGGCGACCGGGGCGAAGACCTCCAGGTAGCACTTGAGTTTCGGTTCGGTGCCCGACGGGCGGACGACGATGCGGAAATCGTCGGCCTCGAAGATCAGGGCGTCGGTGCGCAGGCGCCCGCGCACCTGGGCTTGATCGGTGAATCGCACCGGGGTTCCAGCGATCTCGGCCGGTGGGGTGGCGCGCAGGGCGGCGACGATGGTGGTCGCGGTGGCCTGGTCGGGCAGGCGCAGGGAGACCTGGCCGCCGACGTGGAGGCCGAATTCGACCGCGTAGGAGTCCAATTCGTCGAGGAGATCGCGGCCGTCGGCCTTCAGCAGGGCGACCAGGTCGGTGGCGGCCACGGCGGCGGAGATGCCGTCCTTGTCGCGCACCGTGGCCGGGTCGACGCAGTGGCCGATGGCTTCCTCGTAGGCGTAGACCAGGCCGTCGCCCGCGCGGGCCAACCACTTGAAGCCGGTGAGGGTTTCGGCGTAGCGGGCCGAGCGCGCGGGCGCCAGCTTCGACAACAGTCGCGAGGAGACGATCGTGGTCGCCACCAAGGGGTCGGCGGTAGCGGTGCGCAGCACGTAATCGGCCAGCAGCACACCGGTTTCGTCGCCGCGCAGCATGCGCCACCCGTGCGGACCCGGCACGCCGACGGCGCACCGGTCGGCATCGGGATCGAGCGCGATGGCCACATCCGCGCCGACCCGGTCGGCGAGCGCGAGCAGCAGATCGGTCGCGCCCGGTTCCTCCGGGTTGGGGAAGGCGACCGTGGGGAAATCCGGATCGGGCGTGAACTGTTCGTCGACGACGTGCACATCGGTGAAACCCGCGGCGTGGAGTGCGCGAACGGCGAGTTCACCGCCGACACCGTGCAGCGCGGTCAGCGCGACCCGCACCGTGGCACGCTCGCCGGGCCCACCGAGTACCCCCGGCAAAGCCGCGACGCGCTCGAGATACCGATCGACCACCACGCCACCGGAAGGTGAGACCGGCTGCCGCTCAACGGGTTCGGCGACCTTCTCGATGTACTGCTCGATCTCGGTGTCGGCCGGTGCGATGAGCTGGGAGCCACCGTCGAGATACACCTTGTACCCGTTGTCGGCGGGGGGATTGTGCGAGGCGGTGATCTGCACGCCCGCCACCGCTTTCAGCTCGCGCACCGCGAACGCCACCACCGGCGTCGGCACGGGCTCGGGCAAGCAGGTCACGGAAAAGCCCGCCGCGGTGAAGATCTCGGCTGTCGCGGCGGCGAATTCGGCGGAACCGTGCCGGGCATCGCGCCCGACCACCACCGCACCGCCACCGAGACACCGCGCCCGCAACCAGTCGGCCAGGCCCGCGCTCGCCCGCGACACGGTGGTCACGTTCATCCCGTCCGGCCCCTCGCGCAACGGGCCACGCAGGCCCGCGGTTCCGAAGCGCAGCATCTACACCCGCTCCAGGATGCCGCGCAGCAGTTTGCCCAGCCGGGGTGCGGCGGCCTGCCCCTCGGCCAAGACCTCGGCATGCGACAGATGCTCACCGGTGACACCGGCGGCCAGGTTGGTGACCAGCGAGATCCCGAGCACTCGTGCCCCACGTGACCGCGCCTCGATCGCCTCGAGCACCGTCGACATGCCCACCAGGTCGGCGCCGAGAGTGGCCAGCATGCGGATCTCGGCGGGTGTCTCGTACTGCGGACCGAGCAGCCCCGCGTACACGCCTTCGCCGAGCGAAGGATCGAGTTCCTTTGCCAGCGTGCGCAGTTCGGGGTCCCAGGCGTCGACGAGATCGACGAAACGCGCCCCTTCCAGCGGAGTGCGCGCGGTCAGGTTCAGGTGGTCGGCGATGAGCACCGGCTCACCGACCCGCAACCCGCCCCTGATCCCGCCCGCCGCATTGGTGAGCAGCACGATCTCGGCACCGGCCGCGATCGCCGCCGACACCGGGTGCACCACCTGCTGCGGCGTGTAACCCTCGTACAGGTGCTGACGCCCCATCAGCAGCAGCACGTTGTTGTCGTTGACGGTGACCGAGTGCACCATCCCGCCATGTCCCTGCGCACTGGGCCGACCGAAGCCGGGCAGCTCCGGCATGGCGATCGAGGCATGCGGCGCGCCGATCTCGGCCGCGGCCTGCTGCCACCCCGATCCGAGCACCACGGCCACGCGATGACGCGGCACTCCCGTACGTTCGGCGATAGCCTCGGCGGCCTGTTCGGCAAGCATGTGGAGAGTCTAGAGTTCTGGCGCGCTCGAGGCTGTGTTTGTTGGAGCGCTGGCGCGCTCGAGTTCGCGGCCCCGCATGTCCCGACGATCAGGCGCCGGTGCTTGCTCCTTCGTCGCCTACGCACCGGCACCTGATCGTCGGGACGGCCGCGAACCGCCGCTGCGCGGCGGACCCTCCTCAGGGTCGGGTCGTACGGGGCTGGGGAGGTGTCTACCCGCGAGTAGGGGGGTGTTCTGGTGCGGACTATTCTTCCCCGCATGCCGTATTTGGAGCGCTCTGGTGATGTTTTCGTCCTGTACCTCGGCAACGAGGGGCAGACCGACAACGAGAACCGTTTCTCGCCCGACTGGATCGACGCCTTCCACGCCGAGCTCGACAAGGTCGAAGCGTCCGAGGGGGCCGCGGCGCTGGTCACCGTCGCGACCGGCAAGTTCTACAGCAACGGCCTCGACACCGACTGGGTGTTCGGCAATCTGGACAAGATCCACGGCTACCTCGACCGGGTGCACACCCTCTACACCCGCCTGCTGACCTTCCCGATGCCTACCGTCGCCGCGATCAACGGCCACGCCTTCGGTGCGGGCGCCATGCTGGCCTCCGCGCACGACTTCCGGGTGATGCGCGGTGACCGCGGTTTCTGGTCGCTGCCCGAGGTGCACCTCGGCATGCCCTTCACCATCGGCATGAACGCACTGCTGAAGGGCCGCCTCAGCAACCAGGTGTGCGTCCGGGCCATGACCACCGGGCACCGCTTCGGCGCCGACGAGGCGATCGCCGCGGGGATCGTCGACGCCGCGGCCGACGCCGACGAGGTGCTGCCGACCGCTGTCGCCCGGGCCGCCGCGCTCACCAGCCTGCGCAAGCCGATCACCCCGATCATCAAGACCTCGCTGCACGCGGAGACCCTCGCCGCGCTCGCCACGCCGGTCACCCCGCAGAACCTGCCCTTCGGCAACTGAGGCCGTTCGCCGGTGCGCCCGGGTGGAGCACTGATGCGAGACTGAGTGCATGGCACCCTCGCGTACCGGCGAATACTCGGCGACCGCTGCCGATACCGCGATCCTCGCGGCCTCGGACGAGCTGATCGGGCTGTCGCACTCGATCCACGCCGAACCCGAACTGGCCTTCGCCGAGACTCGCAGCGTCGCCAAAGTCCTGGCCCCGCTGCGGGCTCGCGGCTTCGCCGTCACCACCGGAATCGCCGGGCTGCCGACGGCTTTCCGCGCGGTCTACGGCAGCGGCCCGCTCACCGTCGGTATCTGCGCCGAATACGACGCGCTGCCCGAGATCGGGCACGCCTGCGGACACAACATCATCGCGGCGTCCTCGACCGGTGCCGCGCTCGGCCTGGCCGAGGTGGCCGATCAGCTCGGCCTCACGGTCGTCGTGCTCGGCACGCCCGCCGAGGAGAGCGGCGGCGGCAAGGTGCTCATGCTGGAAGCGGGCGCCTTCGACGACATCGCGATGGCGATGATGGTCCACCCCGGTCCCGCCGACATCGTCGGCGCCAGGTCCCTGGCGCTGGCCGACCTCGCCATCACCTTCCACGGCCGCGAGGCCCACGCCAGTGCCGCCCCCGAACTCGGCCTCAACGCGGGCGACGCGATCACCGTCGCCCAGGTTGCTCTGGGCTTGCTGCGTCAGCATCTGCGGCCCGGCCAGCAGCTGCACGGTATAGTGTCCGACGGTGGTGTAGCCCCCAACATCGTGCCCGGACGTGCGGAGTTGCTGTACTACCTTCGCGCTGCCGACGCCGCGTCCCTCGACGACCTGATGCGTCGGGCGAAGGCATGCTTTGCGGCGGGTGCCCTGGCGACCGGCTGCACCCACGACATACGGACGCTCGCGCCCACCTACACCGAGCTCACGCCCGACCCGGTTCTCAACGCTGCCTACCGCGCGCAGATCACCGATTTGGGCAGGGTGCCGATCGCACCCGAGCTCGAGGTGCTGCGACCGCTCGGGAGCACCGACATGGGCAACGTCACCAACGTGATCCCCGGTATCCACCCGGTGATCGGCATCGACGCCGGTGGCGCGGTGACCCACCAGCCGAACTTCGCGGCGGCCGCGGTGAACGCCTCGGCGGATCGAGCCGTGACCGACGGCGCGCTCGCACTCGCGCGTACCGCTGTCGCGATCGCGCGCGATGAAGTACACAGGGACAGGTTGTTGCAACGTCTGATCGAACGACAGGAGGACAATCGGTGAGTATTTCCGGCCATACGGGCACCGCACGCGCAGGCGCTGACGCTCTATCGATGGGTGTCGCCACCGCGTCGGTGATGCGTGAGACCACGGCGTTCCCGACCCGGCCGGCCACCGAACCAACCATGATGTCGGGAACCGAGATCGTCGACGCATGGCTGGCCGAACACACCGGTGACCTGGTGCGATGGCGCAGGCACATCCACGCCAACCCCGAGTTGTCGCGGGCGGAGTTCGCCACCACCGAGTTCGTCTCCGGCTGGCTCACCAAGGCGGGCCTGACCTGGGAGGTGCTGCCCGGCGGCACCGGCCTGCTCTGCGACCTCGGCCCGACCGACGCGCCGCGCATCGCCCTGCGCGCCGACATGGACGCCCTGCCGATGCAGGAATTCACCGGCCTGAGCTTCGCCTCGACCGTGCCCGGCGTCTCGCACGCCTGCGGTCACGACGCGCACACCACGGTGCTGCTCGGCACCGCGCTCGCGCTGGCCGAGGCCGAACACACGCTGCCCGTCGGGGTCCGGTTGATCTTCCAGCCCGCCGAGGAAGTGATGCCGGGCGGCGCGCTCGACGTCGTCGCGGCGGGCGGGATGAACGGTGTCGACCGCATCTTCGCGTTGCACTGCGATCCGCGGCTGGAAGTGGGCAAGGTCGGCTTACGGACCGGTGCCATCACCTCCGCCGCCGACACCGTGGAACTCGTGCTCGACTCGCCCGGTGGGCACACCTCGCGCCCGCACCTCACCAGCGATCTGGTCTATGCCATCGGCACCGTCATCACCGGGCTGCCCGGGCTGCTGAGCAGGCGGGTCGATCCGCGCACCAGCACCGTGATGGTGTGGGGTGCGGTGAGCGCGGGGAAGGCGCCGAACGCCATTCCGCAGACCGGCATGCTCACCGGAACCGTGCGCACGGGCGACCACGCCACGTGGTTGTTGCTCGAGCCGCTGGTGCGCGAGATCGTGGACAGCCTGCTCGCGCCGACCGGGGTGCGGTACCAGCTCAACTACAAGCGTGGGGTGCCGCCAGTGGTCAACGACCCCGCGTCGACGTTGATGTTCGAGAACGCGGTGCTGGCCATCGGTGCCGACGCGTTGGCCGACACTCCGCAGTCCGGGGGTGGGGAGGACTTCTCCTGGTACCTCGAGCACGCGCCGGGCGCGATGGCGCGGCTGGGTGTGTGGTCCGGCACCGGGGAGCAGTTGGATCTGCACCAGCCGACGTTCGACATCGACGAGCGCGCGTTGGCTGTCGGGGTGCGGACGTTGACGAACATCGTGCTGCAGGCCTGAACTACGCGCGACCGCCACGTCCCCTTCCGAGGCCGGGGAGGGGACGTGGCGGAAGTACGGTCAGACGGACCCGGGGCCCACATTCTTGCTGTTGCGGGTACGCAGAGCGTGGACATAGTCCTCGGGAGCACCGGCCTTCTCGGCGGCATCGGCGATGACCCCCAGGTATCGCGCCGAGGGCAACCCGCCCTCGTAGGCGTCGAGTACGTACAACCAGGCGAGCCGCGACTCACCCTGCGTCCCGGTGACACGCAACCGGATCTTCTTGTGGATACCGAAGTCCGAGCCCTCCCACCGATCGAGTCGGTCCTCGTCCTCCGGCGACACGTCGTAGAGGACGACGAACACCCGGGAGCCCGGATCTTCGACGACGGTGGCCAACGGCCCTTCCCAGCCGATGTCGTCACCGGCGAAGGTCAGGCGCCAACCTTCCAGCCACCCGGTCCCGGACATGGGCGAATGCGGGCAGCGTTCCAGCATCTGCGTGGAGTCCATGTTGGACCCGTAAGCGGCGTAGATCGGCACCTGAGAACTGTAGCCAATAAAGCGCGCGGAATTCCTGTCTCCCACCCAGATCGGCTCACGGTCACACTCGCGGGTGGCGGCGAACACGCCGAACGTTGTTCACCGAGCCGACCCGGTCGTGTCACAACGCACCTGAAATGATGGGGCGACAGCGCGGGTGGCCCTCACAAGGGGCGATGCCCGATCAGGCGAGCACAGGAGCGTGACTGGTGGCACGGATTGCGATCATCGGCGGTGGACCGGCCGGATACGAGGCGGCTCTGGTGGCCGCCCAGCACGGGGCAACGGTGACCCTGGTCGATGCCGACGGTATCGGCGGCGCCTGCGTGCTGTGGGATTGCGTTCCGTCGAAGACGTTCATCGCCTCCACCGGTCTGCGCACCGACCTGCGCCGGGCCCGCGATCTCGGCATCACCCTCGACGCGAGCCAGGCCAAGGTGAACCTGCCCGAGGTGAACGGCCGCGTGAAGGCGCTCGCCCTCGCGCAGTCCTCCGATATCCGTGCCAAGCTGCAGGCCGCCGGGGTCCAACTACTCGCCGGGCGCGGTGAGTTGGTCGGTCCCGCAGCCGGTTTGGCGCACCGGGTGCGTGCCACCCTGGCCGACGGCAGCACCGAGGAGTTCGAGGCCGAGGTGGTGCTCATCGCCACCGGCGCCAGCCCGAGGGTGCTGCGCGGCGCCGAACCCGATGGTGAGCGCATCCTCACCTGGCGTCAGCTCTACGACCTGCCGGAACTGCCGGAGACGCTGGTGGTTGTCGGCTCCGGTGTGACCGGTGCCGAATTCGTCTCCGCCTACACCGAGATGGGTGTGCGGGTGAAGCTGGTGTCCAGCCGCGACCGCGTGCTGCCCGGCGAGGACGCCGACGCCGCCCTCGTGCTAGAGGAAGCCCTCGCCGAGCGCGGTGTGGAACTGGTCAAGCATGCCCGCGCCGACGCGGTGGAGCGCACGGCCGACGGCATCGTGGTGAAGCTGTCCGACGGCCGGACCGTCAGCGGTACCCATGCCCTGATGACCGTTGGCTCCACCCCGAACACCGCCGACCTGGGTCTCGACCGAGTCGGCATCGAACTCGACAATGGGTACCTGCGGGTCGACCGGGTGTCGCGCACCTCAGTGCCCGGCATCTACGCGGCGGGCGACTGCACCGGCCTGCTCCCGCTGGCCTCGGTGGCCGCGATGCAGGGCCGGATCGCGATGTATCACGCGCTCGGCGAGGGCGTGAGCCCCATCCGGCTCAAGACTGTCGCCTCGGCGGTGTTCACCCGCCCGGAGATCGCGACCGTCGGCGTGAGCCAGACCGCGATCGACAACGGCGAGGTGCCCGCGCGCACGGTCATGCTGCCGCTCAACACCAACCCGCGCGCGAAGATGTCGGGACTGCGCCGCGGTTTCGTCAAGATCTTCTGCCGCCCGGCCACCGGTGTGGTGATCGGCGGTGTGGTGGTGGCGCCCATCGCCTCGGAACTCATCCTGCCGATCGCGCTCGCGGTGCAGAACAACCTCACCGTCACCGATCTCGCGCAGACCTTCTCGGTGTATCCCTCGCTCACCGGATCGGTGACCGAGGCTGGTCGTCTGCTGATGCGCCACGACGACCTGGACTGACCCGAACAGTCGCGATGTGAGGCGAATCACGGCGGTTCGAGGTTTCGAATCGCCTTGTTCGACAGGCCCGTCGGCGGGTCGATCGGGCGGGGAACCGAAACTTACTGCCGCGTTGCCTGTCTCGCGCTCATATGGTTGACTCACGGCCGAGGCGCGTTCGAATGCGAGCGCGTGGTGGATTGTGGGGGATTCCCTCCGGGAAAGGGATTGGCGAAAAGTGAAGCATCGTAAGCCGAGTCGGGCGCAGCGAGCGATGGCAAGCACGTCGTTGCCCCTGGCCGCCGCCGCGGCCGTGGCGACCCTCCTCGCGGCTCCGGCCGGTGCGGTCCCCAGCGACCAGCCGACCACGCCCGCGACTCCGGCTCCTGCGCAGCCGGGCACCGAGACCCCGAGCCAGCAGCCGGGAGAGACGCCGGAAACCGTCACTCCCGAGCAGAAGCCGGAAACCCCGGAGAACGTCAAGCCCGGTGAATCCAAGCCGACTCCGGCGCAGCCGGGTGTCACCACCCCGGCGCCCGGTGAGCCGGAGCAGGCCAAGCCGACGCCGAGCCAGCCGGGTGTCACCACCACGCCGCGTACCGCGCCGCTGCCGGTGCCGGGCCAGGCCGGTCAGAACAACCCGGCGCAGCCCGCGGTGAACAACCCGGAGAAGCCGGAAGAAGAGGCGAAGCCGGGCCAGCAGGGCGGCACCCCCGCCCAGCAGACGCCCGCGCAGCCTTCGCAGAACCAGCCCGCCGCGCCGCAGGCGCAGGGCGGTGCGGGCGCAGGGGGTCCCGAGACCCTCGTGCAGGAGCCGCAGGAAGCGCAGGAGCCCGCGTGGCAGGCGCCGCGCCTGGCCAACGCGCCCGCCGCGCCGGTCGTCGAGATGGACGGACCGCACCAGGAAGTCGGCGTCACCGTCGACGGCGGTTCGCTGCTGCCGGGTGTGCTGGCCAACACCCACCACTACAACAACGCCTCCGGTTACGTCGGCACCATCGGTTACCGCATGCCGGGTGGTGGCTTCGGTGACGCCGGTGTCGCGGTCGAATATGTCGGCGAGAACTCCGTGAAGGTCACCACCTTCAACGGTGGCGACGGCCGTCCGGACAACACCATGGTCACCGTCCTCGACACCACCCAGGCCAACCTGGCCAAGGCTGCGGTCGAGAACTGGATCAAGGCTCAGCCGGGTGGTGCCGCCGCGATGGAGGCGGCCGCGAAGGCTACACTTCCGGTGCCGGGGGAGCTGCTGCAGACGATCAACGTCGCGGGTGTCACCACTCAGTGGGGTGGCTCGCTCCAGTACTGACACGCAGTACGTCGTGTGGGGCGGTCGGATGGCGACCGCCCCACACGTGTGTCCTGGGGAAAGGATAGGACTGTGGCCACCGAGGATGACGAGAACGAGCGCGGCCGAAACCGGCCCGCGAGTGAATTCGGTCCTCCCGTAGGCGATTTCGGGCCGCCGGTCGACGACGCCGGTTTCGGCGGTCCCCTCGCCGTGCCGCCGCCCGCCCTGCCGGGGCCGCTGCCGGAGGTGGGTTGGCGTCCCGCGCAGGCGGGTTCCGCGCCTGCTCCCGGGCCGTTCGGCGCACCGGTCGGTGGGCCGCCCGCCGCGCCGCCTGCTGGCCCGGTCCCGTCCGGTGCGCCGCCTGCCGGTTCGGTCCCGTCCGGTGTGCCGCCTGCCGGTCCCGTGCCGGGCGCCGCGCCGCCCGCCGGTCCGCCCGGTAGTTCCGCACCACCGGCTGGGCCAACCGCTCAGGTGCCGCCGCGTAACCCCGATTCCGGTGTGCCCCCTCGTCGTTCGGCGCCGACATCGGTATTCGGCGAGGCCGTGTCCGCGCCACCGCCGCCAAATTCTGTTGTGCCGCCGCATCGTTCGACACCGACCACTGCCTTCGGTGGCCCCACACCGCCGCCGGCGAATCCTGGCGCGCCACGGTCTTCGGCGTCGGTCTTCGGCGACGCCGTGTCCGCGCCGCCGCCCGCGCGTCCGGCACCGCCCGCCGATCCGACCGTGCGTTTCGGTGCCGAGGCACCCGCCGCCGGTGGCTCGGTGTTCGGCGACTCGGTGCCCGTCACTTCCGGAAAGGAAGAGACCGAGGTCATCCGGCGTGGCTCCGCGCCGCGTCAACAGCGAGTCCCCGAGCCGGAGCGGATATCCGAACCCCCACGCGCACCGGTCGTGGGCAACGACACCGAGGACCGCGCCTGGTGGAACAGCCCCGACGACGACGGCGGCGTTCCCAAACCGCCCGAACCGGGCCTGTCCTGGGCCGACGACCCCATCGCCCGCAGACTCGCCCCGAAGACCCCCGCCGCGCCGGTCCCGGAGACCTCCGAGCCCGACAACCGGATGCGCTGGATCATCGGCGGCGTCGCGGCGGCTGTGCTGCTGGTCGTCGCGCTGGTGCTCACCATCGGGCTGGTCAAACGCGGTGGCGGGGAAGACCCCGGCCCCACCGCTGCACCGGTCACCTCGGCGGCCGCGGGCACCGAGTGCCGGGCGGCCGCCGACCCGGGTGTCACGGTCGGTAACGGCGCGGGCGACACCTCCTCCGGCGCCAAGGCGATCCTCGGCTTCCAGTACGGCTTCTACGTCGAACGCTCCGGCGCGCGGGTGCGTGAGTTCGTGGCGCCCGACGCGGTGAACATCTCGCCCGCCGACGTCATCCAGAAGGCCATCGACGAGCAGATCCCGGCCGGGACCAAGCACTGCGTGAAGATGCGTGAGACCACCCTCGGCATCTACGACGTGGAACTGCGCGAGTGGCATCCCGACGGTTCGGCGAACGTGTACAAACAGGAGATCGTCACCACGCAGACCGAAGGAAAGTGGCAGGTCAAGTCCATCACCGCCATTCCGTAGTCCCATTCTATGGGACAACAATTTCATATTCTGGTGAGCGCTGTGGGATCGTTGGTCATCGCGTCCCCTGGCGTTCCCGGAGGTTTCCATGTCGCTGACCAGTCCCGCATTGGCGGGCAAGCTCGCCGGTTTGCAGAGTTCGGCGATCCGGGACCTGCTCAAACTCACCGCACGACCCGAGATCATCAGCCTCGCCGGTGGCCTGCCCGACGCGGCGCTGATGCCGGGTGAGCGGATCGCCGCCGCCGCCGAGACCGCCCTGCGCGATCCGGCGGTGCTGCAGTACACCGAGTCGCCCGGCTGGCCCGCGCTGCGTGCGGTGATCGCGGCCCGCGCGTCGGCCGAGATCGGCCGCGAGGTGCCGGTCGGCGAGGTGTTCATCACCCACGGTTCCCAGCAGGCGCTGTCGCTGCTCGCCGAGACGCTGCTCGATCCCGGTGCGCTGGTCGTGGTGGAGGACCCGGCGTATGTCGGTGCGCTGCAGGTGTTCCGGGCCGCCGGTGCGCGGATCGTCGCCGTGCCACTCGATGCCGACGGGCTGCGCGTCGACGTGCTCGAGGAGTTGCTGGCCGCCGGTGAGCGTCCGGCCGTGGTCCACACCGTGGCCAACTTCCACAATCCCGGTGGGGTCACGCTCGCGCCGCAGCGCCGTCGCCGACTCGCGGAACTCGCTGAGGCGCACGGCTTCTGGGTGATCGAGGACGACCCCTACGGCGCACTCAGCTTCGACGAGCCCGCCCCGGCGCCGGTCGCCGCCTACTCCTCCCAGGTGATCCGCCTGTCGAGCGTGTCCAAGATCCTTGCCCCCGCCCTGCGCGTCGGCTGGCTGATCGCGCCCGAAAGAGTCTGTCGCGCGGTCGAACTCCTCAAACAGGGTGCCGACCTGTGCGGCTCGGCCCTGACCCACCAGATCACCGCCGACCTGCTCACCGACACCGGCTGGCTCGATGCCCACGTCGCCACTGTCCGCGCCGCCTACGGCACTCGCGCCCGCGCCTTGGTCACCGCCCTGCGCGCCACCTTCGGTGACCGGATCCACTGCACCGACCCCACCGGCGGCATGTTCATCTGGGCCGACTTCACCGACGCCACGAACACCTCTTCGCTCCTCCCCGCCGCCCTCGAAGCGGGTGTCGCCTACGTCCCCGGCTCGGCCTTCGCCGTCACCGACGCCTACCACGCCTCCATGCGCCTGTGCTTCACCACCTCCGACGAACCCACCCTCACCGAAGCCGTCCACCGCCTGGCAAAGGCCGCCGCCTGATCCCCGCTGCCGGATGGGCTCGAGACCGATCCCGGTGGCCGGGCACTGGAGCAGGTCTCACCCTGCTCGAAATGCGAGCACAGAAATCGCTGCCCCGCATTCGCGCTGATCAGTGGGTATTTTCGGCGCTCTGATCTGCTCGCGAAAGCGAGTTGGCGGCGGGTGTGCTGGTCGGGATCCTGGGGGCATGGAGTATTCGAGTTATCTGCGGTTTCTGCCTGCCCGGTACCGCGACAGGGTCATCGAACCGCAGTCGACATGGTGGGAGTGGCGCGGGCGCCGGGTGCATGTGGCCAGGGCGGAGCCTGCCCGGGCCACGGTTCGGATGTTGGCCTTGCACGGGGCGGGCGGGCATGCGGGGTTGGTCTGGCCGCTCCTGGGAATCGCTGCGGGGGAGGGTGTTTCGGTCGCGGCACTCGATCTACCGCTCTACGGTGACACCGTCGAGCCGAGACCCGGATCGGTGCGGTATCGCGACTGGGTCGAGCTCGTGAGCGAGTTCGTCTGTGCGGAAGCCGAATCCGACAGCAGGCCGTTGGTGCTGTTCGGTGCGAGTATCGGTGGGATACTCGCCTACGAGGTCGCGGCCCGGACCGGACGGGTCGCGCACGTTGTGGCGACGTGTCTGCTCGACCCCGGTGATCCCGCCGCGCGTCGGGCCGCAGCGCGTTGGAAGGTGTTGGGCGCGTTGCCGACCGGCGTCGTTCGCGGAACGGGACGGGTGGCGGGTGGTGTGCGGCTGCCGATCCGGTGGCTGGTCGACATGGCGAACATGAGTCTCGATCCGGCGCTGTCGCGGCACTGCGGCAGCGACCCGAGGGGCGGTGGCGTGCGAATCCCCCTCGGCTTTCTCACCGACTTCCTCTGCTACGAACACACACCGCCGCAGGACTACCAGGGTCCGCCGGTGACACTGGTCCACCCGGCGCTGGACCGGTGGACGCCGCCGGAACTGAGCGTGCGGTTCCTCGACCGGATCGCCGCCGACACGCGAACGGTCCTGCTCGACGGATGCGGTCATTTCCCGGTCGAAGAACCAGGCCTCACCCAGCTCGCGGACACGCTGCGGGCGATCAACGCCTCGGTCCGCACACCCTGATCAGGCGAGATCGGTTCGTCCGTCCGGCGGCGGGAGCAACTGTCGTGCCAGCACCAACAGCGCGTCGGCATCGATGGTGTGTCGCGTCATGACGCGGTGCACCTGCGTGTCGACGGCGTGGACCAGCGTGCGAGCCGTGAGCTGCGGGTCCGGCCCGCCGCGTTCGCATCGTCGCAGGTGGAACTCCACCTCGGCGACGACGTGATCCTCGAAGGCCCGCACCGCCTCCCAATCCGCGGGCAGGCGCGGTGCCACGCGATGCATGAGGGCGTGCAGCGCGGGGCGGTCGCGATGCAGGTCGGCGACCGCCGTCACGAGCACGCGCAGCGTCTCGTCGAACGACGGTTCCTCGGCCCGTAACCGAGCGAACACCTCGCCGAGTTCGGTGCCCGCGGCGACGAGATGATGCTCGGCCAGTGCGCGCAGCATGGCCGCCTTGTTCGGGAAGTACTGGTACAGCGTGCCGATGGAGACGCCTGCCCGCTCGGCGATCCGGTTGGTCGTCGCCGCCGCGCCCTCGCGGGAGAACACCTGGGCGGCGGCCTCGAGCAGCGTTTCCACGGTTTCGCGCGCCCGGCGTTGACGTGGCAGTTTGCGCGGGCGGTCGTCCACGGTCAGGACCAGTTGTAGGTGCGTTCCACGGCCTTGTTCCATTCCGAATACCGTTGAGTGCGTTCGTCTTCGAGCATGTCGGGGGTCCAGGTGTGGTCGGCGGCCCAGTTGGCGCGCAGGTCGTCGAGGCTGGACCAGTAGCCCACCGCCAGGCCCGCGGCGTAGGCGGCGCCGAGGGCGGTGGTTTCGCGGACCACCGGGCGGACGACGGGGACGTCGAGGATGTCGGCCTGGAACTGCATGAGCAGGTCGTTGCCGGTCATGCCGCCGTCGACCTTGAGGGTGGTGAGTTCGAGGTCGAGGTGCTGGGCCGTGGCGTCGGCGCGCATGGCGTCGACCACCTCGCGGGTCTGGAAGGCGGTGGATTCCAGTGCGGCCCTGGCCAGATGGGCCTTGGTGACGAAGCGGGTGAGGCCGGCGATCACCCCACGGGCGTCGGGCCGCCAGCGCGGGGCGAACAGGCCGGAGAACGCGGGGACGAAATAGGCGCCGCCGTTGTCGGCGACGCTGCGGGCGAGGGGCTCCACCTCGGCGGCGGAGGAAATGATGCCGAGGTTGTCACGCAACCACTGCACGAGCGAACCGGTGACCGCGATCGACCCCTCCAGCGCGTAGACCGCGGGGGTGTCGCCGATCTGGTAGCAGGCGGTGGTGAGCAACCCGTGCTTGCTGAACACCGGTGTGGTACCGGTGTTGAGGAGCATGAAATTGCCTGTGCCGTAGGTGTTCTTGGCCTCGCCGGGTGACAGGCACGCCTGCCCGAAGGTGGCGGCCTGCTGGTCGCCGAGAATGCCCGCCACGGGTGCGCCCGCGAAGGGCCCGGCCGTGATCTCCGCGTAGACCTCCGATGAGCTGCGGATCTCGGGCAGCATCGACATCGGCACGTCGAATTCCGCGCAGATCCGCGAATCCCACTGCAGCGTGCGCAGATCCATCAGCATCGTGCGCGACGCGTTGGTCACGTCGGTGCGGTGCTCACCGGTGAGGTTCCACAGCACCCAGGTGTCCATCGTGCCGAAACACAGGTCGCCCGCTTGCGCCCGGTCCCGCGCCCCGTCCACGTTGTCGAGGATCCAGCGCAGTTTCGGTCCGGCGAAATAGGTCGACAGCGGCAGCCCGGTGCGGTCGGCGTACCTCGACGGCCCCTGCTCGCCGCCGAGCTCGGCGCACAACTGATCGGTCCGGGTGTCCTGCCAGACGATGGCGTTGTACACCGGTTCGCCGGTGGTCCGGTCCCACACGACGGTGGTTTCGCGCTGGTTGGTGATGCCGATGGCGGCCAGGTCGCCCGCCGAGCAGCCACTGGTGCCGAGCGCCGCGCCGAGCACCCATTCGGTATTGCGCCACACCTCGACCGGATCGTGTTCCACCCAGCCGGGCTTGGGGAAGATCTGCCGATGCTCGCGTTGCGCGGTCCCGACGATCCGGCCCTGCCGGTCGAAGACGATGCACCTACTCGAAGTCGTGCCCTGATCGATGGCGGCCACATAGCGACGCATTCAGGCAGGCTACCCAACCGCGCGGGTTGTCGTAGCGAGCTTTGTCGCCGAGGACGAGCCGAAGTCGGCGCGCTGGGCGCGAGGACCGAATTTCAGGCGCGCGCCTCGCCGGGTTCGTCCCACCCGCCGGGTGGCCACTACGTTTAGCCTGTAGGCGGCGCCGGGGCGTGCCCGGCGTCTGGACCCAACTGTCGGCTGGGACCGGCCGTTCACGGTCGGCGGCGAGGAGTCGAGCATGTCGCAGACACCGGAGTTTCCGTTCCTGAATCCTGGTGAGTTGGTCGCGGGCGGAAAGCGGGACCGGCTCGGCCCCGGTCAGCTCGGCCCCGAGCACCGGCGCACGGCCTGGGAACGGCTCGGCAAGGATCAGTTCGACGTGTTGGTCATCGGCGGCGGTGTGGTCGGCGCGGGGATCGCGCTCGACGCGGCGACTCGCGGTCTATCGGTGGCCCTCGTCGAGGCGCGAGACCTCGCCTCGGGCACCTCGAGCCGCTCCTCCAAGATGTTCCACGGCGGGTTGCGCTACCTCGAACAGCTCGAGTTCGGATTGGTGCGCGAGGCGCTCAAGGAACGCGAGCTGGCGTTGTCGACACTGGCACCGCACCTGGTGAAGCCGCTGCGTTTCCTGTATCCGCTCACCCACCGGCTGTGGGAACGACCGTACGTGGCCGCTGGCCTGACCCTCTACGACACCATGGGTGGCGCGAAATCCGTTCCGGGACAGCATCATCTGACCCGCCACGGCGCCCTGCGGCTGGCGCCGGGTCTGCGCCGCGACGCGCTCGTCGGCGGTGTCACCTACTACGACACCGTGGTCGACGACGCCCGCCACACGATGACCGTCGCCCGCACCGCCGCGCACTACGGCGCCGTCATCCGCACGTCCACCCAGGTGGTGGGGCTGCTGCGCGAGGCCGACCGGGTGGTCGGGGCGAAACTGCGCGACACCGAGGACGGGCGAACCGCCGAGGTGCGCGCGAGCGTGGTGGTGAACGCTACGGGCGTGTGGACCGACGAGGTGCAGGGCCTGTCGCGGCAGCGCGGCCGGTTCCATGTGCGTGCGTCCAAGGGCGTGCACATCGTGGTCCCACGCGACCGGATCGTCAGTGACGCGGCGATCATCCTGCGCACCGCCACCTCGGTGCTGTTCGTCATTCCGTGGGGTGCGCACTGGATCGTCGGCACCACCGACACCGACTGGAACCTCGACCTCGCCCACCCGGCGGCCACCAAGGCCGATATCGACTACCTGCTCGACCGGGTGAACGAAGTGCTGGTCACCCCGCTCACCCACGCCGACATCGACGGCGTGTACGCGGGCCTGCGGCCGTTGCTGGCGGGGGAGAGCGACGAGACGTCGAAGCTGTCGCGCGAGCACGCGGTCGCGCGGGTGGCGCCCGGCATGGTGAGCATCGCTGGTGGCAAGTACACCACCTACCGGGTGATGGCGGCCGACGCGATGGACGAAGCGGCACAGGACATTCCGGCGCGGGTGTCGCCATCGATCACCGAGAAGGTGGCGCTGCTCGGTGCCGACGGGTACTTCGCGCTGGTGAACCAGACCGTGCAGCTGGCCGAGCACTACGGCATCCACCCGTACCGGATGACCCACCTGCTCGACCGCTACGGCTCGGTCGTCGACGAGGTGCTCGCCATGGCCGAGGGCAAACCCGAACTGCTGCAACCGATCACCGACGCACCCGCCTACCTGCAGGTCGAGGCGGTGTACGCGGCCGCGGCCGAGGGCGCGCTGCACCTCGACGACATCCTGGCCCGGCGCACGCGCATCTCCATCGAATACCCGGACCGGGGCGCCAACTGCGCACAGCAGGTCGCGCACCTGGTCGCACCGGTCCTTGGCTGGGACGACGACGAGATCGAGCGCGAGGTCTCGACCTATCAGGCCAGGGTGCGCGCGGAGATCGAGTCGCAGACCCGACCCGACGACAAGTCGGCCGATGCCCTGCGGGCGGCCGCGCCGGAGCCGCGTCCGCAGCTGTTGGAGCCGGTGCCGCAGGACCGCTGATCGGATCGCGGTGGCTCAGGGCGGCGGCTGGCAGCGCGGGCAGAAGAAGATGCCACGCTCGCGCTGGGTGATGTGGTCGGCGGGGTCGTCCTCGCCGAGCAGCCGGGAGGCGATGGCGGTGCCGCATCGCGGACACGGGCGACGGGTGCGTCCGTAGACCATCGGCCGCCACGGTGGCCGGTGCGCAGCTTGGCCGAGTACCCGGTGTGACTCGTCGACCAGGGCGGGCAGATCGGTGACGTCGCCGACGGGCGTGGCAGGGTGGACGCGGCGCAGGAAGCAGATCTCACTGCGGTAGATGTTGCCGATGCCCGCCAGATTGCGCTGATCGAGCAGGGCGAGGCCGATCGAGCGGCGCGGGTACTCGCGCAGGCGGCGCAGCGCCTCGGTGGCGTCCCAACCTGGTCCGAGCAGATCGGGCCCGAGGTGGTCGATGACGGTGTGTTCCTCGGCGCGCGCGAGCACCTGCACCTTGCCGAGCGAGAAGCCGACGGCCTCGACCTCGTCCGTGGCCAGTACGAGTCGCGCGGTGACGCGGGGTTTGGTCCAGCGCTGGCCACAATGGAACACCCGCCACACGCCCTCCATCTTCAGATGGGTGTGGATGCTCACCCGATCGGTGCGAACGAACAGGTGCTTGCCGTAGCTCGCCACCTCGTCGACGACCTCGCCGACCAGGTCGACGGTGGCGTAGCGGGGCACGCGGAAGTCGCTGCGGGTCAGGGTCTTTCCGACCAGCGCGGTGCGCAGTCGTTCGGCGGTGCGGAAGACGGTGTCACCCTCGGGCATCGGCTACACCTGCCTGCGCAGCCGGAGCCCGCGCGGGGTCATCGAGAAGCCGGCCTCGACGAGAACGTCGACGAAGGTGTGGCCGTGCACGGTTTCCCCGTTGATCTTGTCGATCACCAGGCTGTCGACGCGGCGGTCGGTGACCAGTCGCGCCAGCGCGGTCGCCGCCGTGCGGCGCAGGCCGATTTCCTCGGTGAAACTGAGCAGCGTCTTGCCGCCGCGCTCCACATAGAGCACCAGCTCGCCGCCGACCAAGACCACCAGCGCGCCCGCTTTCCGTCCCGGTCGGTGGCCGCTGTCGGCATCCCCCTTGGGCCACGGCAGGGCCGCGCCGTACGGGTTGGCCGGGTCGCAGGCGGCCAGGGCGACGGCGACGCCCGCTCGATTGTCGTCGCGGTCGGTGTCGAAGGACCGCAGTCGGTCGACGGTGTCGGTGGTGGAGAACTGCGCGCCGCCGAGGGTGTCGACGAAATAGCCACGCCTGCACCGGCCTCGGTCCTCGAACTCGGTGAGCACGCGATACATGAGCGCGAACCCGCCAGGTACGCCTTCGTTCTGCACGGAGCCTCGGGTCAGCACCCCGTACCGTTCGAGGAGCTGATCGGCCGTGGCGTGCGCGCGAACAGTGTTGTCGCGCACCCGCTCCGGGAGGATCGACCATCGTCCGGCCAGGTTCGGCGGCCCCGAGCGAGTCGGCATGGATGGTCGGGGCAAGTAGGCACGTGCCCGGGGTGCGCGGCGTGGAGTGCGATGCGCGGTGGTGCTGCGCGCGGTGCCCGACAGCAGCGCCCGTACAGGGGCGAAGGTGTCGCCGGAGACGTACCCGGCCCAGACCAACTGCCACAGGGCGTCACCGACCGCCTTGTCGTCGAGCAGGCCGGTGGCGTCGGAGAGCTGGCGGAAGAAGTAGGCACCGCCGCCGCTGAGGTCGGTCGGGAGTCGACGACCCTCGCCACCGCTGACGCCGGATTCGTCGAGGTCGACCACCTCGTCTCGGCGGGTCGGCGTCGATCCACGAGGTCGACGCGGTGGGTCGGTGGCTGTGGATGCGTCGGCCGGAGGATTCTTGCCGGGGCTCGAGTCGATGTCGTGAGGCCCTCCGGGAGTGGGCGAGGGGCCATCGGCTGGTCCAGTGGACGTGGCGTCGCGCTGGGGACGGGGCTCGATGTCGGCGCCGAGGGCGAGGAGGAGGTCGAGTTGGATGTCGGTGGGGTCGATGTCGTCGGGCGGGGGAAGGGTGACCGGTGCCTGTTCGGCCAGGTGGAGGGCGATCCAGCCGTCGCGGGCGGTGATGGCGCCGTGCCCCGACCAGATCACCTCACCGGTGGCCATGAGTTCGTCGAGCATGGCGGGGGAGTAGTCGCGCACCCGCATCGGCAGGATCAGCGATTCCCACGCCGAGGCCGGAATGGGCACGCCCGCGAGCTGTTCCACCACGGTGGCCACGCCGTCGATCCCGCGCAGCTCACCTGACCCGACGTGCTGCCAGGCAGGGAGGAACCGGGCGAACGCGGCGGTGGACACCGGCTCGACCTCGTGCCTGGCCGCCGCGAGCGAACGACGACGCAATCGCCGCAGCACCTGTGCGTCACACCACTCCCCACCGGCCGCTCCCGGCGTGAATTCTCCTTCCACGACGCGCTTCTCGGCCAGCAACCGATGCAACGCGGTGACCGCGACCGCCGACCCCAGACCGAACCGTTCGGCAACGGCGGCGGTGGTGAACGGCGCGTGGGTGCGCGCGTACCGCCCGACGAGATCGCCAAGCGGGTCCGGTACCGGTTCGATGAACGCGGCGGGCACCCCGATCGGCAACGGCACCCCCAGTGCGTCGCGCAGCCGCGCCGCGTCCTCCACCGCGACCCACCAGGTGCGGCCCGCGAACGAAACCTCCAGTGCCCGACGCGAATCCCGCAGTTCCGCGAACCACATCGGGGCGTCGGAGTCAGCGAGCAGTCGCGATTCGTCGGCCTCCTCCGACACGCCTTCGGAAGCCGGGTCGTCGCCGTCCGACACTGCGCTGTCGGACGCGATGGCGCCATGGCGAACGGCTGTCGCGGTTCCCGGGCGGGGTACGCAGCGGGCCGCGGCTTCCGCGGGAGTCAGCGGGCCGAGCAGGCGCAGCAGATCGGCCAGGCCCTCGGCGTCGCGGGCGTGGCGTTCGGGGGTGCGGCGTTGCAGTTCGCGTTCGGTGAGGTCGAGCACGGCCGGGTCGAGAAGCTCGCGCAGTTCGACGCGGCCGAGCAGTTCGGCGAGCAGGCTCGAGTCGAGGGCAAGGGCGGCGGCACGGCGTTCGGCAAGTGGGCTGTCACCGTCGTAGAGGAACTGACCGATGTAGGAGAACAGCAGAGCGTTGGCGAACGGGGAGGGGCTCGCGGTCTCCACCTCGACCAGACGGATCTCCCGGCGTGCCACCCGGGTGAGCAGGTCGCGCAAGGCGGGCAGGTCGTACACATCGCGCAGGCATTCACGCACGGTTTCCAGCAGGATCGGGAACTGCGGGAATTTCCTCGCCACATCGAGCAATTGGGCCGAGCGCTGCCGCTGCTGCCACAGCGGGGCGCGCTTGCCCGGGTCACGCCTCGGCAGCAGCAGTGCGCGGGCGGCGCACTCGCGGAACCGCGACGCGAACAGCGCCGAACCACCGACCTGCTCGGTGACGATGTCGTCGATCTCGTCGGGTTCGAAGGCGAACAGCTCGGCGCCGGGCGGCTGATCCGTGGTGTCGGGCAGCCGCACGACGATGCCGTCGTCGGACGCGGTCGGCGCGGCGTCGATGCCGAACTGTTCCTGCAACCGCGCACCGACCGCCAGCGCCCACGGTGCGTGGACCGGTGTGCCGTACGGCGAATGGAGCACGAGCCGCCAGTCACCGAGTTCGTCGCGGAACCGCTCGACCACCAGGGTGCGATCGGTGGGCAATTGCCCTGTGGCCGTGCGCTGTTCGTCGAGCAGCCCGACCAGATTGGCCGTCGCGTTCTGATCCAGCCCAGCTCTGCACACCAGTTCCTCCAGCCGCAGCGCAGGCTTGCTCAGCTCCGTCGAATCGGGCGAAACTCCAGGAGCCGAGACCTCGGTGCCCATGGACGCCACGATATGGGTCAACTCATCGGCCGGAACCTGACCGGCCGTGCGAACGAATTCGCCCAGTGCCGAACCCAATTCGGCGGGCCGCCCCAACCCATCGCCGTGCCAGAACGGCAGGCGGCCCGGCAGCCCGAAGGCGGGCGAGACCAGCACCCGGTCGAAGGTGATCTCCTCGATCCGCCAACTCGTCGCGCCGAGGGCGAACACATCACCGACGCGGGACTCGTAGACCATCTCCTCGTCGAGTTCACCCACGCGGGAGGCTTTTTCACCGACCATGAACACCGCGAACATGCCGCGGTCGGGGATCGCGCCGCCCGAGGTGACGGCCAGGCGTTGGGCGCCGGGGCGTCCGGTCAGGGTGCCCGCGTCACGATCCCACACCACGCGGGGCCGCAGTTCGGCGAACTCGTCGGACGGGTATCGGCCTGCCAGCAGGTCGAGGACCGATTCGTAGGCCGAACGCGGCAGCTGGGCATAGCTCCCGGTCGACCGGACGACATCGAACCAGGCGTCCACATCGAGCGGTTCCAGCGCGCACGCGGCAACGGTCTGCTGGGCGAGGATGTCGAGCGGATGCGCGGGGATCTGGAGCAGTTCGATCTGCCCGGACAGCATGCGCCCGGCGGCGACGGTGCAGTGGATGACATCGGTGCGGTGCTTGGGAAACAGCACACCCCGGGAGACCTCGCCCACCTGGTGTCCCGCCCGGCCGACGCGCTGCAACCCGCTCGCCACCGACGGCGGCGCCTCCACCTGCACGACCAGGTCGACCGCACCCATGTCGATACCCAGCTCGAGACTGCTGGTGGCAACCACACACCGCAGCCGACCGGTCTTGAGATCGTCTTCGATGATCGCCCGCTGTTCCTTGCTCACCGACCCGTGATGGGCACGAGCCAGCAGGTGCTCGGCGCCGTGGATCACCTCGGTGGACGGCCCGAGCTGGGCGGGTGGTGCGTGTTCGGTCTCGACGGGTTCGCCGAGTTTGGCGGCGTAGGCCTCGTTGAGCCGGGCGGTCAATCGCTCGGCCAGGCGCCGGGAATTCGCGAACACGATCGAGGACCTATGCTCGAGCACCAGGTCGACGATGGCCTCGTCGACGTGCGGCCAGATCGACCCCGGTTGATCGGAGTCACCGCCCGGATCGGTCATGTCCGCGACCGGCACGCGCACCGACAGGTCGAAGGTTTTCGGCGCGGGCGGGCGGACGATGGTGATGGGGGCCTCGCCGACCAGGAACCGGCCGACTTCCTCGGGCGGGCGCACGGTGGCCGACAGCCCGATGCGCTGTGCGGGCCGTTCGGTGAGCTGATCGAGCCGGGCCAGCGACAACGCCAGGTGCGCGCCACGCTTGGACCCGGCGATGGCGTGCACTTCGTCGACGATCACCGTCTCCACCCGGGCCAGGGTTTCCCGCGCCGCGGAGGTGAGCATCAGGAACAGTGATTCGGGTGTGGTGATGAGGATGTCGGGTGGGGTCCGTTGCATGGCCCGGCGCTGCGCGGGGGTGGTGTCACCGGATCGCACGCCCACCGAGATCTCCGGCGGGTCGAGCCCCAGTCGTTTCGCCGTCTGGGTGACACCGACCAGCGGCGCGCGCAGGTTGCGTTCCACATCCACCGCCAGTGCTTTCAACGGCGAGACGTAGAGCACCGACGTCCCACGCGGGGTGCCCGGTTCGGCCGGCCCACGCTGGGCGAGCTGGTCGATCGCCCACAGGAACGCCGACAGTGTCTTGCCCGACCCGGTCGGCGCGACGACGAGGGTGTGCTCCCCGGCGGCGATGGCCTGCCACGCGCCGAGTTGGGCCGACGTCGCCTCGGGGAAGGCGCCGTCGAACCATTGCGCGGTGGCGGGGGAGAACCGGTCCATGGGATTCAGTGTGCACCCACCCACCGACAGTTTCGCGATCCGCGCACCGTCCACCAGCGCCGATGCCGTGCACGGCGAAGATCGCCCGGTCGGGACGGGGTGCGAGGGTGGCCGGGGCCACGTCCGCCGTACCCTGGTCCATCGTGCGAACGGTGCTGAGAGTCGACCTGGTCGGTCACGGCCTCACCGAGGCGGTCCGTAAGGCGCGTTTCCCGGTCGACGAATCATTGGACGAGGCGGGTCTGGCCGCTCTTCGCCGGTGCACACCGCTGGACGGTGCGCAGGTGCGGACGGGCCCCGAACGGCGGGTGCGCGAAACCGCCGAGGCTCTCGGCCTTGCGGGCGAGCGCGACGATCGACTGCGCGACATGGACGCCGGGTCCTGGCGGGGCACGGAGATGAGCAGGGTGCCGCAGGACCAGCTGTTCGCCTGGCTCACCGACCCGGAGTTCCGTGGGCACGGGGGTGAGTCGGTGACCGATCTGGTGGAGCGGGCGCGGTTCTGGCTGGCCGAGATCGCCTCGGCCGGGGCGGACACCGTCGCGGTGACCCATCCCTCGGTGATCCGCGCGGCGCTGCTGGTCGTCTTCGACGCCCCACCGAAGTCTTTCTGGCGCATCGACGTTCAACCGGCGAGCGTCGTCCGCCTGCATCATCGCGGTAACTGGACACTGCGGCTGGGCTGAACGACGAAAGCCCCGGAGTCGAAACTCCGGGGCTTTCGGATGGTAGCGGGAACAGGATTTGAACCTGCGACCTCTGGGTTATGAGCCCAGCGAGCTACCGAGCTGCTCCATCCCGCGTTGCGTTGTCCACTGTACACGCGGGGTGTCCGAAGGCGAAATCGCCGCCCGGATCAGCCGAAATGGATGCCCTGGGCAAGCGGGAGCTCGGTGGAGTAGTTGATCGTGTTGGTCGCCCGGCGCATATAGGCCTTCCAGGAGTCCGACCCGGACTCACGTCCGCCGCCGGTGTTCTTCTCGCCACCGAACGCGCCGCCGATCTCCGCGCCGGAGGTGCCGATGTTGACATTGGCTATGCCGCAGTCGGATCCGGCGATGAACTGTTCGGCCTCACGCTGGTCGAGGGTGAAGATCGACGAGGAAAGCCCTTGGGTCACACCATTGTTCAGTGCGATGGCCTCGTCCAGGTCGTCGTAGGTGAGCACGTACAGGATCGGTGCGAAGGTTTCCTCACGCACCAGCTCGGTCTGCGCGGGCATCCGCACCAGCGCGGGCCGCACGTAGTACGCCTCCGCCCCGATCAGCTCCACCCGCTCACCGCCGCAGACGATTTCGCCACCTTCGTCGTTCGCGCGCACCAGCGCCGTCCGCATCGCGGTGTAGGCACGTTCGTCGACGAGCGGCCCGACGAGCACGCCGTCGTCGAGCGGATTGCCCACGGGCAGTTGGCTGTACGCCGCCGACAGTCGTTCCACGAGCTGATCGGCGATCGACCGGTGCGCGATCAACCTGCGCAGTGTGGTGCACCGCTGACCCGCCGTGCCCGCCGCCGCGAACACGATGCCACGCACCGCGAGCTCGAGATCCGCGCTCGGCGCGACGATCGCGGCGTTGTTGCCGCCGAGTTCGAGCAGGCACCGCCCGAACCTGGCCGCCACCCGCGGCGCGACGATGCCACCCATCCGCACCGAGCCGGTCGCGCTCAGCAATGCCACCCTCGGGTCGTCGACCAGCGCCTCACCCACGGTCGCATCGCCTTGAACGAGTTGGTGCACCTGCGGATCGGCGCCGACCTCGCGCGCCGCTCGGCGCAGCAGCGTGTGACAGGCCAGCGCCGTGAGCGGCGTGGTCTCCGACGGCTTCCACACCACCGTGTCACCGCAGACCAGCGCGATCGCGGTGTTCCACGCCCACACCGCGACGGGGAAGTTGAACGCCGAGATCACCCCGACCACACCCAGCGGATGCCAGGTCTCCATGAGCCGATGCCCTGGCCGCTCCGACGGCATGGTCGCGCCGTAGAGCTGACGCGACAAACCGATCGCGAACTCGCAGACGTCGATCATCTCCTGCACCTCACCGAGTGCTTCGGCGCCGATCTTGCCCGCCTCCAGCGTCACCAGTTCGGCCAGCTCGTCCTGATGGGCGACCAGCAGGGCCGCCAGCCTGCGAACCAGTGCCGCGCGCACGGGGGCGGGCACCGTGCGCCACGACTCGAACGCGGTGGCCGCGCGGCCGATCGCCGCGTCCACGTCCGCCGGGGTGTCTGGAGTGAGCGGGAGCAGGACACCACCGGAGATCGGCGTGCGTGCGAGCAGGGTGCCCGGCGCGGGCACCTCGGCCCCGAGGCCGTGCAGCAGGGCTCGCGCGCGCAGCGAGAGCTGTTCGGAGAAATGCTCGGTCACGGTGTGGGTCATCGCTGTTCACCTTCTGCTGTTGGTACGACTCACGGAAAAGTTCGCTCGGATTTCGGAGGAGAACAGAAAGAAGTCTTCCCCGCGCAACCCCCGGCCTGCGTTAGCCTTCGCTGATGGCGGATACACCGGCTAGACCCCAGCTCGACGATATCGACCGGCTTCTGATCAGAGAGCTGATGAACGACGGGCGCGCCACCCTGTCGAATCTGGCGGAGAAGGCCAGTCTTTCGGTCTCCGCGGTGCAGTCGCGGGTGCGCAGGCTCGAGGCGCGCGGTGTGATCCGCGGGTACACGGCCAACGTCGATCCCGAAGCGCTCGGGCACCTGCTGTCGGCATTCGTCGCGATCACTCCTCTCGACCCGTCCCAGCCCGATGACGCGCCCGCATTGTTGCAGCACGTTCCCGGCATCGAGGCGTGCCACTCGGTGGCGGGCGAGGAGAGCTACGTCCTGCTGGTGCGGGTGGCCTCACCCCGGCATCTCGAACAGCTGCTGCAAGAGATCCGGGCCACCGCCAACGTGCGGACGCGCAGCACCATCATCCTGCAGACATTCTACGACAGGTAACGATTCTTCGTAATTAATCCGTCATTCCGTGGATGTTCCGTAAATAGTTGCGTACCCTCGGGTCGTGACCATCGAACTGGAGCGCCCCGGCGCGGCGGTCACCCCCGCCAACCGGGTCCACGAAATCCTGTCCTCGCACATCCTCGCGGACGGCTTCGACCTTGTGCTCGACCTGCACAAGTCCCATGGCCGCACGCTCATCGACGAACGCGACGGCACCGCCTATCTCGACATGTTCGGCTTCTTCGCCTCCAATGCCCTCGGGATGAACCACCCGGCCCTGGCGCGCGACGAACGCTTCCGGGCCGAACTGGCCACCGCGGCCGTGAACAAGCCGAGCAACTCCGACATCTACACCGTCGAGATGGCTCGCTTCGTCGACACCTTCGCCCGCGTGCTCGGCGATCCGCGACTGCCACACCTGTTCTTCGTCGACGGCGGGGCGTTGGCGGTCGAGAACGCGCTCAAGGTGGCCTTCGACTGGAAGAGCAGACACAACGAATTCCACGGCCGCTCACCGGAACTCGGCACGCAGGTGCTGCACCTGACCGGTGCTTTCCACGGGCGAAGCGGCTACACCATGTCGCTGACGAACACCGACCCGGTCAAGACCGCGCGCTTCCCCAAGTTCGACTGGCCCCGTCTGGACACTCCGCACACCTTCGCGGGTGACGACCTCGACACGCTCGAGGCCGAAACTCTCGCCCAGGCCGCGCGCGCGTTCGCCGACCGCCCGCACGACATCGCCTGCTTCATCGCCGAACCCATCCAGGGCGAGGGCGGTGACCGTCACCTACGACCGCAGTTCCTGGTCGCGATGCGGCGGTTGTGTCACGACAACGACGCCCTGTTCATCCTCGATGAAGTGCAGACCGGGGTAGGGCTCACCGGAACCACCTGGGCCTTCCAGCAATTGGACGTCACGCCCGACGTGGTGGCGTTCGGGAAGAAGACCCAGGTCTGCGGCATCATGGCAGGGGGCAGGGTCGACGAGGTGCCCGACAATGTCTTCCGGGTGAGTTCGCGACTGAACTCCACCTGGGGCGGCAACCTCACCGACATGGTGCGTGCGCGCCGCGTTCTCGAAGTGCTGGAACGGGATCGGCTGATCGACGAGGTCGGCCCGCTCGGCCGGTACCTGCTCGATCAGCTCGGCCAGCTCGCCGCCGCGCACCCCGAGAAGGTGAGCGAGGTGCGCGGACGCGGGCTGATGTGCGCGATCACGCTGGCCACGCCACTGCTGCGGGATCGCGTGGTGACGGCGCTGCGCGAGCGCGAACACGTGCTGCTGCTGGGCACCGGCGAACGCGGAATCCGGTTCCGTCCGGCACTCACCGTCACCGAAGCAGAACTCGGCAAGGCCGTCGACGCCCTCGACCGGGTACTGGCGACCATCGCGGAATGACGGCAGAACTGTTGGGAGAAACCTGATTCGGTATTTGACCGAACGGTCAGATATGCAAGACTCGTCTTCCGAGCGAACAACTCGATCGACAACTACCGAACAGGACTCTCGATGAAGAAGCTCGTTGCTGTCAGCGCCGTGATCGCCGGCCTCGCCCTCCCCGTCGCGACCGCGAACGCGGCCACCGCACCCGATATCGCCCCCGCCGCGACCCAGGTCGGGTCCTCGACGGGCGACATCTTCTCGGCGGTCTGCGAATTCCTCAACGGCGGCTGGGCAGGTCGTCCCAAGCCCTGCATCTACTGACGAGACCGGATGCCCGGTGGCTCAGCCCAATTCGGGGCTGAGTCGCGGGGTGAGGGCCAGGGCGCCCGCGACGAAACGGGTCACCGATTCGACGCCGGTGGCCAGGGCGTCGGCGAAGCCGTCGCGCGCCCAACCGGTGATCAGCGCGGTGCCGTCCGCGTCGGGGGTGACGCCGATCTCGGCGATCATCTCCGCCGTGGTCGGCACGCACACCGCCCACGACAGGTGCGATTCGTCCGCCCAGCCGCTGTCGCGGCGGGCGATGTAACCAGGGTCGACGATGCCTGCTTCGGCCAGCGCGGGACGGTCGTCGATGCGGTCGTCGGCGCGCAGGGCCCGCAGGTACCAGGAGCCCGCGTTGATCTCGATCGGTTCCACGACGGGGAGCCTAGTCGTCGGCGTCACTGGTAGTAGGGCGTGGCCTGCACCCAGTGGAAGCCGCGCGAGACGACCGGGAACTGCGCGAGATCCACCTGGTCGAGCCGCATCCGCACCGAGCGACCGCCGAGCTTGCCGTCGAGGACGAGCTGGTCGTCCTGTGGCCGAGCGTAAGTGAAGGACGCGAGGGTCAACTGGTGGCTGGTGTCCTTGGACAACGTGACGGTCTGCTTGCCGGTGTCGACGCGGGCGGGAAAGGACACCAGCGAATCGTCGAGGCGCTGGGCGGTCATGCCCTGCGGGATGTCGAAGATGATGCGGCGGAACCGTTCGGTCGGGTTCGGCAGCCCGGTGCCCGGTGCGTCGAAGTCCACGAGCGCGGGCACCGGCTGGCCGTCGACCGTGTACTCGGTGACATTCCAGATGCCGTAGAGCGGCGACTTCGGCCGGGCGTTGCCGTAGGTGTGCCAGCCGTCGTAGGCCTCGACCGCCGTGGCGACGAGCAACCACGACCCGAGCAGCACCTGGGCGCCGAGCATCAGCCGGTGGCCACGTGGCGAACCGAGCAGGGCGGCGCGCCGGCTCGGCTCGACCGCACGACCGAGCAGTGCCCGGACCAGCCTCGCCAGCTCGGGAGCCGCGAGAAGCGTTGCGTACAAGAGCAATTGGAGGGCGAACAGCTTCACCGGCACATCGAAGGTGAGATTCATCAGCACCACCTGCAGTGCGACGATCACCGCGAGAACCGAGCCGAGCCCGGCGGTGAGCGGCAGGATCAGCAGCACCGCGGCCGTCACCTCGGCGGCCCCGAGCGCCATCTCGTAGGGCTCGGACAACGACGACTGCGCCCACAGCACCGCCATCGGGCTCATGTGCCCGAACGGTTCGACCAGCCGCTCCAGATTGAACGACATCTGCGTCGGCATCAGCTTGATCATCCCGTACAGCATCAGCGCGCTCACCAGGGTGAACCGCACCAGCAGTCGGAACCAGGCGTACAGGCGGTCATAGGCGGTGCGGCGGCGGTCCAGCACCGACCACACGGCGGTCACCGGGATCGCGACCAGGATCAGGGTGACGACGCTGATCCACTTCGCGGCCGTGTCACCGCTACCGGTGACCGTGTAGTCGACCCGGACATCGAAGAGCCGGATACCGACCCAGTCGGTCAGGGGATGCAGCGCGAGCCACTTGCCGATCTCGGCCACCGCCTGCTGCGGCAGACCGAGGGTGCGCAGCAAGGCATGTAGCAGCCACGCACCCGCCATACCGATGCCGACGGTGACGAACGTGAAGCGGAACAGGACGCGAACGGCCGGATGCCACCCCGACTCGTCCCGATGCTCCCCGGCGGACTCCACCGACGGTCGAGCCAGCACCTGCGTACCCATCCCGGTCTCCCTCTGCTCATGCCCTCGCCGCTGAGACGCTAAGGGAGCGGGCAGAACCGGGAAATCCGGCAAAACCGGTGCCCCGGAGTTCCGGGGCTCGGCTCAGGCCGGGCTCGGCCGGTCACCGAGCAGGGCGTGGACGGCGGCGCGGCCGAGCTCGAGGGCCTGCGTGAGCAGGGTGGTGTCGCGTGCGGCGCTGTCGACCGACGGTGCGTCCTCGGGCGGATGGACCTGCAGCACCCGGTCACCGAGGCCCGCCAGATAGGTGTCCTCCACGGCCTGCTGGCCGGGGCGCGCCGACCACGCGCGGAACGCGCCGGGGGCGACCGCACGCAGATACCCGCCACCGACCACGCGGTGCACCAGGGGAGCGGGCGGGCGCAGTTCGCCGGCGCGGCGCGTACGCAGCACCAGCGCGTGGGTGGCTCCCGCGCCGACAGCGCTCCGGATCGGCACGGTCTCCGAGAGGCCGCCGTCGAAATAGCTGCGACCGGCCAGTTCCACCGGCGGACCCGCGAGCAACGGCAACCCCGCCGACGCGCGCAACGCCGTGAGCAGGGTCGGTTTGTCGACGATGAACGGTGCGAGATCGACCGGCAGCCCGGTACGGGTGTCGGTGGCGATCGGGTGGAAGCTGGTCGGATTGGCCAGAATCGCCGGGAAGTCCATCGGCTCGATCCCGTCGTACACCCGGTGCACCAGGTAGTGCAGATCGAAGACCGGTCGCCCGCGCACGATCCGCACCGGGTCGACCACGCGCCGCATGATGGTGCGATCCGTCCACGACCGCATCCCCGACGCGGCCCGACCACACAGCAGCCATGCCCCGTTGATCGCCCCGGCCGACGTGCCGTACACGGCGTCGAACACCGCCGACAGCCCGAGCTCCTCTAGTGCCTGCACCATGCCGCTGGAGTACACCCCGCGACTGCCGCCACCCTCGATCACCAACGCCAGCCGATGGCCGTCGTCGCGATGCCCGGCAGCCTGCCTGCCGCGAATGACCTCGGCGACCGACACCGGACCCGGCACGGCCGAGGAATCCGAGCCGACGTGCGCAGAACTGGTCACCGGTTCACCATATCCAGACACAACGACGATCCGCTGCCTGGGCAGCGGATCGTCGCTTTTCGTTCACGCAACTCGTGATCTGGTCGGCACACGGGTAACTCGCCGGGGACGAGCTACCGAGACCATCAACCCTTGGTCCGGCCGCCGACGAAGCTCTCGCCGCACCTGGGTCCGGCCTGAATTCGCGGAGCGGCGGAACAGCTACTTGATCTCGGCCAAGACGGTGCCCTGGGTGATCGCCGCACCCGCCTCGACGGCCAGCCCGGTGACCACACCGGCCTTGTGCGCGTTGACCGGGTTCTCCATCTTCATGGCCTCGAGCACCACGATCAGGTCGCCCGCCTCGACGGTCTGGCCCTCTTCGACGGCGACCTTCACCACGGTGCCCTGCATGGGCGCGGTGACCGCGTCACCGGAAGCGGCACCGCCACCGGCGCCACCCCGCTTGCGTGCCTTCGGCTTCTTGCGGACCACACCGTTACCGGCCGCACCGGCCGCGCCGCCACCGAGGGAGAACTGGCCGGGCAGCGACACCTCGACGCGACGGCCACCGACCTCGACGACCACCTTCTGCCGGGGCAGGTCCTCGTCCTCGTCGGCCGGTGCACCGCCGCCGGTGTACGGCTCGACGGTGTTCTTCCACTCGGTTTCGATCCACTTGGTGTAGACGTCGAACTTCTCGCCGTCACCGATGAACGCCGGATCCTCGACGATCGCGCGGTGGAACGGGATGACCGTCGCCAGGCCGTCGACCTCGTACTCGGCCAGCGCGCGACGGGCACGCTGCAGCGCCTGCTCACGGTTCTCGCCGGTGACGATCAGCTTGGCGAGCATCGAGTCGAACTGGCCGCCGATGACGCTGCCCTGCACCACACCGGAATCCACGCGCACACCGGGGCCCGACGGCTCGCGGTACACGCTGACCGGGCCGGGGGCGGGCAGGAAGCCGCGACCGGCGTCCTCGCCGTTGATGCGGAACTCGAACGAGTGACCACGCGGAGTCGGGTCCTCGGTGATGCTCAGTTCGTGGCCCTCGGCGATGCGGAACTGCTGACGCACCAGGTCGATACCGGCGGTCTCCTCGGTGACCGGATGCTCCACCTGCAGGCGGGTGTTCACCTCGAGGAACGACACGGTCTCGCCCTGCACCAGGTACTCCACGGTGCCCGCGCCGTAGTAGCCCGCCTCGCGGCAGATGCGCTTGGCCGACTCGTGGATCTTGGCCCGGACCTCGTCGGACAGGAACGGCGCGGGCGCCTCCTCGACGAGCTTCTGGAAGCGACGCTGCAGCGAGCAGTCGCGGGTACCGGCCACGACGACGTTGCCGTGCTGGTCCGCGATGACCTGGGCCTCGACGTGGCGGGCCTTGTCCAGGTACTGCTCGACGAAGCACTCACCGCGACCGAACGCGGCGACGGCCTCACGGGTGGCCGACTCGAACAGCTCGGGGATCTCCTCGATGGTGTGGGCGACCTTCATGCCGCGGCCACCACCACCGAAGGCCGCCTTGATCGCGACCGGGACGCCGTACTCCTCGGCGAACGCGACGACCTCGTCGGCGTTCTTGACCGGGTCCTTGGTGCCCGCGGCCATCGGGGCCTGCGCGCGCTCGGCGATGTGGCGGGCGGTGACCTTGTCACCCAGGTCGCGAATCGACTGCGGCGAGGGGCCGATCCAGATCAGCCCGGCGTCGAGGACGGCCTGGGCGAAGTCGGCGTTCTCGGAGAGGAAGCCGTAGCCGGGGTGGATCGCGTCGGCGCCCGACTTGGCGGCGGCGTCGAGGATCTTGTCGAACACGAGGTACGACTCGGCCGAGGTCTGGCCGCCGAGGGCGAACGCCTCGTCGGCGAGCTTCACGAAGGGAGCGTCGGCATCGGGCTCGGCGTACACCGCGACGCTGGTGATCCCCGCGTCCTTGGCAGCCCGGATCACGCGGACCGCGATCTCGCCGCGGTTAGCTACGAGTACCTTCGTGATCCGTGCGCTGGCATGGCTGGGCACTGAGCCTCCTGTGTGCAATCTTTGGTCGCTTCGGACGGGTCACCGTGTGGGCCCCGCGCCCGGTATCGACAACTTTCGTCTCGGGCGAGTGTAGGCAGTGTGCCAATTCGCCCCGAACTCGGCTAGCCCTACCGTTCAGTAGGTCGTAGGTCACACTACGCGGCACGTCGACCTGTGAACCCGTTTCAATTCGGCTGATCGACGGTGCCCGGTTCGTCGCCCGCGGCGATCGGCAGGCGAACCGAGTTGCCCCATTCGATCCACGAACCGTCGTAATTGCGCACCGACCTGCGGCCGAGCAGGAAGGTCAGGACGAACCAGGTGTGGCTAGAGCGCTCGCCGACCCGGCTGTAGACCACGAGATCCTCGGCGGGCAGGGCGCCATAGATCTCGTCGAGTTCGGCGCGCGAACGGAATCTTCCATCCGGTGAGCAGGCCGATGTCCACGGGATGTTAACGGCGGTTGGCACATGGCCCGCACGTTGTGCCTCGGGCTCCTTGCTGTCGGTGCCCGCGTACTCCTGGGGCGAGCGCACGTCGACGAGCGGGCGGCCGAGCCGGGCGAGGACCTCCTCGCGGAACGCGCGGGCGGTCGCGTCGTCACGCTCGACCGCCGGGTAGTCGCTGCGCTCGGGGAAGGGCAGGTCGAAGGTGGTGTCGCGTTCCTCGGAGATCCAGGCGTCGCGGCCACCGTCGAGCAGGCGCACGTCGTCGTGGCCGAACAAGGTGAAGATCCAGGCGGTGTGCGCGGCTTGGGCATTGCCGCGGTCGCCGTAGATCACCACGGTGTCTTCACGCCGGATACCCTTGGCGCGCATCAGTTCGGTGAACCGGTGACCGTCGATGTAGTCGCGGGTCACCGGGTCGCTCAGGTCACCACGCCAGTCGATCTTGACCGCGCCGGGCACATGCCCGATGTCGTAGAGAAGAATGTCGTCGTTGGATTCGACGACCTTCACACCGGGCACCCCGATGTTTGCGGACAGCCATTCGGTGGTTACCAATCGATGCGGGACTGCGTAGGAACCGAAGGCGGGGTGCGGATCCGGGGCGACGGGCACGGTGTGGTCCTTCACGCGAGAGTTGGGCGGGTGCGGCAGTGTCGAGGCCGTAGCCGATGGTATGTCTGTGGTGGCACATCACGAATCGACGCAATGGGCGAATAAAGCGCAGAGCTGTCCGATAAAGTCTCTGGAGAGGAGGGGTGAGCTATGTCCGATTCATGGCCGCGACGGCGACTGCTCGCGATCCTACGTGGCGCCACCGAGCCCCTCGATGCCCAGGAACTGGCCCGCATCACCGGACAGCACGTCACCACCGTCCGTTTCCACCTCGACGTTCTCACCCGCGAATCGCTCGTCCGCCAGTTCCAGCAACCCCCGCGCGGACGTGGCCGACCTCGCATCGGCTACCGCGCGGTACAGCGCTCGGTCGGGTACCAGGAACTGGCCCAGGTGCTCGCCGACCACCTCGGACCCGATCCGCTCACCCGCTCCGCGGCCGCGATCGAGGCGGGCCGCGCCTGGGGGCGGCGCATGGATATCGGCTCCCACCAGGTGGAAACGCTCGCCGACGCGCGCGACATCACCATGTCGCTGATGTCGGAACTCGGCTTCGCGCCGGAGAAGGACCCGGTCGGCGAGACCGACGAGCACGTACAGATCAATCTCACCGCCTGCCCGCTGCGCGAACTGGCCCGCTCACACGCGGAGGTGGTGTGCGGCGTGCACGTGGGATTGATGCGCGAGGTGCTCGAACGCAACGGCGCGCGCGGTCGGGTCGAGGTGCGACTGCACCCGTTCACCGAGCCGGAACTGTGCAACGCCAAGCTCGAACTCACCCTCGGTGCCGAGAGCCCCGAGGGTGAGTTCGAGGAGCACGGCACGGTCGAGCGCCCGGTCCGCGCGACCGTCAGCGAGGAGCCGGGCGGTCAGCGGATGATCACGCCGTCAGGACCGCGCGTCCCGCCACAGTTGCGTGACACCGACACCGACGTCTTCGAGCAGCCTGCGCAGCAGTGGTAGCCCGATCCCGATGACGCTCGACGGGTCGCCCTCGATCCGGTCGACGAACCAACCGCCGAGACCGTCGAGCGTGAACGCGCCCGCGACCTGCAGTGGTTCGCCGGTGGCGATATAGGCCGCCAGCTCGTCGGGTCCTGGTTTCGCGAAATGCACGGTGGTCGAACTGCACTCGGCCGATTCCGCGACGATCTCACCGTCGCGCAGGCGGAGCACACAGTGACCGGTGAGCAGGTCGGCGCTGCGCCCGGCCATGCTCGCCCAGCGCTCGCGCGCCACCTCGGGGGTGTGCGGTTTACCTTGCAGCCGCCCGTCGACGAGCAGCATCGAGTCGCAACCGACGACGACACAGTCGGCGGCGAGCTCGGGAATGGAACCGGCCACGTCGAGCGCCTTGGCCCGGGCCAGGGCGACGACGACGCCGTCGGCGGAGGTATCAGGGGGAAGCGCGGCCGACACCGCGTCCTCGTCGACCCCGGAGACGCGGACGACGGGATCGATACCCGCCGTCCGGAGCACCCCGAGCCGGGCGGGGGACGCGGAGGCCAAGACCAGCCGGGTCACCCTCAGCGCAGGTGCGACAGCAGCGGGTACACGTACGGCGAGAACGGGGACGAACCCCGGTGCATCAGCGTCGCCCGGCCCCAGCCGTCGACCGGCTGACGCTCCGAGGCCGCGGGTGCGTTCGCGGCGGCGGCGCCGAGCACCGCGACCAGTGCCGCGACGTCCTCGTCGGTCGGGGCGCCCTTCAGAATGCGGAACAGCGGCTCACCGGCGGATCGCGCCGGTGCCTCGGTCGGCGTGTCGGTTGACAGCTCGACCTCGTCGACGAGTGGTTCGACGGCGAGCTCGAGCTCGGCGGCGGTCAGCACGTCTTCTTCTGCCACAGTGGTCACAGTGCCAGATCCTTCCTGCGCGTACTTCGGTTCACGGCGCGGTGTCCGCGATCATTCCCGGTACAACAGCCCCGGGCAATAGTTGATTTCCCCAACAAGTGTGCGCGGCACACGAGGAATATCGCGTTTTCAGAGCGGAATGTTGCCGTGTTTCTTCGGCGGAAGGGTCACCATTTTGCGCTCGAGCAGCCGCAGCGCCGACACGATCTGGCCACGGGTGTGCGACGGCGGGATGACCGCGTCGACGTAGCCACGCTCCGCCGCCACGTACGGGTTGACGAGGGTGTCCTCGTACTCGTTCTGCAGCTCGAGGCGCAAAGCGTCGACATCGGCGCCGTTCTGGGCGGCCTCTGCCAGCTGTTTGCGGTAGACGAACCCGACGGCGCCCGAGGCACCCATCACGGCGATCTGCGCGGTGGGCCACGCGAGGTTCACATCGGCACCCATGTGCTTGGAACCCATCACGTCGTAGGCGCCGCCATAAGCCTTGCGGGTGATGATCGTGATCTTGCCCACAGTGGCCTCACCGTAGGCATAGAGCAGCTTCGCGCCGCGGCGGATGATGCCGTTGTACTCCTGGCCGGTGCCGGGCAGGAAGCCGGGCACGTCCACCAGGGTGATGATCGGGATGTTGAAGGCGTCGCAAGTGCGCACGAAGCGCGCGGCCTTCTCCGAGGCGTCGATGTCGAGGCAACCGGCGAACTGGGTCGGCTGGTTGGCGACGATGCCGACGCTGCGGCCGTCGACGCGACCGAAACCGCAGATGATGTTCATCGCGCGCTCGGCCTGCACCTCGAGGAACTCGTCGTCGTCGAGCAGCCGGGTGATCACCTCGTGCATGTCGTACGGCTGGTTCGGCGAGTCCGGGATGATCGTGTCGAGCTCGAGGTCCTCGTCGGTGAGGGATTCCTCGATGGCACCGTCGATCGGGTCGGTCGGCGCGGTGCGGGGCGCCTCGGCGCGGTTGTTGCTCGGCAGGTAGCTCAGCAGGTCCTTGACGTAGTCCAGCGCGTCCTGCTCGCCGGAGGCCACGTAGTGGGCGACGCCGGACTTCACCATGTGGGTGTGCGCGCCGCCGAGGTCCTCCATGCTGACCTCTTCACCGGTGACGGTCTTGATCACGTCGGGGCCGGTGACGAACATCTGCGAGGTCTGATCGACCATCACCACGAAGTCGGTGAGCGCGGGGGAGTACACGTGTCCACCGGCGGCGGCGCCCATGATCAGCGAGATCTGCGGGATCACGCCGGAGGCCTGCACGTTGCGGTGGAAGATCTCCCCGTAGAGGCCGAGGGAGACGACGCCCTCCTGGATGCGCGCGCCCGCGCCCTCGTTGATGCCGACCAGCGGGCGGCCGGTCTTGATCGCCAGGTCCATCACCTTGACGATCTTCTCGCCGTACACCTCGCCGAGCGAGCCACCGAAGACGGTGACGTCCTGGGAGAACAGGCACACGTCGCGACCGTCGATGGTGCCGTAGCCGGTGACAACACCGTCACCGGTCGGACGGTTGTTCTCCAGCCCGAAGTTCACGCTGCGGTGCTTGGCCAGGGCGTCGAGCTCGACGAAGGAGCCCTCGTCGACCAGGGCGAGGATGCGCTCGCGCGCGGTCATCTTGCCCTTGGCGTGGACCTTGTCGACCGCGGCCTCACCCATCGGGTGTTGCGCTTCTTCCAGCCGATTCCGCAGATCAGCCAGCTTCCCGGCGGTGGTGTGGATGTCGGGGGCGCCCGCCGATTCCGACGCGGGCTGCTGCTGGACACTCGTCATGGGTTGCGAGTGTAACGAGTGACACCGCCCCGCACTACGGCAGTACGCCTACCGGTCAGTACAGAAACCGCAGCTAGGTGTGGTGATGCCCTATAGCACGCGAGGGCGGGTAGCGTTCCGGGAATGAACAGGGCACCGATCGATGCGCAGCGTCTGCGCGGCTCTCTCGTCTCCCCGGCACCGGTGTTCTTCGACCGGATCGATGTCGTCGAATCGACCGGTTCGACCAATGCCGATCTGGTTGCCCGCGCGGCCGATCCCGCTGTCGACCGGCAGGCACTGCTCGCCGAGGAGCAGGTCGCCGGGCGCGGACGGCACGCGCGCGAGTGGGTGAGTCCGCCGCGGGCGCAGATCTCGCTGTCGATCCTGGTCCGGTTGCCGGGGATCGACCCGGTGGCGCTGGGCTGGTTGCCGTTGCTCACCGGTATCGCGGTGGTCGACGCGTTGCGCGGCACCGCGGGTCTCTCGCCGGAACTGAAGTGGCCCAACGACGTCCTGCTCGACAACCGCAAGCTCGCGGGCATCCTCGCGGAGGTGGCCGCCACCGGCATCGCACCCGCCGTGGTGGTCGGTGTCGGCCTCAATGTCGACCTCGACCAGTCGGAACTGCCGGTCCCGCATGCCACTTCGCTCGCGCTGGCCGGTGCCGAGACCACTGACCGCACCGTGCTCGCCGCCGCGATCCTGAGCGAGTTCGCCCGCCGGTTCACCGACTGGGAACGGGCCGGGTGGGCCACCGACGAACTCGCGGCGGCCTATCGGGAGCGGTGCGCGACCATCGGGGTGAACGTGCGGGCCGAACTACCGGGCGGGAAGGTGCTCACCGGCGTCGCGACCGGTGTCGACGAAACGGGTCGACTGCTGATCGGTGACCAGGCGGTGTCGGCGGGCGACGTGACCCACCTGCGCGGACAGTACTGACCGGCCCGCCGCTCGGGCACCCTGGCGTCTGCACCACGGGCGCCCGACCGACGAGCCGGACCGCCGCTGATCAGCGTGCGGCCGCGCCGACTCCCTGGCGTTCGGCCACCTCGCGCTCGCGGGCGAGCAACCGGTCACGCTGCTCCTCGAACTTCAGCACGTCCTTCTCCAGCTTGGCCAGGAACTGCGCCAGCTCGTCGCGCGCCGCCTCGCCGCGCGGCCCGAAGTCGTCGCGCCCGAAGACGTTCCACTGCTTGAGCACCGGGAGCACCACCTCGTCGAGATGCTGGCGCAGGTCGTAGATCCCGTGCTTGGCCATCAGCACACCGTTGCGCCGCCAGTTCGGCATGCCCGCGCCGGGCATCTGGAAGTTGGTGAGCACCTTGGTGATCGCGGGCATCGCCTGATCGGGGACCAGGTCGAGCGCGGCCGCGCACAGGTTGCGGTAGAAGATCATGTGCAGGTTCTCGTCGGTGGCAACGCGGGCGAGCATCCGGTCGGCGACGGCGTCGTCGCAGACGCGGCCGGTGTTGCGGTGGCTCACCCGGGTGGCCAGCTCCTGGAACGTCACGTACGCGACGTTGACCAGGAAGCCGCCCCAGTTCGCCGGTGCGTGCGCACCCTGGGTCATGTGGATCATCCTGGCGTTCTCCAGCGCCACCGGATCGACGCCGCGGGTGACGACCAGATAGTCGCGGATGACGATGCCGTGCCGGTTCTCCTCGGCGGTCCACCGGCCCACCCAGGTACCCCAGGCGCCGTCCTGGGAGAAGTTCTCGGCGATCTCCCGGTGATAGGAGGGCAGGTTGTCCTCGGTGAGCAGATTGGTGATCATCGCAGCCTTGGCGATATCGGTGAGCTTGGATTGTTCCGGCTCCCAATCGATTCCGCCCATCGCGGCGAAATTGCGGCCCTCGTCCCACGGCACATAGTCGTGCGGATGCCAGTCCTTGGCGATGGACAGGTGCCGGTTCAGATTCTGTTCGGCGACGGGTTCGAGAGCGGTGAGGATTTCGAGCTGAGTCAGAGCTTTGGTCACGCGAGCCTCCACTGTCGTTGTCGAGCAAGGAGAAATGGGCAAAACCTGGCTTCTAGCGCGCAAGACAGGGTATCGCCTCGGCCGTGGCATCGAGAAATGCACCGTCATCGCGCGGTACTGTGCGCGTATGGGTTACCCGGAGGATGTCCTCGCGCCCGACGAGCAGCTGATCCTGCACCGCCATCCGCATTGGAAGATGCTGGTGTGGCCCATCGTCACGCTGATCGTCGCCACCGCTCTCGCCGGTTTCCTCGGCGGGCTGGCCTGGCGTAACACCACCGGGCACGTGCGAACCGTGCTGCTGGTGCTCATCGGCCTGATCTGGTTCGGGGTCATCGCCTGGCGCGTGATCGTGCGGGTGATCGCCTGGAAGACAACGCATTTCATCGTCACCCAGCGGCGGGTGCTGGTTCGGGAGGGTGTGCTCACCCACACCGGTATCGACATCCCGCTCAGCCGCATCTCCAGCGTGCAGTTCAGCCACGGCATCTTCGACCGGCTGCTCGGCACCGGCACCCTGATCATCGGGTCGTCGTCGGAGGAACCGCTCGAATACGACGACATCCCCCAGGTGCAGCAGGTGCACTCGCTGCTCTACCACCAGGTTTTCGAGGCGGGCCGGTCGCCGACCGATCAGCACTGGGGTGGCGGCTATCGGTGAGCCGCGGGTCCAGACCACTTAACCTGGGCACATGACCGCAGTACTTCTGGCCGAGGACGACGAGGCGATCGCCGCACCCCTGTCGCGCGCGCTGGGGCGTGAGGGCTACACCGTCACCGTCGAACGCTTCGGCCCGGCGGTGCTGCGGCGCGCGCTCGAAGGCGACCACGACCTGCTGATCCTCGACCTCGGCCTGCCAGGAATGGACGGGTTGGAGGTGTGCAGGCAGGTGCGCGCCAGCGGCGCCGACATCGCGGTGCTGATGCTCACCGCCCGCACCGACGAGGTCGACTTCGTCGTCGGCCTCGACGCCGGTGCCGACGACTACGTCGGCAAACCGTTCCGCCTCGCCGAACTGCTCGCCCGGGTACGAGCACTGTTGCGGCGCAGTGGAATCGGGGACGACGCGGTGGAGGTCGGCGGCATCCGCCTGGAACCGGCGGCGCGGCGGGTGCTGGTGAACGGGGCCGAGGTGAACCTGGCCAACAAGGAGTACGAGCTGCTCAAGGTCCTCATCGACCGGGCGGGTCAGGTCGTCGGCCGCGAGACGATCCTGCGTGAGGTGTGGGGTGATGCCGACCTGCGCGGTTCCAAGACCCTCGACATGCACATGTCCTGGTTGCGTCGCAAGATCGGCGACGAGGGCCCGATGGCCGAGCGGCGCATCGTCACCGTGCGCGGTGTTGGTTTCCGCCTCAACACCGACACGCACCGGGGCTGACTGGTCGTGCGCCGTCGCATCCTGCGTTCGATCCTCACCGTCCTGACCATCACGACGGTGGTGCTCGGTGTCCCCCTGATCTACACCGCGTGGCTGTGGGTGGAGGACATCACCCGCAACGATCTGCAGAGCAGGCTCGAACGCATCGCGGCCGAAGTGATCGCCCAGGAGCAGGTCGACGGTTACGTCCACGACGGGCTCGACGTGCGGGCCATCCGGGCGTTGGTGCCCGAGGGCGGCAGGCTCACCGTCGTCTTCCCCACCCCGACCGACAATGCCGCGCGGGCCGATATCGGCGCCGAGCGGATCGACGACCCGCTGGTGGAGTCGCTGTCGATGGGGACCTCGGCGTCGTTGCGGCTCGAAGTGCCCGCCGGACCCATGCACGCGCGCCAGGAGCAGGCCGTCGCGGCGGTGGCGCTGGCGGTGCTCGCCTCGCTCGGTGCGGCGTTCTCGGTGGCCGTGGTGACCGCGCGCCGGGTCGCCGACCCGCTGCGCGATGTGGCCGCCCGCGCGGCCAGGCTGGCGATGGGCGATTTCCGGCCCGATCCGCGCAGGCACGGTATCGCCGAACTCGACCGGGTCTCCGACGTGCTCGACTCCGCCACCGTCGAGATCGCCGGTCGGCTGCAACGCGAACACGCGCTGGTCGCCGACGTCTCCCACCAGCTGCGCAGTCGTCTGACGGCCGTGCGGTTGCGGCTGGACGAGCTGTCGACCCACAACGATCCCGAGGTCGTGCACGAGGCGGAGGAGGCGATGGCCCAGGTCGACCGGCTCACCGACGCCATCGACGACCTGGTCCGCGCCTCCCGCTCCGAGGACGCCGCCGACCGCGACCCGGTGCCGGTGATGGCCGAGCTGCGCGGTGTCGTCGCCGAATGGACGCACCCGTTCCACGAGGCGGGCCGGGAACTGAGCCTGATCGGCGACGAGTCGCTGCGTGCCCCGATCACCGGGTCGCGGTTGCGTGAGGCGGTCACGGTGCTGGTCGACAACGCGCTCATGCACGGCGGCGGCACCTGCACGGTGTCGGTGCGCACGGTCCCGACGATGAGCGCGCGCGACCCCCTGATCTGCGTGGAGGTGGCCGACGAGGGCGAGGGCGTGCGCGACGAACTCGCACCGCACATCTTCGACCGTGGTTTCTCGGCGGGCGGCTCGACCGGTGTCGGACTGGCGCTGGCTCGTGCCCTGGTCGAGGCCGACGGTGGGCGCCTGGAGTTGCAGCGGCGGCGTCCGGCGTTGTTCGCGGTGTTCCTCGGTTCGAAGGTCGACAAGGCGCAGAGTCCGACCCTCACCGAACCGCGCTGAGCTCAGCTCTTACCGAGCGGTTCCTCTTCGACGAGCTCTTCGAATTCGGCGACGATCTCGTCCATCTCGTCGGGGAACACCCATCGCCGCATGGCCCAGAACCGGAACGCCATCTGCAGCAGGTTGCCGATGATGAACGCGCTCACGAAGTCGGCGATGTTCTCGGTCAGGAAACTCACATTCGGCTGTCGCAGATCGAACACATAGCTCGAGATCCACAACGGGATATTGCTCAGCACCACCCCGATACCGCTGACGCCGAAGAACAGCAGTGCTTCGTGATGTTTCTCGCGCCCGCCGCGATTCTTGAACGACCATTCGCGGTTGAGCACATAGGACGCGATCACCGCGACCACGCCGGAAATGATCTTGGCGGTGACCGGCTTTTCCGCCAGAACTGTCCATTTGAGCAGGTAGAACAGGCCGCTGTCGATCACGAACGTCGTCGCGCCGACGATGGCGAACTTGATCAGCTCTTTATGCCGGAGCGCGAGCTCGCGCAGGCGCGGGGGAAGGACGCTGACCACGTCGTCGACGATTGACACGAGTTCCGAGTGTACCGGTAGCAAAGATTCGCATTCGACATGACAACATTGCACGACGTGACTGCACGTTCGTTCGATCCGTCTGCCATGCCCACCGTCACGATGGTCGGTGGGGGCCAGCTCGCGCGCATGACGCACCAGGCCGCGATCGCCCTCGGCCAGCGTCTGCGGGTGCTCGCCGAGAACCCCGGCGACCCGGCCGCCCAGGTGAGTCCCGATGTCGTGCTCGGCAGCCACGACGACCTGTCGGCGCTGCGTACGGCGGCCAAGGGCTCGCACGCGCTCACCTTCGACCACGAGCACGTGCCGACCGAGCACCTCGACGTGCTCGTCGCCGAGGGCGTGAATGTGGCGCCGCCGCCGCAGGCACTGATCTTCGCCCAGGACAAGCTGGCGATGCGGACCAAGCTGTCCGCGCTCGGTCTGCCGGTGCCCGCGTTCGTCGAGGTCACCGCGCCCGCCGACGCGGTCGCCTTCGGTGACGAGCACGGCTGGCCGTTCGTGCTCAAGGCCGTGCGCGGTGGGTACGACGGGCGCGGGGTGTGGATGCCCGGTTCCGCCGAGGAGGCGACGGCCCTGGTCACCGATCAGCTCGCGCACGGTGTGCAGCTGCTCGCCGAGGCCAAGGTCGATCTGAAGCGTGAGCTGTCGGCGATGGTCGCCCGTTCGCCGTTCGGGCAGGCGGCCACCTGGCCGGTCGTGGAGACCGTGCAGCGCAACGGTCAGTGCGCGGTAGTCATCGCGCCCGCCCCCGATCTGCCGGAGGACACCGGCGCCCGCGCGGAGACGATGGCGTTGGAGCTGGCGGCCGGGCTCGGTGTGGTGGGTGTGATGGCCGTGGAACTGTTCGAAACGCACGACGGCGAACTGCTGGTGAACGAGCTCGCGATGCGCCCGCACAATTCCGGGCACTGGGGGATGGACGGTGCGCGCACCGGGCAGTTCGAGCAGCATCTGCGCGCGGTACTCGACTATCCGCTCGGTGAAACGACCCCGTTGGCGCCCGTAACGGTTATGGCGAACATTCTCGGCGCACCCGAAGCGCCTCGGATGCCGATGGACGAGCGCCTGCACCACCTGTTCGCCCGCCTGCCCGAGGCCAAGGTGCACCTGTACGGCAAGGGCGAGCGGCCCGACCGCAAGATCGGGCACATCAATATCCTCGGCGACGACGTGGCCGAGGTTCGTGAGCAGGCCGAACGCGCCGCGCACTGGATGTCGCACGCGGTCTGGACCGACGGCTGGGACCCGCACGGCGAGTGAACCGCCGACTTGCGCAGGCTGTATCCCGGCGTGCGCTCGGTCCGAGATCGACACGCGGGCACCGGCTTTCGGTGTCGGTGTGTGAACCTCACCTGAACGACAACCCCGCGCACCGCACCTCCGCCGAAAGGAATCTCAGATGAGCACCACCGGACCCCAGGTCGGCCTGATCATGGGCAGCGACTCCGACTGGCCGACCATGGAAGCCGCCGCCGAGGCCCTCGCCGAGTTCGGTATCCGCTTCGAGGTCGGCGTCGTCTCCGCCCACCGCACCCCCCAGCGCATGCTCGACTACGCCCGCGACGCCGCGGGCCGCGGCCTGAAGGTGATCATCGCGGGCGCCGGCGGCGCCGCCCACCTCCCCGGCATGGTCGCCTCCGCCACCCCGCTGCCCGTCATCGGCGTTCCCGTCCCCCTGAAATACCTCGACGGCATGGACTCCCTCCTGTCCATCGTCCAGATGCCCGCAGGCGTCCCCGTAGCCACCGTCTCCATCGGCGGCGCCCGCAACGCGGGCCTCCTCGCCGTCCGCATCCTCGCCACCACCGACGAACCCCTGCGCACCCGCATGGAGCAATTCCAAGCGGGCCTCGAAAAAATGGTCCTCGCCAAGGACGAAGCCTTGCGCACCAAACTCCTGGGCTGAAAGGCGAAATCGGCTCCTTCCGCCGACCGGTTCCGAAACGAGCCTGCCTCGGCCGGCGACACGTGCAATACAGGTGAGCCGTCCGGTTCAGCCGAGTTCACGTCCTGTTGTCCGGGCTCCCATCGCGCTGTAACGGGCGATGGCATGGGTTGTCGGCGGACCCTTGCTCGGCACAAAGGAATTCGATGATCGTGTCGGCGACGGTGTCGGGGCGGTCGACGTGGACGAAGTGGGATGCCCGGTCGATCCGGACCATTCGGGCGGTCGGTAGGTGTCGGGCGAAGGTGACGGCGACCTGTGGGGGCACGATCGGGTCCGGTTCGGTGCCGTAGACGGCGAGCAGGGGTACCGGGAACTCGTCGAGGGCCGCGAGCCTGCGGGCGAGAGCGGTGAGGTCGCGGGGGTGGAGGCCGTCGCGCAGGTGGCTGACGAAGGCCCGTGAGCCGGCCGAAGTCGCCAACGGGGAGCCGTATTCGCCTGCCTCTTCGAGGGATTTCACCGTCTCGTCGAAATAATGCGTGCGGTGGTGGGCCCAGCGGTAAGGCTGGCGTCGCACATAGGCGGCGAGCCCTGATCGGACGCCGGGCAAGGCCAACACGACAGCAAGGGCGCGGTGTTTGAATTCCGGCAGTAGCGGCGAATGCAGGATCGCCACCTTCTCGAAAGCCGTCGGGTCCTCGAGTACGCGATGGAGCAGCGGAAGTCCGCCCATCGAATTGCCCACCGCCGCACAGCCTTCGATACCGAGTGCACGCTGGAATTCCGCCAGCCATTCCCCGATCTCCGCGCCCCGAAAGGTGGCGTCGGGTGGTGCTTCGCTGTTTCCGCATCCAGGCAGGTCGACCGCGACCACACGGAAATGCTCACCGAGCCTCGCCATGACGTACCGCCACGAGTACGAGGTGGTCATCAAACCGTGCACGAGTAGTAGCGGCGGCCCGGTACCGGTGTCGCGGTAACGAATCCGCTGTCGGCCGTACCTGGTCGAACGCATCGACAGTTCCTTCGCGGGCAGGTCGAGAAAGGCGTGCGGTCGGTTGGGATGGGCGGGCAGGTCGTCGAAGGGGCCTTGGTGGAAGGGGCGGTCGTGTGTGGCCATCGCGGGCTCCGATCCTTGCTATCGTTCGTTCGAACGAACGAACGAATTCACCATAGCGCGAGGAGAGCCGCGCGGGAAGCGAGAAGTCATGCCGGGATCGACGCGCGAACAGATCATCGCCGCGGTCGTGCGAATCATGGGCGCCGACGGCGCGGCCGCGGTCACCAACCGGCGGATCGCCGCCGAGGCCGGGGTGTCGCTCGGCACCCTCACCTACCACTTCGCCACCCAGCGCGACCTCGTCCAAGCGGGAATGGCGGCCTTCGTCGCCGACGAAACGGTGAAGTTCACCCAGCTCGCCGACCACGCCGCCGCCAGCACCTCCGACCTCGGGCAGGTCGCCGAGCTGCTCGGCGACGTGGTCTCGGGCACCGGTTTCGGTGGCGACCACCTCGCCTGGTTCGAACTCTTCGTCCAAGCCGCGCGATACACCGAGCAGCACGAGGCAACCGCCGAATTCTTCGCCACATACGACCGCCTGGCCACCACGGTCCTCCACGCCCTCGCCGTCGACGACGCCGAGTCGATGGCGGCCCTGGCGGTAGCCACCCTCATCGGCCTCCAACTCCGTCGTCTCGCCACCGGCGGCGATGCCGACGTAGTTGTCGACGGCATGACGAAACTGGTTCGCGCCCTCACCAATCGACCGACACCGAGGCCGCTGCCCGAATCGCCGAATTCCCGCGAATCACCGCACTTTTCGTACTGATGTTCGACCGCGCGTACCTTCTCGCTCATGGTGACCTCATCGCACGAAGCGATGCATCGAATCTTCCAGCACGACGCCGCGGCGATCGCCCACGCGTTCACCGTGCTGAACTTGCCGTTCGCCAAACCGATAGCAGTGGAACAGCTTTCCGTCGACCTCACCGAAACGGCACCGGTCGAGCGGCGGGCCGACACGGTTCTCGACATCACCACTGTCAACGACAGATTCCTGATGGTGATAGAAGCGCAGTCGGCGCCGGATGATTCGCGGCCCGATTCGTGGTCGTATTACGTGACCTTTCTCCGCAACAAGTACAATCTTCCCGTCGTTCTCGTGGTCATCTGCCATGACCACGTCACGGCGCGGTGGGCGAGCACCCCGATGAAAATCGGTCACACATTCTGGACCACGATCACCCTGTACCCGCTGGTACTCGGCCCGCACAACGTTCCTGCCGTTATCGACCCCGCCCTCGTGGTCCAAGACCTCCCTTTGGCGGCACTGTCGGCTGTTACCCATGCCCGCGAAGCGGATATCGGTGCGATACTGGAAGCGATCGTCGCAGGAATCCGCCGAATGGGTGGCAACGAGACGACCGAGTTCTACGTCGAGTTGATCGAGCAGGGCATCTCACACACCGCAGCCGCCGAGACCTGGAGGAACTACATGGCCACCGATCTCTCGTTCTTCCGCTCCGAATCCGCGCAGAAGCTCAGGGCGCAAGGGCGGGCTGAGGGCCTCGCCATGGGGCGCGCCGAAGATGTGCTCATGGTGCTGCGGCACAGGGGCGTGGTTGTCACCGATGCGGCCGCGGATCGCATACGTAGCTGTCAGGACGAGGCACAGTTGGCAACCTGGTTGCGCCGGGCGCTGGACGTGTCCTCGGTCGCCGACTTGTTCGGGGAGTGAGTTCCGGCGGACGTCTGTCGGTGTCGTGTGAGGTGACTGCGGGGCGGTGACTACGGTTGACGTCCGTGGCACAGGATGATGCGGCGCAGTTTCGGCTGACGGTGGTTGATCAGGCGTTGCGGTTGTTCGCCGAGCGGGGGTACGAGGCGACGACGGTCGACGAGATCGCGGTGGCTGCGGGGATTTCCCGGCGGACGTTCTTTCGGCAGTTCCGGTCGAAGGAGGACGTGATCTTCGCCGATCACGAATTCCAGTTGGTGTCGGCGCAGGAGTTCCTGGCTCAGGCGACGGGTGATCCGTGGGATGCCGTGTGCGAGGCCGTGATCGGGGTGTTCGAGCGGTTCACGCAGTGGCGCGACATCGCGGGGCGGCGGTATCAGGTGGTGCGGCGGGTGCCCGCGTTGCGGGAGCGCGAGATCGTCACGGTGTTCCGGTACGAGCGGTTGTTCACCGAGTTCCTGCGCGAACGGCTACCGGAGACGCCGGATCTGGCGCGGGTGCAGTTCACCGCCGCCGTGACCGCCACCCACAACTACCTGTTGCGCCGGATGGTGCGTGGCGAGCCGGGGGCCGCGGTGACCGACCTGCGCACCGAGCTCGCGTTGATTCCCCGGGGCAGGCGCGCGGCGGCCGAGGGGGAGGAGCTGGTGGTCGCGGTGTTCCCGCGCGACATGCCGCCGCGCGAGCTGGCCGACCGGCTCACCGCCCGCCTCGGTAACCTGTGAGCCGACGGGCTCGCAACATCACACATTCGTGACACTCGGTGCCACACCCATATCCCCATGTAGCGATGGAGTGCCGCGCGTATAATCCTCTGTGGATTGGCACTGCGTGCCGACGTAAGCCCGCTGTGCGAGGCGCAGCGAACACCACCAGAACCAGGAGTGTGCCTTCGATGGCTGGAAACCCCGATTTCGACCTGTTCAAGCTCGAGGACTTCCACGACGAGCTGCGGCAGGCCATCCGCGGCCTGGCCGAGAAGGAGATCGCGCCCTACGCCAAGGATGTCGACGGCAACGCCCGGTTCCCCGAGGAGGCGCTCACCGCGCTCAACGCCGCGGGCTTCAACGCCGTGCACGTGCCGGAGGCCTACGGCGGCCAGGGTGCCGACTCGGTCGCCACCTGCATCGTGATCGAGGAAGTCGCCCGCGTCTGCGGTTCGTCCTCGCTGATCCCGGCCGTGAACAAGCTTGGCACCATGGGCCTGATCCTCAACGGCTCCGAGGAGCTGAAGCAGAAGGTCCTCGGCGACCTGGTCGAGGGCAAGATGGCCTCGTACTGTCTGTCCGAGCGTGAGGCCGGTTCCGACGCCGCCTCCATGCGCACCCGCGCCAAGGCCGACGGTGACGACTGGGTCCTCAACGGCTCCAAGTGCTGGATCACCAACGGCGGCAAGTCCGAGTGGTACACCGTGATGGCGGTGACCGACGCCGACAAGGGTGCCAACGGCATCTCCGCGTTCATGGTGCACAAGGACGACGAGGGCTTCGTCGTCGGCCCGCTCGAGCACAAGCTGGGCATCAAGGGTTCGCCCACCGCCGAGCTGTACTTCGAGAACTGCCGCATCCCGGGTGACCGCATCATCGGCGAGCCCGGCACCGGCTTCAAGACCGCGCTGCAGACTCTCGACCACACCCGCCCGACCATCGGCGCGCAGGCCGTCGGCCTGGCCCAGGGCGCCCTGGACGCCGCGATCGCCTACACCAAGGATCGCAAGCAGTTCGGCAAGGCCATCGCCGACTTCCAGAACACCCAGTTCATGCTCGCCGACATGGCGATGAAGGTCGAGGCCGCTCGCCTCATGGTCTACACCTCCGCGGCCCGCGCCGAGCGCGGCGAGAAGAACCTCGGCTTCATCTCCGCCGCCGCCAAGTGCTTCGCCTCGGATGTGGCCATGGAGGTCACCACCAACGCCGTCCAGCTTTTCGGCGGCGCCGGTTACACCACCGACTTCCCGGTCGAGCGCATGATGCGCGACGCCAAGATCACCCAGATCTACGAGGGCACCAACCAGATCCAGCGCCTCGTCATGAGCCGCCAGATCCTGCGCTGATCCCGACCTCGAACGCCCCCGGCAGGATTACTGCCGGGGGTTTCGTGTTCCGGGGACCCGAAGGATGTGCGCGTCTTTTGGTAGTCGGCACAGCTCGTGACGGGGAGCCCTCCGCCGCGAGCGCGGTTCACTAGCGTGAGCCCGCGAGTGGCCGGGAATGCGGCCGGGTGATTCTCGAGGTGATGGCGTGCGTCGCAACCGAATGGCTCGGTGGGCCGCGGTGGTGGGGGTCGGGGCGGTGGTGGTCGGGTGCGCGGCCGAGGAGGCGCCGGGGATCGTCGCGCTGAAGTCGTTGCCTCGGCTGGCCGAGTATCCGGCCGGGTATTCGCTGGTGGGCAAGCCTGCCAGTATCACCGCCGAGGACGCGGGGACAGCCCTGCCGCTCACGTTCACCGACGACGTGTGTCGCCCGCTGATCGAGAATCCGGTCGGTGCGGGTGCGCGGGAGTCGGTGGCCTCGGGGGCGAGCCCGGCGGTGTTCCTCGTTCAGATCGTCGAATCCGACTCGGCGGTCGCGGGTTTGACCGATCTGGTGCGGCGTTGCGCGAACGTCGAGGCGAGCACGGGGGACCGCACGTTGAAGATGGCGGTCTCGACGGTGGAGGCACCCAAGACTGTCGCGACAGAAGCCGTTGTCATCCGCACGAACGGGAATCAGGAGACGCGCATCGAGGGCGCACCGCCGGTGCGGACGCCGGTCGCTCAGCAACGCGTGGTCGCCAGGGTGGGGAAGTACGTGGTCTCGGCGCTGGTGATGCTGTCTTCGATGTCGGAACAGAGTCAGACCGCCGAGCTCGAGGTGCTGCGGCGGGTCTACGAGATCGCGGTGGACCAGCTGGCCCGCGAGACCGCGTGATCAGGGGACCAGTTCGGCGTATTCGGGGTGCTCGCTGATGTACTTCTCCACGTACCAGCAGGTGGGCACGACCTGGTAACCGTTGGCGCGCGCGTCGTCGAGACCGTATTTGACGACGTCGGCGGCGACTCCACGGCCCCGGAACTCGGGGAAGGTCATGGTGTGGTGGAAGTCGCGGACCTTGGTGTCCTCGCGTTCGGCGTAGTCGGCGTATCCCGCGAGGACGTCGTCGAGGTAGATCTCGTAGCGGGTATCGGCGACGTTGTGCTCGAGCCTGGTGGTCATACCGGATGCTAACCCGTCGCGGTCGGCGGATGTTCCTACAGGACCGCGCCGGGGTTGAGGATGCCCGTCGGGTCGAGCGCGTCCTTGATGCGGCGGGTCAGTGCCATCACCTCCGGACCGACCTGGTCGGGAAGCCAGGCCTTCTTGAGCCTGCCGACCCCGTGTTCGCCGGTGATGGTGCCACCGAGGGTGATGGCCAGGTCCATGATCTCGCCGAAGGCGCGGTGGGCGCGGGCGGTGTTGTCCGGATCGGTTGGGTCGTGCACGATCAGCGGATGGGTGTTGCCGTCACCCGCGTGCGCGATCACGGACACGAGCACATCGTTGCGTTCGCCGATGGCGGCGACGCCGGTGATGAGCTCACCGAGTCGGGGCAACGGCACGCCCACATCCTCGAGCAGCAGCGGACCGATGCGTTCCACCGCCGGAATCGCGAACCGCCGCGCGGCGGTGAAGGCTTCTCCTTCCGCCGCATCGGAGGTGTGGAAAACCTCTGTCGCCCCGGCCTTTTCGCACAGACCGACGATCGTCCGCGCTTCCAGCGCCGCGAACTCACCCGGTGCGTCCGATCGGGCGACGAGCAGCGCGGCGGCGGTGCGGTCCAGCCCCATCCGCATCTCGTCCTCGACGGCGTTGATCGCGACGGTGTCCATGAACTCGAGCATCGCGGGCCGCAGCGCCGAGGTGATCGCGAGGATCGCGTCGGTGGCGGCGGTGAGTGTGGCGAAACCGGCGACCACGGTCGCCTGCGGCGGCTGGGCTGGCAGCAGGCGCAGCGTCAGCTCGGTGATGACACCGAGCGTGCCCTCGCTGCCGACGAACAGTTTGGTCAGCGACAGCCCCGCCGAGTCCTTGAGTCGTGGCCCGCCGAGGCGAACCACGGTCCCGTCGGCGAGCACCACCTCCATGCCGAGCACGTAATCGGTGGTGACACCGTATTTCACGCAGCACAGTCCGCCCGCGTTGGTGGCCGCGTTGCCGCCGATCGAGCACATCTCGAACGACGACGGGTCCGGCGGGTACCACAGCCCCTCCGTCGCGACGGCCCGCTTCACCTCCGCGTTGAGCAGGCCCGGCTGCACCACCGCCGTCCGGGTCACCGGATCGACGCTGATCCCGCGCATCAGCTCCGTGGACAGCACGATCCCGCCGTCCACCGCCGTCGCGCCACCCGACAACCCCGACCCCGCCCCGCGCGGCACCACCGGCACACCCCGCGCGTGCGCCCACCGCAGCGTGGCCGACACATCGGCGGTACCGCGCGCCCGCACCACCGCGACCGGTGTCCCCGCTTCGGGATCACGAGCCCAATCGTGCCGATACCCCTCCATCACCTCGGCGTCGACGACCACGGCCCCCTCGGAAACCTCCGAAACCAGCGAATCCACATCCACCCGGCGATCATCCATTCCTAACGCTAACCCGCCGACGCCCTCCCGATCATGCGATCACCACGCTCTGGTGGCGGCATCGTCGGAGTGCCGAACACCACCCGAGCGTGGTGATCAACCGTCCAGATGTGATGTGTGTCCGAACAAGGGTGCGCGGGCATGACTGTGATTCGGCGCGGCCGGTTGGTGTATACGGCGTCCGACTGGTCACAATGCAGGGGAGGGTGTGATCTGTCGGGGCCGCCCGGTGTGTTTCTTGTTCCGTTGCCTGCGCATCGCGTACGCGATGTCGTTGTGCCGCACCGTTTTTCGCAGGGAGGATCGGATGATGAGGGAACCTCGGGACCGGGCCGAGCTGGTCGGCGCCCTTCTCGGTGCCGAGCTCGAGGCCGACGCGATGCGTCGCGTGTACACCGGCGACCACGACGAATGGATGACCGCGCTCGAGTCGACGGGTCTGTTCGATCTGCGCGCGCTCGCCGAGATCGCGAGCTCGTGGGCCGCCGACCCGGTCGTGCTGCGCGACGCCCTGCTGGCCGAGGCCGACGAATTCACCCGCCGCCGCTGCCTCGCCGAGTGGACCGCGCTCGAGCGCGGGCGGGTCGCGGCGGTCGGCGGCTGACGTCCGGGACGTTTGCCCGCTGCTCACCTCGATGTCATGTGCCGCTGGCACGCTGAGGCGAGTGGAGCAGCACGCGAGTGTCACCGATTCGGCGGCCGACCGGTTCACCCGCTGGTGCGAGGGTGTCGTCGCCCGGCTGCCGTGGGGGCTCGATCGCTATGTGCCCGCGACCTTCCTCGGCTTCGCCCTGATCAACAGCTTCACCTTCGGCGTCGACCTGCTGCTGCTCACCCTGCTGCACGACGGTTTCGGGCTGCCCGTGTGGTTGTCGATCACGTGCGCCTACATTGTCGCGTTCGGTCTGAGTTTTCTGCTCAACCGCACCTTCAACTTCCACTCGCACGCCCCGATGGGCAAGCAGGCGGCGGTGTATGTGGTCGTGGTCGTGGTGAACTACCTGGCGTTCATCCTGGGGGTGGGCTCGGGTCTCGCCGCGCTCGGTCTCCAGTACCACGTGGCGCGGTTGCTGGCCGGTGGATGCGAGGCCGTGTACATGTACTGCGCGATGCGCTGGATCGTGTTCCGCCGGAGCGCCCCGACGGACACCGCCTTGACCGACGTGGACTCGGTACGCTGACCCCGCGCGATTCCGCACGACGCGGACCGGGCGGACTGGTCACCTCGGGCCGGACGCCGCATTTCCGGACGACCCGCGCAAGACCTCGGTTCGTTCACCGTCGACCACGACGACATCGTCATCGGTGAGCGCCCAGTGTGGCACCCCTTCTTCCTCGTACCGCGCAAGCATTTTCGCCGACTCGCCGTCCGGATCGGTCGCCGAGTCCAGGTGCACGACCAGCTGCCGATCCACCAGCCCGAGCCCGTCCCAGCGCGGCGCCGTCCCTGTGGCGGGCAGGACCTCGCCCGGGTCGTCCACCGTCTCGAGTCCGTGCAGATCGGGTGTGAGCAGGCAGGCACCGGCGCTGTACCCCGCGTAGGCCACAGCGTCCTCGGACAGTAGTGCTGGCAGCACGGAATCGGCTCCGCTGCGGGCGAATTGGGCGCGCAGCACGAAGGTGTTCCCGCCACGCACCCACACCATCGAGAACTCGCGCAGCCGCCGCTCGAGCTGCGCGGGCTGCCCGACGTAGTCGCGCAGATCCAGCACCTCGGGCGAATAGCCTTGCCTGCGAAGGGGTTCCATGTCGCTGGCGACGGCCGACGACCACGCCGCGGGCCAGGCGTCGCACGCGTTCGGGATCACCGCGACCCTGCCCTTGCCGCCCGCCAGCGTGGCCAGCCGCTCGGCGAAGCCGCCGAACCGATAGGAGGCCAGGAACAACCGCATCAGATGGTGAAGGCCAGATTCTGGACGAGCCGGTCGCCGAGTGCGGCATCGCCTTCGACGACCACCTTGCCCGGGTGCGTCGCCGCCGACTGCCGCCCGCCGCGCAGACGCGCGAAGAGACCGGAATCCAGACGGATCACGGCTGTCGGTTCCCCGTCGGCCGCGGTGAGTACCGAACCGCGTCCGCCCTCCACCGCCAGGTGGACCTGGCGGGTGACCGGACCGGTGAGATCGATCGTGATCCGCGAACCATCCGGCGCCTTGGCGCCTTTCACCACCGCGCGTCCGAGCCCGAGCGTGAGTTCGGTGAACGCCGCCTCCGCTCGCGCGCCGCCCTCATCGATGCTGCGGCCGATCCCGTCGGCGAGGTCGAGTTCGTGCATCCAGCAGTCGAACAGCCGGACCCGCATGAACCGGCCGTAGGCCACCTGCCCGACCGGTGACACCGTCGGCGCCTCCCACGCCTCCTCCGTCATGGCGGCGAGAGCGGCCCGGCGCTGCTCGGTGACCTCGTCGAACAGTGCGAGCAGTCGTTTGCCCGACAGCGGACGTAGCCGGTCGACCCAGATCTCGTTGAGCACGGCGACTTCGTTGCGCACGTGCGGCAGGGTCCGCACGTCGGTCTTGGGGCGCAACGGATCATGGGCGGGTGGGGTGCGGCCGAGCAGCCACGATTCGGTGCCGATCACGTGGGCGACCACGTCGAACAGGGTCCAGCCCGGCAGCGGCGACGGTCGGCGCCAAGCTTTTTCGTCGAGGTCGGCGACCAGCGCGGCGATGGCCTCCCACTGCTGGGCGAGGAGGTCGGTGAGCTGCTCACGCGGCGGTGTCGGTTCGGTCATCCCTGTACTCCTTCTGCTTCGCTCGACGGGCCCGGCCGATCCGGTTGCCGCCCCGGCGTATTCGCCTCGGCGTCGAGCGCGTCGAGGCCCGCCCGGATCGCCGCCGCCGTCGAGGTGGGTTCGTGCGGACGTCGCAGCAGGAACCCCTTGGCGAAACCGAGTTTGTCACCGTGCTTGCGCGGCACCACGTGCAGGTGCACATGGCCGACGGTCTGGAAGGCCGCGGTGCCGTCGTTGATGGCGAGGTTGGCGCCGTCGCTGGCCAGCCCGCCGCGGCGCAGGGCACGGGCCAGATGATGGCCGACGCGGAAGACCCGTGCGCCGAGATCGGGATCGAGATCGTCGAGTTCGGTGGCGTGGGTCTTGGGAATCACGAGGGTGTGGCCCCGGGTGATCGGCCGGATGTCGAGGAACGCGCAGACCGCGTCGTCCTCGTAGACCTTGGTCGCAGGCGCGGCACCGGCCACGATCCGACAGAAGACGCAGTCGTTCACACGGTGCACCCTACGGTGTGGCCGTCGGCGCGCAACAGTCCTTGCATGACACACATCACGTCGGGTCGGGTTGCCGAGCGTCCTACCCGCACTCTCACGTCCAGGTAAGTAGCGGACCTGCGTGTGCGTTCTTGTCCTTGCCTACCTGCGGCTACGAATGTGTAGTCAGGCGCCACCCGGCGCCCGGCGAGCCGAGAAAGTGGCTGTCGCTGCGGAAACAGGTCCGCTCTGTCCGTTTTATGGTCAAGAGTCCAGTTCTCCGCTGTGACGGGCATCTCCGCTAGGCTCACCGCGAGCCGAGTACAGTTGCGAGGATTTCAGTTGAACTTACTGACCGGTAACGTCGGCTGAACCGTTGTTCCCAGGCTCGAAGCCAGCACGAAAAGGAAGTCTGACTAGTGGAGACAACGCAAAACGTTGGCGAGGTTTCGCCACGCGGCGCGCGTGTCGGAGTCGTTCGCGAGTCCGGCGTGGGTGAGCGGCGAGTCGCCCTGGTACCCAAGATCATCCCCACCCTGTCCAAGCAGGGTGTCGAGGTGATCGTGGAAGCCGGTGCGGGCCTCGGCGCGCTCATTCCCGACGCTGCCTATGTAGAGGCCGGTGCGACGATCGGTGATCCGTGGTCGGCCGATGTCGTGGTGAAGGTGGCTCCGCCCAGCGATGCCGAGGTGGCCAAGCTGTCGTCGGGGCAGACGCTGATCGGTTTCCTCGCTCCCCGCAACGCGGAGAACCAGATCGGCGCGCTGAAGGCGGCCGGTGTGCAGGCTTTCGCGGTCGAGGCCATCCCGCGTATCTCGCGCGCGCAGGTGATGGACGCGCTGTCCTCGCAGGCCAATGTGGCCGGGTACAAGGCCGTGCTGCTCGCCGCGTCGGAGTCGACCCGGTTCTTCCCGATGCTCACCACCGCGGCGGGCACCGTGAAGCCCGCGACGGTTCTCGTGCTCGGTGTCGGCGTGGCAGGCCTGCAGGCCCTGGCGACCGCCAAGCGTCTCGGTGGTCGCACCACCGGTTACGACGTGCGTCCCGAGGTCGCCGACCAGGTGCGTTCCGTCGGTGCGCAGTGGCTCGATCTCGGCATCGACGCCGCCGGTGAGGGTGGGTACGCCCGCGAGCTCACCGAGGAGGAGAAGGCCAAGCAGCAGCAGGCGCTGGAAGACGCCATCAAGGGTTTCGACGTGGTCATCACGACCGCGCTCGTGCCGGGTCGCCTGGCGCCGCGTCTGGTGACGGCCGCCGCGGTCGAGGGCATGAAGCCCGGCAGCGTGATCGTCGACCTGGCCGGAGAGACCGGCGGCAACTGCGAGCTCACCGAGCCGGGCGAGATCGTCGTCAAGCACGAGGTGACCATCGCCTCGCCGCTGAACCTGCCCGCCACCATGCCCGAGCACGCGTCGGAGCTGTACTCCAAGAACATCGCCGCGCTGCTGGAACTGATGCTGGTCGACGGCAAGCTCGCGCCTGATTTCGATGATCAGGTGCTGGCCGATTCTTGTGTCACCCGTGAGGTGGAAGCCTGATGTACACCGAACTTCTCGCGAACATCGCGATTCTCGTGCTGTCCGGCTTCGTCGGATTCGCCGTCATCTCGAAGGTCCCCAACACCCTGCACACCCCGCTGATGTCGGGCACCAACGCCATCCACGGCATCGTCGTGCTCGGCGCGCTGGTGACGCTCGGCAATGTGAAGGACCCCTCCCTGCTGGTGCAGGTGATCCTGTTCGTCGCCGTGGTGTTCGGAACGCTGAACGTCATCGGTGGCTTCGTGGTCACCGACCGCATGCTCGGCATGTTCAAGGGTAAGAAGAAGGCGGCCGAGTGATGCACGCAGTCGACAATATGACCTACCTGGTCAACGGCCTCTACATCGTGGCCTTCTCCATGTTCATCTACGGCCTGATGGGGCTCACCGGCCCCAAGACCGCCGTGCGCGGCAACCAGATCGCCGCCGTCGGTATGGCATTGGCCGTCGTCGCCACGTTGATCTCGATCCGGCACACCGAGATGCTGAACTGGATCCTGATCGCCGGTGGTCTGGTCGTCGGTGTGGCGCTGGGTGTTCCGCCCGCCGTGCGCACCAAGATGACCGAGATGCCGCAGCTGGTCGCGGCGTTCAACGGTGTCGGTGGTGGCACCGTCGCGCTCATCGCGTGGACCGAATTCATCGACAGCTCGGGCTTCTCCGCGCTGCACGACGAACCGAACATCCACATCATCATCGGCTCGCTGTTCGCCGCGGTGATCGGCTCGATCTCCTTCTGGGGCTCGATCATCGCCTTCGCGAAACTGCAGGAAATCCTGTCCGGCAAGCCGATCGGCATCGGCAAGCTGCAGCAGCCGCTGAACCTGCTGCTGCTGCTCGGCTCCATCGTGTGTGCCGTGGTGATCGGTCTGGGCGCCAACGACGGTGGCGTGTCGCAACTCTGGATGATCGCGCTGCTGGTGCTGGCCGGTGTGCTCGGCCTGATGGTGGTGCTGCCGATCGGTGGCGCCGATATGCCGGTCGTCATCTCGCTGCTCAACGCCCTCACCGGTCTGTCGGCCGCGGCCGCGGGCTTGGCGCTGAACAACACCGCGATGATCGTGGCGGGCATGATCGTCGGCGCGTCCGGCACCATCCTCACCAACCTGATGGCCAAGGCCATGAACCGGTCGATCCCCGCGATCGTCGCCGGTGGGTTCGGTGGTGGCGGTGGCGCGGCCGCCGCGGGCGGTGGTGAGGCCAAGTCGGCCAAGGCGACCTCCGCCGCCGATGCCGCGATCCAGATGGCCTACGCCAACCAGGTCATCGTGGTGCCCGGTTACGGCATGGCCGTGGCCCAGGCGCAGCACGCGGTGAAGGAAATGGCGTCGCTGCTGGAAGGCAAGGGTGTCGAGGTCAAGTACGCGATCCACCCCGTCGCCGGTCGGATGCCCGGGCACATGAACGTGCTGCTGGCCGAGGCCGAGGTCTCCTACGACGCGATGAAGGAAATGGACGACATCAACGGTGAGTTCAACCGCACCGATGTGGTCCTGGTGATCGGCGCCAACGACGTCACCAACCCCGCCGCCCGCGAGGACCCGTCCAGCCCGATCTACGGCATGCCGGTCCTCAACGTCGACCAGGCCAAGAGCGTCATCGTGCTCAAGCGCTCGATGAACTCCGGCTTCGCAGGCATCGACAACCCGCTGTTCTACGCCGACCACACCTCCATGCTGTTCGGCGACGCCAAGAAGTCCGTCGGTGCGGTCACCGAGGAACTGAAGGCGCTGTAAGACAAGCGATTCACACACGAGAGGCCCCGCCGGTATTGCACCGGCGGGGCCTCTCGCTGTTGTCGGCGAGCGGGTTCGTCGCAGTGTTCGCGACGCACTTCTGCCAGGGTATGGCTGTGGCGGATTTCGATGACTATCTGATCGACCGCGATGATCCGGGGGTGGTGATCGATGGGGAGACCGGGCGATTGTCGTACCGGGGTGTGCCGTTCACCGGGTTTGTCGAGGTCGGGTCGGTGGGTGGGCCGCGTGAATTCTGGAGCTATATCGACGGTGACAGGGACGGCACCTGGACCGGGTGGTATCCCGACGGTGTCGAACGGTATGACGGAATGTTCACAGCGAACCGTCCGCACGGGGTGTGGAATGAGCGGTATCCGTCGGGCCGTCTGCGTCGTGTCGACCGGTACGACTTCGATGACGGGCTGGAGTCGTCGGTGGTCTATGACGAGGACGGACAGATCATCGAGATCTGGGACGAGTTGACGCGCAAGGGAATTCCGCGTGATGCGGTCGACATGAGCGATCCGCTGTTGTCGATCGACAGTGGGTACGGTCGCGCCGAATACGACGGTGTTCTGTTCAGCGGTTCGGTGATCGAGCGGATCGGGGCGAGCGGTCCGATCGTCGCGCTGGAGACCTATGTGGATGGACGGCGCGACGGACCGACCCGCAGTTGGTATTTCAGTGGTGGGATGCGAAGTTCTGGGGAGTACTCCGCCGGTCGCGCGGTCGGGCTCTGGGTGGAATACGCCCAGGACGGAAAGCTGGTCAGCGAGACAGTGTTGTCGCCCGGCGGTGGCATCGTCTCGCGACGGGTGTGCGATGGGCGGGAGCTGCGGTGAAATGCGAACCACCCCGCCTGCTGGATTGCGAGCGGGGTGGTCGGCAATCAGCTCACTTGAAGGTGTCGGCCAGCAGGTCGAGGGTGGCCATGGACTGGCGGTAGTCCGGGCGCTTGCTGGCTGCGGGGAGTTCGTAGACCTGGTTCTTCTGGAACGCGGGGAGCATGGCCAGGGCCGGGTCCTGTTTCAGGGCGGGGATGTTGCGGCCGCCGTCGAGCAGGATCACGAACAGGACCGGGGCGTCGGCGACGGTGCTCAGCAGTTCGGGGCTGAAGGTGACCCAGTCGCCCGCCTGGGTGCGGGGCGGGTTGCCTGCCTTGGCCTCGATCTTGTCGTCGATGGTGAAGCCGACATCGGCGAGGAGGTTGGACAGCGGGGTGCCTGGAGCGAGCAGGATGGGCTTGCCGTCGGCCTGGGACTGCATCACCGAGGTCGCGCCCTGGGGGATCTTCAGCTTGGCCTTCACCTCCGCGACCCGGTCCTTGTAGGCGGTGATCATGGGCTCGACCTTGTCGGGGCGGTTCACGAAGTCCGCGACCGTCTTCAGCTGGTCCTGCCAGTTGGCGAGATCCGAGGGGACGAGGGCGGTCGGCGCGACGGCGCTGAGCTTGTCGTAGTTCTTGATGGTCTGCAGGCCGGGGAAGCCGGGGCCGCCGCCGATGATGAGGTCGGGTCGCTGGGCGGCGATGAACTCCAGGTTGAGATCGTCACCGGAGGGGACCGCCTCGGTGCCCTGCTCGTTCGCGTCGGCGGCCCAGGCCGGGGGGAACTCGCCGGGAGCGAGGGTGACGCCGAGAATGCGCGGGTCCGCGGCCTTGACGTTGGCATCGAGGTCGTAGAGGAATCCGGCGAGGGCGCCGTTGAGCACCACGATGCGCTGCGGGTCGGCGGGCACGGTGATCTGACCCTTGGCGGTTTCCACCTGGCGCGTTCCGGCGTCGGCCGGTTCTTCGGAGGTGGAGGTGCCGCAGCCGACGGCCGTCGCGGTGACCGCGACGATCAGGAGTGCGACGGCGGCACGCATGCGGGCCGTCATTCGGTGCGCTGACATAGGAGTTGTTCCTTCTTTCTATCCAGGTGGAAAGTTCAGGTGCGGATCGCGGGATCCGCGTCGATGAGCGCGGCGACTTCGATCCAGCCGGTCGGCATCGCGATCTCGTTGTGGGTGTAGGGCAGTCGTCGGACCACCAGCCGTGCGCCCGCCGCCTGCCAGCCGGTGAGCTGGGCGTGCACGCGCTCGGGTTCGAGGCCGTTGTCCGCGCAGTACAGGGCCATCGGGCCGCTGTAGGAAGGGGATTCGGACTCGGTGACCATGCGCAGCAGCTCGGTCGCGGCCTGAGTCACCACCGATGCCAATTCGATGGGGTACTCAGTGATTTCGGGTACCAGGGTGGCCATTCCGGAAGGATCCGCCAGGGTCGCGGCGGCCCGTTCGGTCAGGTTCGACAGCGGGTGTGAGTCGAGCAGGCCCACATAGGCGACCTGCTCGCCCTCGGCTTCGAGGATGGCGGCCATCGCGTGGGCCAGGTTGCCGCCCAGTGAGTAACCGAGGAAGTGGTACGGGCCGTGCGGCTGGATGCGGCGGACGGCGGCCAGGTAGTACCGCGCCAGGTCGTCGAGTGTGCGGGTCCGGGTGGTCGGCTCGGTGAGGTGGGGCATCTGCAGGCCGATGACGGGTCGTTCGGCGCGCAGCAGTCTGGCCAGCGGCGCGTATTTCCAGGCGGTGCCGCCGATCTGGTGGATACAGAACAGCGGTGCCACCGAGCCCTCGGCGCGCAGTTCCAGTACCGGATCGAGGCGGCGGCCCAGACCGGCGAGGCCGTCCTTCGTCGGGGTGGCCGGGTCGGCCGTGCCGATGCGGGCCGCGAGTGCGCGGGGCGTCGGGGCGCTGAAGACATCATCGAGGACTACGGGCAGGTTCGCGCGGGTGAGTCGGCCGACCAGTCGCACGGCGAGCAGAGAGTGGCCGCCCTTGTCGAAGAAGTCGTCGTCGGCGCCGATCTCGGCGACCGAGAGGACAGCGGCCATCGCCGCGCGGATGGTGTCGAGTGGTCCGTCGACATCCTGTGCCACGGTCGCGTGGTCGTCGGCGACGCCGAGGTGGCCGGTGGCGACGTCGGGAGTGGCCGTGGTGGCGGTCGGCGTGTGGATGCGGCCGTCCGGGGTGTGTGACTCCGGTGCGGGCAGCGCGCGTCGATCGATCTTCTCGGTCGCTGTACGGGGGATGTGCTCCAGAACGACAATCGCGGCGGGGATCATATACGCGGGCAGCGTGTTTCGCAGCTGCTCGCGGACCGTATCGGTGTCCGGTGTGATCGCGGACTTCGCCACGAGGTAGGCGACCAGGCGCTGATCGCCCGGTGCGTCCTCCCGAAGCTGTACCACCGCATGGGCGACGCCGGGGCACGCGAGCAAGGCTGCTTCGATATCGCCCAGTTCGATGCGCTGGCCGCGCAACTTCACCTGGCTGTCGGTGCGGCCGATGTACTCGAGTTCGCCGTCGGCGTTCAGTTTCACCAGATCGCCTGTGCGGTACACCCTTTCGCCGCTGCCGAACGGGTCGGCGACGAAGGCGGCGACGGTGAGGTCGGGGCGGGCCAGGTAGCCGCGCGCCAATCGACTGCCGGTCATGTAGAGCTCGCCGACGGTGCCCTCGGGGACCGGCCGCAGGTGGTCGTCGAGGATCCGGATGGCGTCGGCCGGGGCACCGACCGGCACCGACGTAGTGTCGGCGTCGACGGTCTTGTGGAAGGTGAACCCGATCGCGGCCTCGGTGGGGCCGTAGAAGTTGTACACCGCGGTGCCGGTGAGCGCGCGCATCCGCTGCGCCGTCGCCGGTGGCAGCACCTCACCGCCGGTCAGGACGCAGCGCAGGTCCGCGCACCCGGAGAGGTCGGCCTCCTCGGCGAGCACCGTGAGCATGGAGGTGGTCATCCACATCGCGGTCACCCGCTCCGCGCTCATGAGTTGTGCCTGGTAGTAGGGGTCGCGGTGGCCACCGGGACGCGTCAGCACGATTCGGGCGCCGACGTGCAGCGGCAGGAACATCTCCATGAGCGAGGCGTCGAAGATCGGCGGGGTCCGGTAGAGCATGGTGTCGCCCGGACCGAACCCGACTTCGCGTTGCAGCCAGTCGAAGGTGGAGATGATCGCCGCGTGCGACAGGCTGACACCCTTGGGCGTGCCGGTCGAGCCCGAGGTGAACAGCAGGCAGGCGGTGTTGGTGGAGCGCAGCGGGGCGAGCCGGTCGGCATCGGTGAGCGGAGTATCGGCGAACCCGTGCTGCTCGCGGTCGTCGGCCGAGGGGAGGCCCGCCTCATCGAGCGAGCGCAGAATCATCGCGGGAGAGGCGGTGTCGAGGATCTGCTGGATCCGCTGTGCGGGCTGCTCCGGGTCCACCGGCAGGTAGACGCCACCGGCCCGGCAGATCGCGTGTGCCGCGACGACCGAATCGACAGTGCGTGGCATGGCCACGGCCACCACGGTCTCGGGACCTACGCCGCGCGAGATGAGCCACCGCGCAAGGCGATTGGCCCTGGCGTCGAATTCGCCGAAGTCGATGGTGGCACCCTCAGCCGTGATCGCCGGGGCGGCTGGATCGACCGGGACGCCCCATTCGGCCAGCGTCGTACCAGTGGGGCGGGGCCGTGCTGCCGATTCGACGATCGGCCCGGCACTGGTCTCCTTCGCCGGGGCGGCGGCCGTCGCGCCCGCTGGTTGCGGTGCGCTGATGGCGTCCGGGGTGGCTGCGGCGGCGTCGATCGGCCGACCGGGGAAGGGCTCGAGGAACTGGCTCGGCGCGGTCTGCGGTGTGGCGGCCACGGCGGTCAGGATCGCCGTGATCCGGTCGGCGATGTTGCGCAGGACGGTTTCGGGGACGGCTGCGCGGTCGTACCAGATGACCAGCGTCAGCTGGTCGCCCGGCGGCGCGATCAGGGTCAGCGGGTAGTGGGTGTTGCCGTGGTTGTGGAAGTCGCCGAGCCGCAGGTCGTGCGAGTCTGGTTGTCCCGAACCGGAATTCGGGAAGTTCTCGAAGGCGACCAGGGTGTCGAAGAGAGTGCCGAGCCCCGCGACGCGTTCGATCTCGGCGAGGCTCGCGTAGTCGAACTCCTGCATGGCGAACTGGTTTTCCTGCAGGTCGGCCCACTGATCGAGCAGCGGGCGAGCCGGTGCGATGCGACAGCGGACCGGCACCGTGTTGGCGAACAGGCCGACCATGCCCGCCACGCCCGGAAGTTCGGCGGGGCGACCGGAGACCGTCGCGCCGAACACGACATCGGTGCGGCCGGTGAGTGCGGCGAGCACCAGCGCCCACGTGCCCTGCACCAGGGTGTTCATCGTGAGCGCGCGGCGGCGGCCCAGCTCGGCCAGCTCGGTGGCGAGCGCTGTGGGCAACGGAACGTGCCACTGCCGGACGTCCCGCGCAAGGGTCGCGTCGGCCGGTTGTTCGGCCCCCTCGCCCGCGCGGTCAGCGGCACGGGAGGGCATTTCGTCGCGGATCAGGGTTGGCTTTTCGAGCCCCGTCAGCCGCTGCGACCAGGCGGCGCGGACAGCCTGATGGTCGCGGGTGTCGAGCCAGGTCAGGTAGTCGCTGTACGCGGGGGCCGGGGGGAGGTCGTCACCGTGGTAGGTGGCCAGGACCTCGCGCAGCACGATCGGGGTCGACCATCCGTCGATCACCAGGTGATGGGTGTTGAGGACCAGGCGATGCGCGTCGTCGGGCAGACGGACCAGGGTGGCGCGCAACATCGGCGACCGGTCGACAGCGAACCGGTGCCGGATCGCCTCGGCTTCGATCCGGTCGGCGGCGGCGTACGCGGTGTGCGACGGCAGATCGGCGAGATCGACTTCACGCCAAGGCATTCCGACCGCCCTCGGCACCGCCTGCACCGGCTGATCCAAGCCCTCGTAGTGGAAGGCCGCGGCCATGGTGGGGTGTCGGCCGACGACGGTGTCGAAGGCCGCCGACAACCGGTGCCCGTCCAGCGGTCCGTGCAGGTCGACGCGGGCACTGAGCGTGTAGACGTCGTCGGCGCCGTCGCGAATCGCGTGGAACAGCAACCCTTCCTGCAACGGTGACAGCGGTAGCAGGTGCGCCAGTGGACCGTGGGTGCGCTCGAGCGCGTCGATGGTCTCCTGCCCGACGGTCACCCCGGGGCTGTCCGACGGAGTGAGCCCGCCGGGATACAGCCTCGCGTGCGCGGCGAACGCCGCGAGCGCGAGTTCGAAGTGCCGCTGGATCTCTACTACCTGATCGGCGTCGAGAATCCGGCTCGCGGCGGTCCATTCCACGGCCAGGCGCGGCCCACCGGCCTGTGCGGATTCGTGGACGAAGACATTGAGCGACAGCACCTCGGTGAGTGTCTTCTCCGGTGGTTCCGTCACCGCGAACGCGTCGTGTGCGGGCAGGCTCCAACCAGGTGCCCCGCCGCCACCGAACCGGCCGAGGTAGTTGAGCAGGACCTCCGGGGCGCGGCGGTCGGCGAATCGTGGCGAGGTCTCGGGGTCGAGCCTGCACAGCACGCCGTAACCGACCCCGTTCCCGGGCACAGCGCGCTTGGCCTCTTTGACCGCGCGCAACAACCGGCCCGCCGCCGCGCCGCCGGACAGCGCCTCGGTGAGCCCGGCCGGGTCGTCGATGCCGGTCGCGGGCGTCCACACCGGGAACTCGCTGGTGAACCAGCCGACGGTGCCCGCGAAATCGGTGTCGGGACGCAGTGCTTCGCGTCCGTGTCCCTCGACGGCGACCGGTCGGCCCGATTCGAGCACCTCGCCGCGCTCGTGCCGCCAGGCGTTGAGCGCCAGCATGAGGGCGGCGAGCAAGACCTCGTCGGTCTTCGCTCGGTAGGCGGTCGGCAGTGTTGTGAGGAAGGCGTCGGTGACCGCTGGTGTGACGAAAGTCCGTGTCTGTTCCGCGCTCTCGACGAGATCGACAGCGGGATCGAGTCCCCGTTCCCCGAGCGTCGCGACACTCGCGTCGCCGAGCGCGCGCTCCCAGTGCGCCAGCTCCGAGCGGAATTCACCCGCACCACCGGACTCGGCGAGCAACGTGGCGTACCGCCGCCACGAACTCCCCTTCGCGGGCAGTCGCGCCGGACGTGAATCCCGTGCGGCCGAGCACGCCTCGTGCAGCTCGGGTACCAGGATCCGCCACGACACACCGTCGACCACCAGGTGATTGGCGACGAGCACCAACCGATCGGCGCCGCCGGGCCCGGTGCGCACCAGTGCCGCGCGGATCTGCACACCCTCGGTGGGCGCCAGTTCCCCGGCCAGCGCCGTCGCGACCGAGTCGAGAGCTGGTTCGGGCCGCTGGTTCGCGTCGGCGACGATCTCGCTGACGAGGGCGGCCGCGCGCACGGTGCCCACCGCGGCGACCTCGAGTCCGGCGCCGGATCGGTCGAGGACGAGGCGGAGGGCGTCGTGACGGTCGAGGAGGGTCTGCAGGCCGGACGTGAGGTCGTCGAGGGTGAGACCCTCGTGGAGAGTGAGGGCTGTCCACTGGGTGTAACCGGCGATCGTGCTCGAACCGGTGTTCGCGGCGAGCAGGGCTGCCACCATGGGTGTGGCCGGTACGGGCCCGGTCGGTTCGTCCTGGGTGGGGGTGTCGGTCCGCGCCGCCGCGGTCTGGGCGGTGGCGGCGATGGTGGCCAGATCACGTTGGGCGAGAAGGGTTTTCGGCTGGACATCCCAGCCGATGGCGCGTAGGCGGCTGCTCACGCCGATGGCGGTGATGCTGTCACCGCCGAGGCCGAAGAAGTCGTCGGTGGCGTCGACCCGCGTCAGTCCGAGGACCTCGGCGACGACTCCGCACAGTGCCCGTTCCCGCTCGGTACGCGCAGGGCGTCCCGTCGAGGTGAGCTGGGGTGCTGGCAGGGCCGCGCGGTCGAGTTTGCCGTTGACGGTGGTCGGCAGCGCGTCGAGGATCACCAGCGCCGAGGGGACGAGGTGGTCGGGGACCAGGGCCGTCAGCCGGTGACGGAGCTGGTCGGCGTCGAGGGTGCGACCGGTTTCGGGGACGAGGTAGCCGACCAGGCGGGTGCTGTCGCCGGACTTGCGGATGGTCGCGGCCGCCGCGGCCACGCCAGGGAGCGCACCGAGACAGGCTTCGACCTCGCCCAGTTCCACGCGGTAGCCACGCACCTTGATCTGGGAATCGGCGCGCCCGAGATAGTCGTACCCATGGCCGGGAAGCCGACGAGCCCGGTCGCCGGTGCGGTACATGCGCTCACCGGCGGCGAACGGATCGGCGACGAATCGTTCCGCCGTCACCACCATGCGGCCGAGGTAGCCGCGCGCCAATTGCGGTCCCGCCAGGTACAACTCGCCGATCTCACCGTCCGGGACCGGTTGCAGCGCGCCGTCGAGCAGGTAGGCGCGGGTGCCCGCGAGCGGGTCGCCGACATGCGGCACCGCGCCGGTCACCGGCGCGCTCAAGGCGTCGACGGTGGCCTCGGTGGGGCCGTACATGTTGCGCGCCACCACCTTCGACGCGACGATCGTGGACCACAGTGCGGGCGGTGTCGCCTCCCCACCGAGCAGCAGCAGCTCGGGGCGGTGCGCGCTGCCGAGCAGCCCGTTGTCGATCAGGGCGGTCGCCATCGACGGGGTGGTGTCGACGACATCGATGCGATCGGCTTGCAACGCGGCGATCTGCGCGGCCGCGTCCTTCTGGACATCGCTGCCGTACAGGTGGATTCGATGCCCACACCACAGCCACAGCAGCTGGTCCAGTGCCGCGTCGAACGCGAAGGAGTAGGTGTGCGCGACATGCAGTTGCCGCCCACCCACCCGGGCGGCGGTATCGGCATAGACGGTGGCGCGGTGATGATGCAGCAGCTGGGCCATGGCGCCGCAGGAGATCTGCACACCCTTCGGCTTGCCGGTGGAGCCCGAGGTGTACACCACGTAGGCCAGGTGTCCGGCCGAGCGCGGCGCGGCGAGTTCGGCTGCTGCCAGTGGGTCGCTCGGCAACTCGGTGATCGCTGCCCGAATCGCACTGTCCGACAGTTGCAGCAGGTCAGCGGGGGCAGTATCGCCGCTCACGGCCGACGCGAGGTGATCCGCGACCACCTCGTCGGTCAGGATCAGCGCCGGTGTGGCGTCGTCGATGATGTCGGCCAGGCGCTGGGCGGGGTGGCTGGTGTCGAGCATGAGGAAGGCCGCGCCCGCGTGCCGCACGGCGAGCAGCGCGATCACCAGGTCCACCGAGCGGGGGAGGGCGATGCCGACGATGTCCTCGGGGCCGACGCCCCGTCCACGCAGGTATCGCGCCAACTGGTGCACCCGCGCACCGAGATCCTCAGCAGTGAGTCGTCGGTCGCCGTGGACGAGCACGAGGTCGTCGGGCCGGGCCGCGACCATGCGGTCGAAGACTTCGACGACGTCGTCGGGACGACCGGGCAGGTCGGCACCGGCGTGCGCCCCGGCGCCGCGCGCCGCGACCTCGGCCGGGTACAGGGTGATCGCACCGATGGGCTTGTCGGCGTCGACCAGCTCGGTGATGAGCGTGACCAGCGCGTCCATCCGGCGCCGCGCCGTCGCGGCGTCCAGGGACCGCGCGTCGACCTCGAAGCCGAGCTGGATGCGGTCCTGCGACAGCGGCGTGACGGTCAGGCCGAGGTCCTCGGGTGGTCCACCGGCCACATTGCGCAGAGTGCCCGTGGCACCGTCGAAATCGAGGGCGAAGTCGAAGGCCTTGAGGTTGACCCCGATGCCGTGCAGCAGTGCTCCGGTCTTGGCGCCACCGAATTCGCGGGCCAGGTCCTCACCGCGAAAACGCTGATGGGCGCGCATCTCTCGCAGTGCGTCGGCCACCCGCTTGCCCAGTTCGCCCAGGCGGTCCTGGCCGAACACCGAAACCCGCAGCGGCAGAACGTTGACCGCCATCGACGGGGTGGTGAGCGCGGTCTTGCCGACCCGCGCCATCACCGGCAGCGCGATGACCACATCGGTCTCACCGAGCAATCGGTGTACGAAACCCGCGTACCCGGCGACGAGCACGTCGGCCCAGGTGATACCGGCCGCGGTGGCCGCCGTTTTGACACGAGCCATCAGGTCGGCGTCCAGGACGGCGCGCACCTCGTGGGTCTGCTCGACCACGCCCTCGGGCGCCCGTCCGCGACCGTCCAGCGGAGGTAGCGGGGTGAGCCGGTCGCGCCAGTACTCGCGGTCGTGCCGATGTGCCTGGCTCTCCCGGTATTCGAGGTCCTCGGCCACGAGTGTCTCGATCGAGCCCCACCGCAACCGCGGCGGTTCGGTGCCTCGGCGCAGCGCGGTGTAGTGGGCCGCGACCCGCCGTGACACCATGGCGGCGCTGTAGCCGTCGATGATCAGGTGGTGGTAGAGCTGGACGCACCACACGTCGTTGTCGGTGAGCCGCAGCAGTGTGTAGGTGTAGAGCTGCCGGTCGACCATCTCCCGGCACACGGTCGCGGCACGTTCCCGTTCGGCGGCGACGAGCCGGTGCGCCGCGGCGACCGGGTCGGCCTCACCACGCAGGTCGACGAGCGGGCGCAGTTCCGGCGCGGAGTCGGTGATCCGCTGACGTGGCCCGGTGGCTGTCTCGCTGAAACGCAGGCGCATCGTGTCGGTTTCGGCGATCGTGCGGCGGATCGCGGTGTCGAGCACCGGCAGATCGATCGGCTCGGTGCCCGAGATCTCGAGCACCTCGCCCACCAGATAACTGAGCGACTCGGGGTCGAGGCGCTGGGCGTTCCAGATACCCGATTGCGCCCCGGTGAGCGGTAATCCGGGATGTTCGGCGCTCACGTCGTCCCGTTCCACCGAGCCCACAGCAACTCCTTCATCAATGTCGTGCACCCATGCGGCTGCCGGACTCGGGACGAGTCCGGCAGCGACGCGGGCGTAGTCGGATTGGTCTTGTTCGCGACGCGGGTGTCAGGCGTCGGCTTCGACGTGCGCGGGATCCAGCTGACCCAGCAGCTCGGCGGTGCCGACGACGGCCCCGCACCGCCGGGCCACGTAGTTCAGCGCCATCACGTGCTCGTCGCGGCTGAAATCCGCGGTCGCGTCGTGCACCAGGAACGGCCGCACGTCACCCATGAAGGCCTCGGCCGCACTGAGCATGCAGCCCATGTGGGTGTAGACACCGGTCACCAGCAGCTGGTCGCGCTGGTAGTAACCGAGCAGTTCCCGCAGGTCGGTGCGCTGGAACGCCGAATAGCGCCATTTGGTCACCTGGATGTCCTGCGGTTCGGGCGCGAGAGCGTTGATCACCTGGGTGTCGGCACCCTCGGCCATTCCGCTGCCCCAGAAGTCGGCGAGGATGCCGCGCCGCGACGGGTGCTGGTTGCCCGGCTGCATCGTGTAGATCACCGGGATGTCGAGCTGGTGACAGCGGTCGCGCAGCAGCGCGATGTTCGCGATCAGGGTGCGGGCCGGATCACGGTGGAGGTCGTAGGCGTCGAGGAAGTACTGCTGCATATCGTGGATCAGCAGGGCGCAGCGCCCTGGTTCGGCGGTCCAGTCGACCTGGTCGGCGGTGAACTCGTCGGCGCTCGGCATCGGATAGGGCGCGATCGGGGGGATAGGCATGACGGTCTTTCGTTCGGACGGAAGTCGGCTCAGCCAACGGTGACAGGCAGATCCGCGATACCGAGCGGAGCGAGGATGCGCTGGAATTTGCCGGTGGTCTCGGCCAATTCGGCGCTCGGGTCGGACGCGGCGACGATCCCGCCGCCCGCGTAGGCGAGCAGATCGGTGCCCTCGGCGCAGAGCTCCGCGCACCGGATGCTCACCATCCACTCACCGTTGCCGTCGGCGTCGCACCAGCCGACCGCGCCCGCGTAGAACCCGCGCTCGCCCTCGAGTTCGGCGATCACCCGTGCCGCGGCGGCGGTGGGTGTGCCGCAGACCGCCGGGGTGGGGTGCAGTGCGACGGCGAGCTCGAGCGCCGACGGACCCGCGAGCGGCACCGTGGCGGTGATCGGCGTGCCGATGTGCCACATGGCCGGGGTGGACATGAGTTCCGGTGCGGGCGTGCGCACGTCGGCGCAGCGATCGCGCAGCACGGCCGAGACCTGATCGGTGACGAAGCGGTGTTCGGCCAGATCCTTGGTGGAGGCGAGCAGGGTGTCGGCGGCACTGCGGTCGGCGCTGTCGTCGTCGAGTACGCGGCGGGCCGACCCGGCCAGCGGATAACTCAGCACCTCGGTCGCGTCGCGGCGCACCAGGATCTCGGGGCTCGAGCCGACCAGGTGCCGACCGGCGTAGCGGCCACCGGCCGCCGACAGGTCGACCAGGAAGCCGTTGGACATCGGATCCGAGGCGACCATCAGGTCGAAGATGTCGAGTGCCCGGACACGCGATTGCGACCGCGCACGAATAGCCCGGGCCAGCACCACCTTTCGCACCGGGTGCGCGGGATCGGCGAGCAGTTCGATGGCCGTGGCGACGCGGTCGCGGTGCTCCTCCGGCGCGGGCAGGGCGGCGTCGATGCCGAAGCGCGGGAGCGGTCGGGCGGCGGGTTGGTGTGGCGCGTCGGTGATCGTCACCGAATCCGGCGCCCACAGTGCCGTCGGTGCCCCGGGGGTGAAGGGCAGCGCGCCGACGATGTGGCTGATGCGGCCGCTGCGCAGCGCGGTGATCGCGTCGTGTGCCGAGCGGAAGACCGTCCCACCCGCGCCTGCGGACACGGTCCGCCGCGGGCGGGACAGGACAAAAGCGGGTTCTGAACTGGTGGTACTGATGGGGATCATCCTCTCGGTCACATATCTAGCGTTGCGCCACCGTCGACCCGCAGGTCGTGCATGGTGATGTGGCGGGCGCCGTCGGACGCCAGGAAGTGGACGGCCGACGCGATGTCGTCGGGAGCGGCGATGCGGCGCAACGGGATCCCGAGCCGGTAGGCCGTGGGATCGCCGTCGAGCAGCGCGGTTTCGGCGGCATCGTCGAGCGGTGCGCCGCCGAACATGTCGCGCAGCATGGCGGTGTCGGTCGAGCCGGGGGAGACCAGGTTGACCCGCACGCCGAGCGGCGCGACCTGCAGGGCGAGCGATCTGGTGAAGGCGGTCGCGGCGGCCTTGGCGGCGCCGTAGGCGGCCATGCCCACCCGGGGCGCGGCCGCCGCGTTGGAGGAGACGACAACGATCGACCCGCCACCGGCGCCGACCATCTCGGTGGCGGCACGCTGGGTGACGAGCACGGTCGCGGTGGCGTTCACGGTGAGGCAGCGTGTCCAGTCCGCCGGGGCGAGCTCGAGGGCGGTGCCACCGACCATCACGCCCGCCGCGTGCACGAGTACCTCGACGGCGCCGTATTCGGCAGTGAGCCGGTCGAATGCCGTCCGTACGGCAGCGGCATCGGTGAGGTCGACGGTGACGCCGTGCACGTCCGCGCCGGAGAATGTCGCTGTCGCAGTACTTCCGGCTTGCGGTGTGCCGCCCGCGGTGGCGGCATCGGCAGACTCCGCGCCAGCGGCGGATGATCGGATCGCCGCCGCGGTCTCGTGCACCGCCGGATCGAGATCCCACAGCGAGACGACCCGCTCCTCGGCGGCGAACCGCTGCGCGATCGCGGCGCCGATGCCCCCGGCCGCGCCGGTGACGACGACGATTCGGCCGCGAGAATCCCCATTCAACATGAGGTTAGCCTAACCTGATATTCAGTAATTTGGTTAGCTTCCCTCACAACTTCCGGCCGAAACACCGAACTGCCTGCTCGAAAGAGGTGCTCGACTTGACCGAACCCGCCCTCCCCGGCTTCACCCCGTGGCCCGCCGAACTCGCCGCCGAGTATCGCGCTCAGAACCTCTGGGCCGGTGAGACTTTCGGCGACGTCCTGGCCGCGCGTGCCGCCGCCGCACCGGACCGGATCGCCGTCCTCGACTCCGGCGGCAGCTGGACCTACGCCGAACTCCACCGACGCGCTCGATCGCTCGCCACCGGCTTGGCCCGACTCGGCATCGCGCCGGGTGATCGAGTGCTGGTGCAACTGCCCAACCGCGCCGAATTCGTCGAGGTGATCTTCGCGTTGTTCGAACTGGGTGCGCTGCCGGTGTTCTGCCTGCCCGCGCACCGCACCGGCGAGCTGGTGCCGATCGCCGAGGCCGCCGCGGCGACGGCCGTCATCACCTGCGGCACCCATCAGCGCTTCGACTACGCGGCGCTCGCGGATACGGTGCGGGCGCGGGTGCCGAGCCTGCGGCACGTGCTGCTCGTCCTCGACGAGGGGCAGGATGCGCCCGAGGGCGCCGACGACATCGCCGAATTCCGGGACGAGCCGGTGGAATTGCCGGGGCCATCGGCCGGTGACGTGGCGTTTCTGCAGCTCTCCGGTGGCAGCACCGGTATCCCGAAGCTCATCGCCCGCACCCACGACGACTACCTCTACAGCGTGCGCCGCAGCGCCGAGATCTGCGAACTCGACAGCGACACGGTCTATCTCGCGACCCTGCCCGTCGCCCACAACTTCCCGATGAGTTCGCCGGGCATCCTCGGCGCGCTGTGGGCGGGCGGCGCGGTCGCCATGACCCCCGATCCCACGCCCGCGACGGCATTCCCGCTGATCGAGCGATTCGGTGTCACCATCACCGGTCTCGTGCCGCCCCTGGCCCGGCTGTGGACCGAGCGGGCCGAAGCCGGTGACACACCGGATCTTTCGAGTCTGCGGGTGGTGCAGGTCGGCGGGGCGCGCTGTCAGGACGAGCTGGCCCGCCGAATCGGGCCCGCGCTCGGCGTCACCCTGCAGCAGGTGTTCGGGATGGCCGAGGGGCTGGTCTGCTACACCCGCCTCGACGACCCGATCGACGTGGTGGTGAGCACCCAGGGGCGACCGATGTCGGAGTTCGACCAGCTCGCGGTCGTCGACGACAACGGCGTCGAGGTGGCGCCGGGCGCGCAGGGCAACCTGATCACCCAGGGCCCGTACACGATTCGCGGCTACTACGACAACCCCGAGGCCGACGCCCGCAGCTTCACCGCTGACGGCTGGTACCGCACGGGCGACATCGTGTCGATCCGCCCCGACGGGAACCTGGTGGTCGCCGGTCGCGCGGGCGACTGGGTGAACCGTGGCGGCGAGAAGGTCTCCGCCGAGGAGCTCGAGGCGCACCTGCTCGAGCATCCAGCCATCCGGGACGCGGTGATCGTCGGCACGCCCGACCCCGTTCTCGGACAACGGATCTGCGCCTTCGTCCAGCCCGTCGACCCCGAGCAGCGGCCGACGTTGACCTCGGTGCGCAAGTTCGTGCGCGAGCGCGGTGTCGCGGCGTGGAAGATGCCCGACGCCGTGGTGGTGATCGAACAGTTCCCCGAGACCGGCGTCGGCAAGACCAGCCGCAAGGAGCTGCGGCACCTGCTCGCCGAGGGCGCGCACGGCAACTGATCCGCCGGGGGTGGCGCACGGTGCGCGCCACCCCCGAGGCTCAGGCCAGCAGTTCGATCCAGGACCCGAGGACGGTTTCACCCGCGAGCGTGGGGAAGTCGATATCCGCATGTCCAGCCGACCGCCATTTCTCCACCAGCGACATGATGCGCACCGAATCGAGTCCGGCGTCGAGCAGATCGGTCTCGGCGCTCAGCTCGCTCGCCTCGACTCCCAGTACGGTGGCCACATCGGCGATCACCTGTTCGTCGGTCATGGTCATTCCTCTCGATCGAAGTCGGCGACGCCGCGCTTCCAGTAACCGGCGATGAGCGAGTCCTCGGGACCGATCCCCAGGTCGCCACGGATGATCTTGCGGACGCCGCGCAGGCACCCGGCTTCACCGGCGACCCAGGCGAAGACCCGGTGTCCGGCCGGGACTTTCACCTCGCGCACGGCCTGTTCGAGGACGTCGCTCGTGCCCGGCGCGAGGTCGCCGCGGTGCAGCCAGCGCACGGTCACGCCCGTCGGCGGGTCGAGGGGGATCTCCTCGCCGGGTCCGGCGACCTCGATGAAGGCCCAGCCGGTGGTGTCGCGGGGCATACGCTCGAGCCAGCGGGCGATGGCGGGCAGCGCGGTGATGTCCCCGGCGAGCAGGTAGTCGTCGTAGGTATCGGGGATGACGACGCCACCGGGCGGACCGGCGATGTAAACCTTGGTGCCCGGCGTGACCGTGGTGGCCCAGTCCGAGGCGAGACCGCCGGGGTGGACCACGAAATCGATGTCGAGTTCGCCGTCCTCGGCGCTGTGCCGCCGCACGGTGTACTCACGGGAGATCGGTCGCGGGTTGCCCCATTCGAGCATCGTGCCGTCGAGCTTCGGCAGCCGGAGTACGCCGTCCTCGCCCGGAAAGATCAGGCGCACATGCTCGTCCGGTACGTAGCTGTGGAACTCGGCGATGTCCGGGCCGCCGAAGGTGATGCGCAGCAGCGCCGCACCGACGGGCACGACCCGCAGCACCTCCACTTCCCGCAGCCCGATCGGGTACGGCACCTTGGCGTAGTGGTCACCGGCGAGCACCTCGGCGATGTTGTCGGCGTAGGCACTGCGATCTTTCACGATGGTTCCTTTCTGTGCAGCGGCCCGGCGATCAGCGCCATCAGGCCGGTGAGGACGAGGACCGCGACGCCGTAGAGCACGAGCGCGCGTCCGGGAGCGAACATCTGGCCGACCACGCCCGCGACCATGGAGCCCACGGCGGTACCGGCGACCGACTGCACCATCAACAGTCCCGACATCCGGCCACGCATGTGATCGGGCGCGGCCTGCTGCAACAGCGTGTAGCGCAGCACCATGTTCACGGCTCTGGCCAGGCCGAACCCGGCGAGACCGAGGAACACCAGCGCCGCGTGCGACCACAGTCCGGCCGCGATCACCCCGATCGGCATGAGCGCCAGCGAGAGCAGCAGCGCCCGGCCGGTGTGCGCGCGACTCATCCAGCCGCTGGTCAGGGTGCCGAGCACCGCACCGGCGCCGGGCGCCGCGTAGAGCAGGCCGAGCGTGCCCGCGCCCGCGTCGAGTTCGACATCGGCGAAGGCGGGCAACAGCACCAGCGGGCCGCTCACGAGCATCCCGATCAGCCCGGTGAGCAGGATGAGTCGGATGGACTCGTGGCGCACCGCGAACGAGATTCCGGCCACCAGTTCACGCACCGGGTTCTCCAGGTCGCGTTGCGGTGGCGGCGACGGGCCGATCGCGGTGATGAGGCCGACAGTCGCGGTGGTGGCGAGGGCGCAGAGGAAATACGCCGTGGCCACACCGGTTTTCGCGACGAGCAGACCGGCGACGGCAGGGGTGATCATCGTGCCGAGGTCGGTGGTCAACGAGACCAGCGCACCGGCGGCGGCCACCTTCTCACGACCGACGAGCACCGGGACCATGGCCATCAGCGCCGAACCGCTCACCCCGCCCGCGAGGCCGTCGATGACGGCGGCGAGGTAGATCACCGACAGGAACGGGTCCGGCAGCACGGCGTTCACCCCGAGCAGCAGGAACCCGATGCCCGCCGCACTGCGCGACCACTGGATCACCGTGCGGCGGTCGTACCGGTCGGCGACCACACCGCCCGCGAGACCGCCCGCGAACAGGGCGACGGCGGTGGTGGTTGCGACCCCGGCCACCTGCACACTCGACCCGGTCAGCTGATAGATCTGCAACGGCAACGCGACCATGAGCAGTCCGATGCCGAGCACCGAGACCAGCCGCGCCGCGAACGCGCACCGGAAGGGGCGTGAGGCCCGCAGCGGGCTGAGGTCGATGAGCAGTCCCGAGGTCACTTGAAGCGCTCCACGAGCAGGTCGAGGGTCGCCATGACGGTGCGGTAGTCCGGGCGCGAACTGGTCGCGGGCAGCTCGAAGACCTTGCCCTCCCGGAACGAAGGCAGCGAGGCGTACAGCGGATCGGCGCGCAACTCCGCGAGCGAACGACCACCGCTGAGCGGGATGGTGAACAGCACCGGCGCGTCGACCACGGTGTTGAGCAACTCCGGGCTGAAGCTGATGAAGTCGGCGCTCTGCTCCTTGGTGGGATTTCCGGCCTTGGCCTCCACCTGGGTGTCGAGGGTGAAGCCGACCTCACCGAGCAGCGCTGGCAGCGCGGCGGTCGGCACGAAGACGGTCGGCTTCTGGCTCTTGATCGACTGGAAGACCGCGGTCGCGCCGGCGGGGGGCTTGATCTTGCTCTTGGCCTCGGTGAGTTTTGCCTGGTAGTTGGCGATCAGGGTGTCGACATTGGCTGGCTTGTCGACCGTCGCGGCGATGAAGCGCAGCTGGTCCTGCCAGTTGGTGGTCTCGGTCGGCAGCAGCACCGTCGGGGCGATCGCGCTGAGCTGGTCGTAGGCGTTCACCGACTGCTGGCCGGGGTAACCCTGACCGCCGCCGATGATGAGGTCGGGACGCTGGGCGGCGATGAACTCGAGGTTGATGTTGTCGCCCGACGGAACAGCCTGTGTGCCCTGGGCTTTCGCGTCCTCGGCCCAGCCGGTCGGGAACTCGCCCGGCTTGGTCGGCACACCGAGCAGGCGCGGGTCCGCCGCGACGACGGGCGCCTCGAGATCGTAGAGGTATCCGGCCAGGTTGCCGTTGAGCACGACGATGCGTTGCGGGTCGGCGGGCACCTTGACGGGACCCTTCGCCGAGGGCACCTCGCGCGGTCCGGCGTCGACGGTCTCGGAGGACGAGTCACCGCACCCGGCGAGCGCGGCGACGAGCGCGACCACCGGAACGACGAGGGCGGCGCGGAGACGTCCCGAGGAGCGGTTGGTGAACATGGGCGGGGTTTTCCTCATTTCTTCAGTGCACCGGTGCGGCGTTCTCGGCCAGCGGAATCACCAGTGGCGTCCCGGTTTCCGGGTCGTCGACGATGCGGCAGCGCAGCGAGAACACCTCGTGGACCAGGTCCGAGGTGACGATGTCGGCGGGAGTGCCGGTGGCGACGATCCGCCCGTCGCGCATGGCGATCAGATGGTCGGCGTAGCGGAAGGCTTGGTTGAGGTCGTGCAGGACGGCGACGACCGTGCGTTCGGACTCGCGATTGAGCGAGCGGCACAGGTCGAGCAGTTGGATCTGGTAGGCGATGTCGAGGTAGGTGGTCGGCTCGTCGAGCAGGATGATGGGCGTCTGCTGGGCGAGCACCATCGAGATCCAGACCCGTTGTCGCTGGCCGCCCGAGAGTTCGTCGACCGGACGGGCCGACAGCTCGGCGACTCCGGTGGCCGCCATCGCCGCCGCGACCGCCTCCTCATCGGCCTTCGACCACTGCCGTAGCAGCGTCTGATGGGGATAGCGGCCGCGCGCGACCAGATCCGCCACGCGGATACCGTCGGGTGCGGTCGAGGTCTGGGGGAGCAGGCCGATCCGGCGGGCCAGTTCCTTGGCCGGATAGTCGCCCACCGGCTTGTCGTCGAGCAGGACCTGCCCGGATTCGGGGGCGAGCAGCCGGGCCAGGGCGCGCAGCAGGGTGGACTTGCCGCAGGCGTTCGGGCCGATGATCACCGTGAACTTGCCGTCCGGGATGTCGACGGAGAGCTGCTCGCTGATCGTGTTGCCCTTGTAGCCGAGCCGGACCTGGTCGGCGCGCAACCGCGCGGCGTGAGTGTCGTTCATGTCGCTTTCCCTATTTCCGTCGCGCTTCGGCGACGAGCAGATACGCCAGGTACAGGCCGCCGATCGAGCCGGTGACGATGCCGACCGGGATGGTGGTCGGGGCGAAGGCGTGCTGGGCGATCCAGTCACAGGTCACCAGCAGGGTCGCGCCCATCACCGCGGCCGGGGCCAGGGCGATCGACGGTGTGCGGGTGAGCTTGCGCGCCAGATGCGGTGCCGCCAGGGCGACGAAGGCGATGGGCCCGGCGACAGCCGTTGCCAGCGAGGTGAATCCGACGCTGAGCGCGATCAGCCAGCCGGTGGCCCTGCTCGCGTCGAGACCGAGCGCGCGGGCGGTGTCGTCACCGAGTTCGAGGATCCGCAGGCGCGGCGCGGCCGGGATCAGCGCCAGCGCCAGGACCGCGAGGACGATCATGGTCGGTGTGACCTGGGCCCACGACAGCCCGTTGAGCGATCCCGCGCCCCACGCCGCCGCCGACATCGCCGCGTCGAGATCGGCCCGCATGATCAGCCAGGTGTTGACCGAGGCGAGCATGGCACTCACCCCGATACCGACGATGATCAGCCGGAACCCGGTGACGTTGTGCCGGAAGGCGAGCAGGTGGATCACCAGCGCGGCGCCGAGGCCACCCGCCATCGCGCCCGCCGCCGTCTGGAAGCTACCGCCGCCGAGAGTCAGGATCACCAGCAGCGCGCCGGTGTAGGCGCCGGTGCTGAACCCGATGATGTCGGGGCTGCCGAGCGGGTTGCGGGTGACCGACTGCAGGATCGCGCCACTCACCCCGAGTGCCGCGCCGAGGGCGAGCGCCAGCAGGATGCGCGGCAGCCGCCAATCGAAGACGACCAGCCGGTCGAAGCGCTCGTCACCGATGAACAGCGCGCGAAGCACGCGCGGGGCAGGTATCTCGAAATCGCCGCTGCCCAGTGCGAATACGGCGGTGGCGCCCGCGATCAGCAGCAGGATCGCGCACACGACGACGGTGCGCACGCCGATCCTTGCGGTGAGCCCGAGGGGACCGAGCCGCACCACGAGCGTGGCCCGTCCGAAGTCGATCCCCGTGCCGGTTGTGCGCGCGGCCTTGCTGCCGGTGGGCGCCACCGAATGCTGTCTCATGCTGCGTCCTCCCCGCGTGTTCGCCCGGCGCGCTGACGCAAGTTGCCACGCCCGGCTGGTGACCGCACGAGCCGTCGCGAGCGGGCAGGATTCGATTCGGTCATGCGGCTGCCCCCACTCGCGAGCGGCGCGCCAACCAGATCAGCATCGGCGCACCGAGGAACGCGGTGACCAGCCCGGCCGGAACTTCGTCGGGGCGAATGATGACGCGGCCGAGGACATCCGCGGTGAGAACCAACAATGGCGCGAGCACCAGCGAATAGGCGAAGATCCAGCGCTGATCGGGCCCGACCAGCCACCGGGCGATGTGCGGAACCGCGAGGCCGACGAAGGCGATCGGTCCGACGGCCGCTGTCGCGGTTCCGCACAGCAGCACCAGTGCCAGGGCGGTGAGCAGTCGTGTCCGGTTGACCTGCACGCCGAGGGAACGGGCCAGATCGTCACCGAGCGCGACGGCATTGAGCGAGCGCGCGCAGACGGCGGCGATGAGCAGCCCGGCCGCGATGAACGGCGTGGCGCCCGCGATGATGTCGAATCCGCGACCGGTGAGCGAACCCGCGTCCCAGCGTCGCATCTCGTCGAAAGCCTTGGGGTCGAGCAGGATCAGGCCCTTGGTGAGTCCGCCGAGGACGGCGGTGGCGGCGACTCCGGCCAGCGTCAGCCGGATCGGGTCGGTGCCGGTGTGGCCCGCGGTGCCGAGCCGGTACACCACCACCGACACGAGTGCCGCTCCGGCGAAGCCGAACCAGACGTAGGAGGTGATCTCTTCCACACCGAGCAACCCGACCGCGACCGTGATCGCGAAGGCCGCACCGGCATTCACGCCGAGCAGTCCCGGATCGGCGAGCGGGTTGCGGGTGAGGCCCTGCATCAGGCAGCCCGCGACGCCGAGGGCCAGTCCGGCGAGCAGCCCGAGAACCGTTCGCGGCAGCCGGTATTCGGTGACGGTGACGTGGTCGGGGGTGGTCGCGGTGCTGGTCAGTGCCTGCCAGACCTCGCCGACCGGAATCGATTTCGTGCCGACCAGCAGGCTCAGCAGGCAGGCCGCGAGCAGCAACGCGACCGTCAGCGACCAGCCGAACCAGCGCGGACTTCTCATCAGGAATCTTTCTCATATGGAACCGGGTTACGAGGAGGGTAACCTATATTTAGGTGAGCCTAGGCTTATTCAAAGTTAGCTAGGGCAAGGGCTTGATAGGTGAGCCTAACCTGTCTACAGTCCGAGCTGTTCAAGATCGATGCGAGTCGGTCACAACAGTTGATGAGGACATCCACGATGCGAAAAATGCTTACGGCCACCGCGCTGGCCACGGCCGCGCTGGCCGTTGCCGGCGGAACGGCGACCGCGGACACCTTCGTTCCGCTGCCCGACGGTGAGAAGGCCGGTCCCGGTGTGGTGATCAAGCGGGTGGCCGAGAGCGCCCTGATCTCGCCGTCCATGGCCGCGAACGGCGCGGGCCGCGTGGCGTGGGTGAGCGGAACCGTGCTGGCCGATGTGGCCGAGACCCCGAAGGGCGAGCCTCGCCCGTTCGTCGGCGGCAACGGCGCGCCCGGCACCAACAACTCCTCGACCCACGGCTCCTCGCGCGTGAGCACCGGCTACATCGTCGGCTGCCAGGTGAGCATCGCCGACGACGCGATCTCGGCGGGCGTCTCGGGTGGCATCAACACCAGCGGCGTCAACGCGGGTGCCTCCATCGGCGTGAAGCTCGGCCCCGGCGAGGTGAAGTTCATCGGCATCGAGGGCTTCGACATCGTCGAGAAGGGCAACTACCACATCAGCTACAAGGACGTGGAGCTGCAGATCCAGGGCTGCGCCGGGTACGCCCAGGCCCGCGCCTACACCGTCGTGGAGATCATCGGCGACAACTACTCCAAGACCTCCCTCTACGGTGCTCCGTTCAGCATCGGCTGACCTGTCGCCCTTCTCCACGAATAGGAACAACTCCATGACCATCTTCACGAAGGCGACCGCCCGTCTGGCCGGTGCCGCCGCGGCCGCGACCCTCGCGCTCGGCCTGTTCTCCACCGGCGCCGCCAACGCCGACACCTTCATCCCGCTGCCGGGCGGTGAGATCAACCAGACCTTGCCCGACGGCACCGCGGTGACCATCCGCCTGGTCGGCGAGTCGGTCAACATCAGCCCCTCGATGGGCTCTACTCCCTTGCACCGCAACGTCTGGGCCTCCGGCCGCGCCGAGGTGAAGGTCCACGCCGAGCACAAGGGTGTCAAGATCTCCCCCGGATACGTCGTCGGCTGCCAGGTCGACATCTCCGGCGGCAACGCCACCGGTGGCGCGAACGGTTCGGTGAACAACTCCGGCAACGCCAGCGGCGGTGTGACCTCCGGTGGCAACCTCACCCTCGGCCCCGGCCAGGCGTCCACCTTCTGGTTGCTCCAGGTCGAAGGCCCCGATGCCTACGGCGAGGAGAGCTACGTGCCCGCCATCAAGTTCTTCGGTCAGGAAGGGTCGGTCACCTGGGCCGACTCGACCCTCGGCCTGTCGGGCTGTGCGGGCTACGCCCAGGCGCGTGCCTTCGTCTCCGTCGAGGTGACCACCCAGTTCGGTCGTTCCGAGCTGCGTCTGTGGGGCCAGCCCTTCAGCCTCGGCTGATGCCTCGGTCCCGCGGGGAGCCGCGTGCTCCCGGCGGGACCCCGGCTCATTCCTTCTCATCGTGCTCGTTCGGTGCCGGGATATGGCGCAGCAAGGCGACGACGAGTCCGGCCGCGATCGCGGTGAGTCCGATCCCGACGATCGAATTGACTTGCAGCGCCTGGGTGTAGGCCTGTCGCGCCGTCGTGGTGAGTTCGGCGCCGACGGCCTGGGGCAGCATCGAGGCGACGTGCAGCGCGCCCGCGAGGGTGTCCTCGGCGGTGTGCGCGAGCTCGGTGGGCAGTCCGCTCGGCAGCTCCCCGGCCATCTGCCCGCGATAGACCGCGGTACCGATGCTGCCGATCACCGCGACCCCGAGCGCGGTCGACAGTTCCTGTCCCGTCTCCGAGATCGCGGACGCCGCACCGGCGCGTGCCGGGTCGACCGCGCCGACGATCAGGTCGAGGCCGAGCACGAACATCGGGCTCAGGCCGAGCGCGAACACCACCATGCCGGTGACGATCAAACCGAGGTCGTCACCGCCCGCGAGCTGGGTGAAGATCGCGTAGCCCGCCATGGCGACCACCAGCCCGCCCGTCATCAGGTACGCGGGACGCACCCGAGGGGCCAGCGCGCTCACCGCACCGGCGGCGAGCACCATGGCCAGCGCCTGCGGCACCGTCCACAGTCCGGCCTCGAACGCCGAAAGCCCGAGCACCAGTTGCAGATACTGGGCCAGCAGCAGGAACAATCCACCCATCGCGAGCATGGCGACCATCAGCGCCGCCAGTGAGCCGCTGAACCGGACATTGCCGAAGAGCCGCAGGTCGATCAGCGGGTCCGTGAGGCGTTGCTGTCGCAGCACGAAGACGGTGCCGAGCACCAGCGCGCCGACCAGCACGGCGACGGGCTCCACGGCCACACCGTCCTTGGCCAGCTCCTTGATGCCGTAGATGACACCCATCACCGACACCAGCGACAGCACGGCACTGAGAATGTCGAGCCTGCCCGGGTTCGGATCCTTGTACTCGGGCAGCAGGAACGGTCCGGCGGCGAGCAGCAGCACCATCGCGGGGACAGCGACCAGGAACACCGAACCCCACCAGAAGTTCTCCAGCATGGCCCCGCCGACCAGCGGGCCGACCACCATGCCGACCATGAAACTGGTCATCCACACGCTGATCGCGGCGGTGCGCTGCCGGTCGTCGTGGAACATGTTGCGGATCAGGGCCAGGGTGGACGGCATCAGCGTGGCACCCGCGATGCCGAGCAGCGCGCGCGTGCCGATCAGCATGTTCGCGCTGGTCGAGTAGGCCGCGATCACCGAGGCGGCGCCGAAGGCCAGCGCGCCGATCATCAACAGCCTGCGCCTGCCGATCCGGTCGCCGAGGGTGCCCATCGTGATGAGGAACCCCGCGACCAGGAAGCCGTAGATGTCGAGGATCCACAGCAGCTGTGAACTGCTCGGCCGCAACGCCTCGCTGATGTGGGGGATCGCCAGGTAGAGCACGCTCATGTCCATGGAGATCAGCAGGGTGGGCAGGGCCAGGACCGCCAGTCCGATCCACTCCTTGGCCCCTGCGGTCGGAGTGGGTTCGTCGACCGGGCGGGGGCTCTGGGTGGAAGTCACGCCGTCGACGTTACCGACGGCTCGAACCCACGTGCCAGCGATTTTCCGGCGCAGGTGACCCGGCGCACAACCGGTAAGTCGTTGGACATTCCCGGCCGACGACCGCGATCATTGGCGCGGTGTCCACACCTATCGACCAGCTCCGGGACCCGTCGCGGGAGACGGGCGAGCCGTTTCCGTGGTCGGCGGCCATCGACTCGACCTATTCCACCCGCGACGCCATCGACGCGCTCGCGCTCGCCCCGTTCCTGAACGGTAGCCAGCCCTTCGCCCGGCAGGCGCATCTCGACCGGGTGCGTCCCGACGCGCCGTTGCGCCCCGAGGGGTCGACGATGCTGCGCTCGGTCTTCGACGACGACAGCAGTGCGATGCTGGCCGCCGGGGCCGGGTGGTCGCTGCGGGCGGTGCGCTGGGCGGGTGGCTCGGCGACGGTCGAAGTGACCGCCGCCAGCGACGAACTTGCCGTCGACGTGCTCGCCCGCGCCACCGAGGGCGCCGCGCAGGCGCGCGAGACCGCGTCGACGGTGGAGATGGGGTTTTGGCACATGGATGTGCGTCGCCCCGCGCGCAGGCGCAGGCAGATCGTCGCGCCCACCTGGCCGGATATTCGCGGCAACTACGCCGCGCCGGTGTCGGCGGCGTTCGACCGACTGATGAGCCTCGGCGCCGACGATGTCCGAGGCAGGCTGGTGCTGCTGCACGGTGAGCCGGGCACCGGCAAGACCACCGCGTTGCGGGCGCTCGCGCGGGCGTGGGCGCCGTGGTGCCAGGTCGACTGTGTGGTCGACCCCGAGGAATTGTTCAGCAATCCCGGCTATCTGATGGAGGTGGCCGCGGGGGCCGACGGTGACGACGAGGACGGTCGGTGGCGGTTGCTGGTGCTGGAGGACTGCGACGAACTGATTCGCGGTGAGGCCAAAGAGGCGGCGGGACAGAAGCTTTCCCGTCTGCTCAACCTCACCGACGGCATGCTCGGCTCCGGCCGCAAGGTGCTCTTCGCGATCACGACCAACGAGGACCTCTCACGATTGCACCCCGCCGTCGTGCGGCCCGGGCGCTGTCTGGCGCAGCTCGAGGTGGGCAGGCTCTCACCGCAGGAGGCGGCGCGGTGGCTGGCCCGCCAGGACCACGCCTCGACGCCGTTCCCCGACGGCGCCACCCTGGCCGAACTGGTCGCCCACCGTGACGGCGGTATCCAGATCCGCTCGACCGTCGAGCACTCGACCGAGGTCGGCATGTATCTGTAGGACTGGCCGCTACGACCGAGCGGTGGTCACCGGTGCACGACAGAGGCGGCCGCCGCGCAGGCGAGCGTGAGGACGAGGGGGACGATCAGCGCGGCGGTGAGCGGCACGATCGCGGTGAGCCAGCCGATCATCGCCGGGCCCGCGAGCAAGCCGAGATAGCCGATGGTGAAGACGCGCGACATCTCGGTGGCCGCCTTCGGGCCACCCAGATTGCCTGCCGCCGTGAATATCTGGGGCACTCCGCCCGCGAGCCCGATCCCGCACAGTGCCCAACCGACGAGGGAGAGCGGCAGCCAGGGCGAGACGATGACGATCCCGAAACCGGCCGCGCACAACAGACTTCCGTAGCGCAGCAGCGCCGCCGGGCCGATCGCCGCGCTCACCCGGTCGGCGAGGAACCGGCCGATGGTCATGGTCGCGGAGAACGCGCCGAACGCCAGCGCCGCCTCGCCCTCGGACACCTCGAGGTGCTCGCGAACCTGCAACGCGCTCCAATCCGCGGCAACACCTTCGGCCAGCAGGAGTACGAAGGCGATCAGACCGAGCCACAGTACTTTCCGGTTTCGGTGGACAGGTCGGCTGCTCGCCTCGTCATCGCGGCGCGGCCCCTTCCGGCCGGGGTCCAGTTCGGTTGTGGGAGTGTCGGTATCGGTACTCGGCGGGCCGTAGTGCTCCGGGTGGGAAGGGGGTTCGCGGTGTTGTGCGACGAGGCGGGGGACCAGGGTCGCGGTGACCGCCAGCCCGAGAAGGCTCGCGGCCGCGAGTGTCACCTCGGGTGCGATGCCCGCACGCTGGGTCGCGGCGCCGATCAGCGAGCCGCCGAAACCGCCCGCCGAGAACATGGCGTGGAAGGCCGACATGATCGGGCGCCCGTAGGCGCGTTCGACGAGCACCGCCTGGGCATTCATCGAGACGTCGAGTGCGCCGTTGCCGAAACCGAAGCAGGCCAGCGCTATTCCCAGGCTCACCGGTCCGGTCGCCAGTCCGGGCCCGAGGATCGTCACCGAGATCGCCGACGCGGCCAGCGCCACCAGCGTCCGGCTACCCAACCGGTCGGCGGCGGGACCGGCCAGCCGCATCCCCACCAGCGCCGTCGCGGCCAGCAGCAACACGAGGATCCCGAGCGTCGAGGCCGACACCCCCGTCCGATCGGTGATCGCCGGAATATGCACCACCCACATCGCGAGCAGCACCCCGTTCAGCGTGAACGCGCCGAACACCGCCCCCCTGGCCGACCGCAGCCGACGATCAATCGCTGGCGTCACCTCATCGACGCTACCGGCCATTGCTCGGGCACCTCCCGCATTCAAGATCACCACGCTCTGGTGGCGGCATGTCGCGCCAGCAGAGCGTGGTGATCCATCGTCGAGGGCCTACTGCGGGGTCCATACTCCGGTGGCGGCGGCCTCCTTGGCGTACTGGGTGAAGTCGCGGGGTGCGCGGCCGAGGGCGCGCTGGACACCGTCGGCGGGGGCGGAGTTACGGCCGTCGAGGACGGTGCCGAACAGGTAGTCGAGCAGGGCGATCTCGGGTCCGGGGAGGCCGAGTTCGCCCAGGGCGGTGACGAATTCGGGCCTGGTGAGCGGGACGAAGGCGATCTCACGGCCGGTGGCCTCGGCCACCTCGGCGACCCCTTCGGCGAAGGTGAGCGCGCGGGGACCGGTGAGTTCGTAGACCTCGCCCGCGTGGCTGGCGTCGGTGAGCGCGGCGACGGCGACCTCGGCGATGTCGTCGGCGTGCACGAACGGTTCGGGCACATCGCCGTTGGGCAAAGCCACCACTCCGGCGAGCACGTCGCCGACGAACGCGCTCTCGCTGAAGTTCTGGGCGAAGAAGCTGCAGCGCACCACGGTCCAGGCCAGGCCGGACTCACGCACCGCCGCTTCGCATTCCAGTGCTTCCGGCTCGCCTCGACCGGACAGCAACACCACCGAACCGACCCCGCCCGCGCGGGCGGCGGCGGCGAAGGCGCGAATGGTGTCCGGTGCGCCGGGGACGGCGAGGTCGGGCTGGAAGGCGAGGTAGATCGCGTCGACCCCGGCCAGGGCGGGGCCCCAGGTGTCGCGGTCGGTCCAGTCGAACGGGATCTCGGCGGTGCGCGACCCGCGTCGCACCGCGTGGCCCGCCGCGTCCAGCAGGGCGGCGACGCGGCTACCGGTCTTGCCGGTGGCGCCGGTGACGAGGTAAAGGGGCTGGTTAGCAGCGGTTTTTGTCATGACATAAGTACACCGTCCGCAGCCCGGAGCCACCATCGTCGGAACGCTCGCCGACATGCGCTGTCGTCTACTGTGAACGATGTGGATGCGTTAGCCGGTCTGCTCGAGGGCCCACGTGCACGCGGTGCGTTTCTGATGTGCTCGTTGCTCGACCCGCCGTGGTCGCTGCGGGTGCAGGATCAGGCGCCGTTGACGGTGCTCGCCATGATTCGCGGACACGGCTGGGTGAGTACCGAATCCGGTCCGCCGCGGCAGGTCGGCGCCGGTGATGTGGTGATTTTCCGTGGGCCGCAACCGTATACGGTGTCCGATGATCCGGCGACCGAGCCGCAGATCATCGTCCAGCCGGGGCAGGTGACCACGAAGCCGGACGGCGAGATCCTCTGTGAGACATTGACGCTCGGCGTTCGCCAGTGGGGCACCGACCCCAGCGGGGAGGCCTTGATGGTCACCGGCACCTACGAATCCGCGGGCGCGGTGAGCACCCGGCTGCTGCGTGCCCTCCCGCAGGTCGCGGTGTTGCCGCGCGGCGATCTCGATTCGCGGCTGCTCGACCTGCTCGTCGACGAGGCCACCAGAGACCGTCCCGCCCAGAGCGCCGTTCTCGACCGCCTGCTCGACCTGCTGCTCATCGCCGCCCTGCGCGCCTGGTTCGACCGCGACGACGCCCCCGCCTGGTACCACGCCTACAGCGACCCGCTGGTCGGTAAGGCGCTGCGGTTGTTGCAGCACAATCCGGCGCATCCCTGGACCGTGGTCGCGCTGGCCGACGCGGTCGGCATGTCACGGGCCGCGCTGGCACGTCGGTTCACCGAGCTGGTCGGTGAGCCGCCGATGACGTTCCTGACCGAATGGCGGTTGTCGCTGGCCGCCGACCTGCTCGCCGAGACCGATTCCACCGTGGAAGCCATCGCCCGTCAGGTCGGCTACGGCAGCGCGTTCGCCCTGAGTACCGCGTTCAAACGGCACTTCGGGCTGAGTCCACGCGATCACCGGCAGGGTAGGGGAGCGGCCTTGTCGTCGTCGGCCTGAGCCGGTGGCATCATGACGGCATGGATTACCCCGTGCTGTGGCCGATGCCGACCCGCTGGGCCGACAACGACCAGTACGGTCACGTCAACAACGTGACCTACTACTCCTACTTCGACACCGCGGTCAATGCCTGGCTCATGCGGGCCACCGGTACCGACATCACCGCGTTGCCCGCGCTCGGTGTGGTCGCCCAGACCTCGTGCCGGTTCCACGGTTCGGTCAGCTTTCCCGATCAGCTGCGGGTGGGGCTGCGCATCTCCCGGCTCGGCACCTCGAGCATCACCTACGACCTGGCGATCTTCCGGGAGACCGACGGCGGTCTCGAGCTGGCGGCCACCGGCGATTTCGTGCACGTGTATGTGGACACCGAGACGCGCGAACCGGTCCCGATCCCCGACGTGGTTCGCGCGGCCGCGGCGGAACTGGTCACCGAGTAGGCGCGAAAACTCTACCCGCGCAGTGCTTCCTGGAAGCGGCGCATGCCCGCGATCCATCGGTCGTAGTCGGCGCCCTTGTTGCGGTACATCTGCAGCACCTCGGGGTGCGGCAGGATGAGGAAGTGTTCGGCGGCCATCGCCTCGACGACCGTGTCGGCGACCTCCTCGGCCGAGAGCACCGCGCCCGCGGTCTTCACCGCCTTGATCGCGAACGCCGCCGCCTCCGGGTTCTCCGGGATGAGGTCGCCGCTGAGCAGCCGGGTGTCCACGCCCATCGGGCACAGGCAGCTCACCCGAACACCCTTGTCGCCGTAGGTGACCGACAGCCACTCCGCGAACCCGACGGCGGCGTGCTTGGTCACCGAATACGGCGCCGAACCCAGCTGGGTGAGCAGACCCGCCGCCGACGCCGTCGAGACGAAATACCCCGCGCCGCGTTCGACCCAGCCGGGCACGAGCAGCTTCGCGGCCCGCACGTGCGCCATCACATTCACGTCGATCGCGGCGGCCCACTGGGCCTCGGTGCTGTCGAGGCCGGGCCCGCCGCCGATCCCGGCGTTCGCGAAATACAGGTCGACCGGACCGAATTCGCGTTCGGCGGTCGCGATCAACTCGGCCACCACCTGTTCGTCGGCCACGTCACCACCGACCGCCGTCGCGCTGTCGCCGAGTTCGGCGGCCACTTTCGCCGCACTGTCCCCGTCGAGATCCGCGACGACGACCCGTGCGCCACCGGCGACGAGTCGGGTGGCGAGCGCGGCACCGATTCCCGCGCCCGCGCCGGTGACGATCGCGACCTTGCCTGCTGTCTCCATGCTCGCACCCTAGCGGCGCTGCCGCCGCTCGCGCATCGGTTCGCGGGCGGTTCCGGTCAGTGGGGGTGGTAGCCGGGGCGGGGTCGTGCGGCCCGGATCCAGTGGCCGGTGGGTGGGGCGGCGGCGAGACCGAGGGCCACGATCGACACGACGCCCGGAATCAGGTCGAAGAGGCGACCGTGGATCAAGCCGATCGACATCGAGTCGGCGACGGTGAAGCCGACCGCCGCGAGCGCGCTGAGGGCCGTCGCGACCATCACGAGCACGCGACCGGCCGTGGTGCGCAGGAACAGCAACAGTGCACCGACGAGCAGCAGCACGCTGAGCGCGGCGCAGACCGCGAGGTAGAACAGTGCTTCCGGGGCGAGCGATTCCGTGCATCCGAAGGTGCCGTCGGGCTGTGCGACGAGGATGTCCGCGCACTCGAACGCGCCAGGGTGGTTGTAGGTGGTCACCGCGGCTGCGGCTGTCGCGAGCGAAACCAGCACGGCGAGGACGGCGGCGATGATCGCGGTCACGCCGCTGGCGGTTCGCGGAGCGCCGTAACCCGAGACACCGGGAACGCCATAGCCGTGGCCGCCCTGGCCCGGTGCGGCGTATCCGAGTCCACGGCCGGGCGACCCGTGCCCGGGCGCCGGGAAGCCCTGTGCCGGGTGTCCGGGCGGGGGGTGACCCGATGCGCCGTAACCGGGTGTCCCAGTTGATGGCTGTCCGGGCGCCGGGTAGCCGGGTGCGGGTTGCGCTGGGTTTCCTGCGGGTGGGTAACCCTGTTGTGGCCCATACGGATATCCCATGCTGCCCCCTTGTGTGCGGTTCCGGTGCGGTCGCACCACCGACGAACCTATACGGTCGATCCGGCCGGGGCCGACTGCGGACCAGCGGCCGTCCGGGTTCGTCGCTCGCGGATCGGGTGGCTCAGACGCGGCTGAGCAGCGTCAGTGGGTCCTCGAGGAAACCGGCGGTGGTGGCGAGGAAACGGGCGCCGAGTTCGCCGTCGACCATACGGTGGTCGAAGCTCAGGCCGAGGGTCGTGACCCAACGGATTGCGAGTTCGTCGCGGAACACCCAGGGGCGCTTGCGGATCGAGCCGAGGCAGAGGATGGCCGCTTCGCCGGGGTTCACCAGGGGGACACCGGTGTCGACACCGAAGACGCCGACGTTGGTGATGGTGAAGGTGCCGCCGAGCAGGTCGGCGGGGGTGGCGTTGCCCGAGCGGGCGGTCTCGGCGGCCCAGCTGATCTCGCGGCACAACTCGCGCAGGCTCAGTGTCTGCGCGTCTTTGAGGTTCGGGACGAGCAGCCCTCGGTCGGCGGCGACCGCGATACCCAGGTTCACGTAGTGCTTGGTGACGATCTGCTGGTTCTGCTCGTCCCACGCGGTGTTGATGCCGGGATGTTCGGCGATGGCGGCCAGCGCGGCCCGCGCGACCAGGGCCAGCGGAGTGAGCGTGAGTCCGTCGAACGACGTCGTGGTCCGCAGGTGGTCGAGTAGTTCCATCGACGCCGTGCAGTCGACGGTGACGAACGTGCTCGCCTGCGGAATGGTGCGGGCGCTCGCCAGCATCGCGGCGGCCGTGCGCTTGCGGATCCCGGTGATGGGCGCGCGTTCCTCGCGCGCCCCCGGCTCGGGGGCATCCGCGGCGTGCCCGTTCCGTTCGGCGACCTCGGCGTCGGGCGCGGTACGCGGCCCGGTGACCGGCACGGCCGACCGCACGTCCTCGACGGTCACCGCCCCGTCGGGCCCCGAACCCGCGACGTACCAGAGGTCGAGCCCGAGTTCCTTGGCCAGCTTCCGGGCAGCGGGGGTGGCGGCGGCCCGGTGTGTGCTCGGTGTCGTGGACGCCGTCGACGGTGCGGGCCTGCGTCGGCGCGAGGTGGCTTCGGCCTCGGGCCCGTACCCGACCAGCACGTCGCGGCGGTCCTCGGCGGTGGGCGGTTCGGTCACCTCGAGATCGTTGCGGACCCGGATCAGTGGCGCCCCCACCGGGACCGTATCGCCGGGCGAGGCAAGCAGTTCGACGACCGTCCCGGAGAACGGCGACGGCAGCGCGACCACCGCTTTGGCGGTCTCCACCTCGGCGATGGTCTGGTTCAGTTCCACGGTGTCGCCCACCCCGACCGCCCACGACACCAGATCGCCGTCGGCGAGGCCCTCACCCAGGTCGGGAAGACGGAATTCGAGCACGTGTCCGTCGTCGCCAGCTGGTTGCGGCACGGTCGCACCTTTCGTCATGCGGCTAGGCAGCGGTCGACCGCGGCGAGGATGCGGTCGGGATCAGGCAGATGGTGCTTTTCGAGCTTAGCCGGGGGATAGGGGATGTCGTAGCCGCCTACGCGCAGCACGGGCGCCTCCAGGTGGTAGAAGCACCGCTCGGTGATCCGGGCGGCGATCTCGGCACCGAGCCCGGCGAACACCGGCGCCTCGTGCACGATCACCAGCCGTCCCGTCTTGTCGACGGATGCGGCGACGGTGTCGACATCGAGCGGGGACAGGCTGCGCAGATCGATCACTTCGATCGAGTTACCTTCCTCCCCGGCGATTTTCGCGGCGGTCAACGCGGTGGCGACGGTGCCGCCGTAGGCGAGGACGGTGGCGTCGGTACCTTCGGTGAGCACGCGCGCCTTGTGCAGGGGCAGGTCGGGCTCGCTGTGGAAGTCCACCTCGGCCTTGTCCCAGTAGCGGCGCTTCGGTTCGAAGAAGACCACCGGGTCGTCGAGCGAAACAGCTTGCCGGATCATGTGATACGCGTCGGCGGGCGTGCTCGGAGAAACCACACGCAAACCGGCGGTGTGCGCGAAATACACTTCCGGCGACTCCGAGTGGTGCTCGACGGCACCGATACCGCCGCCGAACGGGATACGGATCGTCAACGGCGCCTTCACCTTTCCGCCGGTTCGGTAGTGGATCTTGGCGACCTGGGAAACGATCTGGTCGAACGCGGGGTAGACGAAGCCGTCGAACTGGATCTCCACCACCGGCCGGTACCCGCGTAACGCCATCCCGAAAGCCGTTCCCACGATGCCCGATTCGGCCAGCGGCGTATCGATTACACGGTTGTCGCCGAAGTCTTTCTGGAGCGTGTCGGTCACCCGGAACACCCCACCCAGCTTGCCGATGTCCTCACCGAGCAGCACCACCTTCGGCTCGTCCTCCATGGCACGGCGCAGTCCGGTGTTGAGAGCGGCGGCGAAGGTGGTGATCATGACTGCGCTCCTTCGGCGAGGTAGTCCGAGAACTGTTGTGCCTCTTCATCGATCAGCGGGTGCGGGGTCGCGTAGACGTGGTCGAACATGCGGTGGGGGTCGGGGTCGGGCATCTGCAGCGTCGCGGTGCGCACCCGGTCGGCGACCTCGTCGGCCGCGTGGGCGACCGCACGGGCGAACTCCTCGTCGAGCAGGCCTTCGCGCTCCAGCAGCAGCCGTACCCGCTCGATCGGATCGCGTCGCTCCCAGTACTCGATGTCGGCGGCGGTGCGGTACCGGCTGGGGTCGTCGGCCGTGGTGTGCGGGCCCATCCGGTAGGTCATCGCCTCGATGAAGGTCGGGCCGCCACCACCTCGGGCGCGTTCGACCGCCTGGCGGGTCACGGCGAGCACGGCCAGCACGTCGTTGCCGTCCACCTGCACACCCGGAATCCCGTACCCGTCGGCGCGGCGCACCAGTGGCACGTGACTCTGCACGGTGACCGGTTCGCTGATCGCCCACTGGTTGTTCTGGCAGAAGAACACCACCGGCGCGCTCCAGGTCGCGGCGAAACCGAGCGCCTCGGCGATATCGCCCTGGCTGGTGGCACCGTCGCCGAAGTAGGTGATGGTGGCGATGTCGGCGCCGTCGAGGTGGGCGGCGTAGGCGTAACCGGTGGCGTGCAGGCCCTGGGAGCCGACGACGATGTTGGCGTTGGTCATGTTCACCGCGTCCGGGTCCCAGCAGTGGTGCGCCGCTCCGCGCCACAGTCGCGTCAGCTGCTCCGGCGGTACGCCACGGCAGTAGGCCACCGCGGTCTCGCGGTACGAGCAGAAGATGTAGTCGTCGGGGTGCAGCGCGTGCGCCGAGCCCACCTGCGCGGCCTCCTGACCGAGCATCGGTGGCCACAGGCCGAGTTGGCCCTGGCGTTGCAGGGCGGTGGCCTCGCGGTCGATCCGGCGGGTCACCACGAGGTCTCGGTAGAGGCCCCGCAACCGTTCGGCATCGATATCGGCGACCAGCGCGCCGTGCTCACGATCGAATACGCGACGTCCGTCCGGCTGGATCAACTGGACCGGGTAGGTCTGCTTGTCCGGCATCGAGATCGCCTCCTCTCCACCGTGCCTTGTGGGCCGGTGCGAGTACGACTGATCGCTGAGTGCGATGTGTATCACACAGCATCCACGATACCGCCGCCTGCGCAAGTGAACGACACGAGACTGAGCAGAATGCACGCTGTTCAGGGGGTTCGCGCTGTCATACTGCGTTGTATGACCAGTCGCGAACCCGCCGTGACCCTCGACGCGACCGACGCCCGTCTGCTGCGCGAACTGATCGCCAGCCCCCGGGCGACCGGGGTGGAACTGGCCGCGCGCCTCGGCCTGTCACGCAACACCGTGCAGGCCCGGTTGGCACGCTGGGACAGCGGTGGGGTGCTGGGTAGTTTCGAGCGCCGGGTGGAGCCGCGCGCTCTCGGCTATCCGCTGGCTGCTTTCGTCGCGGTGGTCGTCGATCAGCACCGGCTCGACGCGGTGGTGGACGAACTCGCCGACGTTCCCGAGGTCACCGAGGTCTGCGGGATGACCGGCGAGACCGACCTGACCGTCCGCATCGTCGCCCGCGACGCCGACGACCTCTATCGCATCGCGGGCGCGATCCTGAAGATCCCCGGCGTCGAGCGCACCAACATGGCTCTCGTGATGCGCGAACTCGTCGGCCCCCGCACCGCGCCGCTGCTCGACCGTCTCGCGGACCCGGACTGAGATCGACGGGACGTGGCTCCGGCTGTCGGGCCTGAGATCACCCCAGCGCCCTACTTCTGAGCTGGGAGTATGCGGCGGACGACTAGACCGGCGAGCAAGGCCCAGAAGGCGCCGCCGATGCCGAGCAGGGTGGTGCCGGAGGCGGCCACCAGGAAGGTGACCAGGGCGGCGAGGCGGTCGTCCGGGTCGGTGAGGGCGGCGGAGAGGGACGCGGCGAGGGTGGCCAGCAGGGCCAGACCCGCGACGGTTTCCAGGGTGCCCGCGGGGGCGGCGGCGATGAGGGTGACCAGGGCGGCGGAGGCCAGGCCGAGGACGAGGTAGCTCGCACCCGCGGCGGCCGCGGCGATCCAGCGGCGCTTCGGGTCCGGGCTCGCGCTCGGGGCCGCGGCGAGGGCGGCGCTGATGGCCGCCAGGTTGATGGCGTGACCGCCCGCAGGCGCGCCGAGAACGGTGCCGATCCCGGTGACGAGCATGGCGGGCCGCCACGGCACCTGATAGTCGAAGGAGCGCATCACCGCGACGCCGGGGATGTTCTGGGAGGCCATCGTGACGATGTACAGCGGAACGGCGATCCCGATGATCGCCTGCCAATGCCACTGCGGGGCAGTCCATTCCAGGGTCGGGACCATGGCGGACAGCTCGAGGTGCCGATCGGCGACCACGATGTCGATGCCGGTACCGACGGCCGCCGTCGCGAAGGCGACGAGCACCGCCCACTTCGGTGCGTATCGCTGCAGCACCAGCCACACCACGATCACCGGGACGACCACCGCGGGCGAGGTGCGCAACGCCTGCACCGGAGCCAGGCACAGCGGAACGAGCACACCGGCGAGCATGGCCTGAGCGATCGGCACGGGAATCGCCGCGACCAGCGAACCGAGGCGCTGCCACAGTCCGGTGACGACGATCAACACACCTGTCACACCGAACGCCGCGACCGCGCCCGGCCATCCACCGGCCACCAGCCCGGTGCTCACCAGCAGCGCCGCACCCGGCGTCGACCAGGCGAGCGTGATCGGAATGCGGTACCGGAAACTCAGCAGCAGAATCCCGATGCCCTGGGTGAAACACAGCACGAGCAGCCCCGACGCGGCCTGCGCCGGACTCGCGCCCACCGCACGCAGCCCGCTCAGCACCACGGCGAAGGAACTGGTGAACCCGACCAGCGCGGTCACCGCCCCCGCGCCGAGCGGCTGACCCAGCCCGGCCGGTTTCCCGGTGGCCTGGGGCGACGAACTGGTGGAGACCTGTGACATTCGGCAAATCCTGCCCCACGCGCACCCGAGCGTCACCTGCCAGTGCGTCGAAACTGGCCTGATCCGGCCCGCGCACCAGCCGGACGCTCGATGACCACGCTCTGGTGGCGGTGACCCCTGGTCGGGGCGAGGGCGCGTGCGTAGGGTTGCGGCGGGGGACGGACCGGGAGTGAGGAGTTGGCGTGGGTGCGGTGCTGATTTCGGCGGCCGAGCTTCGGGAGGAGCTGGCGGCGAACAAGATTCACCTGCTGGATGTGCGCTGGGCGCTCGGCGACCCGGACGGTCCGCAGCACTATCTCGACGGGCACATTCCGGGCGCGGTGTTCGTCGACCTGGAGACCGAGCTCGCCGCCGCACCGTCGCCGTCGCGGGGCAGACACCCCCTGCCCGACCCGGGCACCTTCGAGAAGTGCGCCCGCAGTTGGGGACTCGGCACCGACGAGCCGGTGGTCGTCTACGACGCGACCGGTGGCATGGCGGCGGCTCGCGCGTGGTGGCTGTTGCGCTGGGCGGGTGTCGGCGATGTGCGCATCCTCGACGGTGGCCTGCCCGCCTGGACCGCCTCCGGCGGCGAACTCGCGACCGGCGCCGAACCCGACCCGACCACCGGTGACCTGGTTGTTCGCCCCGGTGCGCTGCCGGTGATCGACGCCGATGCCGCCGCGAAGTGGCGCGGCGTCCTGCTCGACGCCCGCGCGGGCGAACGTTTTCGTGGCGAGGTGGAACCGGTCGACCCGCAGGCCGGTCACATCCCGGGTGCTGTCAGTGCGCCGACCGCTGAAAATCTCTATCCCACAGGTCATTTCCGCACCGCCGAGGAGTTGCGTGAGCGCTTCGCCGAGTTCGGCGACGGACCGGTCGCCGTCTACTGCGGCTCCGGCGTGACCGCCGCGCACGAAATCGCCGCCCTGGCCATCGCCGGGATCGACGCCGCCCTCTACCCGGGATCCTGGTCCCAGTGGTCCAACGACCCGAAGCGTCCGGTGGCGACCGGCGCCTGACAACCAAGCAGCACTTACCCGACGCCCCGACACGTGCCGTCGATTACGGCACTGGTCAAGGGCACGTTCGGGCGACGTCGTGGAGGGTGGTGTTGTCGGCGGCGGTGATCGGTAAGTCGTAGGCGACGGCGACGGTCAGGTACTTCGCCGCGTAGAAACAGTGATTGGGCTTCGCGGGTGGCAGCCATTCGCCGGGAGAGTCGTCACCCTTGGACTGATTGGTCGCCTTGCCGGTGGCAAGCAGATTGACCGAGAGGTCGTTGGCGAAACGCAGACGCCGGTCCGGTGGCCAGGTGTGCGCGCCCATGTCCCAGGCGGCGGCGAGCGGGTAGACGTGGTCGATCTGGACATCGCCGCCGTCGGATTTGCGGAAGGCGATGTCGGTGCCGGTGTAGGGGTCGGTCAAGACGCCTTCCACCACCACACAGCGACCCCGTCGAACCACGTCGCGCAGCTGGGCGGCGAGCACGTTGTTGCGGGTGTCGCAGCCGTCGTGACCGCCGGGCGCGTCGGTGTCGTCGGACCAGGCCGGACCGAACACACAACCCTGCCCGGCCTTGCAGCCACGTTCGTACCCGCCGGGGCGCGGTCGCGTGGCGACGACGCGCACCTGATCGAGCAGCGCACTCACCTCGGCTCGCGTGGGACTACCCGGTGCGGGCGTGACCGACTCCGGTGTCAGCACCCCACACCCGGCGCACGCGAGCACCAGCACGACGAGCCACGCGAGTCTCCCCATGCACAGGTTGTAGCCGATGCCACCGACAACTTCGCCGGGTCGTCGCGGGGCGGGTGCCTACAACCAGGCGCGGGCCAGGATGTCGTCGGCCGCCAGCTCCGCGGCGTGCGGTGGGAAACGGGTGGCCGCGATCGAGGAGACGTGGGTGCCGTCGTGGCCGATCAGCCACGAACCACCCCGGTCCTCGCATTCGGCGATCTTGGCGAACACGGTGAGCAGGAAGGTGATGGAATCGCGCGGATCGGCCGTGTGGGCCAATCGTTGGGATTCACCGGGCCGGGACAGATCGATCCATACGCCGGACTGACCGTCCAGCCGCATGCCGACGATCTTCCCGGCATCGATGAACGTGAATTTGCGCCGCTCCCACGGGGTGGTCGGGGTGTAGCTCTGCTCGAGAACCTGGAGCAGAATCGTCATCGCTGCCCTCCGCACGCAGTCAAGGGGTTCATCGGCCGAGCCGGTTCGTGGCCGGTTCGCCTGGGTGAGTATGCAGTTGTCGCCGGTGATCTTCCGGCCGTGACCAGGGGATATCCCAGTATGTTCCGTGGTGGCCCAGAAATCCAGAGCGATGGGGCGCGTGCGGTGTCGGTGGCTCCTGCTTGGATGGCAACCATGCTGCACGGTCTGTGGTCCCCCGGTTCGGGCCTGCTGCTGTGGCACGACGGGCAACCGGTCGCGGTGGGTTCGGTGCTCGGCGACATCCTCGAGCGCGCGCGGTTCCGGCACCGCGCGCAGGTGCTCGTCGTCGACGAGGGCGGCACCCCGGGCCCCGCCGAGGTCCGCGCGCACGCGCTCGCGCCGCCGACGGCCGCTGTCGTGCTGCGCAGCAGGTTGCCCCGCGAGCACATCTCCGGCGATCTGCGCTTCCTCGCGCACGTGGCCCGTGGTATCGAGCGGTGGGTGCGGGCCGGGCGGGTGGTGCCGCAGGTGGATCGCGCCGACGGGCAGTGGTGGGTGCGGTGGCGGCTGGTCGGCGGACAACGTCAGCGGGCGTGGCTGGCCGAACTGGCCACCGCGATGCCCGCCGCCCTGCGGGCCGCCGGTGCACCCGCCGCGGTGCTCGACGACCTGGTCACCGAACTCACCGATCCGATCGCCCGCGAGTACCTGACCCACCGTGCGATGACCCATCCGCTGCTCGCGGCACTGGTGAACGACACACCACTCGACGCGGGCTCCTACCGCCTGGCCGAAACCCTGTCGCAGTGGCGCGAGGGCTACGCCGCCGACGAACCCGAACTGGTCCTTCGCCTGTGTGAACCCGACGGCGAGTTCACCACCGACGACGACTCGGTGGCGCTGTGGCGACTGCAGGTGTGCCTGCGTCCGGTCGACGACGCACCGAAACCTGTCGTCCTCGACGACGACCCGGTTCTGGTGCGCACGGCCGCCGAGAAGCTGGGCCAGGCCCGCAAGGCCTACCCGCGCCTGCGCGACCTGCCGACCGACCCGCGCGGCCTCGATCTGCTGTTGCCGACCCAGGTCGTCGCCGACCTGGTCGCCCACGGCGCCCACGCACTGCGTGAGGCCGGGATCCGCCTGCTGTTGCCCCGCGCCTGGAACATCGCCGAACCGAGCATGCGGCTGCGGGTGAGCAGCCCGGCCGCCGCCGAATCCACCGTGGGGCTGAGCGGATTGCTCTCCTACCGTTGGGAATTGGCGCTCGGCGATATGGTGCTCACCCCCGCCGAGATGGAACGGCTGGTGCGCGCCAAATCCGATCTCGTGCAGTTGCGCGGTGAATGGGTCCAGGCCGACCATCGCGCGCTGGCGGCCGCCGCCCGCTACGTGGCGCTGCACGCCGACGATTCGCCCGTCACCCTGGCCGACATGATCGGTGAACTCGCCGCCGAACGGGTCGACAATGTGCCGCTCACCGAGGTCACCGCCGACGGGTGGGCGGCCGAATTGTTCACCCGGCAGGGCGATCCCGACCCCGTCCCGGTGCCGATCGGACTCAAAGCCCAACTGCGCCCGTATCAGGAGCGTGGCCTGAGCTGGCTGGCCACGATGAGCAGGCTCGACTGCGGTGCGATCCTGGCCGACGACATGGGTCTCGGCAAGACCGTGCAGGTGCTCGCGCTGCTCGTCCACGAACGGGAGGCGGTCGGTCCCGGCGAGAAGGTGGGGCCGACGCTGCTGGTGTGCCCGATGTCGGTGGTCGGCAACTGGCAGCGTGAGACCGAACGATTCGCCCCCGACCTGCGGGTTCTGGTGCATCATGGCGCCGACCGGCGCAAGGGTGCCGATTTCGCCGCGGCGGTGGCGGATTCGGACTTGGTGGTCACCACCTACGCCTTGCTCGCGCGCGACGCGACGGTGCTGAGCGACCAGCAGTGGGAGCGGGTCGTTCTCGACGAGGCCCAGCACATCAAGAACGCGACGACGCGGCAGTCCCGGGCCGCCCGCGCGTTGCGGGCCCGGCATCGGTTGGCGCTCACCGGAACTCCCGTGGAGAACCGCCTGGAAGAACTGCGCGCCCTGTTCGATTTCGCCATGCCCAAACTGCTCGGCAGCCCGCAGTCCTTCCGTGCTCGGTTCGCCGTCCCCATCGAACGCGAACGCGACCAGCAGGCCATCGACCGGTTGCGGCTCATCACCGACCCGTTCGTGCTGCGCAGGCTCAAAACCGATCCGGCGGTCATCAGCGATCTGCCCGAGAAGTTGGAGATGACGGTGCGCGCCAACCTCACCGTCGAGCAGGCGGCGCTGTATCAGGCCGTGGTCGACGACATGCTGGAGAAACTGAAGGACGCCAAGGGCATGGCGCGCAAGGGTGCGGTGCTCGGCGCCCTCACCAGGCTCAAGCAGGTCTGCAACCATCCCGCGCATTTCCTCGGCGACGCATCGCCCATCCTGCGCCGGGGCGGCCACCGTTCGGGCAAGCTCGCCCTGGTGGAGGACATTCTCGACGCGGTCCTGGCGGACGGGGAGAAGGCTTTGCTGTTCACGCAGTTCCGGGAGTTCGGCGACCTGATCCTGCCGTTCCTCACCGAACGGTTCGGCACGCCCATCCCGTTCCTGCACGGCGGGGTGAGCAAGCAGCGTCGCGACGACATGGTCACCGGCTTCCAAGCCGAGGGTGGTCCGCCGTTGATGCTGCTCTCGCTGAAGGCGGGCGGAACTGGTCTGAACCTGACCGCCGCCAATCACGTGATCCACCTGGACCGCTGGTGGAACCCGGCGGTGGAGAACCAGGCCACCGACCGTGCGTTCCGCATCGGCCAGCAGCGCGCGGTGCAGGTCCGCAAACTGGTGTGCGTCGACACCATCGAGGAGCGCATCGACGAAATGATCAGCGGCAAGAAGCAATTGGCCGACCTGGCCGTCGGCGCGGGGGAGAACTGGATCACCGAACTCGGTACCGACGAGTTGCGTGAACTGTTCACTCTCGGTGCCGAGGCGGTGGGTGACTGATGGCCGATTTCAGCCAGTTCGGGCCACGTAAGCCGGTGCGCGGCGGCGCGCGGGCGCGCGGTGGGTTCGGCCGTACCTGGTGGGGGAAGGCGCTGCTCGAGGCGGTGGAGAAGGTGGCCGACGCGGGCAGGCTCTCGCGCGGGCGCACCTATGCGCGGGTCGGACAGGTGGTGAACTATCGCGTGGAACGCGGTGCGGTCACCGCCGAGGTGCAGGGCAGTCAGCCGAGCCCCTTCACCTCCGTGTTGTCGGTGCGGCCGCTGCGCGACGAGGAGATCGACCTGCTGCTGGCCGAGATCCGCGAAGCCCCGGGCATGCTCGCCGAGATCGCCTCGGGTGCGCTACCGCCCGCGCTCGGCCCGCACCTGCTGCCGACCACCGCCAGCGAACTCGACTTCTCCTGCACCTGCCCCGACATGGGCTGGCCGTGTAAACACGTGGCCGCCGTCTGCTACCTGCTCGCCGAACGGCTCGACGAGCAGCCGGGCGAGATCCTCACTCTGCGCGGGCTCGATCTCGACACCCTCATCGGCGGCGTCGAAAGGTCGACCCGGACCGCCGATTCCGGTGACCCCTACGGCGACCGCCTCACGCTCCCCGACCTGCCTCGGGTCGAATTCCATCCGGTCATCGAGGACCTGGACGCCATGGCATTGCGGCGCGCGCTGCGCATGTCCTCGGAAGACGAGCAGACCGCCGCCACCGGCCTTCGCGAATTACGTTCCCTGTACGCCGAATTCGACAGCTGAGTTCAGCAGGTGCGCGGTGCCGCTTCGCCGCGCAACAGACCGTGCAGCCACAGCAGGGCGCCCGGCAAGCCCAGCGGACTGTTGAGCACATGCGACACACCGAGTTTCACCGGATCGCCGGGGAGTGGCTGCTCGTAGTAGGCCACGGTGGCACCGGCGGCGCACCAGTCGGCGGCGAGTCGGCGGGCGGTGTAGGTGGGGACCAGCTCGTCGCCCGCGGTGCTGTGCACGAGCACCGGAGCGCTCGGTCGCAGGTGACCGACCCGATCCTCGTCGAGGTGGACCGCCCAGCCGCGATCGGAGTCCAGGGCCTCGACCACGCTCTGACCGGTGGTCGTCCAGCTACGGCTGTCCCGGAAACCGTGGGTGAGGACGGTTTCGGCCACACACTGCCGTGCGGTCTCGGTGAGCATGCGTTTGCCCGCGTCGTTGAGCAACCGGTCGGTCGCGGGGGCGAGGGCGGGGTTCTCGTCCAGGGCGCCGTTGACGTAGTAGCCGAGGGCGCCCGCCAGCGAGCCGCGATCGAAGTGCTGGAGCTGGGCTCGCGCGTCGACCACCGGTGCTCCGGCATAGGCACCGACGATCGGCAGGTCCGGTGCGTAGGTCGGGGCGAGTTCCACCGCCGCGGCCGCGGCTCCACCACCCTGCGAATAGCCCCACAGCACGACCGGCGCGTTCGAGCCGAGTCCGTTGCCGGGTAGTTCGCGCGCGACCCGCGCGGCGTCGAGCATGACCTGCCCGGTCGAGGCGCGCGACATGTAGCTGTGCGGTCCCGGTGTGCCGAAGCTGTCGTGGTCGGTGAGCATCACCGCGCCACCCATCGCCAGGAACGGGTAGATCGCGGCGTACTGCTCGTACTGCACGCCCACGTCGAGTCCGCCGTTGTACTGCAGCAGAAACGCCAGGGTGTTCGACGGCGCGCACTGGTCACCCTGGCCCTGGGTGCCGGGAGCAATGACCAGCAGTGGGCGCGGGCCCGGCCCGATCCACGGCAGCGTCGGGCGCAGGTACGCGCCGGTGGCGGCGACCGCCGACCCGGTGCGGCCGGTGGCGGAGAACATCACCCGAGTGGTGTCGGCCGGGAGCGGGCCGTTGCTGCCGGGCAGGGTGATCGGCAGCGACATGGGTTCGGTCTTGATCGCCTGTCCCGGCGTCGCCGGGATCTCGGCGGGTGGGGTGTAGAACGCGGTGTCGCCGGTCGGTCCGAGCGGGGGACCCGCCACAGCGGGCGACGCGACCGAGACGGCCGCCACCGCGAGCACACCACCGATCCACCGCCGATACCTTGCCGCCACCACAGACCTCCCGAACGTTTCCTGTTGACAACGCGTCAACGTAATCGGAAAGGGCGCTCTCCCGCAGCCGATCGAGCGCATCGGTCGGTTCGGCGGCGCACGAGCACGGCGTCAGGGCAGGTCGTAGTCGAACCAGATGTGGTGACCGCCGCTGGAATCGACGGAGAGCCCCCCGGTGCCGGTGATGCCGGTGAGCTCGCCGGTGCCGCTGCCGGGGACGATGTGGAAGAACTCGTCGGTGCGATCGGTCCCGCCGGTGGTCGCGGAATGGACGAAGTTGAACGCGCCGGACCTGCCCGCCAGCGTGCCGTCGAAGGACTCCATGGCGATGTAGGTGCCCGCGCCCGTCGACATGTCGAACGCGGAGGTGAATAGTGTCGCCGAGGTGCCCGTGATGTCACCCGAATACACCTTGGTGATGCGGGCGATGCCGACCGGCAGACCGGTGTCGATGGGTGGGTGCGGCCGCAGGTCGGTCGGGTCGAAAGCGGTGACGTCGAACGTGCCGGTTGTCTTCATTCCGTGATGCTAGAGCGGGCGACCGACAAGTACGTCAGCCCAGGTCGATGCCGTAGAAGCGAAGGGCATTGCCGCCGAAGATCTTCCGCAGATCCTCGGCCGACGCACCGGCCTTGGTGAGGGCGGTCGCCACGGCGTCGACGGCCACGGGCAGGCTGGTGACCGGCTTGTCGACGGGGAAGTTCGAGCCCCAGATCAGTCGGTCGGGGCCGAAGACCGACAGGGCGTGGGCGAGCATCGGGCCGAGCCGGTCGACGAGCACCGACACCTGGGTCGACAGCCCGCGCGGGGGAACCGGGTGGCCGAGGACCGGCATCATCAGACCACTCACCTTGGCGACCACCTGCGGCTGGGCGGCGAGGTCGGTGATGTCGTCACGCCACCGCTCGAACACCTCGCGTCGCTCGCTCGCGGTCTTGCCGGTGTGTTTGCCGACCGGCCCGAAGATGCCCGCGGGCGTGGCGAGGTGATCCACGACGATCGGCACCTCGGGGAACCGTTCGGCCAGCGCTGTCAGCTCGGGCAGCTGACCCGAGTACAGCCAGGCGTCGAAACTCAGCCCCCGCGTGGCCAGCTGGCCGAAGCCGTCGAGGAAGGCGGGCGCGGTGAGCAGTCCGTCGTGCGCGGCGAACGACTTCACGCCCGGATCGGGATGGTGGGCGACCGTGGCGCGGATGCCGCGGAACAGCGGCGAGGCCGACTGATGCGCGTCGAGCGTCGGTCCGAGACTCTCGGCGGCGGGATCGGCCGCGCCGACGATCGCCGCGAGCGCGGGCGTATCGACCCCGAACGGCAGACTGGCCACCCAGCGCGTCTCGTCGGGCGCTGATCCGCTCCACTCGGCCTCCACGTGCACGAGCCCACGCACCGTGACCCCGCGCTGGTCGGTCCGATAGTCGGCGGGCAGATACGGACCGACGTAGGCGGAGGGATCGCCGACGAACTGGAGGTCGCGGCGCGGCGTGAATTTCGCGAACAGGTCGATCGGCAGCGGCAGATACCGCATCAGCTTGGCGTGCTTGCTGAACAACCGAGGTGTCGTATGCGGATCCCACTGGTGGATATGCGCATCGATGACGTCGAGCCCGGTCAGATCCATGTACGTCCCATCGCCGCGGCGGCATTGCTCCGGGAATTGTCACACGTCGGCAGCGGCGATGGTCGCATTCGGTCGCTTCAGACGGTCCGCCGGTACTGTCCGCCGACGGCGAAAAAGGTATCGGTGACCTGCTGCAAAGTGCATACCCGTGCCGCGTCCATCAGTACCTCGAAAATATTTCCGTCGGTGTGGGCGACCTCGGCCAGGCGGGCGAGCGCGCGATGGGATTCCTCGGCGTGCTCGGCGCGGAACTGTTGCACCCGCTCGAGCTGGGACCGTTTCTCGTCCTCGGTGGCGCGGGCCAATTCCACCGTCGGCGCCGCGGCCTCGCCTTCGGGGCCTCGGAAGGTGTTCACCCCGATGATCGGCAGCGTTCCGTCGTGTTTGCGCTGTTCATAGCGCATCGACTCGTCCTGGATGCGGCCACGCTGGTACCCGGTCTCCATGGCGCCGAGCACGCCGCCGCGTTCACTGATCCGCTCGAATTCCAGCAGCACCGCCTCTTCGACCAGGTCGGTGAGCTCGTCGATGATGAAACTGCCCTGCAGCGGATTCTCGTTCACCGCCAGTCCCCATTCCTTGGCGATGATGAGCTGAATCGCCAGCGCCCGGCGCACCGATTCCTCGGTGGGTGTGGTGACGGCTTCGTCGAAAGCGTTGGTGTGCAGGCTGTTGCAATTGTCGTAGACCGCGATCAACGCCTGCAGGGTGGTGCGGATGTCGTTGAACTGCATTTCCTGGGCGTGCAGCGAACGGCCGGAGGTCTGGATGTGGTACTTCAGTTTCTGCGCGCGTTCCCCCGCGCCGTACCGGTCACGCATCGCGACGGCCCAGATGCGCCGGGCCACCCGCCCGATCACCGAATATTCCGGGTCCATCCCGTTGGAGAAGAAGAACGACAGGTTCGGCGCGAATTCGTCGATCGCCAATCCGCGCGCCAGATACGTTTCCACATAGGTGAATCCGTTGGCCAGGGTGAACGCGAGCTGACTGATCGGGTTGGCCCCGGCCTCGGCGATGTGATAGCCGGAGATGGACACCGAGTAGAAATTGCGCACCTCGTTGCGGACGAACCACTCCTGTACGTCGGCCATCATGCGCAGGCTGAACTCTGTGGAGAACAGGCAGGTGTTCTGGCCCTGGTCCTCCTTGAGGATGTCGGCCTGCACGGTGCCACGCACGGTGGACAGCGTGCGTGCCCTGATCTGGGCGGCTTCCTGATCGGTCGGTTCCCGGCCCTCGGACTCGGTGAAGCGGCCGAGCGCCTGGTCGACGGCCGCGTTGAGGAAGAACGCCAGGATGGTCGGGGCCGGGCCGTTGATGGTCATCGACACCGAGGTGGTCGGTTCGCACAGGTCGAAACCGTCGAAGAGGGTGCGCATGTCGTCGATCGTCGCCACCGAGACACCCGAGGTGCCGACCTTGCCGTAGATGTCGGGGCGCTGCGCGGGTTCGTGACCGTAGAGGGTCACCGAATCGAAGGCCGTCGACAGGCGAGTGGCCTCGGTGTGGGCGCTGAGCGCCTTGAAACGCCGGTTCGTGCGCGCCGGATCGCCCTCACCCGCGAACATGCGGGTGGGGTCCTCGTTGTCGCGCTTGAACGGGAAAACGCCTGCGGTGAAGGGGAATCGGCCCGGCAGGTTCTCCTCGCGCAGGAAGCGCAACAGTTCACCCGCGTCGGTACAGCGGGGCAGCGCTACCCGGGGAACGCTTGTGCCGGAGAGTGATTCGCGTCGCAACGGGGTACGGATCTCGCGGTCGCGTACCCGCACCACCTGCTCCTCGCCCCGATAGCTCTCGGCCAGCGTGGGCCATTCGGCCAGCAGGGCAGCGGAGGCGGGCGACAGATCACCGGTGGCCGCCGCCAGCAGGTCGCCAACGGCGGTGTCGTCCGGCAGTTCCTCGTGCACCGCACGCAAACGCTGAACACGTTGCGCCGCAACCACTTCCCGTGCCGTGTCCTGGTGGTAGGCGCGCACCGTCTCGGCGATCTCGGCCAGGTAGCGCACCCGTGACGGCGGGATGAGCTGGGCGAACCTGGTCGACACCTTCGTCTCCACCCGGGGCAGCGCGCCCGGCTCCACCGTGAGGCCGTGCTCGGTCAGCCGGGTGAGCAGATGCTGGTAGAGCGCGGTGACACCGTCGTCGTCGAAGGTCGCCGCGCTGGTGCCGAACACCGGCATGTCGGCCGGTTCGGAGCCGAATTCCGCCCGGTTGCGGATCAGCTGGCGGGCCACGTCGCGCACCGCGTCGGCCGCGCCGCGCCGCTCGTACTTGTTCACCGCGACCACGTCGGCGTAGTCGAGCATGTCGATCTTCTCGAGCTGGGAGGCGGCGCCGAACTCCGGCGTCATCACATACAGCGCCACGTCCACGTGGTCGACGATGCCCGCGTCACCCTGGCCGATGCCCGGCGTCTCGAGGATCACCAGGTCGAAGCCCGCCGCCCGGCACGCGGCGATCATGGTGTCGATGTCGTCGGGCAGTTCGTGATTGCCCCGAGTGGCCAGCGAGCGGAAGTACACGTGTTCGCCGTCGAGGGCGTTCATGCGGATGCGGTCACCGAGCAGGGCGCCACCGGCGCGGCGCCGGGTCGGGTCGACGGCGAGCACCGCGACGCGCAGCTTGTCCTGCTGGTCGGTGCGCAACCGGCGCACGAGTTCGTCGGTGAGCGAGGACTTGCCGGAGCCACCGGTGCCGGTGATGCCGAGGACCGGCACCTCGCGGGTGGCCGCCGCGGCCAGCACGGCGACGCGGTCGGCGTCGGGCAGGGTGCCCTGCTGCAGGCAGGTGATGGTGCGGGCCAGGGCGATTCGATCGCCGGTGTAGAGGGCGTCCAGATCGGGGGCGGTGGCGGCTCGGTCCACGTCGCACAGCCGGATGAGTTCGTTGATCATGCCGGGCAGGCCGAGGCGCTGACCGTCTTCGGGGGAGAAGATGCGCACGCCACAGCGGGCGAGGCGCTCGATCTCCTCGGGGACGATCACGCCGCCGCCACCACCGAAGATACGGACGTCGCCCGCCCCGGCCTCGCGCAGCGCCTCGGCGAGATATTCGAAGAACTCGATGTGCCCGCCCTGATACGAGCTCACCGCCACGCCCTGCACGTCCTCCTCGACCACCGCGTCGACGATCTCGCGCACCGACCGGTTGTGACCCAGATGGATCACTTCCGCGCCCTGGGCCTGCAGGATGCGCCGCATGATGTTGATCGCCGCGTCGTGCCCGTCGAACAGGGCGGCCGAGGTCACGAACCGCACCGGATGGACAGGAACGTGCAATGAGGTGCTCATGACTTCCTCCGCCATTGATAGTACGCCCGATACTAGGACATCAAACTAATCGTACTGTGAACGGCGTCACTGGGGAAGGGGCCGCGCCGACCGTCGATCACGACATGAGCGGTTTCGGGTGCGGGAGTTCGTGTTCGAGGGTGGATCGCCGTGCGGGTCGACATACTCGACGGATGGTTCGCGAACACCGGGTGCGGGTGGCGTTGGAGCGGCTGGTCGCGGGTGGGGTGATCAGTGGTGACCAACGCGATGCTGTGCTGCGGGCCGTCGAGGAACAGGACCGGGCGCGGCGTGCCCCGGCGATCCGGGTGGTCGCCGAGATCGTCGCCTATCTCGGTGCGGGGCTGGTCGCCGCGGGACTCGGGTTGTTCCTCGACCGCGCGTGGAGCGATATCGCCGATTCCGGGCGGGTGGTGTTGCTCGCCGCCGTGGCGGGGTGTTCCCTCGGCGGTGCCGTCGTGCTGGCCGGTGGACGGGCCGGGGTGTTCCGTCGGGTTCCCCTCGCGTCGGCGGTGCGGACCAGGCTCGCGGCGGCACTGCTCCTGCTCGCGGCCGGGGCCACCAGTGCCGTGGTGGCCACCGCCTTCGGCGAACGTGGCGACGATGCCGAGATCGCCGCCGTGCTCGCGGGCCTACTGGTGGCGATCCTCGGCTATCTCATGGTGCCGAGCTTGCTCGGCATGATCGCCGTCGCCGGTTTCGGGGTCGCCACGATCGCCGAGCTCACCGCCGAGACACATCGCGCGTTGTGGCAGGGCGTCGCGCTCATGGCCTTCGGTGCCGTCTGGTTCGGGCTCGCATGGGCGCGGCGCCTCGTCGTGGACTGGGCCGGATTCCTGCTGGGCGGACTGATCGCGCTGGTCGGCGCCCAATCGGTGACACTCGGCGAATCGCTGTGGCGCCCGGCGCTCACCGTTCTGCTCGGCGTGCTCTGTCTCGGCGCCTACCTGCTGCGGCGCGAACCGGTCCTCGTCGTCGGGGGTGCGACGTGCGTCGCGCTCGGCGTCGGCCAGGTGGTCGCCGACAACACGACAGGCGGACCCGCCGTCGCCAGCATCGTCCTGGCCGTCGGGGCCGTCATCCTCACTGTCGGGCTGGTCGTCCTGCTCTCCGGTTCGGGACCGCCACGCTGAACCGGATCAGCGGATGAGGGTCGTCTGCTGGGCGCGGATCGTGCGAAAGAAGCGGGGGCCAACATCGGGGCCGTAGTGGTTGTAGGCGTCGATGATCTCGGCCAGTTCGTCGGCCAGCGCGCGCAGGTCACGGGTGGCGACGACGCGGTCGAACTCGTCGGATTCCCAGCCCCACTGCGGCGGGATGTCGTCGATCGTGACGACGATCTGATCGGCGAAGGGGGTGCTCACCGCGACCGTCAGTTCGGCCGGTGCCGCGGCCAGCGGGCTGTGCACGATCACCTCGCCGGGCGCACCGGGGGCGAAGGTACGGGCGAAGGAGATGTCCTCGCGCACCGACTCAACGATCGCGGCGGTGGTCGCGTGCCTGCCCGGCCGATGGTGGCGTTCTCCGTAGACTCGGTCGGCAGCGCGAGAAGTGTTGGCGGCGCCCGTTTTCCGCAGCAATCGGTCGAGCATGCGCTGGGCGGTGGCGCGTTCGCCCGCACCGGTGTTCGCATGATCGATCAGTGCGCGCAGCCGGGATATCCGTGCGAAGTTGTCGGTGCCCATGCGCCGATTCTGCCCCACACAGCGCCGTGGAATGGGTCACAACTCGCACCTCGCGGCCGCAGCCGCTCGGACATCCGACTTTATGGTGACGCCATGGGTGAAGCCGAAGTGTTGTTCGAAGTTCGCGGCCGACTCGGTCTGATCACGCTGAACCGGCCGAGGGCCATCAACGCGCTCAACCACGCGATGAGCCTGGCCGTCACCGACACCCTGCGTGCCTGGGCGGACGACCCGGCCGTCGCGACCGTCGCCATCGTCGGCGCGGGTGAGCGAGGGCTGTGCGCGGGCGGCGACATCGTCGCCATCCATCGCGACGCCAAGGCGATCAACGACGGCGGTCCCGAGGCGCCCGCCCCGCTCGACACCGCGGCCGCCGCGTTCTGGCGCGACGAATACCTGCTCAACGAACTGATCGACAGCTACCCCAAACCGTATGTGGCGATCATGGACGGCATCGTGATGGGCGGTGGGGTCGGCGTCTCGGCGCACGGCAGCCACCGCATCGTCACCGAGCGCTCCCAGATCGGCATGCCGGAGGCGGGCATCGGTTTCGTCCCGGATGTGGGCGGCACCTACCTGCTCTCGCACACGCCCGGCGAGTTGGGCACCCACGTCGCCCTCACCACCGCGCGCATGGGCGCGGGTGACGCGATCGTCGCCGGGTTCGCCGACACCTTCGTGCCGTCGGCCGACCTGCCCGCCCTCCTCGACGCCATGCGCACCACGCCCGCCGATGTGGCCGTCGCCCGATTCGCCACGCCCGCACCCGAATCCGAGCTCGCCACCCATCGCGACTGGATCGACGAGTGCTACGGCGCCGACACGGTCGAGGAGATCATCGCGGCCCTGCGTGCCGCCGACCTCCCCGAGGCGACCAAGGCGGCCGAGGACATCCTCGCCAAGTCGCCGATCGCGGTGAAGGCGACGCTGCGCGCCCTGCGCGACGCCCGTCGGCTCAGCCTCGCCGCCGCTCTGAATGTCGAATTCCGGATCACCGTTGCCGCGTTGAGCACTCACGACCTGGCCGAGGGCATCCGCGCCCAGGTGATCGACAAGGACCGCACGCCACGCTGGTCGCCCGCGACGCTGGCCGAGGTCACCGACGCGCAGGTCGACGCCTATTTCGCCCCGCTCGGTGAGCGTGAACTCGGTTTGCCCGTGTAGTCCGGCCGCGCCGCCGCTCGGTATCGTCTGCAGACCATGAGCGAGTTCGAGACGATTCTGTTGGAACGCAAGGGCGGCAGCGACGGCAAAGGCGGGGTCGGCTGGATCACGCTGAACCGGCCCAAGGCCCTCAACGCCCTCAATGCGCAGGTGCTCGCGGACATCATCGCCGCACTCGACGAACTCGAGCGTGACGATTCGATCGGCGCCGTCGTCCTCACCGGTTCGGAAAAGGCGTTCGCGGCCGGTGCCGACATCAAGGAGATGGCGAGCAAGTCCTACATGGACATGTTCCTGCCCGACACCTTCGCCGGTTGGGACCGCCTGGCGAACTTCCGCAAGCCGACCATCGCCGCCGTCGCGGGCTACGCGCTCGGCGGCGGCTGTGAGGTGGCGATGATGTGCGACATCCTGATCGCCGCCGACAACGCCAAGTTCGGTCAGCCCGAGATCAAGCTCGGCGTCATCCCCGGCATGGGCGGTTCGCAGCGGCTCACCCGCGCCATCGGCAAGGCCAAGGCGATGGACCTCATCCTCACCGGCCGCAACATGGGCGTCGAGGAGGCCGAACGGGCCGGACTGGTCTCGCGCGTCGTGCCCGCCGACCAACTGCTCGACACCGCGCTCGAGGCCGCCCAGACCATCGCGAGCATGTCGTTGCCCGCCACCATGCTCGCCAAGGCGGCGGTGAACCGGTCCTTCGAGACCAGCCAGGCCGAGGGCCTGCTGTTCGAGCGCCGGGCGTTCCACTCGCTGTTCGCGACCGACGATCAGAAGGAAGGCATGGCCGCCTTCACCGAGAAGCGGGCCCCGAACTTCACCAACAGCTAGTTATTTCGCGGGGAGCGAGCCGTCGATGAACTGGGCGGGCGTCGGCGGGTTCTTCTCGTCCGCCCGGTCGTCGGTGCCGAGCAGCCCGGCGACCGCGCCGCCGAGGGTGGCGGTCACCGCGACGGCGGCGAGGAACTTGCGCCGCCCCGGGCCGGAGGGTTCGCGCGAATCCGGCGTCGCGCCCGCTCGCAGTCGTGGCATGCGCATGCGCGCGGGCTTCCTGGCGGCGAGCAGTACCGCCCCGCGCGCCGAAACGTATTCCGGCTCAGGGTCGTACACCACCGGCAGGTCGACGAGTCGGCCCACGGCATGACGCAGCGCCGGATTGCGGAGGCAGCCACCGAGCAGGACGAGCGCGCCGGGGCGCACGCCGGTGTCGTCGATCATCCGCCGCACGAACGACGCCGAATGATGGAGTCCCGCTTCGCACAAGGCGGCCAGGTCGCTGCGGGTGACCACGGCGCGTTCGCCGGTGTCGGCGTCGGTGGCGGTGACAACCCTTGCGCGGCTGAGCATTTCACGATGGTCGCGGGTGGTGCGGCGGTCGGCCGCGACGCCGCCTCTGGCCAGTTGCCAGCGCAGCAGTGCGTCGTAGCCGTCGCCGCTGAGGACCGTGCTGCGCTGACTGGCCAGGATGGTGTCGGTGCGGCAGTCGGCGTGGGTGACGGTGAGGCCGGAACTGCCGAGGTCGTAGAGCATCACCGATTCGGTGGCGGGCAGCAGGCCGGTGAAGCGCAGGTAGCGCAGCTGGGCGAGGGGTTCGTCGACGATGGTCACCGACGGCCCGGCCGCCGCGCGGATGGCATCGCCGTGCACCTCGTTGCGGCAGGTGACGACGGTGGCGGTGACGCATTCGTCGCGGGCGATGGCCGCCACCCGCATCCGGCGGATCGCCGCGAGCACCGATTCTGCCACCGAGGCGCCCGCGCGGCGGGGGATGTGCACCCGGTCCAGCGGCGGCAGGTGCGGTTGGTCGGTGTGGTTGAGCACGGCACGGGCACCACCCGCTCCTGCCGACACCCCGAGGACCAGCACCATGCGCTACATGGTGGACCTTTTCGCGCGACCTGCCAAGCGAGTCGACCCGCGATTCGCGAGTGCGTTCTCAGGTCGCGTGGAATGCGAGGTTTGCCGCGTCGTCGAAATCCCCGGCGGCATGGCGGAACCGGGCGAGCAGTTCCAGGAGTTGTTTGCTGTCGTCGGTGGTCAGGCCAGGCTCGGCGAATACCTGCGCGTTGAGTGCCTCGGTCGCCTCGGCGACGGATTTCCTTCCGGCGGAAGTGATTTCGATGAGCGTGGCACGGCGGTCGCTCGGATGCGGCACGCGCACGACCAGTCCGGCCGCTTCCAGCCGGTCGACGGTGTTGGTGACGCTGGTCGGATGCACCTGAAGGCGCGCACTGGCTTTGGCCATGGGCAGGGCGCCGGTGCGGCTGAAACTGAGCAGTTGCAGCAGTTCGTAGCGGGAGAAGGTGAGCCCCGTCGGTTTGAGTGCCTCGTCGACGCGGGCCATCACGATCTGCTGGGCCCGCACGAGGGAGGTGACCAGGGCCATGCCGTCGGCGACCGAACTCCAGCCGTGCTCGATCCATTGCCGGTGCGCCTCGGCGATCGGGTCTCGGGGTAGCGGTCCGGTTCGTGACATGTTTTCGATCATGTCACGAGCCGGGCCGTGTTCCCCATAGAGCGAGCGGCGGGAATCGAACCCACGTGAACGGCTTTGCAGACCGTCGCCTAAACCTCTCAGCCACGCCCGCCTCGCCATTGATGATGCCGAGGCGGGCGGGCTGCGCCAAGGATTGCGATCACGGTGATCGCAATGTCAGTGCTTGTTGGCCGGGGCCGAGCAGATCTTCCAGGTGCCGTCTTCCTTGGTGAGGTGCTCCTCGGTGCTGTCCTCGGTATCGGGCTCCTCGCCTTCGACCGAGAGGGTCAGCTGGCCGACGACCGTGGCTTCGGCGTTGTCGCCGGTGACGACGATGTCGCGGACGTCATCGATGCGTACCGACACGGTGGCGGTGTCGAACTGTCTGCGCTGCTCCGGGCTGAGGTTGTCGATCTCGGCGCGGTCGGCCGCGCAGGCCAGTTCCGAAGCCGCGATGAACCCGTCGGAGTCGAGGGTGTCGTAGAAGTCGCGGATCGCCACTTCGATCTTCTTGTCGTCCGAGGACAGCGGTGTGCGCCCCTGCACGGTCAACACCACTCCCGCCGCCAGAACCCCCAACACGACCAGTGCCAACACCCCCAACCCGATGAACAACCCCGTCCGCTTCTTCTTCGGCGGCGGTCCCGCATGCGCCCCGAACCCGCCGGGTGGCGGCCCTCCAGCGCCTGGATATCCCGGCTGTTGATAACCCTGCTGCGGTTGCCCCGCCCCCGGTTGCCCAGCCTCAGGCTGTCCCGGCTGTGGTTGCCCCGGGTAGGGCTGATTCCCGAACCCGTCGGATGGATTAGTCATGCCCGCTCCTGCTGTCACCAGGGTCGAAGACCCCGAAACCTGTGGAACCGTGCCCGATCGACGACAAGACCCCGACCGAACGGACGGGGCCTCGAACTCAGTGTGATGCTTACCACTCACCGTATCCTGCCGATTCCGGTGCTCGATAGCCGGGTCGGTTCAGGAGACAGCGGTGATCGCAGGGTCGTGCACGCCCGATGGTCGTGACATTGAAGCCGGGGGTGGAGACCGATGAGAAAGGCCCCCGACCTGTGGTCGGGGGCCTTCTCGTGTGTGCCCTCGGCAGGATTCGAACCTGCGGCCTTCTGCTCCGGAGGCAGACGCTCTATCCCCTGAGCTACGAGGGCGGGAATAGTGCCGGTCGCGGTGGGGCGATCGGGCAGCGACAGCGTATCGCATCGGGTGCGGTGCGCCAAAAACGGTGCCGGACCGGGCGGTTGATCCCGGTCCGGCACCGGGGTCAACCGAGGGGGAGGGGGGTGGCGCCTCGGGCGGTGAGCATGGTGGTCATCAGGGTGGATTCGCCGGATTGGGTTTTCGACATGGTGGCCGCGAGGGAGCGGACGGCGGTGGTCGAGGCCTGTTCGGCGGCGTAGTCGAGCATGGGGACACCGCCCTGGTGGTGGCGCAGCATCAGTTGCAGGAACAGCGTGTCCAGGGCGGGGCCGGTGGCCTGGCGCAGGGCGGTCATCTCCTCGTCGGTCGCCATCCCGGGCATCGCGGCCACGGGGCCGCTGTGGGCGGCGGTGGTCGCCGCGCCGTGGCCGTGTCCACCGCTGTCGGCACTCATCCAGCCCATGAAGCCCTCGACGCTCTGGCTCGGCGCGTCCCACAGCTGCAACCAGCCCTGCATCCGGCCGATCTGGTTCGACTGGGTGGTCATGATGTCGTAGGCCAGGCGGCGCACATCGTTGTCGGTCGAACCGATCAGCGCGATGCCAGCCATGTCGACGGCCTGGGCGTGGTGCACCGACATGTCCTGGTTGAAACCGATGTCGACCGGGCCGGGCGCGGCCGACTCGGCCTTCTCCAAAGGCATCCGCAGCAGCACACCCGCGACCGCGCCGAGCAGGAGCAGGCCGATCGCGCCGAGCACGAGCACCGCACCGGCGGGCCGCCCGCCGGTGCGTGTCTCGGTGTTCTCGCTCATTACTGACCGGCGGGCGCGCCGCCCGGCATGGGGATGCTCGGCAGGCCCGGGATGCCCGACCCGAGGCCGCCGAGTTCGGTCTGGTCCTGGTTGGCGCCGGTGCCGTCCATCGGGACGGCTTCCGGACCGTACGGCGAGGAATCGAACGGCGGCGGGTTGTTGGCGTCGAAGATCGGGTTGGAGCAGCTGGCGCCGACCTCCGGGTGCGCGTACGGGTTGGTGCGCAGCGCGGAGATGAACTGCTTGATGCGCGCGTCGTCGGCCGAGTCCAGCTTCAACTGGTGGCCCCACGACTGCAGCGCGATGGGGGTGTCGAGGGTCGGGTACGGCGACATCAGCGTGTAGGGCCGGTTCTTGACGAAGTTCGACAGCTTCTCCACCCCGGCCGCGTCGACCTTGTCGGGGTTGTAGGCGATCCACACCGCGCCGTGCTCGAGCGAGTGCACCGCGTTCTCCATGCGGATCGGCTTGGCGTACACCGTGCCGGTGCAGTTGGCCCAGGCCACATCGTGCGGGCCACCATAGGCGGGCGACTTGTCGTAGGCCACCCGCTTGGTCTCGTCGACGTGCAGCGCCGCGGGGTACTCCTGCTTGACGACGCCCTCGATCTTGGCCGCCGGGTCCTGGTTCTGCTCGCTCGGTGCCCATTCGGACAGGTCAGTCTGCGCTTCCCGGATGGCGGCCTGATCCAGGTACTTGGGCACCAGGCTGTAGGCCAGCAGGCCGATCAACGCGACGATGGCCACACCGCCGCCGAGCAGGGCCCAGGGCACCTCGCGCTTCTTGCCCGGGAGTTTGCCCTTGCCCGGTTTGCGGGACGGAGACGACTTCCCCGCGGCCCGGACGGCCTTGGCTGATGTTGCGCTTGTCCTGCTCGGCATCGCTCGGTTAGCTCTTTCGACGTATGGATCGGTGGCGTTCATGGCGGGCGGTCGTGGTTGCGAGCCGCCCAGCCAATAGGATAGAGACTCGTGACTCCAGCTGACCTTGCAGATCTCCTTCGCACCACCGCCGCGAAGGTGCTTGTCGAACGTGGACTGGACTCGTCGGTCCTGCCCGAGCAGGTCACAGTGGAGCGTCCGCGCAACCCCGAACACGGCGACTATGCCACGAATGTGGCGATGCAGGTGGCCAAGCGGGTGGGTACGAATCCGCGTGAGCTGGCGGGTTGGCTGGCCGAGGCGTTGTCGGCCGCCGAGGGCGTCGAGGTCGCCGAGGTGGCGGGTCCCGGCTTCCTGAACATCCGGCTGGCCGCGTCGGCGCAGGGCGCGATCGTCACCCAGATCCTGACCGCGGGGGAGAAGTACGGCACCGGCACGGCGCTGACCGGCACCAAGATCAACCTCGAATTCGTCTCCGCCAACCCGACCGGTCCCGTGCACCTCGGCGGCACCCGCTGGGCGGCGGTCGGTGACGCGCTCGGCCGCATCCTGGCCGCCGAGGGCGCCGACGTGACCCGCGAGTACTACTTCAACGACCACGGCGCCCAGATCGACCGGTTCGCGAAGTCGCTGGTCGCGGCCGCGCTCGGCGAGCCGACTCCCGAGGACGGGTACGCGGGCGAGTACATCCAGGAGATCGCCGCGAGCATCGTCGCCGCGCACCCCGACGCGCTCACCCGGCCCGCCGACGAGCGCCACGAGCTGTTCCGGCGCGAGGGCGTGCAGCAGATGTTCGCCCAGATCAAGCAGGATCTGCACGATTTCGGCACCGATTTCGACGTGTACTTCAACGAGAGCGAGCTGTTCGCCTCCGGCGCCGTGGAGCGCGCGGTCGAGCAGCTGAAGAACTCGGGCAACCTGTACGAGAAGGACGGCGCGTGGTGGATCGCCTCCACCGAGTTCGGCGACGACAAGGACCGGGTGGTCCTCAAGAGCGACGGCAACGCCGCCTACATCGCCGGTGACATCGCCTACTTCCAGAACAAGCGCTCGCGCGGCTTCGACCTGGCCATCTACATGCTCGGCGCCGACCACCACGGCTACATCGGCCGGTTGAAGGCCGCCGCGGCCGCCTTCGGCGACGACCCCGACACCGTCGAGGTGCTGATCGGGCAGATGGTGAACCTGGTCAAGGAGGGCCAGGCGGTGAAGATGAGCAAGCGCGCGGGCACCGTGGTGACGCTCAACGACCTGGTCGAGCAGATCGGCGTCGACGCGGCCCGCTACTCGCTGGTGCGGTCCTCGGTGAACTCGAGCATCGACATCGACCTCGACCTGTGGACCAAGGCGGGCAACGAGAACCCGGTGTACTACGTGCAGTACGCGCACTCGCGCACCAACAGCATCATCGGCAATGCCGCCAAGTACCCCGAATTCGCCACTGCGACACCGGATTTCGCGCTGATGACGTCCGGTCGCGAAGGTGACCTGATCCGTACCCTCGGTGATTTCCCGCGCGTGGTGGCCACCGCCGCCGAGACCCGCGAACCGCACCGGATCGCCCGTTACCTCGAAGAACTGGCCGGGGTGTATCACCCGTTCCAGTCCGACGACGACATGCGTGTGCTGCCCAAGGGCGACGATGCCGTCAGCCCGCTCAATGCCGCCCGCCTCGAATTGGTGAAGGCGACCCGTCAGGTGCTGGCCAACGGCCTGGCCCTGCTCGGCGTGAGCGCACCGGAGCGCATGTGAGCTCCGCAGACTTTTTCAGGAAGGACGCTCGATGAGTGCACACCCCGCCGGGCCTCGGCACGCCGAGATCCCGCACGCCCCGACCCTCGGTGAGCGGCCGACCGATCCGCGCGAGATGATCGACCTGCCCGAACACGTGTGGCCGCGCAACGCCTCACGTGGTGACGACGGCGTGGTCCGGTTGGCGGGCATCCCCGTCACCGAACTGGCCGCTCAGTACGGCACCCCGCTGTTCGTGATCGACGAGGACGACTTCCGCTCGCGCTGCCGCGACATGGTCGCCGCGTTCGGCACCGCCGCGCGCGTGCACTACGCGTCGAAGGCGTTCCTGTGCGGTGAGATCGCCCGCTGGATCCGCGACGAGGGCCTGTCGCTCGACGTGTGCTCCGGTGGTGAGCTGGCCATCGCCCTCAACGCGGGTTTCCCGGCCGAGCGGATCGCGCTGCACGGCAACAACAAATCCGTCCCCGAGTTGGAAGCCGCCGTCGCGGCGGGCGTGGGACATGTGGTCGTCGATTCGCTCTACGAGATCGAACGGCTCGAGGCTGTCGCCGGTGCGGCGGGGGTGGTGCAGGACGTGCTGGTCCGCGTGACCGTCGGCGTCGAAGCGCACACCCACGAGTACATCTCCACCGCCCACGAGGACCAGAAGTTCGGCTTCTCGATCGCCGGTGGCGACGCGATGGAAGCCCTCGCCCGTGTCTTCGAGGCCGACAATCTGCGCCTGGTCGGCCTGCACAGCCACATCGGTTCGCAGATCTTCGAGCTCGACGGCTTCGAGATCGCCGCCCGCCGCATGCTCGGCCTGCTGCGCGAGGCCATCGACAAGTTCGGTGTCGAGCGCACCGCCCAGATCTCCACCCTCGACCTGGGCGGCGGCCTCGGCATCGCCTACCTGCCCAGCGACAACCCGCCCGAGCTCGACGAGTTCGCCGCCAAGCTGCGCGACCTGGTCGCCGCCGAGGCCACCCGCGCCGGGCTGCCCGAGCCGATCATCGCCGTCGAACCCGGTCGCGCCATCGCCGGTCCGGGCACTGTCACCCTCTACGAGGTCGGCACCATCAAGGATGTCGAGCTCGACGGCGGCGCGCGTCGCCGGTACGTGAGCGTCGACGGCGGGATGAGCGACAATATCCGCCCCGCGCTCTACCAGGCCGATTACGATTGCCGTCTGGTCTCGCGGTCCTCCGACGCGCACCCGGTCGTGGCGCGCGTGGTCGGAAAGCATTGCGAGAGCGGCGATATCGTCATCCGTGACACGTGGATGCCCGCCGACGCCGGACCGGGCGACCTGGTCGCGGTCGCGGCGACGGGGGCGTACTGCTACTCGATGTCGAGTCGCTACAACCTGCTCACCCGGCCCGCCGTGGTCGCGGTGCGCGACGGGGAATCGCGACTGATTCTGCGCCGGGAAACGGTGGCGGACCTGCTCAGCCTGGAGGTAGAAGGATGAACGGCACCAACGACGCGGGGCGTCCGCTCGGCGTAGCCGTGCTCGGCATGGGCACCGTCGGCACCGAGGTGGTGCGCGTGCTGCGCGACCACGCCGACGACCTGGCCTCGCGGGTGGGTGCGCCGCTGGTGCTGCGCGGTGTCGCCGTGCGCGACCTGGCCAAGGACCGCGGGCTGCCCGCCGAGCTGCTCACCACCGACGCCGAGGCTCTCGTCGCGCGCGACGATGTCGACCTGGTCGTCGAGGTGATGGGCGGCATCGACCCGGCCCGCAAGCTTATCCGCGACGCCCTCAACGCTGGCAAGTCCGTGGTCACCGCCAACAAGGCGCTGCTGGCCGACTACACCGGCGAACTGGCCGCCGCCGCCGAGGGCAGCCGCGCCGACCTGTACTTCGAGGCCGCCGTCGCCGGTGCGATCCCGGTGGTGCGTCCGCTGATCCAGTCGCTCTCGGGTGACCGGGTGAACAAGGTTGTCGGCATCGTGAACGGCACGACCAACTTCATCCTCTCCGCGATGGACGAGACCGGCGCCGCCTACGACGACGTGCTCGCCGAGGCCACCGACCTGGGTTACGCCGAGGCCGACCCCACCGCCGACGTGGAGGGCTACGACGCCGCCGCCAAGGCCGCGATCCTGGCCTCGCTGGCGTTCCACACCCGCGTCACCGCCGCCGACGTGTACCGCGAGGGCATCTCCAAGATCACCGCCGAAGACCTCGAGACCGCCTCGGCCGTCGGCTGCACGGTGAAGCTGCTGGCCATCTGCGAGCGCGTCCCCGGTGAGCCGAGCGCGGCCGAAGGCGGTAAGGACCGCGTCTCGGTGCGCGTGTACCCGGCGCTCATCCCGCGCAAGCACCCGCTGGCCTCGGTCAACGGCGCGTTCAACGCCGTGGTGGTGGAGGCCGACAACGCCGGTCGCCTGATGTTCTACGGGCAGGGCGCGGGCGGCGCGCCGACCGCCTCGGCCGTGCTCGGCGACCTGGTGATGGCGGCCCGCAACAAGTTCTACGGTGGTCGCGCGCCCGGCGAATCGGTTTATGCTGAGCTGCCGATCGCGCCGATCGGCGACACCCCCACCCGCTACCACGTGAACCTGCAGGTGGAGGACCGTCCCGGCGTGCTCGCCGCGGTCGCCGACACCTTCGCCCAGCACGGGGTGAGCATCTCCACCGTGCGTCAGCAGGGTCACGGCGACGGCGCCCGGCTCGTGGTCGTCACCCACCATGCGGTGGAGTCGTCGCTGGCCGATACTGTCGCGGTACTGGCGGAGATGGATTCCGTCACCGCTGTGACCAGCGTTCTCAGACTGGAAGGCACCGAAGAATCATGAACTCCACTGGCATCGCCCCGCAGAGTGGCGTGCACTCGCGTTGGCCCGGTCTGATCGCGGCCTACCGCGATCGGCTCGCCGGTGCGGCCGACTGGGAGCCGGTGACCCTGTTCGAGGGCGGAACTCCGCTGGTCCCCGCCACGCACCTGTCCGAACTCACCGGGTGCGAGGTGTACCTGAAGGTCGAGGGTGCCAACCCGACGGGCTCGTTCAAGGACCGTGGCATGACCATGGCCATGACCGACGCCAAGTACCGAGGTCAGCAGGCCGTGCTGTGCGCCTCGACCGGCAACACCTCCGCCTCGGCCGCCGCCTACGCCACCCGCGCGGGCATGGAATGCGCCGTGCTGATCCCGCAGGGCAAGATCGCCATGGGCAAGCTGGCCCAGGCCGTGATGCTCGGCGCCAAGATCATCCAGGTCGAGGGCAACTTCGACGACTGCCTCGAGCTGGCCCGCAAGGTGACCGCCGAATTCCCGCAGGTCGGCCTGGTGAACTCGGTGAACCCGGCGCGCATCGAGGGACAGAAGACCGCCTCGTTCGAAATCTGCGATGTGCTCGGCAAGGCACCCGATGTGCACGTGCTTCCGGTGGGCAACGCGGGCAACATCACCGCCTACTGGCGCGGTTACCGCGAATACCACGCCGACGGCATCACCTCGGTGCTGCCGCGCATGCTCGGCGTGCAGGCCGCCGGTGCCGCGCCGCTGGTCAACGGTGCGCCGGTGAAGGACCCCGAGACCGTCGCCACCGCGATCCGCATCGGCGCACCCGCCTCGTGGAACGGTGCGATGGAGGCCAAGGAACAGTCCGGCGGCGCCTTCCGTGCCGCGACCGACGAGGAGATCCTGGCCGCCTACCGCCTGGTCGCCGCGACCGAGGGCGTGTTCGTCGAGCCCGCGTCGGCCGCGAGCGTGGCCGGTCTGCTCGCCGCGCGCGAGGAGGGCTGGCTGGATTCGGGCCTGACCGTCGTGTGCACCGTCACCGGCAACGGCCTCAAGGACCCCGACAACGCGCTGGCCGGGATGCCCGAGGTCAAGCCGATCGCCGTGGACCCGGTCGCCATCGCCCGCGAACTCGAGCTGGCCTGAGTTGACCGCACCTGAGCCCACGCTGATGACAGCGACCCTGCCCGCCGGTCTAGAGGTGACCGTGCGCGTGCCCGCCTCCACCGCCAATCTCGGCCCCGGATTCGATTGTCTCGGAATGGCATTGGGCCTCTACGACGAAATCGTCGTGCGCACCACCGATTCCGGTCTCGCGATCCGGGTCGAGGGCGAGGGCGCCGACGACGTCCCGTGGGGCCCCACCCATCTGGTGGTCCGCGCGATCGAGCGCGGCCTGGAATCGCTCGGCGTCTGGGCCGACGGTCTCGATGTCGTGTGCCGCAACGTGATTCCGCATTCGCGTGGTCTCGGTTCCAGCGCCTCGGCTGTGGTCGGTGGCCTGGCCGCCGGTGCCGGGCTGGCCGCGAAGTTCGACCCGGCGCTTCGCCTCGACGGCGACCGGCTGGTGCAGCTGGCCTCGGAGTTCGAGGGTCATCCCGACAACGCCGCCGCCAGCGTGCTCGGCGGTGTCGTGGTCTCGTGGACCGAGACCGGCGACGACCAGGCCCGCGCCTACCGGGCCGTGCGCCTGGAACCCGCGCGGGCGCTGCGCCCGGTGGTGCTGATTCCGCAGGAGCGTTCGTCCACGGCGCACACGCGCGGGCTGCTGCCCGAGCAGGTGCCCCACGGCGACGCGGCGTTCAACGTGAGCCGGGCGGCGCTGGCCGTCGTCGCGCTGACCGAGCGTCCCGACCTGCTGATGCCCGCCACCGCCGACCGGTTGCACCAGACCCAGCGTGCCCCCGCGCTACCGCTCACCACCGCCTGGATCGAGCGGCTGCGCGCGGCCGGAATCGCCGCGACGGTCTCGGGCGCCGGTCCGACGATCCTGGCGCTTGCGACCGAGGATTTCCCCGCTGACCTGCGCGAACAGGCCGAGAAGGATGGTTTGCGCGTGGTCGAGCCCGGTATCGCCGACGGGGTGTCGGTCGACTGACGGCGTGCCTGCCTTGCCGTTGTTCGTGGTAGGCGGCTATTCTGGGCTGGTCCGTACATCGTGCGCATCAGACGCCGGTGCTTCATCAGGGCAATCGCTCCCCTTACCACTTTCTTCTGGTGGCGAAGCCTCCGGTCCGGCGGGGCGGGTAGTACGGCACAAGCGTCCTGTGGGACGCATAATCCGAGCTCGGCATATGTTGCCGGGTCTGCGGAACGAACCCTCGACTCAGCACACGGCATTCGAGGGAAGGAAAGGATTTCCGTGACAGAAACGGACCTGCTCGCGACACCCGGGGTGGATACCGACCCGACGAATTCGGGCGGCCGCGAAAGTGAATCCGGACAGATTTCGAAGATGAGCGAACACACCGACGTCGCACGATCGGGGCTGACTGGAATGCTGTTGCCGCAGTTGCGTGCGCTCGCTGGGGAACTCGGTATCCGAGGCACCTCCGGTATGCGCAAGGGCGATCTCATCGCCGCAATCAAAGAAAACCAGGCCGGAGCGCCTGCCAAGGGTGCCAAGCCTGCCGAAGCCGCCGCCGTGACGGCCGACGCGCCTGCCACCGCCGAGGCCCCCGCCAAGCGGGAGCGCCCGGCCAAGGCCGAGAAGCCCGCCGCCGAATCCAAGGCGGCAGAGGCGAAGACGGCCGAGGTGAAGCCGGTCGAGACCAAGGCCACCGAGACCAAGCAGGCCGAGCCCGAGACCGCTTCGACCAAGCCGGTCGAGGCCAAGACCGAAGCCCCCGCCGAGGCGGGCGAGGAGTCCGGTCGCGAGAGCGGTCAGCGTGGCCGTGGCAGGCAGCGTCGCGGTCGTGACCAGGCCCGTTCCGGTGGCGGCGAGAACGCCCCCGCCGAGAATCGCACCGAGGAGCCCAAGCAGGCCGACGGTGGCGAGCAGGGCGAGCGTCGCCGCGAGCGCAACGACCGCAATGCCGGTGGCGACCGCAATGCCGGTGGCGAGCGTAATCAGAACGACCGCAACCAGAACGAGCGCGGCGAGCGCAACCAGAACCAGAACGGCAACGCGGGCGGCAATCGTGGCCCGCGCGACGACCGTGATCGCGGTGGCGACGACGAGGAAGGCGGCCGCGGGCGCCGGGGCCGTCGGTTCCGTGAGCGTCGTCGCGGGCGTGACCGCGACGGCGGCACCGGTGGTGGCGGCGGCGAGGCGCGCGACTTCGAGATCCGTGAGGACGACGTCCTGCAGCCCGTCGCGGGCATCCTCGACGTGCTCGACAACTACGCCTTCGTGCGGACCTCCGGCTACCTGGCCGGGCCCAACGACGTGTACGTGTCGATGAACCTGGTCCGCAAGAACGGCCTGCGTCGCGGTGACGCCATCACCGGCGCGGTCCGCGCGCCGCGCGACGGCGAGCAGAGCAACCAGCGCCAGAAGTTCGACCCGCTGGTGCGCCTGGACACCGTCAACGGTGGCGAGGTCGAGGCGGCCAGGCGTCGTCCCGACTTCCAGAAGCTCACCCCGCTGTACCCGAACCAGCGACTGCGCCTCGAGACCACGCCCAACAAGCTGAGCACCCGCGTGATCGACCTGATCATGCCGATCGGCAAGGGCCAGCGCGCGCTCATCGTCTCCCCGCCCAAGGCCGGTAAGACGACCGTGGTGCAAGACATCGCCAACGCGATCGCGACCAACAACCCCGAGTGCTACCTCATGGTCGTGCTGGTCGACGAACGTCCCGAAGAGGTCACCGACATGCAGCGTTCGGTGAAGGGTGAGGTCATCGCCTCCACCTTCGACCGTCCGCCTGCCGACCACACCTCCGTCGCCGAGCTCGCCATCGAGCGGGCCAAGCGACTGGTGGAGATGGGCAAAGACGTTGTGGTGCTGCTCGACTCGATCACCCGATTGGGCCGCGCGTACAACAACTCCTCGCCCGCCTCGGGCCGCATCCTCTCCGGTGGTGTCGACTCGACCGCGCTGTACCCGCCCAAGCGGTTCCTCGGCGCGGCCCGCAACATCGAGAACGGTGGCTCGCTCACGATCATCGCCACGGCGCTGGTCGAGACCGGTTCCACCGGCGACACGGTGATCTTCGAGGAGTTCAAGGGCACGGGTAACGCCGAGCTCAAGCTCGACCGCAAGATCGCCGAGCGCCGCGTGTTCCCGGCGGTCGACGTGAACCTGTCGAGCACCCGCAAGGACGAACTGCTGATGTCCCCGGACGAGGCCGCGGTGCTGCACAAGCTGCGCCGGGTGCTCTCGGGCCTGGATTCGCATCAGGCGATCGACCTGCTCATCGACCGGTTGAAGAAGTCGAAGAACAACCTCGAGTTCCTGATGTCGGTCTCCAAGACCGCGCCGGGCGCACTCGACGAGTGATCTTCAGTACATAGGAAAGGCCTCGCCACGGCGGGGTCTTTCCTGGTTCTCGGCCGCCTTGATCTGGACTGACCGGAGGGTGCGACGAAGGAGTGCCCGGAGGGAGGGAAGATCAAGGGAACAGGCCGAGAACCCGCGGCGCCAGCCGCTATGTAACTGTGTGGCATACTGGACCGCTGTGTGTCTACGAGCTCGTAGACATCCCGCCTAGTCGGTTCCGGTTCACGTACTCCACTCCATGGGGATACGACCCGGCGACCATTATCGAGAGGACGCCCATGAAGGCAGGAATCCACCCCACGTATGTCGACACCACCGTCGTGTGTGGTTGCGGCAACACCTTCCAGACTCGCTCCACCAAGGAGTCCGGCCAGATCACGGTCGAGGTCTGCTCGCAGTGCCACCCGTTCTACACGGGCAAGCAGAAGATCCTCGACACCGGCGGCCGCGTGGCTCGCTTCGAGGCTCGCTACGGCAAGCGCGCCGGTTCCAAGAAGGCCGACGCCGAAAGCTAGTTGCCTCCCCCGACGCCCGGTTCTGCATTCGCAGGCCGGGCGTTGTCATTGGCGGCGCGGGCGCCGCGGGCTCTCGGCCCGGTCGGCCTCGATCTTCCCCTCCGGGCACTCCTTCGTCGCACCCTCCGCTCAGTCCAGATCGAGGCGGCCGAGAACGGCCTTCGGCCTGGAAAGACTTCCAGCCGTCTTCTTCCAAGTAGGAGTTCACCGCATGGCCGATCCGACGGCCCCGTCCGCCATCGACGACATCCTGGCCGAGTACCAGGGCCTGGAGACGCAGCTGGCCGATCCGTCGCTGCACAACGACGCGGGCGCGGCACGCCGGGTGGGGAAGCGGTTCGCCGAGCTGGCGCCGGTGATGAGCACCTACCGCAAACTCGAAGCGGTGCGCGACGACCTCGAGGCCGCTCGTGAGCTGGCCGCCGACGACGCCACCTTCGCCGCCGAGGTGCCCGGCCTGGAAGCCCAGCTGGCCGAACTCGAGCAGGCCCTTGCCGACCTGCTGGCCCCGCGCGACCCGCACGACGGCGACGACGTGGTGCTCGAGGTGAAGTCCGGCGAGGGCGGCGAGGAATCGGCGCTGTTCGCCGCCGACCTGGCGCGCATGTACATCCGCTACGCCGAACGGCACGGCTGGAAGGTGGAGACGCTCGACGTCACCTACTCCGACCTGGGCGGATACAAGGACGCGACGCTGTCGATCAAGAGCCGCGACGCCGCGCGCGACGGCGTGTGGTCGCGGTTCAAGTTCGAGGGTGGCGTGCACCGCGTGCAGCGCGTCCCGGTGACCGAATCGCAGGGCCGCATCCACACCTCGGCCGCGGGCGTGCTGATCTACCCCGAGCCCGACGAGGTCGAGCAGGTGCAGATCGACGAGACCGACCTGCGCATCGACGTGTACCGGTCCTCCGGCAAGGGCGGTCAGGGCGTGAACACCACCGACTCCGCCGTCCGCATCACCCACCTGCCCTCGGGCATCGTGGTGACCTGCCAGAACGAACGCTCCCAGTTGCAGAACAAGGCGCGTGCCATGCAGGTGCTGGCCGCGCGCTTGCAGGCGCTGGCCGAGGAACAGGCCGAGCAGGAGGCGGCGGCCGGTCGCGCCAGCCAGATCCGCACCGTCGACCGCTCCGAGCGCATCCGCACCTACAACTTCCCCGAGAACCGGATCGCCGATCACCGCATCGGGTTCAAGGCGCACAACCTCGACGCCGTCCTCGACGGTGACATGGACGCGCTGCTCGACGCGCTCGGCAAAGCCGACCGCGAGGCCCGGATGGCTGCCGAGTAATGGAGCGTCACGCGCCGGTCGGCGAGATTTCGCTCGGCGCCGGTCTGCGTGCGAACGACTCGGCGCCCGCGTGCGGCACTGCGGTCCGAGTCGGGCGGACGGCGGTCGATCGGGGCCGCGGGCGGTCGCCGCGGCAACTCCACTGGGTGGGGGTGCGACTCGGTCGCACCTCGCACCCGGCCGCCCGGCCCGCGATGACCGAACGGAGGGTGCCGTGAGCGTGCCCGAAGCGGCGACCGAGCGAGTGCCGTTGCGCCCCTTGGTCGTTGCCGCGGCCGGACGGTTGGCCGAGGCTGGTGTCGGTTCGCCGATGTTCGATGCGGAGATGCTGGCAGCACATGCGCTCGGCGTGGATCGCATGCGACTGGCGCTGATCCCGATGATCGACGCCGAGACCGCAGGCCGCATCGACCACTCGGTCGATCAGCGCGCGACGCGAATCCCGTTGCAGCACTTGATCGGAACCGCGCCGCTGGGTGCGGTCGACCTCGCTGTCGGTCCCGGTGTGTTCGTGCCGCGCCCCGAAACCGAGTTGCTGCTCGCCTGGGCACTCGGCTACCTCGAGTCGCGGCGGTTCGCACACGCACCGATCGTCGTCGACCTGTGCACCGGCTCGGGCGCGCTGGCCCTGGCCATCGCGCAGGCTCGCCCGGATGCCGATGTGCATGCCGTCGAACTCGATCCCGACGCGCTGCGCTGGGCCCGCCGCAACGCCGACGCGCGCATCGCCGCGGGCGACACCCCCATCACCCTGCACTCCGGTGACGTCACCGACCCGTTCGTGGTCGAACACCTCACCGCCCGCGCCGACCTGGTCGTCGCCAACCCGCCCTACATCCCGCAGGACGCGGTCCTCGACCCCGAAGTCGCCGACCACGACCCCCACCGTGCCCTCTTCGGCGGTCCGGACGGTCTCGACGTCATCCGCGGCATGGTCCCCACGATCGCCCGGTTGCTGCGCCCCGGTGGCGCCACCGCCGTCGAACACGACGACACCAACGGCGGGGGAGTGGCGGCCCTGCTCTCGGCCGCCGACCTCACCGACATCGCCGAACACACCGACCTCGCCGACAAGCCACGCTTCGTCACCGCGCGTCGCCCCTCGAACACCTGACAGGCCGCTACCAGGGGGCGTGCACAGACAGGCAGGTGATTCTTGCCCGCCCGTCGGGCGCTGTCCGGCTATAGCACCGATACCCTTCTGAGTGGGCGGCGATCGCTCCCTCATCGCTGGGTGGTGTGCGGGGTCGCCCCTCGCCCCAGTTGGATGCGGCCCGGGGCTCACCCCCATCCTCGAGGGTGTGGCCCCGCGCCGACGATGTCGGCTACTCGGCGGGGCCGTGTACGGCAGCCGAGCTGAATGTGGGTGTCGCGGTGCGGGTAGCGGGGCATCGCGCCACATGGCAATTATTTGGCTAACCGCGCGTTCAGGGCCGAAAAGTCCCTCGGGTCTCGGCCCTCGGACCGGGGGCTACACTCTTGCCCGCAGCTAAAGACCGGAAAGAGTACGCGGAGGAGGCGGACAGCTTTGAGTACTGTCTACGACTGTGCCGATGAGGCGTCTCGGGACGCGGGGATCACCGCGGCCACGAGTGCGCTGAAGTCGGGTCGCCTCGTCGTGATGCCGACCGACACCCTCTACGGCATCGCCGCCGACGCTTTCGACTCGTCCGCTGTCGCCGACCTGCTTGCCGCCAAGCGGCGCGGTCGCGATATGCCGGTCCCGGTGCTGGTCGGCTCGTGGCACACCATCGACGGACTCGTGTTCTCGGTACGCCCGCAGGCGCGCGAGCTGATCCGGGCGTTCTGGCCGGGTGCGCTGAGTCTCGTCGTGCAGGCGGCGCCCTCGCTGGCCTGGGACCTCGGCGACACTCGAGGAACGGTGATGCTGCGCATGCCGTTGCACCCGGTGGCACTGGAACTGCTGCGCGCGGTCGGCCCGCTCGCGGTGTCGAGCGCCAACGTGTCGGGGCAGCCGCCCGCGACCACCGTCGGACAGGCGCGCGAACAGCTCGGCTCGCTGGCGAGTGTGTACCTCGACGGTGGACCGGCCGAGCACGCCGTCGCCTCGACGATCGTCGACCTCACCGCGGACCAACCTCGGGTGTTGCGGGAGGGCGCGGTGCCATCGGCCGACATCGCCGAGGTCCTCGGGATGGCACCCGATGCCCTGACCAGCTCCACCAACCGGTGATCGCCCGCCTGCGATGAGCTCAGTCGTTCCCCTGCGTGAGCTCCTGCTCGTGCTGCTCGTCTCGGCGACGGTGACCTTCCTGGCCACCGGCGGTGTCCGGGTGCTCGCCATCGGTTTCGGCGCCGTGGCGATTCCGCGTGAACGCGATGTGCACGTCAAACCGATTCCCCGGATGGGTGGCGTCGGCATGTACGTCGGCGTCGTCGCCGCGATCTTGTTCGCGCACCAATTGCCCGCGCTACGACGCGGATTCGACTACGCGCCCGATATTCCGGCCGTGCTCGTCGCCGCGACGATCATCGTGCTCGTCGGCATCGTCGACGACCGCTGGGGGCTCGACGCGCTCACCAAATTCGCCGGTCAGGTCACCGCCGCGGGCGTAATGGCCGTGATGGGCCTGAGCTGGTACGTGATCTACGACCCGTTCAACGATTCGACCGTCGTGCTCGACGCGCTGCAGGGCGGTCTGGTGACCGTCGGCATCACCGTCACCCTCGTCAACGCGATGAACTTCGTCGACGGATTGGACGGCTTGGCCGCGGGCCTCGGTTTGATCTGCGCGGTGGCCGTTTTCGCGTTCTCCGTCGGTTTGCTCTACGACCAGGGCGGCTCGGTCGACACCTATCCACCGGCTTTGCTGGCCGCCGCGCTGGCCGGGGCGTGTCTCGGATTTCTGCCGCACAATTTCTCCCCGGCCCGAATCTTCATGGGCGATACCGGGTCGATGATGATCGGATTGATGCTGGCTGCGGTTTCCACCGGTGCGTCGGGCCGAATTCCGCTGCAGGGCTACGGCCCGCGCGACATTGTGGGTTTGCTCTCGCCGCTGCTGCTGGTCGGTGCGGTGATGTTCATTCCGGTGCTGGATCTGTTGCTGGCGATCGTGCGCCGCGTGCGCGCGGGCGTGAGTTTTTCCACACCGGACAAAATGCACCTGCATCACCGATTGCTACAGATCGGACATTCACAGCGGCGCGTGGTGTTGCTCATCTATTTATGGGTCGGTGTGCTCGCCTTCGGCGCGGTGGGAACGTCGCTGATGGACCGGCGCCTGGTGGTGTTGCTGGTGGCGGGCGGATTGGTGTTCGCGCTGGTGGTGACGGTGATCCCCTCGATGCGCCGGACCGAGTCGGCCCAGCACTGACTCCGGACCGCTTGGTAAAGTGCGGGCCGTGAGTTTTACACCCGAAACCGTGCCAGGCCCCGACGCCCCGCTGCGTGCCGCGCTGCGCTACGGCCTGATCGGCCTCGGCGTGCTCGTGGTTGCGTCGGTGGTGATCGCCACCCTCCTCGCCGGGATGCCCGGCCTGTGGGGCGCGCTGCTCGGTGCCGCGATCGGCGGCGGATTCATCCTCACCACCGTGGTCTCGGTGCTGTTCGGCGCGAAGCTGCCGCCGCAGATGGCGGGCATGGTCATGCTGGTCGGCTGGGTAGCGAAACTGCTGGTGGTGCTCGTCGTCGTCGGCGTGCTCAACCAGTTCGACTTCTACAGCAGGCCCGCGCTGTTCTTCACCGTGGTCGGAGCCCTGCTGATCGTGCTCGGCGCCGAGACCTATGGCGTTGTGCGACACAAGGTCCCGTACGTCACGACACGCGCGGGAGACAGCGAAACGGCTTCCGAGCAGGAATAATCCCACCCAGCTACGCACTGTCGTAGATAGCTTGGTAAAGTGTTGGTAAGCAAGCACCCAAGCTAGGGGCGCGGTCCGGGGATTCGGGCTATGCCTCGGGTTACCAAGGGGGGATCACCGAGATCCCACCCCGGGCCGCTATGCTTACTGCCGATCCGGGTGGAATGTGCCCGGTTGAAGCATGTCGACGATGTCGCCGACGCCCGTACAGAAGCTAATACAGGTATCCCTCGTATCAGCGGCTGTCGAATTTCGAGCCGACAAAAGTCGACCCCCATTGATCGTCAATGTCCGATCGAACCGCGGGAATGACAGTCGTACCCGCGGCCCGAACACGGGAGAGAACGCTGAGCGTCATCACTTTGGCGGCGGGCGAGTTCCACGCGCCATCGCTGTCCGACTTCTTCCCTCCAGCGGTGCTGTTCGAGGGTACGCCGTTCGAACTCGATCGCCTGATGCTGGTCCGGCTGTTGATGACCGCCGTTCTGGTGGCCGTCTTCGTGCTGGCTTTCCGCTCACCGAAGATCGTGCCGCGCGGCCTGCAGAATGTGATGGAAGCCGGTGTGGTTTTCGTCAAGGAGCAGATCGCCGACGAGGTGCTCGGCAAAGAATCCGGCAAGAAGTTCCTCCCGCTGCTCGCGACGATCTTCTTCACGGTTCTCTTTCTGAACTTCTCCGGTGTGATTCCCGGGTTGAACATCTCGTCGAACGCGCGCATCGGCATGCCGCTGGTCCTCGCCGCGATCGTCTACATCGTCTACAACTACGTGGGCATCAGGAAGTACGGATTCTTCTCCTACATCCGCCACAGCATCGTCGTCCCCGACGTGCCGATCGCGCTGCACGTGCTGCTGATTCCGATCGAGTTCATCTCGACCTTCATCCTGCGGCCGTTCACGCTGACCGTCCGTCTCATGGCTAACATGCTGGCCGGCCACATCATGCTGGTGCTGTTCTTCAGCGCCACCTGGTTCTTCCTGTTCGACGCGACCGCGTGGATGAAGGTCTTCTCGCCCTTCTCGCTGCTGGCCGCCATCGGCTTCACGCTGTTCGAGCTGCTGGTGATCTTCCTGCAGGCCTACGTCTTCGCGCTGCTGGCCGCCGTGTACATCGGCCAGTCGCAGCACGCTGCCGACCACTAGACCCGACCGAACCACCTACATACCGCCAAACCTGCTGCACACGCCGACCGGCGGGTGAGCAACAGAAAGGGAAAGAAGACTCATGAGCCTCGCTTACCTGGCCCAGGAAGCCGCGAACACCGAGAGCACCTTCAAGGGCTTCGGCGCCATCGGCTACGGCCTCGCTGCGATCGGCCCCGGCATCGGCGTCGGCATCGTCGTCGGTAAGGCCATCGAGGGCATCGCGCGTCAGCCCGAGCTGTCCGGCCAGATCCGCACCACCATGTTCCTCGGTATCGCGTTCACCGAAGCCCTGGCGCTGATCGGCCTCGTCGCCGGCTTCATCTTCTGATTCCGATGCGCGAAATCATGATGCTCGCCGCCGAAGGGGGAGAGGATGTGAATCCTCTCGTCCCCGCAACGTACGACATCGTCTGGTCGATCGTCTGTGTGATCGTCATCGGTCTGCTGTTCTGGAAATACGTGATCCCACGTGTGACCAAGACCCTCGAAGAGCGCACGGACAAGATCGAAGGCGGTATCGCCAGGGCCGAAGCAGCCCAGGCCGAGGCACAGCAGACGCTGCAGCAGTACCAGCAGCAGCTGGCCGACGCCCGGCTCGAGGCCGCACGTATCCGTGAGGATGCGCGCACCCAGGGGCAGCAGATCCTCGCGCAGATGCGCCAGGACGCCCAGGCCGAAAGCGACCGCATCGTCGCCGCCGGTCACTCCCAGCTGGAAGCCCAGCGCCAGCAGATCCTGACGGAGCTGCGTTCCGAGGTCGGCCGCACGGCCGTCGAGCTGGCCGAGAAGATCATCGGTCAGTCGGTTTCGGACGAAGCCAAGCAGGCGGCGTCGATCGACAAGTTCCTCAAGGAGCTCGACGACACCGACGCCATCGGGGTCGGAAGGTAGCGACGCGAAAGTGAGAAGCATGTACGCAGCGAGCCGCGAGGCCAGTGCCCGGTCTCGCGAGGCGCTCCGGGCCGCGTTGACCGGAAGCGAAACTGTCGCGGCCACAACGGGGTCGGAACTGTTCGCCGTTGTCGCCGTGCTGGACGACCAGCGTTCGCTGCGTGTGGCGCTCGCGGACGCCTCGGTGCCGGGTTCGGCGCGCGCTGAACTCAGCGAGCGGATCTTCGGCGGCAAGGTCAGCGCTGCCACGCAGGCAGTGCTGACCACCGCCGTGGCGCAGGACTGGTCCCGTACCCGCGACCTGGTCGACACCCTGGAGCTGCTCGGGCAGGAGGCTCTGCTCGAGTCCGCCGCCGACGGCGGGCGGCTCGACGCGGTGGAAGACGAGCTGTTCCGGCTCGGCCGGATCATCGCCGACAACCCGCAGCTGGAGCAGGCACTGTCCGATCACGGCAAGCCCGCCTCGGCGCGGCGTGAGCTGATCGAGCGGCTGCTCAACGGCAAGACCGAGCCGGTCACCGCCGCGCTCGCCGAGCAGGCCGTCGTCCGGCTGCGGACCAACAACATCGGCGTCGCCTTCGACGCCCTGTCCGATCTGGCGGCGGCCCGTCGTGACCAGATCGTCGCCCATGTGCACGCCGCGGTCACGCTGACCGATCAGCAGAAGGAGAAGCTGGCGGCTTCCCTGCAGCGGATCTACGGCAAGGCGGTCACCGTGCACGTGCAGGTCGACCCGACGCTGCTGAGCGGCGTCGTCGTGCGCGTCGGAGACGACGTCATCGACGGCAGCGCCACCGGCCGACTGGAGAAGCTGCGCCGCGCGATGTCCTGAACGGACGCGCACGAAGCACTTCCCAACCCCCGACATTCGAGACCACAGCGAGAGCAGGAACAACATGGCGGAGCTGACGATCTCCTCCGACGAGATCCGTAGCGCGATCGAGAGCTACACCCAGAGCTACACCCCGGAAACCTCCATCGAAGAAGTCGGCGTTGTGACCGACACCGGTGACGGCATCGCGCACGTCAGCGGTCTGCCGTCGGCGATGGCCAACGAGCTGCTCGAGTTCCCGGGCGGCGTCCTCGGCGTCGCGCTGAACCTCGAGGACACCGAGATCGGTGCCGTCATCCTCGGCGAGTACGCCTCGCTGGAAGAGGGCCAGCAGGTCCGCCGCACCGGCGACGTGCTGTCGGTTCCCGTCGGTGACAAGTTCCTCGGCCGCGTCGTCAACCCCCTCGGTCAGGCCATCGACGGCCTGGGCGAGATCGAAGCCGACGACCGCCGCGTGCTCGAGCTGCAGGCCGCGACCGTGCTGGAGCGCCAGCCGGTCGAGGAGCCGCTGGCCACCGGTATCACCGCGATCGACGCGCTGACCGCCATCGGCCGCGGCCAGCGTCAGCTGATCATCGGTGACCGCAAGACCGGTAAGACCGCCGTCGCCGTCGACGCGATCCTGAACCAGAAGGCGAACTGGGAGTCGGGCGACCCGACCAAGCAGGTCCGCTGCATCTACGTCGCGATCGGCCAGAAGGGCTCCACCATCGCGGGCGTCAAGACCGCGCTCGAGGAGCACGGCGCGATGGAGTACACCACCATCGTCGCCGCCCCCGCGTCGGACTCCGCAGGCTTCAAGTGGCTGGCCCCCTACACCGGTTCGGCCATCGGCCAGCACTGGATGTACCAGGGCAAGCACGTCCTCATCGTGTTCGACGACCTGACCAAGCAGGCCGAGGCCTACCGCGCCATCTCGCTGCTGCTGCGTCGTCCGCCGGGCCGCGAGGCGTACCCCGGTGACGTCTTCTACCTGCACTCCCGTCTGCTGGAGCGTTGCGCGAAGCTGTCCGACGAGATGGGCGGCGGCTCGATGACCGGTCTGCCGATCATCGAGACCAAGGCCAACGACGTCTCGGCGTTCATCCCGACCAACGTCATCTCCATCACCGACGGTCAGGTCTTCCTCGAGTCCGACCTGTTCAACAAGGGTGTCCGCCCGGCGATCAACGTCGGTACCTCGGTCTCCCGTGTCGGTGGCGCCGCCCAGACCAAGGCCATGAAGAAGGTCGCCGGTTCGCTGCGTCTGGAAATGGCGCAGTACCGCGAGCTGGAGGCGTTCTCCGCCTTCGCCTCCGACCTGGACGCCGCCTCGCTGGCTCAGCTCGAGCGTGGTGCCCGCTGGGTGGAGCTGCTCAAGCAGAACCAGTACTCGCCGGTCGCCGTCGAGGATCAGGTCGTCTCGATCTACCTGGTCGACGCCGGTTACTACGACTCGGTTCCGGTCGGCGACGTGCGTCGCTTCACCGCCGAGCTGCTCGAGCACCTGCACAGCGTGACCCAGTCGTCGTTCGACGCGCTCGAGGGTGGCCGCAAGCCGCTCGACGGCGAGGCCGCCGACGCCATCAAGGCCGAGACCGACAAGTTCAAGCAGGGCTTCCTTGCTTCGGACGGCAGCCGCGTGGTGAACGAGGCCGCCGCGGGCGATCTGGACCACGAAGAGGTCGAGTCGCTGTCGGTCACCCGCAAGCACGTCGACAAGTAAGCCGGGTCAGCACTGATGTCGGCAACTATCGATACGGCGAATGAAGGGAGTGAATCGTAGTGGCAAGTTTGCGCGAATTGCGCTCCCGCATTCGTGGTGTGAATTCGATCAAGAAGATCACCAAGGCTCAGGAACTGATCGCGACCTCGCGAATTTCCAAGGCCCAGGCCCGGGTCGCGGCCGCCAAGCCGTACGCCGAGGAGATCACCAAGGTCCTCGGTGAGCTGGCCAGCGCCTCGAAGAACCTGTCGCACCCGCTGCTGACCGAGCGTGCCAACGCCCGGCGGGCCGCTGTCCTGGTGATCACCAGCGACAGCGGTATGTGTGGTGGCTACAACTCCAACGTGCTCAAGCGCGCCGAGGAGCTCATGACCACCCTGCGTGGCGAGGGTAAGGAACCGGTGCTGTATGTGATGGGCAACAAGGGCCTCACGTACTACAAGTTCCGCAACCGCCCGTTCCAGGCGTCGTGGACCGGCTTCTCGCAGCAGCCGAAGTACACCGATGCGTCGGCCGCGTGCCAGCACCTGGTCGAGGCCTTCATGGCAGGCGCCGACGGCGAGGTTCCCTCGCTCGACGGTGGGACCATGGCGGGTGTCGACGAGCTGCACATCGTGTACACCAAGTTCGTCTCGATGCTGACCCAGACCCCGGAGGTGCGCCGCCTGGCGCCGATCCAGGTCAGCTTCGTCGACGAGAACTACGAGCTCGGCGACGACATCATGTCGGATTCGCCGAACGTGGTCGTGTCGGCGCAGTACGAGTTCGAGCCGGACGCCGATGTGCTGCTTGGCGCGCTGCTGCCCAAGTACGTCAACACGCGAATCTACGCATCGTTGCTCGAGGCAGCGGCATCCGAGTCCGCGGCTCGGCGCACCGCAATGAAGGCGGCGACCGACAACGCCAACGAGCTGGCCAGTGTGCTCCAGCGCGAGGCGAACTCGGTGCGTCAGGCCCAGATCACGCAGGAAATCAGCGAAATCGTCGGCGGCGTGAACGCGCTGGCGTCGAGCTCGGACCGCGACTAGAAGCGCAGGAAGAGAACCAATCTAATGACCGCAGCTGTCACTCAGGACAACGCGAAGAAGGCGGGCGAAACCGCCGGCCGCGTCGTCCGTGTCATCGGCCCCGTCGTGGACGTCGAGTTCCCGCGTGGCGCCATCCCCGAGCTGTTCAACGCTCTCAACACCGACATCAAGCTCGCGTCGGTGGCCAAGACCCTGACCCTCGAGGTCGCCCAGCACCTCGGCGACAATATCGTGCGCACCATCTCGATGCAGCCGACCGACGGCCTGGTCCGTGGCGCGAGCGTCACCGACTCGGGCAAGCCGATCTCGGTGCCCGTCGGTGACATCGTCAAGGGCCACGTGTTCAACGCCCTCGGCGACTGCCTCGACTCGCCCGGCCTCGGCCGCGACGGCGAGCAGTGGGGCATCCACCGCAAGCCCCCGAGCTTCGACCAGCTCGAGGGTAAGACCGAAATGCTCGAGACCGGTGTGAAGGTCATCGACCTGCTGACCCCGTACGTCAAGGGCGGCAAGATCGGTCTGTTCGGTGGTGCCGGTGTCGGCAAGACCGTGCTGATCCAGGAGATGATCACCCGTATCGCTCGCGAGTTCTCCGGCACCTCGGTGTTCGCGGGCGTCGGTGAGCGTACCCGTGAGGGCACCGACCTCCACCTGGAAATGGAAGAGATGGGCGTCCTCCAGGACACCGCCCTCGTCTTCGGCCAGATGGACGAGCCGCCGGGCACGCGTATGCGCGTGGCCCTGTCCGCGCTGACCATGGCGGAGTACTTCCGCGATGTCCAGCACCAGGACGTGCTGCTCTTCATCGACAACATCTTCCGTTTCACCCAGGCCGGTTCCGAGGTCTCGACCCTGCTGGGTCGTATGCCCTCCGCCGTGGGTTACCAGCCGACGCTGGCGGACGAGATGGGTGAGCTCCAGGAGCGCATCACCTCGACCCGTGGTCGCTCGATCACCTCGCTGCAGGCGATCTACGTCCCCGCCGACGACTACACCGACCCGGCGCCTGCGACCACCTTCGCCCACCTCGATGCGACGACCGAGCTTTCGCGCCCGATCTCGCAGAAGGGCATCTACCCGGCCGTCGACCCGCTGACCTCGACCTCTCGTATCCTCGAGGCTTCGATCGTCGGCGAGCGTCACTTCCGGGTCGCCAACGAGGTCAAGCGGATCCTGCAGAAGTACAAGGAGCTGCAGGACATCATCGCCATCCTCGGTATGGACGAGCTCTCCGAAGAGGACAAGGTCCTCGTCGGTCGCGCCCGTCGTCTGGAGAAGTTCCTCGGCCAGAACTTCATCGTGGCCGAGAAGTTCACCGGTCAGCCGGGCTCGGTCGTGCCGCTGGAGCAGACCATCGACGACTTCGATCGGGTCTGCAAGGGCGAGTTCGACCACTTCCCGGAGCAGGCGTTCAACTCCTGCGGTGGACTCGACGACGTCGAGGCCGCCGCGAAGAAGATCGCCGGAAAGTAGTCCACGATGGCAGAGTCCAACTCCAGGACGATGACGGTCGATCTCGTGGCTGTCGAACGCAAGCTCTGGTCCGGCCAGGCTTCGTTCGTCAGCGCGCAGACCACCGAGGGCCAGATCGGCATCATGGCGGGCCATGAGCCGCTGCTCGGTCAGCTCGTCGAGGGCGGCACGGTGACCATCGTGCCGACCGAGGGCGAGCGGATCGTCGCCGCGGTGCACGGCGGCTTCTTCTCGGTGACCGCCGATACCGTTCGCGTGCTGGCCGAGTCGGCCGATCTCGCGGGCGAGGTCGATGTCGACGCGGCACGCAAGGTGCTCGCCGACGCGGACGCCGACGAGGCGCAGCTGCGCGCGGCGCAGGGTCAGGTCCGGGCCGTCGAGGCGACCACGGCGTCCTGATCGCGAAACAGCGACAAACACTGTCGGCGGTGAACTCCCTGGAGTTCACCGCCGACAGTGTTTTATCCGGCGAACGACGGATCCGAGCGGAACCCTTTCCGGCCGCCGTGATTGAATATGACAGGGGTGTCCACGGCACCCGCGTGGAGCGAAAGGGCGTACGGCATTGCAAACCGGGATGGTTCTCCTGATCATTCTGGTGCTGACGCTCGTGTTCATCGCAGGCGCTTCCACCTACCGGCTGGTGATGCTGCGCCGAGGCGGGACGGCCGCGCTGCTGCGGGTGCTGCCCGCGCGCGGCGGCCAGGGCTGGCGGCACGGGCTCATCCGCTACGACGAGGACCGGCTCGTCTTCTTCAAACTCACCAGCCTCAAATTCGGCCCGGACAGCACGATTCATCGTCAGGGCCTCGAAATCGTCGAACGCAGGCGCCCGCAAGGCGACGAGTTCGACATCATGACCGACGACATCGTCGTGGTAGCCGTCACCGACCCGCACGCCAGCTTCGAATTGGCACTGGACCGCGGATCGATGGCGGCTTTTCTGTCGTGGATGGAGTCGCGGCCGTCGGACCGTGCCAAGCGAAAGGGCCCGATCTGAGATGCCGGACGACTCCCAGCCTCGATCCTCGGTCCACCTCACCCGGATCTACACCCGAACCGGTGACGACGGAACAACGGGCCTGAGCGATTTCTCCCGAGTCGCCAAGACCGACGCGCGCCTGGTCGCCTACGCCGATTGCGACGAGGCCAATGCCGCGCTCGGTGTGGCGGTTGCCCTCGGTACGCCAGCGCCCGAGATCCTGTCGGTGCTACGCCAGATCCAGAACGACCTGTTCGACGCGGGCGCGGACCTGTCGACCCCGGTGGTCGCGAATCCGAAGTACCCGCCGCTGCGTATCACGCAGTCCTACATCGACCGGCTCGAGGCGTGGTGCGACGAGTTCAACGAGTCGCTCGCGCCACTGAATTCGTTCATCCTGCCCGGCGGCACACCGTTGGCCGCGCTGTTGCACACCGCGCGGACGGTTGCCCGACGCGCCGAACGATCGGCCTGGGCCGCGGTCGACGCGTACCCGGACGACACGAGCGTGCTGCCCGCGAAATACCTCAATCGACTGTCGGACCTGCTGTTCATCCTCAGCCGCTACACCAACCCCGAGGGTGACGTGCTGTGGCAGCCGGGCGGCGGACGCTAGCGCGAAAGCGGCTCGGCGGGCACGAGTTCCGGCTCGATCCGACCGGTTTGGTGACAGGGGGGCGTGTCATGGCGCATCGGTCGATAAGCTGGCGGGGTGAGCGAACGGTTTCTGGTCTCCGGCGGTAATCAGCTCGTCGGCGAGGTCGCGGTCGGCGGCGCGAAGAACAGCGTGCTGAAGCTGATGGCCGCCGCTTTGCTGGCGGAGGGCACAACCACCATCACCAACTGCCCGGACATCCTCGATGTCCCGTTGATGGCGGAGGTGCTGCGCGGCCTCGGCTGTGATGTGACGATCTCCGACGACGAGAGCGGCGACCGCTCGGTGGTGACGATCGTGACCCCGCCGGAGCCGAAGTATCACGCCGACTTCCCGGCGGTCACCCAGTTCCGTGCCTCGGTATGTGTGCTCGGTCCGCTGATGGCCCGCTGTAAGCGCGCGGTCGTCGCGTTGCCCGGCGGCGACGCGATCGGTTCGCGTCCGCTCGACATGCACCAGGCGGGTCTGCGCCTGCTCGGTGCGACCAGCGAGATCGAGCACGGATGCGTGGTCGCCAAGGCCGAGGAACTGCAGGGCGCGCGGATCCGGCTCGACTTCCCGTCGGTGGGCGCCACCGAGAACATCCTCATGGCGGCGGTGCTCGCCGAGGGGGAGACGGTCATCGACAACGCGGCGCGCGAGCCCGACATCGTCGACCTGTGCACCATGCTCACGCAGATGGGTGCGCGGATCGACGGTGCCGGTTCCTCGGTACTCACCGTGCAGGGCGTCAAGACCCTTCGCCCCACCACGCACCGGGTGATCGGCGACCGCATCGTGGCCGCCACCTGGGGAATCGCCGCCGCGATGACCACCGGCGACGTGCGCGTCACCGGGGTGAACCCGAAGCACCTGGCCCTGGTGCTGGACAAGCTGCGCTCAGCCGGTGCGCGAATCTCCTACGAGCCCAACGGCTTCCGGGTGGTGCAGCCGGAGCGCCCGCGCGCGGTTAACTTCGCGACGCTCCCGTTCCCCGGGTTCCCCACCGACCTGCAGCCGATGGCCATCGGCCTGGCCGCCATCGCCGACGGCACCTCGATGATCACCGAGAACGTCTTCGAGGCGCGCTTCCGTTTCGTCGAAGAGATGATCCGGCTCGGCGCCGATGCCCGCACCGACGGCCACCACGCCGTGGTCCGTGGCATCCCCCGACTGTCCAGCGCACCGGTGTGGTCCTCCGACATCCGTGCCGGAGCCGGGCTGGTGCTGGCCGGTCTGGTCGCCGACGGCGTCACCGAGGTGCACGACGTGTTCCACATCGACCGCGGCTACCCCAAGTTCGTGGAGCAGATGCAAGCCCTCGGTGGACAGGTCGAACGCGTGGGTACGCCGAAATAGCCTGCTGACCAGGCGATTTGACTTCGTGTTCGGCAGCACGTAACTTAGTTCGAGTCAGAGCGACACGGACACCGACTCGGCCCCGGCTGAGACACGAGGTAGTACGATGAGCGCCTGACTGATCGTGTGCTCAGGGTCACCACTTGCGGGACTTGTTCCGGATGGGATGCCTGAGCTATAGTACGAACCCTTGCCGCACGGAAACCTCGACTGAGTGTCGGGTCGGATGTGTGTGCGTGTGTTCTTTGAGAACTCAATAGTGTGTCGATGAATGTCAGTGCCAATATTTTTGTTGGTTCCGCTTCTCATACCCCCGGTTGAGGAGTGGACATTTTGAACAACAGCGAATTTTTTTGCTGGTGTTCGGCATCGCTAGGTTTTCGGACTCTAGTCTTTTGATTGTTCTGATTACGCCTTCGGGTGTGATT
>NZ_BDBE01000026.1 GCF_001612825.1 Nocardia caishijiensis NBRC 108228 | reverse complement strand
AGCACCAAGGCCAGGATGTGTGTGGCCGGCGGCGCCGTGGTCACCGTCCCGCGTCGCTGCGCCTGTTCGATCGCCTCGACCTTCGCGCGCATCGACTCGGCCACCGAGGCACGCTGGGCGAACTCGCCACGTAGCAGGTGATACCACATCAGGAACCGCATCACCTCGGGGTCGCCGGGCCAGCATCGTAGAGCTGCGCCGCGTACTCCGGCAGCCGGTCGGCGTCGAACGGCACCGTCGCCACGGTCGTGTCCACGACAACGAGCCCACCGCGTCCCACAGCCGCCAATGAACGTTCATTCAACATGGAAGGCGTGACCCGCATGACGCACTGGACTCCAGCGGACGTCCCTGACCAGACCGGCCGCACCGCCCTGCTCACCGGCGCCAACAGCGGAATCGGATGGGAGACTGCTCGTGCACTGGCCGCGCGCGGCGCACGGGTGATCCTGGCCAAACGCGATCAGATCAAGCTCGACGAAACGGTCGAGGCCGTACGCGCCGCCGGGCCTCGGGCCGAGGCCACCACTCTGGTCTTGGATCTGTCCGATCTCACCTCGTGCGCCGAGCGGCCAGCGGATCGCGGCGACCGAAACCGTCGACTTGTTGTTCAACAACGCCGGGGTGATGAATCTGCCCACCCGCCTGACCACGCGCGACGGGTTCGAGATGACGGTAGGCACAAATCATCTCGGCCACTTCGCCTTCGACGCCCTGATCTGGCCCGCTGTCCGCCGCTCGCCCGCCGCTCGTGTCCTCACCGTCAGCGTGATCGCCGCACGCTGGCCCCTCGGCAAGCTCGACGACCTGATGAGCGACAACAACTACAGCGGGATGGCCGCGTAGGCGAAGTCCAAGCGCGCCAACAGCGTCTACACCCTCGAACTCGCGCGCCGCACCGCCCACACACCGATCGAAGCCGTCGTCGTCCACCCCGGCTCGGCGATGACCAGCCTCCAACGACACGGCGCAGGAGCGCTGACGCGCCTTCTCACCCCACTGGCGGCCCGCGTGCTGATGGGTTCGCCCGACGGCGCCGCATGGCCCTCCCTCTACGCCGCAACCAGCCCCGACATCACCAGCGGCGAATTCATCGGCCCCGCCGGACGCGACCAGACCTCCGGCACTCCGAGACCCGCGAAACTCCCGAAAGGCGCCGCCGACAGCGAACCGGGCGTGCGGTTGTGGGCCGACAGCGAACGACTCACCGGAGTACCCTTCCAACCCTGGAACGCATTCGACTAGCGAAGCGGCACCCCGTGCGACATCAGACAGCGGTGCCGGATGACAACTAGCCGATGAGGAACCCACGAGACACCAGCAGAAGTAGCTTCGTCACAGTTCGGACCAAGCGACCCCGGACCATGGTGGGGTGTGCCCGGCTGTCAGGTGGAGGTGGAAGTCGGGGCCGTCGTGTGTCCGATCCTCTTCGGGATCGGTGAGTTGGCTGACGGTGCAGATGTAGTCGCCGTTGGGGAGTGCGATACCGGACCCGTAAATGTCCTTGTCGTCATCCACGGCCGAGTCCGCGTATTGGGCAGCCATGGTGACCGTCTCCAGGTTGACGACGATCAGCTCACCACCTGTCACGGTGATGGGGCCGGTGATCTGCCTGATGACCGGCAGGCGCGGATCCACCGGGGAATCCAAAAGGTCGATCCGCCACCGCTCCTCACCACCGGTTCCCCACAGCAGCATCGTCCGCTGCCGTATCTCGGCTTCGAAGCGCCCGAACAGCATCTCCAAGGTCCAGTCTTCGCCCACGAACGACGTGTACGCGTGGGGGTCGACAAGGCCGAGGAAGCCCGAATCATCGGTCATCTCAGCGATCCGATGCTGAAGCTGTGCCATGCGGTAGTCCTCCCCGGATTGATCACCGAACCCTACCGTCACGATGTTCGGTCGAAACACCGAACCCGCTCCACACGACGTATGCGCAAGAGCCCGAGCTGCTCCCCAAAGATGCTCCGGCACAGGGACACTGACAACCGCAAATGCTGAGCGCCACATCCGAGGCCTTCGATTCGCAGTCGACTCCTACGCTCGTGGCGCCTACCGCACGTCCGGGCGACACCTGCAGTGCCGCGAGGTGTGCCGCCCACCGGTTTCCTGGCAGCATCTGCGTGATGAGCAAGCGCAGCAGCCGGGTCCGCCGCGGGCGATCGTCTCGCAGGCCGTCGGGGATCTTCGCCGCAGACGTGCACGTATTTCGATTCTACCCGGACGGGACAGTTCTCGATGTGCTGATAAAATCAGTACCCACCTCGGCGGATGCCGCCGTGATCGAGACATGGCTTCGCAAGGAATCCGTGGTCGCCGGGGTACATCTCACGCACTACACGCTCACCACGGACAATTGCCTAACCTTTACCTCGACCAGCCATTTCCGCAACTGCATAGTCGAAGTGGACGGAGTCTGGAGTGCCAAGCGCATGACACTGAATCTGCGTGAGGGTGGGAGGCTTCGACGCGCAGTTCGGTTCGAGAAGATCGGATGACATACCCGGTGCGAGCTGTGGGAGCCCGTTGTCAGAGCCATTTGGCAATATCGCGGCTATGACCAGCACCCCGACCACTCCGCCGCGGCCGTTCGACGTCACGACCGTCTTCCCTCAACTGACTCCGCTGGCACGCACGGCAACCCGGTTGCACCCGCGTCCCGGATCGCCGTCACCGCAGGACAGTTCCATCGGCGGACCGCTGCTCTGGCCCGCCAGCGAGCCGTGGCCGCACTGCGACGAACCGCATGTAGTGGACGGAATGAACCCGGCCCTGTCCCCAGCGGAGGTGAGGTTGGAACGTCGGATCCGTGCCGCCTCGCGCGGTAGGACCCTGACCCCACAGGAACGAGAGACCCTCGAGCGAATCCGCCCTGCGCGAGATCCGCTCAGGCTGGCGACCGTCCAATATGAGGGTGCCATACCGATGCTGCCGGTCGCACAGCTGTACGCCCGCGACGTGCCCGATCTACGCACACCTGAAGGCGCAGACCTGCTCCAGGTCCTGTGGTGCCCCTTCGACCACCCGATCATGCCCAAGACGGTGCTGTTCTGGCGGTCGGCCGCCACCGTCACCGACATCCTCGCCACGCCTCCCGAACCACCCGCGACGCAGTTCGACAACTACCTGCCCGAGCCGTGCCTGCTCAACCCGGAGCAGGTCACCGAATATCCCGACCACATGGAACTGAGCAAGGAACTCCGGGATCAGATCGGAAACTGGAGGGTGTGGCAGGCAGCCGACACGGGTGTGGACAGCGCCTACGCGGCGTGCCCACAGGACTTCTACGACAATGAGCTGGCTGGCGCACCAGGTTGGAAAGTCGGAGGCTGGCCTCGCTGGGGCGCCACCGACCCCCACCCACGGCTCTGCCCAACCTGCGACAGCGACATGGATGCCCTCCTGACCATCGCCACGTTCGAGGCCAGCGGCAACAGTAGCTGGTTCCCACGCGAGGAACCGGTGCGTGAGCCACTCGTCGGTTTCAACCATACTGCGGTCCAAATCGGCAGCGGCTACGACCAGCAGCTCTATGTGTGCCCGACTGCGCCGGAACACGCCCACACCGAGCTGCTGCACTAGCCAGCCACGCGGGGCGACGGTAGCAGCGGGGGAACGACTTGGACTGGGGACGTGCCCGACTTTCGAACATGCGGTAGTCGGCAATCCGTGGCAAAGGGTCGCAAGGGTTGCTCACGTTGATCGCCTCGAAGTGAGGAAGGCCATGCCCTTGTCCAGAACAGCAAGCTGAAATCCACGCATGACGTCCGGTTTCAACTGTGTGTCACAGTTTCCTGCCCCGCATCGTCAACCAGGAACAACCTGAGATCACAGCAACAGCAAGTGAGGACAGAGCGATGGGTATCGAGGAATTGCGGAGCACGGTTCGTGGACGTGTGCTGCTGCCCGGCGACGCCGGATTCGACCACGCCGGACAACCGTGGAATTTGGCGGTGGCGCAGCCGGTTTCGGCAGTTGTCGTGGTGGCAGACGCCCAGGACGCCGCCGACGTGGTGAAATTCGCGCGGAGCGCGGGCAGACAGGTGGTCACGCAGACAACCGGTCACGGCGCGACCGGTGGAATCGAGGACGCGATCCTCCTCCGCACCGGCGCCCTGGACCGTCTCGAGATCGACGCGGAGCACCGGACAGCGCGGGTCGGTACCGGCGTGCAATGGGGTGTCGTCCAAGCCGCCGCGGCTGCGCACGGCTTGACCGGGCTAGCCGGTAGCAATCCCGTCGTCGGCGTCACCGGCTACACCCTCGGTGGCGGATTCGGTTGGTTCGCACGCAAGTACGGCTGGGCCGCCGACGCGGTGCGTGCCTTCGAGATCGTCGATGCCGACGGCCGATGCGCTCGGATCACCGCCGATTCCGACCCGGATCTGTTCTGGGCACTGCGCGGCGGCGGCGGCGATTTCGCGATCGTCACCGAGATCGAGTTCGACCTGTTCCCACTGCCGCGCCTTTATGGCGGCCGCGTCCTGTGGTCCGCCGACCGCACCCGCGAAGTGTTCGATCTCTTCACCGAATTCACCACGAACGCGCCGCGAGAGTTGTCGGTCTGGTTGCAGCGCTATCAGATCCCCGGAACCGCACCGACTGTCGCCCTCGACTTCGCCTACCTCGGCGAGCCGGACGAAGGTCGGGCACTGACCGCCCGGCTCGACAGCATCGGGGGAATTCTCACCGACACGCGAGGCGAATTGACCCCGGCGCAGATCGGCCGGATCACCGCCGAACCGACCGACCCGAGCCCCTCGCTGTCGCGCGGCGAACTGCTCACCGACCTAGACGACGCGGTCGTCAAAACCCTCGTCGAGGCCCCCGTCGCGCCACTGCTCAACATCCAGATCCGTGGTCTCGGCGGTGCCCTCGCCGAAACCCGCCCAGGCGGTGGCGCCCGTGGGCCCGTCACCGAGCCGTACGCCCTCTACATGCTCGGCCTCGGCCTCCCCCACCTGCTCGATGACATCCAGACCATGTTCACCCATACCCTCGACGCCCTCGGCCCCCACATCACCGGTTCCAAGCCCTACACCTTCCTCGCTCCCGGCGAGGCGGCCTCGGCGGCCTTCGACTCGGAAACCCTTGCGCGCCTACGACAGATCAAAACCGCCCGCGATCCCCACAACACCATCCGAGCCAACTTTCCACTCCACGACTGAACCCCACCTCGGACATGGTCCGGTCGGAGAGCTGGGCGTGGGAGTACTCCGATCGCAGAGATGATCACTCTCGCTCGGTGGCGTTCCACGCTTCGGTGACACACCCTTCCTCCCAGTGCCACCAACCCTGTTCTTCACCATGTTCCAACAGCTTGCGAATCTTCGACAGGTCCGCCTCTGGCGGTAGATCCAACGCCACCATCCGGTAGCGCTCGATCCCTTCACCTGTCGTGCCGAAGCGGTGGAAGGCCTTCAGGACGCTCTCGCGGGCGGCGGACGAGCCACCGTCTTTCAACACGATCAAGCGGATGGTGCAGTTCTGCGAAGGGTGGATCGTCCGACCTGCCCAGAGAACACCGTCATCGTCAGGCGCCACCGCGACGATGTCTCCGCTGGCGATCCCGCGAACGAACCAGGGCGTGTTGTCCACTCGCGCCGTGCCGTCACCGAGGTCCACCGCCCAGAGACTTTCGATGCTGACGGGCGGCCAGTCGGCCTATCCGGCGAACCCCGAAATCTCCCGGTGAGCGGGCCGTCGAGCACGGCCTCCCGACCACCGGGAACTGAGCTCTTCGTGGAGGCGTGGGGCTGGGACGGTCGTGGTGACGTGTTCGCGAGCGTAGGAGGACATCGGTGACGAGGGCTAGTGTCGACGTGCCGGGTGGGACGCGGGTGGTGACGTTGCGGGTCGCGGCGGTGGTCGAGGAGACGGCTGACGCGCGGTCGTTCGTCTTCGAGGTTCCCGACAGTGTCGCGGAGCGGTTCCGCTATCGGCCTGGTCAGTTTCTCACCCTGCGGATACCCGGTGAGCCGCCGGTGGCGCGGTGTTATTCGCTGGCGAGCTCGCCGCTCACGGGGGAACCGCCCAAGGTGACGGTCAAGCGTACCGAGGGTGGGTACGGGTCGAACTGGTTGTGCGACAATGTGTCCGTCGGTGACAGCGTCGATGTGCTGCTGCCTGCGGGAACCTTCACGCCCGCCTCGCTCGACGCGGATCTGCTGCTGTGGGCCGGGGGCAGTGGGATCACGCCGGTGCTGTCGATTCTGGTTTCGGCGCTGGTCGGTGGGCGGGGCGACGTGGAGCTGTTCTACGCCAACCGGGATCGGGAGTCGGTGATCTTCGATCGGGCGCTCACCGAACTCGAGCGACAATACCCGGACCGGCTCACGGTGGCCCACTGGTTGCAGTCCGAACGGGGTCTGCCCGATGCCGGTGCGCTGGCCGATTTCGCCGCGCCGTACGCCGACCACCACTCGTACCTGTGCGGTCCTGCGCCGTTCATGGCGGTCGTGGCCGAGGCACTGGCCGACCGCCCACGGGAGCTGGTGACCACCGAGGTGTTCGTGTCCCTCTCGGGAGACCCTTTCGCCGACGTCGAGGACACCACCGATGCCGCCGACGTGGACGTGGAACTCGACGGCAGCGTGCACGCGCTGCGCTGGCCCCGCGACCGGACGCTCGTCGACGTCATGCTCGCCCGCGGACTCGATGTCCCGTACTCGTGCCGGGAAGGTGAGTGCGGTTCGTGCGCCTGCACGGTGCTCGACGGTGAGGTCGAGATGGGCAGGACCGGCGTGCTGGACCACGACGACATCGCCGCCGGGTACATCCTCGCTTGTCAGGCGCGCCCACGCACCGGCACTGTCCGCATCCGCTTCTGATCCGGGAGGTGGGCTGTGGCCATTGATACCGCTCGGGAATCGGTGGGATTCGGGTCCGAGCGTGGACCGGTGCTCGTGTCGCTGATGCTCGCGACCGGGCTCGTCGCCCTCGACTCGACGATCCTCGCTACGGCGGTGCTCGCCATCACCGACAGCCTCGGCGATTTCGCGCTGTTCCCCTGGTTGTTCTCCAGTTATCTACTCGCCCAGGCCGTCACGGTTCCCGTCTACGGCGCGCTGGCCGATACGTTCGGCCGAAAACCGGTGATGCTGTTCGGGATCGTGGTCTTCGCGCTCGGCTCGCTGCTGTGCGGGCTGGCGAACAGCATGCTCGCGCTGATCGTGTTCCGCGCGGTGCAGGGGCTCGGTGCGGGCGCGATCCAGCCGACGACCATGGTGATCGCGAGCGACCTCTACACCCTGGCCGAACGCGCAACGATCCAGGGCTATCTCGCCGGGGTGTGGGCGGTGGCGTCGGTGACCGGTCCGCTGCTCGGCGGCGTCTTCGCCGACTATCTCGGCTGGCGCTGGATCTTCCTGATCAACCTGCCGCTGGCCGTGCTCGCCGCGTGGATGCTGGTGCGCGGCTTCCACGAAACGGTGCCTCGGCGGCAGTCCCGCATCGACTGTGCGGGGGCGCTCCTGCTCACCGCCGGTGCGAGTGCGCTGGTCCTCGGGCTGCTCGAAGGTGGTCGCGCCTGGGCGTGGGATTCGCCGACGGGAATCGGTGTGTTCACCGGAGCCGCACTGCTGCTGGCTCTCTTCGTCGTGGTCGAAACCCGTGCGGCACACCCGATTCTGCCGTTGTGGATCTTCACCCGACCGGTGGTGCCGGCGAGCACGGTGGCGGCGATGCTCGGTGGTGCGCTGCTGTTCGGGTTCACCACCTATGTGCCGATGTTCAACCAAGGGGTGCTGGGGACGGGCGCGCTGGTTGCCGGGCTCGTCACCGGTGCGCTCACGCTGGGCTGGCCGCTGTCTGCCGCGCAGGCGGGAAAGGTGTACCTGCGCTTCGGTTTCCGGGCTTGTGCGGTGTCGGGAGCTTGTGTCGCGACGATCGGGGCCACCTCGACCTTGCTCATCGATGAGAACTCGGCGCTCTGGCAGGTTGCCGCATCGTGTTTCGTTGTCGGTGCGGGAATGGGGCTGGTCGCCACGCCCACGCTCATCGCGGCACAGACCGGCGCCGCCTGGTCGGAGCGGGGTGTGGTCACCTCGGCCGCGCTGTTCGCCCGTTCGCTCGGGAGTGCTTGGGTGTGGCCGTGTTCGGCGCCATCGTCAACGCTCGGATCGCGGGGTCTCCGGCTCCGGAAAAACTCGTCGGGGCAATGCATCTCGTGTTCCTCGCCATCGCCGTGATGACGGTGGTGATGGTCGTGGCCTGCGCGTTCATGCCTCGCCGGGCCGACACCGCCCAGCTGTGACAGCGGCTTTCCCAGAATTCGGGAAGGTCACCGAATTTCTTTCCGGCCAGCGGGAAGCGGACGGTTCGGCTGGTCTGTTTCCTAGGAGCATGGGGTACATGATCACCACGACAAGGACGGGGACAACATGTTGAGCCCCACGGTGCGCAGCGAGCTTGCCGATGAATTGGCACGCGCCGAACAGGATCGGGTGGCCGTGGCGCCGCTGGTCGACCGGTATCCGGGTATCGATGTGGTCGACGCCTACGAGATCCAGTTGCTCAACATCCAGCGCAGGCTGCGTGACGGCGCCCAGGTCGTCGGGCACAAAGTCGGACTGTCGTCCAAGGCGATGCAGCAGATGATGGGCGTCGACGAACCCGACTACGGACACCTGCTGGCCGAGATGGAAGTCTTCGAAGACATCCCCGTCGACACCGCCCAGTACCTGCTACCCCGCGTGGAAGTCGAGGTCGGATTCGTCCTCGGCAAGGACCTGCCCGGCGAGGACTGCACCGAAGCCGACGTCCTGGCCGCGACCGTCGCCTACGCGCCCGCGATCGAGTTGATCGATTCGCGGATCGAAGACTGGAAGATCGGGTTGGCCGACACCATTTCCGACAACGCGTCCTCGGCCGGTTTCGTCCTCGGCAAGCAGCGGGTGGCTCCGGCCGATATCGACATCAAGGCCATCGATGCGGTCCTCACTCGCAACGATGAGGTCGTCGCCGAAGGCCGCAGCGACGCGGTCCTCGGCGACCCGGTGATCGCGGTGGCCTGGCTGGCACGCAAGGTCGCGACCTTCGGAGTGCGCCTCAAAGCCGGTGACATCGTGCTGCCCGGCTCCTGCACCCGCGCGATCGATGCCCGCCCCGGCGACGACTTCCTCGCCGAATTCACCGGACTCGGTTCTGTCCGACTGCGTTTCACCTAGGCCCGCGCTACCTCTCCGCCGCTGAGTCGACGCGGTAATCCAGTACTTCGCCGGTTCACCGGCCCCAAACCCGAGGAGGCTTACCGTGGCCAACGGAAACGTCACCGCCGCGATCGTCGGATCCGGCAATATCAGCACCGATCTGCTCTACAAACTGTTGCGGTCGGAATCCATCGAACCGCGGTGGATGATCGGGATCGACCCGGCCAGTGAAGGGCTGAAGCGGGCTCGTGGGCTCGGCTTGGAGACCTCGGCAGAGGGCGTCGACTGGCTGCTCGCTCAACCGGAGAAGCCCGATCTCGTCTTCGAAGCGACCTCGGCCTATGTGCATCGTGCCGCCGCACCGCGATACGCCGAATTGGGCATTCGGGCCGTCGATTTGACTCCGGCCGCGGTCGGGCCCGCCGTCGTGCCCCCGGTCAATCTCGCGTCGCTGGTCGATGCGCCGAACGTCAATATGATCACCTGTGGTGGACAGGCGACGATTCCTGTCGTGGCCGCTGTCTCGCGAGTCGTTCCGGTGCCCTACGCCGAAATCGTGGCCTCGGTGTCGTCGGTGTCGGCCGGACCCGGTACCCGCGCCAACATCGACGAATTCACCAAGACCACCAGCCGTGGTGTGGAAACCATCGGCGGTGCCAAGCGCGGCAAGGCGATCATCATCCTCAACCCGGCCGAACCGCCGATGATCATGCGCGACACCATTTTCTGCGCTATCCCCGAGGACGCCGACCGTGCCGCGATCACTGATTCGGTGCATCGGATGGTCGCCGATATCCAGCAGTACGTGCCCGGCTATCGGCTTCTGAACGAACCACAGTTCGACGAACCGTCGGTGGTTTCCGGTGGGCTGGCGAAGGTATCGGTGTTCGTGGAAGTCGAAGGCGCGGGCGATTTCCTGCCGCCGTACGCGGGCAATCTCGACATCATGACCGCCGCCGCCACCAAGGTCGGCGAAGTCATGGCCGATCAGATCCACGCCGCCCGCGTGTGAGCGCGCACCCCTCCGCCCCGACCTCGTCAGGAATTCCCATGCCGTACTCCGCTGATCTCGACATCCGTATCACCGACACCTGCCTGCGCGACGGGTCGCACCACAAACGTCACCAATTCACGACCAGCGAGGTCCGCGCCATCGTCGCCGCACTCGACGGCGCCGGTGTTCCCGTCATCGAAGTCACCCACGGCGACGGACTCGGCGGTTCCTCGTTCAACTACGGATTCTCCAGAACCCCTGAACAGGAACTGGTGCGAATCGCCGCCGACACCGCCGAGCAGGCCGAGATCGCGGTCCTGATGCTGCCCGGCGTGGGAGTCAAAGAAGACATCAAGATCTCCCAGGACAACGGCGCCTCCATCTGCCGCATCGCCACGCACTGCACCGAAGCCGACGTCTCCATCCAGCACTTCGGCTACGCCCGCGACCTCGGTCTGGAGACCGTCGGGTTCCTCATGATGTCGCACACCCAGACCCCCGAGGAGCTGGCGAAACAAGCCCGCATCATGGCCGATGCGGGCTGCCAATGCGTTTACATCGTCGACTCCGCGGGTGCTCTGGTCCTCGACCAGGTCTCCGACCGCGTCGCCGCCCTGGTCGCCGAACTCGGCACCGACGCCCGCGTCGGCTTCCACGGTCACGAAAACCTCGACCTCGCCGTCGCCAACAGCATTTACGCCATTCGCGCGGGCGCCACTCAAATCGACGGCAGCGCACGCCGCTTCGGCGCGGGCGCGGGCAACACCCCCGTCGAAGCCCTCGTCGGGGTCTGCGACAAACTCGGGATCACAACCGGCATCGACTTCTTCGCCATCGCCGACGCCGCCGAAGATGTCGTGAGCCCGGCCATGCCGACCGAATGCCTCCTGGACCGCCAATCCCTCATGATGGGCTATGCGGGCGTCTACTCCAGCTTCCTCAAGCACGCCGAACGCCAAGCCGAACGCTACGGTGTCTCCGCCGCCGAAATGCTCGTCCGCGCGGGCCGACGCAAACTGGTCGGCGGCCAGGAAGATCAACTCATCGACATCGCCCTCGAACTCCGACGCGAAAGCGCCGCGTAGCTCCCGCGCTGGAGTCGACGGCGTCGATAGTTCAGGGGCTGACTTTGCCCGAAGATCGTCACCGCCCGGCTGCGGTCGAGGTGAGATAGTCCGCACCGCCGACGTACACCGTCCGCCCGTCGGCGCCGTCGGACTCGGCCGCGGTCACGATCGCCGCGGCGAAGTCCTCGACCGTCGGCAACGGGCCCGCCGCACGGCGTGACGCGACACTGCTCGCGTCACGCCGTTCCAGCAGCCGGACGATGATCGTGCCGTCGATCATGTCGCCGGACACCACAGTGAAACCAACGCCCCGCGAGCGGAATTCGGGCATCAGCGCGCGCAGGGCGTCCTCACCCGCGCGCTTGCTCCGCGCGATCGGTGTGTAACCCGCAGGAACATCGGACTGCTCGTGGATGAAGTGCGCCTGATGGCTGGTGACGAAGACGATGCGGCCGCCCGACGGCATCAAGGGCAGCATCGCCGTCGCGAGATCCACCTGCGCGTCCCGATTGAGGCGCAGCGCGTAGCCGGGGTCCGCGTCACGCTCGAGACCGCCGGAGGCATTGAGCACCAACACATCCAGCCGACCATGCGTGCGCTGGATATCGGCCGCCATCGCCGCGACATCGTCGGACTTCGACACATCCGCGCCGATCGCCGAGGCGCTCCCACCGGCCGTCACGATCTCGGTGACGACGGTCTCGGCCCGCTTGCGTTTCTCCCGGAAGTTCACGAGCACGTGCGCACCCGTCGCACCGAATTGTCTCGCCGTCTCCGCACCGATCCCGCGCGAAGCCCCGGTCACCAGCACCACTCGCCGCGCCGTCGATTCCACCATCGTGCTCCTCCCGCCCGCATGCTTCTGATTCAGAAGCAACTATCGTGCTTCTGAATCAGAAGCGCAACCGGCGGATGATGCCGACACCCGGTAGAACCTCGCTCCGCCAGGCGATTCGACCTATGCGGCGACGGTGATCACGATCTTCGCCCTGGCATGTTCGGACTCCATGTAGCTGATGGCTGCGGGCGTCTCGGCCAGTGGGTAGGTCCGGTCGATGGCCGGGCGGACGTGGCCCGACTCGATCAGCTCGCGGAGTTCTGTCAGCGACTCGGGACTCTGCTGAGCCAGCGGGCCGAGGATCGACGGTTTCACGAACGGCCGAGCCAGCTGCCCGAACGCGAGCAAGCCGACCGGGCCGAACAAGCTGCCACCGTCGAAGTTGCCGCCGCCGGACAGGACCAGGGTGCCGGTGGGTTCGACCAGGCGTAGGAGTTCGCGCAGACCCCGCGTGCCCGCCAGGTCGAGAACGGTGTCGTAGCGGCCGGTCACCGTCTCGCGGGTGTAGTCGAACACGTGTCCGGCGCCGAGTGACCGCGCCGCCTCGACATTGCGGGTGCTGCACACCGCGGTGACCTCGGCACCCCTCGCCCGGGCGATCTGGACCGCGAACGTGCCGACCCCACCGGAGGCACCGATGATCAATACGCGTTCCCCGGCGTCGACGTGACGCAGACAGGTCAGGGCGGTGTTGGCGGCCAGCGGCACAGCCGCGGCTTCCTCGAAGCTCAGATTCCTCGGCTTCCGGTCGAGGAGAGCGCGCGACACCGCGAGGTACTCCGCGAACGCACCGCTGACCGCCTCCCCGAACACCTCGTCGCCCACCGCCACATCGGTGACCCCGTCGCCCACCGCCTCGACCGTGCCCGCGAAGTCCCCGCCCTGCACCGGATTCGCCGGTCCCTTGCCACGGAACACCGACCGGTCCATCCACCGCGCGATCTTCGGATCGCCCCGCATCACATGCCAATCGCGCGCGTTCACCGACGCCGCACGAACCCGGACCAGCACCTCCCCCGCCCCCGCTTCCGGGCGCCCGACATCGGCCACCGCCAACATCGCCGACGACCCGTAAACCTGCTGCACGATTGCTTTCACCTCGACAACGCTAGGTGTCGCGACCACCCACCCACATCGGGGAATTCCCCGAGGTATTCCGGATTCATGGCCCGTCCGATCGCCCGAATGCTTCTGATACAGAACCAGCTATCGTACTTCTGAATGAGAAGCGCAATCGGCGGTGACGAAACCGCAGAACCCTCCGTGAAGATCGTGGCCGCGATCGACCTGCTCGGGCAGCGGTGGATGCTGCGCGTGATCTGGGAACTCGAACCCGGCCCCCTCGGCTTCCTCGACCTGCGCCGCCGGATGGGCAATTGCTCGTCGAGCATGCTCTCCGACCGCCTCCAGCAACTCCAGTCCGCAGGCCTGACCCGCAAGAACGGACCGCGCGGCGCCTACGAGCTGACCACCGAGGGCGCCCTCCTGGCCGAGTCCCTCCAGCAGGTATGGGACTGGGCCGAACAATGGACGCCCACCGGCGACGGCAATGGCCGGATCCCCTGGCGCCCCACCCGCTAGAACGTGGTCGTAGGATCAGCCCCGTCAGAGGCGGTCAATTGGCAGCTCGGCGAGTGAGCACTTACCATCGGGGCCATGGTCCGTCTTCCGCTCAGTCCCGCCCAGGTCGAAGCCGGGCGCCGACTGGGTCGGCGACTGCGGACAGCTCGGGGCGACCGCGAACTGAACGAGGTGGCACGGCGGGCAGGCATTTCTCCCGAGACCCTGCGCAAGATCGAGTCCGGACGCATGCCATCCCCCGCGTTCGGCACCATCGTCGGCCTCGCCGAAGCACTCACCATCCCGCTCGCCGAACTGGCCGAGGTCTACCGCGCCGAACAGGTCGCCGAATCCGCCTAGGCGTTCCAGTCCGCGCTCGTCGACTGCGAGGCGCCAGAACGCCCGAACCTTCGACCTGCGAACACGGCTGACCGGACCACTGACTACCGGCGATGCATCGATTCTTCGTTGTCGTATCCCAGGGTGACGTCGTGAGTGATCTCTCCACGGGTGACCGCCACCTGGCTCGCGACCGGTGGGTAGCCGCGAGCGACAACGGTGTACTCCCCCTCGGGCAGGTCGGGCACCAGGTAGCGGCCCTGGTCGTCGGTGCGGGTGGTGGCGGCCGGGTCGCCGCTGGAATCGAGGACGGTGATCTCGACATCCGCGACCGGGCGGTCGCCGTCGACCCAGGCCGAGCCCGTCAGGATGGCCATCGGCTCCAGGTCGATGTCGCGGTGCAGTGAGCCGGTTTCCGGGACGGTCAGGGCGAGTGCTGTCGGGCGCATGTGGTCGGCCACCGCGACCAGGGTGTAGGTGCCGCTGACGACGTCACGGCAGACGTAGGTGCCGTCCTCGCCCGTGATCGCCGCCCCGACCACCTCCCCTTCGGGATCGGTCAGGGTCACCGTCGCACCACACAGCGGTTCGCCGCGCCGCGCCGAGCGCACCATCCCGGTGAGTTCCCCCGCACCGGTGAGCATCAGGTCGACGTGCTGGGCACGCTCGCCGACCGACACGCTCACCGCCTCGGGCTGATGACCGGCGGCGGCCGCGATGAGGACATAGTTGCCCGGTCGCGGTGCCTCGATCAGGTACGCACCGTCGGTGTCACCGTTGCCGCGCGCCACTTGGTGGCCGTGCTGATCGATCAGGGTGAGCGTGGCCGACGGGACGGGTCGGGCATCGTCGCGACGCAACAGGCCCGCGATCACCCGACCGGTCGCCCCCGGCCGCAGTTTGCCCGCCATCTCGTGGGCGTCGTAGAGGCTCACATCCCGCAGCTGGGCACCCTCGGCGGTCTCGTCGGGAACCGGATCCTCCTGCAGCGGAATCTCTTTCATGAACACCAGCACCAGGCAGGCGACGATCGCCAGATCGGCGGCCAGCAGGAACACGGTGTGCATCGAGTCGGTGAAGCCCTCGAGGATCGGGATGCGGAGGTGGTCGGGCAGGGCGGCGATGCCGCTGGTGTCGCTCTGCAGGGCCTCGAGCCGGGCCGCGTCCAAACCCGGCGGGAGGGTGCCGCCGAACGCGCTCAGGATGGAGCCGGGCAGCCGATCGAACAGCACGGTGAGGAAGATCGCGACGCCGAGGGTGCCGCCGAGCTGCCGGAAGAAGGTGGCCGCCGCCGTCGACACGCCCATCTCGGTGCGGCCGACCGCGTTCTGCGCGGCGATCACCAGAGTCTGCATGCAGCCACCGAGCCCGAAACCCATGATCGCGCTGTAGGCCAGTGGTTGCCACAGTGGGCCGTCGTAGGTGATGCGAGCGAACAGGCCACAGCCGATCGCCAGGATCAGCGCGCCGAGAACCGGCAGCACCTTGTAGCGCCCACTGGCCTTGGTGATCAACCCCGACAGCTGGGCACCGACCATGATGCCGAGCACCAGCGGCAACATCAGCAACCCGGCTTCGGTGGGCGAGAAACCCCGCACCACCTGCAGGTATTGCGGAACCATCGTGATGGCGCCGAACATGGCAACACCGACGAGGAAGCCGCCGAGGATGGCGATGCTGAACGTGGAACTGCGGAACAACCGCAGCGGGATGAGCGCGGCGTCCTTCATCAGGAATTCCACGATCACGAATACCAGCAGCCCGCCCGCGCAGATGCCGTAGCAGAGCAACGATTTCGGAGACGTCCAGCCCCACAACCTGCCCTGTTCGGCGACGATCAGCAGCGGCACCACCCCGGCGACGAGCGCGAGGGCGCCGAACCAGTCGATCCGGCTGCGCTGCCGGATGTGGTCGACATTCAGCACCCGCCACACCACCAGGAACGCCAGGATGCCCACCGGCACGTTCACCAGGAACACCCAGCGCCAGCCCTCGATCCCGCCGAGACTCTCGTAATCGGACAGGAAGCCACCGACCACCGGACCGAGCACGGTGGCGATGCCGAAGACCATGAGGAAGTAACCCTGGTAGCGGACGCGTTCGCGGGCGGGCACGATGTCGCCGACGATGGTGAACGCCAACGACATCAGCCCACCGGCCCCGAGCCCCTGGAACGCACGGCAGCCCGCCAGCTGGTACATCGTCTGGGCGAAGCAGCAGGCCGCCGAACCGATGACGAACAGTGCGATCGCCAGCAGATAGAACGGTTTACGCCCGTAGATGTCGGCGAGTTTGCCGTAGAGGGGCGTGGTGACGGTCGCGGTGATGAGGTATGCCGTTGTCGCCCAGGCCTGTTCGTCGAAGCCGTCGAGGCTGTTCGCGATCCGCACGATCGCGACGCTGACGATGTTCTGGTCGAGCGCGGCCAGGAACACCCCCAATAGCAGGCCGGACAGGATGGTGAGTGTCCGGCGGTGCGTGAGGCGTGGTTCGGCGACGACGGTATCGGTCATGGAAAAGCCCTGGTTCTGATCGGCTGGCTGGTGGGTGTCGATCATTCGGCCCACACGAGGGCCGACAACCCCGCTGCGAGGAAAACTTTGCGCCGCGGGTGGAACTCTTCACGCGCTGGTGGCCAGAGCTTACCCACGTCGGATCCGGGGCCGTCACCGAGGGATCAAGTTACCGTTCATTTCGCGCCGAAACGGTAGGCGGCGGCGATCAGTTCCGCCAGTCGTGGGTCGCGAGCCTCATCGAGAGAATGCACCACTACCAGGTGATTCCAGCGAGCGCGGCCCACCTGTGTCACTCGGTAGACCGGTGGGTGCGCCGTTTCCCGGTCGAGCGCGAGCATGATCTGCACGGTGCCTTCGGGATTCTTTCCGGTGACGTTGTAGAGCCACACCCACGCGAACTTCCGCGCGACGGCGAAAACGATCTGCGAGGCCACCGACACCTCCACCGGACCATTGCTCGCGATCAATTCGCGCAATACTCCGAAGATCTCACGCGAGTGCGGTTTGCCCGAAAAGTACGCCTCGACAGGGGCGCTCATCGCGGTACGGCCGGGGTCGCGGTGGTGAGCCGGTCGGCCAGGGTGGACAGGGTCTGCGAACAACCGGCCGGAATGCGCACGGCGGCCAGGTCGTCGGCGCGGGTTGCGCCGCGGTTCACGATCACCACCGGCACACCGTTCTTCGCGGCGCGGCGGACGAATCGCAGACCGGACATCACGGTGAGCGACGATCCCGCCACCAGCAGTGCCTCGGCGTCGTCGACCAGGGCGAAGGCCGCCGCCACCCGCTCGGCTGGCACGGTTTCGCCGAAGTAGACGATATCGGGCTTGAGCATGCCGCCGCACCGGGCACAGTCGAGCATCCGGAAGCGGTCGGTGTCGGTGACCACCGCATCCGCGTCGGGCGCGACCTCGATGCCCCCGCCGTGCGAAACCTCGTCGGCGAAACCGGGGTTGGCCGCCTCCAGCTGTTCGGCCAGGGTCATGCGGGAGATCACCGCCGCGCAGCGCAGGCAGCACACGCGGGCGTACGTGCCGTGCAGGTCGATGACCCGGCGAGCACCGGCTTTCGTGTGCAGCAGGTCGACGTTCTGCGTGATCACCCCCGACACCACGTCCGCGTGTTCCAGCCGGGCCAGCGCGCGGTGGCCCGGATTCGGGCGGGCGGCGTCCATTCGCCGCCAGCCGAGGTGATTGCGGGCCCAGTACCGCTGCCGGAAGGCCGCGTCGCCGACGAACTGCTGATAGGTCATCGGATTGCGGGGTGGTGAGTCGGGGCCGCGGTAGTCGGGGATTCCGCTGTCGGTGCTCAGACCCGCCCCGGACACCACCACGACGCGGCGTCCGGCCAGCAGCTCGGCCGCACGCTCCACCAGGTCCAGGGTGGGCTCGCCCATGAAGTCATGGTACGAGTGGGCGGGCGCGGGGCGGCACGCCGGTGGAGTTGCGTGGCGAGCGGGTGCGGCGACATGATGACTCATCTGCCCGGCGATGTCAGAGGAAACTGGTGTCCGACAACGACGAACACGGCCGAAGCGCGCTCAACGGCGCGGTCGACGGGACCATTGTCGCCGTCCGCCGCATGTTCTACGTCCTCGGTGACGAGGTCGACCGCTCCGAGGGACCGATCGAGTTCACCTTCCACAACGGTGCCACCCTGCTGCTCGATTCCGGGGTGGACGGCTCGGAACTGCGGATCCGGTCGGCGCCGTGGCGTGATCCGTTCGAACCGCTCGTCGACCCGGTCAATATCGAATACGTCGCCGAATCGGGCAAATACACCGCGTTCGATGTCACCGACGAAGAGCCCTACCGCGCCTTCACCGGCCGTCGTGTCGACGCGGTCTCGGTGGTACCCCTGCCCGACGGCCGCCCTCGCGCCGCGACCCTCTACCTCGGCGAGGCCCTGGTGAAAGCGGAAACGATCGCCGACGAAGTGATCGTCACCCTGGTACCCGCGTGACGAGTTTCGCCGACCGTATTCGCCGATTGTTCGGCGCCCGAACGGATTCCGCGTCGGCACCGTCGCAGAGACCAGCGTTCGAGACGACACCGTTGCGGCCGGAGTTCACCGGGGAGCACCTGCCGGGCAACCGGGTGTGGGCCGACAGTCACGTCGCCTACCTCGATGAGCACGCGCGCCAGCGGTTCCGGCTGCACGCCCGCGACGGCCTGCTCCACGCCGCCGACGGTGCCCTGTTCGACACCACCGAGGCCAGCACGCTGTGGTCGCCGGAGGGTGGCCGGGCCATCTTCGTCATGGACGCCACGGGCACGCTGTACTCCTCGCCTCAGCACCTGCTCGGCCGGTTCCACCACTCCAGCTTCCTGGCCGGTGGCCCGGTGGCCGCCGCCGGGGAGATCGTGGCCAGGCAGGGCCGGGTGCTGCTGGTGTCGGATCACAGCACCCACTACCGCCCGCCGCGGCGCTTCACCCGGCAGGTCCCGCTCGCCTTGCGCGCCCAAGGCATCGAGGTCGGCGACCTACCCCTCGAAACACGCTCGCACGAACCGTGATCCGAGCGCTCAGTGGCCCGAGGCCAGCTCCGCCATGACGGTGTCGGTGAGCTCATCGATGAGGCGCCGCGGATCTGGTGACTCTCGTCGGCCAGGGTGCTGGTGCACATCCCGAACGCGCCGTCGGCGTCGTAGAGCACGGCCGCGCCCGCCGCGATCCCGTCGTCGCTGAGGTGACCCTCCGCCTCGATGCCCATCTCGACGCCGATCGGCATGCGCGAGAACGTGATCGACACATCGGGCTCCTCGGCCACGAGACCTGGGTGAGTTCCCCGACCGGAGTTCAGGGTCGACACCGGATGTCGCCGATCCGGCATCGGCCTAGCGTCGAGGGCACACCGACGAGGAGAACACCGTGCGAAAACTCACCATCGCGCTCACGACCGCGACCGTCTACGCCGTGCTGGCGACCCTGGTGCTGTGCACCATGGTCGCGGAGACGATCTTCCTGTACCCGAACTACTTCCACGATGTTCCGGCGTCGCTGGCGGTGGCAGATGAGTTCACCGCCGTGGTCTCGGTCGGCAGTGTGATGCGTCCGCTCGGCATGGTGCTGACGCTGAGCGCCGTCCTGGCGGTCGCGGCCGGGGTGTGGTCGGGGCGGGCCCGTGGCTGGCTGCTCGCCTCGATCGTGCCGTTCGTCTCGGGGATGTTCCTGCTGTCGATGCTGTACCTGTGGCCGCGCTGGCCGATCCTGTTCGAGGATCGTGCCCTGTACACGGTCAACGAATTGCGACGCACGGTCGGCGAAATCGGGGTCGCGCACGCGGCACGGGTGCTGTGCGGCCTGCTCACCGCCGTCTTCGCCGTGATCGCGGCCCTGCGGATCTACCGTGACCGGATTCTCCTGCGGGCCGCGCAGGCCGACTACTCGAGTTCGCCCTCGGTCTCGAGGTAGATCTGACGCAGCTTGTCCAGGGTTTCCGGCTCGGGATGCTCCCAGAGCTCGCGCTCGGCCGCCTCGAGCAGTCGTTCGGCGATGCCGTGCAGGGCCCAGGGGTTGGACTGCTCCATGAACTTGCGGTTCACATCGTCGAAAACATAGCTCTCGGAGAGCTTTTCGTACATCCAGTCGGCGACCACGTTGGTCGTCGCGTCGTAGCCGAACAGGTAGTCGACGGTCGCGGCCATCTCGAAGGCACCCTTGTAGCCGTGGCGGCGCATCGCCTCGAGCCAGCGCGGGTTCACCACGCGCGCACGGAACACGCGGGCGGTTTCCTCCGAGAGGGTGCGGGTGCGGACCGCGTCGGGGCGGGTGGAGTCGCCGATGTAGGCCTCGGGGTTCCTCCCGGTGAGCGCGCGGACCGTGGCGACCATGCCGCCGTGGTACTGGAAGTAGTCGTCGGAGTCGGCGATGTCGTGTTCGCGGGTGTCGGTGTTCTTGGCCGCCACCGCGATGCGCTGGTAGGCGGTGCGCATGTCGTCGGCGGCGGGGGCGCCGTCGAGGTCCCGGCCGTAGGCGTAGCCACCCCAGGTGGTGTACACCTGGGCGAGGTCGTCGTCGGTGCGCCAGCTCTTGGAGTCGATGAGCTGCAGCAGGCCCGCGCCGTACGTGCCGGGCTTGGAACCGAAGATGCGGGTGGTGGCGCGGCGGGCGTCACCGTGCTCGGCCAGGTCCGCGTCGGCGTGGGCGCGAACATAATTCGCCTCGGCCGGTTCGTCGAGGGCGGCCACGAGGCGTACGGCGTCGTCGAGCAGCGCGAGCACGTGGGGGAAGGCGTCGCGGAAGAAGCCGGAGATGCGCACGGTGACGTCGATGCGCGGGCGACCGAGTTCGTCCACGGGAATCACCTCGAGGGAGGTGACGCGGCGGCTCGCCTCGTCCCACACAGGGCGCACGCCGAGCAGGGCGAAGACCTCGGCGATGTCGTCGCCGGAGGTGCGCATGGCCGAGGTGCCCCACACCGACAGGCCGACCGACTTCGGGTACTCGCCGTGGTCGGCCAGGTACCGCGCGAGCAGGGACTCGGCCATGGCCTGGCCGGTCTCCCAGGCCAGGCGTGACGGGACGGCCTTCGGATCGACGGAATAGAAGTTGCGACCGGTCGGCAGCACGTTGATGAGACCGCGCAGCGGGGAACCGCTGGGGCCCGCGGGAATGAAACCACCGTTGAGGGCGTGCAGGACTCGGGCGATCTCGATACCGGTCTCGCGCAGGCGCGGAACGACCTCGGTCGCGGCGAACCGCAGCACGGTCTTCACCGCGTCCAGCCGCCCGCTCACCGCGACACCGCCTGCCGCAGCCGTTCCGCCTGGTGCGGCAGCGCTCATGGTGTCCGACCGACCAGCTGTTCCGACTGCAACCACGCCGTCAGCCGTGTTTCGGGCGGCGTCGTCCGTCGAGTCGACATCGCCTACCGCTGCGGCGGTCCCGGCTCCCTCGGTCACGCTCGCGGACTCGGACGCGGAGGAATCGTCGACTCCCCCGGCGAGAATCGCGGTGGCGTAGTCGTCGACCAGCGCGTCCACGGCATCCACGGACCAGTCCGTCGCTTGCAAGGCTGCGAGCAGCTCACGGGCGCGGGCTTCCACCACATCCACGCGGGTGCGGGCTTCGTCACCGGCTTCGCTGAGCCCCAACGCTTCTCGCAGGCCGGGGACGTTCTGTTCGCCACCCCACAACTGACGGGCGCGCAGCATGGCCAGCACCAGGTCGAGTTCCATCTCGCCCTCGGGGGCGTGGCCGAGGATGTGCAGCCCGTCGCGGATCTGCACATCCTTGATCTCGCAGAGCCAGCCGTCGACGTGCAGGAGCATGTCGTCGAAGACGTCCTCGTCGGGGCGTTCGGCCAGGCCGAGGTCGTGGTCCATCTTGGCCGCGCGCATGAGCGTCCAGATCTGCTGGCGGATGGCGGGCAGCTTGGCCGGGTCCAGGGCGGAGATGTTGGCGTGCTCGTCGAGCAACTGTTCCAGACGTGAGATGTCGCCGTAGGTCTCGGCCCGCGCCATCGGCGGGATGAGGTGGTCGACGAGGGTGGCGTGGGCGCGGCGCTTGGCCTGCGTGCCCTCACCGGGGTCGTTCACCAGGAACGGGTAGATCAGCGGCAGGTCGCCGAGCGCGGCGTCGGTGCCGCAGGACGCGGACATGCCGAGGGTCTTGCCGGGCAGCCATTCCAGATTGCCGTGCTTGCCGAGGTGCACCATCGCGTCGGCACCGAAACCGTCGGCCGACGACAGCCACCGGTAGGCCGCCAGGTAGTGATGGCTCGGCGGCAGATCGGGATCGTGGTAGATGGCGACCGGGTTCTCCCCGAAACCGCGAGGCGGCTGCACCATCAGCACCACATTGCCGAAACGCAGTGCGGCGATCACGATCTCACCGGCCGGGTCGGACGAGCGGTCCACATACAGTTCGCCCGGCGGCGGACCCCAAGCCTCGACCACGGCCGCACGCAGGTCGGCGGGCAGCGACTCGAACCAGCGGGAGTAGACGGTGGCACCGATGCGGATCGGGTTGCCCTCGAGCTGTTCGGCGCTGAGCCAGTCGGGATCCTGGCCGCCTGCGGCGATCAGGGCGTGGATCAGGGCGTCACCGTCGCCTTCGGCGAGGCCGGGGATCTCGTCGATGTCGCCGAGGTCGTAACCGGCGGAACGCATTTCGGCGAGCAGGCGGATGGCGCTCGCCGGGGTGTCGAGGCCGACGGCATTGCCGATACGGGCGTGTTTGGTCGGGTAGGCCGACAGCATGAGCGCGATCCGCTTGTCGCCGTTGGGAATATGACGCAGCCGGGCGTGGCGGACCGCGATCCCGGCGACGCGGGCCGCGCGTTCGGGATCGGGGGCGTAGGTGGACAGCCCGTCCTCGTCGAACTCCTTGAACGAGAACGGCACCGTGATGATGCGGCCGTCGAACTCCGGCACCGCCACCTGGGTGGCGACGTCGAGCGGGGACAGGCCGTCGTCGTTGGCCTCCCACTGGGCGCGCGGGCTGGTCAGGCACAGGCCCTGCAGGATCGGCACGTCGAGGGCGGCCAGCGCGGCCACGTCCCAGGCCTCGTCGTCGCCACCCGCCGACGCGGTGGCGGGCTTGCTGCCGCCCGCGGCGAGCACGGTGACCACCAGGGCGTCGGCCCGGCCGAGGAGGGTGAGCAGTTCCGGCTCGGCGGTTCGCAGCGACGCCGCGTAGACGGGCAGGGCACGGGCGCCCTTGGCTTCGATGGCTGTGCACAATGCATCGACGTAACCGGTGTTGCCCGCCAGGTGCTGGGCGCGGTAGTAGACGACGGCGACCGTTGGGGCGTGCGGTTCGAGGATGCGCGCCGAGCGTTCGAGCTCGCCCCAGGTCGGCAACTGGACCGGCGGCTCGAACCCGTGACCGGTGAGCAACACCGTGTCGGACAGGAAGTTGGCGAGCTGACGCAGGTTGTCGGCGCCACCCGCGGCGAGGTAGTTGTGGGCGTCGGCGGCGACGCCGACCGGCACGGTGGAACACTCCATCAGTTCCGCGTCCGGAGCGATCTCGCCGCCGAGCGCGACCATCGGAATCCCGCTGGCCCGCACCGCGTCCAGGCCCTCCTCCCAGGCGCGCCTGCCGCCGAGGATGCGCACGATCACCAGGTCGACGCCGTCGAGCAGCTCCCCCAGATCCTCGACCAGCAGGCGGGCCGGGTTGGCCCACCGGTACTCGGCGCCGCTCGCCCGGGCGCTCAGCAGGTCGGTGTCGGAGGTGGACAGCAGCAGGATCACAGGGTGAGACCTTCCTCGGGTTGACGCGCCCATCGGGTTGCGGTGCTCGCCGGAGAGGGTCTGGCTGTTCACAGTGGCGCGACCGCACCGGATTTCCACCGGTTTCCTCGACGCCCGCCGAGCAAGTCGATGGTACTGGCCCGGACGCGCCCGCAACTTTCCAGCCCGCGTCCAGGCCTCGCTCAGGCGGCCTCGGCGCGGTCCGCGAGCTTGAGCCAGACGACACCCGCGATGATCACGGCGAGCCAGAAGGCTTTGAGAACGGTGAGCGTTTCCGCGAAGAACACCGGCCCGAGCAGCGCGGCGCCGACCGCCCCGATGCCCGCCCAGACGGCGTAGCCGATGCCGACGTCGATCGTCTTCAGCGCGACGCTGAGGGCGAAGAGGGTGAGCAGGAAGAAGACGATCGCGACCAGCGACCAGGTGAGGACGGTGAAGCCGTGGCTGCCGCCCACCGCCAAGGCGTAGCCGACTTCGAAGGCGCCTGCGAGCAGGAGGACGAGCCAGGCAGTGGCGGGAGTGCGGTTCTCGGTGGTCATTGTTCGGCCTTTCGGTGAGACAGGAGTGGGGTTTCGAACGAGGTTGCTCAGGCGCCACCGCTGAGCTGCAGGCCGACGACACCGCCGATGACGATCACGATGCCAACCACCTTTCGCCAGTCCACGCGCTGACCGAACAGCACCGCACCGAGGACGACGATCCCGACACCGGCCAGGGAGGTCCAGATCGCGTACCCGGCGCCGACGTCGAAGGTGAGCAGGGCGAGACTCAGGAAGTAGGTCGCGATCGCACCGCTGACCAGTGTGGCGATCGTCCATCGAAGGTCGGTGAAGCCCTTGGCTTTTCCGGCCGCCAGCGCGACGGCGATCTCGAAGACGACGGCGATGGCGAGATAGAGCCAGCTCACGATAATGCCTTTCTTTGGTTGTACATACATATATTTGCGGTCAGAACCTCACCGAACAGCGACGAGGTCAGGAGTTCAGATGGTCGGTCTCCGAACGACGCGCGACCAGCGCATCGACGATCGGTGACAGCTCGGCGGCGTCAGCGAGGAGGCGTTCCAACTGGAGCCGGAAGGGCTCACGCGCCTCCCGCACGAGCACCTCCCCCGCCGGGGTGATCACCGCGTACACACCGCGGCCGTCCTCCGAACACAGATCCCGTCGCGTGAACCCGCGCCCTTCGAGGCGCCCGAGCAACCGGGTCACCGAACTCTGATTGAGCCCGATCCGACCGGCCAGCTCGCTGACCCGGATCTCCTTGTCCGGAGCGGCGGCGAGCTGCCGAAGGGCGTGGTACTCGGTGAGCCCGATGCCGTGATGCAGCGTCAGCCACTTCCCGAGACCGGAGTCGACGGTCGCGACGAGAGCGGACGCACGAAACCACTCGTCGACCGGGTCGCCGACCGGAAGGTCTCCCCGTTCCGCAAGTTCATGCTTGTGCATGCAGTTAAATTAGCACCGGACCTGCCGGGCCGCAACCCGGCAGGTCGAGCACTACGCCGGGGCGGCTTCGCAGGGCATGGCCAGGGTCAAGAGGTCGCCGTCGTCGGCCGAGCGGATGCGAGCGGGGAGGTCGGGTGCCGACAGGTCGAGCATGATGTCGGGGCCGATCGCACCCGCGACGGCCGGGTAGAGGGTGGTCAGGGCGAAGTGGACGGTCATCGATTCACCGGTGACAGCCGCATCGACCGTGGTCTGGTTGTCCGTGATCGACTGATCCGGTGCGGCGTCACGCCCCGGAACGGAGACGGTGAGCGTGTCCGGGGAGCTGAGGTGCAGCGTCAGGGTCGGCGCGGCCGCGCGTTCCATCGCCTCCAGAAAGTGTCGGCGAGGCAGGACGACCCTGCTCCGGGTCGGGGGCAGCGCCGCGAGCATGGCCCGGTAGTTCGGGAAGTCCTCGGCGGAGCGGCGGCAACGCTGTGGCACGGACGCATCGGGATCCGCGGTGGCACAGGCGAATTCGAGGTGGTCGGGGGTCGGTCGGAGAACGACGGTGTGTCGACGGCGAAGCCAGGAGGTTGTCGACCGCAGCGCGGTGGCGTCGATGGTGGCGGTCCACGCTGTCGTCGCGGTGATCGGGCGCAGCGTGCGCGAGGCCAGCCGGTATCGGTCGGTGGCGGTGAGCGTCAACCCTTCGGCGCCCGCCTCGAACAGGACGGTGTCGAGCACGGGCAGGGCCGAGTCGGCGAGGGTGGCGGTGAGGACCTGGTCGATCGCCGCCGCGAGCACCGGTCCGCCGATTCGGACGGTCTCCTCGGCCGAGTCGAGCGGAGACAGCTCCGGACCGCGCTCGGTCCGGTCGGGCAGCGGTCGGACGTAACCGCCGAGCGCGCGGTGGGCGGCGGCCGCCGCCGCGTCGAATTCGGCACGGCGGCGACGGATTTCGGTGAGGTGGGCGTCGAGCAGACGAGTGGCCCGGGTGGGGTCGGGTTCGGCGAGTACCGCCGCGACAGCCGGTAGCGGCATGTCGACGGCCCGCAGATGGCGGATCAGACACGCGGGAGCGGCCTGGTCGGGGGTGTAGTAGCGGTAGCCGGTGTCCTCGTCGACCAGGGCGGGGACGAGGACTCCGGCGTCGGCGTAGAAGCGCAGAGCACTGGCGTTCAGTCCGCAGACGCGGGCGAACGCTCCGATGGTGATCAGTTCGGTGTCGGTCACCGGCTCATGCTCAGGCTTCCAGTGACTCGAAGGTCAAGACGAACCGCCGCGGGTGCCCGCGGCGACCATCTCCGGGGATCCGGTGCCCAGGTGACGGTAGACGTTGGCGATCACCAGCCGGCCGAGCGCGTTGTTGCCGTAACCGCCGATGACCGCGCCGATGCCCGCCGGAATGAGGGTGCCGAACAGGAGCAGGCCACGTTTGACGAGGTAGTTCACGATGAAGCGTTTGGCCGGTCCGTCGGGCATGCTCGACAGGCCGGGGATGTGATCGGTGACCACACCGAGCCACTTGCCCTTCGTGTGGCCCGCGGTCTGGTCGAGAACCTTGGTGCCCGAGTCGCCGAGGACCACCTTCGACACCAATTTCAGCTGGCGCGGATCCTCGGGCGCCACGCCGTAGGCCGCGGCGGCACCCACCGAGAACACCGACGACGCTTCCACGAAGACGGCGGTGTCGACGCCGGTGGCAACCAGACCGATCAGCGTGCCGATGCCGGGCACGGCGGCGGTGAGCCCGACGGTGACGCCGCTGGCGGTGACGACGACCAGGTACTGGCGCGAGAGCCGCTGCACGAGTTCCACGGGTGAATCGTCGGGGTGCCTGCTTCCCAACCAGTCGACGTAACGATGCACCACGGGCGCCTGCGCGTGGGCGACCTTGTCGAGCGCGGGAACGACACGCTTGTCCACGAATTCACGCAGCATGCGGTTGACCTCTCCTGTCGGGCGTTCTTCCGGTGGCGATCCGCCACCAACACTAGGCGGATACCGTTTCCCGACGATGCGCAAACACGGGCAGGTCGTGGCACACCACGAAGGCTGTGACGCCGGAGCGGTCGCTGCGGATCGCCGATCAGGGGATGCGGGTCGGCCTGGACCCGGTAGGTCACCGATCGGCGCCGGGACGGAATGGTCGTAGGCTGGGGAATCATGACCAGGAGTGTTCCCGATTCTTGCCCAGGGGTGCTGCGGCTGCACGAGGCGGCCGACGGACCGTTGGCGCGGATTCGTGTGCCCGGCGGGCGGCTGGAATCGGAGCAGGTGCGGGTGCTCGCGGAGGCCGCACACGAACTGGGGAACGGGAACCTCGAACTCACCTCGCGCGGCAATGTGCAGTTGCGGCAGGTGCGCGATGCCGGTGAGCTCGCGGCCCGATTGGCGACGGCGGGGTTGCTGCCGAGTCGGACGCACGAGCGGGTGCGCAATATCGTCGCGTCACCACTGTCCGGGCGGGTGGGGGGATTCGCCGATGTGCACGGCCTGGCCACCGAACTCGATGCGGGCTTGCGGTCCGATGGCGCGCTGGCCGACCTGCCGGGCCGGGTCCTGTTCACCCTCGACGACGGCCGTGGTGACGTGAGCACCCTGCGCGGCGACATCGGGATCCAGGCCGTCGGCGACGAGTTCGCGGTGCTGCTCGCCGGGACCGATACCGGCATCCGCGTCACTCCCGACGAGGCCGTCCCGGTCATGCTCGACGCCGCGCACGGCTTCCTCGACCTGCGTGCGGATTCGGGGCAGTGGCGGTTGCACGAGATCCCCGGCGGCGTCGAGAAGGTCACCGAGACCCTCGACCGCTCCCCCACCGGTGCGCGCCTGGAACTCGGTGCGACACACGACGTTCCGATCGGCTGGTTCGAACAGGACGACAGCCTGGTCGCCCTCGGCGCCGGTGTCCCCCTCGGTACCCTGCCCGCCCGCGTCGCCGAATTCCTCGCCGCCGTGGAACGGCCCGTATTCCTCACGCCGTGGCGCAGTGTGGTGCTGCCCGACCTCGCGGAAGGTCCCGCCGAGACCGTCGTGCGGGTGCTCGCGCCGATGGGCTTGATCTTCGACGCCGACTCCCCGTGGCTACGGGTGAGCGCCTGCGCGGGCCGCCCCGGCTGCGCCAAGTCCCACACCGATGTCCGCGCCGACCTCACCGACGCCGTCGACACCGGACGCGTGCTCGGCGGCGACCCACCCGACCCCACCGAGAGCCTCGAAACAGCCGAGCCCGGCGCCGACATCGAGCGCGCGCTCCCGGCCGAGGGCCGTTCCATGACAGCCGAGCCCGGCCTCGATACCGAGCGCACACTCCTGACCGAGAGCCGTTCCTCGGCAGCCGAGCCCGGCCCCGAACGCATCCGCCCTGCCGATGCACCGGACCGGGCCGAGACCGGCCTCGACGCCGCCGACGTGGTGACGACCGGTCGTCAACACTGGTCCGGCTGCGAACGCCGCTGCGGCCGCCCCACCGGCCCCGTCACCGATGTCGTCGCCACCGAAGACGGGTACCGCATCGACCGACCGGACTAAGTCAGGTCGGCGTTGCCCTCGATCACCTTCAGCAGGTAGTGGAACTTGCTGATCCGCCGGCCCGCGTCGGTGCGGCGGGCGGCGAGCGCGTAGCTGCCGATGAAGGTGCGGGTCCTGCCGTTGACGGCCGAGTTGTTCACGTGCACCGCGATGGCGTCGGCGTGGGCGGTGGCCTCGTCGCCGTCGAAGTCGACCTCGTCGGTGAAGACCTCGGCGACCAGGTCGTCCCAGCGTTTCTGATCGCAGTACACGAACATCCGGGTGATCGCCTCAGTGATCGCGAGAGTGTCTGCGAGAGTGTTCGATTCGGCCATGCGGCGAGAGGAGGACAGGTCCGCGCGAACCGCACAGTCGTGCTCACCTGCTCCGCATTCGCGTCGTCTCCGACACCACCGAGGCGATCAGCACGACGGTCACACCGACCACCGTCCACAACCCGCCGAGGTGCGGTGACGCCGCAGCCAGTCCGAGGGCTGCGAGGAAACACGGCAGCGGCCAGCGCAACAACCAACGAAAGCCCGCGCCGACCGCGCCACCCAGTCCACAGACCAGGAAGTACGCCGCCGCGCCACCACAGAGCACCCAGCCGACACCGACCGGGAGATGCCCGGATGGGTGGGCAGCTACCAGCCCGAGCCCGGCGGCCACAGTGGCCACCGCCGCGCTGAGCGTGCAATGCATCGCCATCAGCCGCGGCAGCGGTAGGGGCGAGGCAGCGTCCGTCTGCTCCATCATGCGTGGCACGAACCCGAATCGCAGCGTCAGCGCCCACATCGCCAGCAGCGACAGGAACGCGCAGACACCGATCACCGCGACAGGCACCGTCCAGTCCTCGGTGGACACCGCCGCGATCACCGAGATCACACCTTCCCCGAGCACGATGATCAGGAATTGACCGAGCCGCTCACCCAGGTGTGGCGAATCAGCATGCAGCGCTTGCAGTTTCGGTGGGGTGAAGCGCGGGTGCCCCCGGGGCGCACGGCCTCGGCGTAGCCGGGCCCGCATCCGACGTTCGGCGTCGACCATCCTGCGCTCGCCGTCGACGGCGAACATGATCCACAGGTCGATCGCGAGCCCCACCGCCCAGAGCACGAACTTCCACGGCGCGGGCACCCACAGCGACACCACCCAGGGCACGGTGCCCGCGCCGATCTGGGCGATCGGCCAGTCGACCACCACCTGCCCACGCCGCCACACCATCCCCGACACGATCCGCACCAGCACGTAGATTCCGGCGAACACCGCCGCGTGTTCGCCGGGCAGACCGTCGACCGCGGCCATCATCACGCACAGGCCGAACATGCAACCGAACACCATCGTGGTTCTTGCCTGCTCACCGGCCACGTTGCTGTACACGGTGACACACGCCCACACGACCCAGAACGCGAGGTAGAGGACCACATACAGGCCGAACTCACCGAGCGAGGGACCGCGATGCAGCAGGTGGGTCAGCTGACCGATACCCGCGACGGCGACCAGGTCGAAGAAGAGTTCGGTCCAGCTGGCGCGCCGCTCCTCGGTGGTGTGCTCGGAGTTTGCCACCCGCCAAGTATGTGGCCGCACGGTGATGTGAGCGTGTCACCGACCGAGCCGTGTCGCGGCGGCGCGCGTGCGAAAACCGTTCGACGCTCCGAGCGGGGCGACCCTACGCTGGCCTCCTCGAAACGAGGGGGTTCCCATGTCCACACTGCGAGTGACGGCCGAGCGGCTCGTCGTCCTGCCACACCCGAACGCCGATCGGCTGGAGCTGGCCCAGGTCGGGCTGTACCGGGCCGTTGTCGCCAAGGGCCAGTTCGTCACCGGCGACCACGCCGTGTACATCCCGGAACAGGCGATCGTGCCCGACCCGCTGATCGCCGAGCTGGGCCTCACCGGCAAATTGGCGGGCTCGCACCGCAATCGGGTGAAGGCGGTGCGCTTGCGCGGGGAGGTGTCCCAGGGCATCGTGTGCACGCCCAGCGCGCTGGCCGAGACCGATCTGGCAGCCGCGGCCGAGGCGCGCACCGATTTCGCCGCCGAGCTCGGGGTGACCAAATGGGTTCCGCCGGTACCGGTGTCGATGTCGGGACAGGTGCAACCCGCACCCGATCTGCTGCCCTGGATCGATGTGGAGAACATCAAGCGGTTCCCCGAAATCTTCACCGAGGGCGAGCCGGTGGTGGCGACGGAGAAGATCCACGGCACCGCCTTCCTGCTCACCCACCTGCGTGCCGAGGACCGGGTCCTGGTGTCGTCCAAGGGGATCGGTGGCAGGTCGCAGGCACTCATCCGCGCCGAGGACAATCTGTACTGGCGGGCGGTGTGCGCCCATCGACTCGACGCGGCGGCCCGCGCGCTCACCGTGGCGCTCGACGCGGAGCGAGTCGGGCTCTTCGGCGAGGTGTTCGGGGCGGGCGTGCAGGACCTGCACTACGGCGCGTCGGCCGCACACGACGACACACTGGGTTTCGCGCTGTTCGACATCGCGGTCGAGCGGGCGGGGGCGCCCGTGCGGTGGCTCGACCACGCCGAAATCGGTGCGCTGCTCGGCCAACTCGATCTCGGTGTGCCCCGCGTACCGGTGCTCTACGAAGGACCCTACGACGCGGAGTTGCTGCTGAAGCTGGCCGAGGGTGCCGAGACCGTGAGCGGATCGGGTCGCAATATCCGTGAAGGCCTCGTGGTGCGTGCCGCGAGCGAACGGTACTCGCCCGTGCTCGGCGGACGGGCGATCGGCAAGATCGTCTCCGACGGGTACCTGCTGCGCGACGGCGGTACCGAATTCGAGTGACCGGGGCGGGCCGGGGAGCTCACCGCTCCCCGGCCCGTTCAGGACCTCGGCGTGTGCAGTTCGAGGACGCAGCACTTCACGCCGCCACCACCTTTGCGCAGCTCCGACATGTCGACCTGCACCGGCACGAAACCCCGCTCACGCAGGGCCGCGATCAGCTCGGTCGCACCCGGGTCGAGGAAGACGTGGCGGCCGTCGCTGACTCCGTTGAGGCCGAACGACAGCGCGTCGGCCTCGGTGGCCAGGATCGCGTCGGGATAGTGGGCGGCCAGGGCCGCGCGGGCAACGGGGCCGAACGCACCCGGGTAGTAGGCGACGGTGGTGGCGTCGAGGCACATCAGCGCGGTGTCGAGGTGATAGAAGCGGGGGTCGATCAGCTCCAGGGACAGTACCGGCAGGCCGAAGAACCGTGCGACCTCCACATGGGCCGGTTCGGTGCAGCGGAAGCCCCGACCGGCCAGGATCCGATCCCCCGCGAACGCGAAATCACCCTCGCCCTCGTTGGTTTCGGCCGCCACCGCCAGTTCACGTAACTCGCGCGCCGCGAACCAGCGGTGAAACGCCGGGCCCTCCGGTTGCCGCTCGGGATGGGCGAAACGCGCCGACAACGCGCGTCCACCGATCACGATCGCGCTGTTGGCGGCGAACACCATGTCGGGCAGGCCCGGCTCACCCGGGACCGTCTCGACCGAATGCCCGTACTGCTCGAGCAGCGCGCGCAGGATCTCCCACTGCGACAGCGCCCGCGCCCGGTCCACCGGCGCCGCCGGGTCCATCCAGGGATTGATCGCGTAGGTGACTTCGAAGTGGTCGGGTCGGCACATGACGAAGCGGCGCGGGGTGGCCACCCGCGCCGGGGTCGAGGAGGGAAGGGGAAGGACGGCGGTCATCAGGACTCCCGGTGGCTGCGCGGCGCGAATCGACATCCCGACGGTAAATGTCGTGACGTTGCGCGGGTAACACCGATTCATTGCGCGTATCGATGGGATGATGGCGATTTCTTGCGTGAGAGGACTTCCATGGACGATATCGACCGCCGCATCCTCGCCGCCCTGCTGAAGAACGCTCGCGCCACCTTCGGCGAGATCGGCACGACCGTCGGTTTGTCGGCGCCCGCGGTGAAGCGGCGGGTGGACAAGATGGTGGCGGGCGGGCAGATCACCGGGTTCACCGCCCTGGTCAATCCGGCCGCGCTCGGCTGGACCACCGAGGCGTACGTGGAGGTGTACTACCGCGACAACATCTCCCCCGCCGAACTGCGCCGAACCCTGGAACCGATTCCGCAGGTCGTCGGAGTGTGCACCATCGCGGGCGAGGCCGACGCGCTGGTGCACGTGATGGCCACCGACATGGCCGAGATCGAGGTGACCGTGGAACGGATCAGGGAGAACGCGCGCGTCGGGCGCACCAGGAGTTCGCTGGTGATGTCGCGCATCCTCGAGCGCCCACGCACCTGAGCCGACCGCGCCGAACACCACGTCGCGGCCAGGTTCTAGGGTTGTGCGCATGTCCGACGTGCGCACCAGCTACCTCACCGACGGGGCCGAGATCTATCGGCGCTCGTTCGCGACCATCCGCGCCGAAGCCGACCTCGCCGGTTTCCCCGCCGATGTCGAGCGCGTGGTGGTGCGGATGATCCACGGGTGCGGACAGGTCGACCTGGCGGACGACATCGCCTACACCACGGGTGTGGTCGCCGCCGCGCGCGCCGCGCTGCGGGCGGGCAAACCGATCATCTGCGACGCCAACATGGTCGCCTCGGGCGTCACCCGCAAGCGGCTACCCGCCGACAACCCGGTGCTGTGCAACCTCTCCGACCCCCGGGTGCCCGAGCTGGCCGCGAACATGGGCAACACCCGTTCGGTCGCCGCGCTCGAACTGCTGCGCGCCGAACTCGACGGCGCGGTGGTCGCCGTCGGCAACGCCCCGACCGCGCTGTTCCACCTGCTCGACATGCTCGACGCGGGCGCACCGCGACCCGCCGCGATCATCGGCATCCCCGTCGGTTTCATCGGCGCGGCCGAATCCAAGCAGGCGCTGATCGACTTCGGCGGCATCGAATATCTCACCGTGCGCGGCAGGCGGGGCGGCAGTGCCATCACCGCGTCGGCGCTCAACGCGATTGCGAGCGAACAGGAATGAGCGGCACACTCTGGGGCATCGGCCTCGGCCCCGGCGATCCCGAGCTGGTGACGGTGAAAGCGGCCCGGCTCATCGGCGCGGCCGACGTGGTGGCCTTCCACAGCGCCAGACACGGGCGCAGCATCTCCCGGGGGATCGCCGAGCCGTACATGCGGCCCGGCCAGATCGAAGAGCACCTCGTCTACCCGGTGACCACCGAGACCACCGACCACCCCGGCGGGTACCAGGGCGCGATCGACGAGTTCTACGAGCAGGCCGCCGCCCGGCTGGCCGCTCACCTCGCCGCCGGTCGCGATGTCGCCCTGCTCGCGGCCGGTGACCCGCTGTTCTACTCGTCGTACATGCACATGCACCGCCGCCTGGCCGACCGGTTCCGCGCCGAGATCGTCCCCGGCATCACCTCGGTGAGCGCGGCCTCGGCCGCACTCGGTACTCCGCTGGTGGAAGGCGAACAGGTACTCACGGTGCTGCCCGGCACGATGCCCGTCGACGAACTCACCGCGCGGCTGCGCGAGACCGACGCGGCCGCGATCATGAAGCTGGGGCGCACCTTCCCCGGCGTGCGGCAGGCGCTCGCGGACGCCGGTCGCCTCGACGACGCCTACTACGTCGAACGGGCGAGCAGCACCCGTCAGCGGGTGCTCGCGGCCGCCGATGTCGACGAGGCCGATGTGCCGTACTTCTCGATCACGCTGGTTCCCGGGCCAACCCCGACCACCGGGGTCGCGTCCCTCGTCGGCGCCAAGCACCGCGGCGCGCCGACGTACACGTCGGAGGCGGCGACCGTCGCCGGGCAACGCACTACGGCGGCTGCTGCCGACACCCAGGTACCCACCCTCGGCAGCCCGCTCCTCGCCACGCCGAGTACGGCAGAAGGCACCGAACACCACGATGCGCTCGCCCTGCGGACCGAAACTAGTCCACGCGTCGAATCGGTGAGCGCAGCAGGCGAAGTCGTCGTTGTCGGCCTCGGGCCCGGCGCGGCCGACTGGACCACACCGGAGGTCACCGCCGCGCTGGACGAGGCGACCGATCTCGTCGGCTACACCACCTACATCGACCGCGTCCCCGAGCGGGCCGGTCAGCGCAGGCACGCCAGCGACAACAAGGTCGAGTCCGAGCGCGCCGCGATGGCACTCGACCTGGCCAAGCGGGGCGCGCGGGTGGCCGTCGTCTCCTCCGGCGATCCCGGCGTGTTCGCGATGGCGGCGGCCGTGCTCGAGGTTTCGGCCGAACCGCAGTTCAAGGACGTACCGGTGCGGGTACTGCCCGGGCTCACCGCGGCCAACGCGGTGGCAAGCCGGGTCGGTGCGCCGCTCGGCCACGACTACGCGATGATCTCGCTCTCCGACCGGCTCAAACCGTGGGAGGTCGTGGCGCAACGACTTTCGGCCGTCGCGGCGGCGGACATGGCCATCGCGATCTACAACCCGGCCTCCTCCCAGCGGCGCTGGCAGGTGGGCGCCATGCGCGAGATCCTGCTCGTCCACCGCGACCCGGAAACCCCGGTGGTACTCGGTCGCGATGTCGGCGGCCCGACCGAGTCGGTGCGGGTGGTGACGCTGGCGGAACTGAACCCCGACGAGGTCGACATGCGCACCTTGCTCATCATCGGCGCCTCCACCACCACGGCTTTCGACACGCCGGAGGGGACCCGCGTTTTCACCGCGCGCCGCTACGAGCACGCCTGAGCACGACACGCCGCGACACGGGCCGTTTTGGCGCGACCTCCACCCTGGCCTAACATTCCACATAGGAATGTAGTTCGAAGGGAGTTGACCGTTGACCGACACCGCGACTCGACGCCGCCCACTGAACTCCACCGCGGCCTCGCTGCTGGGGTTCCTGCACGAGGGTCCGATGTCGGGCTGGGACCTGGCGACCCTGGCCCAGCAACGCATCGGCGATTTCTGGACCATCACCCAGAGCCAGGTCTACCGCGAACTCGCCACGATGGACACCGCGGGCCTGGTGACCAAGGGTGAGCGGGGCGCGCGCGAGCGCATCCCCTATCGGATCACCGAGACCGGGCGGGAGGCGTTCGCCGAATGGATCGCGCGCGATCCCGGTGCCGAGACCATCCGGGTGCCACTGCTGCTCACCCTGTCGTTCGGCGAGCATCTCGATCCCGCGCACCGCGACCGGATCATCAAGGCCAACCGCAATATCCACCAGGACCGACTCGATCGCTATCTCGACGAGGACGCGGGCGCGCTCGCGCCGCATCAGCGCGCAACCCTCGAATTCGGGATCTCCTACGAACGTGCGGTCCTGGAGTGGTTCGACCAGCTGCCCGCCGTCTTTGCCGAGCAACCGCCGCGCTGAGCTCAGGAAACGCTGTGCGCGGTCGCGAGCCGCAACCAGTCGAGAGCAGCGCCCACCTCGTCGACGACCTCGGCGCCCTCGGGCAGGGGTGGGCGTTCGATCATGACGACCGGCACGCCCGCGGTGCGCGCCGCGGCGATCTTCGCCTCGGTCTGCGCGCCGCCGCTGTTCTTGGTGACCAGGACGTCGATGCGATGACGCGACATCAGCACCAGCTCCTCGTCGAAGGTGAACGGCCCGCGCGCGAGCAGCAGTTCGTAGCGGGGCGGTAGGGGGCCGGTCGGCGCGTCGATCGACCGGATGACAAAACGCTGTCTGCGACAGCCGGTGAAGGCGCCGACGCCTTGACGGCCGATGGTGAGCAGCACGTTCTCGCCCCGGTCGGCCAGGGCGGAGGCGGCACCGGCCAGATCCGGCACGCGCGTCCACAGGTCGCCCCGGCGCGGCACCCACTGGGGGCGGCGCAGGTGCAGCGCGGGCAGGCCGAGGTCGGCGGCCGCGGTCGCCGCATGGGAACTGACCTGGGCCGCGAAGGGGTGGGTGGCATCCACGACGGCATCGATCCGGTTCTCGCGTAGCCAGGTTCGGAGGCCCTCGACACCACCGAATCCACCGATACGCACCGGGCCGACCGGCAATCGCGGGTTGGCGACCCGTCCGGCCAGCGAGGAGACGATGTCGACTCCACGCTCGCCGCACGCCAGGTTCGCCAGCTCACGAGCCTCGCCCGTACCGCCGAGGATCAGAACTCTCAGGACTGCCCGCTGACGTCGTCCCGGTCAGGGGTGGTCGACCTGGTGCACCGCATACAACTCCGTCCATCGAAATCGAGGCCCCGAGTTTTGCCCGGGCCGCGCCCGACCATACCCCCGTTGAGGAAGTGTTACACCTTCGGTGCATAACTTTCTGGGTGAGCTTGCAGATGCACTCACCGATGGTCCGTGATCTGGTCGTGATCTGTCCGTGATCGGTCGAGCATGGATATGGACGGTTGACCAGCACGTTCGCCGTCGGCGGCGACCTCAGCCGTCCGCGCCGTTTCCCACGCCCGGCACCGGTTTCGAGTCCGGCAGCGGCACTGGGCGATTGCCCAGCATCTCGATGCCCTGGCGGGCACGAGGTGTCGCCGGGCGATGTCCGGCCGGTGGGGTGCGAGGCCACGCCAGGACTGAACAGTCGCGGCCACCCGCCGGGCGTAAAGGAGCAAATTCGGGGCGCACACCCTCTGACATCGTTATGCGAGGGCAGGTGACTCGTCAGGAATTGCCGAACGGCTTGACGACAATCCACTGTGCCACCGGGAGCTGTGGGCGCCACGCCGTGAACCCGCCGAGCGGCTCGCCACGGTAGATCTGGAATTTGCGCAGGACGCCACCGTGGCGCCCGCACCAGGCCAGCAGCAGCGCTTCCGACTCGGCCGTGACCGCATTGGCCACCAACCGCCCACCCGGCCGCAGGCGTTGCCAGCAGGCGTCGAAAACGCCGTCCTGGGTGAGACCCCCGCCGAGGAAGACCGCATCGGGTGCCGGGGCGCCGGTGAGGTCCTCGGGAAACGCGCCGCGCACCGCGACGGCGGGCACACCGAGCGCGTGCGCGTTGGCGGCGATCTGCTCGCGACGGGCGGGCAGGCGTTCATAGGTGACCGCGCGACACGCGGGATGGGTGCGGCACCATTCGATCGCGATGGTGCCCGAGCCACCGCCCACGTCCCACAGCAGTTCGCCGGGAGCCGGGGCGAGGGCGGTGACGGTGAGTGCGCGGACCTCGGCCTTGGTGAGCTGGCCGTCGCCGGTGAACGAATCGTCGCGCAAGCCGGGCATTCTCGTGCGGCGGGGGTGGTCGGGGTCGGCCACGCAGTCGACGGCACAGAGGTTGAGCGGGTCGCCGGGCGGGTGCGGCCAGTCGTCGGCCGTGCCGGTGAGCAGACGCTCGCGCTCACCGCCGAGCTGTTCGAGAACGGTCAGCGTCGAGGCACCGAAACCGTTGTCGCGCAGCAGTTCGGCCAGTGCGACGGGGGTGGTTTCGTTCTCGCTCAGGACCAGGAGGCGACGGCGGTCGGCCAGTTCGGGCAGCACTGTGGCGAGCGGCCGGGCCACGACGCTCACGACCGGGGTCTCGGCCAGGGGCCAGCCGAGCCGGGCGCAGGCAAGCGATGCCGACGAGGGCTGCGGGTAGACGTCGAGGGCGCCGGGTCCGACGAGGCGAGCCAGGGTGACGCCGATGCCGTAGAACATGGGGTCGCCGCTCGCGAGCACCGTGAGGCGCCGATCATGGTGGCGCGCAAGCAGTTCCGGTAGGGCGGGCAGCAGAGGTGTCGGCCACGGAACCCGCTCGAAGTCGCCGTTCGGGAGGAGCGACAGTTGCCTGCGCGACCCGAAAACGACTTCGCTGTCCTCGACGACGGTTTTGACCCGCTCCCCCAACCCTGCCCAGCCGTCGGCGCCGATACCGACCACCCTGATCGGTGCGCCTGACCTCGCGGCAGCGGTCATCGGATCGCCCTCCCCGTCCGAGGAGAGAGCGGGATCGGCACAACCGCCCCGGCTGCGTCGACGGCATGCTGGGCGACCAGTGTGGTGGTCACCGTGGCATCCGGCGCCAGATCGATTGCGGCAGCAGGCGCATCACGAAGAACGCCACGGCGAGACGGCCGGGGATCGCGACGCGGGTCACGCCCTTGCCCAGCGCGCGGACCACGCCGTCGGCGACCTGATCGGGAGTACTCGCCGCGGGTGCGGGCGTCATCCCCTCGGTCATGCGGCCGATGACGAAACCCGATCGGACGAGCAGCAACTGGACGCCGGTGCCGTGCAGGGCGTCGCCGAGGCCGCTGGCGAAACCGTCCAGGCCCGCCTTGGCCGAACCGTAGACATAGTTCGCGCGCCGCACCCGCACGCCCGCGATGGAGCTGAACACGACGATCTGACCGCTGCCCCGCACCCGCATCAGATTCGCGAGCGTGGTCAGGACGCTCACCTGGGCGACGTAGTCGGTGTGCACGACGGCGACCGCGTGGTCGGGGTCCTGTTCGGCGCGGGCCTGGTCGCCGAGCACACCGAAAGCCAGGACGGCCGTGGCGATGCCTCCGTGTTCGGCGGCGATCTTCTCGAGCAGGGTGGCGTGCGACGCGGTGTCGTCGGCGTCGAATTCGACCGTGTGCACCGCGGTCGCCCCGGCCGCGCGCACCTGGTCGACCTCGGCGGCCAGCGCGTCGGAGCGGCGGGCCGCGAGGATCACCACCCGATCGGGCGCCAGCCTGCGCGCCACTTCCAGCCCGATCTCACTGCGCCCACCCAAAACCAGAACCGGCCCCCGGTTCGCCTGCTGCTTACCCATGCGCCCAGTCTGTCATCCCGGATCACCGCCACCACCGGGCCGTCCCCCGATCACGAAGCGCGATCGCCTGGGTGTAGCGCCCGCCGACCGGGCGCGCGTGGTGACGGACTAGCGTCGAATCCATGCCCACCGCGACCACACAGCTCTCCCCCGCCGCCCTCGCGTTCGTCGCCGAGCGGCACCTGGCCACCCTCACCACCCTGCGGGCGAACGGCACACCCCACGTTGTCGCCGTCGGGTTCACCTGGGACGCCGACAGCGGCATCGCACGGGTGATCACCGATGGCGCGTCGGTGAAGGCCCGTAATGCCGCGCGGGGTGGGTACGCGGCGGTCAGCCAGGTCGACGGGGCGCGGTGGCTCACCCTCGAAGGACCGGCCACCGTGCTGACCGAGGCCGACGACGTCGCCGAGGCCGTTCGCCGCTACACCGAGCGCTACCGGGTGCCGCGCGAGAACCCGACGCGGGTGGTCGTCGCGATCCAGGTGGGCCGGGTGCTGTCGTCGAGCACGCTCAAATAGCTTGTGGCCGCTTACAGCACGGTGAGGCCGTGCGGGCGCTGGTTCATGGACTCCACGCCGTCCTCGGTGACGACCACGATGTCCTCGATCCGCGCGCCCCATTGCCCCGGGAAGTAGATGCCCGGTTCGATACTGAACGCCATGCCCGGCTCGAGCACCAGGTCGTTGCCCGCCACGATGTAGGGCTCCTCGTGCACCGACAAGCCGATGCCGTGCCCGGTGCGATGCACGAACGCATCGCCGAGGCCCGCGTCGGCCAGCACGGTGCGGGCGGCGGCGTCGACGGATTCGGCGGTGACACCGGGGCGGACCGCAGCCACCGCAGCCGCCTGCGCCGCCTCGAGCAACGCCATCCGCTCGCTGACCTGCTTGCCCGGCTTGCCGAGTACATAGGTGCGGGTGGAATCGGAGTAGTAACCGGGCGCCACCGGACCACCGATGTCGATCACCACCACATCACCCTGTTCGATGACGCGGTCGGAGAACAGGTGGTGCGGGATGGCGCCGTTCGGGCCGCTACCGACGATGACGAACTCCGCCTCGGTGTGCCCCTCCTCGCGAATCGCCGCCTCGATATCGGCATGCACCTCGGCCTCGGTGCGGCCCGCCCGCAAGAACTCGCCCATCCGGGCGTGCACACGGTCGATCGCGGCGCCCGCACGGCGTAAGGCGTCGATCTCGGCCTCGTCCTTGATCATCCGCGATCGGCGCAGGACGGGAGTGGCCGAGGACGGCAGCCCCGTGGTCTGCTCGGCCAGCGGAATCAGGTGCAGGGCGGGCATGGCGTCGGCGACGGCGATGCGGGAACCGGCGTGCAGGGTGGAACGGACCAGCTGGTACGGGTCGACGCCGTCGACCCAGTCGAGGATCCGTAGACCCAACTCCGCGGCCGCCGAGCCGTCGAGCGCGGCGAGTTCGAGCTTCGGCACGATGATCGACGGGGTCGCGCCGTCGGCGGTGATCACCAGGCAGGTGAGCCGTTCGAACGATTCGGCATCGGAACCGACGAGGTACCGCAGGTCGGGGCCGGGGGTGATGAGCAGGGCGTCCAGATGCGCCGCGCGCATCAACTCCACCGCCCGCTCGAGCCGCTGACCGTAGACATCCGCCGCGAACCTGGCATTCGTGTGCGCGCTCATAGTCTCCGACGTTACCCGCCGCGCCGCGTGACGCGCAGATTCGCCCGCACGACGTGCGATCCCGGGCGAACGCACCACAACAGCCGCCGAGCGCGACGGCCGACGCGGCACCGATCTCGCTCACCTGTCGGAGCCACAGGGCACAATCACCGGGTGACCGTTGCCGAGAGCACCCGTGGACCCCTGTTGATCCTCGACGGCGCCAGCCTGTGGTTCCGCGCCTACTACGCGATCCCCGACAAACTGCGCGGCGCCGACGGCCGCTCGGTGAACGCGGTGCGCGGCTTCACCGACATGGTCGCCTCGCTGATCACCAAACACCGGCCGAGCAGGCTCGTCGTCGGACTCGATCTGGACTGGCGCCCACCGTTCCGGGTGGCGCTCGTGCCGTCGTACAAGGCGCACCGCCTCGACACCAGCAGCACCGCCGCACCGGGCGCCGAGGAGGTGCCCGACACCCTCACCCCGCAGGTGCCGATGATCCTGGACGTGCTCGCCGCGGCCGGGATCGCCACCGGCGGTGCCGAGGGGCTCGAAGCCGACGACGTCCTCGGCACTCTCGCCCACCGCGAACGCACCGATCCCGTGGTGGTCGTCAGCGGCGACCGCGACCTGCTGCAACTCGTCCGCGACGACCCGGCACCGCCGGTCCGGGTGCTCTATGCGGGGCGTGGCCTGGCCAAGGCCGAGTTGTACGGGCCCGCCGAGGTGTCCGCGAAATACGGTGTGCCCGTGGTCAACGCGGGGCCCGCCTATGCCGATATGGCCACCTTGCGTGGCGACGCCTCCGACGGGTTGCCGGGTGTGGCGGGCATCGGCGACAAATCCGCCGCCCAGCTCATCTCCCGGTTCGGCTCCCTCGACGCCCTGATGGCGGCCGTCGACGATCCCGCTTCCGATCTCGCCAAGGGCGTACGGGCCAAACTCGTTGCCGCACAGGACTATCTGAAGGCCGCCGCACCGGTGGTCCGGGTGGTCTATGATGCCGACGTCGAACTGTCGGGACCCGACGCCCTGCCCGAGGTTCCCGCCGACCCGGAGCGGTTGCGCGAACTCGCGGCCGCCTACAACGCCGAGAGCCCGATCACCCGCCTGATCACGGCACTGACCGCCGCGCACACCGCGTGAACGACGCCGGACCGCCCGCAGGGTGTGCGGGCGGCCCGGAAACCACCTGGCGGTAGGCTGAGAACTGCGGTACGACAGCCTAGTTGGGGCGGCCGACCTCGTAGGTACCGTCTTCCTTCGTGATCTTCACGGTGACCTTCTTGTCCTCACCGCTGACCTTCAGGTCACAGGTGAAGGTCGCGTCGACCTCGACCTTCTGACCCGACGGGCACGACACGTCGGACACGTCGGCGATGCCGTAGGACTCCGTCAACACGGAGGAGACGCCGTTCTGCACCGCCGACTGGTCGAGTTCGTCGGCCGAGAACACGACGAGCAGCAGACCGACGACGGCGGCCACCACCAACACACCGGCCACGACGAGGCCGATGATCAGGCCTTTGCCCTTGCCCTTACCGGCGGGACCCTGCTGGCCCTGCTGCGGCTGCTGACCCCACTGCTGCTGGGGCTGCTGGCCCCACTGCTGGGCGCCCGCGCTCTGCTGAGCGTTCCAGTCCTGCGGCGGCGGCTGGGTCTGACCCCACTGCTGCTGCGGGCCGGTCGGCTGCTGGGGCTGCGGCTGCCCCCACTGCTGCTGGGGCTGCTGCGGCTGGCCCCACTGCTGCTGGGGTTGCTGCTGGGGCTGACCCCACTGCTGCTGGGGCTGCTGACCGGCGTTGGGGTCACCCCACTGCTGGGTGGGCTGTGCGCCCTGGGGCGGCTGTGCCGCACCACCCCAGTGTTGGGTTGGACCGGCGCCACCAGCCCCCTGCTGACCCCCCCAGTGCTGGGTGGGATCGTTGCTCCCCTCCCCTGGGCCGTTCGGTCCGTACGGGCCGCTCATCCACTCGCCTCCACTCGCATAGTTGTACACACGGTAGCCCCCCGCGCCAGGCCGGCTACGCCAGGAAATCAAATCACAGACGAAACATCTACGCGGCGTCCACCGCGACGACACCCCGTCGGATGGCACGCACGGCCTTGGCCGCGGTGCTCGCGATCTCGGGATCGTCGGCGGTGTTGTGGATCTGGTCGAGCAGATCGATCACCTGCCTGCACCAGCGCACGAAGTCGCCCGCCGACATCACGCTGCTCTGGTCGCCGCTGGCCAGCAACGCCTCGGCCAACGCGTCACCGCGCGCCCACTTGTACACCCCGTTCACGAAGCCGAGATCGGGTTCGCGGGTGGGCGGCAGCTTGTGTCTTGCCTCGTCGGACCGCAGCTGCGCCCACACCTCGATGGTCGCGGCGACCGCGCGCCGGATGGGATCGGTCGGGCCGTGTGCGGTGAGCAGACCGGACTCCTGCCGCGATTCGTACACCAGCGCGGACACCACTCCGGCCAGTTCGGCAGGGCCGAGACCGCGCCACAACCCCTGCCGCAGACATTCGGCGACGACCAGATCGCTTTCGGCGTAGACACGGGCCAGCCGCCGCCCGTCGGGTGTCACCTCGCCGTGCTCGACGAAACCGCGTTCCTCGAGCAGCCCGACAATGCGATCGAAGGTACGCGCGAGCGAATTCGTGGTCGCGGCAACCTTCTGGCGCATCGACTCGGTCTCCCGGGCCAGCCGGACGTAGCGTTCGCCGATGCGGCTGAGCTGTTCACGATCGGGCCTGCTGTGGGCGGGGTGGGCGCGCAGGCTCCGGCGCAGGGTGGCCAGCTGGCGGTCCTCACCCGCGCGGGTGTGGTCGTTGCGTCTGCGCCTGCCGCGGCCGGGCGCCGAGATTCCGGTACCGCGCAGCGCCGACGCGAGGTCGCGGCGGATGCGGGCGGTGCGGTGGTCGACTCGACGCGGCAATCGCATGTGCCCGAGTGCTTCGGCGGGCACCGGGAAGTCCGCGGCGGAAACCCTTCCGGCCCAATGGTCTTCGGTCAGCACCAGGGGACGAGGATCGCCAGGGGTCTGATCGGGTTCGAGGATCACCGCGAGTCCCGCCCGCTTGCCCGACGGGATGGCGACCACATCACCGCGCCGCAACTCGATCAGGGCGCGCACGGCGGCGCCGCGCCGGTCGGCCCGGCCCTGCTGCTGGATGTCGCGCTCGCGCTGCTTGATCCGGTCCCGCAGCGACAGGTACTCCATGAAGTCACCGTCGACGCCGCCGAGCTGGCTCTCCAGCTTGCGCAGCGCGCCCTGGTTCTTCTCGATACCGCGCACCAACCCGACCACCGATCGGTCGGCCTGGAACTGGGCGAAGGATCGTTCCAGCAGGTTGCGGGCGTCTTCGGCACCCATGCGGTCGATCAGATTGATCGACATGTTGTAGCCGGGCCGGAAGGAACTGCGCAGCGGGTAGGTGCGGGTGGAGGCCAGACCGGCGACCGCGCTGGTGTCGACCTCGGGCTGCCACAGCACCACCGCGTGGCCTTCGACGTCGATCCCGCGCCTGCCCGCGCGACCGGTGAGCTGGGTGTACTCGCCGGGGGTGAGCTCGGCGTGCGTCTCGCCGTTGAACTTCACCAGGCGCTCGAGCACCACCGTGCGGGCGGGCATGTTGATGCCGAGCGCCAGGGTCTCGGTGGCGAACACGGCGCGCACGAGGCCCTTGACGAACAGTTCCTCCACCGTGTGCCGGAAGGCGGGCAGCATGCCCGCGTGGTGCGCGGCGAGGCCGCGTTGCAGCGCCTCACGCCACTCCCAGTACCCGAGCACCTCGAGGTCGGCCTTGGGCAGGTCACCGGTGTGCTTTTCGACGATCTCGTCGATGACGTCGGCATCACCCGGGCGGCTCAGGTCGAGCCGGGCGCGCAGGCACTGGGCCAGCGCGCCGTCACAGCCCGCCCGGCTGAAGATGAACGTGATGGCGGGCAGCAGACCTTCCTCGTCGAGGCGGGCCAGCACCTCCGGGCGCGGCAGCGGCCGGAAATTACCCCGGCCGCCGCGACCGCGCGGACCGCCGTAGCCGTGCATGCGGTCGCTGGCCTCACGCTGACGGATGAACCGGACCAAGTCCTCGTCGACGACGACCTTCTGGTCGCTGGACTTCGTGTCGAACAGGTCGAACATGCGTTTGCCGACCATCACGTGCTGCCACAGCGGCACCGGCCGTGTCTCGTCGACCACCACGGCGGTGTCGCCGCGCACGGTCTCCATCCACGCGCCGAACTCCTCGGCGTTCGACACCGTGGCCGACAAGCTCACCAGGCGCACGTCCGGCGACAGATGCAGGATCACTTCCTCCCACACCGCGCCACGGAAGCGGTCGGCCAGGTAGTGCACCTCGTCCATGACGACATACGACAGTCCACGCAGCGCGTCGGAGGAGGCGTAGAGCATGTTGCGCAGCACCTCGGTGGTCATCACGACCACGGGCGCGTCGGGGTTGACGGACTGGTCGCCGGTGAGCAGGCCGACACTGTCGCGGCCGTAGCGGGCGGTGAGATCGGCGAACTTCTGGTTCGACAACGCCTTGATCGGGGTGGTGTAGAAGCACTTGCCGCCCGAGGCAAGGGCCAGATGAACGGCGAACTCGCCGACGATGGTCTTACCCGCCCCGGTCGGCGCGCAGACCAGGACGCTGTGCCCCTCCTCCAGCGCCTCGCACGCGGTGCGCTGGAAAGGGTCGAGGTCGAACGAGATTTCGCTGGCGAACTGCGCCAACTCGCTGGTCCGCGCGGGAGAATCGGTCACATCTCAGAGCGTATCGGAGTAGTCCGACACCGGGCGCTCTGTTTTTCCCGCCTCCTCGACAGGCCCGCTCGGCGCGACCGGGTCGGGTGTGCCCAGCGGCGATGCCTCGTCGTCGGACAGCGCGCCCAATCCCTCGGCCGCCTCCCGCCTGGCCCGGCGCGCGTCGTTGAACCGGGCGAACTGGACCGCCAGCTCGAACAGCACGGTCAGCGCCAACGCCAACGCCAGCATCGAGAACGGGTCCTGCGGGGTGACGATCGCGGCGAAGACGAACAGACCGAACACGATGCCGCGTCGCCACGCCTTGAGCTTCGCGTACGGCAGCACACCGACGAGGTTGAGTCCGATGACGACCAGTGGCGTCTCGAAGCTGACACCGAAGATGATGAGCAGCTGGATGATGAACCCGAAGTACTGCGTACCGCTGAGCGCGGTGATCTGCACGTTGTCACCGATGGTGAGCAGGAACGACAGGGCGTGCGCGACGACGACGTAGGCGAGCACGGCACCGGTGACGAACAGCACCGAACCCGCACCGACGAACCCGAAGGCGTACCGGCGTTCCTTCGCGTAGAGGCCGGGGGTGATGAACGCCCACAGCTGATACAGCCAGAACGGCGCGGCCAGCACGACGCCCGCGGTGAAACCGACCTTCAGGCGGAGCATGAACTGCTCGAAGGGGCCGGTCGCGAGGAGTCGGCAGGCACCGTCGGGGGTGAGGCTGGCGCGGGCGGAGGCGGGCAGCTCACAGTAGGGGCCGCGCAGGATCTCACCGAGGCTGTCGAGACCGAAGAGCGGCGTCGCGTACCAGAAGAAGCCGAGCAGGGTGGTGACCGCGATGGCGGCGAGGGCGAGCAGCAACCGGGTGCGCAGCTCCTGCAGGTGCTCGACCAACGACATGGTGCCGTCGGGATTCGTCCGGCGCTTGCTGCGCCGTGGATCGAACGGGATGCGCATGGTTGGTGTGGCCTCTAACCCTCGGATCGGCGGATGCTCGGCAAACAGCACAGCGCCCCGGAGCGGCCGCTACCGCCCCGGGGTGGATGGGTGAGTCAGAGCGTCTTGTGCTGCGGCTGCGGCTGCGCGGCCGGGGTGGCCTGGGCCTGCGGGGCCGAGGCGGGCAGCTGCTGCTGCGGCGCCGGGTCGGCGGCGGGCGCGGTGGTCGACGCCGTGGACTCGGCCTGCATCTGCCCGACCTCGCTCTTGAAGATCCGCAGCGACCGGCCGAGACCGCGCGCCGCGTCCGGCAGCCGCTTCGCACCGAAGAGCAGGACGAACAGCAGCGCGATGATCAGCAGGTGCGACCAGCTGAACGTTCCCATGATCAGTTACCTCCAAAGACTGTGGTGATTACCGATGCTACCTGTGCCCGGACGTTCGCGGACCCGAGGCCGTGGAGGTGTTCGCCACCCGTTCAACGGGCAACGGCACGGGCGGCGGCGGTCAGTTCGGCGAACAGTCGACTGCCGGTGAAGCGTCGGTCGTCACCGGCTTCGGCGGCTCGGATCAGTTCGACGAGCCTGCGGTTGACCGGGGTCGACCGCCCGACCATCTCCCCGAGGCGCACGATTTCCCCACACAGCCAAGCGATTTCGGTGCGCTTTCCCCTGGCCAGGTCGTCGGCCATCGATGAGCGCGCCACCGGGTCGATGGCGAGCACGCGACCGAACACCCGCCGGAACAGCGGGTCGGGAACGCGCAGCAGGTGCACCATCAACTCCGGCGGCACGGGGGTGAGCTGAGCGGGCCGAATTCGCGCAGTGTTCATCACCGCGAGGGCTTCGGACTGGGTGAGGGCGAGGCAGCGCCGGTAGTCCCGGTCCGACAGTTCCTCGCGCAGCGGCTTGCCCGAGAGCGCGTTGATCGGGTTGTTGAGGTTGAGCAGGAGTTTGGCCCACTGCACGGGCCGCAGGTCGCGGTGGCGACGCAGCGGCAGCCCGGCGTCGCGGAACCGGGCGGCGAAACGATCGACGACCGGGTCGTCCTGGATGGCCAGAACGCCGTCACTGGCCCGGTGGAACCGGCCCTCACCCCGGTACACCACGTTGAACATCACCATTGCGGCCAGCACCACACTGGTCGGCAGGATCTCGCGGATGACGGTGTCGTTGCCGATGCCGTTCTGCAGGCTCACCACCGGGGTGCCGGGGCGTAATCGTCCCGCGACGGCGCGCGCGGCGGCAGCGGTGTCGGCGGACTTCACGGTGACCAGGACCAGGTCGGCGCGTTCGGGTTCGTCGGGCGCCAGGGCCAGCCCGAACCGGTCGGGGCCCACCTCGGTGGCGCCGCCGTCGAGGTCGGTCAGGCGCAGACCGTGCTCGGCGATGTCGTCGAGCACACGCTGACGTCCGACGAAGATGACTTCCATGCCCGCCGCGGCCAACTGACCACCGACGAAGACCCCGACGCTACCCGCGCCGAGGACGAGGACTCGCTGACTCACGCGGGTTCGGTCTCCCCCACCAGTCCGGCCGCCGCGTAGGCGGCCAGGGCGGCGTCGGCGCGCTCCCGCACCGCCGTCACCAGCTCGGGCGGTCCGAGCACGCTCACCCCGGTGCCGAATCCGAGCAGCAACCGCGCCATCCAGTCGGGTGAGGCGAACCGCATACCCGCCTCGATACTGCCGTCCTCGCGCGAGCGGATGCGGTGCATCGGGTACTGGTCGAGCACCCAGGCGTAGTCCGCGCGGATGCGGAGACGGGCCAGGGGTACGTCGGGATCGTCCTGGAACAGGTCGAGCGCGGCGGCGTCGGCGGCGGCATGGCTCGGCGGGTGTGCCCGTTCGTCCAGTTCGGTGGCGTCCTCGATGCGGTCGAACCGGAACAGCCGAACACCTTCGGCCTGACGGCACCAGGCCTGCAGGTAGCTGTTGTTGTCGACGAGCACCACCCGAATGGGGTCGACGACGCGTTCGGAGACCTCGTCGCGACTGGCCGAGTAGTACACCAGGCGCAGGGCGTGCGCGTCGGCGAGGGCGGCGCGCACGGTGGCCACGACCGGACGTTCGACGGGCACCCGCACGGGCGCGCGGGACACATCTCCGCTTCCCGCGATGGCGGATTCGATCTTGGCGATCGCGGCGTGCGCGGCGGTCGGGTCGACCATGCCCGGCATCTCGACGATCGAGCGCAACGCCACCAACAGGGCGGTGGCCTCGGTGGAGGTCAGCCGCAGCGGACGTTCGATACCCGCCGAGAAGGTGACCTCGATGCTCTCCTCGGAGAACGACAGGTCGATGAGGTCGCCGGGACCGTAGCCGGGCAGCCCGCACATCCACAGCTGGTTGAGATCGCTCATCAGCTGCTTGGTGGTGACGCCGAGCTCGGCCGCGGCCTCGGCGGCGCTGATACCAGGGTGCGCGAGCAGATACGGCACCATGTTCAGCAGGCGCGAAAGTCGTAGGGACAGCCGCGAACTCACGATGTCACCTCCGTGTGGTCCAGCACCGACCGTAGCCGGTTCATCACGTCGGCGCGCAGTTCCGGTGGATCGAGGACGAGCACGTCGGGGCCGAGTCCGGTGATGAGCCGGGCCACCCAGTCGCGCGAGCGCACCGGAACCTCGAGCACCTCGCCGGGGCGTCCGCCCAGGTCACGGGTGTCGACCTCGGTGCCGATGCGGCGCAGTTCGCGGCCGCGACCCTTGGCGACCCACACGGTGGCGGTCCCGGTGACGGGCGCGTCGCCGGTGACCCGGTCGACGATGGCGCGCAGGTCGGCGTCGGCCGGTTTGTGCACCGCGTTGACGGGCCCGTACGCCTTCACCTCACCGCCGATCCGGGAGAGCCGGAACGTGCGCACCGCGTCGCGTTCCCGGTCGTGGCCGACCAGGTACCAGCGGCCGTGGCGGGTCACCACGCCCCACGGTTCGACATCGCGGGTGACGAACGGGTCGGTGACGGCGCTGTGATGCCCGAACCGCACTGCCTGTCCCGCGTCGATGGCGGCGAGCAGTTCGCGCAGCACCGGTTCGGAACCACGGGTCCGGGCGGGCACGGCGGGCACCGAGACACCGACGTTGTCGGTCTCCACGGTGACCCCCGCCGCCCGCAACTTCAGCAACGCCCCCTCGGCGGCACCGGCCAGTTCCGGCGAGGCCCACATCTGCACGGCGACCGCGACGGCCGCGGCCTCTTCGCTGGACAGGTCGATATCGGGCAGTTCGTAGGCGTCGCGATTGATCCGGTAACCCTCGAGTGTCGAGAAACGTCCCACCGGGCCCACTTCCAGCGGGATGCCCAGATCGCGTAGTTCGTTCTTGTCGCGCTCGAACATCCGACTGAAGGCCTCGTCCGTCGCGGACTCCTCGTAACCGGCCACGCTGTCACGGATACGTTCCGCACTCAGGAACTGCCGGGTCGACAGCAGCGCGATGACCAGATTCATCAGCCGCTCGACCTTGGATATCGCCACCCGATAGAGGGTAATGGTCGAGGGCATGGGCTCGCGCGTCGGCGCACGATTCCGCCGACGGACCTCAGGCGCCGCCGATGACCAAGCAGAACGGGTGCCCCGCCGGGTCGATGAGGACACGCCACCGATCCGGTGCCGGTTGCACCTCGGCTCTGGTGGCGCCGAGCGTCAGCAGCCGGGCCTCGCCTTCGTCGAGGTTCGGGACCGCGAAATCGAGGTGGCACTGCTGCGGTGTCTGCTGTCCCGGCCACTGCGGTGGGCGGTAGTCGGCGACGCGCTCGAAGCCGAGTGAGACTCCGTTCGGTCCGGTCAGCTCGATGTACTCGGGATCGGAGTCGGGGCTGCGCTCGAACCCGGTGGCCCGCGTGTAGAACTCGGCGAGCGCATCCGGGTCGGGACAGTCGATCGTGACGGCGGCCAGCTTCATCCCTGCCTCCTGCATCGATGGCGAGAAGTACCTGCCCTCCGAGCGTGGCACGACGAGCGGCTTCTCGCCACCGGTTTGCCAGGTCAGCGACCACCGGCGCGGATCTCACCACGAAAACAGAAGGGACCCTGTGTGATCGCGCCGACACGTCATGGCAACTATTGTTCCCCGGAACCGAAGCGCTGTCGCAATTCCCGCTTGAGCACTTTGTGCGTCGGCCCGAGCGGGAGTTCGGTGACGAACTCGACCCGACGCGGGTATTTGTACTTGGCGACCCGGGATCTGGCGAATTCGATCACCTCCTGCTCGCTCACCGCGCCGTCGGGGACGACCACGGCGACGATCTCCTCGCCGTAGTGCTCGTCGGGCACCCCGATGACCGCCGCCTGGGCGATGCGTGGATGCCGCGTCAACGCTGCCTCGACCTCCGTCGGGTACACATTGAAACCACCGCGCAGGATCATCTCCTTGATCCGGTCGACGATGCGGATCCGGCCGGTCTCGTCGCGCGTGCCGAGGTCGCCGGTGCGGAACCAGCCGTCGATCACGGCGGCAGCGGTCGCCTCCGGCTTGCCGGTGTAGCCGTTGAACACGTTGTGCCCGCGCACCACCACTTCCCCGACCTCGCCGACCGGCAGCAGCTCGATGCGATCGGCGATGTCCGGGTCGGCGATCTCCACGTCGACACCCCATACCGGGTGCCCGACGGTGCCTGCCTCGGTGCCGTACACCGGCTGGTTCACCGCGGCCGTCGGTGAGGTCTCCGACAGGCCGTACCCTTCGAGCACCGGTGCCAGGAAGAGCCGTTCGAACTCCTCGAGCACGGACACCGGCAGTGCGGCACCGCCGCTGACACAGAGCTTCAGCGCGGGGAGCCCGGTCGCGGTCGCGGCGGCCTCGATCAGCGACAGGTACATGGTCGGCACCCCGTGGAAGAGGTTGACCCGTTCGGCCGTCATCAACGCGATCGCCTGCGCCGCGTCGAATCTCGGCATCAGCACCAGGGTGCCGCCGACGCGCCAGTGCGAGTTCATCGACACGGTCTGCCCGAACACATGGAACAGCGGCAAGGCGCCGAGGGCGATGTCGTCGCGGTGGATCTCGTTGGCGTCGAAGGTGTTCACCGTCGCGCACATCACCATGTTGAGATGGCTCAGCTCGGCACCCTTGGGGGTGCCGGTGGTGCCGCTGGTGTAGAACACCACGGCCGTGTCGAGCGGCCCACGCGCGACGAAGTTCGGGATCGGTTCGCCGACAAGGTCTTGCGGCGCCACCACCTCGATTCCAGCGGCCCGCGCGGCCTCACCGCCGGTCTGCGCGACCATCGGGTGGCAGATCAGCAGGCGGGCGCCGCTGTCGCGCAGGACGTATTCCATCTCCGGCGCGGTGAGCAGCAGATGCACCGGCACCACCGTCGCACCTGCGGCCAACACAGCGAAGTAGGCACGTGGGAAGTCGGCGGTGTTCGGGCACAGCAGCGCCACCCGGTCCCCGGGTTTCACACCACGCGCGATCAGCGCGGCGGCCTGCGCGCGGGCTTGTCGCCACAGATCGGCGAAGGTGATGCGGTGTTCGCCCTCGATCAGGGCGAGGTGCTCGGGGCGGCGGCGTGCGGGTTCGGCGAGGATGCTCGCCAGGGAGAGGGTGGCGTTCACGGGTGCTCCTGGGTTCGACGGCGTCGGCGAGGTGTTGTCCGAACCCGCTGGTGCGAGCGGACATGGTTGGCGGTGACGGGCGAGAGATCGACTCCGACCCGGTCGGGACCTTCATGGATGGCGGGTGCGGACGTCGAGTCGCACGACGGCGGCCGATATCGAGGCCGCTCAGGCAGCCGGTGTCACCCGGGTCGGGCAGCTGCGCGTGACGACCGGGACGTTTCGTCCGGTGCGGGCGTGTCGCGGGCGCGATCCGGATGGCGCGAGGTTCGGCCGTTGTACAGGCCGGTCACCGGTGCAGGTGGACAACCAGACCTTGGCCCACGCCGACGCACAGGGTGGCGATCGCGTAGTGCGCGTCGCGTTCGGCCAGTTCGAACGCCGCGGTGAGTGCCAACCGGGCGCCGCCGGCGCCGAGCGGATGGCCGAGGGCGATCGCCCCGCCGGTCGGGTTGACGTGCTCGGCGTCGTCGGGCAGACCGAGCGCCCGCACCACTGCGAGCACCTGCGCGGCGAAGGCCTCGTTGAGCTCGACCACGTCGATGTCACCGATGCCGAGACCCGTTCGGCCGAGTAGCTTGCCGACCGCTGCAACCGGACCGATGCCCATCGTGCGCGGCGGCACGCCCGCCGCCGCGACCGCACCTACCCGGGCGAGCGGGGTGAGACCGTAGCGGTGTACGGCGGCTTCGGAGGCGAGCAGGACCGCCGCGGCACCGTCGTTGACGCCCGAGGAGTTGCCCGCGGTGATCGACCCGCCCGCCACCACCGGTGGCAGGGCGGCGAGCTTGTCGGCGCTGGTCTCGCGCGGATGCTCGTCGCGCTCGACGACGACCGGTTCGCCTCTCCGCCGCGCGACCGGGACCGGCCGCCTGATTGGCGCAGCCGACGACCACATCGTCGACGGCAACCCAGTCCACCGCCGGTAACCGTCGCACCAGGGCAGAAATCACATGGGCGGCCAGGTCGTCGGGCCGCACCTCGGCCAGTGCGCCACCGTAGCGGCCGAAGGGAGTTCGCACACCGTCGACCAGGTACGCGGGGGCCATCACAAACCCATGTTCTTGGCGATGATCATCTTCATCACCTCACTCGTGCCGCCGTAGATCCGGTTCACCCGGTTGTCGGCGTACAAGCGCGCCACCGGGTATTCGGTGATGTAGCCGTAGCCGCCGTGCAGTTGCAGGCAGCGGTCGATCACCCGCGAGGCCACCTCGGTGCAGAACAGCTTGGCCGACGCGGCGTCGGCGGGGGTGAGCTCACCGCTGTCGAGCGCTTCGAGGGCCCGGTCCACCACCGCTTCGGCCGCGTCGACCTCGGCCTGGCAGGCGGCCAGCTCGAACTTGGTGTTCTGGAACTGCGCCACCGGCTGACCGAAAACCATGCGGTCCCTGGTGTATTCGACGGCGAACCGGATCGCCGCCTTCGCCTGCGCGTAGGCACCGAGCGCGATCGACAGCCGTTCCTGGGGCAGATTCTGCCCCAGATAATCGAAACCCTGGTGCGGCTCACCCAGCAGATCCGACACCGGCACCCGCACATCGGTGAAGGACAGTTCCGCCGTATCGGACACCTTCAGCCCGAGCTTGTCCAGCTTGCGCCCGACCGCGTATCCCGGCGAGGTCGTGTCGACCGCGAACAGCGAGATCCCGTGTCTGCGATCGGTATCCGAGGGCGGCGCGGTGCGCGCGCAGACGATCACGCGATCGGCGTGTACTCCGCCGGTGATGAACGTCTTCGCGCCGTTGAGCACATAATGCGTACCGTCCTCGGACAACTGGGCGGTCGTGCGCATTCCGGCGAGGTCGGAGCCGGTGCCCGGCTCGGTCATGGCGATGGCGAACATGATCTCGCCCGACACGAAACCCGGCAGCCAGCATTGCTTCTGTGCCTCGGTGGCGAGGTTCTTCAGATAGGGCAGGCACAGCCCCACGTGCACACCGGACCCACCGAAAGACACACCCGCACGGGCCGTTTCCTCGAGCAGGACGGCCTGGAACTTGAACGAATCGATACCGGCGCCACCGTATTCCTCGGGCACCTCGATTCCGAACACACCCAGCTCGGCCAGCTCACGGTAGAACTCGCGCGGCACGATGCCCGCCTCGTACCACTGGTCGTACACGGGAACGACCCGCGACTCGACGAACGCGCGCACCGTTTTACGGAACGCTTCGTGCTCGTCGGTGAAAACTGTTCGCTGCATGATGATCTCCGCGATTCAGAGACGGCGTCCGCCGTCGACGTACAGGGTTTGCCCGGTGACGAATCCGGCGTCGTCGGAGGCCAGGAACGCGACCACGTTCGCGATGTCGGCGGGGGTGCCGACGCGCCGCAACGGCGTGATCTCGGCGGTCTTGGCCTGCAAGTCCTCGGCGCGCACACCCATCCGTTCGGCAGTGGCCGCGGTCATCTCGGTAGCGATGAAGCCCGGCGCCACCGCGTTGACCCGGATACCGAACGGGCCGAGTTCCATCGCCAGCGTCCGGGTGAGTCCCTGGATACCTGCCTTGGCCGCGGCGTAGTTGGCCTGGCCGCGATTGCCGAGCGCCGACACACTCGAGGTGTTGACGATGGCCCCACTTCTGTTGTCCACCATGTGTTTCTGCGCGGCCCGGCTGCACAGGAACGCGCCGCGCAGGTGCACGGCCAGCACGGTGTCCCAGTCGTCGAGCGACATCTTGAACAGCAGGTTGTCGCGCAACACGCCCGCGTTGTTCACCAGGACATCGAGGGAACCGAGGTCGGTGACCGTGCGCGCCACCGCCTCGGCGACCTGGGTCTCGTCGGCGACGTCGCAGCCGATGCCGATGGCGGTGCCGCCCGAGGCGTTGATCTTTCCGGCGGCCATGACCGCGGCGTCGGGGTCGAGGTCGACGACGGCCACCGCGCAGCCGTCCTCGGCGAGGCGGGCCGCGGTCGCCGCGCCGATGCCGCGCGCGGCGCCGGTCACGAAGGCGGTTCTCGAAGGCATGGGGTGTACTCCTGTGTCAGACGATGGCATTGACGCCGGTGAGGGCGCGGCCGATGAGCAGTTTCTGGATCTGGGTCGTGCCCTCGTAGAGGGTCAGCACGCGGGCGTCGCGCAGGTATTTGGCGACGGGATATTCGTCGATGTAGCCGTAACCGCCGAACACCTGGATGGCGTTGTTCGCGGCCTTCACGGCGGTTTCGGAGGCGAACAGCTTCGCCATCGACGCGGCCGTGCCGAACGACTCGCCCCGGTCGACCAGGTCGGCGGCACGCCAGGCGAGCAGTCGCGCGGCGTCGGTCTCGACGGCGATATCGGCGAGCAGCTCCTGCACGAGCTGGTATCCCGCGATCGGTTTGCCGAACTGTTCGCGTTCACCGGCGTAGCGCACCGAGGCCTCGAGGCAGGCCCTGGCGACACCGACGCACCCGGCGGCGACACCGATGCGGCCTTTGTCCAGCGCGCCCATCGCGATGCGGAAGCCCTGGCCGAGCTCACCCAACCGGTTCGCGTCGGGCACCCGGACACCGTCGAGAACGAGTTCGGCGGTGGCCTGACCACGCAGCCCGAGTTTGCCCTTGATCTCGGTCCGGCCGAAACCCGGTGCGTCGGTTGGCACCAGGAACGCGGTGATGCCTTTCGGCCCGGGCCCACCGGTGCGGGCGAACACCAGCGCGACATCGGCCCAGGTTCCGTTGGTGATGAAGATCTTCGTGCCGGAGATGACCCAGTCCGCGCCCTCGCGCGTCGCGCGGGTGATCAATCCCGCCGCGTCGGAGCCGGTGCCCGGCTCGGTGAGCGCGAAGCAGCCAAGCCTCTGGCCCTCGCACAGCGACGGCAGGAACCGACGCTTCTGTTCCTCGGTGCCGTAGGCCGCGATGGACTTGCCGACCAGGCCGAGTGAGACCGACACGATGCCACGCACCGCGCTGTCACCGCGACCGAGTTCCTCGAGCAACACGCAGTAGGCGAGCATGTCGCCTCCGGAACCGCCGTATTCCTCGTCGATCCCGATGCCGAGGAATCCCATCGCACCGAGCTTGCCGACGATCGCCGGATCCACCGACTCGTCGCGATCCCACCGCGTCGCGTGCGGAACGACCTCCTTGTCCACCCAGGTACGGGCGAGATCGCGCAGATCGCTGTGCGCCGACGAGAGTTCGAAATCCACGGGACACTCCTGAACCAAACAGCGTTAGGTTTACTCGGGCACCGTATCCTAACGCCGTTCGGACAATCAAGAGGTGTGGTCGTTCTCGGTGATACGGTTCGTGTCCCGAGGAATTCGCCGCAGGAGAGGACAACGCATGGCCAGGCCGCGCGTACCGCTGTTGAGCCGCGATCGCATCCGCGACGCCGCGCTGGCCCTGATCGACCGTGACGGCTTGGCCGAGGTCTCCATGCGCAAACTGGCCGCCGAACTGGGTGTCCAGGCCGCCTCGCTCTACGGCCACTACCCCAACAAGGACGAACTGCTCGACGACATCGCCGCCCGGGTCATGAGCCGCGTCGACACCTCCGCCTTCGACTCGGCGCCCTGGGACGAGGCCTTGGCGTCCTGGGCCCGCAGCTACCGGACAGCCCTGGCCACCCACCCCAACTTCGTGCCCTATCTCGCCGCGGGACCCGGCCGCCGGGCCGAGAACCTGCGCGCGGCCGACGCCGTCCACGGCGGCCTGGTCGGGGCAGGCTGGCCCCCGCGTTACGCGACGATGATCGGCGCGGCCACCCGGTACCTGGTCATGGGATCCACCGTCGGCTCGTTCGCCGGTGGGTTCGCCGATGATGTACAGGTCTACCGTGACCGGTATCCGCACCTGAACCAGGCTCACCTGTTGCGCGCGATCGCGGACGAAATCGACGACGACAGTTTCGAATTGGCGCTCACCGCCTTCATCGGCGGGCTACGGACCACCTACGTCACGGTCGTTTCGACCGGCTGAACGAACAACGGGAACCGGTGCCCCTCCAGCGGACACACAAAACCGGTGGCGCCTACGCGATCGCTCCCACGCGCCACCGGTTTTGTCGGCCCCCCGCCTGTGGGGGTTCGCCTACATCGAGGCGATGAGTCGGTCGACGCGTTCGTCGACCGACCGGAACGGATCCTTGCACAGCACCGTGCGCTGCGCCTGGTCGTTCAGCTTCAGGTGCACCCAGTCGACGGTGAAGTCGCGACCGGCCTCCTGCGCGGCGGTGATGAAGTCGCCACGCAGTTTGGCGCGGGTGGTCTGCGGCGGGGTCTCGACGGCCGCGTCGACCGCCTCGTCCTCGGTGATCCGCTTGGCCAGGCCCCTGCGTTGCAGCAGGTCGAAGACGCCGCGGCCGCGCTTGATGTCGTGGTAGGCCAGGTCGAGCTGGGCGATCTTGGGATCGGACAACTCCATGCTGTACCGATCCTGGTACCGCTGGAACAGCTTGCGCTTGATCACCCAGTCGATCTCGGTGTCGACCTTGGCGAAGTCCTGCGCCTCGACCGCGTCCAGGGTGCGGCCCCAGAGGTCGACGACGGCGTCGATCTGCGGGTCGCGGTCCCGGTTGCGCAGGTGGTCCACGGCGCGCGCGTAGTACTCGCGCTGGATCTCGAGCGCGCTGGCCTGACGTCCACCGGCGAGCCGCACCGGTCGGCGACCGGTGAGGTCGTGGCTCACCTCACGAATGGCACGGATGGGGTTGTCGAGGGCGAAGTCGCGGAACGACACCCCGGCCTCGATCATCTCCAGCACCAGCGACGCCGTGCCCACCTTGAGCATCGTGGTCGGTTCGGCCATGTTCGAGTCGCCGACGATCACGTGCAGGCGCCGGTACTTCTCGGCGTCGGCGTGCGGTTCGTCGCGAGTGTTGATGATCGGACGCGACCGGGTGGTCGCCGAGGAGACGCCCTCCCAGATGTGTTCGGCGCGCTGCGAGAGGCAGAAGGTGGCCGCCTTCGGCGTCTGCAGGACCTTGCCCGCACCGCAGATGAGCTGACGCGTCACCAGGAACGGCAACAGCACATCCGAGATCCGGGAGAACTCGCCCGCGCGCACCACGAGGAAGTTCTCGTGGCAGCCGTAGGAGTTGCCCGCGGAGTCGGTGTTGTTCTTGAACAGGTAGATGTCGCCGCCGATGCCTTCTTCGGCCAACCGCTGTTCGGCGTCGATGAGCAGCTCCTCGAGCACCCGCTCACCGGCCCGGTCGTGGGTGACCAGCTGCACCAGGCTGTCACATTCGGCCGTGGCGTACTCGGGATGCGATCCGACGTCGAGGTACAACCTGGCACCGTTGCGAAGGAAGACATTAGAGCTACGGCCCCAGGACACCACCCGGCGGAACAGGTACCGGGCCACCTCGTCGGGGGACAGCCGACGGTGACCGTGGAAGGTGCATGTCACACCGAACTCGGTCTCGATCCCCATGATTCGTCGCTGCACACCATCGACACTACAGCCATGACCGATGCCCGCGCGGCGCTCTGAGATCCCATTCGCATACGTGTTCACAACGATTCGGACAGCGAAGGAGTTTCTGCCCACCACGAGGTCGGGCCCGTGAACCGAGGTGGTTCACGGGCCCGATCGCGATCTCGACGCAGGCGTCAGCCGTCCGAACCGTCCTCGGGTTCGGGCAGCTTCGCCTCGGTCACCTTCTTGCCGGTGGTCCCGGCCAGTGCCTGCTCGAGCGGAGCGCCCTGCAGGCGCCGGAACGCCCGGCGCGGACGTGCCTGTTCGAGGGTGGCCACCTCGAGCGAGGAGACACCGAGCGAACGCTTGTCCTTGTCGGCTTCGGGCTGACCGGCCTGCAAGGCGCCGATCGCCACCTTCAGCGCCTCGTCCAGGGTGAGCCCCGGCTTGTAGGCGGCCTTGAGGGCGGTGACGATGGGTTCGGTGGTGCCACCCATCACGACGAACTCACGTTCGTCGACGATCGACCCGTCGAAGGTGATCCGGTACAGCACCGAGGTGGGTGCCTGTTCCGGATACCCGACCTCGGCCACACACAGCTCCACCTCGTAGGGCTTGAGCTGATCGGTGAAGATCGAACCCAGGCTCTGGGCGTAGAGGTTGGCCAGCGACCGACCGGTGACGTCGCGCCGGTCGTACTGGTAGCCCTTCAGGTCGGCCTGCAGGATGCCGCCCCGACGCAGTGCCTCGAACTCGTTGTACTTACCGACCGCGGCGAAACCGATGCGGTCGTAGAGCTCGCTGATCTTGTGCAGGGTCGCCGACGGATTCTCCGCGACGAACAGCACACCCTTGTCGTACACCAGCACGACCACGCTACGACCACGACCGATGCCCTTGCGAGCCAGTTCGGTCTTGTCCCGCATGATCTGCTCGGCGGACGCGTAGTAAGGCAGCGTCATGCGCTGGCACCCCCGTTCACTGCGGCCTCCCGGTCGGCGGCGATCGCCGCGGCGACCGCACCGAGCCGTTCCTCGGTGACCTCGACCGCGCCCTCGGCGTCGATGGTCACCACCGTCGGATAGATCCCGCGCAATGCGTCGGGTCCGCCGGTGGCGGTGTCGTCGTCGGCCGCGTCGACCAGCGACTCCACCGCGATCCGCAGTGCCTGATCCGCGTCGAGTCCGCGCCGGTAGAGCTTCTTGAGCGAGGACTTGGCGAAGTTCGAACCCGAACCGACGGCGGTGTAGCCGAAGCGTTCCTCGCTGCGCGAACCGACTACGTCGTAGGACACGATGCGTCCGGCCTTGTCGGGGTCGGTCACCTGGTCGTCGTAGCCGACCAGCAGCGGGATCACCGCCAGTCCCTGCATGGCGGCGGGCAGGTTCTCGCGCACCATCTTCGACAACTTGTTGGCCTTGCCGTCGAAGGTGAGCGAGACACCTTCGATCTTCTCGTAGTACTCGAGTTCCACCGCGAACAACCGCACCATCTCCACCGCGAGCCCGGCCGTACCGGCGATGCCCGCGGCCGAGAAGGTGTCGGTGATGTAGACCTTCTCCATGTCGCGCGAGGCCACCAGGTTGCCCTGGGTGGCCCGGCGGTCGCCCGCGATCAGCACACCGCCGCGGTAGTTCACCGCGACGATGGTGGTGCCGTGCGGCGCGAAATCCGCCCCGGCGAGTTCGCTGCCGCCGAACCTGTTGGCGGGCAACAGGTCCGGCGCGTGCATGCGGAGATGTTCGGTGAACGAGGACAGCGTCTGACCTGCGTTCAGACGCAACGGGTCACCTGGGGTCACTGGCCGCCCTTCTGCACATATGCCCGCACGAAGTCCTCGGCGTTCTCCTCGAGCACATCATCGATCTCGTCGAGCAGGTCGTCGGTTTCCTCCGCGAGCTTCTCGCGCCGCTCCTGTCCTGCCGCACCGTCGCCCTCGGGGCCCTCGTCCTCGTCGCCACCCCCGGCGCGCTTGGTCTGCTCTTGTGCCATGGCAGCCGACCTCCTCTTCCACTCAATGATCGTGCTCGTTCTTCAACCCTACCGAGCGGATCCGACAACATGGTCGATTAGCGACCGTATTGTCGCCCGGTCGTGCCGGTGATCGCCTCAGTGGGTGAGCTGTTCGACGAGATCGGCCGCCGATTCCGCCGCCTCGAGCAGCTTACCGACGTGGGCTTTCGTGCCGCGCCGTGGCTCGAGCGTCGGGATGCGGACCAGCGAGTCGCCGCCGAGATCGAAGATCACCGAATCCCAACTGGCGGCGGCGATATCGGCACCGAAGCGACGCAGGCACTCACCGCGGAAGTACGCCCGGGTGTTGGTCGGCGGGTTGGTCATCGCGTCGAGCACGTCCTGCTCGCTGACCAGGCGTTTCATCGACCCCCGTGCCACCAGGCGGTTGTAGAGTCCCTTGTCCAGGCGCACATCGGAGTACTGCAGGTCCATCAGGTGCAGTTTCGGCGCGGCCCAGCCCAGGCCCTCACGGCTGCGCATGCCCTCGAGCAGGCGGAGCTTGGCGGGCCAGTCGAGCAGGTTGGCGCATTCCATCGGGTCGCGCTCGAGCAGGTCGAGCACCATGGCCCAGTTCTCCACGATGTCGCGTACGCGTGGGTCGTCGTTGCCTTCGCGGTCGATGAACTTCGCGACCCGCTCGTGGTAGAGACGTTGCAGCGCAAGGCCGGTCAGCTCGCGGCCGTCGGCGAGCGCGACGGTGGCGCGCAGGGTGGGATCGTGGCTGATCTGGTGCACGGCGGTGACGGGGCGGGCCAGCTGGAACTCCGAGAGGTCCTCGCCCGCCTCGATCAGGTCGAGCACCAGCGCGGTGGTGCCGACCTTGAGGTAGGTCGACATCTCGGCCAGGTTGGCGTCACCGATGATCACGTGCAGGCGCCGGTACTTGTCGGCGTCGGCGTGCGGTTCGTCGCGGGTGTTGATGATGCCGCGCTTGAGGGTGGTCTCGAGACCGACCTCGACCTCGATGTAGTCGGCGCGCTGGGACAGCTGGAAGCCCGCGTGGTCACCGGACTGGCCGATGCCGACCCGGCCGGAACCACAGATCACCTGCCGGGAGACGAAGAACGGGGTGAGACCGGCGATGATGTGGCTGAACGGCGTATCGCGGTTCATCAGGTAGTTCTCGTGGGTGCCGTAGGAGGCGCCCTTGCCGTCGACGTTGTTCTTGTACAGCTGTAGGCGCGGGGCACCGGGCACGCTGGAGGCGTGGCGTGCGGCGGCCTCCATCACCCGTTCGCCCGCCTTGTCCCAGATGACGGCGTCGAGCGGATCGACGACCTCGGGCGCGGAGTACTCCGGGTGGGCGTGGTCGACGTAGAGCCGGGCCCCGTTGGTGAGGATCATGTTGGCCGCGCCGACCTCGTCGGCGTCGATGACCGGGGCGGGCCCGCTCATCCGGCTGAGGTCGAAACCACGCGCGTCTCGCAGCGGGGATTCCACCTCGTAGTCCCAGCGGGTGCGCTTGGCGCGCGGCACCCCTTCGGCGGCCGCGTAGGCGAGAACGGCCTGGGTGGAGGTGAGGATCGGGTTGGCCGTCGGCTCCGTGGGGGTCGAGATGCCGTACTCGACCTCGATTCCGATGATGCGCTGCATGCTGTCGAGCCTAGGCGACGTGCCACCCTCGCACCGTCATCTCGGTCGCACGGGGTCGGTCCAGCACGACCACGGACCGGCGGGCACGTCCCCCGGATGGGGGACCCGCGGTGGTCCTCGTGGGCGATCCGGACCGCACCGACGCTCGCGATACTCGGATCATGAGCGAGATCATGACGCAGACCGGTACCGAGACCGTGGCAGTCGTCGGGTCCCGGCGACTACCCGCGCTGGACGTCCTGCGCGGCATCGCGATCCTCGGCACGCTCGGCACCAATGTCTGGATCTTCACCGATCCCCTCGGTCTGGTCGGGTACCTGGACGGACTCGGCGCGGCCGCGGGGAGCGGTTGGATGTGGACCGAGCGGGTACTGCAGCAGATCGCGCAGGGCAAGTTTCTCGGCCTGCTCACGGTGATGTTCGGGATCGGGCTGGCGATCCAGCAGGATTCCGCCCGTCGGGCGGGCCGTCGCTGGCCGGGGAAGTATCCGATCCGGGCGGCCTTGCTGTTCCTGGACGGATTGCTGAACTTCCTGCTCGTCGCGGAGTTCGACGTGCTGATGGGGTACGCCGTCACCGGCCTGGTCGTGGCCTACCTGCTGGCGACGAGTGACCGCGCGCAACGCCGTTGGGTGATCGCGGCGACCGCCGTACACGTGACCGTGCTGACGCTGCTCGCCGCCGCCCTGGCCTTCGAACCGGGCGATACCCGAGGCGCACCGTCGACGCTCGACCCGAATCCCTATGCCGACGGGTCGTTCTGGGACCTGGTCGCGTTCCGGGCCGACCATGCCTTCACGTTCCGCATCGAGGCGATCTTCGTCTTCCCGATGTCGGTCGCGCTGTTCCTGCTCGGCGCCCGCCTCTACCGCGCGGGAGTGTTCCGCGCCGAGGGGGCGCGACTTCGCCGGTGGCTCATGGTGATCGGCTTCGGGGTCGCCGCCCCCGTGGACTTCGTCGTCGGTGTGTTCGGCGGTGGCGATCTGGTGCTGTTCACCCGGTACGGGACCGCACCGTTCGTGGCACTCGGCATCCTCGCGGCCGTCGCCGCCTACTACCTGCGTGATCCGCGCGTCGGTTTCGCCGGGGCACGCCTGAGCGAGGTCGGCCGGACGGCGCTCAGCTGCTACATCCTGCAGAACCTGATCGCCGGATTCCTCTGCTACGGCTGGGGTTTCGGGCTGGCGGCGCAGGTGTCCGAGAGTGCGCGTGTGCCGTTCACCATCGGGATCTACGCGCTGACGGTCGCCCTCATCGTCTGCTGCGCCCACCTGTGGTTGCGACGGTTCGAGCGCGGGCCGGTGGAGTGGCTGTGGCACCGCACCTATCGCGCACTCGCCGGTGTCTGAGGCTCAGCGCAGCCGGTCCTCGGGCGGCGGGGCCGCCTCGGGGGCGACGAGTAGGTCGGCCACGAGCGAATCGCGTTGCAACGGCACACCGAGGCTGCGCGCGTTGCCCTCCAGCAGCGACAGCACCGATTCGGTGAGGATGCCCTGGATCTGCTCGGTGCCGAGCACCGGTTCGGGTTCGGCGCGCCACCCGGCGACCACCGCGTCGACCAGACCGACCACGGCGAAGGCCATCGGCCGGGCACGCGCCGGGTCGATCCCGAAGCGGGCCAGAGTCGCCGAGAACATGTCGGCCAGTTGACCACCCATCTCCCGACCCGCGGGCGACAGCGTCGGAGCCCCTTCCACCTGCGGCGCGGCGTCGCTGAGGAACCGGTGCAGGTTCGGATGACGTTCGATCCAGCCGAGATAGGTGCGGATCACCGCGCGCGCCACCTCTTTGAGGGTGCCGTCGGGGCGCAGGGTGGGCAGCAGCTCGTCGAGCAGCAGATCGAGGATGCGCCTGCGGGCCAGGGCGTCGAGTTCGGAGCGTCCGCCGACGTGCCGGTAGACCACCGGCCTCGGCAGTCCGAGGTGCTCGGCGATCAGCTGCACCGAGATCTCACTGCCGTGTTCCTCGATCACCTCGATCGCGGCATCGATCATCTCCGTGCGGCGGCGGGCCTTGTGCCCCTCCCAGCGGGTGGCACGCCCGTCCCCTGCGGTCTGTTCGGCCTGCGCGGATGATGCGGTCACAGTGCCAACGATACGCGGCACAGAACTGACCGTGACATCACGTACCAGGAACAGGCGACCACGGTCCGGTTCCTCCGCGAGCGTAGTGCGCCGGACAGCGATCGTCGACACCGGGGCACCGTGCGGCGAGGGCGGTATGCTCGGCGACGTGCAGGCACGGGCGATGATTCTGGCGTACGCGGTTCTCGCGTGCGTGCTGCCCGCCTTCGTCCTCATGACCGCCCCGGGCGGCGGGACCGCGCGCATGCTCGCCTTCGGCGCGCTGGCCGCTGCCATGGTGTGCGCGCTGGTCGCCGTCACCAGCGGTCGCCGCGTGCCCGTTCGCGTCGCCTGCGCGGGGCCGCCCCGTTCGGCGCAGCGCAGGCTGCGTGGCGCGTTCCTGCCGCAGAGCAATCCGGACGGCGCCGGTCGTCCACGTCCTCGGGCACCAGGAGTCGATCGCCACTGACAGGCCCCCGGCCTGTCGGATTCCGTGATCCCACTCCCCTGCCGTGCCGTCGCGCACGCCTCTCGGACAGGTCTTCCCGTCATGCTCGATTTCGTGTACTTTCCCGTGTCCGCGCTCCTGTGGTGCTGGCATCAACTTCTCGCCCTCACGTTCGGGCCCGCCACCGGCCTCACCTGGGTGATCGCCGTCGTCGCACTCGTTGTCACCGTGCGCGCACTGCTGATCAGGACCGCGCTGCGCCAAGCCCGCTCACACGCGGTTCTGCGCACACTGCAACCACGCATCGACCGCATCCGCAGCGCCCACAAGGACGATCCGCGCGCGCAGGCCACGGCGATCCGGCAGTTGCACCGCGAGCACGGTGTCCGCGTGTTCGCGGGTTTCGGCCCGATGATCGCGCAGGCCCTGGTCTTCCTCGGGCTGTTCCATGTGCTGCGTTCGTTCGATCGGACCGCGGCGTTCGCCGTCGGGCCGTTCACGTCGACGAGTTCGCCCCTTTCCCCCGAGATCAACGCCGCCACCGCGAACTACTTCTTCAGCGCCGACGAGGTGCGCGCGTTTCTCGACGCCCGCCTGTTCGGGGTGCCGCTCTCGGCGACGTCGACCGGGGCGGGCGCGTCGGCGGCGCTGCTGGCGGTGGTGCTGGTGGTGACCGCCGCGCTCGCCGCGCACGGCACCGCCCGCCTCACGCCGGTCCCGGCCGACAACCCGACCGCCACCCTGATGCGCACGCTGTCGCTGTGGGTCTTCCCGGCGGGTGCGCTGGTGAGCGGCGCGATCCTGCCGATCGTGGTGCTGGTGTACTTCGCGGCCAACGCGCTGTGGACGCTCGCGCAGCAATTCCTGATCCGTCGAACGCTCGCGACCGAAGCGCCGGGGCGCACCTCGCGAACCGACGCCGGACCACGACGCCGCAAGGCCGGTTAGTCTCGGGCCGTGTCGCCGCATCCGGAGTCCGAACTGCTCGCCGTCTACGACGCCGCGGGTCGCGTGACCGGCGCGGCCGAGCGCGGTGTCGTCTATCGCGACGGGCTCTGGCACGCCAGCGCGGGCGTGCTCGTGCGATCCGTCGACGGCACGCGCGTGTACGTGCATCGGCGCACCGACAGCAAACTCGTGTTCGCCGGGATGCACGACTGCCTGGCGGGCGGCGTCGTCGACGCGGGCGAGGACCCGGCCGACACGGCGGTCCGCGAACTCCACGAGGAACTCGGCATCGTCGTGCCCCTCGGCACGCGCCTGCCGCTGCGCGCCACGGCGACCTGGGACGGGCTCTGGGCGGGCAGGCACCTGCGGTGTCACCTGTTCGGTTTCGAGTACCGCTACGACGGTCCGGTCCACCACCAGCCGTCCGAGATCGCGGACGGCTGGTGGTGGACCGAGGCCGAACTGCGGGCCGCGCTGAGCGACCCGACGTGGCCCTTCGTCCCCGATACACGGGCCGTCCTCGACGACCTGCTCACCGGGGACGAAGGCCCCCGAGACTGAGTGTCAGTAGACGACCACCGACCAGGTCTGCATGCTGAACGGCAGGTCACAGGCGGTTTCGGAATGCCAGCCGCCGAAGGCGGGCTGCCCGTAGCGCTCGTAGCTGCTGAACCAGTTCCACCATGCCCAGCAGGTGACGCGCACCTGATGCCACACCGGGTCACCGCACTGGGAGAAGGCGCCGGTGGCCGCGATCGGGTTCACCGAACAGTGCCCCGGCGGCGTGGCCTGTGCCGGTGCGGCGAGCATGGTCGACGCGCCGATGAGTCCGGCGGCGGTGGTCGCGACAGCGATCTTGCGAAGCGATTTCATGTCAACCTCCACGCGCGTGGTCGGGCTGCTCGGCGATCCGCAGACGTGGCCACGCTCGGTCCGAATAGGGTGCAGCGGACACGGTGTCGCGCTGATGTGAGCTACATCATCGGATCGGGTCGACGCGTTACGCCCGTGCTCGAATAGTTATCGCCGGGCAATCGCGGTGTCAGTCGAGCGCGCGCAGGGATTGCTCGTCGCGGGCCACGACGGCGCCGCCGTCGGCGGTGAGCACGATCGGCCGCTGGATGAGTTTCGGATGCTCGGCCAGCGCGGCCAACCACCGGTCCCGGTCGGCGTCGGTGCGGCCCCAGCTCGCCATGTCGAGGTCCTTGGCGATCTGCTCGCCGGTGCGGGTGATGTCCCACGGTTGCTTGCCGAGGCGGTCGAGCACGGCGCGCAGTTCCTCGACGGTCGGCGGGTCGTCGAGGTAGCGCCGCACGGTGTATTCCACGCCGTTCGCGTCGAGGTGGGCGGTGGCGTTCCGGCTCTTGGTGCACCGCGGGTTGTGCCAGATCTCGGTCTGTCCAGATGTCATGAACGCAGCCTAATCACGGCCGACGCACCGACCGCCGGGAGCGTCGCGTTGCTCGCGCTCCCGCGCAGCGCTCAACGCGCGGATACTGGACGGCATGAGCTCCCCCTCGCAAAACCCTTACGGCATACCGACAACCACCGGTCCCGAGCCGTTGCGGCCCTATCAGAACCGGATCAACTCCATCGTGCGTGGCCTGCTGAAGGTGCCGGTGCTGTCCGGCATCGTCGGCAAACGCCTGGCGACCCTGCATGTCACCGGACGCAGATCCGGCACGGTCTACGACGTTCCCGTCGCCTACACCGTGCACGAGGGCACCCTGCTCATCGGGACCGCGCTGCGCCCCTGGGTGAAGAACCTGCGCGGCGGTGCCGAGGTGCGGCTCAGTCGCGGCGCCGCGCCCGAGACCTTCACCGCCACCGTGCATTCCGACGAAGCCGCCGTGCTCGACCTGTACACCGTGATCGCCCGCGACAACAAGCAGAACGCCAAGTTCAACGGCATCGGCTACACCGCCGACGGGGAGCCGTCCAAAGCCGACATCTACCAGACGTGGCAGCAGGGCGGTGTGGTCGTCCAGCTGTCTGCGCGCTGACCACCAAAACCTGACACCGGACGGCCTCGACTGGCAGGATGCGCGGTACATCGTCCGGCAGCACCCCAGTCGAGGAGACACCGCCCAGGTGAGCAGTCATTCACAGGATCGATCCATCGGCACTGTCCGGCGCGCGCTGCTCGGCGTCGGCGTCGCCGCGGCCGCCCTGGTCGCCGTCGCGCCGGTAGCCCAGACCGCGCCGCAGCAGCAGGTGCTTCCCGGCTGCGGCCCGGCCGCACCGGGCCAGCCCAACGGCAAGCAGTGGCCCGCCGAACCCGCGCTCACGATCGACCCGACCGCCGCGTACACGGCGACCCTCGAAACCACCTGCGGCACCGTGGAGTTGGAACTCGACGCCGCCGCGGCGCCGCGCACGGTGAACTCGTTCGCGTTCCTCTCGGGTGAGGGCTACTTCGACCACACCCGGTGTCACCGGCTCACCACCGAGGGCATCTTCGTTCTGCAGTGCGGCGACCCCACCGCCACCGGCATGGGCGGCCCGGGCTACCGGTTCGGCGACGAGAACCTCGCGGGTGCGGTGTACCCGGCGGGCACCGTCGCGATGGCCAACGCGGGCCCCGGCACCAATGGCAGCCAGTTCTTCCTCGTCTACCGCGACAGCACACTGCCGCCCAACTACACCCCGTTCGGGCGGGTGGTCGCGGGCATGGACGCGCTGACCACGATCGCGAACGGTGGCGTGGCGGGTGGCGGTTCGGACGGCACCCCGCTCGCCGAGGTGGCGCTGGACCGGGTGAGCACCGCCGCGAACTGAGCGGCACGCACGAGGGCCGCGCCTCCCGGAGTGGGAGACGCGGCGCTTCGGCGTAACCGGGCTGGATCAGCCCGCGCTGATCGAGCTGAACAGGTTGGCGATCGTCTGCAGGATCACTTCGGTCAGGAAATCGGCGGCCGAACCGGACATGGCAACACTCCCTCATTACTGGTCTCCCTCACTGGGAGAGACAAGTGAAGCGTGCCCTATTCACTTATCCGCGCGCAGCGTTTCGGTGAAAAAAATCCGAACAAAACACCGATCAGGCCGTGCTCCCGCAGCGGGAACACGGCCTGACGTCAGCCGATGGTCACAGGTACTGACCGGTGTTGGACTCGGTATCGATCGCCCGGCTGGCCGAGGCGTTCTTGCCTGTCACGAGCGTGCGGATGTAGACGATCCGCTCGCCCTTCTTGCCCGAGATCCGCGCCCAGTCGTCGGGGTTGGTGGTGTTGGGCAGGTCCTCGTTCTCGGCGAACTCGTCGACGATCGAGTCGAACAGGTGCTGGATACGCAGACCGGGGTTGCCGGTGTCGAGCACCGACTTGATCGCGTACTTCTTGGCCCGGTCGACGATGTTCTGGATCATCGCGCCGGAGTTGAAGTCCTTGAAGTACAGGACTTCCTTGTCGCCGTTGGCGTAGGTGACCTCCAGGAACCGGTTGTCGTCGCTCTCGGCGTACATCCGGTCGACGACCTTCTCGATCATCGCCTCGACGCAGGCCTGCTTGTCGCCGTCGAACTCGCGCACATCGTCCTCGTGCAGCGGCAGCGTCTCGGTGAGGTACTTGGAGAAGATGTCCTGCGCCGATTCGGCGTCGGGCCGCTCGATCTTGATCTTCACGTCCAGGCGGCCGGGCCGCAGGATCGCGGGGTCGATCATGTCCTCGCGGTTGGACGCACCGATCACGATGACGTTCTCGAGCCCCTCCACACCGTCGATCTCCGAAAGCAGCTGCGGCACAACGGTGGTCTCCACATCGGAGGACACACCCGAACCGCGGGTGCGGAAGATCGAGTCCATCTCGTCGAAGAACACGATCACCGGGGTGCCCTCGGAAGCCTTCTCGCGCGCCCGCTGGAAGATGATGCGGATGTGGCGCTCGGTCTCACCGACGAACTTGTTGAGCAGCTCGGGGCCCTTGATGTTGAGGAAGAAGGACTTGGCCTCCTTGGCGTCCTCACCACGGGCTTCGGCGATCTTCTTGGCCAGCGAGTTGGCGACGGCCTTGGCGATCAGCGTCTTACCACAGCCGGGCGGGCCGTAGAGCAGCACGCCCTTGGGCGGGCGCAGCGCGTACTCACGGAACAGGTCCTTGTGCAGGAACGGCAGTTCCACCGCGTCGCGGATCTGCTCGATCTGGCGCCCGAGACCACCGATGTCGGTGTAGTCGACGTCGGGAACCTCTTCCAGCACAAGGTCTTCCACCTCGGCCTTGGGCACCCGCTCGAAGGCGAAGCCCGCCTTGGTGTCCACCAGCAGTGAATCACCCGGGCGCAGTTTGCGAATGGGCGAATCGGGGTCGTCGATGTCGTCGTACTCGGCGATCTTCGACAGCGGGCCAGACAGCCAGACCACGCGCTCCTCGTCCGCGTGGCCCACCACGAGGGCGCGGCGGCCGTCGTCGAGAATCTCTCGCAGGGTGCCGATTTCGCCGATGGCGTCGAACTTGCCCGCCTCGACCACGGTGAGTGCCTCGTTCAGGCGCACCGTCTGGCCGTACTCGAGCGTCTCGGCGTCGATGTTGGGCGAGCAGGTGAGGCGCATCTTGCGACCGGAGGTGAACACGTCGACCGTTTGATCGTCGTAGGTGTGGATGACGATGCCGTAGCCGCTCGGCGGCTGACCGAGGCGATCGACTTCCTCACGCAGGGCGATCAACTGCTGGCGCGCTTCCTTGAGCGTGTCCATCAGTTTGCCGTTGCGGATGGTCAACGAATCGATTCGTGCTTCCAATTCGCGTGCGCGATCCGGCGAGTCGGCGAGTTGCCTGCGGAGAGCAGCCGCCTCGGCGCGTACCGCCTCGAGCTCTCGCCAGGCCGCCGAATCCGAATTCTCGTTGGGGCTCATGATGCTGCTCCTCCCAGTCCCGGTCTATCAACGCTACCGGGCGCGGTCCGTTCTCGCTTTCCGACATGGTTTCGTCGTGATCACATCTTGTACGGTCGGTACGACATCAAACCACCGAATACATCCTGTTAGGCTCCCCTAAGCCCGTACGGGGCACAGGGCGGGCTACTCGCCCATCGAGCCGAAAGGTTGTCGCCGAACATGCTCCTTCCTACCCGCACGATCCGTGTCACCGTCGCTGCCGCCGCCGCGGCCCTCGCCGTCGGCCTCACCGCTTGCGGTTCCGACGATTCCTCGACGAACGCCACCAGCAGCAGTACCAGCATCTCGGCCGCTCCGTCCAGCGTTTCGACAACTCCGGCTCCCTCCGGGGACAACGCCGGGGCGCCGTCCGCCGATTCCCTGAAGGCCACCCTGGTCCAGTTCGCCGATCCCGGGTTGTCCAGCGACGAGAAGGCGAAACTGATCGTCAACGGTGAGGCGCGCAAGGCCAATATCGACCAGATGAACGGCATGCTGGCGGGCTACACCCTGACCTTCGCGGTCGACAACGTCGCGACCAGCGGCGACAAGGCCACCGCCGACGTCACCATCACCTCGCCGCACGGCACCGCGCCCGCGTTCCCGGTGACCTGGGAGCGCGTCGACGGCACCTGGAAGCTCTCCGACGCCAGCGGCTGCCTGCTCCTCGGCTTCGCGCAGGCGCCCTGCACGCCCGCCTGACGCCCCGCTCCGGCCCGGGGACCCCGATGTTCCGCCCCGGGCCGACAGGCGCCGTAGCGGCCCGCTCAGTCCCGTAGGCGGCGCACGTAGAGCGTCTGCCCGGCGCGCGCGACGAGCGTCCCGTCCCGGTCGACGATCTGCGCGGTGTGCTGGGTGAGCGACTTCGCCCCGTCGGCGGTGGTCTCCCTGATCGCCGCCACCTCCTCGGTCGACAGGGTGATCTCGGTGGCGACCGCGCCTCGGCCCGGTGTGAGGAACTCGATCGACCCGGTGGTGTTCCAGATCCGGTACCCGCGTCCGAGCTGGCCGTAGGCGAGGATCGCGAAGAACGGGTCGGTCATCGAGTACAGCGTGCCGCCGAAGGCCGCCCGGTTCGGGCTGTTGCGGTTCCACCACCGGACCGTGTAGGTGATGTGCGCCGAAGTCCAATCGGGGGCAATGCTTTTCACGCGCACGCCGCCGAACAGGTACGGCGGGAACACGTTGAACGCGGCGCGGTAGAACCGGGTCGAGCTGCCCGGGTACAAGCTTCCCGCCGACGGGTCACGCACCGGCTTCTCGGACTGATCGGTCATAGGTTCTCCCCCTCGTGTGCCGCCGGGCGGCGATCCGCCTCCGGCGCGCGGAAATCGGTTCGGCGGATGGTATCCGAGTAGTTCCACGTACGGGGTGGGTAGTTCCGCGCTGTGGTCACGGCCCGGTTTCTGCGATGGTTGCGGCATGAGTGTTGTGCCGAGTGTGGCTGTGGTGGCGGCGAATACGCCCGCCGATCGCGATCGGTTCCTCGATCTGCTGCGGATCTCGTCGCTGGTGGTCGTGGTGATCGGTCACTGCCTGATGCTGACGGTGTCGGTGTCGGGCGACGACGTCCGCTTCGGCAACGTGCTCGCCGATCTGCCCGCCCTCCAGCCGCTGACCTGGCTGCTGCAGGTGCTCCCACTGTTCTTCTTCGCGGGCGTCGCGGCAGGTGCGCGCGGAATTGCACCCGGAACTTCTTGGGGCGCTTGGCTTTTCCGGCGCACGCAGCGGCTGATCCGGCCGGTCGGCTACTTCCTGGTCGCCTCCGCGGCGCTGGTGTTCGCCGCCGGGTCGGCGCTCGGGCCGGGCTGGCAGCGGCCGCTGGCGATCACCAGTGTGCAGCTGCTGTGGTTTCTCGGCATGTATCTGGCGGTGCTGGCCTGCACGCCGCCGTTGGCGGCCTGGGTCACCGGCACAGGCCGGATGTTCGCGGCTGTCGCGGTGATCGTGGTCGCGGCGGGGACCGTCGACGTGGTGCGGCTCGGTGGCGGTCCTGCCGAGGTGGGCCTGCTGAATGTCGCGGTGTGGTTGATCCCGGCCGTACTCGGGATCGGCTACCTGCGCGGTCTGCTACCACGACGGACCGCGGCCGCGGTGGCCTTCGTGGTGCTGCTCATCGATGTGGCGCTGGTTCTCGTCGGACCGTACGAGACGAGCATGGTGACCGTTCCCGGACAGCGGTTGTCGAATCTCGCGCCGCCGTCGCTCCTGCTCGCGGGGCACGCGGTGGCGCTGTGCTGCGCGGCGGTCGCGGTGGCCCCGTGGATACGGCGGCTGGCGGCGCGGCCACGCGTGTGGTGGCTCACGGTCATCGGCAACACCGGCGCGATGACGCTCTACCTGTGGCACATGCCCGCATTGCTCACGGTGCTCGTCCTGAGTCACCTGGCCGGTGGCGATCGGGTCGGCCCGACCCACCAAGGGTTCTGGCAGCTCACCGCCGCGCAACTCGGCGCGACGCTGGTCCTCACCGCGCTCGCGTTCCTCGCCCTGCGCGGGCTGGAGAACACGCCGATTCGCTGGTGGGACGGCTCGGTCGCGCCGGTGCGCGGCGCCCGTTCCGCCGCCGTGCTGTTCGCTGTCGCGGCGGCCGGGCTCGCGATACTGCAGGCCACTCGAGGCGGCCTCACCACGGAGGGTCTGCCCTGGTTCGCGGTCGCCGCCACAGCGCTCTTGGGCGCGCGGCTGCTCACCAGGTCATGAACGGCCCACGGCTCCGGGACGGCAACGGCGGTGTACCTTCGCTCGGCGCCGACCCGCGATGCCGTGCCGACCTTCCGTCAGCTGTTCATCGGCTGGGCGGAGCACGCGATGCGGGGGCAGACCGTGATCGAACTCAGCCCTTCGACGGACGACGCTGCGGCTTCGGTGTCACCGTGCCTTCGGCGAGGCGGCGCGCACTCACCAGGAACGCGGTGTGCCCCTGCATCCGGTGTTCGGGACGCACCGCGAGCCCGACCACATGCCACCCGCGAACCATCGACTCCCAGGAGCGCGGCTCGGTCCAGCACTCCTGCTCACGCATCTCCTCGACGACCTTGGACAACTGGGTGACCGTGGCGACATAGACGATGAGCACGCCACCGGGCACCAGAGCCTTCGACACCGCGGGCAGCGCGTCCCAAGGCGCGAGCATGTCGAGCACTACTCGGTCGACCTGCTCGCCGTCGTAGTTCGCCACGTCGGCGACGGTCAGCGACCAGTTCGGCGGGCGCTCACCGAAGAACGTCTCCACATTGCGCACGGCGTGCTCGGCGTGGTCGTCGCGGATCTCATAGGAGATCACCTGCCCCTCGGAGCCGACCGCGCGCAGCAGCGAGCAGGTGAGCGCACCGGAACCGGCGCCTGCCTCGAGCACCCGCGCACCGGGGAACACGTCGCCCTCGTGCACGATCTGGGCGGCGTCCTTGGGGTAGATGACGGTGGCGCCGCGCGGCATCGACAGCACGTAGTCGGTGAGCAGCGGGCGCAGGGCCAGGTACGGGGTGCCGTTGATCGACTTCACCACGGAGCCCTCGTCGGCGCCGATGAGGTCGTCGTGCTTGATGCCGCCGCGGTGGGTGTGGAACTCCTTGCCCTCCTCGAGCACCACTGTGTAGAGGCGCCCCTTGGCATCGGTCAGCTGCACCCGGTCCCCGATCACGAATGGACCGGTCCGTCTGGCCGTCATGTATCTCCCGTTCTTCGAATGGAAGTCTCAAGCCTGCCAGGTGCGACGATCCGCGCGATCGACGGGTCAGCTATTTCGCGGCAGTGAGCGCACGGTGCTGTTCGGCGAGGAGGGAGTGCGCTTCGGCTTCGGTGTCGGCCGGGACCTGCGCGACGTAGCGACCGACCGAGACCAGACATGCCCAGCTGCTCCCATCGGTCTCGGCCCAGCAGACCGATCCGGGGACGGCCGTCGGGGCAGCCGTCGACTTCCAGTCCCGATCGGAACCGAACTCGGCGGTGTCGGCCGCGAGCAAGGTCGCCGCTCCTGTGGCGTCGGCCGCGCGGTAGACGATGCTGCCTTCGACGCCGAACGCGCTCACCCCGGCCCTGTCGAACAGTGCGCGGGCCGCCTGCTGGTCGTCGGCGTAGTGCGCCGCGGCGCGCCTGCCGAAGGCTCCCCGGCTCGCACCGCCCTCGCCGACGGCGAGCGCGTGGATCCCGGTCGGGTCGTAGGGGACTTTCGCCAGCTCGGTGACCGGGGTGGCCGCGAACGAATCCAGTTCGGGGCGTTGACGTTCGAGCGCGGCGCGGATGATCTTCCCGATGTCGGGGAGTGCGCCGTTGCTCACCCGGGTGAACATCACGTATTCCCGGTGCGGGGTGAAGGCCATGCCGTCCAGCCTGCCGCGGTTCGTCATGGTGACGACCCGGCTGTCCGGTGCCTCCGGCAGGTCGGTGACCACCCAGTCACCGGATTCGAGCAGACCGCTCTGTGTGGTCGCGGCGGTGGCCAGAGCGCCGGCCGCCCTGGTCGCGGACGCGCTGTCGGGGAAACGCATGATGCCGTGGGTGAGCCACTTGGTGTCGGTGCTCGTCTCGCCGCCGTTGGACCGCTGGACGGCGAAGCCGGTGATCAGGCCTTCGGCCGCGGCGGCGGCGCTCACGGCGTTGTTGTGGCCCGACATGATCGTGAGCATGGGCTCGGTGAGGACACCGAGTGGTCCCCGGCGCACGAAAATCGGGTCGATATCGGAGCCGAGGGTCAGCGCGTCGGCCATCCGAAAGCCCTCGGCGAGTTTGCCGGTCCGCAAATCCTGCTCGGGGCTGATCGCGATGGTCGTCGGTGCACTTGCCGATGTGCTCGTGGCCACCGGCGGCAGTTTTTCCTCGCAAGCACTGAGCATGATCATCGCGGCCACGGCCGCCCCCACCCGGATCGTTCGCATTCGGCGATCTTGACAGACATCGCCCCCATGGACGAATCGTGAACCTGTCGGTGGTTGCCGTTACCGTGGCGAACATGTCAGTGCCCCTGCCCGCGTCGATCGCCGACGAGAACCCCGCCGAACCGGTCACCCGGTCGCGTCCGGCGTTGTCCCCTTCGCGCGCAGCCGATTTCAAGCAGTGCCCGTTGAAGTATCGACTGCGGGCGATCGATCGGGTGCCGGAGCCACCGACACGCGCGGCGGTGCGTGGCACGGTGGTGCATGCGGTGCTCGAGGACCTGTTCGGGTTACCCGCGGCCGAGCGTGGACCCGACCGGGCCGCCGAACTGGTTCCCGACGCGTGGGAGCGAGTGCGCGCGGGCCGGGAGGGGCTCGACGATCTGGTGGCGGCGGGCGGTCCGGAGGTGCTGTTCGAGGAGGTGCGCCGCCTGGTCGCCGGGTACTACGAACTCGAGGACCCCACCCGTTTCGAGCCGGACGGGCTCGAGGAGCGGGTGGAGGTCGACCTCGACGGTGAGATCCCGTTGCGCGGCTTCGTCGACCGCATCGATGTGGCGCCCAACGGCCTGCTGCGCGTGGTCGACTACAAGACCGGCCGCTCCCCCGGCCCGCAGCACGAGGCCCGCGCCCTGTTCCAGCTCAAGTTCTACGCCCTGGTCATCCTGCGTACCCGTCGCATCCTCCCCGCCCAACTGCGCCTGATCTACCTCGCCGACAAGGTGCTGCTCACCTACACCCCCGACCGCGAAGAACTCGACCGCTTCGCCCGCATCCTCACCGCCCTGTGGCAAGCCATCCTCGACGCGGGCCGCACCGGCGACTTTCGACCCCAACGTAATTCGATGTGCCGCTACTGCGATTTCCACGCCCTGTGCCCCGAATACGGCGGCACCCCACCGCCCTATCCCGGCTGGCCCACACAGGAACCCGCCTCCACAGATCTCGGGCTTCCCGAGGTCCGGACCCCCGAAGACGTCTGATCCACCGCTTGCCGACCGTTCGCGAACTGTCACCGGCCAGCGATGAGCTGCCGGATCTGCCCCGCGATCCCGTCCCGACCGACCGCGCGGTAGGTTCAACCGTGTTGCGATTCGATCGATTTCAGGGGTGGGCGTGCGGTTCTCGAGAAGGGTGCGCATCGTCGCACTGGTACTGACCGGGGTAGTGATCGCACTCGTGGTCAACGCGTTCCTCGTGCACCGCGACTCCCACGACGCGACACCGTTCGCGGGCGGACGCGTTCTCACGATCGACGGCCCCGATCTGAACGTGCGCGACTACGGCCCGGACGACGAGCGGGCAGTCGTCCTGCTGCACGGCTACCTGTCCTCGATCGAATGGTGGGAGCAGGTTGCTCCAGCGCTCGCCGCGCCGGGTCACCGGGTCGTCGCGATCGATCTGGTCGGGCACGGCGGGTCCGAGGCGACCACTGCCGACGACGACTATGGCGCCTCCGGCCAGGCCACAGCCGTCAGCCGCGCACTGGACGCGCTGGGTATCCACCGAGCGGCGCTCGTCGGCCACTCGATGGGCGGACACATCGCGACGTTACTAGCCGAACGGGAGCCCGAGCGGGTTGAGCGGGTCGTCGTGATCGACACCCAAGGCGGTCCCGGGCTCAAGGACATGCCCGCGATGAAGACGGTGGGCTGTTGGCCCCTGGTCGGTGCCGTCATGGATCGCTTCCGCGGCGTCGACGCGATAGCCAAGGGATCGCTGCAGGCCGGATTCGCCGAGGATTTTCCGCCACCGGCCCTCGCGCATCGATCACTCGAGCGGGCCACCCACCGGACGGTGTGCCGATCGACCGCGGCGACCACGATGAACGACGAACGCGCCGTGGCCGAGCGGCTCGCCGCGCTCGATAAGCCGGTGCTGGTGATCTGGGGCGAGCACGACACTCTGGCGCCCTCGGCCGCGAACATCGCGAAATTCACCGAGGCCGGGCTGACACCGCGCGTCGTCGCAGGTTCTGGACACAGTCCGCAGGTGGAACGGCCCGAGGCCGTCGTGGAACTGGTCGGACCGTTCGTCGCCTAACGCAGGCGGCGTTCCTCTTCTTCTTCCAGTCTGCGGCGTTCTTCCTCGCGCTCGACCTGTTCCTTTTCGATCTTCTCTTCGTGTTCGTTCTTGTTCGACATCGTTCGCCCCGATCCGTTGTTGTCCGGACAAAGCCCCAGGTTCAGCCTACGCGCCACGATGTTGCCGGTCAGGAAGCCGCTCGGTTCCAGCGGACGCGCAGGGCACTGGGGCCGCGGAGCGCGGTGCCCACCTGGCTGGTCACGGTGGCGTCCTCGACCGCCGCCGCGTCGGCCAGCCGCACATCGGGGAGTCGGGTGAGCAGCGCGATCAGGGCGGTGCGGAGTTCGGCCAGGGCCAGCCCGCTGCCGAGGCAACTGTGTGGCCCCTGGCCGAAGGAGAGCATGGTGGTGGCGCGGCGGGTGATGTCGAACTCGTGTGGCGCGGGGTATTTCGCCGGGTCGCGGTGAGCGGCGTTGACGGCGAACAACATCGGGGTCAGCGCGGGAATGTCGAGACCTTGCCAGTGGGTGTCTCTCGGGCAAGCTCGTGGCAGCAGCCCGACCGGTGGTTCCCAGCGCAAACCCTCCCAGATCGCCCACTCGGCTTGTTCCTCCGGGGCGGCTGTCACCAGGTCGAGCTGGTCCGGGTGAGTGAGCAAGGCGGACAACGTGTTTCCCAGAGCCAGCATGGTGGTGTCGGCGCCCGCCGGGAACAGCAGCCGCAGGAAAGCGAGTATCTGATCGTCGGACAGGGTGGTTCCCTCGACGCTCTCAGTGACCAGCTTCGAGATCAGGTCCGCACCGGGCTCCTCACGCCGTGCGGCGATGATCGGCAGCACATGGTCGGCGAACTCACGCGAAGCCCGGTGCGCGGCAGCAGGATCCAGTGGGAAGTAGAACAGGTCGTGTGCCCAGCGCAACACCGTCGCCTCGTCACCGACGGGCAGACCGAGCAACCTGCTGATCACGAGAACCGGGTAGCGCGTGGTGAATTCGGCCACCAGGTCGGCGGCGCCGAGCGGAGCGAAGCGATCGATCACCTCGTGGGCGACCGGCGCGAGGAGCGGTTCGATCCAGCCGCTCACCAGACTGCGGCGGAACGGCGGGGCGACGATGGCCCGGTTCACCCGGTGTTCGTCGCCGGTCATGCACTGCAGGGTGCGGCCGAGCACCGGCTCGGTGGTGAGCGAGTACACCGCCTGGGCTGGAAAGGTTTCCTCGTCCTTGAAGGCCGCCGACACCAGGTCATGGGTGAGCAGCAGCACCGCACGCGTCCCCGCGAAGGGGACGATCGCGTACGGCCGGTGGGTGCGCAGGTCGGCCAGCACACGGTGCAGGTCGGGCGTGTCCTGGAAGGCGAAGTCGATGTCGGTGACGTCGAGGTGGTCCAGGAGCGACGAGTTCGGCATAACATTCCTCCGGACACGAATATTCGTGTCGTCGAATCGGGTTTTCGGCACGCGGACGGTAGACGACCGCGTCGGGAAGAACAAGAGGGAATGCGTGAGCGCGTCACCACCGACCGACCGGGTCGTCTCCGTCGTCGAACTGCTCGCCGCCGAGGCGCCGCTCACCGCCGCGAGCGTCGCCGACCGACTCGCGCTGAGCCGGTCGACGGTCGCCGCCGTCCTCACCACCTTGGAGTCGCGTGGCTGGGCGCAGCGTTCTCGCGACCTGACCTACCGGCTGGGGCCCACGTTCCCCACCGCGCACCGGGCAGCCACACCAGCGGGCGCGGACGCCGCGTTACGCGAGCTGGCCCGCCGGGTGGGGTGCGGTGCCGCGCTGTCGGTGGTCTCGTCGACCTCGATGACTTTCGTCGGCCTGGCAGCCCATCACGGCCGGGTGCCCGCCGGGATCGAGGTCGGTGCCCGCGTGCCGCTGCGCGCCCCCGCGGGCGCGAGCGTCATCGCGTTCTGCCCGCCGGAACGGCAGCACGCGTGGCTGGCCACCGCCGACCCCGGCCGACGCGACGAACTGGCCACCGCGCTCGCCGAGATCCGCTCCGCCGGACTCGTGGTCTGGGGCATCGACCCCGCCGACCTCGCCACCCTCGATGTCCTCGCCGAAGTAGCGGGCCACTTGGCACATTCACCGGCTTCCGGACCACTGCGCCGTCGTGTCCTCGGTCTGCTCGGCGACCTCAGCGGCTACCCCCACACCGCCGCCGACCTCGCCGCCGCGGCGCCGTTACCCATCGCCTACCTCGCGGCACCGGTGTTCGCCCGCGACGAGGTTCCGCGCTGGGAGCTGCAGATCGGGCCCCTGCATCCGGCCGTCTCCCCCGGCGACCGCGAGTTGTACCGTACAGAACTCCTCGCCTGCGCCCAGAAGCTCGGCGCCGCGACCTGACCGCGCAGAGCGCCCTGGCCGCCCCTACTCAGCCGCCGACGGGCTCGGCGCTGCCGGTGGTGCAGCCCGATCCCGGTACCCGCCGGGCGAGCAGGCGTTCGACCACGTCACGCCGCGAAGTCACGGAACAGCAGCACCGAAAGGCCGAGTCCGGCGGCAAGGTTCACCAGGACCGCCGAACCGAAGACGGCGATCGGTCGCCACCCCGCCTCGCGCAATCCGCGCAGCGAGAATTCCAGGCCGATGGACACGAAGGCCAGGATCAGGAACCAGGTTCGCAGGTCGTTGACGATCGCGATGTGCGCGGCACCGGTCTTCTTGTCGACCGACTGCAGGTACAGGGTGCCGATGATGGAGGCGGCGACGAACCCGAGCACGAATTTCGGGAACCTGGCCCAGAATTCGCCGAGACTCGGGCGCGCGGCGCCAGGGGTGCGGTCCACCCGGAACGCGAACCAGGCGGTGAGCGCGATCGCTACGAGCCCGATCAGCGCGTTCTGTGTCGTCTTCACGATCGTGGCGATCTGCAACGACCCCTCCCCCGCGAGCGCACCGGCGGCCGCCACCGCCGCCGTGGTGTCGATGTTTCCGCCGATCCAGGCACCCGCGACGGCATCGGAGAGCCCGAGCAGGTCGGCGAGCCAGGGCAGCAGGAAGATCGACGGCAGCGCGAAGATGATCACCAGCGAGGCCGCGTAGGCGATCTGCTCACGTCGCGCCTGCACCGCCCCTGCCGCGGCGATGGCCGCACTCACGCCGCAGATCGACACCGCCGAGGACAGTAGGGCCCGCAGTTTGTCGTCGAGCCCGAGCACCCCGCCGAACCACCAGGTGAACCCGAAGACGATCGTGATCAAGGCCAGCGCCTGCACGATCGCGGGCGCCGCCGCCGTCACCAGAATCTTCAGATTGACGGAGGCACCGAGCAATACGACGCCGGTCTTGATGAAGAACTCCGTGCGGAATCCGGCCGAAAGCCGTTCCCGTAGACCGAGTTTGCCGAGCACCAGGTTCCCGATCAGGCCGATCGCGATCGCGTACACCGGGTACTCGATGGTCTTGGCGACTCGCTTCAACGGAGTGTCGGCCGCCCACTGCGGCACCTGCGTATCGAAGAATCGCGTGAGCGCGCCGAGTACGAGCACGAGGAGGATCCCGGCGGCGATATCGGCACCCGTCGCCCGCGTATCGCCATGCACCGCCGCCGTTTCTGATGTGGTCTTCACCTCCGACATCACGGCACCAGCCACTCGGGAATCGCCCCGACCAGCACGAGACCGATCAGCACGAGACCGACAACGGTCGCCGCCCAATCCTCGTTCCACCTGAAAGCACTGCCCGGCCGCGGCTCGGTCTCTGCTTGCGACACTGTGACTCCTTGCGTTCCTCATCGAGAACCGCAAATTAACCGCGCCACCTACCCGCGCACACCGATTGCACTCACCCTGAACCGATCTCGACCGATCGAACCGCGGGGCTCACCACCTCGACATTCGCGGCAGGTCCACGGGGATCGCGCTGATTACGCGACAAACTCCTGCATTTCGGGGCTCCCTACGACGGCCGTCATTCGCGTACACTCCCGTTCGAGAGTGAAGGATGGGGTGCGGGGGGAGGTTGCGTCGGATGACCGATGGCGACGGCAGGCAGCGCCTGCACGCCGAAATAGCCGCCTTCTACGCGGGATTCGGGCAGCCCGACGCGTTGTCGGCCGCGTTTCGGGACGCGGCGCTGCTGGTCCCGCTCAACGCCGAGGACCGAGTCTTCTTCCTGCCGTTCGGTGGCGTCGACTGGTTGTGCGCGTTCACCAGCGTCGAGGAATACGCGAGATTCATCGCCGCGCGCGATCGGCTCGCCGACACCGCCGACAAGGTTCACGATCAGGATCACCGCTACCACTGGATTTTCGGTAGGCGGCTGCACGATTACGTGGAATCGCGCCAGGAGCCCGCCGGAATAGCCATCGACATCCTCGGTGCGGCGCCCATGGCGTTCCCGCCGGAAGTCGGCGAGTAGACGAGAGATCGGGAGGACATGCGATGACCACGCTCAAAGTCGACCCGGCGGTGCTGCAACAGGCCGCGAAGGGCATCGACGGCACCATCGGCCAGTTGTCGGAGATGGGGATCGGCGAAACCGGCAACATGGGCCGGGGGTTCGCGCTGCTCACGATGTCCACCCTCGAGGCGGGCAAACACACGGTGCAGAAGACCTTCGAGGAGTTCACCGAGCGCTGGTCGTGGGGTGTGCGCGCACTGGTACAGGCGGGCAATTCGATCGCCCGCACGCTCGGCTTGGCGGCGGGCCGCTACGACGAGATGGAAACCAAATCCGAGGACACTCTCAAGACGATGTGGACGCATATGGCGGGCAATCCACATCTGTCGGGTGAGGAGATCACCAAGCGTTCCTGGGGTGAGACGTTCGCCGACAATTCTTTCAACCACATCCGTAACGCCGATTACAGCGTGAAGTCCTTTCAGGACGCCGGTCAGCACATCCAGACCAATATGAAGGTGATCGAGGCGGTCGGGCCGCAGGCGTTCGCGAATGTGAGCCCGGTGACCGGCAGCCTGCTCACCGGCGAAACACCCGGCTGGAACACCGGTGCGAGTCAACGGGCCGCCGAGATCATGAAGAAGGAGCAGGGGGGCCAGTAAACGGTGGGGATCGGCGATTTCTTCGACAAAGTCGGCAGCGCGATCGAAGACGGTGTCGAGAATGTCGTCGAAGGCGCGGGCCAGATCATCGACGACGGTCTGGACGTGGTCGGTGACGCGGCCAAACATGTCGGGCTGGAGAAGATCGGCAACGCGCTCGACGATCTCGGCGACAACATCGCCTCCGCGACCGGCGGCGATGTCGAAGAGGAAGAGCTGGGTCGGACCGAGGACCCCAAAGAGCTGATTCTGGGCGAGCCGTCCGAAATCGGCTCCGCCGCCGACACGTTGACGAAGATGGCCGAAGCGATCGAGTCGACCGGTCAGGCGCTGCAGAAGATCGATGCCGCCGAATGGACCGGCAAGGGCGCCGACGCGTTCAACTCCGTCTACGACAAGCAGCCGAAACTCTGGTTCGACGGCGCCGACGCGATGGCGGCCGCGGCCGAGGCACTGAAAGCCTGGCAGAACGAGGTGAAGACCGCCCAGGACAAGGCCCAGACCGCCATCGACCGCTGGAAGGCCGCCGATGCCGAGGAACGTCGCCAGAAGACCTGGTGGAACGGCCTCACCGGCGAGCAGCAGCAGGCCAATCCGCTCATCGATACCTGGACGACCATTCGCAACGAGGCGCGCGAGATACTGCGCGCCGCCCGGGTCCAACGTGACAACGGCGCCTCGATCGCGGTCGGCGCGATCGAGACAGCCACCGAGCGCGCGCCGAAGGAGCCGCCGTTCAGTGAGCGGTGGATCGCGAACATCTCCGACCTCAAAGGGGTTTTCGACCACGCCGCCCTGAATTTCACCGCCGGATTTCTCACCGCGGTCACCGGAATGGTGCAACTGGTGCGCCAGGTGAATCCGACCGATATATACAACATCACCCACCCCGCCGAATACGCCAAAGGATTGTCCGATCTGGGGACGGGACTCGTTGTCGCCGTGGCAGATCCGGGTGCGGCCGTCGACGCCATCCTGAAGGAGGCGAGAACCAACCCGTTCGAATTCGCCGGTTCGCTCGCCCCCGACCTCATCCTCACCGCCGCGACCGGTGGTGGCGGCAGTGTGAAGACGGCGATCTCGGCGCTCAAACGCGGCGCGGACGCGGGCAGGCGGCTGTCGGGCAACGGCGCCGACCCGAGCCCCACCCCGACTCGCACCTCGCCGAGCCCGACCCGAGACGTGGACCAGCCCGGGCAGACCGAGCCCCGTGAGGGTGCGGGTCTGCCGCAGGCCGACCGGAGTTCGTCGCCCAGTGACACCCGGCCCATCGAGGCGGCCCCACAGCGCGAAGCGCCTACCCAGCGCAGCGAGGACACGGGCGGCGGCCACTCGAACGCACCCGAGAACACCGAACCGCGCCAGAGCGAGCCCGCACCGCGCACGCAGCAGGACGAGCCGTCACCGACCGCCGAAAGCCCCGGCACAACCCGCGATCCCGAGCCGACCCCCGAGGTGGAGCCCACCCACACCCCGGAACGCGCCCCCGACCCCGAGCCGACGACGAGCCGCCAGGAACCGCGACCCGAGGCGGCGGGTACCACGAACCCCGACACCCCCGCCCCGACCCAGCGGGCAGAGCCAACGCCGACCCACACCGATCAGTCACCCACACAACGCACCGAACCGGCCTCGACCAACCAGGCCGACAACACGCCGACCTCGCGCACCGAACCCACACCGACGCAGCAGACCGACACACCCGCCTCACGGACCGACCAGCAGGACGGCGATCCGGCCCGGCGGACCGAACCCACGCCTCCCCAACGTTCGGAACCCGACGCCACTCACCATGATCCGAGTTCGTCAGCAGCCCGCCCCGAAGCCACGCATACGCGAACCGACGAACAGCCCGGGCCCGAGCCCACCTCGCGTACGGAACCGGACGTCCGCACCGAACGCGACATCTCCGATCGCCCATCGAACAACGGTTCCTCCCCGGACACAACGACCGCTCGCGATCCACAGACCGCCGACACCACACCGGCCGATCCCGCCACCGCCTCCCCCGTCTGGCAACCAGGTCCCACGACCCACGCCGATCCGGGCCCGGGTAGCCGCACGCCCGACCCGACACCCGCTCGCCCCCAGTCCACATCGCCGACCCCGACCCACACCCCGCCGTCACCTTCCCGGCCCGAGACCGCCTCCGCGCCACGACCGACCCCGGACACCCCACGCGCGAGCGCCTCCCCCGACCCGGCCGCTCGCCCGGCCGGGAACTCACCGGTCGCGGCCAGCCGCCCCGACACACCCCGCGCGCACACGGCCCAACCGGCGCATCAGAACTCGCCCACCGCCATTCCCGACCGAACACCGGACCGTCCCGTCGATCACGGGCCGAACCCCACCCACTCCCCCGACCCGGATCGAAACGCACCCACCGACCGCACCCCAGACCCCGATCACGCCCCACCGACGGATCGCACGCCGGACCGCGTCGCACCCGATCGCTCGCCGGACCCACACCGCGCACCACCGACAGATCGCACGCCCGACCGCGACGCACCGACCGACCGCAGTGCGGACCGAGCCACCCCCACCGACCGATCTCCCGACCGCGACTCGGGTACCCTTGCCGACCGCGGACCAGACCGCGACGCACCGACCGACCGCACCCCGGACCGCGATCCCGACAATCGCAGCGATCGCGACCCCGACACACCGACCGACCGCACTCCGGATCGCGAATCCGACACCCCGACCGCGAAAGACCGGGCGGACGCCGACAGCGACGCTCACGATCAGGCGCGCAGATCCGGGGCCGAGCACGATCGCACGCCCGACCAGAAGACCTGTTCCACCGATCCCGTCGATATCAGTACCGGCGAATTCCTGCTACCCGAAACGGATCTGGAGTTGCCGGGCGTACTGGCGCTGGTGCTGCGCCGTTCGCATCATTCGAATTACCGGTTCGGGCGGTGGTTCGGGTGTTCATGGTCGTCGACCCTGGACGCTCGCATCGTGGTATCCGACGACGGTGTCACCTTCCTCGGCGAGGAGGGCATCATGCTCGCCTACCCGCATGCCGAGGTGGGTGAGCCGGTGCGACCGCTCACCGAGGGCCAGTCCTGGACGCTGACCCGCACCGACGCCGGTGGCTACCGGGTGTGGGATCAACGCCGCGAACTGATCTGGCATTTCGCACCGGAGACCGCGCTGGACAACCTCGATGTCGAGCTCGGAAACTTCGCGGTATCGGCGATCACGGACCGCCACCACAACCGCATCCGGTTCCATTACGACGCCGACGGGGTACCGGTCGAGGTGTCGCACTCCGGCGGTTACCGGGTGCGCGTGGAGACCGCGCACGGTCGTGTCACCGGTCTGGTCCTGCTCACCGACCGCGAGCAGGATGTGCGTGTACGCGAATTCGGTTACACGACAGGGGTATTGGCTTCTGTCACCGATGCCGACTCGGCGACGACCCGGTACACCTACGACGCCGATCACCGGATGACCTCGTGGACCGACTCGAACGGCAACCAGATGGTCAACACCTACGACGACGCCGGTCGGGTGGTCCATCAGCGCGGCACCGAGGGCGTGCTGAATTGCGACTTCGCCTATGTCGACTTCCCCGGCGGCGCGGGCAGGCTCACCGCCGTCACCGACTCCCTCGGCGCCGTCACCACCCACGGGTTCGACCGCGAACTGCAACTGCGCGATCTGGTCACCCCCGACGGCGCCCATTTCCACACCGACTACAACGCCGAACGCAAGCCGCTGACCATCACCGGACCCGACCCGGCGACGACGACCACCTATCGCTACAACGGAGCAGGCGACCCGGTGGAAATCGTCCGTCCCGACGGTGTTCCGCTCGAATACGACTACGCCTGGCGCAACCGTCCGAGCACCATCACCACCGCAGACGGGGCGGTGCACAGCCGCGAATGGTCCGACAACGGCGACCTGACCGCCGCCGTCGACCCGGCCGGTTCCCGCACCGAGTTCACCTACCACCCCTCGGGCGCGCCTGCGAGCGTGCTGGTCGACGGCTCGCGCACCACCATCCACGCCGACGCCGCCGGTCTGCCGATCGTCGTGATCGATGCGCTCGGCGCGACGACCCGCATCGAACGCGACGCCGCGGGCCGCCCGATCCGCACGGTCGACCCCACGGGCGGCGTCACCGCCTACGAGTGGTCGCCCGCCGGGAACCTGCTCCGCAGAACCGATCCCGACAATCGAACCGAGTCGTGGGAGTACGACGGCGAAGGCAATATCGTCGCCCACACCGACCCCGCCGGGGGCGTCACCTCCTACTCCTACGGCGCGTTCGACCTGCTGCGGTCACGTCGCGATCCCGACGGCTCGCTCACCCGCTACGAGTGGGACTCCGAACGTCGTCTCACCGCCGTGCACAATCCGCTCGGCCAGACCTGGACCTACCGATACGACGGCGCGGGCCGTCTCGTCGCCGAGACCGATTACAGCGCGACACGAACCACCTATGCCTGGGATGCCGCGGGCCGGGTCACCACCGTCACCGCGGCGACCGGGATCGCCCGCCACCACCGCTACGACATTCTCGGCAGGCGTACCGAGGTCACCACCGACGACGGCGACTGGATCCGCTACACCCACGACCCCGCGGGCAGGCTGCTCACCGCGAGCACCGGCAAGGGCGACCACCTCCATCACACGATCGAATACACCTACGGGCCAACGGGTTTGCTCGAATCCGAGCAGGTCGATGCCCGGCCGCCGACGCGCTCGGGCTACGACCGGCATGCTCGCCGGGTCTCGCGCACCAGCCCGACCGGCGCCGAGACCACCTGGCATCACGACCTGGCCGGACGGGTCGACCGGCTCGGCATCGGCGACCACGACGTCACGTTCGAATACGATCTCGCCGGGCACCTCACCTGCTGGCGCCTCGGCGAGATCGCGGTCGACCGCCTGCTCACCACGCGCGGACAGCTCGTCGGCCAGGAGATCACCGGCTTTCCCACCCGGCTCGTGTCCCTCGATCTCGACCGTCCCACCCGGCCCGCTCCGCGCCGCCTGCGGCGGGACGAATTCCGTTATCGCGCGGACGGGTACCTCACCGCCCACGCTGTCAGCCGTCCGGACGTTCCGCCTACGCGACACGACTACACCCTCGATGTTCGCGGCCGCGTCACCACCGTCGCGCGCGACGATCACCTCACCGAGCGCTACGGCTACGACCCACTCGGCAACATCACCGACACCGACCGCGCCTACCGCGACAACCTCCTCGTCCGCGACGGTGACACCGATTTCCACTACGACCCCGCCGGTCGCCTCCTCCGCAAGACCACCGGCGCACGCACCTGGCACTACCGCTACAACAGCTTCGACCAACTCACCGACGTCTACACCCCCGATCGGCAGTGGTGGCGCTACACCTACGACGCCCTCGGCCGCCGCACCACCAAACAGCACCTCGCCACCGACGGCACGGTCCTCGCCCGCACCGACTACACCTGGGACGACACCCACCTGATCGAGGCCACCACCGCCACCACCACGACCCGCTGGGAATACCACCCCGGCACCCACACCCCACTCGCCCAATCCGTCGAAGGACCGGCCACCTCCGAGTTCCACGCGATCATCACCGACCTCGTCGGCACCCCCACCGAACTCATCGATCCGACCACCGCCGAGACCACGGCCACCGCCACCACCACCCTCTGGGGCAAGACCACCTGGCAGGGCACCACATCCACGCCCCTGCGCTTCCCCGGCCAGTTCCACGACCCCGAATCCGATCTCCACTACAACCTCCACCGCGTCTACGACCCACACACCGCCCGCTACCTCACCCGAGACCCCCTCGGCCTCACCCCCGCCCCCAACCCCAACACCTACCCCCACAACCCCCGCACCTGGCGCGACCCCCTCGGGCTCGTCCCGGACTCGTGCGACAGCGATTCGTCCGACAACGACACGCCCGATCCCGACACCGTCAACCCGCCGGACCCCACACCCACACGACCGGCCGCCGACACGGGGCAGCCCCGCACCACGCCGGATACAGTGCCCGATCCGAACGCCGACGCGGGCACTACGCGCCCGGGATCGAGCGACACCGGCCCGACGACCACCAACACACCGCGAGGCCATCAAGAGCCGTTCGGTGACCGCCGCGATGCGGTCCGCGACCGGATCACCCCACCACGACGGGTCGTCGACGGACCCGAACTGGACCCAACCAATCCCGACCACGCGAATACGCGCGGCACGCTGCGCCCCGACGACTATCCGCTCCCGGTGCCGGACGGCCCGCCGACGCGAATCGTCAACGGAACGACCGAGTCCGGCACCCGGTATACCGACACGATCTACGGAGACCCACCGAACCACACAGTCGTTCGCGATTACCCGCCACGTTCGGTCGAGTACAAGACACGTACGGGCGGTACGTTCAGGGCACTCCGCCACGAGCAGCACGTCATCCATCCACCGGACGCCGACGGAAACGTCCGCTCGTTCTCGCGGTCCCAAGTCGGTGACAACGTCGTCCGTACCGAATCACTCAACGGACGCCATGTATCGACCGAAGGTGTCATCCGACACGATTTCTCCGCCACCGACAAGGTGAAGCGCAAGGGTGACAGTCCCGAGAGCACTGCGGCGACCAACACGGGCCACGAAGGCGTAGATCCCACCGGAACCGGGCTGACCTACGATGGCGGCCACGCGTCCAGCTACCGAACCACTCTCGACCGCGGTCTCGTCAACCTCTTCGCGCAGGAGAGATGGTTCAACCAAAAAGAGTTCAAAGTGTTGGAGGCGGCCATCGCCTCGTGGCCTACCTCCGGCACCGGCCGGGTGACTCATATACTCTTCGAGACCGATCCGCCGGGCGCCGTCACACCGGAGCGAGTGACCGGGGAGATAAGCATGCTCGACGCGAACGGTGAGGTGTTCCGAGAATTTCCAGTCGATTTCAGCAATCGGGGCGGTAATACATTCAATCGCAGCGATTACGGGATCCAGCGAAAAGATTTCACGGCGCATACCGAAAGCCAGAACTAGGAGAGATTGATGACCGACATCGATGAGATCGAGGCTACGACGGAACTGGTGCAGGCAACCGCCCAGGCGGCCGAACTCGCCTATCCCGACTGGACATACGCCGTATCGACCAGGGTGTATCCGTCGCGCGGTGTCGGCACCTGGGGTGCGGTCGCCTACCGAGGTGGCGAAGGCACTGTCGTACGCCTTTTCGGTCATCGGGAAATCAGCCGTCGCATACAGAATTCCTCGGAGAAGCTCTATGACGCACAGGGTGAGGAGTGCGCAGGAATCAAATGCTCTGTCGCCCGGGCAGGAAATTTCCGGATCGAATATTCATACGATATCGACGAGGCCATCAAATGGGCGAACCAGGTCTACAGCGGGCTCACTCCCGAAGAGCTGGTAGAAATCTTGCGACCGCGTGACCTGTGAGTACCGGCGACGATCAGGGGCAGCGTGGGTGAGGTAGCGATCCTGGCTCAGGACATCCGAAACGAGCTGGCGGGGAAGGGGTTCGAGCCGGTATCGCGGCGTGGGTCCGGGGAGGTCGGCCGGTACCAGGAATGGGCTGGCGTGCAAGCTCCGGCTGAGGTCGCCGAGTTGTGGTCGGTATTGGGTGGTCGGGACGTACTGGGGATGCGCCTGGAAAGCCCTGACTCGGCAGGACAGTACGTGGCCGCGCGCGCAGCCGAGGCCGAATCCAGTGCTCCCGGAGAACCTTTCGAGGAGCTGGACGGCTCGACCGACGGTGCGGTACGGAAGGTGTGGTGGGACCGCGGCTGGTGTGCCCTGTACGCGACAGCCGAGCTCGCGATCGCGGTCGATTCGCATCCCGGCGCGAAAGGGCAGGTCGGGCAGGTCGTGTACTGCGAGATGGACATGTACGGCGACCGTGAAGCGGTCTGGGATTCGGTCGAGGACCTTCTCCGTGACCTGCTGGCGGTGGTCTCCTCGGACGGGCTGATCGTGGAGGACGGGTTCGGGTTGCTGGCGGGGACGGATGGTGACCGGTACCTGGTGCCGATGGCGGTCCTCGAGGTGGGGCAGGCACGTCGCGACGGTCGCCCCGTTCCGCTGGTCGCGTTCGCCGACGACCGGCATTGAACAGGCCACCGCCGGAACGCACGAAGGCCCTCACCGGAACGCACCGGCGGGGGCCTTCGAACTGTTCGACTCAGAACGCCCGGCAGGAGCGGATGTCGGTGGCGAGGATCGCTTTGGCGCCGAGTTCGGCGAGGCGGTCCATCAGTTCGTTGCCCTGTTTGCGGGGGACGAGGGCGCGCACGGCGACCCAGTCCGGGTCGCGCATGGGCGAGACGGTCGGTGATTCCAGGCCGGGGGTGATGGCGGCGGCTTGGTCGAGCAGCGACTTGGGGCAGTCGTAGTCGAGCATCAGGTATTGCTGGGCGAACACCACACCCTGGATTCGGTTGATGAGCTGGTTGCGGGCGCGGTCGTCGCGATCGGCACCGGTGCGTTCGATGAGCACGCCCTCCGAGTCGCACAGGGACTCGCCGAAGGCGACGAGGTTGTGCTGACGCAGGGTGCGCCCGGAGCCGACGACGTCGGCGATGGCGTCGGCGACGCCGAGCTGGATCGAGATCTCGACGGCGCCGTCGAGGCGGATAACCTCGGCCTCGATACCGAAACGTGCCAGGTCGGCGCGCACCAGGTTCGGGTAGGAAGTGGCGATGCGCTTGCCGGCGAGGTCTTCGACCTTCCAGTCCTCTCCCGCCGGGGCGGCGTAGCGGAAGGTGGAGCGGCCGAAGCCGAGCGCCAGGCGTTCGGTCACCGGGGAACCGGAATCCAGGGCCAGGTCACGGCCGGTGATGCCGAGGTCGAGCTCGCCGGAGCCGACGTAGATGGCGATGTCCTTGGGCCGCAGGAAGAAGAATTCGACCTGGTTGGCGGGGTCCAGGACGGTGAGGTCACGGGAGTCGGTGCGTTTGCGGTACCCGGCCTCGCTGAGGATGGATACGGCGGATTCCGACAGCGAGCCCTTGTTGGGAACTGCGACGCGCAACATGCGGAGGGGTCCTTTCGGGATGGCGGGAGGAGTGTCGAACCGGACGGATCAGCCGTCACAGATGTCGGTACACGTCCTCGAGCGTCAGCCCGCGACCAACCATCATCACCTGCACCCAGTACAGCAACTGGGAGATCTCCTCGGCGAGTGCCTCGTCGCTCTCGTGCTCGGCGGCCAGCCAGATCTCCCCGGCCTCCTCGAGCACCTTCTTCCCCTGGAAATGCACACCCGCGTCCAGCGCGGCCACGGTGCCCGACCCCTCGGGACGGGTCTTGGCACGCTCGGTCAGCTCGGCGAACAGGGACTCGAAGTTCTTCACGGTGACCGATTCTTTCACACCCACCGGCCGTCCCCTCGGGCGCACCGAGCCCCGCCCGACCC
>NZ_BDBE01000025.1 GCF_001612825.1 Nocardia caishijiensis NBRC 108228 | reverse complement strand
AAAAACACAGCCAGCACCTCCGTGGGCGCAACACATAAAGCGCCGGGTACGCGCCCCCACAGACGCGTACCCGGCCACCTCATGCCAACAACTCCCGCAGCTCACCAACCGCAGTACGCAGCTGGTCAGCAAACGCGTACATCTGATCGGCCACCGACTTCGGCGTGGCCAGGTAGATGTTCCAGCGGTCCGGCAGCAACACGTAAGCGATGCCGATACAGCGCGGACTCGTCGACCCGAACCCGAAGTAGCGGATGTACTGCGAGGGCGCCGAGCTGGTCGAGAGGTAGTCGTCGCGCATGACGGTCCACCCGGGGCTGTCGAACAGCGCGATCCGCTCACCGTCCACCCCGAGCTCCGCACCGCGCCTGCGCTGGATCCACTCGAGTTCCCACAGATGCTGCTCAGGTGCCTGTCCCGCCTGGCATTCCTTGGCGCGGTTCACGTGCGCGGCGGCGGCGGCCCGCGCCGCGGCGAGCTTGGTCTCCTGGTCGGCCTCGGGATCGACCATCGCGTCGACGAACGCCACCATCTCCGGCGTCACCACCCGCATCGCCTCGGTGCGGCCGTTGCGGAACTGACGGGTGGCGATGGACTCGTAGGTCGCCCCGGTGATGCCCTTGCTGCGCCGGTGCGCGAGCTGATAACTCAACTGCGCGAACGCATCCGGCGAGATACCGAGCTTCTTGGCGTCGGCGGTGCCGAAGTCGTCGAACGACACCAGCGAGGTGGCGGTGTCGGCGGCGAACTTCGCGAAATCCGCACCGGCCGCGGCGATGTCGGCGCGCGCGGCCGAGTCGAGTTCGAACTCGATCGGCTCGACGGCGGGCAGCCCCTGCGCCGTGGCGCCGCTGGTGGTGGCGTGGTCGTCGGCGCCGCGTTCGAGCAGCGCGTCGACGAACGAGAGCACGGTTGTCCCGTCGAGCCCGCAGTGCTCGATATTGATGCCCGCCTGCCCGTCGGCGAAGACGATGAACGAGACCGACTTGTCGAAGTAGCGGTTACCGCTGTCGCCGTGCAGGAGCTGGTCGCTGGCGTGCAGTTCGTCGCGGGGGGCGTAGTCCTCGAGGCACACCGAGAACAGTGCGGTCTCGATGGCGTCGAACGCCGCCACGTTGGCGGGCACGGTGCGCAGGGTCGCCCGGCTGCGGGCCCATTCGGCGCGGGCCTTGGTGGTGAGGTGGCCGACGGAGGTATCGGTCGCGGCGGGCTTGGTGCCCGCCTTGATCACCGCGCGCAGGCCGTCGACGATGTCGGAGAACGCGTACGGCGCGCCGTCGGTCCCGATGACATCCAGCCGGAAGATGTTGCCCCGGTAGAAGACCGCGATGTGACGGGCGTCCGAGGGCCCGGGCCATTCGTCGCTGTAAGGCTTGCGGACGGTGTCCTGTACCTCACCGGGAATCCGGGTCTCGGAGAACAGGTACTTGTTCTGCCACATCGACAACTGCTGCCCGCGCTGGGTGACCGGCGGGATCTTCTCCGCGTCCAGGGCAAGCTTGTAGTCGACGGCGGCACCGATGAGCGCGGCGGCCCGCTCGGCCTGCCCCGCGACCGTCGACGACGCCAGCGGTGTGTCGTCGCGGAACAGGAACACGAAGTTGGCGTTGATCGCGATCCGGTCGCGACGACCGAGGTACCGCGACGGCCAGAACTGGTCGAGCCAGCTGCCGACCCCGGGGGTCGCGTCGTATTCGGCCAGCGCGGCGTGCAGGGTGCGCCCGGCTCCACCGGGGCGCAGCAGCTCGGCTACCGCGCCCTCGGTGGTGGCGTACTCCTCGGCGCCGAGCAGCGGAGCGCACCACTGCAGGAACCGCGCGCAACTGTCTTCCAGTGTCGGCAGCGGCACCCGGGGCAGGGTGTCTTCGGCGGCGAACGTGGGTTGGTTCAATCCAGATCCTCAGGTCTCGATGGGATGCGGGCGGGACAGGAACAGGTTGGCGTAGAGCCAGCCTTCGGCTTCGTGATCGGTGGTGTCGATTCCCTTGGCCGCCAACGCATCGAGTACCTGCTGACGTTCCTGCGCCGAGGCGAAGCGACGCTGCTGGAACATACCGGGCCGCTGCTCACTGCGATAGCCGAGCGCGGCGAGTTCGGCGGCGATGGGATCGAAGTCGAACATCCGCAACACGAAGTGCGCCATCCACGGTCGCTTGTGCGGATCGGCTTGCGCGACCCTGGACAGGGTTTTCTCGGTGATGTAGCCGACGCATCCGGTGGAGATCACCAGATCGGCGGAGGCGAGCACACGCCGCTGTGCCTCGGTGGGCTCGGTGGCCTCGAGGTCGGCGTGCACGTAGTCGTGCAGGAATCCGGCGGCGTGGGCGTAGGTCAGCGCCGGGCGTGCGGCGTCCATCCCGATGAAGCGTACGTCGGGCATCAGGTCGGTGCGTAACCGCTCCCGGTCGGCCGCGATGAGACCGACCCGGTCGGTGTCGACGTTGTCTCGGTAGTGCGTGGCCAGCTCGTCGACGGTGGTGTCGGTGCGCAGCAGCGCCGCATTCACGCCGTAGGAGCAGCCCAGGTCGAGCACCGTCGGGATGCGGTCCGGCCGCGCGGCCCGCAGCTGGCGCAACTGCTCGGCGAAGTGCGGCTTCGCCAGTTCCGGAATCCGGTAGTCCAGCTCGTTCATCCGGGCGAAATACGCTCGGGGGTCGGGACTTTCGTAGATGTCGTCGAAGGATGCTTTACCGGTGGTGTGCAACGGAACGGACATGGGTTCCTCTCAGTCGAGCAGTCGGTCACCTCGGACGGCGGCGGCCGCGGCGGCCACGTGATCGGGTAGCACACGGCCGAACAGCTGCCTGGTGCGTTCGACAGTGCCGATCACCCCAGGCCGGTCCGTGTAGGCGAAGATCGCCGAATGTCGTTGTCCGGCACCGGTCACCTCGGTGACCCGGTGCAGGGAGAAGCGGCCCTTGAACAGTTGCAGGTCGCCGGGGCGCAGCTCGAGCGCCCGGATGAGGCGCTGCCCCTCGCCGGTGAGCACGGCCCGCACGTCGTCGAGATTCTCGGCGTGCGGGTCACGGATGTTGGGGCAGTACTCGAAGACTCCGCCGGACTCGGGGCGGCGGGTGAGCATGCTGACGGTGAATTCGTTGGTGTCGAAATGCCAGGGGTGCGACATGCCCGGCTCCACGACGTTCAGGCACAGTCCGGCCAGCGGGTCGGCGAATTCGTGCAGTTCGTCGAGCTCGAAGCAGTCGGCGACGAAGCGCTGGAACACCGGATCGGTGTAGAGGCGCTGGATCAGCGCGTCGGCGGGGATGTGGTCGCGGGCGACGAAGGCGTTGCCTCGGTCGAGCACGATGCGGGCCGGGTGATCGGTGGGCAGGTCGGCGTCGAGCGGGATGTTGTAGGCGTTGACCCGCTCCACCTTGTAGTGGGCGTGCGGGGCGATGGCCTCGCCCTCGGCGCGCAGGGTCTCGAGCAGCTGCGGGCGGATGAATTCCCGCAGCACGGTACAGCCGTCCTCGGCGAGTTCGGCACGGGCCGCGTCGATCGCGGCCTGTCTGCCCGGATCACCCGGATCGGTGAGTGGATACCGTGCGATGTCGACGATTTCGTCAAGCCCCCGCGTGCCTGTCATGGAAACAGTTTGCGCGAAAATTCTGTGACACGCCCGGGATTCGGTCGAATCGACCAATCCCGAACAGATCACAGTGAGACGAATTCAACTGTGCCACAACAGTTTTCGACGAAACCAGCTCGGTGACGGAATTATCACGGTAGGCTATTACGCCCTATCACGCTGTGGCGGCGGCCCGTCCGTCGCGCACGGTGAAGGCGGCGCGCAGATCGGCCATCGACAAACCGGTCAATGATTCTCGGAATACCCGCCCGGCGACCTCGGGAACCTCGATTTCGCAGGGAATCACGATCACCGCGCATCCGGCGCCCTGCGCGGCCAGCGCGCCGGTCGGCGAGTCCTCCAGCGCCACACAGTCGGCCGGGTCGACACCGAGCAGCTCGGCGGCCCGCAGGTAGATGTCGGGGGCGGGTTTACCGTGGGCCACCTCGTCACCACAGACCGACAGGTCGAAGAAGTGCCTGCCGAGGGTGTCGAGGCCGTGTTCGGTGAGCGAGCGTTTGGTGTTGGTCACCAGCGCGCAGCGCAGGCCCTCGGCGCGCACCATGGTCAACGCGTCGAGTGCGCCGGGCCGCCACGGGATCGGGCCGAGCATCAGTTCGCTCACGCGTCGTTCGAGGAACTCTCCCGCCGCCGCGATCACCTGCGGGGTGGCCGTCACCCCGATACCGTCGAACAGCATGCGCAGCGCGTTGGGTCCGGAGGCGCCGATGAGGGCGTGGCGCAACTCGTCGGTCATCTCGTGACCGTGTTCGCGGGCAAGTTCGCGCACCGCGATGTCCCACAGCTTCTCCGAATCGAGCAGCGTGCCGTCCATGTCCCACAGCACCGCGGCCGGTCGCGCGCTCACGTTGTCACTCGCCTCGTTCTCGTCGTCTCGCGGGCACCAGCACTCGCGGAGCCTGGTCAAGCCTAACGGGTTCGGTTCATACCCCTGATCCGGCGATCTGGAGGTTGCCCGCGTCGCCGGTGACCGTGATCCACCGGTTCTCCGAGCTCACCGACCCGTTGGTGAGGTGATAGGTGAGCGAGACGACCGCGCGATCGGGCCCGCTGGGGGTGATCGATCCGACGGTCACCGAGCGCACGGTCGACCAGAACGACGAGTACTGGCCGAAGCCGCCGGTCTGGGCCTGGTAGCCAGGGGCCAGGCGCGACCAGGCGCCGCTGGTGTTGCCGGGCAGCATCCCGTAGTAGCTCGCGATGAACTGGTTGATGCGTTCGGGCGTCGGCGGTCCGAACGGTGTCGTGCTGATGGTGGTCGTGGTGGGGCGCGGGGTGGATGTCGCGCTGCTCGTGGCCGGGGCGGAGGTCGGTGCGGTGGTTGCCCCGGACAGCGGCGGCGCCGAGACGGTGATCGTCTCCTGTTCGGGAACGATCACCACGGTGCTCACCTTGCCGTCGACCATGGTGGTCACGGTGACCGGCGACGGCGGGTCCTGCGCCTGCTGCCCGGGGTCGCCGCCACGGTCGCGGGTCACGACCAGCACCACGAGCATCACCGTGAACGCGGCCACGGCGGCGGCCAGCAGGAGCACGGCACGATTGGTGGACGAATCGGTGCGGGCGGGGACGAGCGGGGCGGCGGGCGGACGCGATGAGAGCCGACCGGGCGCATCCGCGTCCCGGACACCGCCGAGGAATTCGGTCGGTGCGGCGTCGGAACCGCCGGTCGTGGTTGCCGTGTCGGGCAGACGCGGTTCGGCCGGACGCGGCGGTCCGGTGAGGTCGGGCTCGGCGGCGCCGGACGAACCGCCGGTGATCGCCGAACGGGCCGCCTTCGCGAACGCCAGTCCGCTGCCGAGCAGCCCGGCGGCCTTCACTCTCCCGCCCTGGGTCGGTGGTTCGGGTGTCGAGGTCGTCCCGCCGAGGTCGAGCACCTTGGTCGCGGTCGCGGGCAGCGCCGGAACCCGTCCCGCCGCGACATCTTCCAGCGCACGCCTGGCCTGTGCCATGGTCGGGCGCTCGGTGTCGTCGGCGGTGAGCAGCCACATCAGCACCGGCCCGAGCGGCCCCGCCTTCGTCGGCTCGGGCACCACTCCGCGCGCGACGGCGTGCAGGACCGCGAGGGGATTGTCGCCCTCGCCGAACGGCGGTGCGCCTTCCACCGCGGCGTAGAGCGTTGAACCGAGAGCGAACACGTCGGCGGCCGGTTTCGGGTTGTCACCGCGGGCGATCTCGGGCGCCAGATAGGCGGGGGTGCCCGCGAGGAAACCCGTCGCGGTGACGGTGACGTCGCCGGTGGCGTGCGAGATGCCGAAGTCGGTGAGTTTGACGGTGCCGTCGTCACCGACGAGCAGGTTGGCCGGTTTTACGTCGCGGTGCATGATCCCGGCGTCGTGCGCCGCCGACAACGCCGCCGCGGCCTGCGCACCGATCCCGGCCACCTCGAGCGGCGACAACGTGGTCCCGCCGGAGATCTTCACCGCGAGACTCGGCGCGTTCATGTATTCCATGACCAGCCAGGGCTGGCCGTCCTCTTCGGCGACATCGAAGACGGTGATGGCGTTGGGATGGTGCAGGCGGGCGGCGATGCGCCCCTCACGCATGGCCCGCAATTTCGCTTCCAGCGCTTGGGTTCCGGTGAGACCCGGGGCGAGCAGCACCTGCTTGACCGCGACGGTGCGCCGCAACCGGACGTCGGTGGCGCGCCACACCACGCCCATCGCACCCGTGCCGATCGGGTCGGTGAGTCGGTAGCGTCCCGCGATCAACCGATCCGATGTCATAACGTGTGCCCCTCCTGCTTACCGCCGAGTCGTCCAGCCCTCCGCGCCACAGCGGGATGAAACTTCCGAAAATCCTACGTGCCCGCGTGCTTCGATTCCGTTGCCGAGCGACGACCACCATGGTCACCCCGCCGGGTTCGTGAGCAGATTCACACGGCACGGTGTGAATCGGGCCGATCCGAGATGGACCGGCCCGTTCACCGTAGCGCCGTCAGGCGTTGAAGTACTTCGCCTCGGGGTGCAGCAGGACGAAGGCGTCGGTGGACTGCTCCGGATGCAGCTGCAGTTCCTCCGACAGCGTCACCCCCACGCGCCCGGCCTCGAGCAGGTCGACCAGTTTGGCGCGATCCTCGAGTTCGGGGCAGGCACCGTAACCGAAGGAGTACCGCGCGCCCCGGTAGCCGAGTTTGAAGTATTCCTGCACGTCGTCGGGGTCGCTGTCGGCGACCGACCGCCCGTCGATGCTCAGTTCCTCGCGCACCCGGCGGTGCCAGTACTCGGCCAGCGCCTCGGTGAGCTGCACGCCGATACCGTGCACCTCGAGGTAGTCGCGGTAGTTGTCGCCCGCGAACAGGGCGTTGGCGAAATCGGCGATCGGCTGACCCATGGTGACCAGCTGGAAGGGCAGCACGTCGACCTGACCGGTCTCGCGTGCCTTGTCCCGCGAGCGGATGAAGTCGGCGATGCACAGGAACCGGTCACGCTGCTGACGCGGGAAGGTGAACCGGTATCGTTCGGGCGCATCGGGTTCCGGCTCGGTCAGCACGATGACCTCGTCGCCCTCCGACACCGCCGGGAAGTACCCGTATACCACGGCGGCGTGCTGCAACACGCCCTCGGTGGCGAGCCGGTCGAGCCAGTACCGCAGCCGGGGACGGCCCTCGGTCTCGACCAGTTCCTCATAGCTCGGCCCGTCACCAGCGCGCTGCCCGCGCAGACCCCACTGCCCGAGGAACAGCGCCCGCTCGTCGAGCAGACCCGAATACTCCGCCAGCGGAAGGCCTTTCACCACACGCGTGCCCCAGAACGGCGGGGTCGGCACCGGCAGGTCGGCGGCCACGTCGGAACGTTCGGGCACCACGACGGGCGCCTCGGCGGCCTTGCGCTCGGCGGCGATCCGCTTGGATCGTTCGTGGCGGGCCTTGCGCTCGGCGGCCTTCTTCTTCGCCTCGATCGCCTCGGGGCTGTCGGGGTCGAGGCCACCGCCGCGCTTGACGGTCATGATCTCGTCCATCAACCGCAGACCCTCGAAAGCGTCACGCGCGTAGTGCACTTCACCGTCGTAGACCTCGGTGAGGTCGTTCTCGACGTAGGAGCGGGTGAGCGCGGCGCCGCCGAGGAGCACCGGGAACTGCTCGGCCACGCCCTTGGCGTTGAGCTCGGCCAGGTTCTCCTTCATCACCACGGTGGACTTCACCAGCAGGCCGGACATGCCGATCACGTCGGCCTTCTTGTCCTGGGCGGCGTCGAGGATGGTGGCGATGGGCTGCTTGATGCCAAGGTTCACCACCTCGTAGCCGTTGTTGGACAGGATGATGTCGACCAGGTTCTTGCCGATGTCGTGCACATCGCCCTTCACCGTGGCGAGCACGATGCGGCCCTTGCCCGAGTCGTCGGTGGCCTCCATGTGCGGTTCCAGGTGCGCCACAGCGGTTTTCATCACCTCGGCCGACTGCAGCACGAACGGCAGCTGCATCTGGCCCGACCCGAACAGCTCGCCGACGGTCTTCATGCCCGACAGCAGCGTCTCGTTGATGATCTGCAACGGCGGCACCGACTGCATCGCCTCGTCCAGATCCTCGCCAAGACCGTTGCGTTCACCGTCGACGATGCGGCGTTCCAGTCGCTCGAACAGCGGCAGCGCGGCCAGCTCCTCGGCACGCGAGGCCTTCGAGGATGCGGTCGACACGCCCTCGAACATGGCCATGAGCTTCTGCAGCGGGTCGTAGTCCTCGCCGCGGCGGTCGTAGATCAGGTCCAGGGCGGTCTCGCGCTGCTCGTCGGGGATCCGGCTCATCGGCAAGATCTTCGAGGCGTGCACGATGGCCGAGTCGAGTCCGGCTTCCACACACTCGTGCATGAACACCGAGTTCAGCACCTGCCGGGCGGCCGGGTTCAGGCCGAAGGAGATGTTGGACAGGCCGAGGGTGGTCTGCACCTGCGGATGGCGGCGCTTGAGTTCGCGGATCGCGTTGATGGTCTCGAGACCGTCCTTGCGCGATTCCTCCTGGCCGGTGCCGAGGGTGAAGGTCAGCGTGTCGATGATGATGTCGGACTCGGCCAGCCCCCAGTTGTCGGTGATGTCGGCGATCAACCGCTCCGCGATGGCGACCTTGTGGTCGGCGGTGCGGGCCTGGCCGTCCTCGTCGATGGTCAGCGCGACCACGGCGGCACCGTGTTCGGCGACCAGCGCCATGATCTGCTGGAACCGCGAATCGGGACCCGCGCCGTCCTCGTAGTTCACCGAGTTCACCGCGCACCGGCCGCCCAGGTGCTCGAGCCCGGCCTGCAGAACCGCGACCTCGGTGGAGTCGAGCATGATCGGCAGAGTGGAGGAGGTGGCCAGGCGCGAGGCCAGCTCGTTCATGTCGGCGGCGCCGTCACGGCCGACGTAGTCGACGCACAGGTCGAGCATGTGCGCGCCGTCGCGGGTCTGGTCCTTGGCGATCTCGAGGCAGCGCTGCCAGTCGGCGGCCAGCATCGCCTCACGGAAAGCCTTGGAGCCGTTGGCATTCGTGCGCTCGCCGATCATCAGGATCGACGCGTCCTGCTCGAACGGCACGGCGGTGTACATGCTCGACACTGCGGGCTCGTGCTCGGGGTGACGGCGGTCATCGATCGGCGGCAGCGTCTTCTCGACCTCGCGCACCGCCTCGGCGACCTGGCGGATGTGCTCGGGCGTGGTGCCACAGCAGCCACCGACCAGCGACAGCCCGAATTCGGAGACGAAACCGCTCATCGCGGCGGCCAGCTCCTCGGCCGTGAGCGGGTACTCCGCGCCCTTCGCACCGAGCACCGGCAGACCGGCGTTCGGCATCACCGACACCGGGATGGTGGCGTGGCGCGACAGGTGCCGCAGGTGCTCGCTCATCTCGTCGGGCCCGGTGGCGCAGTTCAGGCCGATCATGTCGATGCCGAGCGGTTCCAGCGCGGTGAGCGCCGCACCGATCTCACTACCGACGAGCATGGTGCCGGTGGTTTCCACCGTCACGTGCGTGATGATCGGGATCCGGCGACCGGCGGCGAGCATGGCCCGGCGGCTGCCGGTGATCGCGGCCTTCACCTGCAGGAGGTCCTGACAGGTTTCGATGAGGATGGCGTCGGCGCCGCCGTCGAGCATGCCGAGCGCGGCCTCGGTGTAGGCGTCGCGCAGCGCGGCGAACGGGGCGTGGCCCAGCGTCGGCAGCTTGGTGCCCGGGCCCATGGATCCGAGGACGTAGCGCGGGGTGCCGTCGGCGGAGGGGCCCATCTCGTCGGCCACCTCGCGGGCGATGCGGGTACCGCGCTCGGACAGGTCGCGGATCCGGTCGGCGATGTCGTAGTCGGCGAGGTTGGGCAGGTTGCACCCGAAGGTGTTGGTCTCCACCGCGTCCGCGCCCGCCGCGAAGTACGCGCGGTGGATGTCGGCGAGGACATCGGGGCGGGTGTCGTTGAGGATCTCGTTGCATCCCTCGAGGCCGCGGAAGTCGTCGAGCGTGAGGTCCGCGGCCTGCAACATCGTGCCCATCGCACCGTCGCCGATGACGACACGGCGTCGCAGCGTGTCGAGGAGCGTGGTATCGAAAGTGGTGGGCAAGGACGCAGGCATGGTTCAAGACTAGTGGGCGCCTCGGACACGCGAGACCACTGTCGGTGATCCAGTGGTCCGGGCCACACAACACGCAACCCTGCCGGTCGCCACAAAACAATTGGCCCAAGACACTAGGCTGACCGGGTGGATGCCAGTGAGACCCCCGAGACGGAACTGCCGACGTTGCGCAATCCCGTGCTGGTCGCGGCCTTCGAGGGCTGGAACGATGCCGGTGACGCCGCGAGCGGCGCGGTCGAACACCTGGAGTTGCTCTGGGACTCCGAGCCGCTGGCCGAACTCGACTCCGAGGACTATTACGACTACCAGGTGAACCGGCCGACCGTGCGCCAGGTCGACGGGGTGACCAGGGAGATCCAGTGGCCCTCGACCATGTTGTCGGTGTGCTCGCCGCCCGGCAGCGACCGTGACGTGGTGCTGCTGCGCGGGATCGAACCCAACATGCGCTGGCGCAGCTTCTGCAACGACCTGCTCGAGTTCATCGAACAGCTGGGTGTGGAGACGGTGGTGATCCTCGGCGCGTTGCTGGCCGACACACCGCATACCCGGCCGGTGCCGGTCACCGGTTCGGCCTACAGCCCGGAGGCGGCCGAGCGTTTCAACCTGGAACAGACCCGTTACGAGGGTCCGACCGGGATCACCGGCGTGCTGCAGGACCAGTGCGTCAAGGCAGGCGTGCCCGCCGTGTCGTTCTGGGCCGCGGTGCCGCACTACGTGTCGCAACCGCCGAATCCGAAGGCGACGATCGCGCTGCTGCACCGGGTGGAGGAAGTCCTCGACATCGAGGTGCCGCTCGGCGAACTGCCCGCGCAAGCCGAGGAGTGGGAGGCCGCGGTGAACGAGATGACCGTCGGCGACGAGGAGATCAGCGAATACGTGCGCTCGCTCGAGGAACGGGGTGACGCGGCACTCGATCTCAACGAGACGATGTCGAAGATCGACGGTGACGCCATCGCCGCGGAGTTCGAGAAGTACCTGCGCAGGCGCGGGCCGGGGAGCTTCGGGCTGTAGGCCCGACGCACCGGCCCGCTCGGGGCGCCGCCGTCAGGATGGTGGTTCGGCGTCGGAGGCCGCCATGTCAGCGCTCCAGGGTGAGGACTTGGGCGGCGGCCTCGTGCGCCAGTTTCGCGATCAGCATGTCGCGCGGGATCGTCTGCCCGGCAAGGTGATCGAGCGAGGGCACCACCACGTGGTGTGCGTCTGCCCGCTTCAATTCCTTGGTGAGCTCGGCGAAGGCCGCGCCGTCACCCGCGGTCGATTCGTGGAACGTCGCGGCGAAACACATTCCCGCCGTAGCCGCGAGGCTGCGTAGCGCATCCTCCAATTGATCGCCCTGGCCCTCGGCCAGATCGTCACGCAAGTATCCATAGATCAACGCTTCCACCCGAACCTCCGTTGGATTGGGATCGCTGTTCTGTTGTCGGATCCCCCCGCGCGACGCCAGCCGCCGCGCGGGGGTACTGCGTTGCCTCGCAAGCTCTCCTGCGGGGCGGGTGATCGGTCCGGCCGAGCACCTACTTACAGCATGCGCATTCGTCCTCCGTTGTAGCAGATGTCAAACCGATGACATCTACATGCCCTATCCGGGACGCCGAACGTTAACTGGTGGAATACTACGGCCGTGACCGCAACTGATGATCGACCCGTCTGGGCTGTCCGGATGCGCTCGGAACGTGACGCGAGGGGATGGTCGCAAGCCGACGCCGTCCGCGCGATGCGTGCCAAGTCCTCACACAACCTGCCGACGGACAGTACTCTGCTGCGCAATTGGCGCCGCTGGGAGTCCGGTGAATCACGACCCGACGAGTTCTACGCGCCGATCATCGCGGCCGCGTTCGACACCGTCCCCGCCGCGTTCTTCCCCAAGTCCCGCCCCAACCGCGATGACGAGCTGTTATCCGCGACCGGTATGGACACACTCGAATTCATCGGCAGGCTACGCATGTCCGATGTCAACAGCGCCACCCTCGACGCGGTGCGGATCACCGCCGAACGGTTGTGCTGCGAGTACGCCTACGCCGACCCGCACGAGCTGCACGCCGAGGGAACCGCGTGGCTGCGCCGGATCACCTCGCTGCTCGACGGCCGACTCACGCTGAGCCAGCATCGGGAAATCCTCGTACTGGCTGGCTGGGTGGCGTTGCTGGTGGGTTGCGTCGACTACGACCTCGGTCATCGGGCGGGCGCCGAAGCCACACGGCGCGCGGCGGATTCGCTCGGTCGCGAGGCGGGCAACCCCGAGATCGTCGGTTGGGCGGCGGAGATGTCGGCGTGGTTCGCGTTGACCCAGGGCAACTTTCGCGGTGCCATCGATGTCTCCGAGAAGGCGATGGCGGGGACCACGTCGATGGGTGTCGGCGTGCAGTTGGCCGCCCAACGGGCCAAGGGGTGGGCGCGGCTCGGTGATCGCCGGGCGGTGCAGACCGCGCTCGACGAAGGCCGGGCGATCCTGGCGCGGATGGGTCATCCGGCCGATCTGGACAACCACTTCGTCGTCGACGCGACGAAGTTCGACTTCTACGCCATGGACTGCTGCCGGGTGGCGGGCCAGGACCGGCTCGCCGAGCGCTACGCCCAGCAGGTGATCAAGGATTCGACCCGGCCCGACGGCAGCGTGCGCAATCCCATGCGGGTGTCGGAGGCCCGGCTCACCCTCGCCGTCGTCGCGGTGCGCGACCGCGATCTCGAGCGAGCCGTCGAGGAGGGCGTCGCGGCGTTCACCTCGGGGCGCAAGTCGCTGCCGTCGCTGGCGTGGATCGCGGGTGAGGCGGCGCGGGAGATCATCGAGCGTTTCCCCGGTGATCCGCGCACCCAGTCGTTCCTCGAGCAGTTGCGCTCGCTCAACGTCGGGTGAGCGCGGCGGCGATGCCACGCCGATCCGGGACGGGTCGGGCGGAGCACGGGTCGGTCACCACTAATCTGTCTACGGTGACCGACCCCCGCGCCGACGGCCTGCCCAGCGCCGTCCCTGCCCTCTGGGACGAGCGGCTGCGGTTGTTCTCGTTCGCCACCGCCGAGAAACGCGCCGACTACCTGCGAGTTCTGCGCGCCTTCGACAGCGCGCGGGCGGCGTACGTGGTGTTGCTGCACGCCGATGACGTCGCCGAGTGGATCGCCAAGGCCGAGGCGGGCGCGCGGGGGCCCGCCGCGGCGGGGGTGCCGCTGTCGGCCGCCGAGATCGGTCCGCTACTCGAGCAGTTGCACCGGTGGGGTGTGCTCGAGCGCAGCTACGACGGCACCCGGGCTGCCACATTGGCCGAGTACCGCAACCGGCACTACGTGTACCAGTTCGCGCAGGCCGGGTTCCAGGCGTATCAGGCGGTGGCCGGGGTGCTCGCGGCCCGGATGGAGGACGCGTCGCTGTCGCGGCTGGTGCTGCCCGAGTTGCTCGCGGACCTGTGCACCCTGGCGACCGCCAACCGCGAGGGCGACGCCGAACGGGTCTACACCACCCTGCGACGGCTCGACGCCGCGCTCACCGACATGGCCGCGCGGGCCGCGCACTTCTATCTGTCGCTGGGCGATCTGGTGCGCACGACCGAGATTACGCCCGAGTCGTTTCTGGCGCACAAGGACGCGTTGCTCGCGCACATGCGGGAGTTCAGTTTGGATCTTGCCCGGTTCGCGCCACGCCTGGCCGCCGCGATCGGGGAGGTCGAGGCCACCGGGGTCGAGGAATTGATCGGCCGGGCAGCGGGATGTGACGAGCGGGTGCTGCTGAGTTCCGCCGAGCGGGAAGCGGATTGGCGTTCTCGTTGGGACGGGTTGCGCACCTGGTTCGTCGCGGGCACCGAGCCAGGTGAGTCGTGTGAGGCCGACCGGCTGCGGGAGGCGACGATGAGCGCCATCGCGGCCGTGCTGTCGCTGTTGCGCCGGGTGACCGAGACCCGCAGGGGCGGGATCAGCCGGGAATCGGCCCTGCGTCACCTCGCGGCCTGGTTCGTCGCCACCCCCACTTCGGGCAGTGCGCATGCCCTGTACGACGCGGTGTTCGGCCTCGGCAAACCACGGCACCTGTCACTGGAACACCCCGACGCCGACCTGGTGCCGGTCCATCGATCCTGGTGGGACGCACCACCTTTGGAGATCTCCCGCACCCTCGCCGAGACCGGCCGAGCCCCCGCCGCGGGCGCACCCGCCCGGATCTCCCGCAACGACGCCGGAGTACGCCGCCTGCGCGAGGCGCAACTGGCCGCCCAACGCGAACGCGCGGCGGCCGCCGCGTCCCTGGCCACCGGCAACGTGCACGAACGGGTACTCGACCAGCGCGAGACCGAGGTGCTGTTACGCCTGCTCGACGCGGCCTCCACGGCCTGGGTCCCGGTGAGCGGACGGGTCGAGGGCACAACGGGTTCCGACAACGGCGTCACCCTGACGGTTCGCCCGTGCGACGGGTCGACGGTCATCCGCACGGCGGCCGGGCTGCTGCACCTGAACAACCGCCGCCTCGAAGTACAGGCAGGCGCACGCCGAGGAGCCAAGCGATGACGCCTGCGATGGGCCGTCGGCACGGATCGCCCCGCGCGGAACGCGGCGACCAGAAAGACCGGGCGCAGGGGCAATTGACACCGCACGACCACCGTTGGGCGCAGCCGGTGCGGGCGGATGCCGCGACGAGGAACGCCGAGTGGACCACGCTTCTCATCCGGGCGCGCGCGCACGACGGATATCGCTCGATCATCAACGCTCCCATGCCCGATCGACGGTCGATGTCGGGGTGCGCGCGCGGCGGCACGGTACGGCGGGGGGTGGCCCGGTGAAGCGGCCGCGGATCGATGCGCTCGCGCTCGACAGTTACCAACGTGCGGTACGGGTGATGCTGGCGAATCACCTTGTCACGCGGGTCTATCCGGACCGAATCGCGTTGCCGCTGATCCGGCGGTGGGCGACCGAGCTGCGCGAGGACATGGCCGAGTTGTTCGGGTATCGGGTGGAGATCACCGAGACGACAGCGCGCCTCTATCCGGTGCACGATCGGCTCGAGGATGCCCGGCCCGCGCGCAGTGTCAACGATCGGGTGTTCGACCGGCGACGCTATGCCTACCTTTCGTTGGCACTCGCCGCGCTGGGCCGAGCCGGGGATCAGATCACCCTGTCGGAGTTGGCCGAGCACGTCGCCGACTACGCGAGCCGCATCGATGGGCTCGACCTGTCCACCGAGCGGGCCGCCGACCGTGACGCCTTCGTCGACGCCGTCGGTTGGTTGGGGGCGCGCGGTGCGCTGACCCTGGCCGACGGTGACGCGGGCGGCTGGGCCAGCGATCCCGATGCGGGCGAGGCGCTCTACGACATCGACCGCCCAGTGGTGTTCGCACTGTTCCGGCCGCCGCGTGCGTTGCAGCACCTGCACAGCGTGCGTGGTCTGCTGGCCGAGAACGCCGAACCCGCCGACCTGGCGCGACGGGTCCGGCGCGCGTTGGTGGAGCGCCCCGTCGTGTATCTCGCGGATCTGACGCCAGAAGAACGGGCATTGCTCAGCCAGGAACGCCTGATCGGTGAGGTCGAGTACTGCACCGGGTTGCGGGCCGAACGGCGCGCCGAAGGTGTCGCGCTCATCGACACCTCGGGTCGGTTGTCGGACACCCGGTTCCCCGGGACGGGCACCCTGGCGCAGGTGGGGCTGCTGCTGATCGGTGAGATCGCCGACGCGGTCCTCGATCTGGACAATCCGCTGCCGCACCGGTCGCCGCCCGACCTCGATCCGGGTGACGAACTGCTCGAGCAGCTCGACTCCGCGATTCCCGAGGCCGGGCTCTTCGTTCCCCTGGTGGACGAAACACCCGAGTCCGCAACGGATCCCGACGACGATGTGGTCGAGGAACCCGACGCCTATCCGTTCCTGGAGGAGGCGTGGGTGCGGGCGACCGTCACCGCCCTCACCGCTCGATACGGTGCCACCTTCGCCGCCCAGTGGCAGGCCGATGTCGCCGGTCTCACCGCCGAGGTGCTGGCCCTGCTGACCAAGCTGCGGCTGATCCGGCCCGTCGCGGACGGGCTGCTGGTGCTGCCCGCGCTGGCCCGGTATCGGGGTGCGGTCGTCACGGTACGGGTGCGCAAGACCGAGGAATTGTTCGTCACCGCCGCGGATGTCGGCACCGGAGTGGGAGGGAGCTGAGCAGATGACGCTCATTCACGGCGGAGTGCGATTCGTCCCGACCCGCGCGGGCATCGTCAACCTGTGGGACTACCGCGACCAGGAGTTCTGTTTCGCCGACGGACGCCTGGTATTGCGCGGACCCAACGGTTCGGGCAAGACCAAGGCCCTCGAGGTGCTGTTCCCGTTCGTGCTCGACGGGCGGATCGAGCCGCGCAGGCTCAACCCGTTCGCCGGTGAGGAACGCACCATGAAGTCGAACCTGCTCTACCGCAAGCAGGAATCGGCGTACTCATATGTGTGGATGGAATTCGCGCGCGGCAACTGGGAGGATCCCGAGGTCGTCACGGTCGGTATCGGGATGCGTGCCACCCGGTCCTCGGACAAGGTGACGCGCTGGTATTTCGTCGCCGACGGTCGCGCGGGTGTCGACTTCTCGTTGATCGGTCCCGACGACCGCCCGCTCACCCGCAAACAGCTCGCCGAGCAGATCGGCAGCGACGCCATCGTCGACCGCCCGGTCGAATACCGCGCCGCGATCGACGCCCGCATGTTCGGGCTCGGGATGCAGCGCTACGACCAGCTCATCAACCTGATCCTCACTCTGCGTCGCCCGCAGCTGGCCAAGAATCTCGATCCGCGTGGGCTGTCGCAGGCACTCACCGACGGTCTGCGGCCCCTCGACGAACAGTTGATCCTCGACGCGGCCCGGTCGTTCAGCGACATGGAAGAAGTGGGCCGCACGCTCGACGGGCTGGTGCAAGCCGACACCGCCACCAGACGGTTCGTGGACGTGTACCGCAAATACCTTGCGGTGCAAGCGAAGTCGGATGTCGATCAGGTACGCACCCGGCTCGACGCCGTCACCAACGCCTCGACCGCCCTGTTCGCCGCGACCGCCTTGCGCACACGTCGCGACGCCGACCGCGCCGCCGCCGAGGCCCGTGCCGAGGAGGCCGACCGCGCCTACGAGCAGGCCATCGCCGACCGCGAGAACCTGCAGCGCTCCAGCGCCTACGAGGGCAAACAGCAACTGGACGACCTCGCCGACGCTGTCCGCCGACTCGAAACCTCCGCCGCTGTGCACCGGGACAAGGCCGCCGAAGCCGCCCAGACCTTGCAGCGTCGCGCCGAGGAAGCCGAGAAGGCCGCCGAAGCGGAACGCACGGCCGCTGCCGCGCTGGTGCGCGGCGAGGAAGCCCTCCGTTCGGCCGCCGAGGAAGCGGGCATCGAGTGGACCACGCCCGGCACCGACGGCCGGGGCGACCAGTTCACCGCCGCCGTTCGCGGCCATGCCGAGGAACGCGACGCCGACGTGCGCGCGGTCCGCAAAGCCGTGAGCAAGTGGGAATCCGCCGCTGCCGATCGCACCCGTGCGGAACGTCTCGCGGAACGCACGGTGGAATTGCGCGACGCGGCCGCGGCCGAGGTCGCGCACGCGGAAGCCGCGGTCGCCTTGGCGCGCAAGGAGTCCGCCACGAATCTTCGGGCCTGGTGGAAGTCCAATTCCGGCATTCTCCTGACCGACGGTCACCGGCGCGGCGGCACGGACAGCGTCGACGCCGGGCAGTCGGATCGGGCCCGGGCTGCCGACGTGACAACCGACGAGGTCGGCATGCTGGAAGCACTCGAGGCCGCCTTCGCCGGGGCCGGTGTGGAGGACATCCCCTCCGCGGCAGAGGTGTTGGCGGAACGCTGCGAGCCACTGCGTGAGCGGATCCGCACCCGCCGCCAGGAGGCTCGGGCGCGAGCCGAAGCGGCGGCCGCACGCCGGGACGCTCTGACCGCCGAGCGCGAGCAGATCGCCGCCGAGCACGACGACGCTCCCCCGTCCTCGACCGCCAGAACCGGTGCCCGCGAGGGGCTTCCGGGTGCGCCGCTGTGGCAGCTGGTGCGTTTCGGCGATGCGGTGTCCGCGCGGGAGGCCGCTGGGATCGAGGCCGCCTTGCAGGCCGCGGGTCTGCTCGACAGCTGGGTCTGCGGCCCGACCCTGCCCACCGAGGTCGAGGCCGACCACTTCCTGCTCCCACTGCCCCTCGACCAGCGCCCGACCGGTCGCACCCTCGCCGATGTCCTTGTGGTGGAAGAGAACACGGCCGAGGGCGAGGCCCCGAGCGACACGGTCGCTGCCGTGCTCGCCTCCGTAGCCCTCGACGAATTCTTTCCTGACTCGGGCAACTCCGCTTCGACGGAAGCCGACGACCGCTCAGGGTACGAAGCCGCCGAGACACACCCGGCGCCGACCACGCAAGTTCGAGCAGACTCCGCACCAGGCGCGGGAGACGCAGCGGAATCGACGACAGTCGGGGCGACGAGTGCGGATCGCGCCGGTGTCGCGGACGGCGAAGGCGTGGGACGGACCATGCCAGGCGCCACGCTGAGTGCGCTGGCCGCCGAGGCTACCACCATGGTGATCGGAGCGGCGGGCCACTATCGGTTGGGTGTCCTGGTCGGCAGGCAGCACAAGACCGAGGCCGAGTTCATCGGGGCCACCGCGCGGGCACGCAGGCGGGCATCGCGGCTCGCCGAGATCGAGGCGGCGATCGAGGCCGCCCGCGCGGAGTGCGATGCGACACGGGCCGAAGAGTCCTCGGCGGCAACACAATTGGCCGCGCTCGCCGATGCGGCCAAGTCGTTGCCGCGACCTTCGGCGGTGACCGCCGCGCTTCGGGCAGTCGCGGAGACCGCCGGGCTGATGCGGTCGCGGGTGGAGGCGGCCGCGCAGGCCGAGCGGGAACTCGATCTGGCGGTGGCCGAGGTGGCCGCCCAGGACAAGAAGGTGCGGGCGGCGGCGCAAGCGCATCGCACGCCGCGTGAGGCACGGGAACTCGACGCACTGGCCGCGGCGATCCGGCATTTCGAGAACACCGGCACCGGGCTGTTGCGGTTGCGTGCCGAGCACGAGCGGGAACGTGAGCGCGAACGCGAGGGCGCCGATCGGCACGACGAGGCCCGCGCCCTGGCCGAGGCGTTCGCCGAGGAGGCCGAGGCAGCCCGCGCCGGATATGCCGAACAGCAGCGCAAGCTCGCAACGCTACGAGAAGCGTTGGGCGCCGGCGCGGCCGACATCGACCGTGACCTGGACGCGGCGCGTTCGGCCATCGAAGCCGCCAAAGCCGAGCAGCGGGCCGCGCGCAAGGCAGCCAATGCGGCGATCGAGGCGGTGGGTGATGCGGAAGCGGCTTATCGCACGGCGCACGAGGCGCTCGCCACGGCGCTCACCGAGGTGCTCGCCGAAGTGCGGTCGCTGGCGCCGTACGCCCGACCCGACCTGCTGAGCCTGCTCGGCGGTTCGGTCGAGCACCGGTGGCCGAGCAGCGAGGCCGCCTGGTCTACATCCGAGCAGTTGCAGTACCGCATTGTCGCCGCGGGCCCGGAAACCGATCCGGTGGTCTTGCCGGACGAGGTCGCGGCCCTGTTCGCCGACCTGGATGCCGCCACCGCCCAGGTGCGCGCCACCGAAGCCGGGCGCAAGTCCACCCGGTCGGCGGTGACCAGCGCACTACAGGAGTTCGACGCCGCGCTCACCGCGTCCGGTCGCGACTACCGCCTGCACTGGGACGCCGACGACGGGCTCACCGTGGTGGCCGTGCACGACGAGAACGGCCAGACCGCCCTCGCCGATTTCGCGGCGCGCATCGACGCCGCGCGCCGCGATCAGGAACTGCTGCTCACCGACGCCGAACGCCGCATCCTCGAAGACGCGCTGCTCACCGGACTGGCCCAGCAGATCCACGAAAGGACAACGGACGCACGCGAACTCATCTCCCGCATGGGTGCGGAGATGAAGCAGCGGCGGATGTCGTCGGGCAACACCATCGGCGTGCACTGGGTGCTGGCCGACGGCCTGTCGGAGGCGGCGCGCGCGATGTGCAAGCTGCTCGATCGCGATACCGCCGCGTTGAGCCCGGAGGATCTGGGTGCGGTTCGCGCGCATTTCGCGGCCGAGATCCGGGCTGCCCGCGCCGCCCACCCGGAACGGTCCTACCCCGAGATCCTCGCCGCCACCCTCGATTACCGGTCGTGGCGGGTGTTCTCGTTCACGCTGATCTCCGGGGACGGCTCCGAGGACAAGCTCACCGTCGCCCGCCACAGCGCGCTGTCCGGCGGTGAGCAGTCGGTCTCGCTGCACCTGCCGTTGTTCGCCGCCGCCCACGTGATGCTCGATTCCGCCGACCCGCAGGCACCGCGCCTGCTGGCGCTGGACGAGGCGTTCGCCGGTGTCGACGACAACGGCCGCAGCGAATTGCTCGGTCTCAGTGTGCAATTCGACCTCGACCTGTTCATGACCGGCTACGACCTGTGGATCACCTATCCCCACGTCCCCGGCTGCGCGCACTACGACCTCGCGCACTCAACCGCCGAGAACACCGTGAGCGCGACCCTGCTGGTGTGGGACAGCGGCGAACTCCTCGCCGAACACGACGGCGGCGACCTCACCACCGCCCTCGGCTCCCCCAACCGCCGCCGCCTGCCCAACACCATAGAGGGCGGGCTCACGTTGGAGGGCATGCCGGGAGAACCGGCACCGGTCGGCTGAGGGCACACCGGCGCACCCTCCTCGTTCCCGCATCCGGGGCCATCCACCCGGTGGTGGCCGCTGCGTCACGGTGTGGCGTGGTGGGCGGCGAGGGCCGCGGCACGGTCGTGCAGTGTGGTGCGCAACCATGGGGGCGTGAGGATTTCGGCGTTGGTGCCGAGTTGCCAGAGGGCCCATTCGGCGTGACGGGGGTCCTGGAAGGTGAGCTCGAGGTGCAGCCACCCGTCGGGATCGACTGATTCGGAGCGGACGGTCACCGCGGTGTCGACCAACTCCGCCCGCCGAACACCGTTCACCCTGACCTCGACGGCGATCTGGTCGCTCCCGGCGCGGAATCGGGTGCCGCGTTCCTTCCAGGCCTGGTCCAGGTCGACGTGCTCCGGCCGCTGCGCCGGTTCCGGCAGTTCCTCGGCGTCCAGGATGCGCGACAGACGATACGTTCGGTCCTGCCCCGATCGGGTGGCCAGTAGATAACCCTGTTCGGCGGCGGTGACGAGGCCGATCGGGTCGACCGTTCGCCACTGCGCGGGCCGATCGACGGCGGCGTAGTTGATCCGGAGCCGATGGCCCGTCAGCACCGCGCGGCGGACCTCGGCCACCACGGCATCGGGCAGGTCCTCCGTGACCATGCGACGTGACAGCAGGTCGGTTTCGGGGTCGACGAGCAGGCGACGGGCGGCACCGGTCGCGGTGTCGCGGTAACTCTCCGGCAGCGCGTCGACGACCTTGCGCATGGCCGAGGCCAGGGCACCGCCGAGGCCGAAAGCCTGGGCGCCGCGCCGCGATCCGGCGACGAGCAGCGCCAGCGCCTCGTCGTGATTGAGACCGGTGAGTTCGGTCTGGAAACCGGGGAGCAGGGCGAAACCGCCGTGCCTGCCACGTTCGGCGTACACCGGCACCCCGGCCGCCGACAGCGCCTCGATATCGCGCAGCACGGTGCGCGTGGAGACCTCCAGCTCGCGGGCCAGCGCGTCGGCGGTCAGCCTGCCGTGCCTGCGCAACAGCAGCACGAGGGAGACAAGCCGGTCGGCGCGCATTCGCGAAAGATTACCCGGAATACATGACAGAGGATGTCGTGTATTGCTGACAGGCTCATCCGCGTCACAACAATCCACCACACGAGAGGTGCCTCGCATGGCGCACACCATCGTCAACCCCGACGGCCTGCACAACCCGGTTCCGTTCGGCTACAGCCACACCGCCGCTGTCCCGGCGGGCACCGACCTGGTCTTCGTCTCCGGCCAGTACGGTTCCGACGCCGACGGCGCGGTCGTCTCCGGTGACTTCGCCGAGCAGGTGAAGCGGACCTTCGACAATATCGCCACCGCGCTGGCGGCCCACGACCTGGATCTCGGCCACGTCGTCGCCCTGCGCACCTACGTGGTGAACCACGATGTCACGAAACTCGGCCCGATCGCCGGTGCCGTCGCCGAGCACTGGGGCACCACCCCGCCCACCCAGACGCTCATCGGTGTCGCGGCCCTGGCCACCCCCGATGTGCTGTTCGAGGTGGAAGCGGTCGCGGCCCGGCCCTGACGCGGTCCTCACTCCACCGCGCGCCCGATGCGCTCCGCCATCGCCCGCAGTCGCCCGGACAGCTCGGGCGAGTCACGTACCCGGAACGCGACTCCGAGCGAAACCAATCGCCGGGCAAGCCAATCGGGATCATCATCGCGGACGCCGGTGAGTCGGCAGGTGGTGGCATCGGTGGAGTGCAGTGTGGCGGGGTCCTCGCCGAGTCGACCGGTGACCCGGCCGAGCGGGGCGTCGATGGTGACGTCGGCCCGGTACGGGGCGGTGGCCCAGTCGGTGCGGCGTCCCGCCACATAGTCGGCGGCGTCGGCAGCGGGTAGCTCGCGCGCGATGATCCGGGCCCCGGTCGGGTGCGGGTGGGCGATCCGGTCGGCGCGGTAGGTGCGCCAGGCGTCTCGGTCGAGGTCGTAGGCGACCAGGTACCAGCGCCGACCGGACGCGACGACGCCGACCGGTTCGGCATGGCGGCGTGACTCGGCGCCGTCGGTGTCGAGATAGCCGAACCGCAGTCGTTCCCGGTTGGTGACGGCCGCGGCGAGGGTGGTGAGGACCTCCGGCTCCACGGCGGGCCCCTCACCCACCCGGACCGCGACCGCCGTGCCGACCACCCGCACCCGGCGGCGCAGCTTCGCGGGCAGGACCTGCTCGAGTTTGGTCAACGCCCGCACCGAAGCCTCCTCGATCCCACCGACCGCCTGCCCGGTGGCGACCCGCAGGCCGACGGCCACCGCTACCGCTTCGTCCTCGTCGAGCACCAGCGGCGGCAGCGCCGACCCGGCGGTGAGACGGTAGCCGCCGCTGGCACCCAGCGCGGCGAGCACCGGGTAGCCGAGCTCGCGCAACCGGTCGATATCGCGGCGCACGGTGCGGTCGGTGACGCCGAGGCGGTCGGCGAGTTCGCTGCCCGGCCATTCGCGCGGCATCTGCAGCAGCGAGAGCAGTCGGAGCAGCCGGGCGGCAGTATCGGTCATGATGTCGATTCTCGCGCAGATCTAGGACCGATACTGTCCTAGATGCCTCGTAGCGTCGGGTTCACACCGATCACGAGGAGTTCCGAATGACTGTCCGCCCCTTCCACATCGACATCCCGCAGACCGATCTCGACGACCTGCGCGACCGGCTGGCACGAGCCCGATGGACCCCCGAACTGCCGGGCGACGGTTGGGAACGTGGCGTGCCTGCCGTGTACCTGCGCGAGCTCGCCACCTACTGGGCCGACGAATTCGATTGGCGGGCACAGGAAACCGCACTCAACGCGTTCCCCCAGTTCCACACGACCATCGAGGGCCTCGACGTGCACTTCGCCCACGTCCGCTCCCCGGAACCCGATGCGGTGCCCCTGCTGCTCACCCACGGGTGGCCCAACACCTTCGCCGAATTCAGCCGCGTGATCGGTCCGCTGACCGATCCTCGCGCGCACGGTCTCGATCCCGCCCTCGCCTTCGACGTGGTCGTCCCGTCGGTGCCCGGTTTCGCCTTCTCCCAGGCTCCGTGCGAGGTGGGGATGACCACCGCACGAGTGGCCAGGATGTGGACGCAGCTCATGGACCGGCTCGGCTACCAGCGCTATGGCACGCAGGGCGGTGACCTGGGCGCCTACATCGCACCGGAGATGGCGCTCGCGGCCCCGGAGCACGTGATCGGGGTCCATCTCGACGGCGGGATCGGTATGCCGACCGAGGCCGACGTGCCCGCGATGTCGGACGAGGACCGCGCCGAATGGGACCAGATGCAACTGTGGATGACCGGCGGCGTCGACCACCACACCCTGCTGCGCACCGCACCGCAGACCTTCGCGCTGGGTTGGAACGATTCCCCGGTCGCGCTGCTGGCATGGATGATGCAGAAGTTCCAGGAGTTCACGCCGATGGCCGAACTCGCCGAGGACGTGATCGACCGCGATGACCTGCTCACCACGGTGTCGCTGTACTGGTTCACCCAGACCACCGGCACGTCCTCGTGGCCGATGTACAACGGGCTGCGCGACGGCGGCTTCGGCTGGCCGATCGGTCAGAACCTGGTGCCGACGGGCGTCTACGGTGGCGGCTCACCGCTCATGCGCAAGCTCGCCGACCGCGACAACAAGATCATTCATTGGCCGTCGGGCAATCCGGGCAACCACTTCGTGGCGATGGAGCAACCGACCGCGCACGTCGCCGACATCCGTACGTTTTTCGCGGCCCTGCGCTGAGACCGGACCGCGCCGACCTACCGCACGCTCGCATCGGGCACCGTCGGCGGGCACGGCGCCCCCGGCACCGTCACCAACTCGAAGTGCCACCATTCGTTGTCGAACGTCCGGCAGAGCCCCCAGCGGTTGCCGTTCGCCTCGAGCCACTGGGCGCCGATCTGGGGGCCGACGTCGACCGCGTGGCCGGAGACGTGCGTCGATTCGGCGGGTGGCAGGACCCAGCGCCGCGCCTCCTCGGGGCTGCCGTGGGTGGCCAGGCCGTCCTGCCACAGCGCTTCCTGCTGTTCGGGGGTGCGGTAGCCGGAGGTGACCGACAGCGGCACGCCCTCGGCGTGCGCCTGCTGTTCGGCCAGGGTGTAGGCCAAGGCCAGCGGTGGGTCGAGGCCCTCGGTGCCCGCGGCGGACTGGACCTGTTCGCGCTGATCGGGGTCGGCCGTGGCGGTACCCGCCGCGGTCAGCGCCGCGACCGCGCCCACGCCGACCAGGATCCGGAGAACAGTGTGCATGTCGGAATCCTATCGACCCCGCTTCGGCGCGGTTCGCCTCACCCGGATCGGCGCCACCGGTCGATCTCGCGGCCGACCTCGGTCACGGGAGGCTCACGGTAGAGCCATTCGCGAGCCAGCTGGTGCCAGTTCGCGGTGGCCCGCAGCTGGCCGAGGGTGGCGAAGGTGAACAGGTCGGCCCGGCGGGAGAACACGTGCTCCGGCGGCAGCAGCTGCCGGTGCATACCGTGGAACTCCGAGGACCGCGGGTCGACCGCGAGAAGCAGTGCGCCCGTGGCCAGTTCGGGGGTGATGGTGACCTCCTCGTCGAGCAGGTGCCAGCCGGTGGCGGCCCACACGTAGGCCAGGCTCTCCTCCACCGATACCCCGGCGTTCGGGTCGATGATCCCGCGATCGACCCACGCGGCGTGCAGGTCCTCGCCGCGGCCCTCCGCCGCCGCGCGCAACACCTCGCGCTCGAAATCGACGTGCCCCGGGTCCATCCGCTTGTACAGACCGAAGTCGACGAAGGCGAGACGCCCGTCGGCGGCCAGCAGCATGTTCCCCGGGTGCGGATCGCCACAGAACTCGTTGTCGACGAAAAGGCTGGAGATGTAGAACCGGTAGATCAGTTCGCCCAGATGGTCACGGTCGGCGTCGGGCAGCGTGCGCATGTGCGAAAAGGGTTGCGAGTCGACATATTCGGTGACCAGCACATTGTGTGTGCAGTGTTCGACGATCGCGTCGGGCACGGTGATGAACGGATGACCGCGGTAGCGCCGTGCCACCCGGTGCTGGGTGCTCGCCTCGCGTTCGTAGTCCAGCTCGCTGCGCAGGTTGTCGGCGATCTCCTCGAGCACGCCGGTGTCGGCCATACTCGGCAGCACGGATCTGCCCATCTTGCTGAGGAATTCGAGGTTTCCGATATCGGCGTGGACCGCGCGCTCCACGCCGGGGTACTTCACCTTCACCGCGACCACGCGCCCGTCGCGCAGGGTGGCGCGGTGCACCTGACCGATCGAGGCGGCCGCGATGGCGGTCTCCTCGAAGTCGGCGAAGATGCCACCGAGCGGGCCGAGATCGTCCTCGATCACCGCTCGCATCGTCGGGAACGCGACGGCGGGGGCCTTGTCCTGCAACGCGGCCAACTGGGCGCGGAAGTGTTCGCGATGCGATTCGGGGACGAAGTCGAGGTCGAGCACCGAGGCCATCTGCCCCAGCTTCATCGCCGACCCCTTCATGCTGCCGAGGACCGTGACGATCTGCTGCGCGGTCGTCATCGCCGAGCGCTCGGCCAGGACCTGCCTGGCCTCCTCGGTGCGACCGATCATCGACAGTCGTCTGCCGACCCCGCGCACCGCCTGGCCCGCGGCGAACTGTCCGAGTTTGGCGCCGCGCGCCACCCGGCCCCCAGGAATTCCAGCGGGCATAGCCACCCCGTTCACCGTATGTCGCGGGTCACGTTACACCGCGTCGGCTGGACGCACGACCAGAAGACCCCGGCGCCCGCGAGGACGCGGCCACCCGGGCCCTCGGAGCGAGGTCTCTACACGCGTTCCTTGGAGCGGGTACGCACGCGCAGTGCGATCGGCTTGGAGGTCTCGGCGAAGAAGTCGTTGCCCTTGTCGTCGACGACGATGAAGGCGGGGAAATCCTCGACGTCGATCTTCCAGACCGCCTCCATGCCGAGCTCCGGATACTCGAGCACCTCGACGTTCTTGATGCAGTCCAGGGCCAGCCGCGCGGCCGGGCCGCCGATGGAACCGAGGTAGAAACCGCCGTGTTCGTTGCACGCCTTGGTGACCTGCGCGGACCGGTTGCCCTTGGCGAGCATGATCATCGAACCGCCCGCGGCCTGGAACTGATCGACGTAGGAGTCCATGCGTCCGGCGGTGGTCGGGCCGAACGAGCCGGAAGCGTAACCCTCGGGGGTTTTGGCCGGGCCCGCGTAGTAGACGGCCATGTCGCGCAGGTACTGCGGCATCGACTCGCCCGCGTCGAGCCGTTCCTTGATCTTGGCGTGGGCGATGTCGCGGGCCACGACCAGCGGGCCGGTGAGCGAAAGCCGGGTCTTCACCGGGTATTTCGACAGTTCGGCGCGGATCTCGTCCATCGGGCGGTTCAGGTCGATCTGCACCACGTCGCCGCCGAGGATGTCCTCGGTCTGCTCCGGAAGGTACTGCGCCGGTTCGGTTTCCAGCTGCTCGAGGAAGATGCCGTCCTTGGTGATCTTGGCCAGCGCCTGGCGGTCGGCCGAGCACGACACCGCGATGGCGACCGGGCAGGAGGCGCCGTGGCGGGGCAGGCGGACCACGCGCACGTCGTGGCAGAAGTACTTGCCACCGAACTGAGCGCCGATGCCGAACTCGCGGGTGAGCTGGAAGACCTCTTCCTCGAGCTCGAGATCACGGAAGGCGTGACCGGTGATCGAACCCTCGGTCGGCAGGTTGTCCAGGTAGTGCGCGGAGGCGTATTTCGCCGTCTTCAAGGCGAATTCGGCGCTGGTGCCACCGATGACCACGGCCAGGTGGTACGGCGGGCAGGCGGCGGTGCCAAGCGAGCGGATCTTCTCGTCGAGGAACTCGAGCATGCGCTCGGGGTTCAGGACGGCCTTGGTCTCCTGGTACAGGAACGACTTGTTGGCCGAACCGCCGCCCTTGGCCATGAACAGGAACTTGTAGACCGGGTTGTCGGCGTCACCCTCGGTGGAGTACAGCTCGATCTGGGCGGGCAGGTTGGAACCGGTGTTCTTCTCCTCCCACATGGTGATCGGCGCGAGCTGGGAGTAGCGCAGGTTGAGCCGGGAGTAGGCGTCGAACACGCCGCGGCTGATCCATTCGGCGTCGTCGGCGCCGGTGAGCACGCCCTCGCTCTTCTTGCCCATCACGATCGCGGTGCCGGTGTCCTGGCACATCGGCAGCACGCCGCCCGCGGAGATGTTGAGGTTCTTGAGCAGGTCGAGCGCCACGAAACGGTCGTTGCCCGAGGACTCCGGGTCGTCGATGATCTTGCGCAGCTGGCGCAGGTGGGCCGGGCGCAGATAGTGGCTGATGTCGTGGATCGCCGTCTCGGTGAGCAGACGCAGCGCCTCGGGCTCGACCTGCAGGAAGGTGCGGCCGTTGTGCTCGAAGGTGCTGACCCCCTCGGTGGTGAGCAGACGGTACGGCGTGTCGTCCGCGCCGATCGGCAGCAGATCGGAATAGCGGAACTCCGGCGCGGTCACGGATCGCACTCCTTCAGGCAGGTGGGCAGAGCATCGCAGAGCCTAGCCACCACCGGGCACCGAGCTGGATATTAGGCAACCCTTAGTCAACCTGAATAATGGTCGAGGTTGCACGTTCAACACAAACGGTGCTACCCATTCTCCGGGGCGGTGGTGGGCGTGCGCCGTTCAAATCCGAAGCTTGCACCGGCGAATCTGGAGCTCGATCGTGACCGATCCACAGTGGCTCGATGATGTCGAAATGCGCGCCTGGCTGGGCTATGTCCGTACCCGCGACCTGATCGCCGCGGCGATCGGGCGTGACGCCGGCCGGGCGGCCAACCTGAGTTATGTCGAATATTCCGTGCTGGTGTACCTAGCCGACGCACCGGGCCAGCGTTTGACCTTCGCTGACCTGGCGGGTGCGCTGGAATGGTCGCAGAGCAGGCTCTCCCACCAGATCACCCGCATGCAGAAGCGCGGACTGGTCGTGCGCGAGACCATGCCGCACGACCAGCGCCGCACGGTTGCACGACTGACGAGCGCGGGCGGTCAGTTGCTCACGACCGCGGCCCCCGCCCACGTGCGCAGCGTGCGACGGCACATGATCGACGTCCTCGACCGTGCGCAACTGGCCGCGCTCGCCGAGATCTACGACGTGCTCATCGACCACCACCGCAGTGCGGCACGGGAACTCGGCGGCCGCGTACCGACCCCGGAGGTGACGCCCGCGGTGGACCTGGCGTGAGTCAGGAACCCGAACTACCGCCGCCACCGCTGGAGTGGGGCGGCTGGCCCAGCCCACCTCGCAGGACCGTTCCGCCCGCGACCGGTGCCCCACGGTCGTAGACGTCACCGGTGCTCGGCCGGAGGAAACTGCCCGCCGCCAGGGCGATCGCCGCGCCGACCGCCGGATACACGAGCGTGTCGGTGTGCTTGTACCAGAACCGCTGGTAGCTCGCGTCGGACGTGTCGCACAGGTCGTCGGCCACCCGCTTGTTCGTCGCCGTCTCCACGCAGATACCCACCGAAGCCGGACGGGCGGCCGCACTGGAGGTCGGTCACCCACGTCCCGACAACCTGCGCGACCTCCGGGAAATACCACCTACCGCAACACTTCCTCGGCGGCGCGAGCCGTGTCGGGAAGGCCGAGAGCACGTTCGAAACCGTCGGGGACGACGATGTCGTCGCGGGTCAGGTCGGTGACCGAGGTCTTGCGCAGGCCGAGCAGGGCGGAGTCGATGCCGCCGCGCAGGATGTCGAGGACGTTCTCCACGCCCGCCTGGCCGTTGGCCGCGAGACCCCACAGGTACGCGCGGCCGATGAGGACGGCGCGGGCACCCAACGCGACGGCCTTGACGACGTCGCTGCCGCGCCGGATGCCGCCGTCGAGCAGGACCTCGATCTGGTCGCCCACGGCGTCGGCCAGCACCGGCAGGGCGCGGATGGCGGCGGGGGTGCCGTCGAGGTTGTTGCCGCCGTGATTGGACACCGAGATGCCCGCGACCCCCGCGTCGACCGCACGCAGCGCGTCGTCCACCCGCATCACGCCCTTGAGCAGCACCGGACCGTCCCACTGCGCGCAGATCCAGGCCACGTCGTCCCAGTCCGGGGCGGGCGTCTGCATCCATTCGCCGTAGGCACCGAAGAAGCCGGGAGCCGCGCCGCCGCCGACCGACATGTTGGGGGCGGTCAGGTCGGGGATGGAGCCCGAGCGCAGGTAGGTGGCCAGCCAGCGCGGCCGGGCGAGAGTCTGCGGGGCGAACTTCATCATGGTGCGCAGGTTCAGCGACTCGGGGATCTGTGGGCTGCCCCAGTCGCGACCGTGCGAGAACGACCAGTCCAGCGTGAGGATCAGGCCGACCGCACCGGCGTCCTTCGCCCGCCGCATCCGTTCCAGGATCTGATCCTTGGCACCGCACCAGTACAGCTGGAAGAAGGTCGCGGGGTTGGCGGCGATCACCTCTTCCACCGGCTTGCTGGCGAACGAGCTGAGGCCCATGGCGATACCGCGCGCGGCCGCGGCCCGTGCCACGGCGACCTCACCGTCGGGGTGCACGGCCTGCACACCGGTGGGCGAGATCAGCACCGGCATCGAAACCTGTTGTCCGAGGACGGTTGTCGATTGGTCGCGGTCACCGATCGGGCCCGCGCAGTGCGGTGCGAAACCGAGTTCGGTGAACGCGGTCTGGTTGTCCTCGATGGTCTGGCCCCGTTCGGAACCGGCGATCAGCGCGCCGTACACCGACTTCGGCAGCCGCTTGCGGGCGCGCCGCTGCGCCTCGGCGACGGTCTCGAACCAGGGGTTCATCGATGTGGTCCTTCCTCGTTGTCACCCGGCCACCAGTGGCGCAGGTCGTGCAGGAGCGCGGCGGTCGCCGCGCTCAGCAGTTCGGCACCCGTGGCGGCATCCGCCCCGGTCGGGTCGCCGAGAATTCCGTTGCGGCTCACCGCGGCCACCCCGCCCGCGCGCAGCAGGGGCAGCACCTCGGCGAGCGGGCGCGTGTCCCCCGGTTCGGCCGCCTCGGTGCGCACCCGTTCGGGCGCGAGCGCCAGCTGGAGGGAGGTCTCGGTGTGGCCCGCGTGCGCGTCACCGCCGTAGGCGGGGCAGAACAGCCGCACATCGCGCGATTCCGAACGCAGCAGGGTCACGGCCCGGCGCAGCGCCTCGACATTGCCGCCGTGGGCGTTGACCAGCACGATCCGCGCGAAACTCGCCGTGGCCGACCGGCACAGCTCCACGACGAGCAACTCCAGGGCGGCCTGCCCGATCGACAGTGTGCCCGCGAACCCGGCGTGCTCGCCGCTGGCGCCGTAGGGCACGGCGGGCGCGACGAGCACGTCGTCGCGGGCGGCGGCGGTGCGCGCGCACAGCGCCGCGGCGATGTCGAGATCGGTGGACAGCGGCAGGTGCGGTCCGTGCTGTTCGATGGCGCCGAGCGGCACCAGCAGGATCGACGCGCGACAGGCGTCGGCCTCCGGCGATGTGAGCTGGGCCACGAACATGTCCGAACATTAACGTCAGTCACTGTCATAATCAAGACCGGGCGCTCCCCGGCGAACCAGTCCCTACGCTGTATCCATGTCAGCCCCGACAACCCAGCGCGGCCGCCCACCCCGCACCACGCGCCGCGCCCTGGAACTCATCGCGATGCGCCTGTTCACCGAGCACGGCTTCGACGAGGTGACCGTCGGGCAGATCGCGGCCGAGGCGGGCGTCAGCGAACGCACCTTCTTCCGATACTTCCCGAGCAAGGGCGAGGTGCTGTGGCACCAGTTCGACGACGAGGTCGCCGACCTGCGCGCGGCCTTCGCCGCCGTCGCCGACGACGAGCCGATGATGACCGCGGTGCGGCGGATCGTGGTGGCCGCCAACAGGTATCGCGCCGAGGACATCCCGGAGCTGCGCACCAGGATGCGCCTGATCTCGGGCATCCCCGCGCTGTCGGCGGGCGCGGGCGCGCACTACGACGCCTGGGAACGCGCGGTCGGCGAATTCGCCGCGCGCAGGCTCGGGACAACCGCCGACGATCTGCTCCCGCTGGCGGTCGGCCGCACCACGCTGGCCGCCGCCCGCGCCGCCTTCGACGCCTGGCTCGAACGCGGTGACGCGGATCTCACCGTGTACCTGGACCGGGCGCTGGCGGCGCTGGCCCGCGGCTTCAGCCCCGAATAGCCGGTTACCGGCAGGTTTGGACAGCATCATGTATGGGGTATGAGTAGGCTTCGGTCAACGTGTGCAGTGCGCGCCAGGTGAAAACGTCGAAAGGGGCAGGAACTTCCATGTCCGAGGTGTCAACGAGTCTTTCCGCGGATGCGCCGCCCGCGCGCCCGGTGGACAACAACCTGCTCCCCCAGTTGGTCGAGCACCTCCGGCAGAACCGCACCGGCCTGCGCGAGGAGTGGGCGCGGCGCATCACCGAGGCCGAGCTGCTCACCGCGATGACCCCGGAGGAGATCTTCTCCGAGGCGACCTCGATGTACGACAACTACGTCGAGGTGCTGGTCACCGGTAGCGTCGAGGCACTGCAGGCATACGCCCGCGACCTGTCCGAGCGCATCATTCCCCGAGGCGTCGAGACCGACGAGGTCCTCGGCATCGTGCTGCTGCTGCGCGACGTGCTGGCCCGGTCGCTGTTCTCGAAGTACCAGTCGAACTTCGAGATGCTCAACCAGGTGCTCGACGCCTACGAGCCCGCCGCCAACCGCATCGCCAACACCGTCGGTGTGTCGTTCGTGCAGGAGCGCGAGCGCGTCATCAGCCGCCAGCAGGAAGCCATCCGCGAGCTGTCGACCCCGGTGCTGCAGGTGCGCGAACAGCTGCTCATCCTGCCCATCATCGGTGTGCTCGATTCCCAGCGCGCCCGTCAGCTCACCGAGCAGCTGCTGCGCGCCATCCGCGCCAATCGCGCCAAGGTGGTCGTCATCGACATCACCGGTGTGCCCGCCATCGACTCGGTGGTCGCCAACCACCTCGTGCAGACCGTCGACGCCTCGGGTCTGATGGGCGCCAGCGTCATCATCACCGGTCTGTCCTCGGAGATCGCGCTCACCCTGGTGACCATCGGTCTCGACCTGTCCAAGATGAACGCGGTCGGCGACCTGCAGGGTGGTATCGAAGAGGCCGAGCGACTGCTCGGCTACGAGGTCACCCGGGTGACCGAGCGGCTGAGCGAGCGGGACGGGCGCTGACAGTCCGCCATGCCGGTACCCATTCTGAAACAGGGCACATTCCTGATCGCCTCGGTGCAGTCGGCGCTGACCGATGCCGACACCGAGCGTCTGCAGGACGATCTCATGACGCAGGTCAGTCGTTACCGCGCGACCGGCATCATCGTCGACGTCACCGCCATCGACGTGATGGACTCCTTCGCCGCCCGCTCGCTGCGCACCATCGCGCACATGACCCAGTTGCGCGGCGCGGAGACGGTGATCGTCGGTCTGCAGCCCGAGGTCGCGTTCGCGATGGTGCAGCTCGGTCTCACCTTCGAGGACATGCAGACCGCCCTCGACCTCGAAGAAGGTCTCGCCTGGCTGAACCGGCACCCCCGCAGCCGACGAGATGGTCGTGACAGTGGCCGCTGAGCAGGTCGCGATCGCGGTCAAGGTGTCCGAGGACATCGTGACCGCCCGCCAGGCCGGGCACGAGCTGGCGGCCCACCTCGGCTTCACCCTCACCGACCGCACCATGATCTCCACCGCCATCTCCGAAATCGCCCGCAACATCACCAGTTACGCGGGCAGTGGCGAGATCCGCCTGCTCGTCGACATCCGCGACGGCCGCCAGAGCCTCGTGGTCCAAGCCGAGGACCAGGGTCCCGGCATCCGCGACATTCCGCGCGCGCTCGAGGACGGGTACTCCACCGGTCGCGGCCTCGGCCTCGGTCTGCCCGGTGCGCGCAGGCTGATGGACGGCATCACCATCGATTCCGCTCCCGGCCGAGGGACGTTGATCGAAATGTGGAAGTGGGTACCCGACGGTGCATGAAGACGGGATCACCGGCCGCACGGAATGGTCGACAGCCGGTCGGGCACTCCCCGGCCAGGACGTTTCCGGTGACCGTGGTGTCGTCCTCGACACCGGCGACGGCGGCGTGCTCTTCGGCGTGCTCGATGGTCTCGGCCACGGCGCCGCCGCCGCGGACGCGGCCGATCGCGCGACCCTGGTGTTGTCGGAGAACCGCGGCGAACCCCTGGACGTGCTGATGGTGCTGTGTCATCGGGCGATGGCCGAAACCCGAGGCGCCGCGATGTCGTTGGCGCTGATCGGGCCGGGCGACACCCTGCAATGGATCGGCGTGGGCAATGTGGAGTCGCGGCTGCTCACGCTCGGTCCGGCGGGCCCGGAGCTGCGGGCGACCATGCTGCTCACCGGTGGCATCGTCGGCTACCGGCTGCCCGCGCATCTACAGCCGCAGAGCCTGCCGATCAAACAGGGCGACCTGCTGCTGATGGCCACCGACGGTCTCGTCACCGCCGACGCCGACAAGATCGACCTGGCCAGACCCGCGGCCGCCATCGCGGGCGACCTGCTCGCCCGCGACGCCAAGGACACCGACGACGCACTGGTCCTGGCGGCCCGGTTCCGGGGAGCGGGATCATGAGAGGGAGCCGATGAGTGCTGTCCTGGCCGCGTTCCTCGACGACTATTCGGCTGCCCTGCGCCGCCACGTCGCCGCGCCGGGCCAGGAAGGCCTGAGCGAGGGTTACGACCTCGGCAGGCGCGCCCTCGTCGAAGGCATCAGCCTGCTCGATCTCACCGAGCACCACTTCCGCACCGTCGCCGAACTCGTCGGCGACCAGGCGTACGCGCGCCGGGCGGAGGTGGCCCTGGAATTCCTGCTGCAGACCATGGCCGCGCTCGACATCGCCACCCGCGGTTACCTCGATGGCACCAAACGCTACGAGCAGCAACGGTCGCGCGCCGAGGATCTGGCCGGTCGCGACGCCTTCCGCACCGCACTCGTCGAGTCGTTGCAGGACGGGTTCTTCGTCGCCGACGAGCACGGGACCATCATCGAGGTGAACTCGGCGTTCGGTGTGCTCACCGGGTACGGGCCCGAGGAGGTGCCGTTCGCGCTGCCGCATCCGTGGGCCCTGCGCGAACGCGAGGGCTACCCGCAGATCGGGACGGAGGCATCCCGTTTCGTGATGCCGGTGCGGCACCGCGACGGCCGTGAACGCTGGCTCGCGGTGAGCGCGAGTTCCCTGGTGAAGCAGGAGAACAACGAGCGGATCTTCGTCGGCACCGTGCGCGATGTCACCGCCGAACACGACGCCCAGGCCCGCGATCAGGCGGCGTCCCGGCTGGCGACCGCCGTCGGCGCCGCTACCAGCATGGTGGAGGTCCTCGCGGTCGGCCTCGACGAACTGCGCCGGACGATGGGCGCGCGCACGGCCCTCGTCGCCGTCTGGCCGAGCCGCACCGGTCGACCCGATCTCTACTCCTGCGGCGAATCCCCCACGGCCGCGCAGGTCCCCCCTGAGCCCGAATTCGTCTCCGCCAACAGCAATTTCGTCGCGACTCCGGTGCGGCAGCCGAGTGCGCGTGGCGACGCACCGGTGGTGCTCGACGAGGAGACCAACGAATTGCTCGACCGAGCGCGCCGACAGTCCGCGCGCGGACTGTCGGCCATCACCGGCGACGAGGGCGGGGTCGATGCTGTCGTCGCGCCGCTCGGCGAGACCGGCGACGCGGCGCTGTGGGTACGGTTCGGCGCCCCGCGGGCGGTGAGCGCCGCCGACTGGGCGCTGTACTCGCTGCTGGTCGGTCATCTCAGCGTCGCGCTGCAGCGGGCGCGCAACTTCGATCAGGCGCGCGCCACCTCGCTCACCCTGCAGCGCGCCATGCTCGGCCCGATCGAACTGCCGCCCCGTTTCTCGGTGCACTACGAGCCCGCCCTGCCGCCGCTCGAGATCGGTGGCGACTGGTACGACGTGGTTCCGCTGCGCGACGGCACCATCGGTGTCGTCGTCGGCGACTGCGTGGGCCGTGGCCTGTCGGCGGCGGTGGTGATGGGCCAATTGCGCACGGCCGCACGGGCTCTGCTGCTTCGCGGTGCCGGACCGGCACAGCTGCTCGCCGAACTCGACGCGGTCGCCGCGCGCATTCCCGGCGCCATGTGCACCACGGTGTGCGCCGCCGTGCTCGACCCCGAACGAGGCGTGGTCCGCTACTCCAACGCCGGTCACATGCCGCCCATCCTGGCCGCGCCCGGCGGACCCGGCCGGATCCTGGAAGGTGGCCGGGCGGTACCGCTGGCCACCTTCGACACCCCGCGCCGCCCCGAGGCCACCACCGCACTGCCCGCCGGTTCCTCGCTGGTGCTGTTCACCGACGGACTGGTGGAACAGCGCGGCTACGACATCGAGGAGGGGTTCGTGAAGATCGCGGACGTCCTCAGCGAGACCGGTGGCGCGCTCCCCCGCGATGTGGCCGACGCGGTGCTGTCACGCCTGTGCCCGCCCGCGGGCTACGACGACGACGTGGCGATGGTCGTCTACCGTCAGCCACCGGAGCCGCTGTACCTCGACATTCCCGCCGCCGCCGTCGAACTGACCGGACTGCGACGCACGCTCTACCGCTGGTTCGCCACGGCGGCGGTGCCCCACGACCTGGCCGCCGACCTCGTCGCCGCCGCCAACGAGGCCTGCAGCAACAGCGTCGAACACGCCTACCGCGACACCGAACCCGGCCGAGTCGTCCTCACCGCCACCTGTGCGGGCGACCGGGTGGTCATCGAGGTGACCGACACCGGCCGCTGGGTACCCACCCCCACCGATCCCGGCTACCGAGGCCGGGGCGTGGAGATGATGCGGGTACTCACCGAGGATCTCGAATTCACCCACGACGACAAGGGCACCCGCGTCCGCATGTGGGTGACGCTCCCGTCGATCACCTTCCCGACGGCGAATCCCCTGCGCGGCTCCACCCGACCGCCGGGAATGTCGTCGTCGAGCTCGTCCTGACAACTGTCAGCAAATGCGGCAGGGGACAGGAAATTTCGCGTTGACACGGTTACCCACTGCTTGTCGGAGCCAAACTCCGTTGCTACGGTGTTAGAGCGTTCCCACACCGAGCCAGGTGTGTATCCGGATATCCAGCGATCATCTCGCTAATTCGTTGAGCCGCACAACCCCGATGACACCGACGCTGTCGGTGTATCGGCGTGCCATTTTGCGGATGATCCCCCATATCGAAGGAGAAAAATCAATGTTCTCTGCCGCACTCGGAGATCTGCTCGGAGTTTTCCTGACGCTGCTCGATTCGATGTCCGGCACCATCGGGCTCTGATTCGGCCACCGATCCCGGAGTCGCCGCGAGGCGCCTCCGGGATCGAGGGTCAGTTCGTGGTCGTCTGATACGCCTCGAGATCGAAAACGCGCATCTGCCTGCGGTAACGGAAACTGAAGTCCGGCCACAGCACCGCGTTGTTCCCCGTGCTGTCGAGGAACCAGCTGCGACAGCCACCGGTGGCCCACACCGTTTTCGCCATCTTGCGCTGAATACCCCGGTTGTATTCTTCTTCGGCGTCCTTGCGGACTTCGACAGTGCGCAGGCCTCGCTGCTCCATGGTTTCCAGCGCCGAGATCAGGTACCGGAACTGGGATTCCATGATGTAGATCAGCGAGGTGTAGTTCAGCCCGGAATTGGCGCCGAGCATGAAGAACAGGTTGGGAAAGTTCGCGACCGTTGTGCCCTTGTAGTTGCGATACCCTTCCGCCTCACCGATTTCCGACAGGGTTCGCCCGTCGCGGCCGACGTACAGGTTGTAGGTCGGGGAATCCGATACCTGGAAACCCGTGCACAACACGATCGCGTCGACCTCGCGTTCGATGCCGTCCTCGGTGACGATCGAATTCGCCCGTACCTCCGCGATCGGGTCCGTCACCAGATCCACGTTGTCGCGGTCGAGCGCCGGATAGAAGCGGTTGGACACCAGCATCCGTTTACAGCCGAGCCGATGTGTGGGCAACACCTTCCGGCGCACCTGCGGATCACGGATCTCGAGGAACATCTTGACCCGGCCGACCAACTCCAGCAGCACCGCCGCGCGTGGGTACTTGGCCTGGAAGACGACGAAGATCTCGCGCAGCAAGTAGATCATCGCCCGGACCAGCCGCTGGAAGCCGGGAATCCGCCGGAACGCGAACCGCTCGATCGCCGTATAGCGTCGGCCCAGATGCGGCATCACCCAGGTTGCGGTGCGCTGATACACATCGAGGCTCGCCACCTCCGGCGCGATCGACGGAATGATCTGCACCGCGGACGATCCCGTACCGATCACCGCCACCCGCTTACCCGCGAGGGTCGACTCGTGATTCCACCGCGCCGAATGGAAGATCTCCCCCTCGAAGCTCGACATCCCCTTGATATCGGGAAGATTCGGCTCCGCGAGCACACCGGCCGCCGACACGACCACATCGGCGGTGAATTGCCCACGGCTGGTGTGGATCTCCCATCGGCCATCGGTGTCGTTCCAGCGCGCCGCCGTCATCTCGCAATCGAAGATGTGCTTGTCACGCACCCCGAAACGCTCCGACACGTCCCGGATGTAGCGTTCGATCTCGGCCTGCGGGGAGAACGACCTCGTCCAATTCGGGTTCAGCGCGAACGAATACGAGTACAGCTGCGAGGGCACATCGCACCCGGCGCCCGGGTAGGTGTTCACCCGCCAGGTGCCACCGACATCGGGCCCGCGTTCGAGCACGAGGAAATCGGTGTGCCCCTGCTGGCTCAACCGGACCGCCGCGCCGACGCCCGACAGCCCGCTCCCGACGATGATGATTCTGACGTGCCGTATATCCGGATCGGCCACGGTCACCGAGCTTCGTAGATGCGTTTGTGGCCCGACATCGCGCCGAGGCGGAACGGACGCCGGGTCTCCTCGGGCATCGCGTGGTAAGCGCCGTCGGTGGGCAGTACCGCTTCGTGCAAGGCGCGGTAGTGGTCGTAGTCGAGCATCTCGCGCGAGCTGATCGCGGCCTGGTTGGCTTCGGTGCGCAGGTGCGCCCGGTAACCGGGTCGCACTGTGCCGCTGAAGAACTCGGCCACACTGCCGGACCCGTAGCTGATCATGGCCAGCGCCTTGCCGGTGAGGTCGTCCGCGTGGTCGAGCAGCGAGGCCAGGCCGAGGTACAGCGAGGCGGTGTAGCTGTTGCCGACGGTGCGGTTGTAGGTGGTTGTGGCGCCGATGGCGGCCTCGAGGTCGGCGGCCTCGGCGGTGTGGCCCTGGCTCTCCAGCAGGTGCCGGTGCGCCTTGTAGGCCATCTTGGTGAAGGGCTGGTGGTAGCAGAACGCGGCGAACTCGCCGAGCTCGCGCCCGCCCTGGCGGCGGTAATCGCTCCACGCCTCCTGTGCGGCCTTCTGGTAGGCGTTCACCGAGGTCTTGCCGTCGACAATGGCCTCGGAACGGTAGTTGGGACGCCAGAAGTCCATGATGTCGGCGCTGTAGAGCCCCGAGATCGGGTCGAGCGCCAGGATCGCCGGGTCGGCGGTGACCAGCATCGCGACGGCGGCGGCGCCCTGGGTCGGCTCGCCCGGGGTGTCGAGCTCGTACTTGGCGATGTCGGCGGCGATCACCAGCACCCGCTGCGACGGGTCACGCGCGATCAGGCCCGCGGCGAACGCCAGCCCGGCGGTGCCGCCGTAGCAGGCCTGCTTGAGCTCGACCACACGCGCCGCGTTGGGCAGACCGATCAGCGAATGCAGATACAGGGCAGCGGCTTTGGACTGGTCGACACCGGTCTCGGTGGCCAACAGCACGGTGCGGATGTTGTCGGTGCCGTGCCGCTGCAGGATCGGCTGGGCGGCCGCGGCGGCGATGGTGACGATGTCCTCGTCGGCGGCGGCCACGCTCATGCGTTCCTGGCCGATGCCGAGGTAGAACTTGTCGCGATCCACCCCGAGTCGCTCGGCGAGGACGGCGTGATCGAGGGCGTAGTGGGTGGTGGCGAACGAAAGGTCGTGGATACCGACCGGCGTTGTGGTCATCGTTGTGTCCCGTTGCTCGTGGTTGACCGCTCGAATTGGGTATGGGCACGCATCAATTCACCGCGATTGGTCTGCGCGGCCATGAGCGACAGCTCCCCGCACAGCACGGTGGCCGCACCGATCACGGCGAGGCGCCGCGCGTTCTCGCCGGGCTCACGTTCGGCCCGGCAGCCGAGGCGCACCAGGTTGTCCTCGACGAAACTGGCGTGCTTGCCGTTACCGACCGTACCGACGATCAGGTTGGGCAGGGTGCACGAGAAATACAGATCACCGTCGCGGTCCTCGGCGTGCGTGACGCCCTGGGAGCCCTCGACGATGTTGGCGGCGTCCTGACCGGTGGCCAGGTAGTAGGCCAGCAGCATGTTCGCGTAATGCGCGTTGGCGGAACGGATTCCGCCCGCGAGCAGGGTACCGATCAGGTTCTTGCGGATATTGAGCTCGACGACCTTGGCCGCGGTGGTGTGCAGCCGGGCCTCGACCACCTCGCGCGGGATCAGCAGCTCGGTGACGACGTTCTTGCCACGGCCGAGGATGCCGTTGACGGCGGTGGCCTTCTTGTCGGTACAGAAGTTGCCCGAGATGGAGCCGTAGCGCACACCCGGCATGGTGGACAGGATGTGGTCCATCAGGTGATCGCTGGCCAGGGTGGCCATGTTGTGGCCCGAGGCGTCACCGGTGGTGAACTCGAACCGCAGGAACAGCAGGTTGCCCGCGATCTGATGGTTCAGCTCGATGAGCCGGGCGAAGCGGCTACTGCCCGAGACGACCTCCTGCAGCTCGGGCAGGCGGGCCTCGAGCTGCTGGACGGTGGTGTACGCGGTGTAGGCGTCATCGGCTTCGAGCAGGATCGACCGGGTCATCCGCTCGTCGATGAGGGTGGCGACGATGCCCTTCTCGGTGAGGGTGCTGATCCGCGCACCGCGCCCGACCGAGGGCCACAGCGGGGTCTCGTAGGTGGCCAGCGGCACGTCGACGGAGTCGTCGACGACATTGCCGGTGATCCGCAGGGGACCGACCCACTGCATCGGGACAGCCGCGTACGACATGTCATTCATGGATGACTCCTTCTCGGAGGTTCGATTCGCGCCACCAGGGACTCCGGTGGGCGAGGCAGGCCACGTCGATGCCGCGCAGCGCGCAGAAACCGGCCAGTTCGCCGGTGACGAGCACATCGCGACCGGTGAGCTCGGCGGGAGTTGTCGCACCGAGGACGGTCATGATGTTGCGCAGCTGATCGAGCCAGGTGGTGATCTTGGCGACGAGGGCCTCGGTGCCGTGGTCGACGAGGGTTTCCAGGAACGCTCCCGCCACGCCGGTCGCCTTCGCGCCCAGTGCCAGGGCGCGGGCCATGTCCAGTGGCGAGCGGATGCCGCCGGAGGCGGAGATGTCGATGCCGGTGATGCCGGTGCAGTCGAGCAGGCACGCGGCCGTCGACTGACCCCACTGTTCGATGAAGGCGAAGTCGGCGCCCGCGCGCCGGTCGTTCTCGATGCGCGCGAAATTGGTTCCGCCGCGTCCGCCCACATCGGCGACCGCGACGCCGACCTCGCGCAACCAGGTCACGGTCTGCCTGCTGAGGCCGAAGCCGACTTCCTTGACGATCACCGGCACCGGTACGCCCGCGACGATCTCCTCGATGCGGCGTGGCCACCCGGCGAAGGCGCGGTCGCCCTCGGGCATCACGACTTCCTGCACCGAGTTCACGTGGATCTGCAGTGCGTCGGCCTCGAGCAGGTCGATCGCGCTGCGCACCTGGTCGAGGGTGGCGTTGGCGTTCACATTGGCCAGGACGAATCCGTCGGGGTTCTCCGCGCGCAGGACCCGGAAGGTGCCCGCGACGGCGGGATCGCGGAAGTAGGCGCTCATCGAGCCCGACGCGATGGGGACGCCGGTCTCGCGGGCCGCGATGGCCAGCTGCCGGTTGATCTCCCCGGTGTTGGTGCTACCACCGGTCATCGCGTTCACGTACAGCGGTGAGTTCCAGTGCTTTCCGGCGAAATCGACGCCGAGCCGAACATCGGTCGAGTCGATGCCCGCCAGGGCGTGGTGGACGAAGGCGACGGAGTCGAAATCGTTGCCGCCGCTGTGGTTTCGGCGGTGGTTCACCGCGTGGCGAACGTGGTCGTCCTTGCGATCGGCGATCATGCGCGAACTCCTTCGGACGGGTGGATCCGCAAGGGCAGCTTGCGGATTCCGGCGGCTTCCCAGCCGTCGGTCAGTGCGGCGACGGCGTCGGCGCGGCCGGTCTCCAGCAGGGCGATGCCGCAGTCGCCGCCACCGGCCCCCGAGGGCTTCGCGGCGGCGCCGACCTCGGCCGCCACGTGACACAACGCGGCCAGGCGTTCGGTCATGACCCCGAGCCGCTCGGCCGCGTCGAGGCCGAGGAGAAGCGCACGCGCGCAGTCGATTTCGGCGCGAATGGCGGTTGGGTCGTCGGCGTCGACGGCCGCGGCGAGGCGTTCGACGCAGGCATCGCTGCGTACCAGGAACTCCACGCGGTCGAGGGGTGCGCCGAGGCCGGCGACCAGGGCGGGGGTGGAGGCGGGGGTGCCGGTCCAGCCGATGTGCAGGTCGAGGGTGGTCGGGCTGGGCAGCGGGCGCACCGACAGGCCCGGCCACGGCAGGCGCAGGGCCGCGTCGACGCCGTCGGCCTCGGCCGCCGCCGCCACCCGGGTGCGGTCCGGGGAGCTGTAGGCGAGCCAGCCGCCCCAGGTGCTCGCGGCGACGTCGCCGCCGGAGGCGCGGGGGTGGACCGCGACCGTGGCGAGCATGGCGAGGCGGTAGCGGTCCATCGAACTCAGGCCGAGTTCGTAGAACTCGCCGAGCGCGGTCACCGCCGCGACCGTCACCGCCGCGCTGGAACCGAGGCCGAACTTGCGACCGTCGGCGTCACCGAGATCGGCGGTGACGTCCAAATGGTAAGGGCGCGGGGTGATTCCGCGTTCGAGCACCAGTCGATCGAGCACCGATGCGGCGGCGAACAGATAGGAGAAGGTGGCCGGAACCGACCCGGTCGCCGACACGAAGGAGCCAGAATCATCAGCTGGCGCGGGGGCACGGGTCACGACCGCTTCCGCCGCGAGGGCAGCCGTCACCGAGCTCGCTGTGGCCGATTCCGCCGCCAGGGCGCCCGTCGCCGAGTTCGTTGTGGCCGACTCCGCCGGGGCTGCCACTCCAGCCTGGTCACCCGTCACGCGGCGACACCGGAGGGAGCTTCCACCCTCCAGATCCGAGGCGAGGACGGTGTCGCCGTCGGTCGCCGTGATGGTGGCGGTGGCGTAGCGGTCGACGGCGACCAGCACGGCCCGGTGACCCGGTTCGACGACGGCGTACTCCCCCGCGACGAACAGTTTGCCCGGGGCGCGACAGGAGATCATGAGGCTCCGACCTGCGCGGTGTCCGGGAGCAGGGCGGCGCCGGGACCGATGTGCGCGGTGCGGGTGGTGACGAAGTCGCCGAGGCTCTCCACCGCCGCGGCCACCCGGGCGGCGGCGGCGCGGGCGCACAGCACCTTCACGTTGGGACCGGCGTCGATGGTGGCGTAGGCGAGCACACCCTCGGCGCGCAGGGCCTGCACCGCGTCGAGCACCGCGAGCGAGTGCGGCGAGAGGTAGCGGATGCCGGGGCGGGCGGTGAGCATGGTGGCGTGCATGCCGAGCGCGTTGCGTTCGGCGATCTCACCGATGGCGGCGAGGTCACCGCGGGCGATGGCACGGCGCATCTCGTCGAAGTCGAGCATCGACGACTCGGCCCACGGCCGGTAGAACGGGGAGGTCTCGGTGGTGGCGCGCATGGCGTCGCGGCTCGACACCGTCTTGGCGGTCTGGTTCACGACCGCGACGACCAGGGCGGGGTCGAGCTCGTCGCCGCCGATCGGCTCGGCGAACGAACTCAGGTCACCGGCCTCGCCGTCGCCCTCGCCCGCGTGCCACACCACGAAACCGCCGAAGATCGAGCGCGACGCCGACCCGGACCCGCGCCGGGCCAGCCGCGACAGCGCGCGCCCGTCCAGGTTCAGACCGTAGGCGGTGGCGGCGGCCGTGGCCAGCGCGGCGAAACCACTCGCCGAGGACGCCAGACCCGCTCCGGTCGGGCCGTCGTTGACGGTGACGACGGTGGCGCGTTCGGTACGGCCCGCCTCGGCCCGCACGAGGTCGAGGAAGCGGGCGATGCGGGTGTGCGCGGAACCGGTGGCGGCGGTGCCGTTGAACTCGATCTCGTCGACGGGTCCGTCGATGACGCGCACGGTGGTGGTCGTCGCGAAGATGTCGAGCGTCATCGACAGGCTGCTCGTGACGGGTAGGAACATCGTTTCGTCGCGCTTGCCCCAGTACTTCACGAGGGCGATGTTCGGGTGGGCGAGCGCGGTGGCCTCGCCGGTGGCGGAGGTCGAAGTCATTGGTGGGTACCGGGTTCCGATGTGGTGGCGGACAGGGACGTGGCGTCGGCGTGCAGGGCGCGAGTCGGCACCGTCCAGGTTCGCACGGCACCCGCGCGGCGCAGCGCGGCACTCACCTCGGACGCCGCGGCGGGCTCGGTGAGCGCGAGCACACACCCACCGAGACCGGCACCGGTGAGCTTGGCTCCGTGCGCTCCGGCACCGAGCGCGGCGGTGACGAGCGTGTCGATGTGCGGCGTGCTCACACCCAGCTCGGCCAGCAGTTCCTGGAAGTCGAGCATGGTCTTGCCGAGGGACTCGGCGGCACCGGCCGACAGCTCGTTGCCCGCGGCCTCGATCAGGCCCGAGGCGCGCTCGAGCAGGAACCTGGCCCGCACCGGGTCCTCGGCCAGCCTGCGCCGCACACCCGCCACCGCGTGCTGGGTCGACCCGGGCACGCCGGTGTCGGCGATGACGAGCGCGGCGTCCAGGCCGATCGGCATCGGCTCGGCCCGGCCCTGATGGAACCGGATCGGACCGTTCGCCAGCACGGCGCTGGCATCGATGCCACTGGCCCGGCCGTGCGCGACCTGTTCGCCGCACTGCACGAGGTCGTACAGTTCGCCGGGTTCCACGATCCGACCGTGCAGATCCGCGACCGCGCGCACCGCGGCACCCGCGCACGCGGCGCTGGAACCGAGTCCACGAGCCAGCGGAATCCCACACTCCACAACGACTTCGACGGTAGTATCGGTGATTCCCCACCGCCGCAACGCTTCCTCGGCCGCGACCCGTGGACCCGACAGGGCGGTGTCGGTTCCGCCGACGACGAAACGGAAGTGCCCGTCGGCGGGAGACTGCGACCCGGTGCCGGGTTCGACCGGGCGCGCCAGGGCGCGCACCGGCAGGGCGGGCAGGGGGAACGCGATCGCGGGCGTGCCGTGCACGACCGTGTGTTCGCCCAGCAGGATCGCTTTGGCGTGGGCGCGCCCGATCCCTACGACCATGCCCGTTTTCGTGGTCACATCGATTCCTCTCCCAACTCGGGCAGGTTCACCGCCCGACATCCTTCCTACCGGAACGACGCCGGGCGGTCGGTCTCGCGCTTACCGAGTCGATCGGCCGAGAATACTGCGCACGGACGGGAAGAACGCGGGCACCTGTGCGGCATAGGCGCGATAGGACGCACCGAAGCGGGCGATCAGGTCGCGCTCCTCCAGGTAGGTACCGAGCAGGATGTACCCGGTCAGCCCCAGCGCCCACACCAGGTGGCCGACCGTGAACTCCCTGGCGAACCAGAACGACACGAGCAACCCGGTCATCAGCGGATGCCGCACCAGCCGGTACACACCGTTGACCTGCAACCGGTCGACGGTGGCGTCCGGCACCTGGATCACGTACTGCCGGTAGGCCTGGCTGATACCGAGCAGATGGAAATGGTTCAGCAGCAGCGTCGCCGCGTAGACCAGCACGAACCCGATCCAGAACCCGGTATCGAGCGCGATACCCACCGCACCTTCAGCAGACCAGAGTACGTGTGGTATGGGCTGCCAGGCCAGCATGATGACCCACATCACCAGGCACACACCGATGATGTAGACCGTCCGCTCGAGCGCTTCGGGCACCCAGCGGGTGATGAACGCCTTGAACGCGGGCCGGGCCATCCCCGAGTGCTGCAGGGCGAACAACGCCAGCAGCACCAGGTCGATCGCGACGGCGGGCAGCGCCGAGAGATGCGGCCCCTTGTCGACGGTCTTGGGCAGGAACCAGCCACCGGCGAACAGCAGCATCAGCGGCACCGTGATACCCGCGAACGCGTACACGGCGAAGGCGAACAGGAACGGGACGAGCCGACCGGGCGTGCTCAGCACGCCCCGCGCCTGCTGCGGAGTCATCAGATCCATGCGAACCACGGCAGGTAGCGGTTGCGGACGGTGCCCGATTCCAGACGCTGCTCGAGGCGCGCCTTCCACTTGTTGCCGTAACGCTCGTTGAGGAAGCCACCCGGCACGACCAGGCGCCAGCCCGACTGCGCGACCATCCAGTACGGCACGATGACGCCGGGGTTGACATCACGCATGTAGTCGAGCTTGTCCGGGATCTGGCTCCAGTGGATACCCGGGTAGCGGTGGTGCACGCTGTGGTAGCCCTGGTTGAAGATCAGGAAGTTGAGGATGTTGCCCGCGTTGTTGAGCGAGGTGCTCGGTTCGTCCTCGAACTGGCGGGCGGGCGCGTGGCTCAGCCACGCGAAGTAACCGGCGTTGACCTGGGTGATGAAGAACGGCACCCAGTAGAAGAGCACGAACCGCTCCATGCCCGCCGCGTACCAGACCGCGCCGATGACCAGGGCGTACACCGCGAGGTCGAAGAGGAACTGGTGGCGGGTGCGGCGACGACGAGGCGCCGGGTTGGCGGCGAACACCGTGCGCACCGTGTGGATCTTGACGATGGTTCCGTAGCGGATCCAGTACCAGATGGCACCGAGACCCTTCTCCATCCCGGTGGTTGCGGTGACGTCGCCGGGGCCGTCGTTGAACCGGTGATGGTTGAGGACGTGCACCTCGCGCATCTCGGCCGCGGTCAGGTTGCCGGGCAGGCAGCACAGGATGTCGACCACCCGGTTGGGCAGCTTCGACACGAACAGCGGGCGATGGGTGTGCATGTGCATCACGCCGATGGTGAGCGACAGGTTCAGCAGCGACAGCACGATGATGAGCGGGATCGCCACGTACCAGTTGCCCGCGGCGGGGATGAACAGGGCGGCCGCGGTCATCCCCATCCACAGGGCGATGTGCATCAGCGGTCCGACATTCGAAGCGTGCTCGAGTTTGAGGACCCGCCGACTGAACGGCGGTTTCTCGGTGGGCGCGACGGGCGTTGGGGTGCTCATGGGCGAGCTCCTTCGCTAGTAGTGACGATGCTCATGAACGAATTGCGTCGGGGGCGAGCGCCGCGTGCTGCAGGCGCTCGGCGAGGTCGCGCAGGGCGTCGGGGCGGTTGCCCGGCACCCGTTCCATGGCTCCGAAGGCCAGATGGTCGGCGATCATCATGGTGCGCACCGTCGAACCGGCCGGTTCGCCGGTCATCGGTTCCTCGGGCAGGGTCCGCACGAGGGCGAAGGTGGTGTCGACGATCAACGGGACCAGCGAGGTCGCGGTCGAGTTCTCACCACCGGCGCGCAACACCTCGGTCTTGGGGATGTGGCGCTCGGCGGCGAAGTCCGGTGCGGCGTCGAGCATGGTGTGGATCGCGCCGTCGGCGCCCGCGCGCACCCGCTCGAGCATGCGCGTCCAGTACTTCGCCGAGCCCGCGGCCAGGGCCGACGCCGCGAGCGGACGCCGGTACGGCTTGGGCGCACCGACCGCCGCGCACAGGAACGCCGAGGTGGTGATGGTCATGTAGGCCATGGCCGCGCGGGCGCCGAAGCCCGGCGTGCCGGGGCCGAGCTTGGCGAGCAGCGCGAATCCGCCGAGGGTCGGGGCGAGCTGGCGCAGCATCACCATGCGGGTCAGTTCCTCGCGGTCGGCGGCGCCGTAGAGCTCGAGTTCGCCGTCGCGCAGGTCGTTGGCCGACTGGGCGATCACCGCGATACAGCCGGTGAGTTCGCGCAGGTCGTCCTCGGGCAGCACGCCGTCGGCGACCATGGTGCACGCGTAGTGGGTGACGCGACCGAGCACCCCTTCGCTGTAGGTGACACGCGAGAGCGGCTTGTCGAGGTTGCGGGCCATCACCGCGGCCATGTCGGTGAGCACACCGGCCACCCGTTCGCGTGCCGGTGGCGCCAGGGCGGCCACCAGCGCGCGGATGTCGTCGATGCGCTCGGCGAGCAGCAGATCCAGCGCCTCGCTGTCGCGGACGACACCGGTGGTCGGCGGGAGCGCGGGCGGCGCGGAATCGCTCGATCCGTCCAGGTACGCGGCCGCGGTCAGGACGGCCGAGCTCGCGTGGGCGCGGTCGGCCAGGTCTTCGTAGGCGTCGAGCACCCGGCACGCGAGCAGCGCCGCGGCGGCCTCGGCCCGCTGGTGGGCGGGCAGGAAGCTCACCGCGATACCGAGGTTGCGCCCGGCCGGGACGAGGGCAAGCCGAGCCAGTTCCTCGGGCGTGCGCGCGGCGCGCATGGCGGCCAGGTCGGGGGCTCGGCGCAGTACACGCAGGCCGCGGACCAGCTGGAGGAGTCGGACATCGCTCATCGGGAGATCACCTGCCGCAGAAGTTCGCGCAGGTCGTCCCGCGCCGGAGAGGGGCCGAACACGTCGAGGGCGTCGGCGGCGGTTTCGGTGGCGGTCACCGCGACCACGCGGGCGGCTTTGGTCGCGCCGCTGTCGACGAGGTCGGTGCGCAGGGTCTCGCTCGGTGTGGCCGGGTCGAGCCACAGGTCGCGGGCACCCTCGCGCAGGTCGAGCCACTCGATGACCGGCCAGGTGGGCACGCGACGTTCGAGGTCACCGCCCGCGTCCTTGCCGAGGCCGGGGCCGCCCTCGATATCGCGGACGTCGTCCATGATCTGGAACGCCATGGCGAGCTGGTCGGCGTACACCATCAGCGCGTGCAGCCGGTCCAGGTCGACGCCGCCCGCGGTGCCGCCGTAGGCGCACGACAGCCGGAACAGGGTGCCGGTCTTGGCGATCGCGACCAGCTCGTAGTGCCTGCGCAACGCGGCCACGTCGATCGAGGGCGGCAGGGTTTCGATGAGCTGGCCGAACGACAGTTCCGAGAGCCGGTCGGCGAAGGTGATGCCGGGCGCGTCGGTGATCCGATCCGCCATCGCGGGGTTGTCGGCGAGGACGCGGGCCACCACCTTCATCGCGGCGCCCGCCATGTGGAAACCGGCGCGGGCGCCCAGGCGGACACCGAACGCGGCGGGTACCGACGGTGCGTCGCGGCGCAGCAGGGAACCGTCGCAGATGTCGTCGTGGATCAGCGAGGATTCGTGCAGCATCTCCATCGCGCAGGCCAGGTCGACGGCGTCGGGCAGCGACACCGCGTTGTGCGGCGCCTCGGGCACCAGGGCCGCGCAGGCCAGCACGAGCCTGGCACGGACCCGCTTGCCGGGCGCGGCGAGCACATGGCGGTAGATGTCGTCGAAATCCGCACCGGTGAGCAGGATTTCGGGGAGGCGGGTAGCGACGAGCGGGAGCTGTTCGACCGGACCGGTCGGTCGCGACAGGACCGTCACCTGGTCACCGGGGTGCTCCCCGTGCACCGCCTGGGGAGCCTCGGGGCGATCGGCTGAGGCTAGCGCGGAGTTGTCCATAGCGCTGAACTCCTTTGGTGTGGTCACGATGGCGGCAGGGCTCATTGCGCCTGGTGGACAGGGGTTTTCGAGGATTGCCTCGGAGGAGTCGAAGGGGCGTCGCCACCGGTGGGCGTCGGGGCCGCGTTGTCCCGATCTGTGGCTACCGACGGGTAGTTTTGTACGCCGCTGTCCCAATTGTCAAGCAATAGTGCAGGTTTCGCTGTGACGTGCACGAATAGCACTGGTGCACACTGTTTTTGAGCACAAGTAACCGATTGCAGAGTTACAGTCGCCGTTCAGGTGTCAGCGATGCTGTGATGTGAAACACGCTGTCGCGCAGACGATTACGGACAGGATGAGGGCACGGAGCGGCCGATACGGCCCGTCCGACGACCGGTCAGCAGTACGGAGTTCACGGGTGTGCCACGACACTGTGGGCGTGCGGATGCGCGGGAAGGCCGAGGAGGGGCGTCCGAGGGGCCGACGACTTCGGCGGCCGAGAAGTGTACGTTCGCGACTCTACAATCGGTTTCGCGACCTCGCGAATCGAGAACCACGAACCGCACAGCCCTGAAATGGGCTGTGCGGCAGCGAAACACCGGTTCAGCAGGCGTACTTCCGACGACACGCCATCGGCCGGGACCCGACGGCGCGGCGGGTCGCGGAAGCTACCGGTGGCGCGAACCGAAGGGGTGGTGGCCGCGCTGCCAGGCCAGCCGGAACGACCACACGGCGGCGAGGACCGACCCGAGCACCACCACCGCGATCGCGGACAGGACGAGCCCCCCGGACCAGCCGACACCGGCGTAGTGAGCGATCAGCGCCGAGGCGGCGATCGGGCCCGCGGTGAGCAGCACCGGGATCAGCAGGATCAAACCGAGAGTTACCAGAGTCGAGGGCGCCATCGTCGCCCCGGAGCGTCGCGTGATCGTAGCCATTTCCGCCCTCTCCATCGATGGAACTCAGCGAATGTCGAACTCAGCGATCCATCAACAAAGCTACAGCCCGGTGAATGCCATTCGCTCGTTTGTCACGAAATGGTGATAACTCGGTTTGCGAAATATTTGCTCATGGGTCATGTTAATTCATCGACCTCGGTGCACGCGGGCACCGGAGGGCGCGAGTCGTCGTCAGCCCGGTTCGGTGTCGAAAGTGCCCTCGAGACGATTGCGTGACCCCGGATGTATCAGACGGGCGGCACTCACCAGGCCACCCGAGGACCAGGTGCGGCGGCGGATCAGCAGACACGGTTCGTCACGGGCGATGCCGAGCAGTCCGCACTCGTCCTGGCTCGCGCGCACGGCCTCGACCACGTGCTCACCGCGCAGCAGCGGGGCGACTTCGCTCAGGTAGGTGTTCGGAGTGACGGTGGTGAAGTCCTGGGCGAGATAGCCGGGCGCCTGGGCCGGGTTGACGTAGCGGTCCTCGAGCTGGATCGGCACCTCGTCCTCGCGGTGCACCAGCAGGGAGTGGAACACCGTGCCGCTCAGGTCGTTTCCGAGCAGCGGATGCCCCTCGCCCACCTCCTCGGCGCGCACGAAGACGACTTCGGTGCGGTGGCGGTGCCCGCGCCGGGCGATCTCGTCGGCGATGTTTCTGACCTCGAACAGCGGGGAGGTCGCCTTGCCCGCCGCGACGAACGTGCCGACCCCCATCACCCGGGTGAGGGCGCCGTCGGCGGTGAGATCGCGCAGGGCGCGGTTGATGGTCATCCGCGACAGCCCGAGCGCGGCGACCAGCTGGTTCTCCGAGGGGATCTGCTCCCCCGCACTCCATCGGCCGCCCTTGATCTGCGCCATGATCAGTTGCTTGACCCGCTCGTATGCCGCGAACTCGGTGCCGAGCTCGGCGTAGAGCGCGGCCAGTTCCGCATCGACCACTTCGATCGCCACCACCGGCACTTCCCTCCGTCGGCCAAGACAATACGTCGTAGCCACCCTGCACAGCCACTTGTATATACAGGACTATACCACTAATCTGATGGTCAGTGACCCAGGACACACTCACCTTCCGAGGAGTGAACTCATGACCGACCCCACCGCGCCCGCCGCAGGTCCGCGCCCCGTCCGCGCCCCGCGCGGTACCCGGCTGCACACCAGGGGGTGGCAGCAGGAGGGCGCCCTGCGGATGCTGATGAACAATCTCGATCCCGAGGTCGCCGAGCGCCCCGACGATCTGGTCGTCTACGGCGGCACCGGGCGCGCGGCCCGCGACTGGGCGGCCTACGACGCCATCGTGCGCACCCTGGAAACGCTCGAATCCGACGAGACGCTTCTCGTGCAGTCCGGTAAACCGGTCGGCGTATTCCGCACCCATGAATGGGCGCCTCGGGTGTTGCTGGCGAATTCCAATCTGGTCGGCGACTGGGCTAATTGGGAGAAGTTCCGCGAACTCGAACAGGCGGGCCTGATGATGTACGGGCAGATGACCGCCGGGTCGTGGATCTATATCGGCAGCCAGGGCATTCTGCAGGGCACGTACGAGACTTTCGGCGCGGTGGCACGCAAGCGTTTCAGCGGTTCCCTGGCGGGCACGATCACACTCACCGCGGGCGTCGGCGGGATGGGCGGCGCGCAGCCACTCGCGGTGACCATGAACGACGGTGTGGCGCTGTGTGTCGATGTCGATCCGGCCCGCATCGATCGCCGCATCGCGCACGGCTACCTCGACACCAAGGCCGATTCGCTCCGACAGGCGCTCGAGCTGGCCGTCGCCGCGCGTGACGAACGCCGACCGCTGTCGATCGGTCTGGTCGGCAATGCCGCCGAGGTGTTCCCGGCGCTGCTCGCCATGGACGCGCCGATCGATGTGGTGACCGACCAGACCTCCGCGCACGACCCGCTGTCCTACCTGCCGATCGGGGTCGCGCTCGAGGACTGGCACACCATGGCCGAGAAGGACCCCGTGTGGTTCACGACCGAGGCCCAGGCTTCGATGGCCGAGCATGTCGAGGCCATGGTCGGGTTCATGGACAAGGGTGCCGAGGTGTTCGACTACGGCAACTCGATCCGGGACGAGGCCCGCAAGGGCGGCTACGACCGGGCCTTCGCGTTCCCTGGTTTCGTGCCCGCCTACATCCGGCCGCTGTTCGAGGAGGGCCTCGGCCCGTTCCGTTGGGCGGCCCTCTCGGGTGACCCGGCCGATATCGCCGCCACCGACCGCGCGATTCTCGAGCTGTTCCCCGACAACGAGCATCTGAAGCGCTGGATCACCATGGCCGGTGCGAAGGTGAAATTCGAGGGCCTGCCCGCGCGTATCTGCTGGCTCGGCTACGGCGAACGGCACCGCGCCGGACTGCGTTTCAACGAGATGGTGGCCTCGGGCGAGCTGTCGGCGCCGCTGGCCATCGGACGCGACCACCTCGACTCCGGCTCGGTCGCCTCGCCGTATCGCGAGACCGAATCCATGGCCGACGGCTCGGACGCCGTCGCCGACTGGCCGCTGCTCAACGCCCTGCTCAATACGGCGTCGGGCGCCTCGTGGGTGTCGATCCACCACGGCGGCGGCGTCGGCATGGGCCGGTCCATCCACGCGGGCCAGGTGTGTATCGCCGACGGCACACCGCTGGCGGCACGGAAGCTGGAGCGGGTGCTCACCAACGATCCCGGCACTGGCGTGATCCGTCACGTGGACGCGGGCTACGCGCACGCGGCCGAAGTGGCCCGGGAACGCGGTGTGCGAATCCCGATGCGGGAGAACTGATATCACACACTTCGGCACCGGGTGTGAGATGCACCCGGCGCCGAATCATGTCACGGGCGTCTACGCGACATGCCCGGGATCATCGGGGTGAGATGTTGGTTATGCAAACCTGTGTGCCGATGAGCGTGTCACCCGAGTCGCCTCTGGCGGAAATCGTCGCCGAGACTGTGCAACTCGATCCTCAGCGGGTGCCTGGGTCATGGCGCGTGGCGTGGCCATGGCCGCAGTCGTTCGAATTGAGCCGCTAGGGAAAGCAGCAATCCTTCGCCGCCAGGCGCGGCCGCCATCTGCACACCGATCGGCAGTCGGTCGATGGACAGTCCCGCGGGCACCGTCAGCGCCGGATACCGGACCAGGTTGAACGGCAGCAGGAATGGAACCAGCACGCTCGTGGCGAGGTGGGTCCGGATCATCCCAGCGCTCGCCCAGCCGCCTGCACGCGGAGGCAGCGCAGCCAGCGTCGGCATCATGAGTACGTCGTAGTTCGAGAACCACGCCGAGAAACGGGCGGCGGTCTCGGCGGGGATCTCGTCGCGAGCGACAGGCAGCCGCCGCAGCAGTCGCCCGGCACACACGATCGCCCTGGTTCGCCGCTCCAGCGCTCGAAGAGCGAGTCCGTCAGCGTCGTCGGCGGATCCGGCGAAGTACCGCGCGACATACCTCGGCTGATCTCGAAGTCGCCAGGGTGGGGCCACGGTGTCCACGACATGGCCTTCGTCCCGCAATGCCCTTGCTGCTGCATCCAATGCCACGCGAACCTGCGGGTCGACGCGCACCCCCGGCGTCGGCGGCGCAGTCGTCACACCGATGCGTAGCGCTCGGTCCGGCTCGGCCATCGCTTTCCGGTAACGGTCGGTGCCGGAAAGCACGTCGAGCATCAGTGCCGCGTCGGCGACCGTGGTCGCGATCGGGCCCAACTCCGACATGCCTCGCCAGCCACGCCCCGCACGCGGCACCAGCCCCGGACCCGGCTTCAGGCCGACAACACCGCAGCACGATGCCGGAATTCGGATCGACCCGCCACCACCGGACGCAAGGGCCAACGGGACCATACCGGCCGCGACCGCGGCGGCCGAACCACCGCTCGATCCGCCCGACGTGTGCTCCGGATTCCATGGATTACGGGTAACCCCGAACTCCACGCTTTCGGTGAACGGTCCCTGACACAGCTCCGGCAACGTGGTTTTGCCGACCACCAGCGCACCAGCCGCGCGCAGCCTACGGACAAGTTCGTCGTCCACCGCGGCAGGTACGCCCGACAGAGCGGCTGTGCCGTGCCGTGTCGGACATCCCGCGACATCGACGTGGTCCTTGATCCCCACCGGCACCCCCGCCAACGGCAGCAACCGCAGATCGGCCCGGTGGGCCAATGCCTTTGCCTCCGCACGCACCTCCTCACGGCGCACGACACAGAACGCGTTCAGTGCCGCACCAGCCTCGATACGGGCCAGTGCCGCCTCCACGACATCGATCGGCGAAACTTCACCCGCCCCAACCGCAGTCGCGATCTCTACCGCCGACGAACCGATCACAACTTCCGACGCTACCCGGGACCGGCAGCTCCGTCGATGTCAGTTTCCATGGCGGATTGGCCCTGCGGCCTCCGACCACCTGACAGGCCCGAGCCAGCGCTCGACCATGCCGCGCGGCGCGCGATCAGAGCGAGGATTACCACGCTCCGCAGGTGTGTCGCATCCGCAGTCGGCGGCCCGACCAGCCCTTGCTCTATTGGGATGCGCTATCTAGCCGTGGTGGACTCAGTCTTAGGTCTCGAACCTGGACCGCAGGCTCTGCCAGAGCATTCGGTAGCAAGCACCGGCGGGGTCCCGGAAGTGTTCTCTTTCGGACTTCGGCAACGACCCGAGCAAACTCCGTCGGAGCTTGCTCGAGATTGTCGGATTGAGGCGTTCGTCATCGACGTCGTAGACGTCGAACCAGACCAGGAAGTTCGGTACGTCAGGTGCGACGGCAGCGACGCAAGCCCGGAAGTCTTCCTCGATTCGCGGTGCCCACAGCCAGCCACGGCTGATGATGATGGAGTCGTACGACAGCCCGAACACGATCCACGGGCAATTGCTAGATTTGCTATTTTCGCGGCAGTAGGTCTTGACCTCGCCCTCGAGCTCGTGCTCGAAGAAGTCGTCGAGCGCCAGTTTGACAGCTTCGGCTTGCTCCCGGCTTCTAAGATACAGGCGGAACTGGACATCAAGGTTCACTGACACAGACAGAAGGCTAGTCGCGTGACCAGCCCATCGAATATGTCGGGACGGGCTCAGCTTGTTCCCTCCAGCTGATCTTGCCGCACAGCCCGGCTGACCCGGTCGCTGATGGAACTGGGCCGAGGCATTCTGCTATTGCACTGCTCAGGCGCTGTGGAGTCGGTAGGGTGCACGCCTGGCCGGAGCGAGTCGGGGCGCCTACAGCCTCCCGCAAGACAGCCTCTCGCAAGCGACGGCCGGGATTGGGGCTTTCAGTCGGGGGATCCACGACGACTCAGCCCCAGGTGGAGGGAACCACCTGGGGTCGAGTCGATTACAGCGGCGTCAGTACGATTGGGTCAATCCAGCGGGCCGACAATGGATTCCGCGGCCGCCAGCAGTGCGCCGGACGCGGCCAGATTCACCGCCGCCTCGATTTCCGGCGCGAGGTGACGGTCGGGGCCGGGACCGGGGACGCGAGTGCGCAGGGCATCGCGTACCGCTGCCGTGGCGGGCGACGGGGTGAGCGGGGCGCGCAGGTCCAGGGCGCGGGCGGCGGTGAGTGCCTCGATGGCCAGCACGCGAGTGAGGCCGTCGATGGCGCGGCGCAGTTTGCGGGCGGCCGACCAGCCCATGGAGACGTGGTCCTCCTGCATGGCCGAGGACGGGATGGAGTCGACCGAGGCGGGGGCGGCGAGGCGCTTGAGTTCGGAGACGAGGGCGGCCTGGGTGTACTGGGCGATCATGTGGCCGCTGTCGACGCCGGGGTCGTCGGCGAGGAACGGCGGCAGGCCGTGGTTGCGCGCCTTGTCGAGGAAGCGGTCGGTGCGGCGCTCGCTGATGCTGGCGACGTCGGCGACGACGATGGCGAGGAAATCCAGCACGTACGCCACCGGGGCGCCGTGGAAGTTGCCGTTGGACTCGACGCGGCCGTCCAGGGTGACTACCGGATTGTCTACGGCGCTGGCCAACTCGTAGCCCGCGACCCGCTCGGCGTGGGCCAGGGTGTCGCGGGCGCCACCGGCCACCTGCGGTGCGCAGCGCAGCGAGTAGGCGTCCTGCACCACGGTGCAGTCGGGAGTGGCGTGGCTGGCCACGATCGCCGAATCGGCCAGCAGCCGGGTCATGTTCGCGGCGGCGACCGCCTGGCCCGGTTGCGGGCGCAGCGCCTGCAGGTCGGCGGCGAACACCTTGTCGGTACCGAGCAGGCCCTCCACGCTCATGGCGGCGGTGACATCGGCCAGCCGCAACAGCGCGCGCAGATCGTGACAGGCGAGCAGCAGCATCCCGAGCATGCCGTCGGTGCCGTTGATGAGGGCGAGCCCCTCCTTCTCCGCCAGCTCGACCGGTGCGATCCCGGCGGCGGCGAGCGCCTGGGCGGCGGGCATCGCGGTGCCGCTCGCGTCGCGGGCCGTGCCCTCCCCAATGACGGCGAGCGCCACGTGGGCCAGGGGTGCGAGATCACCGGAGCAGCCGAGGCTGCCGTATTCGTGGACCACCGGGGTGATGCCCGCCGACAGCAGCGCGGCGTAGGTCTCGGCGACCACCGGTCGCACGCCGGTGCGGCCGGTGGCCAGCGTCGAGAGGCGAAGCAGCATGAGGGCGCGCACCACCTCCCGCTCCACTTCGGCTCCCGACCCGGCGGCATGCGAGCGGATGAGGCTGCGCTGCAATTGCTTACGCGACTCCTGCGGGATGTGGCGCACGGCGAGCGCGCCGAACCCGGTCGACACCCCGTACACCGGTCGCGGGTCGGCGGCCAGCGCCTCGATGCGCTCCCGGCTCTCTCTCATGGCGGCCAGCGCCTCTTCGGCCAGCCGCACCGGGGCACCCTGCCGTGCCACTCGCACCACGTCGGCGGGTGACACCGGGCCGGTGCCGACGACGACCGGTTCCAGCGTGACCGACCGGTTCGAGTCGCTACCCACGATATTTCTCCATTCCGAATAGGCGTGCAGGACAAGCAACTTCAGGCGACGTCGGCCGGTACGGCGACCGGTTCGGGTTCGGCGTTCGCGGGCCGCACCCACAGGCGGTAGGCGACACCGAGCAGCGCGAGCCACACCGCACCGACCACCAGGGCCACCCGGCTGTCGGTGTCGAAGGCGATCACCCCGATCACGAACACCAGGAACGCGATGGTGATCAGCTGCCCGTAGGGCCACAGCGGCACCGGGAACTTCAGCGCGGCGACCTGTTCGGGGCTCATGCCGCGCCGCGAGCGCAGGTGCGCGAGCAGGATCATCAGCCAGACGAAGATGGTGGCGAAGGTGGCGATCGAGGCGATCACCAGGAACACCTTGTCGGGGATCAGGTAGTTCAGGAGCACGCCGACCAGCAGGGTGACGGTCATGATGACCACCGTCATCCACGGCACCCCGTTGCGCGAGACCCGCTTCATCGCCGCGGGTGCCTGGCCGCGCTGGGCCATGCCGTACATCATCCGGCCCGCACCGAAGATGTCACTGTTGACCGCCGACAGCGCGGCCGTGATGACCACGACGTTGAGTACCGCCGCGGCGGGCCCGAGGCCGAGGCTCTGGAAGATCTGGACGAACGGGCTGCCCTCGTCGCCGATGGTGCGCCACGAGTCGATCGCCATGATCACCGCGAGGGTGAGGACGTAGAACACGATGATGCGCACGGGCACGGTGTTGATCGCGCGCGGGATGGTGCGCTGCGGATTCTCGGCCTCACCCGCCGTGATACCGATGATCTCGGTGCCGCCGAAGGCGAACATCACGATGGCGAAGCAGGCGATGAAGCCGCCGATCCCGGTGGCGAAGAAACCACCGTCGGCCCACAGGTTCTGCACGCCCGCGCTGGTGTCGTGGAGGCCGAAGCCGAAGATCAGCACGGCGATACCGCCCGCGATCATCGCCACGATGGCCACGATCTTGACCAGGCTGAACCAGAATTCCACCTCACCGAAGACCTTCACGCTGAGCAGGTTGATCGCGCCGATGAAGAAGATGACCGAGAGCACCCAGATCCAGCGTGGCACGTCCGGGTACCAGAACCCCATGTACACACCGAACGCGGTGACGTCGGCGAGGCACACGATGAGCATTTCGAAGGTGTAGGTCCAGCCGGTGAAGAAGCCCGCGAGCGGGCCGAGGTGCTGGCTGGCGTACTCACCGAACGAGCCCGCGACCGGATTGCTCACCGCCATCTCGCCCAACGCCCGCAGCACGAGGAACACGGCGGCGCCGCCGATCAGATACGCCAGCAGCACCGAGGGACCTGCCCGGTGGATGGCCTCGGCGGACCCGTAGAACAGGCCGGTACCTATCGCCGAACCGAGCGCGATGAAACGGATATGGCGGGCGGTGAGGCCGCGGGTGAGCGCGGCGGCGGGCTTGTTCAATCCATTCTCCCGGGATCGGAAAGGGCGCGGGGTCGCCGGTGATGCCGGGTCTCTTCGCCTGTGGGGCCGGTCACAACGGCCCTTACATGTATATGCCTGTCTATACAGCCATGTCAACGGTCAGCTATCGACGGGCACCATAGCGCTTGACTCTCCTGTATAGACAGGCATATACCTAGCGGAAGTGACTCACCACACAGCCTGTCGTCAGGAGGACGATCCGTGCCAACCACCGTGCTGCGCGATATCGGCACCCTCGTCACCAACGACCCGGGGTTGGGGGAAGGCCCGCTGGGGTTGCGTCGCGACGCGGCCGTCGTCTTCGACGACGCGCAGGTGGTGTGGGTGGGTGACAGTGCCGACGCACCCGCCGCCGATCAGGCGGTCGACCTCGACGGTCGCGCGGTGCTGCCCGGTTTCGTCGAATCGCATTCGCATCTGGTCTTCGCCGGTGACCGCGCCGAGGAGTTCGCCGCGCGCATGTCCGGGCGCCCCTACGGCGCGGGCGGCATCCGCACGACGATCGCGGCGACGCGCACGGCGACCGACGAGCAACTCGATGCGACCGTGCGGCGGCTGCTCGCCGAGTCGCGGCGGGCGGGCAGCACGACGGTCGAGATCAAGAGCGGCTACGGCCAGACCGTGGACGACGAATATCGCAGCGTTCGCATCGCGGGCCGCCACACCGACGAGGTGACCTTGCTGGCCGCGCATGTTCCGCCGCCCGAATACGCCGGGCGCGCCGACGATTACGTGGCCATGGTGTGTGCGGAGATGATTCCGCGCTGCGCGCCCGAGGCCCGGTGGATCGACGTGTTCTGCGAGCAGGGCGCCTTCGACCGGGACCAATCGCATGCTGTGCTCAGTGCGGGCATCGCGCACGGGCTGGTGCCGCGCGTGCACGGCAATCAGCTGCACCAGGGGCCGGGCGTGCGGCTCGCCGTCGAACTCGGGGCCGCGTCGGTCGATCACGTCGCCCATGTCAGCGCCGCCGATATCGACGCGCTCGCGCACAGCGACACCGTGGCGACGCTGCTGCCCAGTGCCGACTTCTGCACGCGCAACAGCTATCCCGATGCGCGCGCGCTGCTCGACGCCGGGGTCACCGTTGCCCTCGGCGCCGACTGCAACCCGGGCACGAGCTACACCACCAGCCTGCCGTTCTGTATCGCCCTGGCCGTGCGTGAGCTGCGCATGACACCGGACGAGGCGGTCTGGGCGGCGACCGCGGGTGGGGCGAAAGCGTTGCGGCGCGGCGATGTCGGCGCCCTCTCCCCCGGCATGCGGGCCGACGCCGTCGCGTTGGACGCGCCGTCGCATCTGCATCTGGCGTACCGTCCCGGCGTTCCGCTCGTGCGCCAGGTGTGGCGCGGCGGCGTGCTCGCATCGAATTGAGGTGTCCCGCATGACTTCCTGGACCGGCCGCGTCGACGGCACGACACCCGAGCAGCTGCGCTGGCATCAGGCCGTCACGCCCTATGAACCCGGCGCCGACCCCGGCGCGTGCGTGTTCGTCGGCTTCGCCAGTGACGAAGGCGTGCGCCGCAACAAGGGGCGCCCGGGTGCCGTCGACGGGCCCGACGCCCTGCGCCGCGCGCTGTCGCCGATGGCGCTTCCCGGCCCGCTGCGCGCGTACGACGCGGGCACGATCGCGGTCACCGACCAGCGGCTCGAGGACGGCCAGCGCAGGCTCGGCGACACCGTGACCGCGCTGCTGGACGCGGGCGCCTTCCCGATCGTGCTCGGTGGCGGACACGAGGTCGCCTTCGGCACGTACCTCGGCCTGGCGGGTGCCGAACGCGCCAGGGGCGCCAGCATCGGAATCCTGAACCTGGACGCGCATTTCGATCTACGGCCGGACCCGGTACCCAGCTCGGGCACCCCGTTTCGGCAGATCCTCGAATCCGGCGACGACGTGCGGTACGCGGTGCTCGGGATCAGCCAGCCCGCCAATACGACGATCCTGTTCGACACCGCCGATCTGTTCGGCGTGCGCTATCTGCTCGACGACGACTGCACCGCCGAGCGTGCGCAAGCCTTCGTCACGGACTTTCTCACCGGCATCGACCTGCTGTATCTCACCATCGACCTCGACGTCCTGCCCGCCGCGGTCGCGCCGGGTGTCAGTGCGCCCGCCGCGTTCGGTGTCGCGCTGCCCATCGTGCAGGCCGTCTGCGACCAGGTCGCCGCGAGTGGCAAACTCGTGGTCGCCGATGTCGCCGAACTCAATCCGGCTCTCGACATCGACAACCGGACCGCCCGCACCGCCGCCCGGCTCCTGCACCGCCTCGTCACCCGGCACGTCCCTCAGAAGTAGCGCACACCGACGTAGGCCCAGGCGATGACACAGCTGAACATCGTGACGACCGCGCCGTATTTCGTGAACTGCCAGAAGCTGATTCGCTGCCCGGCCCGGGCGGCGATGCCGAGCGCGACGACATTGGCGCTGGCCGCGACCGCCGTGCCATTGCCGCCGAAGTCGGCGCCCAGCGCGAACGCCCACCACAGCGACCGGGCGGTCTCGGGGTCGGGAGCGTCCGCCACGATGCCCTCCACGACGGGTGCCATGGTCGCCGTGTAGGGGATGTTGTCCACGAAGGCACCGAGCAGGGCGGAGCCGAAGACGAGTGCGGTGGCGGCGAGGAAATAGTCGTCGCCGACCCAGGTGCTCGCCGCCGCACCGACCGCGGCGATCACCCCGGTGTGCACCAGGCCCGCGACCATCACGAACAGACCCATGAAGAACACCAGCGTCGGCCATTCCACTTCGTGCAGGATGTCCCCGATGTCGAGCCCGGACACCAGCACCATCACCCCCGCGCCCACGAGCGCGATCACCGAGGGCGCCACGTGCACCACGCTGTGCAGGCAGAACCCGGCCACCACCGCGGCCAACACGATCAGCGACCGCACGAGCAGTTTCGGGTCGCGGATCGCCCGCCGCTCCCGCAGGGCGAGCACCGCCTCGACCGAGTCCGGGTCGCTGCGCAGCGCCGAACGGAACAACACCCGTGTGAACAGCACGAACAGTGCGAAGACCAGCACCACGATCGGGGCCATGTGCACCAGGAAATCGGTGAAGCTCAACCCCGCCCGGCTGGCGATGATGATGTTGGGTGGGTCGCCGATCAGCGTCGCCGCACCACCGATGTTCGCGGCGAGCACCTCCGCGATCAGGAAGGGCCGCGCGTCGAGGCCGAGCCTGCGACACACCACCAGCGTCACCGGGGCGATCAGCATGATGATCGTGACGTTGTCGAGAAAAGGTGAGGCCACGGCGGTGATCAGCATGAGCATCACCATCAGCCGGTAGGGATTGCCGCGCGAGCGCTTCGCCGACCAGATCGCCAGGTAGTCGAACAGACCCGTCTGCTTGACGACGCCGACGATGATCATCATGCCGAGCAGCAGGAAGATGACGTTCCAGTCGATGCCCGCGTGCGGCGAGAAGAACACCTGCTCGCCGGGGATCAGCCCGAGCACCGCCATCAGGCCCGCGGCGACCAGCACGGTTTTCACCTTGTCGACCCGCTCCGTGGCGATGAAGAAGAACGCCACCACGAAGATGGTCACGGCGAGGACGGCGGCCATCATCGGCGCCGATCAGTCGCCGGGACCGGCGAGGGCGAGGCTGGTGAGCAACCGTTCCAGAGTGATCGCCCCGCACAGGGTGCGGGCCCGGTCGACGACCGCGATGAGCGGACTGTGTTTGCGCGCCATCAGGATCGCGATCTCGAGCAGGGTGGCGTCCGGGGTGACGGTGGCCGGTCGCGGTGCGCCGTCGGCCAGGCAGTCGCCGACGGTGAGGCTGCCGGGTTCCTGCCAGAACAGGTCGGCGTGCACCTCGTCGATGGTGCGGACCAGGGTGGTGTCGTCCTGATACGACGCGGGGATGGCCAGGCGCAGCACCTGCGTGCCCGGCAGCACGGCCACCGGCCGGTCCTCGGCGTCGACCACGACCAGGCCGGGCAGCCGGTTGACGACCATCACCCGCACCGCGCGGGCCACCGGGTCGGTGGTGCGAACGGTCGGCAGGTTCATCGCGATATCGCGTGCGCGCATGGTTCGGCTCCGGGTGGATTCGGCGGTACTCACGGCTCGGCCCGCTGTCCGGCGAGCCGCTCGACCCGCTGCTCGAGCCGGGTCAGCCGCTCGGCGAGGTGGCCGGTGTGCATCAACTCGGCCACCTGATCGGCTTCGTCGGGTTCCAGGGCGATGTCGATGCTCGGTTCGTCGCTGCCGGGGGCGTAGGCCAGCAGCCGCCGTCTGCCCGCGGCTTCGGTGAGCAGTGCGAAGTCGATACCGCCGCCGGTGCGGAAGTGGTGCAGCACCCCGGTTCCGGGGATCGGTGTTCGGTCGGTGTCCATCCGGGCGGTCCTTCCCCTGGCGCGGTCGAGTGCGTCCGGATTCGAGTCTGGTGTCGGGCCGCCCCGGCGACCATCGGCGCCCGCACCCATTTCGGACACCGAGGCGCGGGGTGCGCGGGCACCGAGATGGGTGTCGCACCCCATGGACAGAACAGCGGCCCGTCAGCATGCTGGGTGCTATGAAGCCTCTCGCAGGGATGGGGGCAGGACGGGTGCGGCGCACGCCGGTGACGGCGCTGTTCTGGCGGATCTGCCTGCTCAACGGTGTCGTCTTCACCCTCGGCACCCTGATCCTCGCGCTCTCACCCGCGACCGTGTCGGCGCGTCTGCGGCTGACCGAGGTGCCGGTGCTGGTGATCGGGCTCGCGGTGATCCTGACCGCCAACGCCGTGGCCCTGCGCACCAGCCTGGCCCCGCTCGATGAACTGGTCGGAGCCATGCGCCGGGTCGATCCCCCTCGGCGCGCGGCGCGGTTCGACCGGCGGGCAAGCGGCGACTTCCACCGCCTGATCGAGACCTTCAACGCGATGCTCGACCGGCTCGAGACCGAACGATCGGCGGCCGGTGCCATGGCGCTCGCCGCCCAGGAAGGCGAACGTCAGCGGATCGCGCGCGAACTGCACGACGAGATCGGCCAGAGCCTGACAGTGGCGTTGCTGCGGCTGAAGCGGGTCGTCGACCGGGCGCCGGAGGGCTTGCGCGACGAGGTGGCCGACGCGCGGGAAACGGTACGCGGATGTCTCGAGGAGGTGCGCGGGATCGCGTCACGACTGCGCCCCGATGTGCTCGACGACCTCGGATTGCACAGTGCCGTCACCGCGCTGTGTCACGAATTCACGCGCAGCGCTGGCATTTCCGTGCATCGCGAGGTCGACCCGTCGATCAGCAGGCTCGATCCCGACGTCGAGTTGGTCTGCTACCGGATCGCCCAGGAGAGCCTGACGAACGTGCTGCGCCACGCGGGTGCGAGCGAGGTGAGCCTGCGGCTCGTCGACCGGGGCGACACCGTCGTCCTCCGGGTCCGCGACGACGGCCGAGGCGGAGTGGCGACCGAAGGCGCGGGCATCCGAGGGATGCGCGAACGCGCCATGCTCGTCGACGCGACGCTCACCATCACCTCGCCGGAGACGGGCGGCACCACCGTCGAACTGGTCGTCCCGGCACGGCGACGAGCACGCGTGGAGGAACCCGTATGAGCGCGCCGACCCGGATCCTGCTTGCCGACGACCACGCCCTGGTCCGCAGCGGCCTGCGGCTGATCCTCGACAACGAACCCGACCTCACCGTGGTCGCCGAGGCGGCCAACGGCTACGACGCGGTGACCGCCCTCGCCGCCGACACCGTCGACCTGGTGATCCTCGATATCGCGATGCCGAGGATGACCGGCATCCAGGCGGCCCGCGAGATCACCCGCGTGCATCCGGGTGTCCGCATGCTGATGCTGTCGATGTACGACAACGAGCAGTACTTCTTCGAGTCGCTCAAGGCTGGTGCCTCGGGGTATGTACTCAAGTCGGTCGCCGACCGTGACCTCATCGAGGCCTGCCGGGCGACGATGCGGGGCGAGTCGTTCCTGTATCCGGGTGCGATCACCGCTCTGGTCCGTGACTATCTGCACCTGGCCAGGCAGGGCGGACGGTTACCCGAAACGATCCTGACCGCCCGCGAGGAGGAGGTGCTCAAGCTGATCGCCGAGGGACATTCCGCGCGGGAGGTGGCGGCCGAACTGGTCATCAGTGTGAAGACCGTCGACCGCCACCGCGCCAACATCCTGCAGAAACTCGGTCTGCGCGACCGGCTCGACCTGACCCGCTACGCGATCCGCTCGGGCCTGATCGAACCGTGACCACCGCCGCGGTGGTCGGTCACTCCGCGTTCGGGTCGACCTGGACTTTCGCCTTGCGCCCGACCGTCGCCCGCATGACCGGTTCGACCACGCGCGCCGCGATCGGCCCCATCACGGCCATCAACAGCACGTACGTGGTGGCCAGCGCGGCGAAGCTGTCGGGCACCGCACCTGCGGCGACCGCGAGACCGGCGATGACGATCGAGAACTCGCCGCGCGCGACCAGTGCCGCACCCGCGCGGGCCCGGCCGAGCTGGGACGCCCCGGCCCGCTTGGCCGCCCACCAGCCGGTGTAGAGCTTCGTCGCCGTGGTGACCACGACCAGCAGGACCGCCCAGCCGAGGACCGGCGGAATGGTCGCCGGATCGGTGCTCAACCCGAACAGCACGAAGAACATGGCGGCGAACAGGTCACGCAGGGGTTCGAGGATCTTGGTCGCCTCGTGCGCGGTCGCCCCCGAGATCGCGATGCCGAGCAGGAACGCGCCGACCGCCGCCGACACCTGCACCGCCGAGGCCACACCGGCGACCAGCAGCGCCGAACCGAGCAGTTTGAGCAGGAAGATCTCGCGGTCCTCGCTGGCCACGATCGCCGACACGTACCGGCCGTACTTCAGCGCGACGATGAGCACCAGCGTCACCGCGACCAGCGCGATGCCGACGGTGGTGAGACCGGCCATGAAGCCGACACCCGCCAGCACGGCGGTGAGCACCGGCAGGTAGATCGCCATCGCCAGATCCTCGAACACCAGGATCGACAGGATCACCGGCGTCTCGCGGTTACCCAGCCTGCCCAGGTCGTTGAGAACCTTGGCGACGATTCCCGACGAGGAGATGTAGGTGACGCCCGCCATCGCGATGGCACCGGTCGGTCCGAGTCCAAGCCACAGCGCGACGATCACGCCCGGCGTGGCGTTGAGAACCAGGTCGAGCAGACCGGCGATCCACGACTTGCGCATGCCGGTGACCAATTCACCTGCGGTGTATTCCAATCCGAGCAGCAACAGCAGCAGCACCACACCGATCTCGCTGGCGAGGTGGATGAACTCCTCCACCTCGTGCAGCTCGATCAGGCCACCGGTGCCGAAGAGCAGACCCCCGAGTAGATAGAGCGGAATGGGTGACAGGCCGATGCGGCCCGCGATGCGCCCGAGCACACCCAATCCGAAGAACACAGCCCCCAGCTGGATCAGCGCCAGCGTTGTTCCACTGATCTGCACGGGCTCAGCCGTCGGACAGGATCGAAGCGGCAGCGTCGAGCCCGGTGGTCGTACCGACGATGACGACCATGTCGCCCCCGAGGAAACCGAACTCCGGCCCGGGCGAGGGATGGATCTGACCGGCGCGCAGCACCGCAACGATGGAGGCCAGAGTCCGGGTCCGCATCTCCGTCTCGCCGAGGCGGCGGCCCGCGTAGGGCGAATCGGGCAGCACCGGCAGCGACCGGGTGCTCACACCGTCGAGATCGCGGTGTTCCTCCTGCAGTTGCGCGACGAGTCGCGGGGCACCGAGCAGGCTGGCGAGCGTGCGCGCTTCGCCGTCGGAGAGCGGGACCTGCACGGTGGTATCGGGGTCGTCGATCTTGGTGAAGATCAGATCGGTGCCACCGTCGCGGTGGTCGACGACGCCGATGCGCCGAGCCACCTTGGTCAGCGAGAATTCTTTCCTGACACCGATTCCGGGCAGGGACGTGACTTCAACATTCATAGGATCACCTAACCTCAGCTAGGCAATACCTTACCTTCTCTTTACTATCGACAAGGACTCGTCAGCCTTCGTCGAGCAATTTTCCGGCGGCCTCCAGGCCCTTGCCGGTGCCGACGACGACCACCAGATCACCGGCGACGAAGGTGAAATCCGTTGCCGGGGACGGGGTCACCTCCCCTGCCCGGACCACCGCGACCACCGAGGCCTTGGTACGGGTGCGCATGGCCGTGTCGCGCAACGGGCGCCCGTCGAAGGGGCTGCCGCGATCGATCGCGAACTGCCTGGTCGACAGCTCGTCGACACCGAGCGAGTCGGCCTTCTTCTGCACCACCTGCGGCGCGCCGAGCAACCCGGCCAGCACGCCGATCTCGGCGCTGGACAACGGAATCGAGGTCTTCGTCTCGGCGTCACCGGCGCGGGAGACGACCAGATCGACAGTGCCGTCGGGGTGTTCGACCACGCCGATCCGGCGGCGGGCCTCCGCCAGCGGAAAGTCCTTGCACACGCCGATTCCCGGTAGCGGCGTCACATCGATGTTCACGCCCACACAGTACGACGATCGCGCGCGCGGGTGCGGCCAACCCCGGTCGACCGCCTCGACGATGCGCACGGGGCAAGGATCGTGACGCACCGCACCCGAGCCCGATCACCGGAGCGATCCCGGTCCCGACCGGGACCCGGGCGTCCGGGCCGCCACCACGATCACCCCGACGGCTTGCGTATTCGGGCGAAGTTGTGTGTTGTTGATCGGTGACCAACACACCCGGAGACGCGTACCCACTCACGGACACGATGACCACCACGACGGCGGTACACGACGGCGTCACGGTCCTGACGGTGACCGGTGAGGTCGACCTGGCGACCGCGCCCGCCCTCGACGCCGCGATCGAGGCCATCCTCGCCGACAAGCCCGCGACCCTGGTGATCGACCTGACCGCGGTCGGGTTCCTCGCCTCGGCGGGCATGGCGACGCTGGTCGCCGCGCACCAGCGCGCGGGCGACGACACCGCCATCGCGGTGGTCGCCGACGGGCCCGCGACCAGCCGTCAGCTCAAGATGACCAGCCTGGACCAGGTGTTCGCCATGCACACCACCCTCGCCGACGCGCTGGCGTCGTTGCGGTCCTGACGGACGAAACACCGACGCGCCGTATCCCGGAGGTCTCCGGGATACGGCGCGTCGCGTCGTGGCGGCTCAGCAGAGGCCGCGCAGCTGCTCGATCAGCTTGATCCGGCCCGCCGCGTTCTCCGCGAGCGGGGTGACGTTGAGCGTGGTGACCCCGGCCTCGGCGAAGGCGGCGATGCGGTCCTTGACGAAGCCCTCCGGCCCGATCAGCGACACGTCGCGCACCAGGTCGTCGGGCACCGCGGCCGCGGCGGCCTGCTTGTCACCGGCCAGGTACAGCTCCTGGATACGGTCGGCGGCCTCGCCGTAGCCGTACTTGGTGGCCAGGGTGTGGTAGAAGTTCTTGCCCTTGGCGCCCATGCCGCCGATGTAGAGCGCCAGGTGCGGCTTGACGAACTCCAGCAGCGGCGTGACGTTCTCGCCGATCGCCAACGCGGGACCGGCGTACACCTCGAGGTCGCCCAGCGCCGGATCGCGCTTGGCCTTGCCCGCGGTCAGCGCGTCACCCCAGACATCGTTCGCCTTCTCCGGCAGGAAGAAGATCGGCTGCCAGCCCTCGGCGAGTTCGGCGGCCAGCTCCACGTTCTTGGGACCGAGCGCGGCCAACAGCACCGGAATGTTCTCGCGCACCGGGTGATTGATGAGCTTGAGCTCTTTGCCCAGGCCGGTGCCACGCTCGGCGGGCAGCGGGATCTGATAGTACTTGCCCTGGTAGTTGAGCTTCTCGCGGCGCCACACCGTGCGGCAGATCTCGATCAGCTCGCGGGTGCGTCCGATCGGGGCGTCGTAGGGCACACCGTGGAAGCCCTCGATCACCTGCGGGCCGGACGCGCCGATGCCGAGGATGAACCGGCCGTCGGAGACGAAGTCCAGGCCCGCCGCCGTCATCGCGGTGAGGCTCGGAGTCCGGGTGTAGAGCTGCAGGATGCCCGAGGCCAACTGCACCCGTTCGGTGCGCGCGGCCAGGAAGCCGAGCGCGCTCACCGCGTCGAACGAGTACGCCTCCGGCACGAAGACGACGTCGAGACCGGCCCGTTCCAGGTCGGCGACCTCGGCCGCCACCTCCTTGAAACCGCCCGAGTAGTTGATGCTCAATCCGATCCGCATGACACCCAACATAGACCCGGGCCCAGGGCCGCACCCGACCGGTCGGTCCGTGCGTACACCCGCTGGTCGGGCGGGGTGCGCGGGTGGGCACGCGGTAGCGTTGAGAGCGAAGCAATCCCCGTCGAAAGGCCATCCAGTCGTGTCGCAGCCCACCGTGTCACCCCAGCAGACCGCGCCCTCCTTCGGTGCGGTGACCCTGGAGCACTATCTGTCGGAGCTGGCCGCCAAGGTGCCCGCGCCCGGCGGTGGCGCGGTGGCCGCGCTGCACGTCGCCCAGGCCGCGGCGCTGGTCGCGATGGTGGCGCGCTACACCACCCGAGCCAAGGACGCCGAGAACCGCCCGGTGATCGACCGGATCATCGAGGCCGCCGACGCCGCACGGGCCCGCTCGCTGGCGCTGGCCGCTGCCGACGCGGCCGCGTTCACCGCCGTCGGCGCGGCCTACAAGCTGCCCAAGGACACCGATTCCCAGATCGCCGAGCGCACCGCCGCGATCAACGCCGCCCTGGTCGAGGCCGCCCGAGTCCCCGCCGCCGTGGTCGACGAGGCCGACGAGATCCTGTCCCTGGCAGGCGAACTGTTGCCGATCGGCAATCCGAACGTGGTCACCGATATCGGGGCCGCCGCCGACGCCGCCCGGGCCGCGGCGCTGAGTTCGCAGCTCAACATCGAGATCAACGTGGCCTCCCTGCCCGCCGCGCTCGGTGACGATTTCGCAGCGGCATTGTTGCGGGTGGAGACCATCGCCGCGCGTGCCGACGCCCTGCACGCCCAGGTTCTGCACGAGGTGCGCGGCTGAGCACAAGCCGACACTCCGATCGGCCCGTAGGCCGTTACCACTTCGAGAGGTCCAGTTGATCATGGACGCCTAGACTCGGGAGACGCCTACGAGTGACCGAAGGGGTGGCGTTCATGCGAAACGCACTTCGTTTTCTGTTCGTCGCGATCATGGCGGCACTACTGGCCGCGTCCTGGTCGGGAGCCGCGTCCGCGGATCTGATCGGGGGCCAGCGCACCCAGTACGGTGGCGGCACCTACGCCGAAGCCGACCTGTCGAACCACACGTTCACGGTGACCGCGAACGGTGAGACCCGCGTGATGCCCGCGTCGATGGGCAAACCCGGTTTCGAAACCCCCACCGGGACCTTCAGCGTCCTGGAGAAGGACCGGGCGGTGGTGTTCGATTCGCGCACCATCGGCATCCCGCTCGACGATCCGGAGGGCTACATCATCGACGGCGAGTACGCCGTGCGCCTCACCTGGGGTGGCGTGATGGTGCACTCGGCACCGTGGTCGGTGGATTCGCAGGGTTATGCCAACGTGAGCCACGGCTGCATCAATCTCTCGCCCGAGAACGCCGCCTGGTACTACGAGAACGTCGGCATCGGCGACCAGGTCTACATCCACTGGTGACGCGCGCATCGCCCACGCATTCGGCGAACACGGCGTCAGGGCAGTATCGTGCCCGTAATGAAATCGTTGCGGGACATTCCCTGACGGCGGGTGCCTGATGAAGGTGGGGCGATGGATCGACCGGAAGCGCGCAGACCGACCGGGGCTCGACAGCACGACCCGGGATCGGCTGGTGTTCCGCTCCGAGGTGCCCTGCCACGGCGCCGCAGCCGCGAGGCGGGGGCCTCGGGAACCGGGGCCCGGCATCGGATAGAAGGCGGGCCGATCACCCCCGCCGGTATCCCGGTGGTCTCGCTCTCCGCCCCCGTGCCCGCCCGCGACGCCTACGCCACCGATCGCCTGCCGATCGTCGGCGGCCCCCTCGATCCCGGTGCGGGCCGAGTGGATACGCCGTTCACGTTGGCGAACAACGGTCCCGACACCGACAAGCTGCCGATCGTCAGCGCCGACGCGCCGCCCCCCGAAGCTCCGGCGCCGGACGAGTGGGCGTCGTCGGAGCCCCCGGCACCGACGGGATCGGTGTGGCCCACGTCGTCGTGGTTCGAACCGCACCGGCCGGAAACGGCGCGGCACGCGGCGGCCTCGGATACGGATCGGCCCGAACCCGTCCGGTCGGCCACGCGTCGGCGCGAATCGACTCCGCCGCAGCAGGAACCAGCACGGGCCGAATCAGGATCGACCCGGCCGAACATCGGGGCGGCCACGGCGGCGGCGTCCGAATCGGCCACTCCCCCGGCGTCCGCCGACACCGGCTGGTCCGACCGTTATACGGCGGACTGGGAACCGCGACCGGCGCCGGATTACAACGGTGACGACGAGGTTTTCGCGCGGATGATCGACCGCTCGAAACGACGACGCGCCCCCCGCTGGGTGGCTCCGCTGGCCGCCTCGGTCGCCGGGGCGATCCTGATCGGCATCGGCTACTTCCAATTCGGCGGCCCCGCACCGGAATCCACGTCCTCGAGCACCACGCTCGCGACAGTCGCCGCGCCCGCGCCCGCCGTCGGGCAGTGTCCGACGGAACAGATCGGCGGCCTCGTGCGTGGCAACGGTCCCGGCGGAACCGACAGCGGAGTGTCGGCCATCCTGGCCTTCCAGCACGCCTACTACGTCGCGCGATCCGGCGATCAGGCACGCACGCTGGTGGCCGGTGACGCGGCACTGCCGACGGGTGCGCAGATCCAGTCGGGCATCGACACCATTCCGGTCGGCACCACGCACTGCCTCGACATCACCCCCGGCGCGTTCGCCGGACAGTACCTCGTGACGATCACCGAATACCGGCCGGACGAGGTGCCGATCGTCTACAACCCGCAGCTGGTCGGCACGACCAAGGTGGGCGCCAAGACGCTGATCACCTCGATCGGGCCGGTTCGCTGACTACGGAAACCGTTCAGGCCCTTGCCTTCTCGGCCGCGACCACCACGTGCCGCATGAGCAGCGCGGTGGTCACGGGGCCGACCCCACCGGGCACAGGGCTCAGGGCGGCGGCCTTGCCGTCGACCGAGGCGGCGTCGACATCACCCACGATGCCGCCGTCGGCGGCCTCGTTGGTGCCCACGTCGATCACCACGGCGCCCTCGCGAATGTGCGCACCGGTGACCAGACCGATCCGACCCGCGGCCGCGACCACGATGTCGGCGGCGGTGGTGACGGCGGCCAGGTCCGTGGTGCGCGAGTGCGCGACCGTGACGGTGGCGTTCTCGGCGAGCAGCAGCTGCGCCAGCGGCTTGCCGACGATGTTGGAGCGGCCGACCACGGTGACGAGCTTGCCCTGCAACGCGATCGAGTGATGCTTCAGCAGCTCCACGACCGCCTCGGAGGTGGCCGGGACGAAGCCGTCGAGACCGGAGGCAAGCAGGCCGAGTGACAGCGGGCTCACCCCGTCGACGTCCTTGCTCGCGGCGATGGCGGAGCTCACGTCGTCGAGGCTGACACCCGCGGGCAGCGGTGTCTGCAGCATGATCGCGTCGGTCGCCGGGTCGGCGCTGCGCGCGTCGAGTTCCGCGCGGATCCGCGCCGCGGTCGCGTCGGCGCCGAGATCGATCTTCTCGCAGGCGATACCGAGGCGCTCGGCGGCCTTGCGCAGGGAGTTCACGTACCAGGCGCTGGCCGGGTCGTCGTTGGCGACGACCAGCGCCAACGTGGGCGCGGCGCCCGCGTCGGTGAGCGCGGCGGCGCGCTGTTTCGAGTCGGCGTTGATGGCGGCGGCGAGTTCCTTGCCGGTCAGCGAAGCGGTATCCACGGTTGGTCAGCCTATCGGCCACCGGGTGCGCACCGCCGCGCCGGGCCGCGACGCGCCTGCCGACGGCGGGTTACCCGGCGCGCGCCGACACCGGTCGTAGGGTGTCCGGCAGCTCTGCCGTCAGCTCTGCCCGCATGTACGCCACCCGGAAGGTCGCGACTGTCGTGAAGATCTCGAGGCAATGGAAACAGCTCGCCGCGGCGTTCGCCGCGGTCGCGGCCGTCACGAGTGCCACGGTCGGCCCCGCCGCCGCCGACGCGGACGTGACAGCCCTCTACAACTCGGCCCAACGGCATTTCACCGACGGCAATCTCGATGCCGGGCGCGCCGACCTGCGCGCCCTCATCAGCGCCGACCCCGGTGACGCCGAAGCCCTTGCCCTGCAAGCCATCTGGTCCCATCACGCCGGTGATGCCGCGGCGGTGAACGAGGCGATGCGACAATTGGGCGCGCTCGACCCGGCGATGGCCGCGGGCACCAAGCGGGTGCTGCACGCGGTGACCGCGGCGGTGGCGACGCTGCCCAACCCGCTCCCCTCCCTCATCGGCCCCCAGACCGGCATCGTCGTGCTCGGCTACGGTCTGCTGCCCGACGGTGCGCTGCGGCCGGAGCTGGAGAATCGGCTCACGGCCGCCTGGATGCAGGCTGTCGCGGCGCCGTTCTCGCCGGTGGTGGTCACCGGAGGCAATCCGCAGAACGGGATCTCCGAGGCGGAGGCGATGCGGCGGTGGTTGATCGGGCGTGGACTGCCCGGTGATCGGATCCACGTGGAGGACCGGGCGGGGTCCACTGTGCAGAACGCCTTGTTCAGTACCAAGCTGTTGCGGGATCTGGGGGCCAACAGTGCGGTGGTGGTGACCTCGCCCAACCATATTCGGCGGGCGGTGGCGGATTTCATCGTCGCGGGAACGAATGTGGTGGGGGCCATGACTTCGTTGGAGCAGTTGGTTTCGCAGCTGCCGCCGCCGGATCGGGGCGCTCAGCGGGGCATCTATCTGGATGCTACGCGGACATTCGAGCTCGACAGTTCACGGTGAGGCGGCTGATCAGGATTCCTCCGTGCGGGTGATCCGTTCGGAAAGTCCCAGTACCCGGTCGGCGAGACGGTCGATGACGGTGTCCTGATGGCTGATCACGATGAGCGCCATTCCCTTTCGGCGCAGGTCTTCGAGCAGGTCGAGCACCATGTTCTGGGTGTTCGGATCGAGCGCGGTGGTTATTTCGTCGCAGATCAGGATGCGGGGGTTGGCGGCGAGGGCCCGGGCGATGGCTGCGCGCTGTTGCTGGCCGCCGGACAGCTGGTCGGGGCGCCGTGCCGCCAGTTCGCTATCGAGGCCTACCGCGTCGAGCAGGCTTCGGGCCCGTGCCGAGGCGGCAGCGCTGCTCATGCCGTGGAGGTGGCGAAGCGGTCGGCTGATCTGGCCGCCGATGCGATAGGACGGGTTGAGCGAGGTCGCGGGATTCTGCGGTATCAGTTGGATGGCGCGGCGGTGCGCCGATGGGCGCCGGTCGATGCCCGGACGCAGTGCCGTGCCGTCCAGTTCGATGATGCCGCCCACCGGCGCGTGCAAGCCGGAGATGGCACGTGCCAGCGTGGTCTTGCCCGCCCCGGATCTGCCGGTGATGGCCAGACATTCACCGGCGTGCAGGGTGAACGACAACCCGTCGACGACCGGCTCGGCGTCGCGGCCGCGCCGGTGCGTCACCGACAGGTTCTCGACCCTGAGTATCGGCGTGGTCGCGATCTCGATGGGAGGCACCCGCACGACCGTTGCCGCCCTTGATGTCCGGTGGGCAGTCATCGATTCGACTCGGCCTCGGTCCAGGGTGAGCACGTGGTCGACCAGCGGTTCCAGCGCCGCCAGGTCGTGGGTGATCACGAGCAGCGTGGTTGAACTGTCGCGCCGGATCTGACGCAGTGTGCGCACCAGGCGGTCTCGGGTGTGCGCGTCGAGTCCGGTGGTCGGCTCGTCGAGAACCAGCAGCGCCGGATCACCGAGGAGCGCCATGGCCAGCAATACCCGCTGCTGCTGGCCACCGGACAGTTCATGCGGGAATCGGCGTCGGAATCGGCGGTCATCGGGCAGGTCGACCCGGCGCAATGCCTCCGCTACACCGTTGCCGACCCCGACTGTGTCGTACCGTCCGGCGATTTCACGCAGGGTGGTGCCGATGCGCAGCGCCGGGTTGAGCCCGGTCGCCGGATCCTGCGGGACGTAGCCGACCGTGCGGCGACCAGCGGATCGACCGATGCCGACCGAACCCACCGCGGTCAGTTCGGGCGGTAGCGCACCGAGCACCGCCAGCGCCAGCGTTGTCTTTCCGGCACCGGACGCTCCGACCACGGCCACACTGCCCCCGGACCGCACATGGACCGAAATATCTTCCAGGACAAGGGCTCCATTCGGATCCCGGACAGTGAGACCATTCACCGTGAGCCCCGATCCCGCTTCGGAAACCCGCATCGGGTGATGCGCCGCGCTGGGCTGATCGGCACCGAAGGCGCGGTCGGTGACCATATTGACCGAAACCACCAGCACCATGATCAACAGCGCGGGCGCGAGCACCGACCACGGTTGCAGGGCGAATCCGGGCCGGTTCTCGATGATCATCAACGCCCAGTCGGGCGCGGGCGGGCGCAGGCCCAACCCGAGGAATCCGCTCACCGCGACCAACGAGATGGTCGCCGACATACGAACACCCGCGTCGGCCAGCACTACTGTCCGCAGGTTCGGCAGCACCTCGACCAGCCCCAGCCGCCACAGCGGTTCACCTCGGGCTCGGGCGGATTCGACATAACCGGTCGACGCGAGTTCGAGGACACGGGTGCGGACGATGCGGATGATCCAGGGCACCGACGCCAGTGCCGCGGTCACCACGATCGCCGCGGGCCCTGCCCCCATCGCGGTGGCGATCACCGCGAGCAGCAGAAACCACGGCAATACGGTGATGGCATCGACCGGTCGCATGACCAAGCGGTCCCACTCGCGGCGCAACCCGACCAGCAGTCCGAGGCCCAGCCCCAACGCGTAGGCGACGATCAGCGACAGCCCGGCGATCGACAGCAACGGCAGACCGCCGTGCAGCACTCGTGCGGCCACATCACGTCCGACCACATCGGTACCGAGGAGGTGCCGCGCCGACGGCGGTCGGAACGGCGGCGCCGTCACCTCGGTCGGCGAGTAGGGCGCGAGAAGCGGCCCCAGTGCGACCAACAGCAGCAGAGCGACGGTGACCGCGAGCCACATGGACCGAATTCCGCCGCGGTTCCTCATGCCCGGTCTCCCATCGCTACCTGCCGCGCGAGCGGACTCACCAGCAGAGTGAGGAGATCGGCGAGCAGATGGACGCCGATCCCGACGGCCGCCAGCAGCACCGCGGCCGATTGGACGAACGGAAAGTCGCGAGATTCGATGGCTCGCAACAACTCCTGAGACAGACCCGGATAGGAGAACAGTGTCTCCACCACCGCGACACCACCGATCAGCCCGACCACCGAGCCCGCGAGCGGATGGATCGACGCCGAGACCGCATTGGGTGCGACGTGGCGCAGCATCAGGCGCGCACCCGTGATCCCGTTGAGCCGCGCCGTCTTGACGTACGGACTGGTCATGACCTCGGCGGTCTGTGCCCGCACCATCCGCACCGGATGCGGTGCCAACCCGATCAGCAGGCAGGTCACCGGCAGGACCAGGATCTCCGGGCGTTCCCACACACTCGCGCCGGTCGGCAGCAGCGAGACGGCGGGCAGCAAGCCCAGCGACAACGACACCGTCGCCACCAGGACGACACCGAAGACGAACGAGGGCACCGATTCGGCCGCCAACGCCCCGACGCTGATGACCCGGTCGGTCCGCGAACCCGCACGGGCACCGGCAAGGAGACCGAGCGCGAGTGACGCGGGGATGAGCAGCGTGGCGGTGAGCAGCGCGAGCGCGACACTGTTGGTGGCGCGCCCGAGCAGCACATCGCCGACCGGCCGACCGGATATCAGCGAATGTCCGAAATCGCCTTGTACGAAGGCGATCAGCCAGTCCGCGAAACGCACGGGCGCGGGCCGATCCAGCCCGAGTTCGGCGCGTAGTGCCGCCAGTTGCTCGGGGGTGGGGTCGCCACCACCGGCACGTGACAGGATGACGGTGGCCGCATCGGAGTCCAGTGTTTCGAACAGCACGAAGACGACCAGCGCGACGGCGAGCAGCACTGCGAGGCCGCCCCCGCCACGCCGCGCGACGTAGGCGATCACGAGCGGCGGATCACTGCTCGGCGAGCCAGGTGGTCGCGTAGTTGGCCCAGTCGTCGGTGCCGGGCACACCGTTTCGCACGCCACCCACATAGTTCTTCGCCGCGTCGGGGCGTTTGGCGAAGCTGTGCAGGATGTAACCGCCGTCGTTCCAGAGTTCTTCCTGCAGTTGACGATACAGCTCGCTCCGTCGCTGCGGATCCATCGTGGCGCGGGCCTGGGCGAAGGTGGCATCCCAGCCGGGTCGTCGCCAGCCGGTGCCGTTGCTCGGCGCGGAACTGGTCATGGTCTGGCCGTAGAAGTAGTCGAGACTGTAGTTCCACCAGCCGATATGAGACAGCGGCGCCTTGCCGCTGACCTGGGAGAAGTAAGTGTCCGCGGGGACCGACTCCAGCGTGATCGTGATGCCCGCGGCTCTGGCTTGCTCAGCGAACAAGGTCGCGGCCTCGAGCATGCCGGGCATCCCGTCCGCCGTGGGCAGAGAAACCGTCAAGTTCTCCTTTCCGGCCTCGCGCAACAGTTCTCGCGCGCGCTGCGGATCGTAGGAGCGCTGCGGCAGATCACCGTGATAGAACGGTGCGCCCTTGCCGTAGATGTCGTTGCCCACCTCGGCGTAGCCGTAGTACACCGAATCGACCATGGCCTGGCGGTCCACCGCCAGTCGCATCGCCTGCCGCACCCGAGGATCGTCGAAAGGCGTGGTGTCGACCCGCATCTGGAAGGCACCCATCAAACCGGCGGGCGGTACAACCACCGTGGTGTTCGGATCATCGGACAGCGTCCGCGCCTGCAGGTACGAGATCTCGTGCGCCACATCGGCTTCCCCGGAAAGGAAGGCGTTGACACGCGCTTCGGTCTCGGCGATCTGGATGATCTCCACTTCATCGAGCGGTACCGGGCCGTCCCAGTACCGCTCGTTACGACGCAACAGGGTTCGATCACCTGGCGACCATCGGGCCAACGCGAACGGACCGGTGCCAACCGGGAGCACCGACCCGTCGATGACGCCGGTGCCCGCCTTGACGATGTAGCAGTACCAGCCCGCCAGCACCGAACCGAAGTCCGCCAGCGGAGACTTCATCGCCACCACAACACCGAGGTCACCGTCGGCACGGGTGCGCGACATATCGACCATCGACAGATCACCGGAGGATTTCCTCGTCGGATCGAGCATCCGCTCGAAGCTCCACAGCACATCCCGCGCGGTCAGCGGCGTTCCATCACTGAACACCACCCCCGGGCGCAGGTTGATGCGCCACCGGCTGCCGTCCGCGTTCGGCTCGAGCGACTGTGCGAGCCGGTAGCGCAGGGTCAGATCATTGTTGTAGGCGACCAGCTTGTCCCACACGTTCTTCGACACCGCGCCACCTGCCGAGCTACCGGCCTCGTGCGGGTCGAGGACATCCGCGCTCGCCGACCGTCCGGCGATCACCGAGCGCAAACGGCCGCCCGACCGAGGTGGCCCCAGGGGCGCACCGGCCTGACCGGTCTCCGTGCCGCAGCTCGTCATGGTCGCGCCGAGCACAACAGCGCCGAACGCTCCCGCACTGCCCAGCAGGAACTTCCGACGGCCGAGCCCGGGCCGATCCGATGTGTAGTTGTTCATTGCCATCCTCGTGGGTGGATCCCGATACCTCGGGCGCAGGTATCCTGGCTCCCGGATCGACGCACCTCCGCCGGCCTTCCAACCTGGGTAGGTCGTGACCACAAATCGGCGGAATGCTCCCCGGTGACAGTTGCGGGACAGCCCCGGATTCACACCGGTGTTCCCTGCGCCGGATACGACCCTACAACGATCTCCTCGCGCACCGGACACCGCTGGTTTCGGGCTCGCACCGGATCGCGCGGGCGCAGGCGGAGTCGAGTGGTGTCGCGAAGCCGGAAGAGCGGCGGGTGGTTGACGCGCGGAGGTCGTTCCTCCGAGGCGGAGGTCGGGGGCGGACTGGCGGATTCGCGGGATAGGGGGCGGGCACAATCGGGGGGGTGAGTGTTGCCGATGCTGCTGACGTGGTTGCCGCTTTGCGGAGTGCGGGATGTGTGTTCGCCGAGGACGAGGCCGCGTTGCTGATCGAGTCGGCGGGGGGCGAAGCGGGACTGCTCGAGGGGCTGGTGGCGCGGCGGGTTTCGGGGGTGCCGCTCGAATACCTGTTGGGGTGGGTGGAGTTTCGGGGTGTGCGGGTAGGGGTGCGGGCGGGGGTGTTCGTGCCGCGTCAGCGGACGGCGTTTCTGGTCGAGCGGGCGGTGACCGGTGTGGTGGCGGAGTCGGTGCGCATTGTCGATCTGTGTTGTGGTTGCGGGGCGCTCGGGCTCATCGCGGCCACGGAATTGGCCGGGCGTGGGTGTTCGGTCGAGCTGGTGGCCGCCGACCTCGACCCGGCGGCGGTGGCATGCGCGCGCGAGAATCTGGCGCCGCTCGGTGCGGCCGTGTACGCGGGTGACCTCTTCGACGCGCTCCCGACGGGACTGCGCGGACGCATCGATGTGCTGCTGGCCAACACGCCGTATGTGCCGAGTGCCCGCATCGCCGAGCTGCCGCCCGAAGCGCGCGAACACGAACCGCTCGTGGCACTGGACGGGGGCGACGACGGCCTCGCGGTCTTCCGCCGGGTCGCCGAGGGGGCGGCGCGGTGGCTGGCGCCGGGCGGCTCGGTGTACGTGGAAGCCGGGAAGGGCCAGGTGGAGACAGCGCTGGCCGTCCTGCGCGAGCACGGGTTGGCGGCGCGGGCCGAGCACTCCGAGGAGTACTACGCCACTGTCGTCACCGGCACCCGTCGGGAGTGAGCCAACAGCGCGCTGCCCTCGCCGACCGACGGGTCGACGAGGGCAGCGCGCTGTCGTGGGAGGTCTACTTGCGTCCGGTGAAGTGGTCCATCGAGTGGTACACGCCGACCGCGTTGAGGTACAGATCGCGGATCTTGATCGGCAGCAGGCCGGTGAGCGCGCGGTTCATCCGCGAGGTCCACGGCAGCACCACCAGGGCGCCGCCGTTCTTCATCTCCCGCCACGAGGTGTCGACGACCTCGTTCTGCTCGAGCATCGGGGTGAACAGGATGCCCTTGGCACCGTCGAACATGCCGGTGTTGATGTAGGTGGGACACACGGTCGTCACCTTCACATGGTCGTGCCCGGCCTGCTCGAGCTCGAGCCGCACCGAATCCGACCAGCCGAGCGCCGCCCACTTCGACGCCGCGTACACGGCCATGCGCGGGTTGGCGACCAGGCCCGCCGAGGACGCGATGTTGAGGATGCGCGCCTGACCGGCACCGGCCACCATGCCTGGCAGGAACTCGAGCGTCACATACATCGGCGCCAGGGAGTTGATCGCCATGGTCCGGTCGATGTCGGCGCGGTTCTCGGTTTCCCAGAAGTAGGTGTTGCCGCGCACGATCCCGGCGTTGTTGACCAGGATGTCGATGCCGCCGATCTCCTTGCGGACCGCCTCGGCGTTCTCGCGGATGGAGTCCTGCGACGACACGTCTACCACGTACTGGTGCACCTTGCCGCCCTGCGCGGACAACTGGGCGGCGGTCTCGCGCAACGCGATCTCGTTGATGTCCCACAGCACCACCGCGTCGGCACCCTCACGCACCGCGTGCTCGGCGAACAGTTTGCCGAGGCCCATGGCGGCGCCGGTGACCAGCACCCGCTTGCCCGCGACCGATTCCAACTTCATCTGCTACCTACCCCTGCTCGTTCGTCACGCTACTTCTGGCGCAGCGTCTTCATGGCGCCGAGAACCAGCGTCATCGTCTTGGCCCACAGTTGCTCGGACATCCCCGGCAGCGGCCCGATCGGCAGCACCCGCTGCACGGCGACGGTCTGGGTGTCGACGTACTTCAGCAGGCCCTCGGGGCCGTGGCGACGACCCTGGCCGGAGATGCCGAGACCGCCCGAGGGCGCGTCGATGCTGCCCCACGCGGCGGCGAAGCCGTCGTTGACGTTCACCGAACCGGCATTGATCCGCGCGGCGACCTCGCGGGCCCGGTCCACGTCGCGGCTCCACACGCTGGCGTTGAGGCCGTAGGCGGTGTCGTTGGCGGCCTCGACGGCGTCGTCGTCGGAGTTCACCTTGTAGACCGAAACGACCGGGCCGAAGGTCTCCTCGCGGTAGACCGTCATGCCGGGGGCGACGTCGACCAGCACGGTCGGCTCGTAGAAGTAGGGGCCGAGGTCGGGGCGGGGACGGCCACCGGCGAGCACCTTGGCGCCCTTGGCGACCGCGTCGTCCACGTGGGCGGTGACGGTGTCGAGCTGGCGCTGGAAGGTCAGCGAACCCATGTCGCGGCTGTAGTCGAGTTCCCCACCGAGGGACATGTTCTTGACGTTGCCGACGAATTCGGCGACGAACTGGTCGTAGACCGAGGCGTCGACGTAGATGCGTTCCATCGACTCGCACAGCTGACCGGCCGAGGAGAAGCACGCCCGCACAGCCACTTTCGCGGCCTTGGACACGTCGGCGTCGGCGAGCACGAGCAGCGGGTTCTTGCCGCCGAGCTCGAGGGAGTAGCCGATGAGGCGTTCGCCCGCCTGCTGGGCGATGGTGCGCCCGGTGGCGCTGGAACCGGTGTAGTCCACGTAGTCGGCGCGGGCGATCACGTCGCCGCCGATCTCGCGGCCGCGCCCGAGCACCGCCTGCCACAGCCCGCGCGGCAGACCCGCGCGCTCGGCGGCGTCGATGGCCCACAGGGCCGACAGCGCGGTCTGGTTGTCGGGACGCGCGATCACCGCGTTGCCCGCGATCAGGGCGGGCAGGGCGTCGGAGGCCGACAAGGCGAGGGGGTAGTTCCACGGCGAGATGACCGCGACCACGCCCTTGGGGCGGTTGTGCACGTCGACGGCGGTGAGCACCGGCAGCACACCGCGCGGCTTGCGGTCGGCCAGCAGCTTGGGCGCCACAGCGGCGTAGTAGCGCGAGTTCAGCGCGACGTCGGCGACCTCGTCGAAGGCGTGCGGACGCGACTTGCCCGTCTCGGTCTGCACGATGTCGAGCACCGTCTCCTGCTCGGCGAGCACGATGTCGTGGAAGCGGCGGACGATCTCCACACGCTGCTTGACCGGCACCTTGGCCCAGTCGCGCTGCGCGTGGCGGGCCACCGCGAACGCGCGGTCGATATCGGCGATCGAGGACTGCGGCAGGTCGCCGATCTTGTGGCCGGTGGCGGGAGCGAAGACCTCGACCGACGCGGCGCCACCGGCGACGGCCCGATCGAACAGGGGCTTGACCAGCGTTTTCGGCAGCGCGGTCGGTTCGGCGGTCACTTCGGGGGCGGTCGTCATCGTCGGCCCTTCTCCTCACCAGGTGGTCGCGCGGTGCAGGCGCGGATATTCGGCTATTTGCTGAACACTGGTGTTAGATTAATCCGTGGGAGCGGGTTCGTGTCAAGCTTTCGGCAGCGAGTTCGCGACGATGTGGGAGGTGCGATGGCCGAGGAGCCGACGTCGGTACGTCGCGGTAGGCCACCGCAGACCCTGGAACAGGCCGAGGAAGTGCGCGCCAGGATCGTCGAGGCGACCGCGGCGGTGTTCGCGCGCACCGGGTCGCGCGGGTTGAGCGTCGCCCAGATCATCGAGCAGGCGGGCCTGGCCCGCCCCACCTTCTACCGCTATTTCAGCAATGCCGCCGAGCCGTTGCGCGCCGTGCTCGACGCGAGCAACGACGGGTTGGTCGGCGGGATCAGCGCGGCGCTACACGGCAGCGACGAGCCCGTCCAGCTGGGTATCCGGCTGATCGACGCCTACGTGGACTGGGCGCGCGCGCACGGTCCGATGCTGCGGCCGCTGTTCGCGGAACTGCACGATCCGGGGTCGCCGGTGTCGGCGTATCGGGAACGCGCGCTCGACGACATCCGGGATCTGGTGCGCAAGACGTTCGGCGAGCTGGGGCGCGCGGTGCCCGCCCCGCTGGACCTGGACGCGGCACTGCACGTGTGCGAGTACGTCGTCTACCGGTTGACCGCCGATGCCGAACCGGGCAGCGACCCGGATCCCATCCTGGTGTCGGAAGCACGGGTGACCATGATCCGCATCCTGCTGGTCACCCTCGGCACGCGCGACGACCTGGCCTACGCCATGGAACTGCCCGGCCTGTTCCCCGACGCCTGACCGGTCGAGTCCACACAGAATCTCCACATTCGGCGACGGAACCCTCCACACCGGGTCGCTAGGGTCGCAGCATGGAACTCAGTGGGGGTGCGGCGCGGCGGGTGCTCGTCGTCGACGACGAGGTGACGATCGCCGAATCGGTCGCCGCGCGATTGCGGGCCGAGGGATTCACCGTCGACCTGGCGCACGACGGTCCGGCGGCGGTGGCCGCCGCGGCGGCGGGGGAACCGGACCTGGTGGTGCTCGATGTGATGCTGCCCGGCTTCGACGGGCTCGAGGTGTGCCGCCGGATCCAGGCCGAGCGTTCGGTGCCGGTACTCATGCTCACCGCGCGGACCGACGAGACCGACCAGCTGATCGGACTCGGTGTCGGCGCCGACGACTACCTCACCAAGCCGTTCTCGATGCGGGTGCTCGCCGCCCGGGTGCACGCGCTGCTGCGGCGGGTGGACCGCGCCGCCGAACGGGGCGACAGCAGCATCGTCGTCGGTGACCTGCGGATCGATCTCGCCGAGCGCCGCGTGTGGCGAGGTGAGACCGAAGCCCGGCTCACCCCGCTGGAATTCGATCTGCTCACCCGGCTGGCGCAGCGGCCGAGGGCGGTGCTGGCCAGGGAACGGTTGCTGGAGGACATCTGGGACTGGTCGGACGCGGCGGGCACCCGCGCGGTGGATTCGCACGTGAAAGCGTTGCGACGCAAGCTCGGTGCCGATCTGATCCGCACCGTGCACGGTGTCGGTTACGCCCTGGACGCACGATGAGCGTGCCCGCGGTCCTGGACCGGATCGCCGACCGGTTGCCGCGCCCGCTCGACCCGCTGCGCTCGATCAAGCTGAAACTCGCTGTGCTGATGGTGTGTTCGGGCGCGGTGGCATTCGCCTACTTCTGGTTGCGGATCGGCTGGTTGCCGACGTTCACCACCCTCACCGCGATGTTCATCGCCTTGGTCACCTCGCAGATCCTCGCGCACGGGATCACCCGGCCGCTGCGCGAGATGACGGCGGCGGCCCGGCGCATGGCTCAGGGCGACTACAGTTTCCGGGTCCGCGCGTCGTCGCGCGACGAGGTGGGTCAGCTGGCGACGGCGTTCAATCAGATGGCCGCCGATCTGGCCGCCGCCGACCGACAGCGCCGCGATCTCATCGCGAATGTGTCGCACGAATTGCGCACACCGGTCACCGCGCTGCACGCCGTCCTGGAGAACATCGTCGACGGGGTGAGCGACCCGGACCCGGCCACCCTGCGCACCGCGCTGGCACAGACCGAACGGCTCGGGTTGCTCGTCGCCGAACTCCTCGACCTGTCGAGCATCGAGGCCGGGGCCAGTCCACTGGATCGCGAAACCCTTCCACTGGCAACACTTCTGACGGAAGCCATCGCCGAGGCCGAGGTGATGACGGCCGCGCTCGGACGCGGCGTGCGGTTCACCACGACGGTCGCACCGGCCGACGCGGTGGTCCTCGGCGACCGCGCCCGGCTGCACCAGGTGCTGTTCAACCTCCTCGACAACGCCGCCCGGCACGGGCCCGCCGGTGGTGAGGTGCGCGTGACCGCCCGGGCAGATGCCGACACGGTGGTCCTCGAGATCCAGGACGACGGCCCCGGCATCCCGGAAGCCGACCGCGCCACCGTCTTCGACCGTTTCACCCGGGGCGGGCGCACCGACGGCGGCGGTACCGGGCTCGGTCTCGCCATCGCCCGCTGGGTCGTCGACCTGCACGGCGGCACGATCGCGGTGGCCGACCCCGGCTCACGCATCCGGGTAGTCCTGCCCACTTCCTGACTCACACACATCACCACCCCCGACCACTGGTCCCGGGGGCGGACGAGCACACCTATCTCGAGGGGAAACATGACGAAATCGACCACGGAACGGTCCGGCGAGGACAACGAACTTCCCGCTGCCACAAAGAATCCGGCGGGCTCTGCCCGGGTAGACGCGGATCGCGGGCACTCTCCTGCACCCGCCACTCCCGAGGGAGGAGTGGAGCCGAGCCGAGAGACCGGCCCCGCCGTGCCGGACACCGCCCGATCCGAGGCGAAACCCGATGCCGCCCCACCCGGCGCGAAGGAGCAGAGCAAGCTCGGAGCGGCGACGCACCACGGCGCCGATTCCGGCGCTGACACCACCGCCCGGGCGCGCGAACCTGTCCAGTCCGATCCGACCCCCGCGCCCGATAGTGCCGCACCCAACGGATCACCAGGCTCCGTGATCGAGCCGACGACATCCCCGGCCGCCCGGTCGGCATCGGGCAGTTCCACTCCCCCGTCCTGGACGTCCGGCTGGCAGGCAGCCGCCGTGGAACCGATGTCACCCGTTCGGCACACGGCAGCGCCACCACGTCCCCCGGCCCCACCGCGCTGGCGCCGCGTCGCCCGCCCCTCCGGCATCCTTCCGGCCGCGGCGTTCGTCGGCGTCGTCGGTGCGACGGTGATCCCCACCGACCGCCCCGGCATCGGCTGGCTCCTCACCGGCACCGCGATCACCGCCGCCCTCTGCGCCGTCGACCAGCGTGCGCGCAGAAGTACCATGCATACGCCGGAGCGAAATCCTGGTGCCGCCGAGGGTGATTCAGCGAATCCCGGAGAGAAGCTGGTGGCCCGGGACTCGACGACGGCGCCGAATGCGACCGGCACCCGAATCGTGCACGGCTCGCGGACCGAGCAGACGAAGACCATCGGGCCCTCGATGCCCGCCACCGCGACGCCCAGCGCACGCTCGGATACATCGACGAGCGCAGCCACGGCATCAGAGGCCGACACCGGCACCGCCGCGCGCACGAGCACCGAGATCACCGCGGGAGCCGGTGCGGGTTTCGTTGGTGCGGGGCAGGGCGGAGGGTCCGAGGGATCGGTCGTGGGGGTGGTGCGGCGGATGGCGTCGCGGTGGGGGCGTGGTTGGTGGGTCGGGTTGGCGCTGGTCCTGTTGGGGGTCGGGGCTGTTCGGGCGGCGGGGTGGTTGTTCGCGTGGTGTGTGATCGGGGCCTGTGTGGCTGGGTCGTTCGCGGTGTTGGGGCGGCGGAGTACGCGGGGTGTGTGGTTCGACATGATCGCGGTGCCGGTCGAGTCGTTCGTCGCCGTGCCGTGGGCGTTTTCGGGGGTGCGGCAGGTCGGGACGAGCGAGTTGTCGCGGGTGCGGCGGTACGGGGTTTCGGTGGCCGCGACGGCGGCGCTGCTCGTGGTGTTCGTGCCGCTGCTCGGTGGGGCCGACGCGACGTTCGCGACGCTGTTGAGCGGGTTGGTGCCCGAGGTGGACTCGGCCGCCGCGTGGGAGTGGCTTGTGCTGTTCGCCGTGCTGGGGACGGGCGCGCTGGGTGCGCTGTATCTGCTGGCCGGACCGCTGCCCGCCGCCGGTGATGCCGGACGGCCGAGCCGGTTGTGGACACGCAGCGAGTGGGCGTTGCCGGTCGCGGTGCTCGCGGTGTTGTTCGGGGTGTTCCTCGGCGGCCAGTTCGTCGCCCTGTTCGGCGGCGACGACTACGTGCAGCGCACCGCCGGACTCACCTACGCCGAATACGCGCGCAGCGGGTTCTGGCAACTCTCGGCGGTGAGCATCCTGGCGCTGGCGGTGATCGCGATGGTCCTGCACTTCTCGGCCAAGGACACCGCCGCCGATCGGCTGTGGGTGCGGGTGCTGCTCGGCGCGGTGAGCGTGCTGACGCTGGTCATCGTCGTCTCCGCGCTCGGCCGCATGTGGACCTACCAGCAGGCCTACGGGTTCACAGTGCTGCGCCTGCTGGTGTCGGCGTGCGAGCTGTGGGTCGGGTTGCTGTACGTGCTGATGCTGGTCGCCATCGCGCGGCTGCGGTGGAACTGGGTGTCGCGCGCGGCCGTCGGCACCGCGCTGGCCACACTGGTCGCCCTCGCGGCGATCAATCCGGAACACTTCGTCGCCGAACGCAACATCGCCCGCTGGGAACAGAACGGACGACTCGACATCGACTACCTCATGTCCCTGTCCCCCGACGTCCTCCCGGCGCTGCACCGGCTCCCCGACCCACTCCGCGAGTCGATCGAGTCGAATATCCACTACGGACTCGACGACGACCCCTGGTGGGCCTGGAACCTCTCCCGCAGCTCCGCGCGCTGACCTGGACGCCGGATCACCACGCTCTGGTCGCGGATTTCGCCGCCGGAGCGTGGTGATCTCGATCAGGGGTTGCGGGTGAGGCCGCTGGCGCGCAGGACGCGGCGGGCGATGGCGGCCCGGATGGCGTCCTCGGTGCCGATGACACGGACGTGGGTGCGGGCACGGGTGATCGCGGTATAAAGGAGTTCCCTGGTGAGCAGCGTTGATTCGGGTTCGGGCAGGACCACCGAGACGGTGTCGTACTGGCTGCCCTGGCTGCGGTGGATGGTCATCGCGAAAACCGTGACGACCGAGGGGAACTGGGTGGGGTGCACGAGGTAGGGCTCGCTGCCGCGTTGCAGGGCGGCCCGCAGGGAACCGTCGGGACGGCGGATGATGACGCCGGTGTCGCCGTTGTAGATGCGCGCCTCGTGGTCGTTCGCGGTGACGAGCAACGGCTGACCCGGGTACCACACCGCTTGCGGCCCTTCGGGTCCCGCACCACCGGCGGCCGCCCATTCGGCCGCCATCCGGTCCCACCGCTCCACACCGAACGGACCCTGTCGATGCGCGCAGAGCAGACGATGTGATTCCAGCGCGGCCAGCGCACCGACCGCGTCACCGGCTTGCGCCGCCTCGGTGACAGCGAGCGCGGCGGTGGTCACATCGGCGCGCACCGCACGGATATCGTCGGGCCCACACAGTGATACGTCATCTCCCCCGGCGCGCAGAATCGCCAACGCCGCATCCGCGTCGCCCGCTCGCACCGCGACAGCCAGATCCGCGATCCGCCCACCGAAGCGCCGCCCACGGGTCAGCCGCACGATGCCGCCCCGCAGACGACGCATCTCCAGCGCACTAAGCGAATCACCTTCCCGCACGGACGAATTCGCAGACATTCCGGACCCGTCACCGGTAGAGATTCCGTCCGCCGCTTCGGTCACGACGGCGGGGTCGCTGCCGGAACCGGTCTCTTCCCCCGCGCGAGTGCCAGTGGATGCCGACCCGGTGTCCGACGTCAGGAGTTCGCGCAGGGCCGGGTTCGGGACGCCGACGACCGGTCCGGCGACGAGGTCGGCCAGGACGGCGCCCGCGTCGACGGAGGCGAGCTGGTCGGGGTCGCCGACGAGGATGAGGCGGGTGTCGGGGCGCAGGGCCGAGAACAGGTGGCTCATCATCGTGAGCGAGACCATGGAGGTTTCGTCGACGACCACCACGTCGTAGGGCAGACGGTTGTGGGCGTGGTGACGGAAACGGGTGGTGCGGCCGCGTTGCCAGCCGAGCAGGCGATGCAGGGTGGAGGCGGTGAGTTCGGGGAGGCCGAGTTCGGCGGCCTGGTCACGGACCGCTTCCTGCAGGCGGGCAGCCGCTTTGCCGGTGGGGGCGGCCAGGGCGATGCGCAGCGCGGCCAGTTTGGGGGTGGCCCTGCGATGGGCCGTCAGCAGGGCGAGGATTCGGGCGATCGTGTGTGTTTTGCCGGTACCGGGACCGCCTGCGACGACAGTGGTCCAGTGGGTGGCCGCCAATGCGGCGGCGAGGCGTTGCCGGTCGGGACCCTCCCCGAGTGAGTCGGCGAACAAGCGGTCGAGTTCGGCGCGCACGAGGGCGGTGTCGATGACGGGGTGATCGGCGCCGCGCTCGACGAGCGCCCGGCGCAGCGTCTGTTCCTGCTGGTAGTAGCGGTCGAGGTAGAGCAGCGCCCCACCGTCGGCATCGGCCTCGACCACTCGCAGCGGACGCAACGGACCCGCCTGACCACCCTGCACGAGCGGACTGGCCCGCAACGCCGTGAGCACCCGGTCCGTCTCTGGCCACGGCAGCGTCGCGGGATCGACTCCGGGCGCGCCATCACGACTTTCGTCGGCATCGACACCGATCTCACGCATCCGCGCCAGCTCGAGACACACCGATCCCGACCGCACCGCGCGCACGGCCAGCGCCGCCGCGAACAACACGTCCTCGCTGTCCTCACGCCCGAGCCGCCCCAACCGCACGGCCACGTGCACGTCGGCGGCCGACAGCACGCCCGCCTCGTTGAACACCCGCAGCAGACCGGTCCCCCGCTGCGCCACCTGAATCGATGTCACCTTCTCGCCCTCCGCCCGCGACCACCCATCCGCCGTGCACCGGTGAGACGCACGTCTGCGCCGGGTGGGCGGTCGCCCGCCGACACAGCCGTGCCGGAACGGTCGCGCATGCCGTGTGCCGACCGCGTGAGCGTGTCGGGTCGAAGCCGCGCACGCACTCCCCGTCGCCTACCCGCGACCGTCGGTGTGCATCGACAGGTTCCGGTCGACCGGACGCGTCTGGTCCGGGCGAACACGGCGGAACCGGCTGTGCTGTTCATCGACGGCCCCCCACGGCGAGCAGATCCGACAGCGCCACAACCAATTCGGCGGGCGGGTACCAGTCGAAGACGCCGTGGCCGGGTGGGGTGTCGGCGCCGATCATGCCTCGGACGAACAGGTAACGGGCGCCGCCGAGGTGGCGGGTCGGGTCGTAGTTCGGCAGGCGCCAGCGCAGATAGCGGTGCAGCGCTACGGCATACAGCAGTGCCTGCAACGGGTAGTGGGAGCGGATCATCTCCGCGAGCATGTGTTCGCGACGGTAGTGCTCGACGGTGAGGTCACCGGTGCCGAGGCGATTGGTTTTGTAGTCGACGATCACATAGCGGAATCCGCCACTCGCATCACCGTCGGGCACACGGAGCACGGCGTCGATACTGCCGGTGAGGTAGCCGCGCAGCACGGTATTGGGTAGAGCGGCGAGGTGGTCGGCGTAGGTCGACAGGTCGTCGTCGGCCGGGAGGTGGGTGCGCACCAGCTCGGCGATGTCGCGGACCGTCGCGGCCCGGGCACCGGGGGTGTCCCCGCCACCGAGCGGGAGTTCGAATTCCAGTTCGTTGAGGCGGTCCCCGGTCGGAATCCGGCTCAGCGAACCGAAATCGGTCGGTGTGCGCAGCACTGCGAGCAGGGCCGTGGCCAGCAGGTCGACATCCAGTTCGGCCATGGTCTGCTCGACCGCGTCGGCACACCGTGTTCGGACCTCGGCCGCGAGATCGGCGACGGAGGTGTCGACCGTTTCGAGTACGCCGTGTACGAGCGTGCCGAATTCCGCGCCGTAGGGCAGGGCATTCATCAGCGACGGCGTCGCCGCGCTCACCGTGGGCGCGTCGAGGGGTGGGGTGTCCGGTTCGTCGTCGGGACCGGGCCCGTCCTCGGGTTCGCTGTCGTCGACCGAGGCGAGGTCGTGCGCGCCCGCGGTGAGTGCCGAGTAGGAGGTGCGTCGCCACAGCTGGTCGAGGGGCCGGTCGAATACGGCGGCTGCCAACTCACCGGTCGGTAGTTCGGTGCGCACCCGTCGCGGCGCCACGTTCTCGGGGCGGTCGACCGCCGTCACCGAGATCACGTCGGCGGCCGGGGCGGCCCATTCCGAAAGGCGTTGCAGGGCAGCCGCGTCGGCGGGGGTCTCGGCACGCCGGGGTACCTGCGACGCGCCGGGACGGCGGCCGAGGATCATCCGGTGCAGTGGGGCGGCACCCGTGGTGACGGCGGGCGCCCACCAGGTGACCACCTGGCACATCGCCCTGGTCGCCGCCACGTACAGCAGCCGCAGCTCTTCGCCGGATTCCTCGGCCTCGCACCGCAATTGGCGTTCGCCGTAACCGGGGGCGTCCTTGCCGCCGATGTCGAGCACCCGGGCGCCGTTGTCGTCGTGGAACAGCAAGGTCGCCGGATAGGGGTTCTTGGCACTGTCCCACGCGAAAGGCAGGTACACGATGGGGAATTCGAGCCCCTTGCTGGCGTGCACCGTGGCGATCTGCACGGCGGCGGCGTCGCGGTCGAGACGACGGCTGCGCCCGCTCACCGAACCGGCTTCCGGGTCGCGGACCCGGTCGGCCAGCCAGCGGGTGAGCGCGGTCAGACCGAACCCTTCGGTGTGGGCCACTTCGTCGAGGAGACCGGCCAGATGGCGCAGGTCGGTGAGTTCACGCTCGCCGTTGTCGACGGCGAGCAGTCGGGGTGCGAGTTCGGTTTCGGTCGCGAGTTTGTCGAAGACGGCGGCGAATCCGGCGCGGGCGAACAGGCGGGCCGCCTCACGCAGCTGTGTGGAGATCCGCCCGACGAGATCGGCACCACCGGCATCGATCTCGGCGAGCGTGACACCGAGGACCGGGGTGCAGGCCGCCAACCGCACCCGGTCACCGCGATGAGGTTGCTCGAGTGCGCGCAGCACCCACAACCAGTCGGTGGCGGCCGGGGTCGCGAAAACACTGGTGCCACCGGCGAGTACGGAGGCCACACCGACCCGGTCCAGGGCGGCGCGCACCACGTCGATCTGCGTGCGGGTGCGCACCAGTACCGCGATGTCGCCGGGACCGATCGGTCTGCGCACCCGGCCGTCGCCGACCTCGGTGAGCGAATAGTCCGCGCCGCGTTCGGGTTTGGCCTCGATGCTCGTGCCGGACTCGAGCAGGGTGACGATGTCGGCGGCGAGATCGGCGGCCACCTTCGCACGCTGCCTGCCGACCGACGGGAATCCCGATTTGTTGCGCGGCCCGGCGCCGGTGCGCGGCAACACTCGCAGCCGCAGCGGGGTGACGATCTCCGGGTCGCCGTGCAGCCGGGTGTCGGCGCGGGTCGCGGCGACCGGGTACACGCTGATCTCCGGATGACCGAGTTCCGCGCCGCCACAGAGGTGATCGATCGCGCGCAGCAGTCCGGCGTCGCTGCGCCAGTTGCGGGTGAGTTCGCGACGCTGCCCCGCGTGCGCCACCGCGTCGAGGTAGCTGAGCACCTCCGCGCCGCGGAAGGCGTAGATGGCTTGTTTCGGGTCGCCGACCAGCACCATGGTGGCGTGTTCGTGGAAGGCGCGGCGCAGGATGTCCCATTGCAGCGGGTCGGTGTCCTGGAATTCGTCGACGAGCGCCACCCGGTAGCGCTCGCGGATCCGGGCGCAGGCGGCGGGGCCGTGCACCGGGTCGGCGAGCACGTCGTGCAGCAGCACGAGCAGATCGTCGAAGTCGCGCAGTCCCGCACGGCGTTTGCGGCGGTCGGTTTCGGCGCGCACGGCGGTCGCGAACGCCACCCGCTCCCCCGCGGCCCCCTCGGTGCGTGGCGCGAGTTCGGCGTGCCGGTCGTGGACGGCGGCGAGGGCGAGGATGTGCGCGTCGCGCAGGGTGAAGGGGGCGCGGTCGCGGGCGTAGCGGGCCAGGTACAGGTCGTCGGTGACGGTGGCGACGAGGTCGTCGACCGATTCGACCAGCCGGGCGCCGGGGTCGTGTTCTCCCGCCAGGCCGAGTTCGTCGAGCATGCGCTGGCAGAACGAGTGGGTGGTGGCGATGGTGCCCGCGTCGAAATCGGCAAGGGCGGTGAGCAGCCTGCGGCGACGCAGCCGCACCGTCGACGGGTCCGCGTCGGCGAGTACGCGCACCAACTCGTCCGGATGCGCGTGGGCGGCAGCGGGTTCGGCCAGTGCGGTAGCGACGGTGACGAACCGGTCCCTGGTGCGTTCGCGCAGTTCCTGGGTGGCGGCGCGACTGAACGTCACCAGCAGCAGTTCGGTGATCGCGATCCCCTGCTCGGCCACGTACCGCACCGCCAGCCCGACGATCGCATGGGTTTTGCCGGTGCCCGCGCTCGCTTCGAGCACAGTGGTGCCCTGCGGCAGTGGTCCCGCCGCATCGAATGCCTCGGTCGGCGGCGCCGACATCATCCCGGTCACCGCTTCGACCCTGCGGATGACAGCGCCACCGATGCCCGAGAGGCCACCGCAGCTCGACGGAGGCGACCGGCCCGGATCGCGGTGACCGGCAGCTGCCCACCAAGTCGGACGGTCGGACCAACCGATCGCGCCCAACCCGCCTCGGTCGCCCACAGCGCCCCCACGGGCAGCGATGTCTTCATGGTTGCCCCTGACTCTCGGCGGCGAGCAACGGGCCCCACCAGCGGCGGGCGACGGCGCCGAAGCGGGTGGTCTCCGGTTCGCCGGAGCGAGCGGGTTCGGCGATCAGCTGCTCGAAACGTGGGGCGCGGCCCCAGACGTAGCGCAGGTAGCGGTCGGTGTGGTCGCCGAATTTGTCGGGGCCGTTGGGGCCGCCGTCGAAGGCGTGTTCGGCGGCGAGGAGGGCATCGGCGACGCTGTCGCCACGGAAGCGGCGTTCGGCGTAGGCAGCGGCGGCGGTGGGGGCGACGGGCAGGGGTTCGCACAGGCCCTCGTCACGCAGACGGACCAGATCGCGCAGGATCGACAGTGCCGCGGGTGGTTCGGGCGCGGTGATGATCGACCGGGCGACGGGGCGGCTACGGAACTGGCCGCGACCGGTACTGATCGCCCGCCACGACCTGTCCTCGGTGGCGGCCAAAGCCAGCAGCGAAACCCACGCTGCCAGACGGTGTTTGGGCGCCAGCCGCGAGTAGGTGGTGCGCACGAGTGTTTCGCCACGTACTTCGGGGACGGTACCGGCGAGGGTGCGACCGTTGCCCAGGTCGACGGCGATGTCCACCGCTCGCGGGCCCGCCTCGTAGTCGGGCAGCGCGGTGCGCACGATGGTGTCGACCGTGCCCTCCACCTCGTCGAGCACACGGGTGCCGAAACCGAAGGGCGGCAACGTGCCCCGTCGCCACTCGGCCGCGCGCAGGCCCGCGGGGTCGGCGCCGGTGAGCCGGGCGGTGAGCATCCGCTCCCCCAGGTCCCATTTGGCCAGGCCGTCGAGTTCGATGGGCAACTGGTCGGCGATGTCCTCGGATTCCTCGGGGACCCGCAGGCCGAGGCGCTGCCACAGGAACGCGCGCACCGGGTGTTCGGCGAACGCGATCAGTTCGGCCAGTGCCACGTCCGCGAGCGGGGCGGGCGGGAGAGGCTCGGCGAGCAGCGGTGGGCGTGGACGGGACGGACGCGCGGCAGCCCGGGCGCCCGCGAGGGCGACGGTGTCGAAGCTGCGTGGGCGCTCGGGTGCGAAATTGCGTCGGTCGAAGGCCTGGAGCGGATGCCGGATGTGCACGTCGGGCATCGCGGCCGAGCCCACGTGGGTGGCGAGCACGTCGAGTAGTTCGGCCACCGGGACAGCGGGCGGGCGGGCCGCACCGGTGACCGGGTCGGCGCCGGTGTGCAGCACCAGCAGCTGTTCGGTGGCAGCCATGATCGCGTCGAGCAGCAGCTGCCGGTCCTCGCTGCGGGCGTCGCGTTCACCGATCAGCGGGTCGCGGGCCAGCAGGTCGTCGCCGTCGACGCTGCCGGTACGCGGGAAGATGTCGTCGTCGAGGCCGAGCAGTACCACCACCCGGTGCGGCACCGATCGCATGGGGACCAGCGAGCACACCGTGAGCTCACCGGTGCGGAAGTTGGCGCGGCCGGGCGCGCCCGCGAGCCGGGCGGTCAACAGCACCGCGACATCGGCAAGCCGCAGGGGTGCGTCACCCGCGTGTTCGGTGGCGGCGACGATCTCGCGGCGCGCCTCGGCCCGGACCCAGGCGTAGGAGTCCGGCACATCGGTGAGCAGCTCGAGCGCGCGCAGCAGCACCGACGTCCACTGCGCGGCGGGCCGGGGCCCGCGCAGGTCCCGAAGGCAGACCGCCACCCGGTCGACGAACTCGGCGAAGCGCCCCGCCAGGTCGACGTCGTTGGAGTCGACGTCGTCGAGGGGCAGCGCCAGGTCGAGCCAGTCGTCACCGGACTCGTCGGCAGTGACGCCGAGCAGGATGCGATCCACGGCGGCGTTGAGGGTGTTCTGGGCGAAGTCGGCCAGGCCGAACGCTTCGCGCTGGCGCTGCCCGATACCCCAGCGCGCACCGGACTCGGCGGCCCAGCCGCGCAGCCGTTCGATGTCGTCGTCGTCGAAACCGCAACGGCGGCGCACGCTTTCGGCGGCGGCCAGGTCGAGGACCTGCGTCACGGTGACGCGCCCGTCGGCCAGTTCGAGCAGGTCGATCACCACCGCGAGCATCGGGTTGGTCACCGCACGGCCCCGGTCGGCCAACCGCACCCGCAGCTGATGGGCCGGATGTTCCCCGGCTACGGGTTGGTCTCCCGTGCCCGATCCGCGCTGCCCGAACGCCGCCCGCACCAGCGGGGCGTAGGCCTCCACGTCCGGGCACATGATGAGCACGTCGCGCGGTTCCAGTGTCGGGTCGGCGGTGAACGTGCGCAGCAACAGATCCCGCAGTACCTCCACCTGCCTGGCCGCACCGTGACAGGCGTGTACCTCGATGCTGCCGTCCGGCGCCGCCCCCGCCGCCGGGGCACGGTCGTCGCGGATCGCGCACTGCACCCGCCCGAGCAGGGTCGTCGGATCGAGTCGCGCCGGGAGATGACTATCGCTGTCCAGCAACGGTTTCAGCCGCTGCTCCAGCTCCCGGACGTCGCGGCCGAGTCCGGCGAGCAAGGGGTGCGAAACGCGATCCGCGGTCCGATCGGCCGACCGGGGCCACGCCGTAGCCGCGGCCGTGCTCGGCGACGCCAGACCGGACCGCGGCGACGATGCGTTGCCGGTCGCACCGTGTCCGGCGACATCGGCGAGTGCCGTCCACAGCACCGGGCTCGGATGTGCCAGCCACAGGTGCACCTCGCGATGGGCGGCGAGGGCCGTGAAGACCGCGAGCTGGTCGACGGGCAGGCGGGTGAGACCGAACAGCGACAGGCGCTCGGGCAGGTCGACGGCCGCGGGGTCGACGCGCAGCCGACCACAGGCGTCGGCGAGGCGCTCGGCCGGGCTCGGGGAGCCGATGGCCGTGCGCAGTGCGCGCCACAGCTTCGGCTGCCAGGCCAGGTCGTCGGGCACCCGGCCACCCGCGCCGTCACCGTCGATGCCCGCCACCCAGTCGAGCAACACACGCGGACGCTGGGCGGCATAGGAGTCGAACAGGGCGCCCAGGTGGGCGGCGGTGGAGTAGCGCCTGCCGAGACGGTGGTCGCCGCCGGGCAGACCGAGGTGACGGGCCAGCACCGCCGCCCACGGTTCGGCGGCCACCTCGTCGATCACCCGCAGCACCGCCCACACCAGCCGCTGCCCGGACCACGGGTCGTCCTCGGGGGCGATGCCGTTCGCGACCGCGAGCACGTCGGCGACCAGCGCCGCGGGCGAGGGGAACGAGATGTTGGCGGCCACACCGTCACCGGTGGCACCCACGCCGAGCACGCCGGACAACCGCTGCGCCAGCCAGCGCTCGACACCCTTCGCCGGAACCGCGACCACCTCGGGGGCGAACGGATCGGCGGGCGCGACCGCGAGCACCTGTCCGAGCCCGTCGGCCAGCGCGTCGGCGCGTTCGGCGCGATGGAGGTGCAACGGCATCCGTCGTTTATACGCCCAGCGACCGACCCGCAATCATGCGACCCCGCCCCTACCGGCGGCAAGGGCTAGTGAAATAGACCACACTGCAACGCGTTACCGGCCCCGCCTGCGCCAGGCCGGAGCCGGGGCGTGGGACTCTGCTGGCTCGGGTGGGACGGTTCGACCGCAGTGCGAAAGGCGGGTTCGGTTCATGATCGCGCAGGTGATTGCCCTGGTTCCCGACGGCGGGTTCGTCGTCCGCCGAGCAGGCGCCCGCTGGGAACTCATCAACTCCCGGCGATACGGCCCCGACCAGGTGCTGCACTCCTGGCCGCTGAACCGCCACGGCGAGGCGTTCGAACACTGCCACCGGCTCAACGGCTGCCCCATCGCCACCCCGCACGCCGCACATCACTGATCCAATCCCGGTGTGCCACAAGGCCGCTTTGTGACGATTCGGCAGCGAAGGGTGCGTCGGGGCCGCCGATGTGCCAGTGTGGACCCTCGTGCGTGACCGTTCCCCCGCCACCCGCGTCGTTTCCCGGGTCGCAGCAACAGCCTGTCTCCTCGCCGCCGCGACCGCCCTCACCCCGGGCGTCCCGGTGCTCACCACCACCGCGCAGGCCGCGCCGGTCCTGACCCAGGCGTGCCTGCCCGGGTTCGACTGCGACATGAGTTCGCGGATCGCGAAGGTGAACAGCTACCTGGCCGGTCGCCCCGGCGTCGTCGGCTACGTGCTGCGCGACCGCGTCACCGGCGGCCTCTACGCCAACGAGCACGCCGAGAACCAGGTGTGGACCGCCTCGACGATCAAGCTGGCCATCGCCGCCGACCTGCTCAACCGGGCCCGGGTCGGCGCCATCGCGCTGTCACCGGAGGACCGGGGCAATATCGAGGCGATGCTGGCCACCTCCAACGACCAGGCCACGGATGTGCTGTGGCACAAGTACATCGGCTTCGACCGGATGGCCTACAACAACGCCTTCCGCACCTACGGCATGGTCAGCCTGATCCCGCAGCCGACCAACACCGCGCTGTTCCCGGACTGGTCGTTCCAGAAATGCACCGCCGCCGACCTGGACCGGCTGATGAACACCATCCTCGACACCATGCACCCCGACGACCTGGCCTACCTGCTCGACCGGATGCGCTCGGTCGACTCCAACCAGCACTGGGGTGTGTGGGGCGCGGGCGCGGCGATGCGTCCCGGCCTGAAGAACGGCTGGTCTGCCGAGGCCGACGGCTGGGTGGTGAACTCGGTCGGCGTCGCCGGTGACGGCGAGCGCTACACCCTGGCCATCATGAACGCGCTCGGCGCCGACGGCGGCTACACCGAGGGCGCCGAGACCGACACCAAGGTCGCCCAACTGCTTCTTGCGGGTCGCTGAGGCGTCACGTCCCGTAAGGTCGATCTTGTAACCTGTCACCATCATTGCGGGGTCGAGCCCCAGTCAGCCGAGGAGTCAGGACGATGAGCACTCAGTCTGTCGGGAACCAGCGACACCGCGTGGTGGTGATCGGTTCCGGCTTCGGCGGGTTGTTCGGCACCAGGCACCTGCGCAGGGCCGATGTCGACGTCACGCTGATCTCCAAGACGTCGACCCACCTGTTCCAGCCGCTGCTGTACCAGGTGGCCACCGGCATCCTGTCGACCGGCGAGATCGCCCCCGCCACCCGCCTCGTGCTGCGCAAGCAGAAGAACGCGCAGGTGCTGATGGGCGACGTGGTCGACGTCGACCTGAAGAACCAGCAGGTCACCTCGCGCCTGCTCAACCGCGACACGGTGACGCCCTACGACAGCCTGATCGTCGCCACCGGCGCGCAGCAGTCGTACTTCGGTAACGACCACTTCGCCACCTACGCGCCCGGTATGAAGACCATCGACGACGCCCTCGAGCTGCGCGCGCGCATCCTCGGCGCCTTCGAACAGGCCGAGCTGGCCGAGACACAGGAGGAGCGCGATCGGCTGCTCACCTTCATCGTCGTCGGCGCCGGTCCGACCGGTGTGGAGCTGGCCGGGCAGATCGCCGAACTCGCCGACCGCACCCTCGACGGCACCTTCCGCACCATCGACCCGCGCGACGCGCGCGTCATCCTGCTCGAGGGCGCCGGTGCGGTCCTCGGCCCGATGGGCCCCAAACTCGGCGCCAAGGCCGCCAAGCGGCTCGCGAAGATGGGCGTGGAGATCCAGCTCAACGCCATGGTGACCGATGTCGACGCGCACGGCGTGGTCGTCAAGGACAAGGACGGCAGCACCCGCCGCATCGAGGCGATGTGCAAGGTGTGGTCGGCGGGTGTGCAGGCCAGCCCGCTGGGCAAGATGATCGCCGAACGCTCCGACGGTACCGAGGTGGACCGGGCCGGGCGCGTGATCGTCGAACCGGACCTCACGGTCAAGGGTCATCCGAATGTGTTCGTGGTCGGCGACCTGATGTCGGTGCCGGGTGTACCCGGGCAGGCGCAGGGCGCGATCCAGGGTTCCACCTACGCGGCCAAAGCCATCAAGGCCGGGCTGAAGGGTCAGACCCCGGCCGAGCGCAAGCCGTTCAAGTACTTCAACAAGGGCTCGATGGCGACGATCTCGCGGTTCGACGCGGTCTGCCAGATCGGCAAGCTCGAGTTCAGTGGGTTCCTCGCCTGGCTGGCGTGGTTGGCGCTGCACCTGTACTACCTGGTGGGTTACCGCAGCCGGATCGTCACCGTGATCGGCTGGTTCGTCTCGTTCCTCGGCCGCAATCGCGGTCAGATGGCGGCGACCGAGCAGTGGGTGTTCGCCCGGCTGGCGATCGAGGAGGTCAACTCCGACGTCTCCGAGGCCGACGAACTCGCCGCCCACCTCGGCGCCCCGCCGTCGGGGCGCAAACAGATCGACGAGCGCAAGTCCGGGTAGCACGTCTGCTCGCGAAGCCGGGTGGTCCTCTCGGACCGCCCGGCTTCGTCGTTTCCGGTTACCTTCCGGCACACCGATATTGCGGGTTGCCGACGTTTCGGACCCATCCGCCCACGGCACCGGTCCGAATGTCGGAGGTCATATGTGTGACCAAATCCCCCGGATGAAAGGTGATCTATGGCGACGGGGAAACACAGGGCGCCGAGCCCGCAGCGGCAGAAGGTCGGTTCGGTCGTCGCGGCGGGAGCGGTACCCCTGGTCATGGCCCTGATCGGCACGGGCACCGCGAATGCCGATCCCGCCCAGGCGGCGGTGACCCAGCCCGAGCACCCGGTGGCGCCGGAGTTCGACGCGGCGGCACCCAATGCCACCCCCTACGTGGTGCCGCCGATGCCCGCGAACACCCGCAGCTCCCTGGCGTGGTCGCGATCGGGGCCGGAGACCGACTACCTGTCTCCGGTCGGTCCGCTGCACGCGCCCCAAGCGGTGGCCCCGGTACCGCCGATCCTGCCGCCGCCGGGGCAGTTCCGCTTCGGTGACCAGCAGGTTCCGGTGCCGGACTTCGTTCCGGTCGACACCTCCATCCAGATCAACGACGCGGCGGCCAACACCGAGGCCAACCTCGCGACGTTCCTGGACTCGGTCGGCCTCGAACGCAGCCGGTCCGACCGCATCGCCGAATCGACCCTCGGGTCGGCGGCGCGTGGCGCGGCGGTCGGTTCCACCGTGGCGATTCCGGTCGCGATGATGGCCAGCACCATGGGCGCCGTGGCCGGGCTCGTCGCCGGGGTGGTGTTCCTGCCGGTCGGTCTGGTGGCGGGTCCGATCCTCGGCGGGATGGCCGGGTACATGGCGGTGTCGGTGCCCGCGACGGTCGTCGGTGCCGGAGTCGGCGCGGCGGTCGGGGCCGCGAGCGGTTTCCTCGCACCGCCGCGCGGGGTCACCCCCGACGCGGTCGACGCCGAGGAACCCGAGCTCGTCCAAGCCTGACCCGCAGACGTGGTGGGAGTCGGATACGTCCGGCTCCCACCACTTTCGGTTATCCCACAGCTACCGGAGTGAGCAGGCGGGCGCTCGTGCGCGTCGCCAGCGAGCCACCCGCGGCCAGCGGCAGGCGGACCGCGTCCAGACCACCGACCCAGGCGGGGCGGTCGTCGGGGTAGACCAGTTCGCTGTCGATCGCACGGGGCGCGTCGAGGCGATCGTCGGCCGCGGCTCCCGCCCCGAGCTCGAGACGATGCCGCAGCAGCGGCACCTCCGCCACGTCGGCCACGAGATCGCCGCGCCAGCCGCCGCCGTCCTCACCGCTGCGACCGAGCTGCACCCGTTCACGCAACCGTAGCCGCGCGTCGACGGCCAGCACCACGGTCGTCACCATGTGGTGGTCGGCGCCGCCCGCGACGATGGTCGGCTCAGGATCGAAATCCAGCTCGCCGCCGGTACCGACCTCGAAGTACCACCGCGCCGACGACCGCGGTGTCACCGCACTCGGCAACGCGATCGTCGCCGCCACCGAGCGCACCACCAGCCGCGCCCCCGGACGTACCACGATGCGGATGTCGAGTTCGTCCCCGCCGAGCGGGGTGGCGGCGGTGCCGATCAGATGCACGGTGTCGGCCCCGGTGTGACGTCCGGCCAAGCCGCCGACCGCGTCGATGCGCGGGAGCAGGCCAGGGGCGGCGACGATGCTCAGTTCAGTGCGCAACGCCCGCGGCCGCGTCCTGTTCGGTGGCGACGCGCAACTGCTCGCGCACCCAGGCCAGCACGGGGCCCGCGGTCGGGTCCTCGGTGAGCGAGATCAGCGCGGTCGGCCTGCCCTCGCGCACCTTGGCGGCGTCGCGTTCCATCACCCCGAGGTCGGCGCCGACCAGCGGGGCGAGATCGGTCTTGTTGACCACGAGCAGGTCGGAGAAGGTGACGCCGGGGCCGCCCTTGCGCGGCACCTTGTCGCCGCCCGCCACGTCGACGACGAAGATCTGCACGTCGATCAGGCCGGAGGAGAAGGTGGCGGTGAGGTTGTCGCCGCCGGATTCGACGAGGATCAGGTCCAGCGGGGGGTTGGCCGCGACCAGGTCGTCGATGGCGTCGAGGTTGGCGGTGATGTCGTCGCGGATGGCGGTGTGCGGGCAGCCGCCGGTCTGCACGGCGGTGATCCGCTCGTCGGGCAGCACGGCGTGGCGACGCAGGAAGTCGGCGTCCTCGGTGGTGTAGATATCGTTGGTCAGCACCGCGAGGGAGAGTTCGTCGCGCAGCTGCCTGCACAGCGCCGCGACCAGCGCGGTCTTGCCGGAACCGACCGGGCCGCCGATGCCGACCCGCAGCGCCTCACCGGGCACCCGATCGCGCTTGGGCCGGTCGTGGCTGTGATCGTGCGGTTCACCATCGATCAGGTGCGGCGGCATGGAGTCTCCTTCTTCTCGGGATTCAGGATGCGAACAGGGGCATGTCGCGGTGGAGGTGGCGTTCGGCGAGCGCGTCCTGCAACGGGTCCGACAGCGCCGCCAACCCCGTGGCGGCCTCGGCGGCGACCCGGTCGCACAGGGGTGCCAGGCGCAGCGTGCTCGCGGCGATGGCGGCGGGGTCGAGGGCGAGGAGGCGTTGCGCGGCGGTCGCGGCACCGGTGAGCGTGGTGTAGACGACGACGCCCGCCAGGTCACGCGGGCTCGCACCGCAGGCTGTGCCGACCAGCCCGAACACCGTCGACAGGTGCGGGCGCGTTCCGACCGAGGACCAGTTCGGGTAGTCGGTCTCGGCGGAGGCCGGGTTCTCGGTTCCCTCGCCGCTGTCCGCGCCGCCGACGTGCTTCGGCCGCGAGTTGACAGTTCCGATTGTCGTGCTGTCGGGGGCGCGCATGTGGGCCGGACTCGGCCAGAGTTGTTTGGCCAGACGAAGAAGGCCGCGGCCCTGGGCGCGGGAGGCGGCGCGGGCGGCGGGAGATGGTGTGCGAGCATCGGTTTCGAGGTCGGCGCGTTCGGGAGTGAGCGTGCCCGCGCAGACGGCGGCGGCGAGTGAGGCTGTCACCAGGCCGGTCGTGGTGATGCGGCGGCGCAGGTACAGCTCGACGCTCGCGTTGTCGCGCAGCAGACCCGAGGACACCGCCTCCTCGACACCGCCGGAATGCACGTGCCCGCCGATGGGCAGGCGTGAATCGGCCAGGGCGAGCAATGTCGCCAGGCCCGCCGCACCCTCGTTTCGCATCCGACGATCCTATGCAACGCCATCACCGCGACGCTCGGCGAGCCGATCCCGGGCGCACGCCGGGTGGTCCTCCTCACAGCGCGCGCATCATCGCGCACGCGGCCGCCGCACGTGTGGTCCGCGGTGGGCACGACGTGCTGGTGGCCGCGCCCACGTCACCTCAACGTGCCGACCGCGCCGATCGCCAGGCGAGTGCGGCCATCGCAAGCAGCAGCAACGCACCGCATGTGGTCGCGACATGCATGCCGCTGACGAACGATTCACGCGCGGCATGGGCCAGGCCCGCGTCGCCACCGGAATGCACGAGGGTCTCGCCCAGCGTCTCGTCGAAATCGCCGCCGGAACGGAACACCAGTGCCGCCAACGAGCCGAGCAACGCGAGCCCGAGCGCGTTGCCGAGTTCGAAGCTGGTCTCGGAGATGCCGACCGCCGACCCGGCACGCTCGGCGGGCACCGCCGAGACCGCGACGTCCGACACCAGGGTGAAGGAGATGCCGTACCCGATACCGGCGATCACCGAACCGGCCACGTACCAGGCCAACCCGCCGTCGACGCCGACACCGAGCAGCATCAGGTTGCCGACCGCCGACGCGCCCAGCGCCAGGGTGAACGCGGCCCGCACCCCGATCCGCAAGCCCAGATTCGCACCGCTCATCGAGCAGACGAACACCGCGATCGCCATCGGGATACCTAGCAGCGCGGCCTGCAACGGGTCGCGTCCGGTGACCGACTGCAGGTACACGCTGGTCAGATAACTCATGGCGGCCAGCGACATCATGCCTGCCATGCTGGCGCCGATCGCGACCCGGAACAGCGGCCGGGTGAACAGCGACAGGTCGAGCAGCGGTTCGCTGAGATGACGCTGCCTGCGCACGAACAGCACGAGCATCACCGTGCCGACACCGGCGATCACCAGCGAGACAGGATCGAAGCCGTCGGCGGCGATGTGCTTGATGCCGTAGATCACCGGCAGGATGCCGCCGATCGACAGCGCGACACTCGGCAGGTCGATCGGGCCGAGGGTCGCGGAGCGGTGTTCGGGCAGTAGGAACGGCCCGAACAGCAGCAGCACCGCGAGCACGGGGATGTTGATGAGGAACACCGAACCCCACCAGAAGTGGTGCAGCAGCAGTCCGCCGATGATCGGGCCGACGGCCGAACCACCCGCGAAGAACGCGGTCCAGATGCCGATGGCGGTCGCGCGCCTGCGCGCGTCGGGGAAGAGCGTGGAGATCAATGCCAGGCTCGACGGCAACAGGGTCGCACCGCCGATACCCATCAGCACGCGCGCGGCGATCAGGATCGGGGCGCTCGGCGCGAAGGCGGCGAGCACCGAGGCCACCCCGAACACGGCCGCACCGGCGAGCAGGATGTTGCGTCTGCCGATCCGGTCACCGAGATTGCCCATGGTGATGAGCAGGCCCGCGAGCATGAACCCGTAGATATCGAGGATCCACAGCTGCTGGGAGGCGGTGGGGTCGAGGTCGCTCGTGAGGGTCGGCATGGCGAGGAACAGCACCGAGATGTCCATCGACACCAGCAGCACCGGCAGCAGCAGCACGCCCAGTCCGAGCCATGCGCGGCGTCCACCGGCGACCGCGGTGGGCACCGCCGGTTCCAGCTTCGTCATTCCGAGATCCTTCCCAGGGTATGCGTACGGCGTACGCGGGGCACCGGTACAGTGTACGCATTAAGACCGGATGACGAAAGTGAGTCATGGGATGACTGAGGCCAAGCTCACCAGGGCGGCGATCGTCGACGCCGCGATCGCCCTCGCCGATGCCGACGGCCTCGACGCGGTATCGATGCGGCGCATCGCCGATCGGCTCGCGGTGGGAACCATGTCGCTGTACCGGCACGTGGACAGCAAGGACGAACTGATCGCGGCCATGACCGACGAGATCGCCGCGCGCCATCCCTACCCCGATCCCACCGGGCAGGACTGGTCCTGGCGCGACCGGGTGCGCATCGCCGCCGAGGTCGATTGGCAGCTGTATCAGCAGCATCCGTGGGTGCTGCTGACCTTCGCGGTCCCCCGCTACAGCTTCGGCCCCCAGGGCTTGGCGAGCCTGGCGTGGCTGGTGGCGGGCCTGCGCGAGCTCGAGGTGACGGCGCGCGAGGCCACGACCATGGCCTTCACGGTGTGGAACTACATCTCCGGTGCGAGCCTGCCGGTGGTCGGTGGCGCCCTGCTCGCCGACAAGCGCACCGCGACCGACGACCCCAACGGTCTGCGTGATCTCCTGGAAGGCACGCCACAGTTCCCGGTGCCGCCCGCCTTAGCGGACCTGGAGGGTGCGGGCGTGAGCGAGCTGACCTCACAGGATCTGCTCTACCTGGGCCTCGACGCGCTCTGTGACGGTTTCGCCGCACGCGCCGACCGGTCCGGCTAGCTCATCGAACAGCCTGCACCGCAACCACTTTCGGGTTCCGCCAGGTAGGAATCGTCAGATAGGTGGCGGCGCGCAACACCCATTCCACCGGACCGTAGGGATGGTGACGCAACCACCAGGCACTGAGCGCGAGCTGGGCGGCGAGGGTGACCAGCGCGACGAGCACGACCACCGGCGGCGCGACGGTGTCGGCGAGGGCGAAACCGTATCCGGTGTAGACCACCATCAGCACCACCGACTGGCCGATGTAGTTGGTGGCCGCCATCCGCCCGGCGGGCGCGAGCACGGCGAGATACCGGCCGGTGCGCGGCGAGCGCGCCAGCCGCAGGACCAGCGCGACATAGGCGAAGGTCATGGCGGGCGCGATGAGGTATTGGAGTCCGTGGACCAGGACCGGCGGATGCCACCAGTCCATCAGCTGGGCGAAGGTCATGGCCGAGATCGGGAGCCCGAGCCCGAACCCGATCCACAGCACCCGGGGCGACCAGCGCGCGATGGTCGCGGCGTCCTCGAACAGATTGCGTTGACCCGCGACCATGCCGAGCAGGAACATCGCCAGGCTCGGCACGCCCTGGCCGATCCAGATGAGGATCGCGAACACCGGGGCGACGGAGGTCTGGGCGGCGAAGGTGTCGGCGAAGCTGCCGGTGTAGTCCGCCGACATCTTCGGCAGATCGAGGAACAGCCCGAGGCCGAGCGTGCCCGTGTCGCTTCCGGGCAGGAACGCGAAGGCCGACCACAGCGCATACAGCACGATCGCGGTGATGACAGCGGTCCGGGCCGAGAGATTGCGCAGGGCGACCAGCAGCAGGCACAGCGCCGCGTACAGGGTGAGGATGTCGCCGACCCACAGGAAGGACACGTGCAGCAGGCCGATTCCCATCAGCGCCGCACACCGCCGCAGCAGCCGCCGCACCGGTGGCGCCCCGGCCCGCTGGGCCGCCGCGATCTGCAGGGTGAACGAGTATCCGAACAGGAACGCGAACAGCAGGTAGAAACGCCCGGTGAACAGCGCGTCGACGCCCGCGCGGACCAGCTGATCGGCGGTGCCGTCGAACAGCGAACGCGGATCCTCGCGGGTGCCGACCGCCGACCACAGGGTGGTCGCGATGATCACATTGGTGAGCAGAATGCCGAACAGGGCGAATCCGCGCAGGATGTCGACCTCGCCGATGCGGCGGCCGGAAGATGCCGCGGGTGAAGGGGTTCCGGCTGTCATGGACCGAGAGTAGGCCGCAGTGCCTCGCCGGTCGTCCCCCGGAAGACCGATTCGGTGGAGCTACGGCAGGGGGCATCGGTCACCCTCGCGGCGTATTGACACGGGCGGATTGTGCGCGGACACAATGGCGAAAATGTCGCATACGGGCCGATCGGCGCAGCCTCGCATCCTGAGCTGAGGCGGTCCGAGATGGGCTGTCGTCGGCCGCTGCGCCGAGCGCGCATCGCGCGACCGGAACGTGCGGACTCGGGGGAAGTACGGGGCGGTGGAAGAATGGGCGCATCGTGCACGACTCGCGACCAGCTTCGGAGGCGGACATGCAGGCAGTGGTGATCGAACAGTTCGGGGAGCCGAAGGACGTACTCGGGGCGCAGACCGTGCCCGCGCCCGAACCGGGGCCGGGTGAGGTGCGGCTGACGATGACGCTCTCCCCCATCCACAACCACGACCTCGCCATCGTGCGCGGGGTGTACGGGTACAAACCGCCACTGCCCGCGATTCCGGGAACCGAGGCCGTCGGCGTGGTCGACGCGGTGGGTCCGGGCGTCGATCGCGTGCAGGTCGGACAGCGGGTCGCGGTGGCCGGGGCCAGGGCCGCGTGGGCGGAGTTCTTCCTCGCGCGCGCCGACCAGGTGGTGCCAATGCCGCCGTCGGTGCCCGACGAGACCGCCTGCCAACTGCTGGCCATGCCGTTGAGCGCGCTGATGCTGCTCGACGATCTTGGCGTCGAGCCCGGTCGGTGGATCGTGGTCAATGCCGCCAACGGCGCGGTGGGTCGGCTGGTCAACCTGTTCGCCAAGCAGCGCGGCGTGCGGGTGCTGAGTCTGGTGCGGGGACCGAGTTCGGTGCGGGCCCTGACCGACCTCGGGTACGGCCCGGTGCTCGACACCGAGACCGAGGGCTGGACCGACCGGGTGGCCGAGGTGACCGGCGACGAACCGATCGTGCGGGCCGTCGACCAGGTCAGCGGTCCGGCCGCGAACACGCTGATGTCGCTGCTCGCCCCGCGCGGTGAGCTCATCTCCTTCGGCGCGCTGTCGGGCCAGCCGCTGGTCGTCGACACCGGCGCGGTGATCTTCAAACAGGCTGTGGTTAAGGGGTTCTGGGGCCAGCAGCGCGGCGCCGAGATCGACCGCGCGGACTACGTGCGGCTCATCACCGAACTGGTCGGGCTGGCCGCCGAGGGCACGCTGCGGCTGGAACTCGACGGTGAGTATCCCCTGGACAAGGCCGGTGACGCGGCCGTGGCCTCGGAAACGCCGGGACGCAACGGCAAGATCGCCCTCCACGGCTCGGCTCGCTGACACGGACCGGTGCGCACCCGCCGCCACGCGCGGTGCGCACCCATCCGAACATCGCCTGCCACAAGTGAATTCGGCAATTCGGATGGTCGCTTCCGGCGCGTCGTCGCGGCCGGACCGGTACCGTGACGAAATGGCCGACACCACCACCGCCACCGCCCCTGTCGAGACCATCGGCGCCGACTTCTTCGACGACCCGCACGCCCACTACCGCCGCTGGCGCGCCACCGGCCCCGTGCACCGGGTGTTGTTCCCCGACAATGTGGTCCGCTGGATCGTCATCGGGCATGCCGAGGCGAGAGCCGCACTGGCCGACCCCCGGCTGCGCAAGGACACGGTGCGTGCCGACGAGATCCTGCGCGCCAAACGCGACGGCACCCCCACCGACGCCAACACCATGGTGCTGCTGCAACACATGCTGAGCACCGACCCGCCCGAGCACACCCGATTGCGCAAACTGGTGAACAAGGCGTTCACCACCCGGCAGGTGGCGGCCCTGCGTCCCCGCATCGAGGAGATCACCGAGAACCTGCTGGCAGCGATGGACGGCCACGACGAGGTCGACCTCATGCAGGCGTTCGCCAATCCCCTTCCGGTGACAGTGATCTGCGAACTGCTCGGTGTGCCCTTCGACGACCGCAACGACTTCCAGGCCTGGACGCGGTCGCTGGTCGGCGTGGTCGGTGAGGAGGAAGGCAGGCCCGCCGCCGCGGCCGCCATGGCGACCTATCTGGCGAATCTGGTGCGCGCCAAGCAGACCGCGCCCAGCGACGACTTGCTGTCGCAACTGGTCCTCGCCGACGAGGACGGTGACCGGCTCAGCGACCGCGAGCTGGTGTCGATGGCCTTCCTGCTGCTCGTCGCCGGGCACGAGACCACCGTGAACCTGATCGGCAACGGGGTGCACGCCCTGCTGCGCGAACCCGCCGAGTGGGGTGCGCTGTGTGCCGACCCGGCGGGAGTACCCGAGGCCATCGAGGAGTTCCTGCGCTACGACGGGCCGGTCGACATGGCGACGCTGCGATTCACCGCGGAGCCGGTCACCCTCGGCGGCATCGAGATTCCGGCGGGCGAGATCGTGAACGTCGCCCTGGCCGCCGCAAACCGCGACCCGGCCCGCTTCGAGGACCCCGACACACTCACCCTCGACAGACCGACCGCGGGCCACCTCGCCTTCGGTCACGGTATCCACTTCTGCGTCGGCGCACCGCTCGCCCGCCTCGAAGCCGAGATCGCCTTCACCGCATTGCTCCGGCGTTTCCCCGACCTGCGCTTGGCTGAGCCCGCCGCCACCATGAACTGGCAGACGAGCACGCTCATCCGCGGCCTGCTCGACCTCCCGGTCCGACTGCACTAGCCCTGCCCGCCGCACTCGCTGAGCCCCGTGTCGTTGCGGCCGAGCCCCATGTCGCTGCAATGAGCACGGTGGCCCTGCGCAGAACCCATGGCCGTGCGGCCGAGAACCGCGTCGTGCGCCGAGCACCGTGTCGCTGCGCTGCGCCCTCGTCACCGTGCCGAAGTCTCCGGTCTCACTCCGGGCGTAAGATCGGGGCCGCGACGTCGTCCGGGAGACAGGGGCCGATCATGCTGAAGAAGTTCGCCGCCGCGGCGCTGACTCTGTGTGCCGCGGCGGTGCCGTTGTTCGCCGCGCCGGTCGCCTCGGCCGAGCTCACCGGGCCGAACCGGCTGACGGTCCATACCGGATCCGGCCAGCTCGCCGACGAGACGGCCGGGCTCATCCTCTGCCTCATCCAGCTGCCGCCCTCGGCGTCCGGCGACTCCAGCCAGGGCTGCCCGACCTGATCTACTGCCGGTAGGTCGCCAGGAAGCGGCCGATCCGCTCGATGATGGCCTCGAGTTCGTCCGCGTGCGGAAGGGTGACGATGCGGAAGTGATCGGGGCGCGGCCAGTTGAAGCCGGTGCCCTGCACGATGTGCAGCTTCTCCTGCAGCAGCAGATCGAGCACGAACTTCTCGTCGTCGTGGATCGGATACATCTCCAGGTCGATGCGCGGGAAGGCGTAGAGCGCGCCCTTCGGTTTCACACACGAGACGCCGGGGATCGAGTTGAGCGCTTCCCACGCCCGGTCCCGCTGTTCACGCAGTCGGCCACCGGGCAGGACCAGGTCGGAGATGCTCTGATAGCCGCCGAGCGCGGCCTGGATCGCCTGCTGTGCGGGCACATTCGCGCACAGGCGTAGACCGGCCAACATGGTCAGCCCTTCGAGGTAGCTCGCCGCGTGCTGCACGGGTCCCGATACGACCAGCCACCCGGAGCGCAGGCCCGCGGCGCGGTAGTTCTTCGACAGGCCCGAGAAGGTCAGGCAGAGCAGATCGGGGGCAAGCGAGGCGACCGCTGTGTGCTCGAGGTCGTCGTAGTAGATCTTGTCGTAGATCTCGTCGGCGAATACGACGAGGTTGTGCCTGCGAGCGATCTCGAGGATCTCGCGCAACACCTCGGGCGGGTACACCGCACCGGTCGGGTTGTTGGGGTTGATGAGAACGATGGCGCGGGTGCGGTCGGTGATCTTGGCGGTGATGTCGGCCAGGTCGGGGTACCAGTCGGCGCCCTCGTCGCACAGATAATGCACCGGGGTGCCGCCGTTGAGCGCGGTCGCGGCGGTCCACAGCGGGAAGTCGGGGGCGGGCACGAGAACCTCGTCGCCGTTCTCCAGCAGCGCGGTCATCGCCATCATGATCAGCTCGGAGACACCGTTGCCGAGGAACACCTGCTCCACGTCGACCTCGGGGACCCCGAGCGTCTGGTAGTACTGCACCACCGCACGGCGGGCCGAGAGCAAGCCCTTCGACGAGGAGTAGCCGGTGGAGGCGGGCAGGGTTCGCACCATGTCCTGCAGAAGGTCCGGTGGCGCGTCGAACCCGAAGATCAGCGGATTGCCGGTGTTGAGCTTCACCACGTGATGTCCCTCGGCCTCGAGCCGGGCGGCTTCCTCGGCCACCGGACCACGAATCTCGTACGACACTCCCGACAGCTTGCTCGACTGCTTGAACTGCATGGACTTCCCTCCGCGATGTGGTTGCCGCACACACTACTTGGTTTTTCCAAGATCTCACTTGGTTTTTCCAAGTGTCAGGTTAGAGTGATAGCCGTGTCACGCCGAAGCTACGACCATTACTGCGCCGTGAGCCGCGCGCTCGACCTCGTCGGGGACCGGTGGAGCCTGCTCGTCGTCCGCGAATTGTGTTCCGGTCCACGCCGTTACAGCGACCTGTTCGCCGATCTGCCCGGGATAAGCACCGATATGCTCGCGACCCGGCTCAAGGGGCTCGAGCGCGACGGTGTGCTCACCCACCATCGCAACGGGATGCGCTCGAGCTACGAGCTCACCGACCTCGGCCGCGGGCTGCGGCCGGTGCTCGACGCGCTGGCCGGGTGGGGTGCGCCGCTGCTCGGGCCGCGCAACCCCACCGACGCGGTGCGCGCGCACTGGCTGGCGCTGCCACTGGGCCGGGCCCTCGCCGAGGTCGTGGTCGAGGGCACTGTCACCGCGCACATCGGCGACACCGTGCTGCACTACGTACGGACCGCCGACGGCATCACCCACCACGACGGACCGGCGCCCGCACCGGACCACGAACTGCGCCTGGGCCTGGCCGAAGCGATCGACATCGCGACCGGCGCACAGCCGCTGTCGCCCCGCACGCTGTCGCCGGTGCACTGACCCGGGCGGCTCGTCGGGGTGCCGCCTGCAGCGGTGTCGCTAGGCTTGCGGACCGTTGACCACCGCGTACGCGAAACCGTCCCACCCTTTGGACCCGACGGTCTGGACCACCGTGGCGTCGAGGCTCGGTTCGGCGGCGAGCAGGTCGATCAGGTCGCGGCTGGCCCGCACGTTCGGATCGTCGGAGTGCTCATCGGCGACGGCTCCACCACGCACGACGTTGTCGACGATGATCACCGAGCCGGGACGTGTCAGCCGCAGCGCCCACTGCACATAGTTCGAGTTGTTCACCTTGTCGGCGTCGATGAAGACCAGATCGAACGGTTCGCCGCCGTCCTCGGCGACCTCGGGCAGGGTGTCGAGGGCGGCGCCGACCCGGATGTCGACGCGGTCGCCGACCCCGGCGCGGTCGAGGTTCTCGCGCGCGACCTTGGCGTGGCGCGGCTCGAATTCCAGGGTCACCACCGTGCCGCCCTCCCCGACCGCCCGCGCGAGCCATTCGGTGCTGTAGCCCCCGAGGGTGCCGATCTCGAGCACCCGGCGCGCGCGGGCGGTGCGGGCGAGCAGGTTCAGCAGCTTCCCCTGCGGCGGCGACACATCGATCGCGGGCAGACCGGCGCTCGCGTTCGCCTCGAGCGCGGGCACCCCTTCCTCCCCGACGAGGGTACTGACGAGATAGCTGTCGACATCGGCCCACTCAGTGCTGGTCATACCCGCAGTCTGCCACCAACACCTCCCCGCGCACCGGAATCTATTTCGCGGATTCCACCCCGGCGACCCCGCGCACCAGTTGCACCGCGCTCTGCGCCAGCGTCTTCGTCGAGACCAGCGCCTCGGCGAGTTTGATCAGCATTCTTCCCACGCTCATGGTGGCCAACGAGATGTCGGCCAGCGCGCGGGCGATGAGCGCGGGTGACGCCGTTCCGGCCGAGGCGATGAGGATCGCGGTCATCTCGAGCAGCATGCCCGCCAGGCTGCTGAGGATCTCGACGACGATGCCGCGCACCGTTTCCACGATCGACTTCATCGACTTGTTGCAATCGGCCAGGATCTGCGCCACGGCGGCCTTCTCGGCGATCGTGCTCGCGAGTTCGGTCGCCCTGGCGCGGTAGGCCTCGGCCGCACACCCCGTCCACTGGCCGATGCCGGTATCGACCGCGGCGGCCAACTCCCCGGCGGTGGTGGTGAGATGGTCGGCGATCTTCTTCCACGAATCCGAATAGGCCTGGACCATATCGGGGTTGCCGGTGATGGAATCGAGCGATTTGCGCATCGGTTCCACGTGCTCGAGCATCCAGCTCATCAACTGCGAGCCGATGAAGTTGAACGGGTCGAACTTCGCCAGCGCGGAGGTGCCTTTGATGGCTTTGCCGAATGTCTGCACCGCGGAGGACCAGTCGGCCGCCGTCGACCCGGCCTTGGTGATGGCGTCGATCTTCTCGGTGGTCGAGCCGCCGTTGGCGAAGGCGTTGTAGAGGCCGTAACCGTTCTCGAAGGTGTCGCCCTGCAGGGTGCCCTTGAGGATGCCCGCGTTGGCTTCCGTCCCCCCGTCCTTGTCCTCGATCCGGGGCACGCCCACATTGCTGAACAGGAAATTGGTTTCCTGATAGTAGGTGTCGCGGTAGTTGGTTCCGTCGGCCAGCAGGTCGTTGTCGGGCGCGGGTGCGTCGTCGAAGGTGTCGACGGTGCCGGGCAGCACCGAGTGCTCGTTGAGGAACGTGCCGACAGCGGTCGGTTGGTCGGCCATCAGACGGTCCCCTCGATCTCGGCGGTGGTGGCCTTCAGCTGTCCGGCCCGAGTGGTGTCACACGTGTCGAACGTGTCGGCGGCGGTGCGCAGCTTGCCCGGCATGGCGGCGACGAGGCCGTCGAGTTCGGTGAGTCCGTCGACGATCTCGTCGTGCAGGGTGTTGAGGGTGATCACCGCGTACGGCTTCACCAGCAGGCCGTAGCCGTCGTCGGCGTGGGCCAGGTAGCTCGCCGCCTCCAGGGCGGAGGCCACCCCGCTCGCGACCCCGTCCACCGCGGTGGCGTGCGTTCTGATCGCATTCGGGTCGACATTCACCACATCGGTCACGCTGACTCCCTCCTCACGGCGAACCCGGGCGAGTCCGCGTACCTGTCTCGAACTGATTGGACGCGGCCCGACCTCGTTCGGTTCCCCCGAATGTCCGCCGCAGGGCGAACAGCGCTACTGCAACCAGGACTTGCGCTGGTAGAAGAGGTCTTCCTCATCGGGTTCCACCGGCGCGACGACGCGGTCGCGATCGGGTTTGCGGGCGGCGGGCGCCTCGGGTTCCACGGGTGGCCACGCGGGGACCGGCGGCGGAGGCGGCGTGGGAGCGACGGGCGTCGGCGCCGAATCGAGCGGATCGGGAAACCGTTCGGTGTACTGGCCCACGATGGCGGCCCCGGCCTCATCGGTGCCGACCACGTCGTGCACCAGTCCGGAAACACGCTCACGCAGTCGGGCCTGGGCGCGGCGCGTGCACGCCATCAGTTCGGCGGCGACGGCTGACGGGTCCATCCCGCGCACACCGGGCGCCAGGGTGACGGCGGTGGTGCAGCCGTTGGCATCGACGGTGACCGCTACGCGTCCGTCGGCCGAGGTGTCGGTGACGCTCACCTGGGCCATCTTGGTATGCAGTTCCTGATACCGCTGCGACTTGCGCTCGAGATCCTGCGCCCTGCGCGCCAGATCGTCGGCGGCATTCGTCAGATCGTCCACGACAACGGCCCCCTCCCGCCGGTTCGTTCCGGCACGTGACGCGAGGCGATGCGATACCCGCCCCGCTCGGATCGCGCCGAGACTACCCCAGGCCACCGACACGCGGCGGCGGGCCCTCAGAACAGGAAGTACCGCTGGGCCATGGGCAGTTCGGTGGCGGGCGCCTCGGTCCACACCTCGCCGTCGACGCGCACGGTGAACGTGTCGGGGTCGACCTCGATGCGTGGCATGGCGTCGTTGTGTGGCATGTCGGCCTTGGTGACGCGGCGAACGTTCTTGACCGGCACCAGTTTTCGGCGCACGTCGAGGCGGTCGGCGAGCCGGTCGTCGACGGCCTGTTCGGACACGAAGTGCAGCGAGGTGGCGGCCGCGGCGGGGGCGGCGGCACCGAACATCGGGCGCGGCAGCACGGGTTGCGGAGTGGGGATCGAGGCGTTGGCGTCACCCATCGCGGCCCAGGCGATCATGCCGCCCTTGAGCACGGCGTGCGGGCGCACACCGAAGAAGGCGGGGTCCCACAGCACGAGGTCGGCCAGCTTGCCGACCTCGACCGACCCGATCTCGTCGTCGAGGCCGTGCGAAACAGCCGGGCAGATGGTGTATTTCGCGATGTAGCGCCGCACCCGGGCGTTGTCGGCGGCACCGTCGCCCGGCAACGCGCCGCGACGGCGTTTCATCACGTGCGCGGTCTGCCAGGTGCGCAGCACCACCTCGCCGATGCGGCCCATGGCCTGCGAGTCCGAGCCGATCATGGAGATGGCGCCCAGGTCGTGCAGCAGGTCCTCGGCGGCGATGGTCGAGGGGCGGATGCGGGATTCGGCGAAGGCCAGGTCCTCGGGGATCGACGGGCTCAGGTGGTGGCACACCATCAGCATGTCGAGGTGCTCGTCGAGGGTGTTGACGGTGTGCGGGCGGGTGGGGTTTGTCGAACTCGGCAGCACGTTGAGGTGCGAGGCGACCGTGATGATGTCGGGTGCGTGACCGCCGCCCGCGCCCTCGGTGTGGTAGGCGTGAATGCCACGGCCCGCGATGGCGGCGAGGGTGTCCTCGACGAAGCCCGCCTCGTTGAGGGTGTCGGAGTGCAGAGCCACCTGCACACCGGCCGCGTCGGCGACGGTGAGGCAGGCGTCGATGGCGGCCGGGGTGGAACCCCAGTCCTCGTGCAGCTTGAAACCCGACGCGCCGCCGCGCAACTGCTCCCACATGGATTCCTGGCTCACCGTGTTGCCCTTGCCGAGCAGCACGATGTTCATCGGCCAGTGGTCGAGCGATTCCAGCATCCGGGCCAGGTGCCACGAACCGGGGGTCACGGTGGTGGCCTTGGAACCCTCGGCGGGGCCGGTGCCGCCGCCGATGAGGGTGGTGATGCCGCCGCCGAGGGCCTCCTCCATCAGCTGTGGGCAGATGAAGTGCACGTGGCAGTCGATGGCGCCCGCGGTGAGAATGCGGCCGTTGCCCGCGATGATCTCCGTCGCCGGGCCGACGACGAGGTCGGGGTGCACGCCCGACATGGTGTCGGGGTTGCCCGCCTTGCCGATCCCGCAGATCCGACCGTCGCGGATGCCGACATCGGCTTTGATGATGCCCCAGTGGTCGACGATCACCACGCCGGTGATCACGGTGTCGGGCGCGCCATCGGCGCGGGTGGCGCGCGACTGCCCCATCGATTCACGCAGCACCTTGCCGCCGCCGAACACCGCTTCCTCGCCCGCGAGTCCCGGTCCGCCGCAACGGTCTTCGGTGATCTCGATCAAAAGGTCGGTGTCGGCGAGGCGGATCCGGTCGCCGGTGGTCGGGCCGAACAGTTCGGCATAGCGGGCGCGGCTGAGTTCGGTCATCGGCTCTCTCCCGGGATCTGCGGCGAATCGAGGTGCGGTGCGCGGTCAGCCATCGAGCCGACCCGGCGCGTCGGCGTTGATGCCGTAGACCTCGCGGGTACCGCCGATCGGAACCAGCGAGACCCGTTGCGGCAGACCCGGTTCGAAGCGGACCGCCGTGCCCGCCGGAATGTCGAGGCGGTGACCGTGCGCGGCGGTTCGGTCGAAGTCGAGCGCGGCGTTGGCCTGCGGGAAGTGGACATGGCTGCCGATCTGGACCGGGCGGTCGCCGGTGTTGACGACATCCAGTTCCACGCGGACCGCGCCGGGGTTCAGTTCGATCGTGCCTTCGGCACACAGGTATTCACCGGGAATCATCGGTCTCATCCGATCGGGTGGTGCACGGTGACGAGTTTGGTCCCGTCCGGGAAGGTCGCCTCGACCTGAACGTCGTGGATCATCTCGGGCACGCCGACCATCACGTCGTCGCGGGTGAGCACCTGCCGCCCCGAGGACATCAGTTCCGCGACGGTCCGTCCGTCGCGAGCGCCCTCGAGCACGTGGTCGGTGATGAGCGCGACCGCTTCGGGGTGGTTGAGTTTGAGCCCCCTGGCCTGCCTGCGCCGCGCCAGCTCGGCCGCGTAACTCAGCAGCAGCCGTTCCTGCTCGTGCGGCGACAGTCGCATCGGAGTTCTCCTCGGTCGTGGTCGGTGAGCGACATTCTGGCACGCGCCGACCCCGTCCGGGCGCTCGTCGATCCCGTGACCTGGGCAGGGCTCGGCTCGATTAACGAGAAGTTAACGAAGTCCCCTTCGGGCGACGTCACGGCGTGCGATGCGCCCGACGGCGACTGTTCCGGCAGCCCGGGCCGGAATGGTCAGTTTCTTTACGTGCGAGGCTGTTCAATTGAACCCACCAGTTCAATTTTGGACGGAATCGGGTTAGGCTCCAGTGGTGAGCTCAGCGACGACACCAGCCCGCCAGGACGCTCCACGGGGGCGGATCGACAAGCGGGAAGCCATTGTGGCCGCGGCGTTCACCGTGTTCGCACGCAGCGGTTACGCCTCGGCGAGCTTGCAGGAGATCGCGCACGAGGCCGGGGTCGCCAAGCCGACCGTGTACAACCACTTCGCCGACAAGGAAACCGTCTTCCGGCACGCCATGACAGTCGCGAGCGAGCGTGTTCTGGCCGAGAACCTCACCGTCGTGGCGCGGTTGCGCGACCCGGGTACGGATCTGCGAGCAGCGCTGGAGGACGTGGCCTATCGACTGATCCGACACTGTTGTTCGGAGCCGTCACGCGCCCTGCGCTGGCTGACCTACGCCCAGGTCGCCCGGTTCCCCGACCTGATCGACATCGTCATGAGCCGGACGTCGGATCGGCTGGCCGACGCGCTAGCCGACCGATTCGCGCGCCTGTCGCTGGCGGGCCGCCTGCGCACCTGCGACCCGGCGACCACGGCCGAACAGTTCCTGGTGCTGGTCACCGGCCCCATGGAGGGCAGGACCCGGCTCGGCACCAGCAAGGTTTCCACCACCGAGATGCGCACCGTCGCCGCCACCGCTGTCGACACGTTCCTGCGCGCCTACGCCATCCCCTGACCCGCACGAAGGACCCGATGTGACCGCCACCCGCGACCCGCTGCTCGCCATGATCGAAGCCGAGCGAGCGATCTTCAAGACCTTCTACAAGTTCTTCCGGATCGCCGACACCCAGGACAGCGAACGCTTCTCCGAGTGCTTCACCCCCGACGCCCTGATCGAGTACCGGATCATGCCCGGCCCACCCGTGCTGTTCCACGGCCGCGACTCGTTCACCGACTACATGAGCCGGGTACCCAAGTCCCAGCGCGCACCGGTCGCGCACGTGGTCGGACAGGCCACCATCGAATGGACCGACGATCGCCCCCTGCTGACCGCGTATGCCACCGTCTGGCACTGGTTCTCCCGTCCGGACGCGGGCAGGCCCGCGGACTGGACCGTGATCGGCCTCGTCCGAGACGAGTTCGAGCAGCACGACGGCGAATGGCTGATCGCCCACCGCGATGTGCGCCACGTGGCAGGCCGGGTCGCCGCGGGCAGGAGCCCCGGCTGAGCCGAAACCGCCGGAGCCGCGCGGGTCAGGCCGCGAGGTTCTGCAGGCGGACCTGACCGCGCGCGACCATGCGCCCCTCGGCGTCGGTGATCACCACGACCCACAGCTGTTGGCTGCGACCACGGTGGATCGGGGTGGCCTCGCCGGTGAGCACGCCCTCGCGCACGGCACGCAGGAAGTCGGTGTTGTTGTTGACTCCGACGACCTGACCGCGTTCCCCGAACCAGACGCCCGCGCCGACGCTGGCGAGAGTCTCGATGACGGTGCAGTACACGCCGCCGTTCTGGATGCCCGCGGGTTGGTGCAACTGGGGGCGGACCTCCCATTCGCCGCGCACCCGGTCGGCGGACACCTCGGTGTAGCGCAGACCGATGAGGTCGGTGAAGGTGCCCTCGCTCAGCTTGGTCATCAGCTCGGGCGTCAGGTCGGCCATCGTCAGCGGGTTGTCGCTCATACCGTCCGGTTTACACCATCAGAATCGGGAGCCGTCACCCGGGAAAACGAAGCGGCGGACCCCGTCACGAGAACGGAGCCCGCCGCGGCAGGAACGAGGGGGTCGACCGCAGCCCTCGGGACCACCGACTCATCCATACGCCGCATTGAGCATAGGTCAGGCTTACCTAAGTGGTCAAGTGGTCGCTCGACGCCGACGCGCCGGGGGCGATATCCCGGGCTTGCTCAACACAATCGCAATACTCCATGATCGTTCACACCTCTATGTTCCGAGGCTTGTGTCGATGGTGAAAGCTCATGTTCTGGGCGTACGACGACCAGGGGTGGGCGCGGCGAGAGAGGCAAGATTTCGTGAGTAGTAGTCGTATTCCCCGGTGGGCCGCCGTGGCGGCGATGTGTGCGGCGGTGGCCGGTACCCTCGCCGCACCCGTGCAGGCCGAACCGCTGTGGCCGGGCGGGCCGGATATCCCCGGCGTGCCCGCCATCGTTCCCGCGCCCGAACCGGAACCGGTGGTGGCGCCGTGCAGCGAGAAGGCCCGCGCGTGCCTGCAGCTGTCCACCAACAACGCCTGGCTGATGGACAACGGCACGGTGACCTACGGTCCCACCCCGATGTCGCACGGTCGCCCCGGCTACGAAACCCCGCCCGGCACGTTCAAGGTGGCGTTCAAGAAGCCGTTCCACTGGAGCACCCTGCACAACGCCCCGATGGAGTACGCGATCTTCTTCAACGGCGACATCGCCTACCACATCGGGCCCACCGAGGAGCAGTCCCACGGCTGCATCCGGCTGACCCCCGACGGTGCCAAGGCGCACTACGAATGGCTCGAACCGGGCGACATCGTCGAAGTCGTCCCCTGATCGACTCCTGAGGGGAGGTCACCTGGTGACCTCCCCTCTAGCGGGCCCGCACCTGCGGACAGGTCTTGCCCGCGATATGACAGCGTTCCTCGAAACCGCGCGGCAGCCAGTTCCCCGACAGCAGGAGCGGATGGCCGGGAAAACAGCTCGCCGCGGCGAGTACGAACATCAGCACGGCCCAGGGGCTGTGCACCCGGACGGCGGAATTGTCGCCCTCGCTGTCGGGGAACCGGAACTCCATGCAATCCGGCGTGATCAGGTCGACGGCGTCCATCTCACGCCAGTACAGGCTGAACGAGATGTCGGGACTCTGGAAACACACCCGCCACTGCGAAACCATCCCGACGCCCGCTGATCTCGGCACCCATCGCGGCCTCGCGTCGCGCTGGGCACGTGCCCGACGCGACCGATTCAGCATCGCGTTGCCCAGATGCGCCGCCACCACGAACCCGGCCGACCCGAACGCCGCGACGTTGTTGTGTTCCCACGAGCCGTCACCCACGGCGCTCCACAACGACCACGATGCCCGGTCTTCGGCCAGACTGCGCTCCCCCGGATCGATACGCATCCGGGTCGGCCTGGGGTGCAGCGCCGCCAGATTGTCGTCCATGACCGCCCGCAACACCCAGCAGGTGTAGAGCAGGTTGTCGTCGAACGGCCCCCACCCCACCTGCTGCGCGAGGAGACGGTCGACGTCGGAAGCCGGATCGAAAACCATGTGATCAACTCCGATCTCGTTGTGTGCGTGGGCAGTACGCCTGCCTCGTCACTCCAAAGATGCGCTTGCACCGCGCGACGGTTCAACGCGGCGAAGCGTCCCCGGCTCGGTCGTGGACGAGCCCGCGATGGGCTCACATCGCCACCGGCCCGCGACGGCGATCCGGCGCCGTGATGCGCCGCGCGACGGTCGGGGTCAACTCTCCCGTTCTCGCGCGACCGAAGCGGTCAGGGCGTCGACGAGCCACCGGTGGGTAGCGCCGGAGGTGACCGGTTCGACCACGGCCGCAACCAGATCCACCACCTCGTCGGCCGCGCCGGAACTCTGTGTCACCGCCCACAGCAGGGCCTCGCGGCGCCGCAGCGCGGCCAGTTCGCCCATGAGGGTCTCACGTTCGAACCCGACGGCGGACATGGTCTGGCGGCGCGTGGCCGACGAACGCGCGGGCCTGTTCGACCTGCTGACCGGACTCGACGAATCCGGTTGGGACACAGCGTCGCTGTGCGTGCGGTGGCGAGTTCGCGACGTGGTTGCCGGTATCGAACACGTGATGCCGACGGAGCCTCGCAGTGGTCACTGCAGCGGGTGTGGACCACGGGTGCCCTGTTCCACGCCCAGCGGCGACACGCCGCGTGCGGGCGAGTAGGCGGACGGGTCGGAGCGCGTCGATCAACCCGCCCCGACCCGTTCGCGCGGGAGCAATAGTTACGCTTCAATAGCTCTGCGGCATAACTACCCAACGGCCGTGGACCGTCGGACCCGGGAATCGCATCGACGCACAACCCCCGAAAGAAGGGGCTTGCGCATCCTTCCGGCAACGCCCTTTTCGCACCTCGATTCCCCGCGTTCGAGCGGAGTGAACGTGTCGCTCACAACTCACACGAGCGCCGAGCACGCTCGCAGACGCAGCGCGAGCCGCGGACACTGCCGCAGCTCATAGTGGAGAACAGCCCCCTTGACAGACCCTCCGCGTACGCCGATGTTCACCACAACACGGCCAATAGCTGTGCCAGACAGTGGCAGTAACCACAGGTCACACCTAGTCCGCCCGACTTTCACCGGCAATCCGCAAGTTGATTCCGAGCGGAAGAAAAATATGAACAGTTCGGACAGAGTGAAACATCTGGTTGCCACACCACGGATGGAGGGTTACGTTACCGGCGTCACATCGAAGCCTGATGTGGCCACAACGCAAGGAGAGATACATGGGCTCGTTGAGTGAGCTTCTGACCGCGGCCATCGCGGGACTCGGTTCGGCGGCCGAAGGCGATGGCCTGCTGGCCGTCTTCCTCGGTTCGGTGGAAGCGTTCTTCCCGTAAACCGCGCCATCCGGTCACCCGGCTCGCCCCTGACGCGAGCTTGATCCACCCTTCACCACCAGGAGAAAAACATGGGATCCCTCTACGAACTGCTCGAGACCGGCGCGGGCAGCCTCAGCAACGCGGCGTTGCCCTTCGTGCAGGCGCTCATCTCGGCCAGCGGCGGCACGCCGTCGCCCGGCAAGTAGCCCTCCGTTCTGTCTCGGGGGCCGGCCGACCAGTCGGCCCCCGGCCGCACTTCGAGAAGTCAGCAGGCACGCACCACCCATGAACCACCTCGCATTCCGTACACTCCTCGCCGCGGCCTGTGCCGCCGCCCTGGCCACAGCCCCCGCGCTCACCGACGCCTCGCGGGCGAACGCCGTACCCGGCGCCGAGCTGGTGAGCCGCGGCCAGATCGGCCAGACCGCCGAGATCAGCGTCTATTCGCCGTCGATGGATCGCACCATCGCGCTGCGGGTGCTCCGCCCCGCCGACACCGCGACTCCCGCACCGACGCTGTATCTGCTCAACGGCGCGGGCGGCGGCGAAGACTCCGCCAACTGGGCAGGTCAGACGAATGCGACCGAGTTCTTCGCCGGAAAGCACGTCAATGTCGTGATGCCGATGGAAGGCGCGTTCAGCTACTACACCGACTGGCAGCAGCCCGATCCAGGACTGGCGAAGAACCTGGAGAACAACGGTGTGAACAAGTGGACGACCTTTCTCACCCAGGAGTTGCCGCCGGTGATCGACGCGGCCTTCGGCACCACCGGGGTGAACTCGCTCGCCGGTATCTCGATGGCCGGTAGTTCGGTTCTCGACCTGGCCATTCAGGCCCCGAGGCTCTATCGAAGCGTCGCCTCCTACAGCGGCTGCGCGATGACCAGCGATCCGGTGGGTCGCGAGTTCGTCTCCCTGGTTGTCCGCCTCGGCGGTGGCAAGGTGGAGAACATGTGGGGACCGGCAGGCGACCCGGCCTGGCGCGAACACGACCCGTATGTGCAAGCGCACCGACTGCCCGATATCCCGATCTATATCGCCGCCGGAAGTGGCTTGCCGGGTGTGCACGACACCCTCGCGAATCCGCGAGTGCACATCGAGGGCAAGAACCCCGCGTCCATTCTGCAGAATCAAATGCTCGTGGGCGGCGGAATCGAAGCCGCGACAATGTATTGCACCGCGCAAATGGCTCAGCGCACACGGGAACTCGGCCGCACGAACATCACCTACAACATGCGTGCCACCGGAACCCATTCCTGGGGCTATTGGGAAGACGATCTGCATGCTTCCTGGCCGATGATGGCGACAGCGCTCGGCCTGTGAGCACGCTGCGGGTAGGCACCACGCGATTGGCGCCGCGCGACGCGGTCTTCGTCTACGACGAGACCGATCGGCACCTGTCCCACATCGTCGCGGTGTATTTCTTCGCCGACGACGGTGACGCGCCGCTCGACGCACACCGGGTGCGCGAGTGGGCCCGCGCCCGCCTCGGCCACGCTCCCCTGTTCCACCGCCGTCTGCGCCGCATTCCCTTCGATCTCGACCTGCCCCACTGGGTACCGGCCCCGGTCGCGAACATGGCGGATCACGTCCTCCTCGACGCGCCGGGCACCTGGACCGCGGCGCGGTCACGGATCGCCGAACTCGTCTCGGCCAGAATGGATCTCGCGAAGCCGCCGTGGGAGATCCATGTCCTGGACCGAGTACGCGAGGTGCCGGGCATCGGGACGGCGACGGTGGTGGTGCTCAAACTCCACCACAGCGTGTGCGACGGCGTGGCGACCCGCGAACTCGAGGCCGCGCTGTTCGGTGACTCCCCCGCCCCCGACGTCGAGCTGGCGGGCGACGATCTGATCGGCACGGCGGTGCGGACCGCCGCCTCGGTGCTCACCGCTCCCGCGCGCTTCGCCCTCGGTATGGCCAGGACTCGGGGACACGACGGCGCGGGCGCGGTGACCCGGCAGCCGGTGACCCGCTTCAACCGCGACATCCACGCACCACCGATCCTGCATGTCGTCACCCTGCCGATGAGCGAGGTCCGCGCCGTGCAGGCCGCCTGCCCGGTACGGGTCACCGTCAACGACCTGATGCTGACCACCGTGGCGGGTGCCCTCGCGGCCTACCTCGCCGAACACGACGAGACACCGGAGGCCTCACTGGCCGCCATGGTGCCGATGTCGATGCGGGGTGTGGCGCAATGGGACTCGGTGAATCAGCTCACCCAGATGTTCGTCGATCTGCACACCGACATCGACGACCCGGTGCGACGACTGCTCGCGATCAAGGAATCGGCGACCCGGGCCAAGGCCACCGCCGCCGACCCGGCCACTCTGCGCATGGAGTCGCGCGTCGAGACCGCGCCCGCGCTGCTGCTGCGCGCGGCGGGTTGGGCGCGCACTCTGCGCCGGTTCGACCAGGCCACCGCGATCCCGTTGAGCAACACCACGATCAGCAACGTGCCACCGGTGCGCGACGACCTGCGCTTCGTTGGGCGGGCGCTGGTGCGGGTGCTCGGGGCGCTGCCGATCCACGACGGGGACGGCCTGCGTCATCTCATCACCTCGCAGGGCGCGGAACTGGCCGTCACCGTCACCACCAACGCGACGATGATGCCGGACCCCGAGCACTACGGTGAGCTGCTGCTGCGCTCGTTCCGACTGCTCGGTGACGCCGTGATCGGTTAGTCCGGCGGTTCCTGCGCGTGTTCGGTCTCGGCGATCTCGGGGGCCAGCTCGCGGGTGGCCATCCCGCCGTCCTTGCCTTCGTCGCTCGGACCAGGCCGACCGCCCTTGGGTTCGGTGGTGTCGTCGTCCTTGTCGGTGCCGGTCATGGTTGTCCTCCTTCGTGTCCTCGCTTCGCTCTACCCGTTCGCCCCGGTTTCATCGCGGCGGGCACGGACGGCGTTCACCACGGCCAGCAGTACGCCGAGACCGACGAGGATCAGCCCGCGAGCCCAGACCTCGCCGTCGATGCGGGTGAACAGGAACAGGCACGACGCCAGACCGAGCCACGGCACGATCGTCGGGATGCGGAAGTGCCCCGGCTCGCCCGGTTCGCGGCGCAAGACGAGCACCGCCGCGTCGACCGACCCGAACACGAACAGCAGCAACAGCACCAGGGTGGCCGCCAGCGAATCGACCTCACCGGTCAGCGCCAGCAACAACGACACCGCCGAGGTCGCCAGGATCGCCACCCAGGGGGTGCGCCTGCCGGGCAGGATCCGGGCCAGCGCGGGGGGCAGCAGGCCGTCACGGGCCATGCCGTAGGCCAGCCGCGAGGACATGATGCCGGTGAGCAGCGCCCCGTTGGCGACCGCGACCAGGGCGATCACACTGAACAACCAGTCGGGCACCTCACCGGCGACCCGCACCACCTCCAGCAGCGGTCCACTCGACTCCGCCAACGTGTCGGTGGGCACCGTGGCGCTGGCGACCACGCCGACCAGCGCGTACACCACCCCGGCGGTGAGCAACGCGCCGAACAGCGCGGTGGGATAGGAGCGGCGCGGATCCTTCACCTCCTCGGCCAGATTCACCGAGGTCTCGAACCCGACGAAGGAATAGAACGCCAGCACCGAGCCAGCCAGCACCGCACCGACCGCGCCCTGTTCGGCGGTGCCGATCTGGGTGAGCCTGCTCAGGTCGGCGTCACCGCGCAGCATCACCCAGACGCCGAGCCCGATGATGAGCAGCAGCCCACCGACCTCGACCAGGGTGGCGGCGACGTTGGCGCCCAACGACTCCCGGATGCCCCGAATGTTGAGTGCCGCGAGCAGCACGAGGAACACCACGACCACCACCACGACCGGCGCCGAGACCAGCGCGCGCAGGTAGTCCCCGGCGAACGCCCTGGCCAGCGCTCCTACCGAAACCACCCCGGCGGCCAGCATGCAGAACCCGACGAACGATCCCGCCGCGGGCCCGAACGCCTGGGTGACGTAATGCGCCGACCCACCCGCCCTGGGGAACTTCGTCGCGAGTTCGGCATACGACCCCGCGGTGAGCGTGGCCAGCAGCAGCGCGATGACCAGCGGCAACCACACCGCACCGCCGGATTCCCGAGCCACCGAACCCACCAGCACATACACCCCGGCGCCGAGAATGTCGCCGAGGATGAAGAAGTACAGCAGCGGCGTCGTGACGGCCCGCTTCAGGACATCGGTCATGCGGAACCTATACCCGCGACCGTCGGGTCGAAGCGCGCGACGCGCTCAGCGCTGCAGCACGCTGCTACGTCGCACGGGCAACCCGCGTTCCTCGAACGCGGTGAGCAGCAACTGCCCGCGCCGCGCCCCGGCGGCGGCATCGACGCGCGCCAGATCGGGTACATAGGTCGCGGCGCCGACGACGGATTCACCGACCAGCGACCAGAACCGACGCGCGGACAGACCGGAGCAGCGGGTGAGCACCGACTGCAACGGGATCAGCGACGAGGCGCTGCGCTGCACCAGCCACACCGCCATCGCCGCCTCGCACGGCAGCGCGACGGTGCCGGGCCCAGCGGAGCGGGAGTCACCGTCGACGACGCGAATCGTGGTGTCGGACAAGCCCGCCCAGTCGATGCCGCCGTCGTTGTCGTGGTGGATCCACAGGTTGTCCCGGCCCGGATCCCAGGCTTGGGCCGACATCACGAACAGCGCGGTGACCCGGCCGACCACGGCGTGGATGAGCGCGGTCGCCACCACCTCGGCGGCGATGTCGTCGTTGATCATCTCCGCCGCGTGCCTGCGGTACATCAGTTCGACGCGGCCCTCGCTCAGCCCGTTGGGCACGTGCCACCACCGGCGTTTGCCCTGTCCGGCCATCGCCGCCACGGCATAGACCCGCGGATGCTCGGGTTGCAGTGCTTGCAACCGTGCACAGGCGCGATCGAACGCGGTGGTGCTGCGGGTCGTGGTGGTGGTGACGGGCTCGGGCATCGAACCTCCTCGAACGGTTGGTTCCCGTGACGATGATGTCTCGGAACATAGGTTAGGCTTACCAGACTTCACAAGTCGTGTCCGGTTTCGAGGCAGGAGAAGTTCGTCGCCGTGATCCACCCTGGCACCGTCAGACGCCGTCGTCTGACCGGGCTTGCCCTGCTCGCTGTACTGCTCACCGTGGCGGTCGTCGCCAGCATCGTCATCGGCACCCGCTCGCTCGCACCGTCCACGGTGTTCGACGCCGTCGCACACGCTCTCGGCTGCGACGGCGGCCCGTTCCGATGCCCGGCCCGCTCCACCGCCGAGGAAATCGTGCGTGAGCTGCGTCTTCCACGCACCGCGTTGGCCCTCATCGCCGGGATGGCGCTGGGGGTCGCGGGCGCGCTCATCCAGGGGTATACCCGGAATCCGCTCGCTGATGCCGGATTGTTGGGACTGAATGCGGGCGCCGGGTTCCTGGCGGCGCTGAGCATCTACCTGTTCGGCTTCACCGCGCCCGGTCAGTACATCTGGTTCGCCTTCGCCGGGTCCGCGATCGCGGGAGTGATCGTGTTCGGGGTCTCCTCGATCGGCGGCGGCAAGGCCAGTCCGTTGAGCCTGGTCCTGGCCGGGGCGGCGGTGACCGCGTTCCTCCAGGCGATGACCAACGCCGTCGTCGTCCTCGACAACGCCGCCCTCGACACCTACCGGTTCTGGGTGGTCGGCACGGTCAACGGCCGGGAGGCCGACGTGTTCTGGCAGGTGCTGCCGTTCCTCGTGCTCGGGCTCGGGATGGCTGTGGCCGCCGCGCCCGCCCTGAACCTGCTCGGCCTCGGCGACGACGTGGCGCGCGGGCTCGGTGTCGACATCGGGCGGGCGCGCGCCTTCGGGCTCGTCGCGGTGGTGCTGCTCAGCGGCGCGGCCACCGCGGCGATCGGCCCGATCGCGTTCCTGGGCCTGGTGGTGCCGCACATCGCGCGCATCATCACCGGCCCCGACAACCGGTGGCTGATCCCCTACTCGGCTCTGCTGGGCGGGTTGTTGCTGCTGGTGGCCGACATCACCGGGCGCGTCGTCGCCCGACCAGGTGAACTACAGGTCGGCGTCATGCTGGCGGCCCTCGGCGCGCCGTTCTTCATCACCCTCGTGCGCCGCAAGAAGCTGGTGACACTGTGAACGAGCAGAACACACCCGATCCCACCGCCGCAGACGAACTCGCGAACGAGGCGGCACGGCCTGCCATCGTCGCGACCGCCGACCTGCGCCAGGTGCGTCCCGCCTTGCGAGTGGGCCCGCTGTCGCTGGTGCTGCGGCCGGTGATGTTCGGTTTCGTCGTCGTGTTGGCCGTGGCCGTGTTCGTGCTGTTCTGCCTGGATATCTCCGTCGGCGATACCTCTGTCCCGCTGGGCCGGGTACTCGATGTGCTCGGCGGGGGCGGCTCCCGATCGCAGCGGTTCATAGTCCTCGAATCGCGACTGCCCCGCGCGCTCACCGCCGTGGTCGTCGGTGCCGCGCTCGGGCTGTCCGGAGCGCTGATGCAGTCCATCCTGCACAATCCCCTGGCGGGGCCGGATGTTCTCGGCATCACCACCGGAGCCGCGGTCGGTGCCGTCGCGGTTCTCGTCGGAAGTGGCGGGGCGGCAACGGGTCTCATCGCGACCCTCGGCGCTCCCCTGGCCGCGCTCGCCGGTGGGCTGCTCACCGCCGTCGTGATCTACCTGCTCGCATGGGGACGCGGGGGCGGCGGAGAACGTGGTGTCACCGGTTTCCGTCTGGTACTCATCGGCATCGGCGTGAACGCCGTGCTCATGTCCGCGATCAGCTGGTTGCTCACCCGAGCCAGCCTCACCGACGCCGCCCGCGCCCAGGTCTGGCTCAACGGCTCGCTCGACGCGGCCGACATGTCCAGCGTCGTGCCCGCCGCCGTCGCGCTCACCGTGGTCACCCTCGTCGCGCTGGTCTCGGTGCGCACACTGGCCGCGCTGCGGCTGGGCGAGGAATCCACGCGGGTGCTCGGTGTGCGCATCCAGTCGCAGCAGGCCTTGCTGATCGGCGCGTCCGTGGTGGCGGCCTCGGTGGCCACCGCGGCGGTCGGGCCCGTCGGTTTCGTCGCACTCGCCGCCCCGCAGATCGCCCGCATGGCGCTGCGCACACCCGGCGAACCGCTCATCGCCTCGGCGCTGACCGGCGCCGCGCTGGTGACCGGCGCCGACATCGTCTCGCGCGCATTGCTGCCCGTCGAGCTGCCGGTGGGTATCGTCACCGCCGCGCTCGGTGGGCCGTTCCTGCTCTACCTGCTCGTCCGCATGAACCGGAAGGCCACCCTCTCATGACCAGCCCCGTCCATCGTCTCGCCGCCGACACCGTGTCCCTCGGCTACGGCGAACGGGTGATCGTCGACGGACTGAGTCTCGACATCACCCCCGGTGTGGTGACCACCGTCATCGGCCCGAACGGCTGCGGGAAGTCGACACTGCTCAAGTCGCTTGGCAGGCTGCTGCGGCCCCGCGGCGGACAGGTCGTGCTCGACGGCAAAGCCATCTCCTCGATGAAGACCAAGGACGTCGCCCGGGTGATCGGCATGCTGCCGCAGACGCCCGTGGCGCCCGAGGGTCTCACCGTCGCCGATCTCGTCGCGCGCGGACGGCACCCGCATCAGTCCTGGTTGCGACAGTGGTCTGCCGACGACGAGACCGAGGTCGCCGCCGCCCTGGCCCAGACCGGCATCGCCGATCTCGCCGAGCGCACCCTCGACGAACTGTCGGGCGGCCAGCGTCAGCGCGCCTGGATCTCGATGGCTCTGGCCCAGGGCACCGACATCCTGCTCCTCGACGAGCCGACCACCTATCTCGACCTCGCGCACTCGCTGGAAGTGCTCGACCTGGTCGACCGGTTGCACGCCGAATTCGGACGCACGGTGGTGATGGTGCTGCACGATCTCAACCTCGCCTTCCGCTACAGCGACGAACTGGTGGTGATGGCGGCGGGCCGCATCGTCGCGCAGGGCAGGCCCGCCGACATCATCACCGCGGCACTGCTCGCGGACGTGTTCGGACTCGAGGCGCGGGTGCTCACCGATCCGGTCTCGGGGCGGCCGATGATCGTGCCGGTCGGCACGCGCCACGTGCACGGCGCGGCCGGGTATGACGAATGACACACCAGCAAACACCCCGTTACGACAATCTGTAGTACGCATCTTTGTCGTTGAGTCCGTAAAATCGGCGGGATGGCAGGTCTCGGCGAACTCGAAAAAGCGGTGATGGACCAGTTGTGGTCCGCCGACGAACCGCTCACGGTGCGACAGGTACACGAAGCACTGGCGGCTCGACGCGAGCTCGCTTACACCACGGTGATGACCGTGCTGCAGCGGCTGGCGAAGAAGAATCTGGTTGTGCAGCGTCGCGACGATCGCGCGCATCGGTACGCCCCGGTCCACAGCCGCGACGAACTGGTCGCGAGCCTGATGGTCGACGCGTTGCAGCAGGCCGACGCGGCGGGCAGCCGCGCGGCGGCCCTCGTGCACTTCGTGGAACAGGTCGGCAAGGACGAGGCCGACGCCCTGCGCGAGGCACTGGCAAAGCTCGAATCCGACGAAAACAGCGGCTAGACTCCCTGGCGGCTCTCACAACGACGTGAGCGCCCCTGGCCCCACAACGCAGTGAGCAGAGTCGATGAACGCAACCGCGGCAGTCTTCGCAGGTCTCGCCTTGCTACTCGCAGGGCCGGTTCCCGCGCTGCTCAGCCGTGCGACCTGGCCGCACCGCAGCCCACGGGCGGCGGTCGTGTTGTGGCAGGCCATCGCGCTGGCCGCCGTGCTCAGCGCCTTCGGCTCCGGGCTGGCCATCGCCAGCCTGCTGCTCGTCCCCGGCCCCGACGGTAGGCCGACCACCTCCCCCACCAAGGAGATCGACGCGCTCGGGCTGCCGCTGTGGCTCGTCTACGTCACCGTGTTCGCGCTGACGCTGATGATCGGCGCGCGCCTGATGTTCTCCATCGTGCGGGTCGGCGTGCACACCCGCCGACGCCGCTCCCGGCATCGCATGCTGGTCGACCTGCTTGACCAGAGCGGTCCCGTGCGTCGGGCCGCCGACATCCGGGTACTCGCCGCCACCGAGCCCATCGCCTACTGTCTGCCCGGCCTGCGCCAACGCGTCGTCCTGAGCGAAGGCACCCTGACCAGCCTCGACGATGCCGAGGTCACCGCGATCGTGAGCCATGAACGATCGCATCTGCGGGCCCGCCACGATCTGGTGCTCGAGGCGTTCACCGCCGTGCACGAGGCATTCCCCCGGGTGGTCCGCAGCAAGGCCGCGCTCGGTTCGGTGAAGCTGCTGATCGAACTGCTCGCCGACGATTCGGCGGTCAAGGTGACCGGCCCCAAACCCCTCGCGCGCGCCCTGGTCGCCTGCGCGAAATCGACCGCGCCGCAAGGTGCCCTCGCCGCCGGTGGGCCGACCACCCTCATCCGCATCCAGCGCCTCGCCGGTACCAACGGCGACGTGAGAATCGCCACCGCCGCCTACCTCGGCTCGGCCGCCATCCTGGTGGTCCCGACCCTCGCTGTCGCGGTGCCGTGGCTGCAGGAACTGAGCCGGTTGTTCCACGGCTGACCTGGCGATCACCGGTCTCGCGCCACGCGCGCCCGGCGCACCGCGACAGCCCCTGATCCGCCCGCGCCGCCGCGCTGCTCGCCGCTCACGCTGACCAGCGTGTTTACCCACCCACGCGCAAACACGCCTATCCTGGGAGATCGGTCCTTCCTGCTGGGCCGCACCCCGTACGCCGTCTCGCGCGTTTCGGGTAATCGGCGCCGGTGATCTTCCAGCGCGATTCGCAGCCCAACGAAAGGCCATTTTGACCACCTCTGCTGTGCCCAACGACCCCTCCTTCGCGGAACTGGGTCTGCCTGTCGCCCTGGTGCAAGCCCTGCGCAACGCCGGTATCGACAAGCCGTTCCCCATCCAGGCCGCCACCATCGGCGACGCGCTCGCCGGGCGCGACGTGCTCGGTCGCGGCCCGACCGGCTCGGGCAAGACCCTCGCCTTCGGCCTGCCGATCCTCACCCGCCTGGGCGAGGGTCCGCAGTCCAAGCCGGGCCGCCCGCGCGGTCTGGTGCTCGTGCCGACCCGTGAGCTCGCCACCCAGATCGAGAAGGCGCTCGAAGAGCCCGCGCGCTCGCTCGGCCTGCGCGTCGCCTCCGTCGTCGGCGGCGCCCCGATCAAGCGGCAGGCCGACCGGCTCGCGCGTGGCGTCGACCTGCTCATCGCCACCCCCGGCCGCCTCGACGACCTGATCAAACAGCGCGCCGCCGACCTGTCCGACGTGGCGATCACCGCCCTGGACGAGGCCGACCACATGGCCGACATGGGCTTCCTGCCCCAGGTCACCCGCCTGCTGGACCGCACCCCGAAGCACGGGCAGCGCCTGCTGTTCTCGGCCACCCTCGACGGTGACGTCGACAAGCTGGTGAAGCGCTACCTCGACAACCCGGTCACCCACTCCACCGCGCCCGCCGAAGCGGCGGTGAGCACCATGACCCACCACCTGTTCTTCGTGCGCGACAAGAACGTCAAGCGGGCCGTCGCCACCGAGATCGCCGCCCGCGACGGTCTGACCATCATGTTCGTGCGTACCAAGCACGGTGCCGACCGCCTGGCCAAGCAGCTGCGCGGCGCCGGGGTGGACGCGGGCTCGCTGCACGGCGGCAAGGCGCAGAACAACCGGGTGCGCACCCTGGCGGCCTTCGCCGACGGTTCCGTGCCGGTGCTGGTCACCACCGATGTCGCCGCGCGCGGCATCCACATCGACGGCGTCTCCCTGGTCGTGCACTTCGACCCGCCCGCCGAGCACAAGGCCTACCTGCACCGCGCCGGTCGCACGGCGCGGGCCGGGGAGGACGGCGTGGTCGTCACCCTGGTCACCGACGAGGAGCGCAAGGACGTGGCCGCGATGACCCGCAAGGCGGGCGTGCGGACCGACGGCATCGAGGTGCGCCCCGGCGACCGGAACCTCGTGGAGATCACCGGCGCCCGCAAGCCGAGCGGGATCGCGATCGCGGCTCCGGCCGCCCCGGCCCAACCGGCCAGGTCCTCGAACGGTTCGGGTCGTCCGCGCCGGGGCAGGCCCGGTGGCGCCTCGGCCGCCGAGGGTGGGCACAGCCGGGGTTCGGGCGCGCCGCGCCGGGACCGCCCGACGGGCGAGTCGCGTTCACGCAAGCCCGCGGGCGCAGGCGGACACGCCCGGGGCGGCGACACGCCGACGAATTCACGGCGGCGCGCCGGTCGACCGGCGGCTCCGGCGGGCAACCGCAACCGTTCCGCAAACTGATCGCAGCACGAATCACCGCGTGGCCGAACCGATTACGGTTCGGCCACGCGACGTTTCGGGTCAGGTCTTCCGGGCGCCGCGCGCGCATCGGCCCGCCGGACAGCTCACCCGGCTATCATCGGCACAGTGCGATTTCTTCCTGGCCCACCGCCGCCGTACGACCTGACCTACGACGATCTGTTCCTCGTCCCGAACCGGACGGATGTGGCGTCCCGGTTCGACGTGGACCTGGCCAGCGTCGACGGCTCGGGCACCACCATCCCCCTCGTCGTCGCGAACATGACCGCGGTGGCCGGTAAGCGGATGGCCGAGACCGTCGCCCGGCGCGGCGGACTGGTCGTCCTGCCCCAGGACCTGCCGATCCCGGCCGCCGCCGACACCATCGCGTTCGTCAAGAGCCGTTCGCTCACCGCCGACACCCCGGTCACCCTCGACCCCGACGCGGCGGTCTCCGACGCGCTGGCGCTGATGCACAAGCGCGCGCACGGCGCGGTGGTCGTCGTCGAGGACGGCACGCCGGTCGGCGTGGTCACCGAGGCCGCGTGCGCCGACGTCGACCGGTTCGCGCGGCTGCGCGAGGTGGCCCAGACCGATTTCGTGCAGGCCCCGGTCGACGCCTCACCGCGCGACATCTTCGACCGGCTCGCCGGATCGCACACCCAACTCGCCGTGCTCACCCATCCCGACGGCACCCTGGCGGGCGTGATGACCCGCACCGGCGCCATCCGCGCGGGCATCTACACCCCCGCCGTCGACGCCGAGGGCAAGCTCCGCGTCGCCGCCGCCGTCGGCATCAACGGTGACGTGGCCGCCAAGGCGAAGGCACTCGCCGACGCGGGCGCCGACGTCCTCGTCCTCGACACCGCCCACGGCCACCAGACCAAGATGCTCGAATCCCTGCGCACCGTCGCCGATCTCGGACTCGGGCTGCCGCTGGTGGCGGGCAACGTGGTCTCCGCCGAAGGCACCCGCGACCTGGCCGACGCGGGCGCGACCATCATCAAGGTCGGTGTCGGGCCCGGCGCGATGTGCACCACCCGCATGATGACCGGTGTCGGCCGTCCACAGTTCTCCGCGGTGGCCGAATGTGCCGCCGCCGCACAGGAACTCGGCGTGCACGTGTGGGCCGACGGCGGCGTCCGCCACCCCCGCGACGTGGCGCTGGCGCTGGCCGCGGGCGCGTCCAACGTGATGATCGGTTCCTGGTTCGCGGGCACCTACGAATCCCCCGGCGACCTGCGCGTGGACCGTGACGGCAACGCCTACAAGGAGAGCTTCGGCATGGCCTCCAAGCGGGCCGTCGCCGCCCGCACCGCCGCCGACAGCGGATTCGACCGGGCGCGCAAGGCACTGTTCGAGGAGGGCATCTCCAGTTCGCGGATGCGTCTGGACCCCGAACGGCCGGGTGTGGAGGACCTCATCGACCACATCTGCTCGGGTGTGCGCAGCTCCTGCACCTACGCGGGCGCCCGCACCCTGCCCGAGTTCCACGAGCGCGCGGTGCTCGGTGTGCAGTCCGCCGCCGGTTTCGCCGAGGGCAGGCCGCTGCCGAGCGGCTGGTGATCGCCGGGCCGACCGGACGCCCGCCGGGCGCCGGTCGGCCGCGCCGCTGACGCATCAACCGAGGCGACGGATTACTATGGAGTTGCCGATCTCGGCACAGCTTCTTTTCCCACCTCGAAAGGATCCAGTTGTCACCCGCGTCCAAGGGCGCCACACAGGAGGGCTCCTCTACGGAGCCGGGTGACAAACCCGGCGTCCTCCTTTTCGCAGCGTCCACCCGATCCTCTGGTCTCACCCCGGCACCCCATGGGTGGTGTTGAGGATGTCCATCGTGCTGACAGTGCTCAGCCTGCTCGGTTTCGCCGCATTGACCCTCGGCACTGCCCTCTTCGTGGCCGCCGAATTCTCCCTCACCGCCCTGGAACGCAGCACCGTCGAATCGGCCGCGCGCTCCGGTGACACCCGCTCCCGGATGGTCAAACAGGCGCACAACACGCTGTCGTTCCAGCTCTCGGGAGCCCAGCTCGGCATCACCATCACCACCCTGATCACCGGCTACATCGCCGAACCCGTGCTGGCACGGCTGCTGGCTCCCGCGCTCGACGCCCTCGGGTTGAGCGAGGCCGCGGCCCAGGGCGTCGCCCTGGCACTGGCCCTCATCCTGGCGACCTCGCTGTCGATGATCTACGGCGAGCTGGTGCCCAAGAACATCGCCATCTCCACCCCCATGACCACCGCGCGGATCACCGCGGGGCCGATGATCGCGTTCTCCGCGTTCTTCAAATGGCTGATCCGTTTCCTCAACAACGCCGCCAACTGGTTGGTGCGCAGGTTCGGCATCGAACCGGCCGAGGAACTGCGCTCGGCCAGGTCACCGCAGGAACTCGGGTCACTGGTGCGCACCTCGGCCCAGCGTGGCGCGATGGATCAGCGCACCGCACAGCTGATGGACCGCTCCCTCGAGTTCGGTGAACGCAGCGCCGAGGACCTGATGACCCCTCGGGTGAAGGTGGAGTCGCTCGACCGTGACGACACCATCGCCGACCTCATCGCCGCGGCGGCCCGCACCGGGTACTCACGGTTCCCGGTGATCGACGGCGATCTCGACAACACCCTCGGCGTCGTTCACGTCAAGCACGCCTTCACCCACCCGGCGCATCTGCGCAAGCAGATCCCGCTCGGCAAGCTCGCCGTCGCGGTGCCGATCGTGCCCGCCAGTCTCGACGGCGACGAAGTGCTCGAACGGGTCCGCGCCGACGGCATGCAGGTGGCGCTCGTCGTCGACGAGTACGGCGGCACCGCGGGCATGGTCACCATGGAAGACCTGATCGAGGAGATCCTCGGCGACGTGCGCGACGAGCACGACGAGGAGGAACGCGACGTGCGCCGGGTGAGCGACGGCTGGGACTGCTCGGGCCTGCTGCGCATCGACGAGGTGTCGCGCGCGACCGGGTACGACGCACCCGAGGGCGAGTACGAAACTCTCGGCGGACTCGTCCTCACCCAGCTCGGCCGCATTCCGGTGGGCGGCGACGAGGTCGTCCTGCCCGAATCGCGTGGCGGTGCGGGTGGCTGGGTGGCCAGGGTGGAACGGATGGACGGACGGCGGATCGATCGGGTGCGGCTGGTGCCCGTCGACGACGCGAACCTCGCGGCACGGGAGCACAACCATGGGTGACCTGTTCGGAATCGTCCTCACCGTGGTGTTGCTCGCGGGCAACGCCTTCTTCGTCGCGGCCGAGTTCGCACTCATCTCCGCCCGTCGCGACCGTCTGGAAGCCCTTGTCGCCCAGGGGAAGAAGAAGGCCGCGACGGTGATCGAGGCGGGTGAGAACCTGTCGATGATGTTGGCCGCCGCGCAGCTCGGCATCACCATCTGCTCGATCCTGCTCGGCCGGGTCGGCGAACCGGCCATCGCGCACCTGATCGAGCGGCCGTTCGAACTGCTCGGCCTGCCCGATCAGCTGCTGCACCCGGTGGGTTTCGCGCTGGCGTTGACCCTGGTGGTGATCCTGCACATCCTGCTCGGCGAGATGGTCCCGAAGAACATCGCGCTGGCCGGGCCGGAGCGCTCGGCCCTGCTGCTGGTGCCGATCCATCTGCTGTGGTTGCGGATCGCGCGTCCGCTCATCGCGGTCTACAACCACGCCGCGAATCTCACCCTGCGGATGCTGCGCATCGAGCCCAAGGACGAGCTCGACGCCACGGTCTCGACGGTGGAACTGGCCGAGATGATCGGCGAGTCCCGGTCGGAGGGTCTGCTCGACGAGGAGGAACACCGCAGGCTCACCCAGGCTCTCGGTACCTCGGAGCGGATCGTCGGCGATGTGATGGTCCCGCTGGCGCAGGCGCGTTCGGTGCCGTTGCGTGGCGACGGAACCACCCTGGGCGACGTGGAGGCCGCCGTGGCCGAGACCGGGTTCTCCCGGTACCCGGTGCGCGCGGGCGACGGTTCGCTCGTGGGCTACCTGCACATCAAGGACGTGCTCGACGAGGTCGCCGACGACGACGCGGGTCCCGACACCAAGATCCCGCGCACCGACATCCGCCCGTTGCCGACGGTCACCACGACCACCACGTTGTACGAGGCGCTGGCCCGGTTACGCCGCACCAGCAGCCATCTGGGGCGGGTGGTCGACGCGCGGGGCAACACCGTCGGTGTGGTCGCGCTGGAGGATCTGGTGGAGGAGTTCGTCGGTACCGTGCGTGACGGGACTCATCGCAAGCCCGAGTGATTTCGCGCCCGGCGGGCGGAAGACCTCGCCGTGCTGTTGGAAACACGAGCGCGCTCCGAGTCGCTGGGGTCGAGCCTCATGCGACCTCTCCGGCACCTGACGTTCATCTTCGTTGGGGCCGTGCTGGTTTCGACCCTGGCGGCCCTCGCCTTCGCCGCCGACGCGCATCCGGAGTGCGCGGCGATCCCGGGCGATGTCGGCCCCTGCGGCTATTGGGGCCGAGTCGCGGAGTACGGACCGTTCATCATGGTGTGGGGCACGCTGATCCTGGCCGGACTCGGAGCTGCCGTGTGGCTGGTGGTCATGGCCGTGCTCGGACTCGTCACGCTGCTGCGTCCGAGAGATCACTGAACCGACGCGCCCTGTCGTCGACTGTACGGCGAAACGACCGCCCCGAGCTCTCAGGGGACGTGACTGAACTGATATGCCCTGCTCAGGCGGGGTCGCCTGGTGGCGTTCCAGCAAGCGGGTCCGCTGCCGTCGCCGCTGTTTCGCAGTCCGCCGAATCCGGTGGGCTGGTCGCGGCGTCGATCTGCTCGCCGAGATAACGCAGGACGACGGCGATCATGGCGACGACCGGGACGGCGAGGAAGGCGCCGGTGATGCCGTAGAGCGAGCCGCCCGCGGTCACCGCGAGGAGCACGATCACCGGGTGCAGTTCCATGCTGCGGCTCTGCAGAACCGGTTGCAGCACATTGCCTTCCAGCTGCTGTACCGCGATCACGACGCCGAGGACGATGAGCGCGGTGGTGAAGCCGTTGCCGACCAGGGCGACCAGGACGGCGAGGGCGCCCGCCACGAACGCGCCGACCATCGGGACGAATCCGCCGACGAACGTGATCACCGACAGGACCAGGGCCAACGGCACGTCGAGGATGAACAGGGCGGCACCGATGAGGACCGCGTCGACCAGGCTGACGATCGCCTGGGTGCGGATGAACCCGCCGAGGGTCGCCCAGACCCGTTCCAGCACGGCCTCGACGTGGCGACCGCTGCGGTTGCCGCACACGACGTGCATCCACGGCAGCAGGCGCGGACCGTCTTTGAGGAAGAAGAACACCAGTACCAGAACCAGGAACACCGCGATCAGGACCGAGGTCGCGGTGGAGACTCCGGTGAAGACACCGTTGGCGATCTGGGTGCCGCTGGACTGCAGTCGCGACACGATGGCGTCGACGGCGGAGTCGAGTTGCTCGTCGCGGATGTTGAGCGGTGGCCCCTGGATCCAGTCACGCACCTGGTTCACCCCGGCGGTCGACTTGTCGGCCAGTTCCGGTGCCTGATCGGCGACCGACGGCACGATCAGCGCGATGACTCCCGCCACCAGCGCGAGGAAACTCACCAGCGTGATCGTCGCGGCCAGCGCGGGCCGCATCCGGTGCGCGGTGAGCCATCGGGTGGCGGGCCACAGGATCGTGGTCACCACCACCGCCAACGCCACCGGCAGCAGCACCACCCACAGCCGTCCCGCGATCGTGCCGAGCACCCACGCACCCGCCGCGATCGCGACGATGCACAGCGCCCATTTGGCCAGCCACAGCAGGCCGTCACCGATCACCTCGCCTCGATCACGTCCCTGCTGTCCGTCCGTTCGCGCCGCAGCGTCCTTGTTCCCCATCGCGCCCACGCCGCTAGTCTGGCATGCGCCCCGCGACTGCCGCAGAATGAGCATTCCTCGTCGGCGCGCCCGCGGGCCGCCCGACAGAGGCCGCGGCGGCCGCTGGTTCGACGGCGCCGGTTCTCCGTCCGCCACCTCGGCCTGCGGGGAGATCGTGTCGTCGCGGCCTCGGCTGGGGCCCTGCTTGCTGTCGACGGTGCACGTGGAGCCCACCGCCGCCGGTGACCTGTTCGGCCGCGTCGAGGCGATTCCGCGCCCGCACGTCATCGGCCGCGTCGAGGAGGTCAACAGGCGCGAATGAGGCCTGGCTGGCCGAGCCGCTCGACGCCGGGTTCGTCAGCATGTCGGCGCAGCAACTGCTACTCGACAAGCTCGACGGCGAGGTCGCACGCTCGCGCACACTGCCGTCGACCTATGCCGGGTGGCGGGAAAGGCGGCGGCTCAACGCGATTCGGCATCCTGAACCGGCTCGGCGTCGATCCCGGTGTGCGGCTCGGCTTCTCGGACGCGGGCGCGCACCTGCGGAACACAGCCTTCTACAACTTCGGGCTGCGTTTCCTGCGCCGCGTCCACCGCGCCGAGCAGGCCGGGCCGTTCATGACGCGTCCTGCTCGGCAGGTCCTCGCGCTGAACTCGTGTCGAATGCGTGCCGGAAGCCGACTAGCGGGCCCACCGTAGTCCGCCCCTGACCAGCGGCCCACCCCGTGATTCGGGGTGAATCCGCCGCGCCGAATCGGTGCGAGAGAATGTTCGGGTGAGCGAGCACGCCGACCCGGACCACGCTCTCGACCTGCGGGTATTGCCCGAGGTCGAGTGGCGGGCCGCCGCGTCCGCGCACCGGGAGCGGTTGGACAGGCTGGTCGGCCCGTATCTGGAGCGGCGGGCGGCCGGTACCACCCATCCGGTCATCGATTTCCTGTTCACTTACTACGGCAACAAGCCCGCGCAGTTGCGACGGTGGCATCCCGGATTCGGGATCGGACTGCGGGGAGCGCGCGAGTACGACGGGGCTCGTGGTTACCACCGAGTGGACGAGGATGTGTTCACGGCAGATCCGGCCTACCTGGCCAAGCGGCGCGCCACGGTGCAGTTCGTGGACCGCTTACTCACCGCCACCGCCACCCGCCCGGCACAGCTGTCGTGTTTCGGGCTGCACGAGTGGGCGATGGTGTACCGGACCGATGAGGTGCGCCATCAGCAGGTGCCGTTACGACTGGGGCACGCGGGTACCGACGCGGTGGTCGAGTCGATGTCGTTGCGGTGCACGCATTTCGACGCGTTCCGGTTCTTCACCCCCGACGCGGTCGGACGCAATGCCGAGCCGCTCACCCGCGCCGACCAGGTGCGCCGGGAACAACCGGGCTGCCTCCACGCGAACATGGACCTCTACAAATGGGGCTTCAAACTGACCCCATTGATCCCCTCCGCACTACTCCTCGATTGCTTCGAACTCGCCTGCACCGCACGCGAACTCGACATGCGAGCCAGCCCCTACGACCTGCGCGCACTCGGCTACGAACCGATCCGTATCGAAACCCCTACCGGCCGAGCCGACTATGTCCGCGCCCAAGCCGCCATCGCCGAAACCGCCGACGCACTCCGCACCCGCTTACGCACGGCCTGCACCGACCTGTCGACCACCCTCGAGCAGCTCCCCGGCTGACCGCCCTGCGGGGCCACGAGCCCCGCGGGGGGCGGTCAGTCGGCGGTGTCCTTTTTCGTCAGGTCGATGACGATCTCGTCGGTGGCCGGTTCGGTGACCAGGGCGAAGTCGCCGTCGTGCAGTTCGGTGCCCTTGTCGACGGCGATCTCGATCAGTTCCGCGCCTCGGTCGGCGCGCACGATCAGTGGGTCGTCGCGCAGGTCCTTGTAGAGGGCGAAGCACATCGCGATCATCACCACGAGGAACGGCAACGAGACGACGGTGGTGAGGGCCTGCAGACCGGTCAACGCCCCACCGAGGTTGTCGGAATCGGCGATGACCAGCATGATCGCCGCGACGGCGCCGGTCGCCGCGCCCCAGAAGATGACGATCCAGCGCGAGGGTTCGATGCTGCCGCGTTCGGACAGGGTGCCCATCACGATGGAGGCGGCATCGGCACCGGAGACGAAGAAGATCGCGACGAGGATCATCACCACCACGGTGGTGATCGAGGTGAGGGGGTACTGGTCGAGCAGGTGGAACAGGGCGAAGTCGGAGTCGACCGACCCGTCGGGTTCGGTGAGCGAGCCGTCCTTGGTCTGTTCGGCGATGCCCGCGCCGCCGAACACCGCGAACCACAGCAGGCTCACCACGCTCGGCACCAGCAACACACCGGTGACGAACTGGCGGATGGTGCGGCCGCGACTGATCCGGGCGATGAACATGCCGACGAACGGGGTCCACGAGATCCACCACGCCCAGTAGAAGATCGTCCAACTCGACAGCCACGCCTTCATCGCCTCGTCACCGGCGCCGGTGCGCGAGGCCATGGTCGGCAGCATCTCGACATAGTCGCCGATGGCGATCGGCAGCAGATTGAGCACGAACAGGGTCGGCCCGGCGATGAAGACGAACGCCGCGATGGCCAGGGCCAGCACCATGTTCACGTTCGACAGCCACTGGATACCGCGTTCGATGCCCGAGACCGCCGAGAACACGAACGCCACGGTCAGACCCGAGATGACGGCGACGAGACCGATCTTGCCCACGCCGTCGATCCAGCCGTTGAACTCCATGCCCGCGCCGATCTGCAGGGCACCGAGACCGAGGGAAGCGGCCGAGCCGAACAGCGTCGCGAAGATCGCCATCATGTCGATGGCACGGCCACCGAGACCGTCGGCGTGACGGCCGAGCAGCGGCCGGAACACCGAGGAGATCAACTGCGAGCGGCCCTTGCGGAACGTGCCGTAGGCGATGGCGAGACCGGCGACGGCGTAGATCGCCCACGGGTGCAGCGTCCAGTGGAACAGCGTGGTCGCCATCGCGACTTCGGCTGCGGCCGGTGAGCCCGGCTCGACGGTGTGTGGCGGCGGATTCACGAAGTGCGACAACGGTTCGGCCACACCCCAGAACATCAAACCGATGCCCATGCCCGCGCTGAACATCATGGCGATCCAGGAGACCGTGCGGAATTCGGGCTGCTCGTCGTCGGCGCCGAGCGGGATACGGCCGTAGCGGCTGACCGCCAGCCAGATCACGAACACCACGAAGGCGGTCGCGACCAGCACGAACAGCCAACCCGTATTGGTGATGACCCATTTCTGGGCCGAACTCGCCGCGGCGGCGAGGCTTTCGTCGTCGAGGACGCCCCAGGTGACGAAGGCCAGCGCGCCGATCGCGGTGGCGGCGAAGACGAATCGATCGATCCCCGGTTTGCGCGAGGCGCCTCCGGGTACCGCACCCGGTGTCGCGCCACCGGAACTGCCAACAACGTTGTTCGACATGAATCGGTAATCCTTTCCGGCCGCACGCACCCGGCCCGCCCAGACGAACCGGCCGGTCGCAGCAACCGTACAGCGCATCGGTGCGGACCTCGGGTAAGGCACGACCCAGCCCTGAACGGGTTCCCCGGAATTCCGTCCGGCAATCTTTCGGTTGCTTTACGATTCGCGCAGACGACTGTCTGAGTCAGCTGTCGTCGGGGGATCGAGGAGGCAACGATGCACCTGTGGACTCGGGTCGTGCGCGCGACCGTCTTCGCGGCGGTGGCCGCGCTGGTCGCGATCGGACTGCCCTCGGGCGCGGCCGCGGATCCGGCCTTCGAGCAGTTGGTACACGAATTCTTCGACATCGGGCGCACACCGGTGCCACGCGCGGACTGTGGTCCCGGTTCCGCGCCCGAGACCGGGATGCAGGGCGACGTGCCCGCCGCCGACCGGGACAGTGGTCGCAGCGCCCAGGGCTATCACTGCAACATGTCGATGGTCGGCGGGTACACCGGACGCGGCGCCGGGATCACCTCGACCAGTTTCGAACACTGCGCCTATGTCGGGTCGTTCTTCCCCGGCACCCTGCTCGGTGAACATCCGGGCGTTCAGGTACTCGATGTCTCCGATCCGGCGAACCCCCGGCACACCGCGACGCTCGCCGAGCCCGCGATGCTGGCGGGCACCTGGGAGACGTTGAAGGTCAACACGACCCGCAAGCTGCTGGTTGGCACCGGTGTTCCGCTCGCGTTGGGCGCGGGCCTGCTGTCGGTGTACGACATCTCCGATTGCGCCCATCCCCGGCTGTTGAACCCGGGGCCCGGCACGAATCCCTTGATGCCGCTGCCGATCACGACGCACGAGGGCGGCTTCTCCCCCGACGGCCGCACGTACTGGGCGTCGGGTATCGCGCCCGGCTTGCTCAGCGCGATCGATCTGACCGATCCGACGAATCCGCACGTGATCTGGCAGGGTCTCACCGGCATCGAGGCCCACGGTTTCGGGGTGAGCCCGGACGGCAACCGGGTCTACATCTCCGCGCTCGGTGGGTTCACGGTGCTCGATGTGAGTGCCGTGCAACGCCGCGACCCGAATCCGCAGGTCCCCCACCTCGGGCGCACCTTCTGGACCGACGGCTGGGCCACCCAGCACAGCGTGCCGGTGACCTATGACGGTGTGCCGCACCTGTTCACGGTCGACGAGGGCGGTTCCGGTGGGGTGAAGCTCATCGACGTCTCCGACGACACCGCGCCGCGCATCGTGAACAAGATCAAACTCGAGATCAATCTCGGTGAACACATCGACGCTCAGATCGGTTCGGCCATGGGCAATTCGCTGTTCTCCTACGATCCGCACTACTGCACCGCGGACCGGCCCGCGAATCCGACCGCGCTCGCCTGCGGCTGGACCTCCTCGGGCATCCGGGTCTTCGATGTGCGCGACCCCGAGGCGATCCGCGAGATCGCCTATTTCAATCCGCCCGCCCGCACCGGGCGCAACCTCGAGATCTGGAATTCACCGCACGCGCTCGCCTCGATCATCGGCATCCCCGCGATGAGTGCCCCCGCCGCGCTGCGGGCGATGGCCGACGGGCTGTTCGACCCGGCGCAGGTGTTGTCGGCGCGGGCGGGGCGGGTCGCGTTCGGTGACCTGTCGGCGGACTGGTGCATGTCACCGCCGGAATGGCGGGGCAATCAGCTCTATGTCACCTGTTCCGACAACGGGTTCATGGTGCTGCACCTGGACGAGGCGGTGTATCGGGCACCCGCCGACCAGGTTTCGACGCTCGGGTCATGACGATGCCCGACGGTCCCCGGCGGGCGCTCGGGGCGGCGGCGGCACTGGCCGTCGCGGTGTTCCTGCTGGTGCTCGGCGCCGCGCTGCGTCCGCTGGTCGTTCCCGAGAGAGCCACTCCCGCACCGGTGCTGAGCCCGACCGAGCTGGGGTTCGTGCAGGACATGACAGCACATCACCAACAGGCGATGCTCCTCGTGCAACGACTCGACCCGGCCGTCGACGCCGGGGTGCTGGCGCTCGCCGAACAGATCGCCGACACCCAGCGGGTCGAGATCGGCACGCTGCTCGGCTGGACGCAACTCGCCGGTGCCGCGCCGACCGCCAACACACCGATGAGCTGGATGACCGCACACCACCATTCGACCGGTCCCACGGTGATGCCGGGGCTGGTGACACAGGCCGAACTCGACGCCCTCACCTCGGCACGGGGCTCGGCGGCGGAAGTCTTGTTCCTTCGGCTGATGTACCACCATCACGCGGGCGGGATCACGATGGCTCGAGCCGTGGACGCGCTACTGACCGACGGGCCGGTCAAACAGGCGGCGCGGTCCATGGCACAGTCGCAGAGCCGGGAGATGGGCTCGCTCGGTGTGCTGCTCGAAGTGCGGGGGGTGCGGCCGTGAACTACTCGGCGCCCGGGCGGTTCCGGCGGGTGAACAGCTCGTTCAGCGTGTCCTGGCCGAGCTGGTCGTCGGCGTAGCCGAAGGTGCCGTGGTCGGCCAGTTCGCGGGCCGCGTCGAACAGGTGACGGTAGAGCATGCGGGCGATGCTGCCGCCGACGGTGACCCGGCGGACCCCGAGATCGGCCAGTTCGGCCATGGTGAGGGTGGCGGTGAGACCCATGACGACATTGAGGGGACCGTCGAGTTCGCGGACGAGGGTGGCGATGGTGTCGGCGTCGGCGGCACCGGGGACGAAGGCGCAGTCGGCGCCCGCCGCGAGGTAGGCGTTGCTCCGGCGGATCGCTTCGTCGAGTCCGGCGCCGACGAGCAGGGCATCGGTGCGGCCCACGAGCACGAACGGCGCCCCGCTGGCGGCGACGGCCGCGCGGGCGGCCCGCACCCGGTCCACGGCGTGTACCTCGTCGAACAGTGGCGCCGCGCGCACGCCGGTGAAGTCCTCGATATTGCCGCCCGCCGCACCGACCGCGATGGCCTCCGCGATGGTGGTGGCCACCGCCTGCACGTCCGGCCCGAACCCCTCCTCGAGATCGGCGCTCACCGGAATCCCCACGGCACCGGTGATCTCGCCGATCCGGCGCATCATCGTGGCCTGATCGACCCGCCCCTCCTCCGCCTCCGCGCGGAAATCGTGGTCGGGCCTGCCGTAGGAGAACGCGACACCGGCACTGGTGGTGGCGATCGCCGCGAACCCCGCCGCCTCGAGCACCCGCGCACTGCCCGCATCCCACGCGTTCGGCAGCAGAAAACACCCCGACCGATGCAGCTCGACAAACGACTGTGCCCGCGCCCGCTGTCCCGTGTCCACCCCTCCATTCAGCCACGCCATCCCCTTCCCCGCACCACGACCACGCCGATCCACATCGCACCGGGCGGGGCGGGTGGGGGTGAGGACAACGTCATCGGGCGGCAACTGGGGAGAAAATCGGGGGCAATGGGGGGTGCGGACGATGGGCGCAGTAGCGGCGGGCGGAAGGTTGGACGTGGTGGTGAGCGCGCGGGCGGAGATCGTTCCGGTGATGCGGTGCGGGCTGGAGCAGGTGCGTGCGCGGATCGCGGCGGGTCTGGAGCCGGTAGGGGTGCGTGAGCTACCGGTGGCCGAGGCGCTGGGGGCCACGCTGGCGGTGCCGTTGCGGGCCGCGACGCCGTTGCCGAGGGTGGACACCGCGGCGATGGATGGGTACGCGGTCGCGGGCCCCGGGCCGTGGTGGCGGGTGCACGAGCAGGTCGGGTACGCCGGACGGGCCTGCTCGGTGGTGCTCGCGCCGGGCGAGGCGGTGCGGATCGCGACCGGTGCCGCCACCCCGCTGGGCACCACGGCCACCCTGCGTGACGAACACATCGTCACCACCGTGGTGTCGGGCAAGCCGGTGGTGTTGCGGGCACCCGACGCACCGGTGCGGGACGACACTCGACGCCAAGGCGAGAACTGGTCCAGTGGAACAGAATTGGCGGCCTCGGGCACGCGGGTATCGGCGGCGCTGGTGTCGGCCGCGCTCAGCGCCGAAGCCGAAACCGTCACGGTGCGTGGGCCGTTGCGCGCGGATGTGGTGATGACCGGCGACGAGATCCGGGCCGTCGGGCCGCTCGGCCCGGGCGAGACCCGCGATTCGCTCGGCCCGGTGCTACCGGAGTTCCTGCGCTGCTGCGATATCGAGAGCACGGGGCTGTGGCATCTGGCCGACGAACGCGACCTGCTGCGTTCCTGGCTGGCCCTGAAATCGCACGCCGACCTGGTGGTGATGGTCGGAGCGACCGGCCGGGGCGCCGCTGACCACCTGCGGACCCTGCTCGCCGACCTCGGTGCCCGCATCGTCGTGGACCGGGTCGCGATCCGCCCCGGCGGCTCCACACTCGTCGCCCAACTCCCCGACGGACGTGTCCTGCTCGGCCTGCCCGGCAACCCGCTCGCGGCCGTCGCCGCGCTGCTGGCCGTCGGCCCCGCCGTCATCGACGCCCTCACCCTGCGCGTCCCCGGCCCCACCATGTGGGGCAGGCTCTCGGACGCGGGCGTGATGGCGGGCGAGGCCACCCGCATCGTCCCCGTCCAGCAACAGACAGGCGGCGTCTGGCGCAGCACCGGCCCCGCCCACACACCGCACCTGGCCGGGCTCATCGGCTGCCAGGCCCTGGCGGTCCTCCCACCGGGAACGGGCCGAGGCACCCTCGTCGAACTCCTGCCCCTCCCCCGCTGACGGAACGAAGCTCGCGGCTCCCCTACCCCTGCTGGGGCGGCTGCCACGGACGACCGTACGGGTCGCCCGGTTGCGCCTGGTCGGGTCCGACCGGCGGCGGTTCGGGCAGATTTCGTTCCGGCTTGGGGCCGAGATTCTTCGGCAGTGTCGGCTCGAAACCCTCGACCGGCTGACGAGCGGTGGCCTCGGCGGCGCGAACAGCCTGCTCGATCTTCGGGTCCGAGGCGGTCTCGAACCAGTCGGCCACGTCCGAGTCGTCCTCGATCTTCACCGGCGGGGTGTTCTCGTCGCTCGGTTCGTACCGGAACACACCGTCGGTGCCCTTGGTGGCGAAGTTCTGGGCGAAACCCTCGAGGGCCTTGCCGAAATCGCTGGGGACCAACCACACCTTGTTGGCGTCGCCGCGCGCGACCATCGGCAGCGTCTGCATGTACTGGTAGGCAAGCAGTTCCGGGGTCGGCTTGCCGTTCTTGATGGCGGCGAACACCTTCTCGATGGCCTTGGCCTGACCCTGGGCCTGCAGGTACGAGGCGGCCCGCTCACCCTGGGCGCGCAGGATGCGGCTCTGCCGCTCGCCCTCGGCCGACAGGATCGCCGACTGCTTGGCGCCCTCGGCGGACAGGATCTGGGCCTGCTTGGCGCCCTCGGCGGTCTTGATCTGCGATTCGCGGGTGCCCTCGGCGGTGAGGATCATGGCCCGCTTCTCGCGGTCGGCCTTCATCTGCTTCTCCATCGACTCCTGGATCGACGGCGGCGGATCGATGGACTTGAGCTCCACCCGGGCCACCCGAAGACCCCAGCGGCCGGTGGCCTCGTCGAGTACGCCGCGCAGCTGGTTGTTGATCTGGTCGCGCGAGGTCAGCGTTTCCTCGAGCGTCATGCCGCCGACCACGTTGCGCAGGGTGGTGACGGTGAGCTGCTCGACGGCGGCGATGTAGTTGCTGATCTCGTACACCGCGGCCTGCGGGCTGGTGACCTGGAAGTACACCACCGAGTCGATCTGCAGGGTGAGGTTGTCCTGGGTGATCACCGGCTGCGGCGGGAACGACACGACCCGTTCGCGCAGGTCGACTTTGGCGCGCACCCGGTCGGCGAACGGGACAAGGAACGTCAGCTGTCCCGACACCGTGCGCGAGTACCGACCGAGCCGTTCGATCACCGCCGCCTCGGCCTGCGGAACGAGCGCTATCGATTTGAAGACCACCACCACGACCAACAGGACGAGGACAGCGGCCACGATCAAGGCAACCATGGACTCTAGGGACCCTTCCAGACGACGGCGGTGGCGCCGTCGATCTTCATCACATAGACGGTCACACCGGCTTCATAGACTTCGTTCGGATCGAGCGGACGTGCCGTCCACACTTCGCCACCGAGTTTGACCCGACCCGAATACTCGGCGACGTCCTCGAGAACGAGCGCCGACTTCCCCGTCAGCGCATCGACATTCGTCGGTGTGGGCGGCGGGGTGCCGAATCGACGGCGCAGCACCGGGCGCACGCCGAGGAACAACACCCCGGCCATCGCCGCGAACACGAGCGCGTCACCCCACAGCGGCAGGTCGGCGGCGGCGCTGATGCCCGCGGTGGCCAGTGCCGCCACACCGAGCATGAGCAGCGTGAGATCCCCGGTGAGCATTTCGGCCGCCGCCAGCACGAGGCCCGCGATCAGCCAGACTATTGCGGCCACGCCCCAAGCCTAGCCCCGATCGGCCCGTCACGGGCAGGGTCGCCGCCCTCGGAGCCGATCTTGTGGTCCAAGGGTTTTCGCGCGGCGCTCCCGCTGCCCCGGCCCCGGCGGCTCTAAGCTCGGGCGGGTGAGTGCGCGTGACATGTACGGCGGCGATATCTACGCAGGCCACAACCGGACGAAGAAGACCCCCGTTCCGCAGGTGGCGGCCGAACGAGATCTGGTGGTCGAAGACGCGGCGAGCGGATTCTGCGGCGCCGTAGTCGGTTTCGATCGCAGCTACGACGGCGAGTTCGTGAAGCTCGAGGACGGGCGCGGCGCGGTCCGGTTGTTCGCGCTGCGCGAGGCCGCGTTCCTGATCGACGGCAGGCCGGTGACCCTGGTCCGCCCGAAGGTCGCCGCGCCGAAGCAGCCCACCCGCTCCGCGTCCGGCTCGACGCGGGTGGAAGGCTTGCGCGCGCGAGTGGCGCGTGGCAGCCGCATCTGGGTGGAGGGCGTGCACGACGCCGCGCTCGTCGAGCGGGTGTGGGGCCACGATCTGCGGGTCGAGGGCGTGGTCGTGGAACATCTCGAGGGCCTCGACAACCTCGGTGCCCGGCTGACCGAGTTCGGGCCCGGCCCGGGAGCGCGGGTGGGGGTGCTCGTCGACCACCTGGTGACCGGTTCCAAGGAATCCCAGCTCACCACCGGACTCGGCCCACACGTCCTGGTCACCGGACACCCCTTCGTCGATGTGTGGCAGGCGGTGCGCCCGGCCGCCGTCGGCATCGAGGCCTGGCCGACGGTGCCGCGCGGCGAGGACTGGAAGACCGGCATCTGTCGCAGGCTCGGCTGGGGCACGCCGCAGGAGGGGTGGCGCCGGGTGTACGACGCGGTCGACTCGTTCCGCGATCTCGAGGCACCGCTGATCGGCGCCGTGGAACGGCTCATCGACTTCGTCACCGAACCCGAGTAGCTCGACCCCAGGTCAGACCCGGCACAAGGATCCGGGCGAACCTTTATGCTCGATGATTATGTGCTCTCCCAGTGCCACGCTGACGGTCTGGGCCGGTTCCTGGCTGGCCGGTACCAGCGCGCCCGACGACGTGCTGGAGTCGCTGCACGCCTGGGCGCCCCGCCACACCATCGCCGCGGGCGACCCGGCCACCGGTGGCCGCAGCGACCTGCCGTGGACCTCCCGCGGTGGCATCCCCGGCACCGGCGCCATGCCCTTGCTCAAGGTCATCCGGGAGGCGATGGCACCCGCGGACGCGCACCTGCGCCTGGTTCTGCCCGCGCCGGGCGACGTGCGCGGCCTGCCGGTCGGCACGGCCTTCGCGGCGGACGCGATCGACGCCGAGGAAGGCATCCTGATCGGTGTCCCCGGCCAGGAGGGCACCGGCCTGATCCCGCACTGGGACGACGACGAGACCCTGCAGTGGACCGTGTACAGCGTGGTCGTTCCGCCGATCAGCGACCCGGACCTGACCCTCGGCGCCGCCGAGTACACGATGCGCGAAGCGGTCCGCGACGCCGCCGACGCGCTCATGCAGTTGCACACCACCTCGATCGGCCCGTCCGACGCCGACCCGCGCGAGCAGATCGAAGCCCAGCTCGCCGCCTACGCCAAGCACGCCTACCCCGACTCGATCCCGTTGCGCGCCAAGCGCATTCTCGACACCGCCGACCATGTCGCGGCGATTCTCACGGTCGCCGAACACGAACCGGCGTCGTCACCGACCTCGGCCACCGCCATCGGGGCACACGAATCGCTGCTGCGTCCGCTGTGGAACACGATTCGCCAGGCCAGGCTGGTCGCCATCCATGCGGCCGCGCGGCCTGGGAGCTGAGACCGGAACCTGATGCCCCGGAGGCTGATTCACCGAGCCGGGTGCGGTCAGCGGTAGGGCTGGTACTGGTTCGGGTACGGCGCCTGCTGCGGCGGGTAGGGCATCGGCTGCTGCGGCGGGTACGGGCGGAGGTACTGCCCCTGCGGGTACTGCGGCGGGTACGGGGCCTGCGGCGGCGCGTAGCCGCCCTGATAGCCGTAATTCGGCGGCATCTGCTGCGGGTACGGCTGCTGATGCTGCGCGAACTGCTGCGGCATCTGTTGGGGCGCACCCTGATCCGAGCCGCCACTGAACTTACGGATCAGCACGATCACCACGATGAGCACGATCACGCCGATGATGATCAGCCACACCCAGTCGGGCAGGCCGACGCCGACGCTCACACCGCCGCCGCCACCTCGCTTGGCGAACAACGATTCCGCCGTGTCGACAGTCTTCATCGGGCCTCCCCCGTCGCGGATGTTCGGCCCTCCCGGCCGAAGAACACCGGCGATGCTAACCCACCCGATCCGCGAACGGGGAACCGCCGCTTCAGAATCCGTTCAACGCGGTCTTCATGTCCGGATAGTCGAGGACGGCGAGGGTGTCGGTGCGCACCTCGGGGCAGCTGCGCCCGGTGACGTCGTCGACCACGTACCGGTCATAGGAGATGGCGGCGTTGGCGGTGGTGTCGCGCAGCGCCCACAGGCGCATCACCCCGTTGAACGCCACGCGCCCGACCTCCGGGCCGAGGGCCTTCCAGGTGCCCTGTTGGGAGTCGAGAATGCTGCACAGGCTGTCGACCGTCGGCTGGGACATGGTCGGCTCGGTCGGTTCGGGGCCGGTCTCGTAGCCGGAGTCACCACCGCACCCGGCGAGGGTGAGCGTCGCGGCGACGGGGAGCAGGAGCAGCGCGGCCGCGTGACGGCGTTTCGTCGAGCGCATCGGATGCCTCCGATCTGTCGATCACAACAACCGCCCAGCCTACCCGCGATCACGACGCGGGCGGTGAATGGTTATGCGGTTGTGCTCACCGTGCGCGCGGGCGCGGGGGCAGTTCGCAGCAGCCCGGGGCGCACAGCGCACCGTTGACGGTGCAGCCGTAGCCGGGGACTTCGCCCAGCTCACGCACGTCACCGGCGCTGAGCCGTTCCCGGATCAGTTCCACGATCATCCGGACGAATCGCGGATCGGTACCGGGTGTCGCGGCGAGGGTGAAGGCCATGCCGAGTTCGTCGGCCCTGGTCGACGCCTCGTTGTCGAGATCCCAGATCACCTCGAGGTGGTCGGAGACGAACCCCACCGGGCACACGACGACGGCATCGATGCCCTTGCCGTGCAACACATCCAGGTGATCGACGATGTCGGGCTCGAGCCACGGCACCTGCGGCGGACCGGATCGCGACTGCCACACCACGTCGTACTCGGTGAAACCGGCTGCGGCAGCGCACAATCGGGCGGCTTCGGCGACCTGCCTGCTGTAGAGGCGACCACCGTCGGCGGGCGGACCGGCGACGGCGTCGGCGGCGACCGGGATGGAATGCGCGGTGAACACCAGGCGCGCACGCTCGCGTCGGTCGGCCGGAAGCCGGTCCACCGCGGCGGTGATCGCGTCGGCGAAGGACGCGATCAGCAACGGGTGGTCGAAATACTGGCGCAGCTTCACCAGTTCGGGCGCGTCGTCACCCACGGCGGCGCGGGCGCGGGCGATGTCCTCGTCGTACTGACGGCAGCCGGAGTACCCACCCCATGCGGAGGTGGGGAACACCAGTGCCGAGCGCACACCGTCGGCGGCCATCGTGGCGACGGTGTCCTCCACCATCGGATGCCAGTTGCGGTTGCCGAAATACACCGGCAGGTCGAGTCCGGCGTCGGCAAGATCGGTTTCGAGCGCGGTGATGATCTGCCGGTTGAGGGCGTTGATCGGGGACACCCCACCGAAATGCAGGTAGTGTTCGGCGACCTCGGCCAGCCGTTCGGGCGGCACCCCTCGGCCCCGGGTGACGTTCTCCAGGAACGGGAGCACGTCCTCGGGGCCCTCGGGGCCGCCGAACGACAGCAGCAGCAGCGCGTCGGCCATCAGTTGGCGGTGAAGTTCTCCGGGAACCACATGTTGTGGCTCGCGCCGCCGTCGACATAGATGATCGAGCCGGTGGTGGCGGGCAGCCAATCCGAGAGCAGCGCCACGATGGACTTGCCCACGGCACGCGCGTCGGCGCCGTCCCAGCCGATCGGCGACGCGCCGTCCCAGTACTCGTCGAGCTGACGCAGTTGCTTGGCGTCGTCGGTGGCGGTACCGGCGATGGCCTTGGCCGCGAGGGTCTTCACCGGGCCCGCGGCGATCAGGTTGGAGCGGATCTTCTTGGCGTAGCCCACTTCCCGGGCCACGTACCGGTTCACCGACTCCAGCGCGGCCTTGGACACGCCCATCCAGTTGTAGTACGGCATCGCCACGCGCGGATCGAAGTCCATGCCGACGATCGAGCCGCCCTCGTTCATCACCGGCAGCACGGCGCGGGCCAGCGAGGCGTAGCTCCAGGCGGAGATCTCGAAGGACTTGGCCACATCGGGGCCGGGGCCCTCCAGGAACGGCACCGCGTCCGGACCCATCAGGGTCTTGGGCGCGAAGGCGATCGAGTGCAGCACACCGTCGATGCCCTCGGGCGCCAGCGCACGCACGGCGTCGGCCAGCGCGGCCAGGTTCTCCTCGTTGGTGACGTCCAGCGGGATCGCCGGGGGCACCTCCTGCGGCAGCCGCTTGGCGATGCGGTCGATCAGCCGCAGCCGCTCGGGGATGCCGGTGATGATCACCTTCGCGCCCTGCTCCTGCGCGACCGCCGCCGCGCTGAACGCGATCGAGGAATCGGTGATGATGCCGGTGATCAGGATGGTCTTGCCTTCGAGCAGTCCGCCCATGGGTTTTCGGTTCTCCTGCGATTCGTGGACGCGGCGACCGGTTCGGCGCCGCGGGAAGTCGGTCAGCGGGTCAGTGGCCCATGCCCATGCCACCGTCGACCGGGATGACGGCGCCGGAGACGTAGCGGGAGTCCTCGGAAGCGAGGAAGCTGACCACGGCGGCGATGTCTTCGGGCTGACCGAGACGCTGCAGCGGGATGAACTTCTTCGCCATCTCCTTCATGTCCTCGGGCAGATCCGCGGTCATGTCGGTCTCGATGAAACCGGGGGCGACAACGTTGGCGGTGATGGAACGCGAACCCAGTTCACGGGTCACCGAACGCGCGAGACCGATGACACCGGCCTTCGAGGACGCGTAGTTGATCTGACCGGCCTGGCCGCTCATACCCACGACCGAACCGAGGAAGATCATCCGACCCCAGCGACCGCGCAACATGGCGCGGTTGGCGCGCTTGGCACAGCGGAACGCACCGGTGAGGTTCGCGTCGATGACCTTGGTGAACTGCTCCTCGGTCATGCGCATGAGCAGCGTGTCATCGGTGATGCCCGCGTTGGCGACCAACACCTCCACCGGACCCTGGTGCTCCTCGACCTCGGTGAACGCCCGGTCGACCGACTCGCTGTCGGTGACATCGCACTTCACCCCGAACAGTCCCTCGGGCACGCCCGACCCGCGATGGGTGACGGCGACCTTGTGCCCGTCGGCGAGCAGGCGCTGGGCCACCGCGAGACCGATTCCGCGATTACCGCCGGTGACCAGCACCGACCGGGATGTGACGTTCGACATAGGGTCCAACCTATCTGTTCTGGTTCCTTGGCCCGGCGTCAGGGTCGCACCGTTGCGACTGCTCACAACGCCGGGCACGGCAAGCTAGGGCAGGCGTTGACGATAGAGCAAGCTGACGAGCACGCCCGCCGCGACGAACAACATGCCGCCGAGCAGCCACGGCCTGCTGGCATCGCCACGGGTGGTCTCGTAGCCGATCTGCTCTTCGAGGGTGTCGTAGACGGCGGTGAGTTCGGCCAGCGACGAGGCGGTGTAGAAGTCGCCACCGGACAACTCCGCGATCTCGCGCAGCGAATCGTTGTCCACGGCCACCTTCACCCGCTGCGAACCGCCACCGTCGGAATCGGGGATCTCGACGGTGCCCCATTCGGTACCGAAGGAGATGGTCGACACCGGAATGCCCTTGTTCTTGGCGAGGCGGGCGGCGGTGAAGCCGTGGCGGGGATTGTCGATGTCCTTGTCGTCGGGCACGGTCTGCTTGCCGTCGGACATGAGCACCACGCGCGCGGGCGGCGGGGTCTCGGCACCACCGAGCACGGCGGCCAGGGTGTCGATCGACTGCAGGGCCGTCAGGATGCCCTCACCGGTGGCGGTGCGCTCGGCCAGCTTGATGTTGTCGATGGAGTGCTTGACCGCCTCCCGGTTCGTGGTCGGCGACACCATGACCGAGGCGGTTCCGGCGAACGTGACGAAACCGAGGTTGATACCGGGCGTCAGGCCCTCGACGAAGTCCTTGCCCGCTTCCTGGGCGACCTGCAGACGGCTCGGCGGCACATCGGTGGCCTCCATCGACAGCGACACGTCCATCACCAGCACCACCGTGGCGCGGTTGCGTGGCACCTTCTGCACGGCGGTCGGCCCGGCGGCGGCGATGGTGAGCAGGATCAGACCGACCAGGATCAGCGCGATCGGCACGTGCCGCACCGGGCTCGGGCGCGACGGGGCGACCCGCTCGAGCACCGTCATGTTGCCGAACTGCAGCATCCGCTTGTGACGGGCCCGCTGCACGAGCACATAGCCCAGGACCAGCAGCGCGACGATCAGGAGGAAGCCGAGCCAGGCGGCAGCGGTGAAATGCGAAATACTCACTGGCGAGGCACCCGCCCGCTCGGGGCGCCGAGGTTGTGGCGCCGGGTGGACACGAACCGGACCACGTCGGCGATCCAGTCCCGATCGGTCTGCAGGGTCAGCACCGGCGCGCCACAACTGCGCAGCGCCTGATGCACCTGTTCACGCTGGGCACCGGCCGCGGCGGCGAAATCCGCGCGCAGCGTGGGGGTGACGCTGAACTCGCGGGTGTGCCCGGTCTCCGGGTCGTGCAGCACCACGTCGCCGCCGTCGGGCAGGGCGATATCGAGTGGATCGAGCACCTCCACCGCGAGCAGGTCGTGGCGGGCCGAGATCGCGCGCAGCGAACGTTGCCAGTCCACGTCACCGAGGAAGTCGCTGATCACCACCGCGAGCCCGCGTTTGCGCTGCGGACGGCGCAACGATTCGATGCCCGCCTTCAGGTCACCGCGGACACCGTCGCGGGCGTGCGGGGTGGTGGCGATCCCGCGCAACATGGTCTGCGCGTGCAGCCGTCCGGCGCGTGCGGGGATCCGGACCAGGTCCTGGCCGGTCGCGACCACGGCGCCGATGCGGTTGCCGCCGCCGGAGGTCAGGTGGGTGACGGCGGCGGCCGCCGCGATCGCCAGATCGCGCTTCTGCACCCGCCCGGTACCGAAGTCAAGACTCGACGACAGGTCGACCACGAGCCACGTCTCGAGTTCGCGGTCGGCGATCATCTGGCGCACGTGCGGGTGGGTGGTGCGGGCGGTGACCGACCAGTCCATCTGGCGCACGTCGTCACCCGGCTGGTACAGCCGCGCCTCACCGGGCTCGGAACCGGGACCGGGGATGAGGCCCTGGTGGTCGCCGTGCAGCACGCCGTCGAGGCGGCGGCGCACTGTCAGCTCGAGCGTTTTCAACGCGGCCGACAGCTTCGGATCGGTCAGTTCCCCCGCCCGGAACGACGGCGGTGCGTGGGACGGCTCGGGCACGCGGGCAACGGGTTCCGGCGCACTCACTGGGGCGCGACGTGGCCGGCGGGCTGGGACTGCTGCCCGTTCACCGGCTGCGGCGCAGGCTGCTGTGGGGGAACGGGCGGCTGGGGCACCGGCGACTGCGCGTTCTGCGGTGCGCTGACCGCCTGCGGCGCGACCTGCGGCAGACCGACGGTCTGCAGCACCCGCTTGATGACGTCCTCGGGCGACACCTCGTCGGCCAGTGCGTCGTAGGACAGCACCAGGCGGTGGCGCAGCACGTCCGGGATCACCTCGACCACGTCCTGGGGCACCACGTAGTCGCGGCCGCGGATCAGCGCGACCGCGCGGGCGGCGGCGATGATGCCGAGGCTGGCGCGCGGGGAGGCGCCGTAGGAGATCCAGCTCGCCACATCGGGCATGCCGAACTCGGCCGGGGTGCGGGTCGCGCTGATGACCCGGACCACGTAGTCGACCAACGCGTGGTGCACGAAGACGTTGGCGGCCACCTTCTGCAGGCGGATGATGTCCTCGGGCTCGAGGATCTGCTTGGGTTCCGGCGCGCTCACACCCATCCGGTAGATGATCTCGCGCTCCTCCTCCACGGAGGGGTAGTCCACGACGACCTTGAACAGGAAGCGGTCGCGCTGCGCCTCGGGCAGCGGGTACACGCCTTCGCTCTCGATCGGGTTCTGGGTCGCCATGACCAGGAACGGATCGGGCATCGGGTAGGTCTTGCCGCCGATCGACAGCTTGCGCTCGGCCATCACCTCGAGCAGGGCCGACTGCACCTTGGCTGGCGCGCGGTTGATCTCGTCGGCGAGCACGAAGTTGGCGACGACCGGGCCGAGTTCGGTGTCGAACTCCTCGCGGCCCTGGCGGTAGATGCGGGTACCGATCAGGTCGGTCGGCACGAGGTCGGGGGTGAACTGCACCCGCGAGAACGACCCACCGACGACCTTGGCGAACGTTTCCACGGCCAGAGTCTTCGCGACGCCGGGCACACCCTCGAGCAACACGTGGCCCCGCGCGAGCACACCCACGAGCAACCGCTCGACGAGTCGGTCCTGACCGACGATGACCCGCTTGACCTCGTAGATCGCCTTCTCGAGAGTCTGGACGTCACGCTCCAGGGTGCTCGGCGTTGCCGTACCGGCGTCCTTCGCCAGCTTCGGCCCGCTCACACCTTCCGTCGAAGTCACCAACATCCCCGCTTTCGCTTTGGTCCTGTGCGTGCGGCCCCAACTATTCCATTGAATCGCCCGGTGCGCCGCAACCGGCCATGACTCGGCGGCAATTCGGCTCGCTCGGTGCGACAGCCCGAACGGGTGTGAGCGCGGAGTGCGGGGACACTACCTGCATCATTGCCGAAATCCGCCGGGTGCGCGACGGGTCCGACGACATCGCATGAATTCGCCCGACGGTGTCGTTGTTGTCGCACGACGGGTGTGCGCGGCGCGTTTCCTCGCTGCGCGGACAGCGACGGCAGGCCTTGCCGAACCGCAGCCGGACCACGCGGGGACACCTCGAATTCGGGCGATTTCGCCGCCGACTCGCCCGACTCCGGCCGACTTGTTACCCTCCCACGCGAAACACATTGCGCCCGAAGAATTCTCGGGCCGGGGGGAACGATTGGCGATGTATCCGGGGAATCCGCAGTTCGATCAGGGGCAGTTCGGTCGGGGGCAGCCGTACGGTGGCCCTCCGATCCAGTACCCACCGCAGCCGGTCTTCGATTTCCGGAAGCCACGCCCGCGCGGGCGGGTGATCGGGCTGGTCGTCGGTTCGGTGGTGACGGTGTTCGCGTTGGTCGTCGGCGCGGCGGTGTGGCTGGCGTGGCCGGAACCGGCGGGTAGCAGCGCGCCGTTCTACCAGGCGTTGTCGTCGCTGTCGTCCAAACCGGCGCTGCGGTACCGGACCACCGTGCCGAGCAGCGCCCACACCTGGGACGTGACCGTCACCGCGACCGGTGACACCACCGGAACGGTGTCGGTCGCCGGGCAGACCTCCGAGATCGTGCGCGCGGGCGGGCAGCTCTACCTCGGGCCCGCCGCGGGCACGAGCAACGACCTGGGGCGGGCACCGGTCAGTGCGGCGAATCGGGACAAATGGCAGACCGCACCCGAGGCCATCGAGACCGAAGCCGCCGTGTTCTCCTCCCCCGCGCTGCTGGCGAGCTGGCTGGCAGCCCAGCTGGACCGCGCGGACCTCCGCGGCCGCGTCCAGGTGGGTGACGAACCCGCGCTGCGCGCGGAAACCGAGGAAGGCACGCTCGATATCTCGGTCTCGGAACCGTATCGGGTGCTGCGGTGGGCGCCGGCCGACGATACCGACGCTGCCGAGCTGGTTCTCACCGAAGTCGCGGACTCGCTCGATCAGGTGCGGGCCGCGTTGCAGAACGCGATCGGCCGGCTCGCCGGCGCGGTGAACAGCGACTTCACCTTCCGTCCCGGCCAGGGCGCATTGACCTGCAGCACGGCGGGATGCTCTGTCCGGCAACCTTTCACCGGCCGGATCGCCCGCTCGGACCGAGCCCGCGTCACCGGAACGGCGACGGTCACCCTCACCGCGACGATCTCGGTCGAAGGCCGCCACGGTGGACGCTGCAGTGCGAGTGGTTCGTTCCCGCTCGAGACGAACGGGTTCACCGGCGAGCTCACGTGCACAGCGCCCGAGGCCGGTGCGGTCTACGCCGCGGTCAGCGCCGAGAAACAGGCCGCCGCCGAGCGTCAGGCACAAGCCGAACGCCGCACCGTGAACTACGAGACCCGCTTCGCCGCGGACACCGAGGTGGTCGCCGAGGCCGTCGGGCAGGCGCAGGTGCAGGGTCTGCTCGACGCGATCGAAGAAGGTCTGCGTGAACCCGACTGCGACGCCGCGAACAGTTTCGTCGCAGATACTCCGGTCCTGTTGGCCGACGGCACAGTTCGTGCGATTCAACAGATCACCGTGGGGACACCGGTCGCCGCGGCGGCGCCGTCGGCAGGGCTGCGGTCGACGTCGTCGGTGCGGTCTGTCGTCCACGGCATCGGCGGACGATCCCGCGAACTCGTCATCCTGACGATCACCGACGGCGACCGAACCGCGATCATCACCGCGACGACCAACCACCCGTTCTGGGTGCCCGCCCTGTCGCGGTGGGTGGACGCAGGCGATCTGAAGCCGGGCACGCTGCTCGCCGGTCGTGCGGACGAACGACCACATGTCGTCGAAGCGCGCCGGGAGGTATCGCACGCACCGGTCTACAACCTCGAGGTCGACGGCCCACACACGTACTACGTGGTCGCGGGGAACACGAGCGTGCTCGTGCACAATTGCCCTGCGCCGAAGGGCGGACCGCCGACCGCCAGGAAGGAGATTCGCAATGCTGTCGAACTACTGCGTGCCGGGCAACTGCCGCAGCGACTGAACCCCGACGGCACGCCGGACATCTTCGAAGGCCGGCCAGGCACACCAGCGTCTGTGGCCCGCAAATGGGCGGATTCATCGATCTATGAGGTTCCCGGCCTCGGTAATCAGTTCCGGCTTCTTCGCAATACCTATGGCGATGTGGGTTGGACGGACAACCACTACGGGCGAATTATCGTCTATGCCGACTGATGGTGGAGCATGACAATCACTGGGAACCCGCGCCCGAGGGCGCGATTCGCGCTCCGCTCGGAAGATGCCGACCACCCGTTGCTCGCCGCGTTCGATCGCCTCGACGACTTCTTCGTCGGCGACGCGAACAGTGGCGACGAGTTCGATGCTTGTGCCCCCGAAGGCCTGGTACCGGTACATTTCCGGGTGGACGGCATCCGGTCGGTCGGCCCGATGCTCCGAGCGAGCGTCGAGTCGATGCGGCGGCCTGCCGACCTCGGTGACCTCGACCTCGACGTACTCGACGAGGCCGGAAACACCATCGGACGGTACTGGGTCGGCGCAGTCGCGCTGACCGATGCCGAGGATCACGGCCCCTCGTTCTCGATGACCGGATGGGTGAGCCGACTCCCGCATCGATCCGCAGATGCCGCGTGGGATCGACTTCGTCGCGGGCGGCTGACACTCGCCGGACAGTGGGTCGGGCTGACGCAGGCAGAGCGAGAAGGCTGGCTCGAGGTCGCGATGCGCTACGAACGCCACCTTCCACCGAAGCCCCCGCCCTGTGTGATCACGGTGAACGGCGGCGACATCACCGACCTCGCGGGCTTCTACTGCGCCATCGGCGAAGCGGCCAATGGCCCCGGCGGCTATTTCGGCGCCAACTTCATGGCATTGCGCGAGTGCGCGCGGGATCGCCCCGGACTGACCGTTCGATGGCGCGATTCGGACGCCTCGGCGCGGCACCTGGATACCGTGGTCGAGACGCTCGCCGGGCCGATGACGTGGATGGAGCTGGCCGTTTCCACCCTCCGTGACGCAGGCGCGACCGTCGTACTCGAGTAGCGGCCGGTACCGCGGCGTTCACTCGGTGACGATGCGCACCGCGTACGGCATGATGCCGCCTTCGCGCACGGGCGAAATCTTCACCACGTCACCGGATTCGGGGGCCTCGATCATCGTCCCGTCGCCGAGGTAGAGCGCGACGTGCTGGCTGCCGCCGGGGCCCCAGAACAGCATGTCGCCGCGTTCGCGTTCGTCGACGGGGACACGGGTGCCCGCGTTGTACTGGTAGCCGCTGTAGTGCGGCAGTGAGACGCCGATGCCCGCGAAGGCGTAGAGCATCAGGCCCGAGCAGTCGAAGCCGACCTTGTTGTAGTCGCCGTGCGAGTCGCCGACGCCGCCGTCGCGGATGCCGAGGGTCGGGCCTTCCTCGTCGCCGCCGCCCCAGGCGTAGCTCACGCCGAGTTGCGACATCGCGCGGTCGATGACGGTCTCGATCGCGGCCGATCCGGTGATCTGCGGTTGCGTCGATCTCGGTTTGGATCTTCGCGGCGATGCCGGGGTCGATTCCAGGTCGGTGTGTGGACGCTGGTCTTCGCCGAGGCGGGCGGCGCGATCGCGGGCGGCCTGGTCGGCGGCGGCGCGGGCGGCGGCCGCGTTGGCGGCGGCGAGCAGGGCGGACAGCTGGGCCTTCTGGTGATCGTCCCAGTCCAGGAAGATCTCGCGCTGGCTCTGCAGTCCGGCCACCGTCGAGCGGGCGGTGTCGAGAGCGATCTGGGCGGCGGCCCGGTCGCGCTGGAGAGTGTCGCGGGCGGCGGTCTGGGTGTCGAATTCGGCCTGGGCGACCTGGACGGCGGCCTGCGCGTCGTGCTTCTTCTGCTCGGCCGCACCCGCCGCGGCATCGGCGTCGGCCTTGGCTTGGCGGGCGGCGGCGTTCTGGTTGGCCTGGGCGATCTGGGCGCGGCGCAGGTCGTCGAGCACCTGACGCTGATTCTTGGCCACCATGTTCAGCACCCGCGCGCGATCCATCGCCGCGTCCGGGGTGGACGAGGCGAAGTAGGTGACCACCGAACTGGACGAGGGGCGCACATAGGCCTGGGTGGCGAGCTGATCGAAATCGCCGCGGGCCGCGACGACCTGCGCGCCCACGTCGGCGAGCTGGGTCTGGCTGTCGGCCACGGCGGCGGCCGCCGCGTCGGCGGCGTCACGGGCGGTCCGCAGGTCGACCAGCGCCTGGTTGACCGCCTCGCGCTTGCCCGCGAGGACATCGTCGAGGGCGCGCAACTGCTGATCGGCGGCGGCGACCTGGTTGATGAGCACGCCGATCTCGCCGACGCGAGCGTCGACCTGCGCGCCCGCGCCCGCGATCTCACTGTCGGAGGGGTTCGGTGGCGGCGAGGGCGGCACCGCCGTGGTCGGGCCCGCGGAGATGACGACGGCGAGTGCCGCCAGCAAACCGATCGTTACCCGTAATCGCCTTGGATGATCCTGCCCGCTCGCACCGCGCACGGCACCTCCGAGTGACTCGACTCGACATACGCCACTGGCGCATCAGTCGACTCAGCGACTCCAAGGGTCGACCGATGCCCCCTGTACCACTGCTTTCCCGATCGCGATCATCGCTACCGTACGACACATACTTCACAAAGGAAACATCTGCCACGGCCCGGTGGGACATCAATTCGGCGATAGCCCGGCATTAGCTTGAGGAGCGTCAGGTTTTGACGCGCGAAAACAGACCGGAGGCCTGGAAATGTGACTGGAGAGAAACCAGTTAACGGAGAGAACCCGCATCGTCGCCCGGGGCGACGACGGCTTCGGCGTCCGGCCCGCGACGGGCCTTCACGACGTAGAGGCCCGCGATCACCAACACGGTCAGCGTCAGCAGCAGGCCGGTGATCGCGCCCCACGAGACGCCCTCGGGCTGCTCGAGTCGGCCGACGAACGCCGCGACGGCCTCTTCGGGGTGGTTGCCCCGGTACTTGGCCACGTCCTCGGCCCACTCGAGCCGGACCCGGCTGATGTCGTCGCTGTAGGTGCCGATCCAGTCGTCGCTGAGTACCGCGACCGTGCCCTCGGTGTTCTTGCCCAGCTCGGTGGCCAGGTCACGTAGGCTCGAGTCGTGGCCGGGGTTGCCGGGGACGACGACGACGCTGAGCGGGAAGCCGTCCGCACGCGCATCGGCGACGATCGCCGCCAGTTCCTGCTGGTCCTTGCCCTTGGGCGCGGCCACGTGGTCGTCGGCGAGGTCGGAGCGGAGACTGCCCAGGTCCGTGTTCGGCGGCAGTTCGACGGCCATCGGCGCAAAGGTGTGCAAGACGGTCATTTTCCATCCGGTCTGTCGAGCCCCGGTCGCGTGCGTTGCGACGGGCATCCAACACTGCCAAGGTGAGCGTCACTGCGTCTGTCCCCGACTCGCTCGACAGGCACAGTACGCGACGACGCGCGGGATCCGGTCGCCACGGCACGCCGGAGGCCGTCGCGGCGCCCCGATTATTTCATAGGACAAGCGTACTGTTAGGCTCGTACGACGAGGAAACCGGCATCTCACGGCGCCGGATCCCCTCCGAAGACGCGAGTCACCGGCACAGCCCCGCCGGTGGCACACCCTCACACATGAGTGGAGCTGACGTGACGAAGATTGATACCTTCGGCGCCAAGGGCACGCTCGAGGTCGGAAGCAACTCCTACGAGATCTTCCGTCTCTCGGCTGTTCCCGGCACCGAGAAGCTGCCCTACGCCCTGAAGGTGCTGGCAGAGAACCTGCTGCGCACCGAGGACGGCGCGAACATCACCGCCGATCACATCCGCGAGATCGCGAACTGGGATCCCTCGGCGCAGCCGAGCGTGGAGATCCAGTTCACCCCCGCGCGCGTGATCATGCAGGACTTCACCGGCGTGCCCTGCATCGTCGACCTGGCCACCATGCGTGAGGCCGTCACCACCCTCGGTGGCGACCCGAGCAAGGTCAACCCGCTCTCCCCCGCCGACATGGTCATCGACCACTCGGTGATCCTCGACGTCTTCGGCCGCGCCGATGCCCTCGAGCGCAACGTGGAACTCGAGTACGAGCGCAACGGCGAGCGTTACCAGTTCCTGCGCTGGGGCCAGGGCGCCTTCGACGACTTCAAGGTCGTCCCCCCGGGCATGGGCATCGTGCACCAGGTCAACATCGAGTACCTGGCGCCCACCGTCATGGTCCGCAACGGCCAGGCCTACCCCGACACCTGTGTCGGCACCGACTCGCACACCACCATGGTCAACGGCCTGGGCGTGCTGGGCTGGGGCGTCGGCGGCATCGAGGCCGAGGCCGCGATGCTCGGCCAGCCGGTCTCCATGCTGATCCCGCGCGTCGTCGGCTTCAAGCTGACCGGTGAGATCAAGCCCGGCGTCACCGCCACCGACGTGGTGCTCACCGTCACCGACATGCTGCGCAAGCACGGCGTGGTCGGCAAGTTCGTCGAGTTCTACGGCGCCGGTGTGTCCGAGGTGCCCCTCGCGAACCGCGCCACCCTGGGCAACATGAGCCCCGAGTTCGGTTCCACCGCGGCGATCTTCCCGATCGACGAGGAAACCATCAACTACCTGCGCCTGACCGGCCGCACCGACGAGCAGCTCGCGCTCGTCGAGGCCTACGCCAAGGAACAGGGCATGTGGCACGACCCGGCCAAGGAGCCCGCCTACTCGGAGTACCTGGAGCTGGACCTCGGCACCGTCGTGCCGTCCATCGCCGGTCCGAAGCGTCCGCAGGACCGCATCCTGCTCAGCGAGTCGAAGTCGGCCTTCCGCTCCGACATCGTCGACTACGTGGGCGACTACACCGCGCTCGACGAGGGTGTCGACGAGACCTTCCCGGCCTCGGACCCCGTCTCGGTCTCGGCCGACCACGCCGGTGACTCCTACACCCCCGCGCACTCGGCCGCCAACGGCGCCAAGGGCCGTCCGTCCAAGCCGGTCACCGTGCGCTCGGCCGAGCGTGGCGACTTCGTGCTCGACCACGGCGCCGTCGTCGTCGCGGGCATCACCTCCTGCACCAACACCTCCAACCCGTCGGTCATGCTCGGCGCCGCCCTGCTGGCCCGCAACGCGGTGGAGAAGGGCCTGTCGACCAAGCCGTGGGTGAAGACCAACATGGCGCCCGGCTCGCAGGTCGTGTCCGACTACTACGAGAAGGCCGGTCTGTGGCCCTACCTCGAGAAGCTCGGCTTCTACGTGGGTGGTTACGGCTGCACCACCTGCATCGGTAACACCGGCCCGCTGCCCGAGGAGATCTCGGCCGCGATCAACGACAACGACCTGTCGGTCACCGCCGTGCTGTCGGGTAACCGCAACTTCGAGGGTCGCATCTCCCCCGACGTGAAGATGAACTACCTGGCCTCCCCGCCGCTGGTCATCGCCTACGCGCTCGCGGGCACCATGGACTTCGACTTCGAGAACGACGCCCTCGGCAAGGATTCCGACGGCAACGACGTGTTCCTGCGCGACATCTGGCCCTCGGCCCAGGAGATCGACGACACCATCAAGTCGGCGATCAACCAGGACATGTTCCGCAACTCCTACGCCACCGTCTTCGACGGCGACGAGCGCTGGCAGAACCTGGCCACCCCGGAGGGCGACACTTTCGCGTGGGACGAGAACTCGACCTACGTCCGTAAGGCGCCGTACTTCGACGGCATGGAGATGGAGCCGAGCCCGGTCACCGACATCAAGGGCGCCCGCGTCCTCGCGCTGCTCGGCGACTCGGTCACCACCGACCACATCTCCCCGGCCGGTCCGATCAAGCCGGGCACCCCGGCCGCGCAGTACCTGGACTCGCACGGCGTGGAGCGCAAGGACTACAACTCCCTCGGCTCGCGGCGCGGTAACCACGAGGTCATGATCCGTGGCACCTTCGCCAACATCCGGCTGCGCAACCAGCTGCTCGACGACGTCTCGGGTGGTTACACCCGCGACTTCACCCAGGACGGTGGCCCGCAGGCGTTCATCTACGACGCCTCGCAGAACTACCAGGCCGCGGGCATCCCGCTGGTCGTGCTCGGTGGCAAGGAGTACGGTTCGGGCTCCTCGCGTGACTGGGCCGCCAAGGGCACCAGCCTGCTGGGCGTGAAGGCCGTCATCACCGAGTCGTTCGAGCGCATCCACCGCTCCAACCTCATCGGTATGGGCGTGGTGCCGCTGCAGTTCCCGCAGGGCGAGTCGGCGCAGTCGCTGGGTTTGACCGGCACCGAGACCTTCGACATCGAGGGCATCACCGCCCTCAACGAGGGTGTCACGCCCAAGACCGTCAAGGTCACCGCCACCGCCGAAGACGGCAAGGTCACCACCTTCGACGCGGTCGTCCGCATCGACACCCCCGGTGAGGCCGACTACTACCGCAACGGCGGCATCCTGCAGTACGTGCTGCGCAACATGATCCGCGGCTGATAGCCCGATCGGTGGGGCGGCGTCGAATGACGCTGCCCCACATGAGCATTCACACGGATGCTCGTCATGCTGTGAGTCCCCCGCCTCGGTGTTCCGGGGCGGGGGTCCGCGTATTGCGTCACTGGAGGAATCATGCCCAAGGTCAGCGACGACCACCTCGCCGCCCGCCGCAGCCAGATCCTCGACGGTGCCCGGCGCTGCTTCGCCGAATTCGGCTACGAGGGCGCGACGGTGCGCCGCCTGGAGGAGGCCATCGGCATGTCCCGTGGCGCCATCTTCCACCATTTCCGGGACAAGGACGCCCTCTTCTTCGCGCTGGCCAAGGACGATGCCGAACGCATGGCCGAGGTCGCGGCCAACCAGGGCATCGTGCAGGTGATGCGCGATATGCTCGCCCGCCCCGAGGAATTCAACTGGCTGGGCACCCGCCTCGAGATCGCCCGCCGCGTGCGCACCGATCCCGATTTCCGCGCGGGCTGGACCCAGCGCTCCGCCGAACTCACCGCGGCCACCCTCGCCCGCCTGGAACGCCGCAAGGCCGCGGGCGCCCTGCGCGACGACGTCCCCACCGACGTCCTGCTGGGCTACCTCGACCTGGTTCTCGACGGCCTGATCGCCCGCATCGCCTCGGGCCACACCGACGACAACCTCTCCGCCGTACTGGATCTCGTGGAAGCGTCGGTGCGGCGCCGGGAAGCCTGAGCTAGGCTCGGCGGCACCGGCTCCGCCAGGAACGCCTCGGGATCCTTCCCGGCGTTCGTGATCTCGCGGTGACGGTCCAATCGGGGGTCATGGGGTGGTGGCGGTCGGAGCGGAACGGATGGTCGCGGCGGACAAGCCGCGACCGCGCACTGCCGGATGGTGGGCGCCGACGGATGCCGTGAACGTCGCCGCGGCGGGGACGGTTCTCGCCGCGCTGTCGCTCGGTGCGCTGCCGCTGCTCACCCTCGCCGAACCGCTGCCCGCGGCCGCGTTGCTCGTCGCCTGTCTTGCGCTCTACGCGCGCCACCTCGTCTTCGCCGTCCGCGATGCGAGCCCGCCCGGCGCCGGGGTGAGCGCGGTCCTGCTCGCGGTGCTGGTGGTCGGCGGTGCGCTGGACCCGGATCCCGCGTGGTCGACGATGGCGCACGTCGTCGCGGTGGTCGTGGTGCTGACGGTGCGATCGATCCTCGCGTTCCCCCTCGCCGTGCTGACGGTTCTCGCCGTGGCCCCGTCCGCGCGATGGCTCGGCGCGTCGACATCCGAGGCGGTCTGGCTGACGGTGACCACCGGGATGCGGGTGATCGCGGTCTACACCCTGATCTGGCTGGTCGTCGCGTTGCGGCGGTCGCACGAGGCGAGCGTGGAACTCACGGCACACGCCGTCGCCGAGGAAAGGCGGCGGATCGATGGCACCGTCACCGCCACCGTGCGCTCGGCACTGGTGAAGATCGCCGAATCCGCCCATCGCGCAACCGGATCCACCGACCCGCGCCGGGTGCGACACGAATTGCGCGCGATCACCGGGGCCGCCCGCGACGGCCTGTCGCAGGCACGTCACCTGATCCGCGGCGTCGGTCGGCCCGATGTCGTTCGCGAGGCCACCGCGACGGCCCGATTGCTCGCGGCGGCCGGGATCACCGCTCATCTCGAACTACCCGAGGAGTACCTGTCGGAGCACGACGAGGAATCGCTGCGCGCCGGGCTCGGCGAGCTCGTGTCGGAGCTGCTCGGTGCGAGCGAGCCCGGGCCCGTGCTGATCACCGCTCACCGGTCGACCTACGGGTGGCGGATCCGCACGGAAACCCGTGCCGCACAGGCGCTGCCCGCTCCGGTCGCGCGGGATGGCCGACGAAGACAGCCGGATCGGACCGTACGTTCCCGGCCGCTCGCGGGCCCGTGGCTCACCACCCGCAGCGCACGAGTGCTGCTCGTCGTCGCGACCTGCGCCACCGGCCTTCTGGCACCCGTGCGGGTGACCCTCGACGAGCACAGCGGAGCCGCCGTCGGGTGGTGGCTGCTCGGCGCGTGCGTCGTCGCCGTCCACTTGCGTCACGTGGCGGACGCGGTGAACGATGTCGCGTCACGCGGTCGGATCGTCACCTTCGGGCTACTCGGTGTTCTCGTCTATCTGCCGATGTGCTGGTCGGCGGCATCGTGGGGGATCAGCCAGGTCTTCGTCACCGCTTCGGCCTACTTTCTCTTCCGCGGGGTGGCTCGCGGCGCCCTCGTCGCGTCCCCGATCGTCGGCACCGCGATCATGACCCTGTTCGCCACCGAGCAGCGCCCCCTGACCGGCGCCGCCGAGGTGATCGTCGTGTTCACAGTGCTGACCGGCTGTCTCGTCGGTGTCGCTCACCTCGTGCGCGTAGTGCGCGACCTCGAGCGCACCCGCACCGCGCTCGCCGACGAGGCCGTGCGCCGCGAACGGGCTCGGCTCTCCCGCGACCTGCACGACCTGCTCGGACAGAGCCTGTCGGCGATCGCCCTGAAAGGGGACCTCGCCACGACCCTCGCGCACCGCGACCCGCGCGCGGCCCACACCGAGATCACCGATATCGCCGCCCTCGCCGACGACACCGATCGCGCGATCCGGCAGGTGACCCTCGGCGACCACGTCGTCTCGCTCGATGCGGAGCTGGCCGGTGCCACCGCGCTCCTCGCGGCGGCCGGAATCGCCGTCGAGCAGCGGATCGACGTGCCCGCGCTGCCGCCGGAAGCCGAAGAGCTGTTCGCGTGGACGGTGCGCGAAGCCGTCACCAATGTGGTGCGCCACAGCACCGCCCGCGCCTGCTCGATCGTCGCCGGGCAGCGGCGGGGAACGGCTTTCGTCGAGATCGTCAACGACGGCGCGGTGCACGAACCCCGCACCGGAAATGGGCTGGCAGGATTGACACAGCGCGCCGCGTCCTGCTCGGGGACCGTGTCGGCTCGGCGCACCGACGACGACCGGTTTCGACTGTTCGTCGAGATACCCTGGGGGACATCATGATCCGTGTGCTGATCGCCGAGGACATGCACATGATCCGCGGTGCCCTCGTCGCCCTGCTGTCCCACGAAGACGACATGACCGTGGTCGCCGAACTCGACCGGGGCGACCGGGTGCTCGACGAGATCCTGCGCACCCGACCGGATATCGCCCTGCTCGACATCGACCTGCCTGGCCTGGACGGTCTCGCTGTCGCCGAACTCGTCCACGCCCGGGCGCCGCTGTGCCGGGTGCTCATCCTCACCGGGTTGAGCAGACCCGGCTATCTCCTGCGGGCCCTCCGAGCCCACGTGCGGGGCTTCGTCGTGAAAGACGCACCGGCGTCGACACTGGCCGCCAGTATCCGCAGGGTCGCCGCGGGCGAGCGGGTGATCGATGCCGAACTGATCGCCGCCGCGCTGGAAACCGGGCCGAGCCCGCTCACCGCCCGCGAGACCGATGTCATCCGGTCCGCCGAGACAGGGATCAGCACCGAGCAGATCGCGGCTGCCCTGTTCCTGTCACCGGCGACCGTACGCAACTATCTGTCCAACGCCATCACCAAGATCGGTGGCCGCAACCGCATCGACGCGATTCGCATCGCCCGCGATGCGGGGTGGCTGTGACCGCTGCGAAGCTCAGCGGGCCGCGGCGGCGATGACCGCCACCACGTCCTCGGGGTGTGACATCGGCGCGGCGTGCGAGGACTCCACCTCGCGCACCCGAGCTTTCGCGCGGTCGGCCTGGAATCGTTGCGAGGCGGGCGGCAGAATCCGGTCCTGGGTCGCCACCAGATACCACGAGGGAACAGAGGCCCACAGCGGGTCGCCACAGGGTTCGGCTTGGGCGGCCGCGGCGGTCGGCCGTTGGCGCGCGGCGAGTTCCGCCGCCACCTCGGCGCTCACGTCGTGGGCGAAGACGTCACGGTAGTGCTCCGGCGCGAGCGTCACCTCGGCACCCTGGCCGGTCGGCTGGATGCGCAACGCCGGACCGATCCTGCTGCCGGGATAGGTCGCCGGGTCCGACAGTGCCTGCACTGTCTCGTCTTTCGCGGGGGCGAACCCGGCCACGAAGACCAGCGCCGCGATATCGGGGCGGCGGATGTTGCTGATCACCGCCCCACCGTAGGAATGCCCGACCAACACGACCGGGCCGGTGACATTCGCGATGTCGGCCGTGACCGCCGCCGCGTCCGCGCCGGGGCCACGCAGCGGGTTGTCCGGCTGGATCACCGGAAATCCCTTGTCACGCAGGAGATCGGCGACCCGGTCCCAGCCGGAACGGTCGGAGAACGAGCCGTGGACCAGGACGACGGTCGGCTCGGCGGTGGATTCTGGATCGCTGCCGCACGCTGTCGTCGTGACGACGGTGAGTGCGGCCAGGGCCGCCAGGGCGATTCGGAACTCGGGCATCAGGTGTCCTTCTCGGGGTGGTCGGGTCTCCCGACCGAGAATCGCAGCGGCGAGCGCGTGCGAGTAGATGCCGTTGTCCTGCGACACCGATGACATCTGTCATCGGTGTCGCGGTCAGCCCTCCCAGGCGGCGAGCAGGGTGCGCGCGATGCGGTCCAGCGTCGCTCGGTCGGCCGGATCGAGCGCCGAGAGCATGGCCGTCTCGTTCGCGGTGTGCGCGACCACCACCTCGTCGACGAGCGTGCGTCCGCGCTCGGTGAGCGCCACTCGTACGGCGCGCCGGTCGACCCGGTCGGCGGTGCGCCGCACCAGCCCCGCCGCCTCGAGCCGGTCGATCCGGCCGGTCATGCCCGCGCGCGACAGCATGAGGGTGTCGGCGAGAACCGACGGGTTCAAGGCGAACGGTTCGCCCGAACGGCGAAGTGCGGCAAGGACATCGAACTCACCCCGTTGCAAACCATGAGCGGTGAAGACCGATTCGATGCGTGCCGTGGCGACGTTCAGGAGACGGCCGAGGCGGCCGAACACCGCCATCGCCTCGAGGTCGAGATCCGGTCGTTCGCGGCGCCATTGGGCGGCGATCGCGTCCACGACGTCGGCGGGCGGTTCATCCATGGACAGGATTCTATTCGACGGGATATAGTTCGGTGACGAATTATCAACCGACGAATGGATTCGGCATGACCACGCGTGACATCGCCCTCTGCCTGCCCGACGACGCCGAGACACTCGGCACCGACCACGTACGACTGCGACTGCTCACCGATTCCGACGCGAGCGACGGCACGGTCAGCACCCTGGAAGTGACCCTCGACCAGGGCGCCGACGGCGCCGCACCGCATTACCACACCCGCTCCGACGAGCTGTTCTACGTCGCCGACGGCGAGCTACAGGTCATGGCGGGCGACCGCATCCTCACCGTGGGCGCGGGCGGCTCGCTGGTCGTGCCGCGACGCATGCCGCACGCCTTCGGCGCTACGCCCGACAGCGGTGCGCGGGTCCTCATCGCCCTGATGCCAGGGGTGCAGCGATTCGACTATTTCCGTTTGCTCGACCGGCTCACCAAAGGAACGGCCACCCACGAGGAATTCCTCGCCGCCCAAGAGGATTTCGACAACTACTTCATCGACGCCCCTGCCTGGACCGCCGAGCGCGCCGCCCAGCGCCGTTGAGCCATGCGCGGGGCGTGGCGAATGTGTCCGAGGTTGCACGCGAATCGGGAACAAGCGCCGCGAAGCCGCCGGTTGTACAGCGTATGACGTTCTCGGTACCGGTCCTCGTCCGCGGCTACGAGCTCGACACCCAAGGCCACCTCAATCACGCCGTCTACCACCAGTACGGCGAGCACGCCCGATGGGAACTGCTGCGCGCGGCGGGCATCCCCCAGGACAAGTTCATCGCCAGCGGGATCGGCGCGGTGGTGCTCGAGTCGACGATCAAGTACAAGCGCGAACTGCGCGGCGGCGACGAGGTCACCGTGACCTGCGCCTTCGACTGGCGCGACGGCGAGAAGGTGTTCCGCTTCCACCACCGGATCATCAAGCTCGACGGCACCGTGGCCGCCGAGATCACCGTCACCGCGGGCGCGATGGACCTGACCACCCGCAAGCTCGTCGCCGACCCAGCGGGCCACTTCCGTTCCCTCGCCGAGAATCCTGAAGTCCTCGGGCTGTGACATGACGGTTGGCGCCGCGGGTTCTCGGCCGAAACACCTGACAGCGGGCGCGACAGGTATCGACCGGCAACTTCGCCGGGACGCCTGTCGCGTCGTTGCCACCTCCGTTTGCTGATCGATTGCCCACGTCGGACACCTGCGCGCTCCTCGGTTGCCCGAAATTCTCGTCCCGCTAGGCGATCACGCGCCGCTCGGCGGTTTGCCCGGCGCTCCGCAAATCTCGCGAACCCCCTCGGCGGCGGGTTCGCTCACGTTATGATCCGAAGCGCCTAGAGGGGTTCTGGCAAATCGCGAGCAGACGAGAAGATCGGAGTGAGTGCCCATGACCGACGCCATCCACCTCCCCGCTACCGCGTCGTCCCGAAGCCGGGGCCCCGCGCTACGCGGACAACTGGTGGCCGAGTCCGAGCGGGATGTCTCGGTTCGGGTCGACGGCGGGACCTGGACCTTCGATCGCCGCGACATCGTGCGGCTCACCGAGGAACGCGCGGCGGAGGGGCGCCAGGTACAGGTCGACATCCGGCCCGGCGCCACCGCCGATTTCACCCGCCGGATGCGGGTCGAGCTCGTCGAACGGCCCATCACGCTGGCTCCCGCGCCCTCGGAGGCCCTCGGCGACGATCAGCTCGCCGAGGCCACCCGCAGCTGGGCCGCGAAACTGCGGATCGCCGAGCGCGGCGGCACCTCCGGGGCGACGTTCACCTTCCACGACGGCATCAACTGCGACAGCCTCGACTGAAACGGCACACAGTCATGGAACGCGCGACCGACGCGGTGCTCATCGTCTCCGAAACCGACGACCTGCACGCCGACGCACTGGCCGTCACGTTGCGCGAGCACCACCGCCTCGATCCGATCCGGCTCGACCTGCGCGACTTCCCCACCGAGACAGGCAGTTTCCGTCTCGACAAGACCGGAACGAATCGGGCGCTGTCGCATGTGCACGGCCTGGACGACGTGCGCGCGGTGTGGTGGCGCAGGCCGCACCCGTGCCGCGTCCCGCACGGCGTGCGCGCCGCCGACGACGAGTTCCGGCAGGCCGAATGCGACGGGTTCCTGCAGGGGATGCTGTGGTCGATCCCGGCGTACTGGGTCAACGACCCGGCCGCCGAGCGCACCGCGAGCCGCAAGATCGTGCAGCTCGAAACCGCGCACCGGGCCGGGTTCGCCGTCCCGGAAACCCTGATCACCAACGACCCGGACGAGGCGCGCAGTTTCGTCGAATCCCGTTCGGTCCCGGTGATCTACAAGCGCACCGGCACCGGCCGGGGCGAGTTCTCCGAGACCCGGATCGTCACCCGGGCCGAGCTGGGCAGGCTCGCGTCGATTCGTTCGACGCCGACGACCTTCCAGGACTACGTGGATGCCACCTGCGATCTGCGGGTGGTGTGGGTCGACGGCGTCGAGTGGACCGTGCGCATCGACTCGCAGGCGGGGGTGGGCCGGGTCGATTCGCGGCTCGACACCTCGGTGGCGTTCGCACCGGACCGGTTACCCGCCTCGGTGAGCAAATCGCTCGCCACCCTGATGGGCGCGCTCGGATTGAGTTTCGGCGTGATCGACCTGCGGCTCGGTGCCGACGGCGAGTACTACTTCCTCGAGGTGAACCCGCAGGGGCAGTTCGCCTACCTGGAGATCAAGACGGGGCTGCCCCTGTTCACCAGCCTGGCGAACCTGCTGGTCTGCGGCGACGGCGCCGTGGCCGGTTGGTGATCGGATCCCGCTCCAACGGCCGCTATGCCTCTGGAGCCTTGCGCCGGTTGGCGCCGCCGCGCCCGCGCAGTTCGACATGCGATTCGACCAGCACATTGTGAATGAAGCCGTACGAGCGGCCCGTCGCCCGGGCCAGGGAACGGATGCTCGCTCCCGCCTCGTACTGCTTCTTCAACTGGGTTTGCAACCTGTCGCGGGACTTCCCCGTGACGCGGGTGCCCTTCCCCAGCGCGGCCTTGCCTGTCGATGTTGCCTTGGCCGACCGAGCGGCCTGTCTCGCACTGTCGCTCATGGCTTCCTCCGAGTCGCCGAGCAGCTCATTCCAGGCTAGACACTCCGCTCCCGGTGATCAACGAAAAACAGTGACGAACCTCACGAACTGCCCGCGAGTTCCCACGCGACACACCGATCTCCGTGTCGGCGTGAGTCTGCTCAGGCGAGGTCGATGAGTTCGGCGTACTCGGCCGACCAGTGATCCTCGGTGCCGTCGGGCAGCAGGATCACCCGCTCCGGGTTCAGTGCCTCGGCCGCGCCGGGGTCGTGGGTCACCAGGACCACCGCGCCCGCGTAGGTGCGCAGCGCGTCGAGGACCTGTTCGCGCGAGACGGGGTCGAGGTTGTTGGTCGGCTCGTCGAGCAGCAGCACATTGGCCGCCGAGGAGACCAGACCGGCCAGGGCGAGGCGGGTCTTCTCACCGCCGGACAGGGTTCCGGCGGGCTGCTCGAGCTGCGGGCCGCTGAACATGAAGGCGCCGAGCAGGCTTCGCAGTTCCTGTTCACCCGCGTCCGGTGAGGCGTGCCGAATGTTCTCCCACACCGTCGCCTGGTCGTCGAGGGTGTCGTGTTCCTGGGCGAAGTAGCCGACCTTGAGGCCGCGGCCCTGTTCGACACCACCGGCGGTGGGCGTCTCCACTCCGGCGAGCAGTTTCAACATGGTCGTCTTACCTGCGCCGTTGAGGCCGAGCACCACGACGCGAGATCCCTTGTCCACGGCGAAGTTCACGCCGGTGAAGATCTCGAGCGAACCGTAGAGCTTGGTCAGGTCCTTCACCATCAGCGGTGTCTTGCTGCACGGTGCGGGTTCGGGGAACCGGATGCGGGCCACCTTGTCGGCCACGCGCACGTCGTCGAGTTCGGAGATCAGCCGTTCGGCGCGACGCACCATCTGGTGTGCCGCAGCGGCTTTGGTGGCCTTGGCGCCGAGCTTGGCGGCCTGCTGACGCAGCGCGCTCGCCTTCTTCTCGGCGTTGGCGCGCTCGCGCACGCGACGCTGCTCGTCGGTGGCGCGGGCGTCGAGGTACTTCTTCCAGCCCATGTTGTACACGTCGGGCTCACCGCGCACGGCGTCGAGGAACCACACCTTGTTCACCACGGCGTCGAGCAGTTCCACATCGTGGCTGATGACGATGAGGCCGCCGTCGTGGTTCTGCAGGAAGCCGCGCAGCCAGGTGATGGAGTCGGCGTCGAGGTGGTTGGTCGGCTCGTCGAGCAGCAGGATGCGGTCGGAGCGCCCGCCGCTGCCGTCGGAGGCGGAGAACAGGATGCGGGCCAGTTCGATCCGGCGGCGCTGACCACCGGACAGGGTGCGCAGTTGCTGGTCGAGCACGCGGTCGGGCAGGCCGAGGCTGTTGCAGATGCGCGCGGCCTCGCTCTCGGCGACGTAACCACCGAGGGAGGAGAACTGGTCTTCGAGGCGCCCGTACTTGCGGATCGCCTTCTCGCGTTCGGCGTCGTCGGCGACCTCGGCCATGCGCAGCTGCTGCTTCTCCATGTCGCGGATCAGCGCGTCGAGGCCGCGGGCCGAGAGCACGCGGTCGCGGGCGATCACGTCGAGATCGCCCTCCTTGGGATCCTGCGGCAGGTAACCGATCTCGCTGGAGCGGGTGATCTTCCCGGCGTAGGGCTCGCCCTCGCCCGCGAGGATGCGCAGGGTGGTGGTCTTGCCCGCGCCGTTGCGCCCGACCAGCCCGATCCGGTCGCCGGACTGCACCCGCAGCGCCGGCCCGGGGGCCGAGAGCAGGGTGCGGACTCCGGCCCGGACCTCCAGGTCGGTCGCCGTGATCACAGAGCTTCTCCTCGATGTCGAAAGCAGGTGGTCGCCGAACCGTCTCCATGGTGCACCGACGGTTCCGACAAGAACCACTTATTTTACCGCCCCACCGAGAGCGCTTCGAACCTGGCGCCGACGGATGTGAGCGTGGTTACTCTCATCGCATGACTACCGATCTAGTTGGCCGTACCGCTCTGGTCACCGGCGCAAGCCGGGGCATCGGCTTGGCAACGGCCGCCGAACTGCTGCGCGCGGGCGCGAATGTGCTGATCACCGCCCGCAAACCCGAACCGCTCGACGCCGCCGCGCAGCAGTTGCGCGACCTCGGCCACAAGGGTCAGGTGAGCACCGTCGCGGGCAACTCCGGTGACGCCGAGGCGCGCGCGGAGGCCGTGTCCCGGGCGGTCGCCGAGTTCGGTTCGCTCGACATCCTGATCAACAACACCGGCATCAACCCGGTCTACGGTGCGCTGATGGACGCCGATCTCGGTGCGGTGAGCAAGATCTTCGACGTGAACGTGGTGGCCGCGCTCGGCTACGTCCAGGAGGCCTACAAGGCGTGGATGCGTGAACACGGAGGTGCCGTGGTGAACGTGGCGAGCGTGGCCGGTATCCGCTCGTCGGGGGTGATCTCGGCCTACGGTGCCTCCAAGGCGGCGCTGATCCGGCTCACCGAGGAACTGGCGTGGCAGCTCGGGCCGAACATCCGGGTGAACGCGGTGGCACCCGGGGTGGTGAAGACCAAGTTCGCCGATGCCCTGTTCTCCGCCGACGAGGAACGGGCGGCCGGCGTGTACCCGATGAAGCGGCTCGGCGCGCCCGAGGACGTGGCGCGCCTGATCACCTTCCTGGTGTCGGACGAGGCGTCCTGGATCACCGGTGACTGTGTTCGCGTCGACGGCGGGTTGCTGGCCACCGGCGGCATCTGAACCGAGGGCGGGGCCGCACCGGCCCCGCCCCCACTCAGTCCTCGCGCGCGCCCGCCAGCGCCTCATCGCTCGCGGCGGCGCGCCTGCTCTGCGCGGTCCGCGCGGACGCCGACGACGCCTCGTCACCCTTGGCGGCACGTTCGGCTTCGGCACGGGCGAGCGGGTCGTCCACCTTGGCCGCGGCGGCACGTTCGGCCTCGGCACGGGCGAGCGGGTCGATCACCTCGACGGTCGGCTTGCCGGTGACGCCGAGCGGATCACGCACCGGCACCGGGTGATTCGCACGCGAGCCACCTTCGTCGAGCCCCCACCTGTCGTGCAGCCTGCGCAGGAATCCCGGTGCGTACCAGTTGGCCTCGCCGAGTACCTTCATCGCGGCGGGCAGCAGGAACCCTCGGACCAGGGTGGCGTCGACGATCACCGCCAGCGGCAGTCCGATGCCGAACGCCTTCATGAAGGTGATGTCGGAGGCGAGGAAGCCGAGGAACACCAGTGAGATCAGGATGGCGGCCGCGGTGACGATGCGCCCGATCCGTTCCAGGCCGAGGGCGACGGCCGCCTCGTTCTTACCGGTGCGGTCGTATTCCTCGCGGATGCGCGAGAGCAGGAACACCTGGTAGTCCATCGCCAGGCCGAACGCGGCGGCGAACAGCATCACCGGAACGGTGGCCGACAGGTCACCGGTAACCGTGAAACCGAGCAGCCCCGACAGGTGCCCGTCCTGGAAGATCCAGACCAGGGCGCCGAAGGTGGCGGTGAGGCTGAGCGCGCTGAGCACCACCGCGAGCACCGGGAGCACCACGCTGCCGGTGAGCAGGAACAGCACGATCAGCATCAGGATCACCACGAAGCCCAGCGCCCACGGCAGGGCGTCCTCGATGGCGCCAACCGAGTCGACGTTGGCCGCCGCGACCCCGCCGATCAGGATCTCGCTCGGCACCTCCTGGGCGCGCAACTGCTCCACCAGGGTGGCGAGTTCGTGGCTGTCACCGGTCGACGGCACGATCGACAGGTAGGCGGCCCGCTCGGCCCGGAAGCGGGCGTTGAGCGCGGTCGGCTCGGCCAGCAGACCGCCCTGGGCGTAGCTGCCGGTCGCGGTGTCGACGCGGCGCACGTTGTCCAGATCGGACATGGTGCGCGCGATGGCGTCCAGGCCCTCGGCGCTGTAGGCGCTGTCGGGTAGGACGGCGACGAGGGTGTCCTGGTCGCTGTCGCCGAAGTCGCGCTGCACGGTCTCGGCGACCTGACGCGAATTCATCGACGGCGGCAACACCCGCTCGTCCGGGAAGCCGAGCTTCACCCCGAGGAACGGGGTGCCGAGCAGCAACAGCACCGCGGCGACGGCGAGACCGATCGGGATCGGCCTGCCCATGACGGCGGTGGCCAACTTGTGCCAGGCGCCCTCGCCCGGCGCGGGTCGAGGCGCGCGCAGGAACCACCAGCCGAGCTGACCACGGTCGATGTTGGTGCCGAGCAGCAGCAGGATCGCGGGCAGCACGGTCAGCGAGACCAGGGCTGCGAGACCGGCGACGAGCACGCCCGCGTACCCCATCGACCGGATGGCCAACAGCGGGAAGAACACCAGACCGGCCAGCGCCACCGCGACGGTGAGGGCGGAGAACGCGACGGTGCGGCCCGCCGTGCGCATGGTGGCGCGGACGGCGTCGGCGGGGGCGCGGCCCTCGGTGAGTTCGTCGCGGTAGCGGTTGACGATCAGCAGGCTGTAGTCGATGGCCAGGCCGAGCCCGAGCAGGGTCGCCACGTTCGTCGCGGTGACCGCGAGCGGGGTGAGCAGAGCGAGCAACCACAGCGTGCCCATCGTCATCACGACGGTCACCACGGCAACCAGCAGCGGCAGGCTCGCCGCGACCAGCCCGCCGAACACGAACAGCAGGGCCAGCAGCGTGAGCGGGAACGCGATGGCCTCGCCCTTGACGATGTCGGTCTTGCTCTGTTCGACGGTCTCGTGCATGAGCATCGCGAAACCGCCCACGCGGACCCGCAGTTCGCCCTGGGTACCGGTGAGGTCGGCGGCGACGGCGGCGACCCGTTCATCGATCTCGCGTTCGCTGCCGAGGACGGTGGCCACGATCAGGCCCTGCTTGTCGTCGACGCTGCGCAGCGCGGGCTGATGGGTGGTCCAGTAGGACACCACATCGGTGACACCGGCGCGTTCCTGCAGGTTGGCGACGAGCGCGGTCGCGGCGGCGGTGGATTCGGGGTCGTCGACCGAGTCCTCGGTTTCCACCAGCAACACCAGATTGGGTGGGCCCTGGCCGAATTCGTCGCGCAGCACGTCGAGCGCCCGGCTGGACTCGCTGCCGCTGTCGGTGTACCCGCCGCCCTCCACCCGATCGAACAGGGTGGCGCCGAGTGCTCCGAGCACCAGCGCGAGCACTGCGAAAACACCGAGCACCCAGCGGCCACGCCGCTTGGTGAATTCGAACACCGGTATACCCCTGTCTCGTCGAGCAACGCTGCGGCACGCGTCTCGACGTGCGGTACTCGGTGTCACCCGGTCGGCCCGCCTCGTCGGCCCGATCCTGCTGGCGGGTCGGCGCGTTCGCCCGGCGATGTTAGCAACCCGGCGGCGTTCGCGCCGTCGCTCGGATATCCCCGGTACCGCTGCGGCTCAGCGGAGTCCGAGCGAGGAGATCGCGACGGTGCGGCGCACCCGTGGGGGCAGCTCGGTGAACAGGGCCCGCATCGCGGCGAGGGTACCTGTCAGGTCGTCGTGGCCGGACAGGTACGAACGCTGCCGGGCCGGTGCGAGGGCGAAGAACGCCTCGAAGAAGACCGGTACCTCGCGCGGCGGGAGGGCCAGCAACGCCCGCAGTCCCGCGCGACGCAGGGCCGCGACCGCACGGGCGCGCGGCGTCCACAGTGAGGCCCCGTCGACGACGGTGTCGGCGGCGGCCAGGGACGCGGCGACGCTGTATCCGGTGGCGGGGTGGATCAGGCCGCCCGCGGCGCCGAACCGGCCGCCGCCGGGCTGTCCGCCCTCCACGGGGAAACGCACGCGCTCAACGGGTTCCGTGCCTCCGATCGCGATTCCCCGCTGCCCGAGCCGGTGCTCCAACCGGGTGCGCAACACCTCGGGTGTCAGGGCCGGGCGCCCCACGAGACAGGTCTCCTCGTACAGCATCCGACCCGGCCCCACCGGCACCGTGTACAGGAACGACCGGGGTTCATCGGGTCCGGCGCCGTTGTCGAGCCGCCAGTCCATGAACACGCAGGGCCCGTCCGCCTCGACCGTCACCCCGTAAGCCGTCTGCTCGGCCCGCCCTCGCGCGCGCCCGACGCCCCGCGCGTCGATCACGCGACCTTCGAATGTCCGCCCACCCGCGGTTCGCACCATCCCGCGGCGCGCGTCGAGGTGGGTGACCCGATCAGCGCACACCGTGACCCCCGTCAGCGCGAGCGCCTGCCGCAACCGCGCGGTGTCGAAGACCCGATAGTCGCGCCGCACCCGATGCTCCCCCACCGCCCACACCGTCGGCTCGACGCCGTCTCCGGCGAAGACCTCGTCGCCCACCCACTCCGGCACCTCGTCCGCCCACGCCGCGTACGTCGCCGTCCAGGTGCGCTCCGGGTGCGGATCGATCGCCACCACCGACATTCCCCGCCCGGCCGCCCGATGGGCCGCCGCCCGGCCCGCGGGCCCCAGTCCACAAATGATCAACTCAGCGCGCACGCGCACAATTGGATCAGACTCCCGACGAAACGCCGCCGGTCGTGTCCCGCATTGTCGTTGTCGCCGTTATCACCAGCACCGACCGTGGTGAACACGGAATCAAGTGCGCGCGCATCACGACGGAGCACCGGTTGTGCATCGCCTGCTCGCCCCGGAAGCACGGATCGATCATGATGGGGTCTATGAGGTCGATCTGGAAGGGCTCGATCGCTTTCGGGCTGGTCAATGTCCCGGTCAAGGTTTATACCGCGACCGAGGACCACGACATCCGGTTTCATCAGGTCCACGCCAAGGACGGGGGCCGGATCAAATACGACCGGGTCTGCCAGGTGTGTGGCAAATCGGTGCAGTATTCCGATATCGACAAGGCGTATGTTTCGCCCGACGGTGAACAGGTGGTGCTCACCGACGAGGACTTTGCCAAGCTGCCCGCCGCGGAGAAGCACGAGATCCCGGTACTGGAATTCGTGCCGTCGGATCAGATCGACCCGGTGCTGTTCGACAAGAGCTACTATCTCGAACCCGATTCCGCGACGCCGAAGGCATATCAACTGCTGGCCGCCACGCTCGAACGGATCGACAAGACAGCCCTCGTCCATTTCACACTGCGGCAGAAGACCCGATTGGCCGCGCTGCGCGTGCGCGACGGTGTACTCGTGCTGCAGACATTGTTGTGGCCCGACGAGGTGCGCGCGGTCGATTTCCCGTCGCTCGAGGACGCGCCGACCCCGCGCCCGCAGGAATTGAAGATGGCCGAAACCCTGGTCGAGTCGATGTCGGGTGATTTCGATCCGGGCGAATACACCGACGAATACCAGATCGAATTGCAGAAATTGCTGGACGAGGCGATCGCCAGCGGCACCGGCAAGGTCGAATCGACCGCCGCCGAACCGGCCGAGCAGCCCGATGCCGAGGTGGTGGATCTGGTCGCCGCCCTGCAGCGCAGCCTCGAGGCGAGCGGGCGCCGGGAGGGCGAGTCCGCCGCGCCGAAGAAGAAACCGGCGAAGAAAGCGGCGGCCAAGAAGGCGGCACCGCGCAAGTCGGCGAGCAAATCCACGGCGAGCAAGTCCACGGCCCGCAAGGGGGCCTAGGGCACACTGGCCCCATGGACCATGCGATCGCTGTCGTCCCCATGGGTCTCGGGCATCTGCGTCAGGTCCTCGACCTCGGGCATCAGGTTTTCGACACGACCACCAAGCCGTACACGTCCTGGTCGCTGACGGCCGTCGCCGAGCATCTGGACAGCCCCGACAACGCCTGCTGGGTGGCCCTGGATTCGGACCGGGTGGTCGGGTTCGTGCTCGGGTCGATGGAGTTCGAGCACCGTGACGACTGGGCGTATCTCGAGTGGATCGCCGTGGCGCCGGACATGCAGGGACACGGCATCGCCCGGCGGTTGGTCGACGTCTGCTCGGAGGCGTTGTTCGCACGCGGCGCCCAGCACATCGTCACCGACGTGGAGGAGCGAAACAGCGCCTCGGCGGCCTTGATGCGACGCAGCGGTTTCGTGCCCGCCGCCACCGTCACCCTGCTGGTCCGCACCAATCCGGAGACCCCAGCCGACGAGCCGCTGCCGCCGATCGCCAAGCACGATCTCGTTCGGCGTGGACGTCTCTCGCTGGACCACCCGCGCCGTTGACACGAGCGAGGGGCGCGAACCGTTCAGGTTCGCGCCCCTCGGTTCACTCGGTCAGACGTTGGCCGTGCAGGCAGACAGGATGACGCGCGCCGGGCGCGGCGAGGCCGAGCCAAGGTCGGGGAACGGCGGGGCGCTCAGCCCGAGCACGTCCACCGCCGACCGCTCGGCCGCGGCCAGCGAGTGATCCCACGACCAGCCGAAGCGGTAGTCCGCGCCCTGGGCGACGGCACCGCAGGCGTTGCGGAACGAGACGACCACCTGGCAGTCCCACACACCGCATTCGGCGAGCGCGGCGTGCTGGGCGTCGGCCCAGCTGCCGTAGTTCACCGCGGACGCGACCACGGCCTCGTCCGAGGACAGCGCCAGCGCGCCGTAGAGGTCACCGGCGGCGGCCTGGAAACCACCATCACGTGACACCGCGGTGTAGCCGGGTGCTTCGGCGATGGCCACACCGCTGGCACCGGCGGAGGCCGGACCCGCGGCGACCACCGTGAACGCGGCCACCGCAGACATGGCGGCCACACCGAGGGCGTACTTGCCCACAACAGACATCAGAATTCTCCCCATCGAAGTTCGGCCCCAGATCGGGACCACCCTCAATCATGAACGCCCACAAGCTCGCCGAGAAATACCTTTCCCGAATAGCTCTACCGGCCGAGTTCGTCGCGGGCCCGCATCACGGCGAATCCCAACAGATTCAGACCCCGCCACCGCCGGGGATCGACGGCCCGCTCGTCCTGTGCCGACAACCCGATCCCCCACACCCGATCCAGCGGACTCGCTTCCACGAGCACACCGCCCAGATCGCAAGACGCCTCCCGCGCTCAAACTAGACGGTCGTCCAACTCTTGGTGAGGGTTTGGCTCGAGACAATTCGAACCGTTGTCGGTGTGGGGTGGACGCGGCTTGGATGACCGAGTTCATCGAAGCGAGCAACTCGGGAGTACAAGTGAAATTCCGTAGGGTACTGGCGATCCCGGTCCTCGTCACCACCGCGGCCCTGACCCTCACGGCGTGCGGATCGGGTGAGGCGGAATCGGGCACCGTTGTCCGGATCGGCACCACCGACAAGGACAAGGCCTGGGATGTCTTCGAGCAGAAGGCGAAGGAGCAGGGCATCACGCTGAAGATCACCAACTTCTCCGACTACAAGCAGCCCAACGTGGCGCTGTCGCAGAAGCAGATCGACGTCAACCTGTTCCAGCATCTGCAGTTCCTCGGTCAGTACAACGTGGCGAGCTCGGACACGCTGACCCCGATCGGTTCGACCTACATCGTCCCGCTCGGGCTGTACTCGAAGAAGCACAAGGCGGTCGCCGACATCCCGCAGGGCGGTGAGATCGCGATCCCCAACGATCCGACCAACCAGGCGCGCGCCCTGTTCGTGCTGCAGGCCGCCGGATTGCTGAGACTGTCCGGCACCTCGGCCCAACCCACCCCGGCCGATATCGACAAGGGCGCGTCCAAGGTGCGGGTCACCCCGGTCGACGCCGCGCAGACCGCGCTCTCGCTGGCCTCCGTCGACGGTTCGGTGATCAACAACACCTTCCTCGAGCGTTCCGGCATCGACCCGCATTCGGCGCTCTACAAGGACGATCCGAAGAACCCGGCCGCCGAGCCCTACATCAACGTGATCGTCACCCGCGCCGAGGACAAGACCGACCCGACCTATCTGAAGCTGGTCGAGATCTGGAAGGACCCGGCCGTGGCCGCCGCGCACGCGGAGGTCACCAAGAACACCGCCGTCGCCGTCACCCGACCCGGCGCCGAGCTCGAACAGATCCTCGACCGGGTGCAGCAGGGCATCCGGACGAACAAGTGAGTTCCCCGGCCGCGGTCGAATTCCGTTCGGTCACCAAGGTGTTCGGCCGAGGCGCCGACGCGCACGTCGCGCTCGACGACATCGATCTGCGGATCGAACGCGGTGAGATCTTCGGCGTGATCGGCTATTCGGGCGCGGGCAAGTCCACCCTGGTGCGGTTGATCAACGCCCTGGAGAAGCCCACGTCGGGCACCGTCACGATCTCCGGCACCCCCATCACCGGGGTGCCGGAATCGGCCGTGCGCGCGCTGCGCCGCGATATCGGCATGGTGTTCCAGCAGTTCAACCTGTTCCGGTCGCGCACGGCCGCGGGCAATGTCGAGTATCCGCTGAAGGTGGCGGGGTGGAAGCGGGCCGCGCGCAAGGCACGGGTGGCCGAGCTGCTCGACTTCGTCGGGCTCGCCGACAAGGCCCGCGCCTATCCCGATCAGCTCTCCGGCGGGCAGAAGCAGCGCGTCGGCATCGCCAGGGCGCTGGCCACCTCGCCGTCGCTGCTGCTCGCCGACGAGGCCACCTCAGCGCTCGACCCGGAAACCACCGGTGAGGTGCTGCGGCTGCTGCGGAAGATCAATGCCGAACTCGGCGTGACCATCGTGGTGATCACCCACGAGATGGACGTGATCCGCGCGGTCGCCGACCGGGTCGCGGTGCTCGCCGAGGGACGGATCGTCGAATTGGCGCCCACCTTCGATGTTTTCGCGGCGCCGCGGGCGGCGTCGACCCGCTCCTTCGTGTCCACCGTCCTGCGCGACCGCCCCGATGCGCGCGAGCTGGAGCGGTTGCGGGACGTGCACGGCGGCAGGCTGGTCACCGTCGACATCGACGACCACCGAGGCATCGGCGCGGCGCTGGCCGCCGCGACCGCCGCCGAGGTGCGCTTCGAGATCGTCTACGGCGGTGTGAGCACCCTGCAGGACAAGACGTTCGGCAGCATCACCCTGGCCCTGCACGGACCGGGCGACGCGGTGGATCGCGTCGTCGCCGACCTGGAACGGAAGGGCTGAGATGGAGACCGACTGGACGAAACTGCGCCCGATCCTGTTCGAGTCCATCGGGACGACCGTCTACCTGGTCGGCGTGACGTTCGTGGTGGCGGGCCTGATCGGGCTGGTCCTCGGCACCGCGCTCTACACCACCCGCAAAGGCGGGCTGCTGGCCAACGCGCCGATCCATCTGGTGCTCAATGTGCTCGTCAATCTGGTCCGCCCGATTCCCTTCATCATCCTGCTCGCCGCGCTCGGCCCGGTCACCCTCGAGGTGGTCGGCACCACCATCGGTTCCGAGGCGGCGCTGTTCGTGATGATCGTTGCCGCCTCCTTCGGGATCGCCCGCATCGTCGAGCAGAACCTCGTCACGGTCGACCCCGGGGTGATCGAGGCGGCCCGCGCGGCGGGTGCGGGACCGCTGCGCATCGTCCTCACGCTGTTGATCCCGGAAGCCCTCGGGCCGCTGATCCTCGGCTACACCTTCGTGGTCATCTCGATCGTCGACATCTCCGCCATGGCGGGCACCGTCGGCGGCGGCGGACTGGGCGACTTCGCCATCGTCTACGGCTACCAGCAGTTCCAATGGGAGGTCACCCTCGTCGCCGTCCTGATCATCATCGCCGGGGTGCAGGCCGTGCAGTTCCTCGGCAACTGGCTGGCCCGGAAGGTGTTGCGCCGCTGAACCACCCACTCCGGGCCGACCCTAGGCCGAACGCGCCCCGCCGAGCCCCGGCACCGGGCAGACCTCGGCGTCCACCCGGGCCCGGCGGGCACCGCTGGTCCCCAATCCGACAGGTGCGCCGAAACCGGTCGCCTGCACCGGCTCGGCGGTCGCCTTCGGCCCGGTGTGGAAGCTGCGCGCGATCATCGCCGACCGCAACTGCCACAACCCCGAGGCCTGCGCCGGGTCGAGCCCGGTGAGCTGGGCGACGCGGCGCAGCCGGTAGTCGACGGTGTTGGTGTGGATGTGCAGCAGGCGGGCCGTGCGCTGGCGGTTCATGTTGTTGGCGATGTGCACGCGCAGCGTTTCGTACAGCTCGGGGTGCTTGTCCAGCGGCGCGAGCAGCTCACCGAGCCGCGCGCGGCCGGGCCCCGGCCGGGTGAGCTGGTATTCCAGTGCCAGATCACCGAAGCGGTACAGGCCGGGTTCGCAGTCGAGGCGCTCCACCATGTCGAGCAGTTCGTGGGCGCGCTGGGCCGCGTCGGGAATCTCGGCGGCCGGTGCGGACACGAGCGCCGCCGTCACGTCCACCCGGGCGGCCCGGGACAGGGCCTCGACCAGACCGTCGAGCTGATCGTCGGCGAGCAGGTCGGCCGGAATGAGCAGCGTGCCACCGTCCACCGACAGCAGCGACAGCGCCTGCTCCCCGCACCGGTGCGCCAGCGCGGCCTGCACCCGGCGCAACTTGCGCCGGGCGACCACCGAGGAGTTCAGGCGGGTGTCGTGCTCGTCCGGGTGCTCGGCGATCGAAAGGGCGAGCACCACATAGGATTCGGCCACCGAGATGCCGCACTCGCGGGCCATCGTGATGGTCGGCTGCCCGGCGAGCAGCGCCGAGGTCAGCGTGTGCACGGCCGTGTGGTGTTCACCGGCGATCTCCCGGTGCTCGCGAATGTAGGCGCGAGTCACGGTGGTGCACAGCACATCCGAGATCGCGATCAGCCGACGGAACTCGTCGGGCAGGCTCATCCCCGCGCACGCCGCGTCGAAACCGATCCGGAAACCCTCGTGCAACGCGTGCAGGATGGTGTCGATGGGCACGCCCTCGCGCGCCCATCCGGAGGCCGCGACCGCGAGCCGGTGCAGCTTGGCCTCCTCGTCACGCCCGTCGAGCAGTCCGGCGCAGATCTCGAGGCACATTCTGGTCACCGAGGTGACCTCGCCCGAGATCGCGTCGCCGGGCAACGTTCGACAGGTCGCCACGTTGTTCACGAAATGGGTGACCAGCGTGGATGTCAGCCCCCTGTCCAATGGGATCGTCATCGTCGACTCCTCCTTCTACACACCGTGTCGGTGCTGCTTCCCCGGAGCGAACCGAACGTGATGGCCGACACCGAGGTCTTCTTCGTGACATGACTGTAGGGTGAGTAACCGCTCACCTTCTACTCCTCTTTCCCGCGAGGTACTCCGATGCCCCCACAAGCCGACAAGCAGCGCAAACGTCCGAAGCAGGACCGAGCACGAGAGACGCGGGCACGCATTCTGGAGGTATCCGCTCACCTTTTCGGCACCCGAGGGATCGGCAACACCTCGACCAACCGGATCGCGAACGAGGCGGGTATCAGCATCGGCACGCTGTACCGGTATTTCAACGACCGCGACGAGATCGTGAAAGAGCTGACCGACAGCCTGTTCCTGCAGGTGGAAGAGCGATACAGCAAGTTCCTCACCGTCGCCGCCGACAAGACACCGCGCGATTCGGTGGCCGAGGTGATCCGCACCGCCGTGGAGATTCTCGTCGCCAACGGGCCCTTGGTCCGCGCGCTGGTCGCCGATCTGCAGTTCTACGGCAGCGGCATCCCCGAGTTCGAGCCTCGGCTGCGCATGATCATCAAGCTGTACCTGATCCATCTGCTCGGCCCGACCAAGAGCATCGATATCGACACGATGGCGTTCGTGGTGCTCAACGCCGGATTCGCCACGGCGCTACGGTCGGTGGAGATGGAGGACGAGGGCCTGGACCGCGACGTGGTGATCGACCAGACCGCCGACATGATCGGCGCCTGGATCGCCTCGGCGCTGGATTCGGAACTGGCCCGGTGACACGAAAGGCCCGGACCCCCTGGGGATCCGGGCCGGAATCGGGCGACGATCAGCGCGCGTTGGCGGTGCAGATCGCGTCGACGACGTGGGCGCCGCTGAGGTTCGCCGAACCGGTGTTGGCCAGCATGGCGGTGGGGGTCAGCTCGGTCAGGCTCTCGTAGGCCGTGCGCTCGGCGTCGGCCCGGGTGGGACCCGATGCCCAGGCGAGGCCGTCGTTGCTCTGGACCAGGACGCCACAGCCGTTGGCCCAGGTCATGACCTCGTTGCAGTCGGCGAGGTGGCAGTCGGCGATCGCCGCGGCGATGGCGGCCTCGGCGCTGCCCTCGTTCACGCTGATGCCGTAGATGGCCTCGTTGTCGCTCAACGCGACCGACGCCCACTGGTCACCCGCGGCGCTCGCCGAACCGGCACCGAGCACCGACCCGGCCGCAAGGCCGAGTGCCGCGACGGCGAAGCAGGCCTTCCTCATGAAACTCATTCGAATGTTCTCCTCTGGAAACTGTTCCGGAAGTCCGGAACCTTCCAGATCATCATCGAAAGATCGGCAATAGCCAACTCCAGGGGTGAAGGTCATATCGACGACCACGGCGAATGACGCACGGACGTGGAAGGGCCCGGATCTCCTCGGAGATCCGGGCCCGATCGCTACGGCATTCAGCTCGCGTTGGTGGTGCAGACCGTTTCGATCACGGTGCCGCCCGCCATCTGCGACGAGCCGAGGTTGACCAGCAGGTTCTGCGGGGTGCCCTCGGTCAGCGCCAGGTACGCCTCGCGCTCGGCCTCGGCGCGGTTCGCGCCCTTGCCCCAGGCGATGTACTGCTCGTTCTCCACCAGTGCCAGGCAGCCGTTCACCCACGCGACCTCGATCGCGCAGCCGTCCGCGCCGCACTGCTCCAACGCGGCGGCCTCGGCCTCGGCGCGGGAGGGGTAGTCGACGGAGCGACCGTAGTTCGACCAGTCCGCGTCCACGGCCATCGCGCCCCACTGGTCGAGCGGCACCGCGTTCGCCGACCCGGCACCGAACACCGACCCGGCCGCGAGACCGAGCGCCACAACGGCGAGACCGGCCTTACCCTTGAAACTCATTCGAAAGTTCTCCTCTGAAACTGTTCCGGATGCCCGGAACGCTCCAGATGACCACGAATCGACGTGTCGAACCACTGTGCGGCAAAGGATCACATCGAGCCGCACAGTGGCATAACTGAAAAACCTGGTCAGACAGTGAAACCGAGGGCGCGCAGCTGTTCGCGGCCGTCGTCGGTGATCTTGTCGGGGCCCCACGGGGGCATCCAGACCCAGTTGATCTTCAGGTCCTCGACCAGGCCGCTGCGCACCAGGGCGTTGCGGGACTGGTCCTCGATCACGTCGGTCAGCGGGCAGGCCGCCGAGGTGAGCGTCATGTCGAGGGTGCAGATGTTGGCGTCGTCGACGGACATGCCGTAGACGAGGCCGAGGTCGACGACATTGATCCCGAGTTCGGGGTCGACCACGTCGCGCATGGCCTCTTCCAGATCGGCGATGTGCTGGATCTGTTCGGGCGTCAACTCCGCTTCGGGAGCGGGCGCGGCGGTTTCGGTCGTGGCTTCCTCAGCCTTGGTCTCACTCATCACGCTTCCCCATTTCCCATGGCGGGCTTGGCATCTTCGGCCGTGGCGATCTGCACGACGGCGTCCTTGAACGCCATCCATCCCAGCAGTGCGCACTTCACGCGCGCCGGGTACTTGGCGACGCCCGCGAGTGCGATGCCGTCGCCGATCATGTCCTCGTCGCCCTCGACGGTGCCGCGACTGGAGATCATCTCGCTGTAGGAGTCGACGACCTTCAGCGCCTGCTGTACCGGCAGCCCGATCACCTGATCGGTGAGGATCGAGGTGGCGGCCTGGCTGATCGAGCAGCCCTGACCGTCGTAGGAGACGTCGGCGACCTCGCCCGCGTCGTCGAGGTGCACGCGCAGGGTCACCTCGTCACCGCAGGTCGGGTTCACGTGGTGCACTTCGGCGCCGAACGGCTCCCGCAGACCGCGGTGGTGCGGGTGCTTGTAGTGGTCCAGGATCACTTCCTGGTACATCTGCTCCATGCGCATGTCTTATGCAACTCCGAAGAAGGTCTGAGCCTTCCGCACGGCCTGCACCAGTGCGTCGACCTCGTCGAGGGTGTTGTAGGCGGCGAAGGACGCCCGCGCGGTCGCCGCGACGCCGAAGCGGCGGTGCAGCGGCCAGGCGCAGTGGTGTCCGACCCGGATGGCGACACCCTGATCGTCGAGGATCTGGCCCACGTCGTGGGCGTGGATCCCGTCGACCACGAACGCCACCGCGCCACCGCGGTCCACGTTCTCGGTGGGGCCGATGATCCGCACGCCCTCGATGCCGCGCAGACCCTCGAGCGCGGCGCCGGTGAGTGCGTGCTCGTGGGCGGCGATCGCGTCCATGCCGAGGTCTTCCAGGTAGCGGACCGCGGCGGCCAGCCCGACGACCTGCGAGGTCATCGGCGTGCCCGCCTCGAAGCGCTGCGGCGGCGGCGCGTAGGTGGTCTGCTCCATGGTGACGGTCTCGATCATCGACCCGCCGGTGATGAACGGCGGGGTCTCCTCGAGCAGCGCCCGCCGCCCGTACAGCCCACCGACGCCCATCGGGCCGAACATCTTGTGCCCGGAGAACGCGGCGAAGTCCACGCCGAGCGCACGGAAGTCCACTGCCATGTGCGGCACCGACTGGCAGGCGTCGAGCACGACGAGCGCGCCGACTTCCTTTGCGCGGCGGACCAATTCGGCCACCGGCGCGACCGCACCGGTCACGTTCGACTGGTGGGTGAACGCGAGAACCTTTGTCGCGGGCGACAGTTCGAGCGAGTCCAGGTCGATGCGGCCGTCATCGGTGATGCCGTACCACTTGAGCGTGGCACCGGTGCGGCGCGCGAGCTCCTGCCACGGAACCAGGTTGGCGTGGTGCTCGAGCTCGGTGATGACGATCTCGTCGCCGGGGCCCACGTGGTGCGGGAACCGGTCGTCACCGAAGGCGTTGGCCACCAGGTTCAGCGACTCGGTCGCGTTCTTGGTGAACACGATCTCGCCCGCGTCGGCGCCGACGAAGCGCGCGATGGCGACTCGGGCGTCCTCGTAGGAGTCGGTCGCCTCCTCCGCCAGCTGGTGGGCACCGCGGTGCACCGCCGAGTTGCGGGTGAGCAGGAAGTCGCGCTCGGCGTCCAGCACCTGCAGCGGACGCTGCGCGGTCGCACCGGAATCCAGGTACACCAACGGTTTCCCGTCCCGGACCGTACGGTTCAGGATCGGGAAGTCGGCCCGGATCCGGGCGACGTCGAGGGCGGGCCCCGAGACGGACACAGCGGTCATGGTTGTCAGGCTCCAGCGGTCGCGGAGGTGAAGCGCACGTAGCCGTTCGCGTCGAGTTCCTCGGCCAGCTCGGAACCACCCTCGGCGACGATCTTGCCGTTGACGAACACGTGCACGAAGTCGGGCTTGATGTAGCGCAGGATGCGGGTGTAGTGCGTGATCAGCAGGACGCCGCCGTTCTCGCGCTCCTTGTAGCGGTTCACGCCCTCGGACACGATGCGCAGCGCATCGACGTCCAGGCCGGAGTCGGTCTCGTCGAGGATCGCGATCTTCGGCTTGAGCAGACCCAGCTGCAGGACCTCGTGGCGCTTCTTCTCGCCGCCGGAGAAGCCCTCGTTCACCGAGCGGTCGGCGAAGGCGGCGTCGATGTCGAGCTCGGCCATCGACTCCTTCACCTCCTTGACCCAGGTGCGCAGCTTCGGCGCCTCACCGCGCACGGCGGTGGCGGCGGTGCGCAGGAAGTTCGACATCGAGACGCCGGGGACCTCGACCGGGTACTGCATGGCCAGGAACAGGCCCGCGCGGGCGCGCTCGTCGACCGACATGTCCAGGACGTTCTCGCCGTCGAGGGTGATGGTGCCCTGGGTGACGGTGTACTTGGGGTGTCCGGCGATCACGTAGGACAGCGTGGACTTGCCCGAGCCGTTGGGGCCCATGATGGCGTGCGTCTCGCCCGACTTCACGGTCAGGTTCACGCCGTTGAGGATCTGCTTGGACTCACCCTCAGGGGTGGTGATCTCCGCGTGCAGGTCCTTGATCTCCAAGGTGGTCATCGAATTCGAATCCTTCGTTGCAGTAAGTGGGTGTCAGATACCGACAGTGGCGAGCTCGGCCTCGATGGCCGCCTCGAGCCGCTCCCGGACCTCGGGAACCGTGACCTTCTGGATGATCTCGAAGAAGAAGCCACGCACCACCAGGCGGCGGGCGACGTCCTCGGGAATGCCACGAGCGCGCAGGTAGAACAGCTGCTCGTCGTCGAAGCGGCCGGTGGCACTCGCGTGTCCGGCACCGGCGATCTCACCGGTCTCGATCTCCAGGTTCGGCACCGAATCGGCGCGGGCGCCATCGGTGAGCACCAGGTTGCGGTTCGCCTCGTAGGTGTCGGTGCCCTCGGCCGCGGCGCGGATCAGCACATCGCCGATCCAGACCGTGCGGGCGTCGCCCTTCGGCGAGGACGGGTCACCCTGCAGCGCACCCTTGTACAGCACGTTGGACTTGCAGTTGGGCTCGGCGTGATCGACCAGCAACCGCTGCTCGAAGTGCTGGCCCGCGTCGGCGAAGTACAGGCCGAACAACTCGGCCTCGCCGCCGGGACCGGCGTAGCGCACGGTGCCCGACAGGCGGACCAGGTCGCCGCCGAGGGTCGCCGACACGTGCCGCAGGTTCGCGTCGCGACCCAGCTTCAGGTGATGCGCGGTGACGTGCACGGCGTCGTCGGCCCATTCCTGGACGGCGACGACGGTGAGCTTGGCGCTGTCACCGAGCACGAATTCGACGTTCTCGGCGTAGGTTCCGCTGCCGCGCTGATCGAGCACGATCGTGGCGACGGCGAAGTTGTCCAGCCGGATCTGCAGGTGGCCGTAGGCGGTCTTGCCCTCGCCGGGACCGGTGACTGTCACGGTGACGGGGTCGGAAACCTCGGTCTCCTTGCCGACGGTGATGACGGTCGCCGTCTCGAAGCCCGAATAGGCCTGGGCGGCAACACGATCGGCGGGCACACCGGCCTGGCCGAGGCGGGTGTCGGTGCGGTCGACCGTTTCCACGGTGACACCGGCGACCTCGGTCACCTCGACGCCTGCCTGACCGTCACGCACGGCCGTGCCGTCGTGCAGGCCGCGCAGACGACGCAGCGGGGTGAACCGCCACGCCTCGTCACGACCCGACGGGATCTCGAACGCGTCCACGTCGAACGAGGCGAACACCTCGCCCTTGTTGACCGCGGCGCCCGCGCCCGGGTTCTGGGTCGGCGTCTCGAGCGTCGACATCAGCCCACGGCCCCTTCCATCTGCAGCTCGATGAGCCGGTTCAGTTCCAGTGCGTATTCCATCGGCAGTTCCTTGGCGATGGGCTCCACGAAGCCGCGCACCACCATGGCCATCGCCTCGTCCTCGGTGAGACCGCGGCTCATCAGGTAGAACAGCTGGTCCTCGGACACCTTGGAGACCGTGGCCTCGTGGCCCATGGTCACGTCGTCCTCGCGGATGTCGACGTAGGGGTAGGTGTCGGAGCGGCTGATCGTGTCGACCAGCAGCGCGTCACACTTCACCGTCGACTTGGAGCCGTGGGCGCCCTTGTTCACCTGCACCAGACCGCGGTACGACGCGCGACCGCCGCCGCGCGCCACCGACTTCGACACGATGGTCGAGGAGGTGTGCGGGGCCAGGTGCAGCATCTTCGCGCCGGTGTCCTGGTGCTGGCCGACGCCCGCGAACGCCACGGAGAGCACCTCGCCGTGCGCGTGCTCGCCGGTCATCCAGACCGCCGGGTACTTCATGGTGACCTTGGAGCCGATGTTGCCGTCGACCCACTCCATGGTGGCGCCCGCCTCGGCCTTGGCCCGCTTGGTGACCAGGTTGTAGACGTTGTTGGACCAGTTCTGGATGGTCGTGTAGCGGCAGCGACCGCCCTTCTTCACGATGATCTCCACGACCGCGGAGTGCAGCGAGTCGGACTTGTAGATCGGCGCGGTGCAGCCCTCGACGTAGTGGACGTAGGCGTCCTCGTCGACGATGATCAGCGTCCGCTCGAACTGGCCCATGTTCTCGGTGTTGATCCGGAAGTAGGCCTGCAGCGGGATGTCGACGTGCACGCCCGGGGGCACGTAGATGAACGAGCCGCCCGACCACACGGCGGTGTTGAGCGCGGAGAACTTGTTGTCGCCCGCGGGGATCACCGAGCCGAAGTACTCCTGGAAGATCTCCGGGTGCTCCTTGAGCGCGGTGTCGGTGTCGAGGAAGATGACGCCCTGCTTCTCCAGGTCCTCACGGATGGAGTGGTAGACGACCTCGGACTCGTACTGCGCGGCGACACCGGACACGAGGCGCTGCTTCTCGGCCTCGGGGATGCCCAGCTTGTCGTAGGTGTTCTTGATGTCCTCGGGCAGGTCTTCCCAGCTCTCGGCCTGCTTCTCCGACGAGCGCACGAAGTACTTGATGTTGTCGAAGTCGATGCCGTCGAGGTTGGAACCCCAGTTCGGCATGGGCTTGCGGTCGAAGATGCGCAGCGCCTTGAGGCGGATGTCGAGCATCCACTCGGGCTCGTTCTTCTTGGCCGAGATGTCGCGAACGACAGCTTCCGACAGGCCGCGTTGCGCGCTGGCACCGGCCACATCCGAATCGGCCCAGCCGTAACCGTAGTTACCCAGCGAGGCGATGGTCTCGTCCTGGGTCAGCGGTTGCGCCTGGTCGGTGGTCGTCGTCATTCGGCGCTCCTTCCGGAGTCGTTCGTTCGTCCCGCCGCGGGCTGTGCGGCGGATGGGATCTTCGGCACCGCGACCAGCGGCACATGGGTGGTGCAGGCGCAATCGCCGTTGGCGATCGTCGCAAGTCGCTGTACGTGGGTGCCGAGCAGGTCGCGGAAAGCGTCCAGTTCGGCCGCGCACAGCTGCGGGAACTCCTCGGCCACGTGGGCCACCGGGCAATGATGCTGGCAGATCTGCACTCCGGCACCCACCTGGCGGGTGGTCGCGGCGAAACCGGCGTCGGCGAACGCCTCGGCGATCTCCTCGACCTTGGCCTCGATCACGGGGGCGGTGTGCTCGGCGACCGGCTCGATGCCGTCGACGATCGTGCGCACCCGTTTGCGGGCGAACTCGCTGATCGCCTCGTCGCCACCGATCTCACCGAGCTGACGGATCGCGGCGCCTGCCAGGTCGTCGTAGGCGTGGCCGAGGTTGCCACGCCCGGCGGCGGTGAGCTGATATTGCTTGGCGGGCCTGCCGCGCCCCTTCTGCTGCCACGGCGCCGACCGGCTCGCGCGCGCCTGACCTGCGTCGATCAGCGCGTCGAGGTGCCTGCGCACCCCTGCGGGCGCGAGCCCGAGTTCGGCGCTGATGGCGGTGGCGGTGATGGGACCCTGCTCGAGCAGTAGCTGGACGATGGCCGCCCGGGTCTGCCCCTCGTGCGCGGGCACGGCAGACGACCGGGCGCCGGTCGCCTTACGACCGGTCCCTTCCACGCCTGTCCGCAAACCCACGGTTTTCACAACACCAGTGTGGCGGAATTACTTCCCTAAATCTAATAAGGGTCACCTTGCCAAGGGCACCCTGACCTGCGACGAAGACATCCCGCCACCGCCACGCCTCGACAAAACCCCAGGTGCGACCCACCCCCGCCGACCCGCACGGCCCGCACGAGGTGACTCATCGCACACCGGGCAGATCCCCGCACGCACCGGCGAGCAACTCCGAGACCAGCACACATCCGCCCTGGACTCGATCACCACGCTCCGCGGGCGCGAGGCTCTCGCGAGACGCCGCCACCAGAGCGTGGTGATCGGATGTCCAGCTCAGCGGGGAGAGAGGGGGTGGGTGGCCGGTCCCTCGATGACGGCGCCGTCGGGTTCGAAGCGGGAGCCGTGCAGGGGGCAGTCCCAGGTGCGTTCGGCGTCGTTCCAGTGCAGGATGCCGCCCAGGTGAGGGCAGATCGCGGAGATCTCGGTGGTGACGCCGTCGACGGTGGAGACGGCAGTGGGAGCCAGCCCGTGGCGTTCGACGCGGCCGCAGCCTTCCGGAGGGATGCTGTGCCCGTCGGCGCCGAGCAGGTGCAGCCAGCCGGTGGACAGGTAGCGAGCGACGGTCGCGTTGGCGCGGGCGCCCGCCGGGAGGGAGGCGACTTCGCCGAGCCGCCAGGCGGAGAGGGTGTCGGCCCATTTCGGAGCGTCGCCGGTGATGCGGCCCGCGAGAGCGAGCGCGGCGGCGGCGCCGTTGGTGAAACCCCACTTGGCGAAGCCCGTGGCGACGAGGACTTCCTCGCGCCCGGGCACGAGCGGGCCGACATAGGGAAGCTCGCCGACGGGGTGATAGTCCTGCGCCGACCAGCGGTGCAGCAGCTCCGCGCCGGGGAACCACCGACCGGTCCAGTCGAGCAGGTCTCGCACATGTGCCTCGGCGGAGTCCTCGCGGCCCACCTCGTGACCGCTGCCGCCGACCAGGAGCACGTCGTCGGCCGGGTAGCGGCGCAGCGACCGGATCGGTTGTCCCGCACTGATGTACATCTCCTCCGGCACCGGCCCTGGCACCTTGAACGCGGCCAGATAGGAGCGCTGGGCGGTGACGCGGGCGAAGTAGCCACCCCGGTCGAAAATCGGTGTTCCGGTCGCGACGACGACGTTGTTCGCGTCCACCTCGCCGTGTTCGGTACCGATCACCACCCGGCCGTCGTGGTGGCGAAGCCGTTGCGCGCGCGTCGATTCGAAGATCGACCCGCCCTGGGTTTCGACTTCGGCGGCGAGGGCGGCCAGGAAGGCCATCGGGTTGAGCTGGGCCTGCTCGCGCAGCCGCACGGCACCGTGCAGCGGGAACGGTACGTCGACGTCGTCGACCAGGTCGGTGGGCAGACCGGCCGACCGCGTCGCCTCGAATTCCGCCCGGACAGCGGACATCTCGGATTCGTTCTGGGCATAGGTGTAAGCGGCCACGCGCTCGACGGCGAGGTCGCGACCGGCGCAGAAATCCAGCAGCCAGTCGAACCCGTCGAGATTGGCGGCGAGGTAGCGCGAGAGGGTCGCGATGCCGTGCCTGCGGGCGATGGTCTGGGCCCGGGTGCCCTGCAGCAGTGAGACTTTCGCCGTCGACGCGGCCGTGGTGCCCGCGCCGACCCGCTTCGCCTCGAGCACCGCCACCTCCCGGCCCTGCTGGGCCAGCAGCAGCGCGGTCGTCAACCCGACGATGCCCGCGCCGAGGACGACGATGTCGAAGTGCGAACCGGGGGTCAGCCGTAACCGGGCGGGGACTTCGGCGTTGTTCAACCACAGAGACGTCATGGGGAGCGCATAGCCCGGCCTGGCCGGTCGAAACCGGACACGCCCACCGGACCGCCGCACCCCTCGGCCGACCCGTGCGCCTCGCCGAGGTACAGATCGTCTCCCGTCGCCGGGAACCTGGGCGAGCCGCCGACCGACGACGTTCTCACAGCCCGCCTCGTGTCGGTGACTCATGGCACGATGACCATGTGTCACACCCGCCCGCACAGACGTGCGTCCGCCACCCCGACCGGCCGACCGGCCTCGCGTGTACTCGCTGCGGCCGCCCCGCCTGCCCCGAATGCCTACGCTCGGCCGCCGTCGGCCAGCACTGTGTGGACTGCGTCCGGCAGGGTCAGCGCGACGTACGGCAGGTGCGCACCGTCGCGGGCGCGCGGGCGGGCGCGTCGCCGGTACCGATGGTGACCTACGGGCTCATCGCGATCAATGTCCTGCTCTACCTGGTGACCGCCGCGCAGGCGGGCAACCCGATGCAAAACCATCGCGGTTCGTCGGTGTTCGGCGAGTTCGTGCTGGTCCCGCTGCTGGTCGCCGACGGTGAGTGGTGGCGGGTGCTCGGTTCGGGGTTCCTGCACTACGGCGCGATCCATCTGCTCGTCAACATGTTCGCGCTCTACGTCGTCGGACGCGATCTCGAGCAAGTGCTCGGCCGGGTCACCTACGGGTGCCTGTATCTGGTCTCGCTGCTCGGCGGTTCGGCGGCGGTGATGGCGCTGTCGGATCCGTACACCATGACCGCGGGCGCGTCGGGCGCGGTGTACGGCCTGTTCGGCGCCGTGACGGTGACGCTCATCCGGTTGCGCCAGAGCCCGACTCCGATGCTGGTGGTGATCGGCGTCAACGTGCTCATCAGCTTCTCGCTGCCGGGGATCTCGCTGTGGGGTCACCTCGGTGGACTCGCGGCGGGCACGCTCAGCGCGCTGGGCATCCTGTTCGTCCCCGGCTGGCTGTCAGCACGGGATCTACGTTCGGCGCAGCGCCTCGGATGGATCGCGATGGGCCTGGTCACGGTGATCTGCCTGGCCGTCATCATCGCGGCCGCCCTCTGGTTGCGCACGCAACCACCCTTCATCACTCCCCCGATGGTCACCGTGCCCGCCTAGCTCCCGCCGTCACGTCGACGTCCGCCGCCGGTGGCGCACAGGTGCGCCGGGTTCCCGCTGGTGGGGACGTCCACGGCGGCCGGTGGCGCAACGATCGGCGCCGAGCGCACTAGGCTTCGACTCCGTGGCGGTACTGGAGGGCGCGGCGCGCAAGACACTGGCGTTCGGGCGACGAGCCCTCGGGTTCGACGTACCCGCGCCCGATCACACCGTCGCGGCCCTGCACCGCGACGAGACCGAGGTCCCCGGCCTCGACAAACGCGAACGCGCCCAACTGGACCGCATTCGGCTGATGGGCGCCACCGGCACCGTGCTGATGGCCATCGCCGCACTGGGCATCGGCGCCCAGCCGGTCCATCAGAATCCGGTATCAGGGGTGCGGGTGCTCGGCATCTTCGCCCGCGCGCACACCGGATCGCTCGCGATGTGCATGTTCGGCACCGTGCTGGTGATCGGGGCGTGGTTGCTGCTGGGCCGCTTCGCGATCGGCGGTCTCGCCGGATCACCGCCGCACCGCCTGACCCGCTCCCAACTCGACCGCACGCTGCTGCTGTGGATCATCCCACTGTCGGTGGCGCCGCCGATGTTCAGCAACGACGTCTACTCCTACCTGGCCCAGAGCGAGATCGCCGCGCGCGGCATCGACCCCTACGCCGAGGGGCCCGTCGCCGGGCTCGGCATCGACAACGTCCTCACCAACAATGTGCCGACCATCTGGCGTGACACACCGGCGCCGTACGGCCCGCTGTTCCTGTGGATCGGTCGCGGCATCGCCGAACTCACCGGCGACAACATCATCGCCGGGGTGTGGGTGCACCGGTTGCTCGCCCTGGCCGGTGTCGCGCTGATCGTGTGGGCGCTGCCCCGCCTGTCGGTGCGCTGCGGGGTGGCGCCGGTGAGCGCGTTGTGGCTCGGCGCGGCCAATCCCCTCGTCCTGTTCCACCTGGTCGGCGGCGTGCACAACGACGCGCTGATGATCGGCCTGATGCTGGCGGGTATGGAACTCACGCTGCGCGCCATCTACGGCGACGGCGGTACCCGCGACACGCTCACCGGGCACATGCCCCCGCTCGACGCCCGCGGCTACGCCCTGCTGATCGGCGGCGCGGTGGTGATCACGCTGTCGTCGTCGATCAAACTCACCTCCATCATCGCGCTGGGTTTCGTCGGTATGGCACTGGCGCGACGCTGGGGCGGCACCCTGCTCGCCGTCGCCAAGGCCGCTGCCCTGCTCGCGGTGATCGCCGGGGTCACCACGCTTCTCGTGAGTTCGGCCAGCGGACTCGGTTTCGGCTGGATGCACACGCTCAGCGTCGCCAACGCGGTACGCAGTTGGATGTCGCTGCCGACGGTGATCGGCGTCATCACCGGATTCGGCGGGGTACTGCTCGGTCTCGGCGACCACACCACCGCGCTGCTGTCGATCACCCGGCCCATCGCGGGCCTCGTCGCGGGCTTGGTGACGGTGCGCATGCTGGTGGCGACCGGCACCGGCCGACTGCACCCGGTCGGGGCGCTCGGGGTGTCGCTCGGCGCGATCGTGCTGCTGTTCCCGGTGGTCCAGCCCTGGTACCTGTTGTGGGCGATCGTTCCATTGGCCGCCTGGGCCACCCAACCGGTGTTCCGCGTTCCCGCCGTGGCGTTCTCGGCGGTGGTATCGATGCTCGTCATGCCGCGCGGCGCCGAGTTCCAGGTCTTCCAGATCATCGGTGCTGCCCTGGCGGCCGCGGTGTGCTTCGCGCTGTTCTACGTCCTCACCCGGCACACCCTGCCGTGGCGGGCCCAGGCGGGGGTGTCGGCTCCGTCACAGGAGGGCACGGCTTACCGTGTCACATCGTGACGAGAAGCCCGGGACCCGCCGTTAGCGTCGACGGCGTGGTCAAGCGCTACGGCGACACCACCGCGGTGGACGGCCTGCGTTTCGACGTGGAGCGGGCGCAGGTCTTCGCGCTGCTCGGCCCCAACGGCGCGGGCAAGACCACCACCGTGGAGATGTGCGAGGGCTTCGTGCGCCCCGACGCGGGCGCGGTCCGGGTGCTCGGCCTCGACCCGATCGCCGACTCCGAGCAGCTGCGGCCACGTATCGGCGTGATGCTGCAGGGCGGCGGCGCCTACCCCGGCGCCCGCGCGGGCGAGATGCTCGACCTGGTCGCGGCCTACTCCGCGAATCCCCTCGACCCCGACTGGCTGCTGCGCACTCTCGGCCTGCGGGACAACCGCCGCACCCCCTACCGGCGCCTCTCGGGCGGTCAGCAACAGCGCCTCGCGCTCGCGTGCGCCCTGGTCGGCAGGCCGGAGATCGTGTTCCTCGACGAACCGACGGCCGGACTGGACGCCCAGGCCCGGTTGATCGTCTGGGAGCTCATCGACGCCCTGCGCCGCGACGGCGTGAGCGTCGTGCTCACCACGCACCTGATGGACGAGGCCGAACAGCTCGCCGACCAACTCGTCATCATCGACCACGGCGAGATCGTCGCCGAGGGCACCCCGGCCGAGGTCACCGCGCACGGCGCCGCCGGGCAGCTGCGTTTCTGCGCTCCACCGAAACTCGATGTCGCTCTGCTGAAATCCGCGCTGCCCGAAGGGTTCTCGCCGCACGAGACCACGCCGGGCACCTACCTGGTCGAGGGTGAGATCACCCCGCAGGTGCTGGCGACGGTCACCGCCTGGTGCGCGCGGATGGACGTGCTCGCCACCGACATCCGCATCGATCAGCGGCGTCTCGAAGACGTCTTCCTCGAACTCACCGGACGGGACCTGCGCGGATGACCGAGACCGTGAGCCGGTTCCAGCCCGGCACCTTCACCCCCGACCCCCGCCCCGCCTCGCGCGCCGCGATGCTCACCGCGCAGACCACACTCGAGCTGAAACTGCTGCTGCGCAACGGCGAACAACTGCTGCTCACCATGTTCATCCCGATCACCCTGCTGATCGGGCTCACGCTGCTCCCGTTCGGCGACCTCGGCGCGGACCGGGTGAACCGGGTCGTGCCGATGGTGATGATGACCGCGGTGATGTCGACGGCGTTCACCGGTCAGGCCATCGCGGTCGGCTTCGACCGCCGCTACGGCGCCCTCAAACGGCTCGGCGCCACCCCGTTGCCGCGCTGGGGTGTCATCGCGGGCAAATGCGCGGCCGTCCTGATCGTCGTGGTGCTGCAGGCGGTGCTGCTCGGGGCCATCGGGATGGCGCTGGGCTGGCGGCCGGGTGTCGGTGGGCTCGCCCTCGGTGCCCTGGTGATCGCGCTGGGCACGGCGACGTTCGCGGCGATGGGTCTGCTGCTCGGCGGCACCCTCAAGGCCGAGATCGTGCTCGCGCTGGCCAATATCCTGTGGTTCGTGATGCTCGGCATCGCCAGCCTCGTGCTCGTCGACACCGTGCCCGACGCGCTCACGGTGATCGCGCGATTGGTCCCGTCGGGCGCACTGGCCTACGCCCTGGAAGCGGCCCTGACCGGCGCGATCGACTGGTTCGGTGTCGCGGTGCTCGCTGCGTGGGGCGTGCTGTGCGGCTGGCTGGCCACCCGGCTGTTCCGCTTCAGCTGACGTGACCAACGACGCACTGTAGTAGCCCGGGTATCGAGCCGGAATTTCCTGCCAGTACCATCGTGACGTGCTGTATCGCGCCTTCGTTGGCCTCGTCGACCGGCTGCCACTCCCCTCGCTGCGGACCCAGCGGCTCGTCGCCCTCGCGGTGATTCTGAGCCAGGCCGGGATCTCGGTGACCGGCGCGATCGTGCGCGTCACCGCGTCCGGTCTCGGTTGCCCCACCTGGCCGCAGTGCTTCCCCGGCAGCTTCACCCCCGTCGGGGTGTCAGAGGTGCCCGTGCTGCACCAGACGGTGGAGTTCGGCAACCGCCTACTCACCTTCGTGGTGACGCTGTGCGCGGCGCTGATCGTGCTGGCCGTGGTCCGGGCGCGGCGGCGCAAGGAAGTCCTCGTCTACGCCTGGCTGATGCCCGGCGGCACCGTCGTCCAGGCGATCATCGGTGGCATCACCGTGCGCACCGGCCTGCTGTGGTGGACGGTGGCCGTGCACCTGCTCGCCTCGATGGTGATGGTGTGGCTGGCGGTGGTGCTCTACGCCAAGATCGGCCAGCCCGACGACGGCATCGATACCGTGCAGGTCCCCGCGCCCCTACGCTGGCTCACCGCGCTGAGCGGTGTGGCGCTGGCGGGTGTGTTGATCGCGGGCACGCTGGTCACCGCCGCCGGACCGCACGCGGGTGACAAGAGCATCGACCGGCCGGTGGCCCGCCTCGAGGTCGAAATCGTCACCCTCGTGCATCTGCACTCGCAACTGCTCATCGGCTACCTGGCCCTGCTCATCGGCTTGGCCTTCGGTCTCTACGCCGTCGGCATCACACCGGCGATCCGCAAGCGGCTGTTCGTGCTCCTCGGCATCGTCCTCGCGCAGGCACTGGTCGGGGTCGTGCAGTACTTCACCGACGTCCCCGCCGCGCTGGTCGCCATCCACGTCGGTGGCGCCGCGGCCTGCACCGCCGCCACCGCCGCCCTGTGGGCGTCCCTGCGCACCCGCGAGACCGTCGCCGCCCCGGCCGTCACCGCCGCGGCTACGCACTGACCACCCTCCGGAAACCACACGGTCGCCGCGACCTCACCTCGCGAGGGCTGCGGCGACCGGTTCGGAACGCTCGGATCGACGTCGCGGGATCAGGCTCCCGGGAACGCGTTCGCGTTGCGGGCTTTCGGGAACTTGGTCGAGCGAGCGACCCAGCCCGCCATCTTGGCCCAGTGGCCCTTGGCCGGGGTCACCTTGGAGACCAGCTCGCGGTCCCACTCGTCGGCTTCGGTGAGCCCGTCGACGCGCTCGACGATGGCCTTGGCGGTCGCCAGGTCGGCCACGACCCGGTCACCGAGCACCCCGTCCTCGCCGACGAGGGTGATGCGCACACCCTGCTCGCCGATGTACTGCAGCACCGCCGTGCCCGAACCGCCGTGCTGGGCGACGAACTTCGCGATGGACTTCTCGACCTCGGCGGGCACCTTCACGGCCTCGGGCGCGGCGGTTGTACTCATGGGCGATAGTTTACCGGGGGGTAGTTTCGCGTCCACCCCCGAGTGACAGCGGACACGGGGTGTACAAAGAGATCTCATGCGCGCGATTCAGGTTTCCGAGCACGGTGGTCCCGAGGTTCTGCGGTCGGTGGAGGTCGAGGCTCCGCGAATCGAGCCGAGACAACTGCTCGTCGACACCGACGCCATCGGTGTGAACTACATCGACATCTACTTCCGCACCGGGTTGTATCCGCAGGCCACCCCATATATCCCGGGTTCCGAAGGCACCGGCGTGGTGGCGGAGGTCGGACCCGAGGTCACCGAGTTCACCGTCGGCGATCGGGTGGCGTGGGCGGCGGCACCGGGCAGCTACGCGCAGCGCGTGGCCGTCGACGAGGCCGTCGCGGTGAAGGTGCCCGAGGGCGTGGAACCGACCGTCGCGGCGGCGGCCCTCTTGCAGGGCATGACCGCGCACTACCTGGTCGAATCGGTCTTCACCCCCGAACCGGGCGATGCGGTGCTGGTGCACGCGGGCGCGGGGGGTGTGGGTCTGTTGCTCACCCAGCTGGCCGCCGCCAAGGGCGCCCGGGTCGTCACCACGGTCTCCACCGATGCCAAGGAGCAGCTCTCGCGCGAGGCGGGCGCCACGGAGGTCCTGCGCTACGACGACGACCTCGCCGCCCGGGTCCGCGACCTCACCGACGGTCAAGGGGTGGCCGCGGTCTACGACGGTGTCGGCGCGAGCACGTTCGAGGCGAGTCTCGCCTCGTTGCGGGTGCGCGGCACCCTCGCCCTGTTCGGTGCGGCCAGCGGCCCGGTCCCGCCGTTCGATCCGCAACGCCTCAACCCCGCCGGTTCGCTCTGGCTCACCCGCCCGTCGCTGGGCGCCTACACCCGCGACCGCACCGAATTCCTGTGGCGCGCAACAGATGTCTTCAACGCCATCGCCGAGGGCGCGCTGAAGCTGCGCGTCGGTGCCACCTACCCCCTCGCCGACGCCGCCGAGGCCCACCGCGACCTGGCGGCCCGCACAACCACCGGTTCCATCGTCCTGCTCCCCTAGCCCTACCGCGTCACACCGACCCCGGCCGGTACCTGCACCCAGCCCGTACCGGCCGTTTCCGTCGCCTACCTCGGGCCCCACCACGAGTCGGCGCCGGTCCCCAGCCCAGCCGGTACCGGCTGCTACGCCGCCTGCGTCGAGCATTCGTCAGTAGTCGCGGCCCGTGAGCCCTCGGTAGACGAACCGTGTGATCGACTCGATGGCCTCTTCGTCGGTCAGCGTCACCGATCCGTCCTCGACCATGCGCAGCGTCCCGTCGACCGCGGCGAACATCATCGCGAGGCTGGCGTCGACCGAACCCGGCAGGCGGAGGCCACGATCGGGGAAATCGGATACGTGGCCCGCGATGTCGGCGCGCTGCGCGGTGCCGAAACCCGCGACGATCCGGGCGAATTCGGGGCTGACCTGCGCGGCCTGCCCGATCGCGCGGAGCACGGCGGTGTTCTCTCTGGCGAAGGTCCAGTAGCCGCGCACGTGGTAGCGCACGGCGGCCGGATCGGCGAAGTCCCCGCTGTGTTCGGGATCGACGGCGCGTTCGTCCCCAGCAGCGGCGATATCGGCGAGCAACGCCTGGAGCAGTTCCTCTTTGCTCGCGAAGTGGTTGTAGAACGAGCCCGCGGCCCGGCCCGCGGCGGCGGTGATGTCGGTGATCTTCGCGTTCAGGTAGCCATGTTCGGCGAACACCTGCCGCGCGGCGTCCTTGAGCGCCTGCTCGGTCTCCGCGGATTTCTCGCGCCTGCTGCCACCCATTCGAGGTCACCTCCTTGACAGGCACGCTACCAATACTGAAACTGAATTCATCTTCACTGAATGTGGATTCAGTTATCGTTTCGGGAGGAAGTCCTCATGTCCGATCAGATACTTGTCGCCGGTGCGGGTCCGAGCGGCCTCACCCTCGCCATCGATCTCGCGCGGCGCGGGATGGATGTCCGGCTCGTCGATCGCGCCGCGCGGCCCTTCCAGGGCTCGCGCGGTGACGGGATCCAGCCACGAACGCTGGAGGTGTTCGACGATCTCGGCGTCCTCGATGCGGTATCGGCGGCCGGACGCGACGTCCCGGTCATTCGCGCCTATTTCGCGGGTGAGTTCGTCGGCGAGCACCGCATGGCCGAACCGGTGGCACCGACACCGGACGTGCCGTACCCGAACGGGTGGGTCCTCGGCCAATCCGACACCGAGGCGATTCTGCGCGCCAGGCTGGCCGAGCTGGGTGTGCGGGCCGAATTCGGCACGGCGCTGGTCGACTTCACCCAGAACGACAGCGGTGTCACGGCGCGACTGCGACGCGATGGCGGCGAGGAGATCGTCCACGCGCGGTATCTCGTCGGCACCGACGGCGGGGCGAGCACCGTGCGCAAACGTCTCGGGATCGCGTTCGAGGGCCGCACCGACGAGTCGGTCGAGATGCTGCTCGGCGATGTCCGTGTCGACGAACTCGACCACGAATTCGGCTATTGGTTCGCCGCCGCGCCCGACCAGCCGATGAACGGCTTCAGCCTGTCACCGCTTCCGGGTGGGCGGCGTTTCCAGTTCGCCGCACCACTGGTCGAGGACCGGGCCCCGGACCTGGCCACCCTGCGGGACCTGACCGACCGCCACGCCCCGGCACTCGGGCTGACCCCGCGCGACCTATCCTGGATCACGGTGTGGCGCCCCAACATTCGCCTCGCCGAGCGCTTCCGCGTCGGCCGGGTCCTGCTCGCGGGCGATGCCGCCCACGTCCATCCACCGACCGGCGGACAAGGCCTCAACACCGGCGTCCAGGACGCCTACAACCTCGGCTGGAAGCTGGCCGCCGCCCTCGACGGCGACACCGCCCCGCTCGACACCTACGAATCCGAGCGCCGCACGGTCGCGGCGCGCGTCCTCGACCTGAGCACCGAACTCCTCGACAAACTCGTCGACGGCGACCCGGACGCGATGCGCCGCGGCCCCGAAACTCGCCAGCTCGGCATCACCTACCGCTCCCCCGACGACCACGGTCCGCTCGTCGCGGGCGATCGCGCACCGGACGCCCCGCTCCACGACGCGACCGGCCGCCCGATCCGCCTGTTCGACGTCTTCCGCGGCCCCCACGCCACCCTGCTGCGTTTCACGGGCCCGACGGACCGCGGCTCCACACCCGCTGACGACCCGACTGTTCGCACGATCGAGATTCGGCGAGCCGCTCGCCCGGACCATCCCGAAGCCACCGCGTCCACGACGCTCTTCGACACCGGCGGGCACGCTTTCTCCGCCTACGCGGCCACCCCCGGCACCCGGATCCTGATCCGACCGGACGGCCACCTCGCCCACCGGCGGTAGACCGTCCGAACACACCGGTGGCCGAGCACCCCGTGCCCGGCCACCGGTGTTCGACGGCGTCAGAGGCCGACGATGCTGCCCAGCGTGGTCCAGCCGAGCACCGAGTCCACCGCCAAACCACAGAAGACCACGGCCAGATAGTTGTTGGACTGCAGGAACAGCCGCAGTGGCTTCACCGATTCGCCGCGGCGTACACCGGCATAGAGCTGGTGGGCCATCAGCAGGAACCAGGCACCGGCGACCAGGGCGACCGCCGCGTAGACGACACCGGTCGCCGGGACGAGCGCGAGGGTGGCCAGCACGGTGAGCCAGGTATAGATGACGATCTGCTTGGTGACGACCTGCTCGGTCGCGACCACCGGCAGCATCGGCACCCCGGCCGCGCGGTAGTCCTCCTTGTAGCGCATCGCCAGCGCCCAGGTGTGCGGCGGCGTCCAGAAGAAGATCACCGCGAACAGCACGATCGCGGGCCAGCCGATGGTCCCGGTGACCGCCGACCAGCCGACGAGGGCGGGCATGCAGCCCGCCGCGCCACCCCACACCACGTTCTGTGAGGTCCGGCGCTTGAGGCCCTTGGTGTAGACGAAGACGTAGAACAGGATCGTCGCCACCACGAGCACGCCGCTGAGCAGGTTGGCCTGCCACCACAGCCAGGCGAAGGAGATGATCCCGAGCGTCACACCGAAGACGAAGGCATGGGAGGTCGGCACCGCGTCGCGGGCCAGCGGGCGACGCGCGGTCCGCTTCATCACCTTGTCGATGTCGGCGTCGGCGACACAGTTCAGCGTGTTGGCGCTGGCCGCGCCCATCCAGCCACCGAACAGGGTGACCAGGATCAGCCGGATGTCGACATTGCCCCGATCGGCCAGGAGCATGGTCGGGATGGTCGCGACGAGCAACAGCTCGATGACCCGCGGCTTGGTGAGCGCGATGTAGGCCAGTGGCTTACGCACGATCCGGGCGAACACGCTGTGGCCCGCGAGCCGATCGGCCAGGGCCGTCGACGAGGAACCGTGCGCACCGCTACTACCCGGCTGGTTACCGATCCGCACTGTTTCTCCTCGCACGCTGTGCTTCGCATCCGGCATTGGAACGAGCAGCGCGCGGCTGCGGCGCGGCCACTACTACAGACGATGGTAGACGGTGACACAGGCGGCTGGCGCCGCGGGTCGCGCGGTGTCATGGGCCGCTGGCGCGGCGGGTCGCGCGGTGTCATCGGCCGCTGGCGCGGCGGGTCGCGGCGCTTGACTCCGCCTCTTCCCTCCCTCCGGGCACTCCTTCGTCGCGCCCTCCGGTCGGTCCAGAGGCGGAGGCGCGCCGCGACCGTGACCGATTCGCGCCGCTGTCTGCGGGGTGAACCGGTCCCGACACGCAGGTGAACGGCGTGCCGCGCGCCGCGCCGGGTCCCGGAGACGACCCCGAGCGTGATCGCGGGAAGGGCAACTAGACTCACACTCAGGGTTCGCGCCGATCAGGTGGAGCAACACCTCTAGGGTATTCCTGTACATCGGTACGTCCCTCGGCCGCGTGCGGTCCGAACGACATCATCGCCGCTGCCATCTACTCGCCGTCGACGAAACCTAGGTCAGGAGAACCACGGTCGTGTCAGTCACAGACGACATTCGCGCCCTCACTCAGCGGAACTACCCCAGCGACTGGACGGACCTGGACACCAAGGCCGTCGATACCGCCCGTGTTCTCGCCGCCGACGCGGTGCAGAAGGCGGGCAACGGTCACCCGGGCACCGCGATGAGCCTCGCCCCCGTCGCCTACAGCCTCTTCCAGCGCGTCATGCGCCACGACCCGGCCGATCCGAGCTGGTCGGGGCGCGACCGCTTCGTGCTCTCGTGTGGCCATTCCAGCCTCACCCTCTACATCCAGCTGTACCTGGCCGGTTTCGGCCTGGAACTGTCGGACCTCGAGCAGCTGCGCCAGTGGGATTCGCTGACCCCCGGCCACCCCGAGTTCCGCCACACCGACGGTGTCGAGATCACCACCGGCCCGCTCGGCCAGGGTCTGGCCTCCGCGGTGGGCATGGCGATGGCGGCGCGGCGCGAGCGCGGCCTGTTCGATCCCGACGCCCCGACCGGTGCGAGCCCGTTCGACCACCACATCTTCGTCATCGCCTCCGACGGTGACATGCAGGAGGGCGTCACCGCCGAGGCCTCCTCGATCGCGGGCACCCAACAGCTGGGCAACCTCGTGCTGATCTACGACGACAACGAGATCTCCATCGAGGACAACACCGACATCGCCTTCACCGAGGACGTGGCCGCGCGCTACGAGGCCTACGGCTGGCACGTGCAGACCGTCCTGGGCGGCGAGGACGTGGTGGCGATCGAGGCGGCCATCGAGGCGGCCAAGGCGGTGACCGACAAGCCGTCGATCATCATCCTGCGCACCATCATCGGCTTCCCCGCCCCGAACAAGATGAACACCGGTGGCGTGCACGGCGCCGCGCTCGGCCCCGACGAGGTCGCCGCGGTGAAGAAGGCGCTGGGCTTCGACCCGGACAAGTCCTTCGATGTCGACCCGGCCGTCATCGAGCACACCCGCAAGGCGCTGACCCGGGGCGCCGAGGCGAAGGCGAAGTGGCAGAAGGACTTCGACGCCTGGGCCGAGGCGAACCCGGCGAACAAGGAACTGTTCGACCGCCTGCTGACCCGGTCGCTGCCCAAGGGCTGGACCGAGAGCCTGCCGATCTTCGAGCCCGACCCGAAGGGCATGGCCACCCGTAAGGCCTCCGGCAAGGTGATCGCCTCGCTCGCCGACGTGCTGCCCGAGCTGTGGGGCGGTTCGGCCGACCTGGCCGAGTCCAACAACACCACCATGCCCGGTCAGCCCAGCTTCGGTCCCGAGGCGATCTCCACCGGTATGTGGAAGGCGCAGCCCTACGGCCGCACCCTGCACTTCGGTATCCGTGAGCACGCCATGGGCTCGATCCTCAACGGCATCGCCCTGCACGGCCCGACCCGCCCCTACGGCGGCACCTTCCTGGTGTTCTCCGACTACATGCGCCCGGCGGTCCGCCTGGCCGCGCTGATGCGGGTGCCCGCGATCTACGTGTGGACCCACGACTCCATCGGCCTCGGCGAGGACGGCCCGACGCACCAGCCGATCGAGCACCTGGCCGCGCTGCGCGCCATCCCCGGCCTCAACGTGGTCCGCCCCGGCGACGCCAACGAGACCGCCTACGCCTGGCGCACCATCCTCGAGCGCGACTCCGACGAGCACGCCTCGCACTTCCACACCTACGACGCCCCCCACCAGGACGGTCCGTCCGCGCTGGCGCTGACCCGCCAGGACGTGCCGACCCTCGAGGGCACCAGCTACGAGGGCGTGCGCCGCGGCGGCTACGTGCTGGCCGAGGCGTCCACCGGCACCCCGGAGCTGATCCTGGTCGGCACCGGTTCGGAGCTGCAGCTGGCCGTCGAGGCCCGCACTACCCTGGAAGCACAGGGCATTCCGACCCGCGTGGTCTCGATGCCGTGTGTGGAATGGTTCGACGCCCAGGACCAGGCCTACCGCGACGAGGTGTTCCCGCCCGCCGTGCGCGCCAGGGTCGTCGTCGAGGCCGGGATCGCGATGCCGTGGCACCGGCTCGTCGGTGACGCGGGCGAGGTCGTGTCGATCGAGCACTTCGGCGCGTCCGCGAACTTCAAGAAGCTCTACAGCGAATTCGGTATCACCGCCGATGCCGTCGTCGCCGCCGCGCAGCGCACGCTCGACAAGGTGAAGGGGTAAAACCATGGCACAGAACGAGAATCTCGCCGCACTCGCGGCAGCGGGGGTCTCGGTGTGGCTCGACGATCTGTCCCGCGACCGCATCAAGTCCGGCAACCTGGCCGACCTGGTCGCGACCCGCAGCGTCGTCGGTGTCACCACCAACCCGTCCATCTTCCAGGCCGCGCTGAGCGTCGGACACGCCTACGACGCGCAGGTGAAAGACCTTGCGGCCCAGGGCGCCGACGCCGACGCGGCCATCCGCACCATCACCACCGACGATGTGCGCGCCGCCTGCGACGTGCTCGCCCCGGTGTTCGAGGCGAGCAACGGTGTCGACGGCCGCGTGTCGATCGAGGTCGACCCGCGCTTCGCCTTCGACGCCGACAAGACCGTCGCGCAAGCGGTGGAACTGTGGAAGATCGTCGACCGCAAGAATCTGTTCATCAAGATCCCGGCCACCGAGGCGGGCCTGCCCGCGATCACCTCGGTGATCGCCGAGGGCATCAGCGTGAACGTGACGCTGATCTTCTCGGTGCCGCGCTACCGCGCGGTGATGGGCGCCTACCTCGACGGTCTGCGGCAGGCCAAGGTGGCCGGACACGACCTGGCCAAGATCCACTCGGTGGCGTCGTTCTTCGTCTCCCGCGTGGACACCGAGATCGACAAGCGCCTGGACGCCATCGGCACCCCCGAGGCGCTGGCGCTGCGCGGCAAGGCCGGTGTCGCCAACGCGCGCCTGGCCTACGCCGAGTACCAGGACGTGTTCGACGGTGGGGCGCACACCTCCACCTACAACCACCTGGCCTCGCAGGGTGCCAACCGGCAGCGGCCGCTGTGGGCTTCCACCGGGGTGAAGAACCCGGACTACCCCGACACCCTGTACGTCACCGAGTTGGTCGGCCCGAACACGGTCAACACACTGCCGGAGAAGACGCTGCAGGCCTTCGCCGACCACGGCGAGGTGCGCGGGGACACGCTCAGCGGCAAGGCCGTCGAGGCCGCGCAGGTCTTCGGCGATCTGGAAGCCGCCGGTGTCGACCTGGCGGAGGTGTTCGAACTGCTCGAGCGCGAGGGTGTCGACAAGTTCGAGGCCTCCTGGGGCGAACTGATCGACGCCACCACCGAGGAACTGCGCACCGCGGCGGCAGGAGGCAACTGAACCGATGGCAGGCACAGCAACGACGGATCAGGCGGGGCTGTGGCACAACCCGCTGCGCGACGAACGTGACAAGCGGGTCCCCTTCATCGCGGGCCCGTGCTGCCTGGTGATCTTCGGTGTCACCGGAGACCTGTCCCGTAAGAAGCTGATGCCTGCCATCTACGACCTGGCGAACCAGGGGCTGTTGCCCCCTGGTTTCGCCCTGGTCGGCTTCGCCAGGCGCGACTACGACGACCAGGATTTCGCCGATGTCGTGCTCAGCGCGGTGAAGCAGCACGCGCGCACCCCGTTCCGTCCGGAGGTCTGGGACCGCCTGGCCGAGGGGTTGCGCTTCGTGCAGGGCAGTTTCGACGACGACACCGCCTTCGCCACTCTCGCCGCCACCCTGGCCGACCTCGACGAAACCCGGGGCACCGGCGGCAATTACGCCTTCTACCTGTCGATTCCACCGAACATGTTCCCGGTGGTTCTCGACCAGCTCTCCGAACACGACCTCGCCAAGGCCGCCCCGCGCCCCGAGGGGTACACGCCGTGGCGGCGCGTGGTGATCGAGAAGCCGTTCGGGCACGACCTAGCCAGCGCCAAGGAGCTCAACGCCCTGGTGAACCGGGTGTTCCCGGAGGAGCAGGTGTTCCGCATCGACCACTATCTCGGCAAGGAGACGGTGCAGAACATCCTGGCGCTGCGCTTCGCCAACGAGCTCTACGAGCCGATCTGGAACGCCAACTTCGTCGACAGCGTGCAGATCACCATGGCCGAGGACATCGGCCTGGGCGGGCGCGCGGGCTATTACGACGGCATCGGCGCGGCGCGCGACGTCATCCAGAACCACCTGCTGCAACTGCTGGCGCTCACCGCCATGGAGGAACCGACCTCCTTCGAACCGATGCAGCTCACCACCGAGAAGATCAAGGCACTGTCGGCGACGAAACTCGTCGAGCCCCTGGACGAGACGACCGCGCGCGGTCAGTACACCGAGGGCTGGCAGGGCAGCGAACACGTGATCGGCCTGCATCAGGAAGAGGGATTCGACCCGCAGTCGCGCACCGAGACCTACGCCGCGATCACCCTGCACGTGGAGAACCGCCGCTGGGCCGGGGTGCCGTTCTACCTGCGCACCGGAAAACGCCTCGGCCGCAGGGTCACCGAGATCGCGGTGGTGTTCAAGCGCGCGCCGCACCTGCCCTTCGACCAGACCATGACCGAGGAGCTCGGCCAGAACGCCCTGGTCATCCGGGTGCAGCCGGACGAGGGCATCACGCTGCGCTTCGGGTCCAAGGTGCCCGGCTCGGGGATGGAGGTGCGCGATGTGAACATGGACTTCAGCTACGGAGAGGCGTTCACCGAGTCCTCCCCCGAGGCGTACGAACGACTCATCCTCGACGTGCTGCTCGGGGTGCCGTCCCTGTTTCCCGTCAACGCGGAGGTCGAATTGTCCTGGCGCATCCTCGATCCGGTCATCGCGCACTGGGCGGCCGAGGGCAAACCCGAACCGTACGAGGCCGGTACCTGGGGTCCGGGGTCGGCCGACGAGATGCTCGCGCGCAGCGGACGCGAATGGCGGCGCCCGTGATCGTCGACATGCCCGACACGACCACCGTCGATGTCGCCAAGCGGATGGTGCAGTTGCGCGAGTCTAACGGTGTCATCACCCAGGGCCGGGTGCTCACCCTCGTGGTGTGCACGCTGGATTCGTCGGAGGCCGAGGACGCGATCGACGCCGCCAACGACGCCAGCCGCGAACACCCCTGCCGCGTGATCGTCCTCGCGCGCGGCGACCGTGACGCCGAGACCCGCCTCGACGCCCAGATCCGGGTGGGCGGCGACGCCGGTGCGGCCGAGGTGATCGTGCTGCGATTGCAGGGGCCGCTGGTGAATCACGAGAGCAGCGTGGTCACCCCGTTCCTGCTGCCCGACACGCCCGTGGTGGCGTGGTGGCCGCGTGGCGCGCCGGACTTCCCGTCGCAGGACTCGGTGGGCAAGCTGGCCAAGCGCCGCATCACCGACGCCACCTTCGCGCCCGACCCGCAGGCCGCGCTGGCCAAGCGACGCGCCTCCTACGCCTCGGGTGACACGGATCTGTCGTGGAGCCGCATCACCTACTGGCGGGCGCTGCTGGCCGCCGCGCTGGACGAACCGCCGTTCGAGCCGGTGCTGTCGGTGAGCGTGTCCGGGCTGGCCAGCGAGCCCGCGCTGGATACGCTGGCGGGGTGGTTGGCCGCGCGCCTGGACTGCCCGGTCGTCCGCCGGACCGGTGAGCTGCGGGTCGAGATCCGCCGCGCCACCGATTCGATCGCCATCGCTCGACCGCAATTGGGGAGGACGGCAACGCTGACCCGCACCGGTGCCCCCGACCAGCGAATCGCGCTGGCGCGCCGGGAAACTCGCGATTGCCTCGCCGAGGAGCTGCGTCGGCTCGACGCCGACGAGATCTACGCCGAGGCGCTCGCCGGAATCGAAAAGGTGACCTATGAGTGACCGCATCGACCTGCACGACGAGCTGGGCGAGGAATTCCCCGCCAACACCGTCGAGGTGCACGACGACAAGGAACTGCTCGCCGACGCCGCCGCGGAACGTTTCGTCGCCGTGATCGTCGCCGCCCAGGCCGAGCGCGGCAGCGCGTCGGTGTCGCTCACCGGCGGCAGCGACGGTATCCGCCTGCTGGAGAAGGTGCGACAGGCCCCCGGCGACATCGACTGGTCGAATCTGTACGTCTACTGGGGCGACGAACGTTTCGTCCCGGCGGGCGACCCGGACCGCAACGAACTGCAGGCGCGCGAGGCGCTGCTCGACTTCGTCGCGCTGGATCCGGCGAAGGTGTTCCCGATCGCGCCGTCGGACGGCGCCTATGGTTCGCCGGAGGCCGCCGCGGCCGCATACGCCCAGCTGCTCCACACCGAACTCGACGAGCGTGGCGACATCGACCTGACAGTGCTCGGCATGGGCCCCGAGGGGCACATCGACTCGATCTTCCCGCACTCCCCCGCCGTCCGCGAGCAGACGGATTACGTTGTGGCGGTTCACGACTGCCCCAAGCCGCCACCCACCCGCGTCTCGCTGACGCTGCCCGCCGTGCACCGCTCGCGGCACGTCATGCTGGTCGTCAGCGGTGAAGGCAAGGCCGCCGCCGTGGCCGCGGCGGTCAACGGCGCCTCCCCCGACGATGTCCCCTCCGCGGGCGCGGTCGGCATCGAGTCGACCACCTGGGTGATCGACGAGGCCGCGGCCACGGACCTGCTGGTCGACGTGGACGACGAAGACGAGTGACCATGCGCGCTGACGGTGCCGATGTGATCGGCACCGTCAGTCGCCGAAAGACGCCGTACCCGGCATCGACACCGGCACGGATTCACCGGCCGGTCAGCCGAGCACGACGCGCGGGTCGGGAAGATAACCGGCGGCCTTGTTGCGGACCGTGCTCCACAGCGCCAGCCCGATCATCGGGGTGTTCTGCGCGATCACCCGCTGGCGGCCGCTCAGGTCGACGACGGCCGGAACCACCACGGTGCCGAAGCTCATGGGCTTGTTCGTCACCGCACCGAATGCGGCCGGGTGCACCCGTTCGGACACCAGGGCGGCGACCGCACAGGCTCCGCCCTTCACCGCGAACGCACTCGGGCGGCGAATGGCGCGAGCGAACTCGTCCACCTGACGGGTGAATCCGGCGACGGTGGCCGGGGAGATCTCACCGACGTAGCCGACGCACACGGCCAATTCGATCGGGTTCAGGGCGCTCTTGATCACCGCCCCGATGCCGATGGTGGTGAATACCGGACCAACCCAGTTGCGACTCACCTGCAGACCGCCCATGGCCATGTGCTGGGCGACGGCGGCGAGGTACGCCCGGACGACAGGACTTTCCTCCGGCCCGGTCGGCAACGAAGGTTGCTGCGGCACACCATGATTCGCGCCAGGGTGAGACAGGGGAACACCATGCGGCGGTGCACCGTGCGGCCCGTTCGGCGGCTGTCCATAGTGCCCGGGCTGACCGGGGGCCGTCGGTTGCACCGGCTGACCGTATGGCCCCGCATGCGGCGGCTGGCCATAAGACCCCGGCTGCGGCGGCTGACCGGCGGCCGCTAATTGCTTGGGTTGACCGGGAGCCGCCGGTTGCGGCGGCTGAACACAGGGCCCCGGATGTGGCCGCTGACCGGGAGCTGCCGATTGCGCAGGCTGACCATATGGCCCCGGTTGTGGCGGTCCGCCGTTCGGTGTGCGCTGCGGCGGCACACCGAATCGACCGTGTTGCTGCGGATTCGGCGGCGGAAATGCTCCGTGGCCGATTTCTTCGAACCGGTCCACCGGCCCACCTGCAGTCATGCCCCCTCCTTCAACAAGTCCCGCACGGACCCTACCGCTTACGCGCGACCCTGTGTTCGTACCCGCCGCCGCTCACGCCGGAGACGCCAGGAGTCGATCGCGGTCGAACAAGCCCGCCCTGCGGTGTCCGATCGGGTGAGGGTCGGCCCTCGACGCGCGCTCCGCGGCGGACGAGTCGTTCGCGCGAGTCAACGATGGACGGGTGGTCGCGGCGATAGCATCGGGACTCTCGGCACGGCGGCGGGTCCGCGTCGGCTCGACTTCGGGCGAGGAGTGGCAATGGGCGAGGTGGGTGCGGGGTCGGTCGATCTGGACGCGGCGTTTCGCAGGGCGGTGGTCGGGCTCGAGGTGGCGGCGGTCGACGCCGGGATCGATGCCGCGTTCGGGCTGGAGCTGTTCGAATCGCAGGTCGCGAGTAGGCACCTCGACCTGGCGGCCCGGCGACTGGGGGCTGCTAGGCAGGGGTTCTACAGCATCGGGTCCTCGGGGCACGAGGGGAATGCGGCTGTGGCGGCGGCGTTGCGGGTGGACGATCCCGCGCTGCTGCACTACCGGTCCGGCGCGTTCTTCGTCCAGCGGTGCAAGCGGGTTCCGGGGCTCGATCCGATCAGGGATGTGCTGCTGGGGGTAGTCGCGGCGGCGAGCGATCCGATCTCCGGTGGGCGGCACAAGGTGTTCGGCAGCGCGGCCGCGTCCGTCATTCCCCAGACCTCGACCATCGCCTCGCACCTGCCCCGTGCGGTCGGCCTCGCCTTCGCATTGGAAAGAGCCGCGCGCCAGGGTGTGTCGTGCCCGTGGCCACGAGACGCGGTGGTGGTGTGCAGCTTCGGTGACGCCTCGGCGAACCACTCGACCGCGACCGGCGCGATCAACGCCGCCGTGCACGCCTCCCACCAGGGTGTGCCGATGCCCATCGTCTTCGTGTGCGAGGACAACGGGCTCGGTATCAGCGTCCCGACACCCCCGGACTGGATCGAACGCGCCTACGGCCCCCGCCCCGGCCTGACCTACCTCGCCGCCGACGGCTGCGACCTGCCCGATGTCCTCGGCGCCGCCGAGGACGCGGTGTACCTCGCTCGCACCTGGCGCGTTCCGGTCTTCCTGCACCTGCGCACGGTCCGGCTCGGCGGACACGCCGGTTCGGATATGGAAGCGGGCTACCGCGGCCCCGCCGAGATGGCCGCCGACCTGACCCGCGACCCGCTGCTCGGGACCGCCCGCTACCTCCTCGCCACCGGCGTCACCGACACCTCCGACCTGCTCGCCCGCTACGACCGCATCGGCGAACACGTGCGCGAGATCAGCGCCGAGGTGGTGCACGAGGCACGCCTGCCCTCGGCCACGGCCGTCACGGCCCCCCTCGCCCCCGTGCACCCGTCCGCCATCCGCGCGGACGTTCTGCGCACCACCGCATCGGCCCCCACAACGTCTGCGTTCGCCGCCACACCATCACCGACCGATGCCGACGCCGACGCACTCACGTCCGTCGAGGCCGAGTCGGCCGAGCCCATTCCCAGGACGCCCACCGCACTCGCTCGACCCACCGTCTCCGCTGAGCCATCGCCGCCCGATGTCGACTCGGCTCCGCTCGCCACGGGATCGGGCCCCGCCGAGTTCGCAAGCAGTGAGGCGCCGCCCACTGCACCGATGCGGAATGGAGTGCCACCAACCGAACCTGTCGGCAAGGGCTCAGCTGACAGCACCCCGATGACCCTCGCCCAGGCGATCAACCACACCCTGGGCGAACTTCTCGCCCGCGACCCCGACGTACTGGTCTTCGGTGAGGACGTGGGTCGCAAGGGCGGGGTGTACGGGGTGACGAAGGGTCTGCGGAAGCGTTTCGGGGCGCGTCGAGTCTTCGACACCTTGCTCGACGAGCAGGCCGTGCTCGGCACCGCACTCGGCACCGCGCTGGCCGGGTTCGTGCCCATTCCGGAAATCCAGTATCTGGCGTACGTGCACAACGCGGCCGATCAGATCCGGGGCGAAGCGGCGACGCTGCAGTTCTTCTCCAACGGGCAGTACCGCAATCCCCTGGTCGTTCGCATCGCGGGCCTCGCCTATCAGAAGGGATTCGGCGGGCACTTCCACAACGACAATTCTCTTGCCGCACTGCGGGATGTCCCCGGACTCGTGGTGGCGGTCCCGGCGCGCGCCGACGACGCCGCAGCCCTGCTGCGCACGTGTGTTTCGGCGGCGCGCGTGGACGGGCGGGTGTGCGTCTTCGTCGAGCCGATCGCGCTGTATCACACCCGAGACCTGTATCCCGGCGACGAAGCATGGCTCGCCTCGCCCAACGCCGAGCACGTAGCGATCGGCAGCGCCCGCGTCTACGGCGACGGCGCCGACCTCACCATCGTCACTTTCGGCAACGGCGTCCCGATGAGCCTGCGCGCCGCCGACCGCCTCGCCGCCCAGGCCGTGCACGCGCGCGTGCTGGATCTGCGGTGGTTGAATCCCCTGCCGGTCGAGGACCTGCTCGACCACGCGCGCGCCACGGGCCGGGTGCTGGTGGCCGACGAGACCCGCCGCAGCGGTGGCGTGTCGGAATCGATCTGTACCGCGCTCGTCGACGCCGGGTACCGTGGCGCCCTCGCCCGCGTCACCAGCGCCGACAGTTTCGTGCCGCTCGGACCCGCGGCCGACACCGTCCTACTCGGCGAAACGGACATCGACAAGGCGGCGCTGGCCCTGCTGCACTGAATCCTGTCCGCTTTGCGAGGAATTCGCCGAAACCCGTCGAGAAGTACGTGTTCGGCGCGGTTTGGCGACCGTGAGCCGGGTACACGCCGCACACACTCGTCTACTCGGAGGATTTCGTCATGAGGAAAGGGCTCACACGATTCGGCATCGCGACGGTGGCGGCAGCGGCGCTGGCCGCAGGTGCGGGGCAGGCCGCGGCCGCACCGGCGACGGTGTCGATCGACGGCAGCATGCAGGTACTCGGGTTGAACATCCTGCACGTCGACGCACAGGGACAGGGCGACGGTCCCGCCACCGGCACCTACGTCGCCACCGGGCAGATCGGGAACACGCCGTTACCGGTGCAGGTCACCGGACCGGTCACCTGCCTGCGGGTTCAGGGCAACACCGTGTCGCTGGTATACCCGATCACCACGGCCGAACCGGTGATGGTCTTCGCACCGGATTCGATGGCCATCCAGATCACCGTGCGCAAGGGCGAGAACGGTGCACCGAACATGATCGGCTACGGCCTGCCGATGCCGAGCAGCTCGTTCACCGACTGTCTGCCCGGCGCGACACCACTGATGTTCGACGGCACGATCGACATCAGCTGACCCCCGCTGTCGCCGAGGCGCGCGAACCGCCGCCTCGGCCCTCCGCCGGAAGACACACCCGCCGCCGAAACCGGGTCACGGGCGGGCGATGTGCCGTAGGTTTGCCGGGAACATTTCAGCGGTGCGGTGTCAACCCATGGAGGCGTGTTCACGGTGCGGTCGGATGTCGGGATCACCTGTCCACTGTCGCAAGCACAATGGAGCTGGTGGCTGGCCCAGCAATTGCACCCCGACGTCCCCGCGACGGTCGCGATGTATCTGGATCTGGCGGGCGAGGCCGACCTCGACCTGCTCGTCCGCTGCACCCGGCGGGCCGCCGCCGAACTCGAGTCCCCGCAGGTGCGGTTCACGCTCGTCGACGGTGTCCCACACCAATTCGTCGACCCCACAGCACCTTTCCCCTTCGACATCGTCGACCTGACCACTCTCCCCGACCCCGTCGCCGTGGCCCTCGACCACATGGAACGCGACCACAGCGCTCCGCTCGATCCCCTCTCCCCTCTCCTCACCGTCGCCTCCCTCTTCACCATCGCCCCTACCCGTCATCTCCTCTACCTGCGCAGCCACCACATCGTCCTCGACGGCGTGGGCGCCGCCGCCCTCCTCACCCGCACCGGCGACCTCTACCGCGCCGCATCCCCCGAACGACAGGTCAGCGCAAGCGCCTCGTCGATGCCACGCGCGACCGCACGACACGAACCGGAGCCGTCCGACGGAGCCGCCAAGCACACCACCGCGCAGCGTGGCAGGGCGGCCGAAGCCAGCCGGGGACCGCTGACCGTCGCGCAACTGCTGGACGAGGACCGCGCCTACCGGTCGTCGTCGCGCGCCGCATCGGACCGTGAGTATTGGCGGCAGCAGTTGACGGGCGTCGGTGAACCGGTGAGTTTGACGCGGCGGGTGGCAGCGCCCGCAACCCGACCACATCAGGTGAGCACCACCCTGGACGCCGGGGCCGTGCGGCTGCTCACGGAGGCGAAGGCACGGCACGGGGCCACGTTCCCCGAGCTGGTCATCGCCGCTTTCGGTTGCTATCTGGCGCGGATGACAGGCAGCGCCGAGGTGACTCTCACCATCCCGGTCACCGCGCGACCGACCGCCGTGCTGCGTCGTTCGGCGGGTTCGATGTCGAATGTGGTTCCGCTGCGGCTGTCCGGATTGGACGACATCACCGTCGGCGCTGTCATCGCACAGGTGCGGGCGGCGGTGATCGGGGCGTTGCGTCATCAACGGCATCGGCACGAGGACATCCGCGCCGACCATCCCACCCTGCGGGAGGGGTTCGGCCCGGTGGTCAACACCCTCGCCTTCACCGAGCCCTTACACCTGGGCCCCCTGTCGGGTCAGGTGCGCTTGCTCGCCCTGGGTCCGGTCACGGATCTGCATGTCAACGGCGTCCAGATCGGCCCGGACGAGGTCTCCATCGACTTCCAGGCCAACCCCGCCCGCTATTCCCACGACGCTGTCCTCACCCACCACCACACGTTCCTCACCTACTTCACGCACTTCCTCACCGCCCACCCGCACGACCCCATCACGATCGACGACCCGGCCGCCGATTCCGCCATGCGGTCACCGAACCGGGTGTTCCCCAAGGCAATACGCCCGAACACACCGACCCGAACCCTGCCCGAGCTCCTGCGCTCGGCGCTCTCGACAACCGACAACCCGGCGGCGGCACCCGTTCGGCAGCGCCTCGGCCCCGGCCCTGCCACAACCGACAGGTCGTCGTCGGACCGAGCGCCCCGGTCACCCCACGCCCCACCTGAGCCGACCCGGCGGTCGCGGGACACAGCGGGTGACAGAGCAACCCGCGAGGCGGCGTATTCCTCAGTGGCACTGCAAGATCGGGACCGTACCCTCACCTACTCGGAGCTGGACGAGAACTCGTCGCGGTGGGCTCGGGCACTCCTCGCGCGCGGCGTCGGCCCCGGGACATTCGTCGTCGTCGCGATTCCGCGTTCGCTGGAATCGGTGGTGGCGTTGTGGGCGGTGGCGAAGACCGGAGCCTGCTTCGTCCCCGTCGATCCGGACGAACCCGCGAACCGGTTGTCCACGGTCGTCGCGCGCTGTGGGGCGCCGGTCGGGGTGACGGTTTCGTGGGTGAGCGTCGGCTGCGATGCGATCACGTGGCTCGCCATCGACGACCCGGCCGAGGCGAACCGCTACTCGGGCACCCCGGTCGGTGACCACGATCGCCCTCGCCCGCTGCTGCCGGGCGATCCGGCGTACGTGATCCACACCTCGGGCACCACCGGCACACCCAAAGGGGTCGTCGTCGCCCACCACGCACTGGGCTACCTTACCGACTACTTGTTGAAACAGTATGGGCTGGACCGTGATTCGGTTCTTCTGCACTCCCACAGCGCCACCTACGACGCGCACCTGCTCGAGCTGCTGGCCGGTTTCGCGGCAGGCGCCCGGGTGGTCGTCGCCCCGCCGACGGTCGTGGCCGGTCAGGAGATGGCCGAGCTGATCCGCACCACCGGCTGCACCGTCTTCCAGACCGCGCCTGCCGTGCTCGCCACGCTGTCACCCCAGCAGCTTCCGGCCGTCGAGGTCGTCGCGATCGGCGGCGAGGTGTGCCCGGCGGCGCTGATGGCCGAGTGGGCGCCTCAGGTGCGGTTGTTCAACGGGTACGGACCGACCGAGACCACCATCATGGTGACCGAGACGGATGCCATGCGCCCCGGGGGCGCTGTGACGGTCGGCCAGCCCCTGCCGGGCGTGTCCACGTGGGTCCTCGATACGCGCCTGCGGCAGACCCCGGTCACCGCGCGGGGTGAGCTCTACGTGGGCGGCGCATGCGTCGCCGACGGGTATCTGAACGACCCGGCCGCCACCGCGTCACGCTTCGTCGCAGACCCGTTCGGTGACGGCTCCCGCCTGTACCGCACCGGCGATCTGGTCTGTGCGCGTCCCGACGGGGAGTTCGAGTTCTTCGGCAGGCTGGACGCCCAGCTCGAGGTCAACGGCAGGCGTATCGAACCCGCGGAGATCGAGGCGGTGCTGCTCTCCGAACCCGAGATCGCCTACGCCGTGGTCACCGCGGCCGATGCGGGCACACCGGGCGCGCGTCTGATCGGCTACGTGGTTCCCGTACCGGGAAAGCACGTCGACGCCGCCGCCGTCCTGGCCCGGTCGCGTGCCGCGCTGCCACAAGCCCTCGTCCCGAGCATGCTGATAGAAATCGACCGACTTCCCTTGGGCGGCAACGGGAAAGTCGTGCGCTCCGACCTGCCCGCACCGACGATCACCGCGAACCCCACCCGCCCACCGACCACCGAGCTCCAACGCCTGATCGCCGACCGCATCACCACAACGCTCGGCACCCCCGTCGGCCTCGACGACGACTTCTTCGAACTGGGCGGCAATTCCCTTCTCGGCGTGCTCGTCTCGTCCGACATCGCCGCCGCGACCGGCGTCCCCGTCACCGTGCGCTGGCTCTACACCGCACCGACGGTGGCGGCGCTGGCCGAACGCATCGCCACCTTCGACGGCCACAGCGACGACGACGCACTCGGCACAGTTCTCGTCCTGCGCCGCAAGGGTTCTCGCCCACCCCTGTTCTGCGTGCACTCGGCGGTGCCGCTGGCCTGGTGCTACGCGGGCCTGACCGGTTACCTCCCCGACCGCCCCGTCTACGGCCTGCAAGCCACCGAACTCACGGGCACCCCGACCATCGACGACCTGGTCGAGCACTACCTCGCGGCAGTCCTCGAACGACAACCCCGTGGCCCGTACCACCTGCTCGGCTGGTCGCTCGGCGGCCAGATCGCCCATGCCCTCGCCGTCCGCCTGCGCGATACCGGCGCCCGGGTCGGTGTGCTGACCATGCTCGACAGCGTCGTCTTCACCCCGGAGGAACCACCGACACCGCGCATGCGCGACCTGCTGACCCACCTGCTCGGTGACGAACCCGAGGACGCCGACGCCGCCCCGGAGGTCACCGCCGCCGAGGCGGCCGCGATCCTCGCGAGCACGAAAACCTCGTTCGGCACCGGGCTTTCGGCCAGTCAGCTCGAACGCCTGCACCGGGGCTACATCGCGGGCGTGCGGTTGTCACACACCTACCGCCCCGCCCGATTCGACGGTGATCTGCTGTACTTCTCGGCGACGCGCGGCATCACGGCGATGTTCGACGGCGACATGTGGCAACCGTTCCTCACCGGCGAGGTGATCGAGCATCCGGTCGAGGCCACCCACGCCCAGCTCACCAACACCTCGGTCTTCGCCCATATCGGTCCATTGCTCGCCCACCACCTCGACCGGGTGGAAGAACCTTCCGAACCTGCGCTCGCGACTACCGCAGCCGAGGAACCGTGGTGATCACCATCCCGAAAACCGGTACCACACACCGTCATACGGCCGGTAGGTCTCGTCGTACTCCCCCGTCGGCTCGGGTGCACCGCCGGGCAGGTAGGCGTAGCCGACACTGCCGATGAAGCCACCGGGTGTCCGGAAGAGGCATCCGCCGTCTTCCTGGTGAACCTCGGTGACGGTGAACAGTCCGATGCGCTGGTCGGTGGTGGACGGCTCGCATGTCTGCGCGGCCCGTTCGAAATCGGGTTTGGACAGCGACCAACCGAATCGCTGCGCGGCGCCTGTCCCGCCGAGCACAGCGGTGAGCACCACGATCAACGGTGCGACCACGGTCAGCCAGGAACCACGGAACGCCACCAGCCCGACGATCCCGAAGGCGAACCACAGCACACCGACCGCGCCGAGCACCACGAAGGCGACCAGCAGACGTTCGATCGGCCCATCGACCGTGTTCTGCCAGAGCAGGGCACAACAGCTCAGTGCGGTCGCGACCGCGATGCAGCACATGACAACGGTCCACCAGGTCGGCACCGACCGACGTGACCGCACGACTCCCCCAGAGTTCATGTCCGTCACCGTACGTGACGGGTCACCGCAGGGGAATCAGGAGAACTTGATCTCCAGGCCGATGCCGAGGATCGCGATCAGCCAGACGATGCCGACGAAGATGGTGACGCGGTCGAGGTTCTTCTCCACGACGGTGGAACCCGACAGGCTCGACTGCACGCCGCCGCCGAAGAGGCTGGACAGGCCGCCGCCCTTGGCGCGGTGCAGCAGCACCAGCAGCACCAACAGCACGCTGGTGATCACAAGGAGGATATCGAGGAACAGCGACATGGCGACCATCCTAGGTGCTGGGCGGGCGCCCGGTCTAACCAGGCTCGACCGCGACCAGATGCGAGACGGTCTCGGCCCCCGCCGCGTAGTGCGCCACGGCCTGTTCGATCTCCCGATCGCGCGCGGTGAGCCGAACCTGATGCTGATGCATGTGCTCGGCCCACGAGCGCACGACGAACGCCTCGACGAACCGGTCGACGGTCCCCACATCGCGGTACAGCCGCCACTCCATCGCCCCGGTGCGCTGCCGCGACCGCCCGACCAGCGCCATCGCGTCGGTGAAGGCCGGTATGTCCTCGGGCGGCACATCGTAACCGCGCAACACGAGCACGGGCCCGTCGGCCGGATCGGGTTCGACGACGAGTTGCGGTTCGGGCCAGTACGCCGCCGGTGAGAGGTCGATCTCCTCGACGTTGTGCCGGATCGGCCACCACAGGGTGCTCACCGCGCACGCCCCGAGCAGCACCGCCGCGATGAGCAACGCGGTGACGGCGCCGTAGGCCCCGGCGACCAGGCCCCACAGCAGCGAGCCGATGGCCTGCCCGCCCATGAACACCAGCATGTACACCGACAGCCCACGTGCCCGCACCCACGCGGGCAGCAACAACTGCATGGTCGAGTTCAGAGTCGACATGGCGAGCAACCAGGCCAGCCCGGCGCCGACGAGCAGCACGAGCACCAGCACGACGTTGTGCACCAGCGCGGTCGCCACCGCACCGAGCCCGAACAGCACTGCCGCCAACGCCAACCGCTGGGTCGGCGTGAAGAGCACCCGCAGCCGCGACAGCCCGAGCGCACCGCACACCGCGCCGAGCCCGAGCGCACCGAGCAGCAGGCCGTAGCCGTCCGAGGCCAGCCCGAGCCGGTCGTGCGCGATCACCGGCAGCAACGACCACACCGCGCTGGCGGGCGCGATGAACAGAATGGAGCGGAACAACACCCGCCGGATGGCGGGCGCGGCCCGGATGAACCGCGTGCCCGCCTGCAACGCGGCCAGCGGGCGTTCGCTCGGCAACGTACGCACCCGGACCGGCCACTTCGACACCAGCAGCACCGCGACGATGCCGACGAACGACAGCGTGTTGAACCCGAACACCACGGTCGGACCGGCCACCGACACCAGCACACCGGCCACGGCGGGCCCGACCGCGCGCCCGATGTTCACACTCATACTGCCCAGCGCCGCCACCGAGGTGATCTGATCGCGCGGCACGAGTTCGGGTTGGATCGCCTGCCAGGCGGGTGCGGTGAGCGCCTGCCCACAGCCGAGCAGGAACAACAGGGTGAGCAGCACCGCGGGCGTGGTGTGGCCGGTCGCGGTGAAGATCGTCAACGTCAGCGAGGCCAGCGCCATGCCTGCCTGCGCACCGAGCAGCAACCGGCGCCGATCGAGCAGATCGGCCAGCACCCCGGAGGGAATGGACAGCAACATCACCGGCAGTGTGATCGCGGTCTGCACGAAGGAGACGAGCACCGCGGCATTCGGCTGATCGACGAGAATCCACTGCGCCCCGACAGTCTGCATCCAGGTACCCAGATTCGACACGAGCTGCGCGATCCACAACGCCCGGAACACCGGCGACCGCAGCGGAGCCCAGGTCGACACCCGCTCACCCGCCACACCCGTCACATTCCCGAGCATATCCCCGCCCACCGCCCGTGGCCCCACGCTCACCACGCGGTGGCGGCATCGACCGCCACCAGCGCATGGTGAGCGTGATCGACAGCCGACGGGCGGACGTACGATGGGCCGATGCCGGGATTCCCGCTCCGCCTCGCCGCCCTGTGTGCGCTCGCCGTCGCGGCGAGTGCCTGTTCGTCCGGTGACTCGGGCGACCAGCCGCCGAAGCCGACGCCGATGGGGCACACCTATCTGTCGACGCGGGTGGAAGGCGGGGCGATCCCCGGCGGCGGTCCGATGACGCTCACCTTCGACGACGGCCGGATCACCGCGAACTCCGGGTGCAACACCAGCGGCGGCGCCGTCGACCTGAGCGACAATGTGCTGCGCGTCTCCCGCCTCGCGGGCACCCTGATGGGTTGCCCCGGCGAACGCGGTCAGGCCGACGCGTGGCAGACCACCTTCCTCGAGGCGGGCCCCACCTGGCGGCTCGACGGCGACGACCTGACCCTCACCGGCGCGGACGTCACCGTCCACCTCACGGACAAGAAAATCGTCACCCCGGACAGATCGCTGACCGGAACCACCTGGATCGCGACGACCCTGATCACCCCGGACGCGAAGATCCGCTCGGCCGCGCTCGACGAGGCGAAACCCACCCTGACGATCTCCGACGACGGCACGGTCAGCGGCACCACCGGCTGCAATCGCCTGACCGGCACCGCACAACTCGGCCCGGGCGGCCAGGTGAGCTTCGATGTCGCCACGACGAAGATGATGTGCGCTCCGGAGGTGATGGACGTCGAACGGCACGTCCTCGGCGTTCTCGACGGTCACACCGACTCCACCATCGATGCCGACACCCTCACCCTGCGCAACACCGACGGCACCGGCCTGGAACTGCGCGCCCAGCAATAACCGAAAGGGCCGGAACCCGTTTCCACGGATTCCGGCCCCTCGGCACAGTACGGATCAGGGCAGCGGACCACCGGCGGCGATCGCGGACAGGGTGGCGAACTCGTCACCCTTGAGCGAGGCACCGCCGACGAGCGCGCCGTCGATATCCGGCTGACCGATCAGTTCGCCGATGTTCTTGGCGTTCACCGACCCGCCGTAGAGCACGCGGACACCGGCGGCGACCTCCGGGGAGGCCAGCTTCTCCAGCTCGCCACGGATCGCGCCGCACACTTCCTGCGCGTCGGCCGCCGAGGCGACCTTGCCGGTACCGATGGCCCACACCGGTTCGTAGGCGATGACGACCTTCGAGATCTCCTCGGCCGACAGGCCCTTCAGCGAACCACGCAGCTGCTCGAGGTTGAACTCGACATGCGTGCCCGCCTCGCGAACGCCCAGCCCCTCACCGATGCACACGATGGGGGTGATGTCGTTCTTCAGCGCCTGCTTGGCCTTGGCCAGCACCGTGGCGTCGTCCTCGTGGTGGTACTGACGACGCTCCGAGTGCCCGACCACCACGAAGGCGCAGCCGAGCTTGGCCAGCATCGACCCGCTGATCTCACCGGTGTAGGCACCCGAGTCGTGCACCGACACGTCCTGCGCACCGTAGGTGAGCAGCAGCTTGTCACCGTCGACGATCGACTGCACGCTGCGGATGTCGGTGAACGGCGGGATGACCGCCACGTCGACCTTCGCGAAGTACTTCTCCGGCAGCGCGAACGCCACCTTCTGCACCAGGGCGATGGCCTCGAGGTGGTTGAGGTTCATCTTCCAGTTGCCCGCGATGAGCGGCTTACGTGCCATGCCTCAGCCCTCCAGCACCGAAATACCGGGCAGCTCTTTGCCCTCCAGGTATTCCAGGGACGCGCCACCACCGGTGGAGATGTGCGAGAAGCCGTCGTCGGGCAGGCCGAGGGTGCGCACGGCAGCCGCCGAGTCACCGCCGCCGACGACCGTGAACGCACCCTTGCCGGTGGCGGTCACGATGGCTTCGGCGACGCCGCGGGTGCCCGCGGCGAACTTCTCGAACTCGAACACACCCATCGGGCCGTTCCAGAACACGGTCTTGGCCTCGGTGAGCAGCGCGGCGAACCGTGACACCGACTCCGGGCCGATGTCCAGGCCCATCCAACCGTCGGGGATCTCGGTCGACGCGACGGTCTTGCTGTCGGCGTCGGGGGCGAACTTGTCGGCCGCGACGATGTCGACCGGCAGGTGCAGCACGTCACCGAAGCGCTCGAGCAGGCTCTTGCAGGTGTCGATCATCTCTTCCTGCAGCAGCGAGCTGCCGACCGAAATGCCCTGTGCGGCAAGGAAGGTGAAGCACATACCGCCGCCGATCACCAGGGTGTCGACCTTGGGGGCCAGCGCCTCGATCACCGCGAGCTTGTCGGAGACCTTCGACCCACCGAGCACCACGGCATAGGGACGCGCCGGGTCCTGGGTGAGCTTCTGCAGCACCTCGACCTCGGCCGCGACCAGCGTGCCCGCGTAGTGCGGCAACACCTGGGCCACGTCGTAGACTGAGGCCTGCTTGCGGTGCACCACACCGAAACCGTCGGACACGAACGCGCCGTCGTCGCCGACCAGCTCCACGTAGGCGGCGGCCAGCTTGGCCCGCTCGGCGTCGTCCTTGCTGGTCTCGCGCGCGTCGAAACGCACGTTCTCGAGCAGCAGCACGTCGCCGTCGGTGAGGCCCTCCGAGCGCGAGAGGGCGTCGTAGCCGACCACGTCACCGGCCAGCTGGACATTGCGGCCCAGCAGTTCGGCCAGCTTCGCGGCCACGGGGGCCAGCGAGAACTTCGGGTCCGGCTCGCCCTTCGGACGGCCAAGGTGCGCCATCACGACGACCTTCGCGCCCGCTTCGACCAGCGCCTGGATCGTCGGCACCGAGGCGATGATGCGGCCCGGATCGGTGATCCGGCCGTTGTCGTCGAGGGGGACGTTCAGGTCGGAGCGCACGAGTACGCCCCGACCCTCGACACCCTCGGCCAGGAGATCCTGGAGTGTCTTGACCGTCATCGCGTCAGAGCGACTTGCCGACGAGACCGATGAGGTCGGCGAGGCGGTTGGAGTAGCCCCACTCGTTGTCGTACCAGGACACGACCTTGACCTCGTTGCCGATGACCTTGGTCAGCGGGGCGTCGTAGATCGAGGAGTGCGGGTCGGTGACGATGTCGCTCGACACGATCGGGTCCACGTTGTACTTGAGGATGCCCTGCAGCGGGCCCTCGGCGGCGGCCTTCATCGCGGCGTTGATCTCGTCGATGGTGGCGGACTTGGCCAGCGTGGCGGTCAGGTCGGTGACCGAGCCGGTCGGGACCGGGACGCGCAGCGCGTAGCCGTCGAGCTTGCCCTGCAGCTCGGGCAGCACCAGGCCGATGGCCTTGGCCGCACCGGTGCCGGTGGGCACGATGTTGAGGGCCGCGGCGCGGGCGCGACGCAGGTCCTTGTGCGGCGCGTCCTGCAGGTTCTGGTCCTGGGTGTAGGCGTGGATGGTGGTCATCAGGCCCTGGACGATGCCGAATTCGTCGTTGAGCACCTTGGCGATGGGGCCGAGGCAGTTCGTGGTGCACGAGGCGTTGGAGATGATGTTCTGGCTGCCGTCGTACTTGTCGTCGTTGACGCCCATCACGATGGTGATGTCCTCGCCGGAGGCCGGCGCGGAGATGATGACCTTCTTGGCACCGGCGGCCAGGTGGCCCTTGGCCTTGGCCGAGTCGGTGAAGATGCCGGTGGACTCGACGACGATGTCCACGCCCAGGTCGCCCCACGGCAGCGCCGACGGGCCTTCCTTGATGGCCAGCGCCTTGATGCGCTGCTCGCCGACGACGATGGTGTCACCGTCGACGGAGACGTCCTGCGGCAGGCGACCCAGGATCGAGTCGTACTTCAGGAGCGTCGCAAGAGTGTTGATGTCGGTGAGGTCGTTGACCGCGACGATCTCGATATCGGTCTTGCCGACAGCCTTCAGCGCCTCCACCGCACGGAAGAAGTTACGTCCGATACGACCGAAGCCGTTGATACCTACCCGGACAGTCACGTTATCGCTCCTCAGCTTTCAAGCGGATTCATTCCGACGATGACCACAGTAGTAGCCGACCCAACCCCACCGACAGCCACCTGCGGTTTGTGAGTCGCGCGCCTCTGAGCACCTGGAATGCACAGCGTAAAGGGCATAGCGATCGCACATGACCGCTATGCCCTAAACGTCGGATACGCCACAGCCGGGTGGCGCGAATCCTCAGGCGTCGTCGAGAAGTTCGGCCGTCACCGCCGACTCGGTATCGGGGATACCGAGGTCCTTGGCGCGCCGGTCGGCCATCGACAGCAGGCGCCGGATGCGGCCCGCGACAGCGTCTTTGGTCATCGGCGGCTCGGCGAGCTGACCCAGTTCCTCGAGCGAGGCCTGCCGGTGCTGCACGCGCAGCTTGCCCGCCGCGGCCAGATGATCGGGCACGTCGTCGGCCAGGATCTCGAGTGCGCGTTCCACCCGGGCCGCCGCCGCGACGGCCGCGCGGGCCGAACGGCGCAGGTTGGCGTCGTCGAAGTTGGCCAGCCGGTTGGCGGTCGCGCGCACCTCGCGGCGCATGCGCCGCTCCTCCCAGGTGAGTCGGGTGTCCTGGGCGCCCATGCGGGTGAGTAACGCGCCGATCGCCTCGCCGTCGCGCACCACCACCCGGTCGGTGCCGCGCACCTCACGGGCCTTGGCGGTGATCCCGAGCCGCCGCGCCGCGCCGACCAGCGCCAACGCCGCCTCCGGACCCGGGCAGCTCACCTCGAGCGCGGAGGACCGCCCCGGCTCGGTGAGCGAACCGTGCGCGAGAAACGCACCGCGCCACGCGGCTTCGGCGTCACCGATGCTGCCGCCGACCACCTGGGCGGGCAACCCGCGCACCGGCCTGCCGCGCACGTCGAGCAGCCCGGTCTGGCGGGCGAGCGCCTCGCCCTCCTTGGACACCCGGACCACGTAGCGGGAGGTCTTGCGCAGGCCACCCGCGCCGAGCACGTGGACATCGGAGCCGTAGCCGTACAATTCGAAGATCTCGCGGCGCAGCCTGCGGGCGATGGACCCCATGTCCACCTCGGCCTCCACGATCACCCGGCCCCCCACGATGTGCAGACCGCCCGCGAACCGCAGCAGGGCCGACAATTCCGCCTTGCGTGAGCTGACCTGCGACACCACGAGCCTGCTCAGCTCGTCCTTCACCTCGGCTGTCATCGCCACGAGACGCGCTCCTTTCCCACCGACCCCGAACGCTCTTCTGCAACACCGTGCACATCCGTGGCACTGTGCTGTCTCTCGACTCGAAGCCCAGCCAGTTGCGACCGCGGCGACCGAATCAGCTGATCCAGTGCGGCGGCTAGTTTTCCGGGATGATGCCGATCCGTTCCCGGCTCGGCCACATCGCAGAACGTTACCCGTGCACGCAACTGTTCGGCGGCTCTTGACACATGTTCCCGCTGCCGCCCCTCGGGCACCGACGCCGAGTCGACGAGCACCTCGTCGACCGCGAAACCCGGTGCGTGCTGGGACAATACATGGAGATGTCGCTCGGCGGAAAAGCCAGCCGTCTCCCCCGGTTCCGCAGCCAGATTCAGCACGAGTACCTTACGCGCCCTGGTGCGGACCAACGCGTCGCGCAGACCGGGGACGAGCACGTGCGGGATCACACTGGTGAACCACGAACCCGGCCCGAGCACAACGACATCCGCGTGTTCGATCGCCGAGACGGCCGCCGGGCCGGCGGGTGGATCCGAGGGAATCAGCCGCACCCGGCGGACCTTACCCGGTGTGGTCGCCACCGCGACCTGACCGCGTACACACCGCCCGATCCGCGGATCCGCTTCCAGCCCGGATACTTCCGCCTCGATATCGAGCGGGATCGGAGACATCGGCAACACCCGGCCCGTGACGCGCAGCAGCCTGCCCACCTCGTCGAGCGCGGCGACCGGATCGCCGAGGATGTCGGTGAGCCCGGCGAGCAGCAGGTTGCCGAGCGAGTGCCCGGCGAGCGCGCCGGATCCGCCGAAGCGGTGCTGCACGGTGGTGGCCCAGATGCCGTCGGCGTCCTCGGCCAGCGCGGCGAGCGCCATCCGTAGATCACCGGGCGGGAGCATGCCCAGTTCGGCGCGTAGGCGTCCGGAGGACCCGCCGTCGTCGGCGACGGTGACCACGGCGGTGATCCGCCTGGTCAGCCTGCGCACCGCGGTGAGCGTCGCGTACAGGCCGTGACCACCGCCCAGCGCGACGACGGCTGGGTCGGCTTCCCATCCACTCATTCGCGCCCCAGGTCCCGGTGCACCACGCGCACGACGTCGACCGCCGCGGGGCCGGTGTCGGCACCGATGCGTTCCCCGAGCGCCTCGGCGATCGCGACGCTGCGGTGTTTGCCGCCGGTGCACCCCACTGCCACCGTCATGTATCGCTTCCCCTCTTGCCGGTATCCGGTCGTGGTCAGGTCGACCAGGTGGTGGCAGGTGCGCAGGTAGTCCTGCGCGCCAGGCTGCGACAGTACGTAGTCGCTGACCACCGACTCCTGGCCCGTGTGTTCCCGCAACTCGGGAATCCAATGCGGATTCGGCAGGAAACGCACATCCAACACCGTGTCGGCGTCGAGGGGAACACCGTACTTGAAACCGAAGGACTGCACGGTGAGCTGCAGTGCGGCGGGCACGCCCGCGCCGTAGACCTCCTCCAGCTTGCGGTGCAACTGGTGGATGGACAGCTCGGTGGTGTCGATGACGACATCGGCGGCGGCCTTCACCGCCGACAGGCGCACCCGTTCGGCGGTGATGCCAGCCGAGAGGGTGCCGTCGGGGCTGTCGCTCTGCAGCGGATGCCTGCGCCTGGCGAAGCCGAAGCGCCGGATCAGCACGTCGTCGGAGGCCTCGAGAAACAGCACCCGCGTGCGGATGCCCGCGGCGCGCAACTGCTCGGTGACACCGGAGAGGTCACCGGTGAAGAAGCGGCTGCGCACGTCCATGACCAGCGCGAGCCGCCGGATCGGCGGGTCGGCGGCGGCACCGAGTTCGACCATCCGGCCGATCAGTTCCGGTGGCAGATTGTCGGTGACGTACCAGCCGAGATCCTCCAGCACGCGCGCGGCGGTGCCGCGGCCCGCGCCGGACAAGCCGGTGACGATGACCACTTCTACTGGCTGCTGTGTGTCGGTGACTGTCCCGGCGTTGTCCGGTGCCGCCCCCGCCTTGTTGTTCGATTCGACGCTTGTCATGTCCTACCGGATCCGTTTCTGGGTGCCTTTCGATCATCCCGCACCGGTTCGGGTATCGGGCGCAGACACAACGTACGGCACTCGCACTATTGCGTCTCGCTGATCGCTAAGTGCTGTTGAGTGCCTCGAGTACCGCCTTGGCCGTGGAAACGCCGATACCGGGCACCGCGGTGATCTCGTCGACCGTCGCGTCCTTGATCCGCGCGACCGAGCCGAAGTGGGTGACCAGCGCGGCCCGGCGTGTCTCGCCCAGACCGCGCACCGAGTCCAGCGCCGACGCGGTCATCCGACGGGAACGCTTGCTGCGATGGAAATTGATGGCGAAGCGGTGCGCCTCGTCACGCACGCGTTGCAGCAGGAACAGCGCCTCGCTCGTGCGCGGCATGATGACGGGATCGGGTTCGCCGGGTACCCACACCTCCTCGAGGCGTTTGGCCAGGCCGATCACCGCCACATCGGTGATGCCGAGTTCGTCGAGCACCTCGGCGGCCGCGGCGACCTGGGGTGCGCCGCCGTCGACGACGTAGAGGTTGGGTGGGTAGGCGAAGCGGCGCGGCTTGCCGGTGGTCGGGTCGATGCCGGGGCGCGAGCCGGGCTCCTCGGTGTCGTCGGGGTCCTCGGGGAGGTCGACGGGCTGCTGGCGTTCGCGGGCCAACCGGGCGAAGCGGCGGCGGGTCACCTCGGCGATGCTGGCGACATCGTCGGAGCGGCCGCCGCCCGCCGCCTCCTTGATCGCGAAGTGCCGGTACTCGGATTTGCGGGCCAGACCGTCCTCGAACACCACGAGCGAGGCGACCACATCGGTGCCCTGCACATGGCTGATATCGACACATTCGATGCGCAGCGGGGCGCTGTCGAGTTCGAGTGCGTCCTGAATGTCCTGCAGCGCTTGCGATCTCGACGTGAGGTCACCGGCCCGCTTGAGTTTGTGCTGTGCCAGCGCCTCCCCCGCGTTGCGCTGCACGGTTTCGGCCAGCGCCTTCTTGTCACCGCGCTGCGGGATGCGCAACGACACCGCCGAACCGCGCAGCTTGCTCAACCACGCCTGGATCTCGGGCGCGTCGGCGGGCAGCACCGGGACGAGCACCTCGCGCGGAACGACCGTCGCCGCCTCGGGCTCAACGCTCTGGTCGGCCATCGCGGCCTGTTCGCCGTAGAACTGGGTGAGGAACTGCTCCACCAGAGCGGCCAGTTCGGTGCCGGATTCGGCGACGTCGAGCGCGTCACCGGACTTGTCGACCACCCAGCCGCGCTGACCGCGCACGCGGCCGTCGCGCACGTGGAAGATCTGCACGGCGGCCTCGAGCTCGTCGGTGGCGAAGGCGATCACATCGGCGTCGGTGCCGGTGCCGAGCACAACCGCCTGCTTCTCCAGCGCCCGGCGCAGGGCCTGCACGTCGTCGCGCAGGCGGGCGGCGGTCTCGAAGTCCAGATCGTCGGCGGCCTCGTGCATGCGGCGTTCGATGGCACGGACCATCTTGTCGGTCTTGCCGGAGAGGAAGTCACAGAAGTCGTCGACGATGTGGCGGTGCTCGTCGGCGCTGACCCGGCCGACGCAGGGCGCCGAGCACTTGTCGATGTAGCCGAGCAGACAGGGGCGCCCGATCTGATTGTGTCGCTTGAAGACTCCGTTGGAACAGGTGCGCGCGGGGAACACCCGCAGCAGCAGGTCGAGGGTTTCCCGGATGGCCCAGGCGTGGGCGTACGGGCCGAAGTAGCGCACACCCTTCTTGCGGGCGCCCCGGTAGACGAAGAGCCTCGGATACTCCTCGTTCAAGGTCACCGCGAGCACCGGGTAGGACTTGTCGTCGCGGTAGCGCACATTGAAGCGCGGATCGAATTCCTTGATCCAGTTGTATTCGAGCTGCAGCGCCTCGACCTCGGTGGACACCACCGTCCACTCCACGCTCGCGGCCGTTGTCACCATCTGCCTGGTGCGCGGATGCAGCGACGCCACGTCGGCGAAGTAGGAGTTCAACCGGCTGCGCAGGCTCTTGGCCTTGCCGACATAGATCACCCGCCCGTAGCCGTCCCGGAACTTGTACACACCGGGTTCGACGGGAATCGTGCCCGGCGCAGGCCGGTATGTCGCGGGATCTGCCACGTCTCAAGGGTAGCGAGACCCACCGACAACCCCGCCGTCCCGGCCGGGTCGGAATCCGTCGGCGGTGACGCGAGGGCTCGTGTGTAGCGTGGATGTTCGGCCTGCGCCGGAAAGGATGCCCGATGACCAACGCCCCCGCGCTGAACTCCCACGACGACCTGGACGACGAGACGAGCCCGTCGTGGCTGATGCCTGCCACGGTGCGTGGCGCGCGCCTGATCGCGTTGGTGTCGTCGGCGGTCGGTGTGGTGCTGATCGTGATCGGCGCCGCGCTCGGCAAGCAGAGCCCACTCGGCGTGGTGGTCGGCTATCTCCCGACCTTCGCCCTGATTCCGCTGGTCGTGCTCTTCGGCCGGGCCGGTGACCGTGTACGTGTCGCGGCGGTGACCCTAGCGGTCATCGGCGCGCTCACCTCGTGCACCGGCATCCTCACCGGCCTCCCGCCGGGCGCCGTCGGCATCGTCGCCTCGGGTGCCGTCGCGGCACTGCTGCTCCGCCCCTCCGCCAAGGCCTGGTTCGTCCGCGAACGCTGAAACGCACCACCGATGATCACGCGTAGCGCCTCGTCGCGTGCTCCACGCGTCCGCGAATTCCCAGGCCGCGCGACCGGTCGAGGGGGCGCCGAACGTGGACGCCTACTCTGTCGTGATCCCGTGGACGGCGAGCGCCTCGACGAGAGCGCGGGGACGGTCGGCGATCGGAAGGGGTTCGACGAGCGCGAATCGCGCACCGAGTGCGGTCGCGCCACCGTCGGCCTCGGCGCTGTCGCCGATCATCAGGACACGGTCCGGGTCGACGCCGAGGCGGTCGATCGCGTCCCGGAAGATCCGTGCGTCCGGTTTGATGGCACCCACCTCGTAGGACAGGGTCATCGCGCCGATCAACGTGTCCCAGCCCCGGGTGGCGAACGCGGGCCGGATGTCGAAGGCGATATTGCTCACCACCCCGACAGGGATACCCTGAGCCGCAAGAGCTTTCAGCACCGTTCCGGTGTCGGGGTACGGCGTCCAGGCCAGCGGGTCGATGAGCCGCCCGTACAGGTCGGCGGCCTGGGCTTCGGGAACGCCGGAACCGCGCAGCACCTCGAGATAGGCCCTGCGGTGCAGGGCGGGGTCGAGGTCGCGGTTGTCCCAGGCGTGCTGACCGGGTGCGTCGAAGGTCATGAACTGTTCCACCGGTGCCGTCATCCGTCGCAGCACCTCGGCTTTGGCCGCCACGTCGAACGGCGTGCCGTCGTCGCCGACCAGGACGTCGGCCCAGGTCGGGTCGTCCTCCAGTCGGAACACCGTGCCGGAGAAGTCGAACAGCACCGCATCGATCGCCATGTCAGCCAGGGTAACGCTGCCGCGCCCACCCGGAAATGCCTGTGCGCGACGACGGTTCGGGGTTACGCTGCCACGATGACGCCAAGGCGACGGACGTGGATCGGGGCCACGACGGCCGCAGTGCTCACGGTGGGACTGCTGGCCGGTTGTTCGACAGACGACACCGAGGCGGCGGAATGCGCCGGCCCGCCCAACGGCACCCCGATCACGGCGGCCCCCGCGACCGCCGCGGGCCCGACCACCCAGAATCTGAGTACCAACCCCGAGATCGCCTCGGGCTACCGCACCGACATGACACCGGTGCGCACCAGCACCTACGCGGTGTCGACAGCGAACCCGATCGCCACCGAGGCCGCGTGCCGGGTGCTGCGCGCGGGCGGCACCGCCACCGACGCCCTCGTCACCGCGCAGGCCGTACTCGGTCTGGTCGAACCGCAGGCCTCCGGCATCGGTGGCGGCGCGTTCCTCGTGTACTACGACGCGAAGTCACGCACCGTCGAGGCCTACGACGGCCGCGAGACCGCACCCGCCGCCGCCACCGAGAACTACCTGCGCTGGGTGAGCGACACCGACCGCACCGAACCGGCGCCGAACACTCGCGCCAGCGGCCGTTCGATCGGGGTCCCCGGGGTGGTGCGGATGCTGGAGCTCGCGCACCGCGAGCACGGCATGACCGCCTGGAAGGAACTGTTCGATCCCGCGATCGACCTGGCCGACAGCGGTTTCGAGATCAGCCCGCGGCTGGCGGGCCAGATCGCCGAATCGGCCAAGGATCTCGCGACCGACGAGGGCGCCCGCGCCTACTTCCTGGAACCGGACGGCGCGCCGAAACGCACCGGCACGGTGCTCACCAACCCCGCCTACTCGAAAACCCTGTCTGCCCTGGCCGCCGACGGCGCCGAGGCCCTCTACAGCGGCCCCATCGCCCAGGACATCGTCGAGGCGGCGGGCAGCACGGCGGGCGGGCGCACACCGAGCCTGCTCACCACCACCGACCTGGCGAACTACGAACCGAAGAAGCGCACCGCGCTGTGCACCGGGTACCGAAAGTTCGAGTTGTGCGGCATGCCCGCGCCGTCCTCGGGTGGCAGCACCGTGGCGGCGACGATGGGCATCCTCGCCAATTTCGATCTGGCCGCGCTCGGACCGCAGGACGTGAACCGCAACGGCGGCAAGCCCGATGCCCGCGCCGTGCACCTGATCTCGGAGGCCGAACGCCTCGCCTACGCTGACCGCAACAAGTACGTCGCCGATCCGGATTTCATTCCGCTGCCGGGCAATTCGGCGCTGTCGCTGGTCCACCCGCAGTACCTGAAGGAACGCTCCACGCTCATCAACCCCGACCGCAGCATGGGGACGGCCCAACCGGGCAATCTGGGCCCGGTGCCGCTGGGCAACGGCCCGCAGCCGCCCGAGCACGGCACCAGCCACATCTCGGTGGTCGACAAGTACGGCAACGCGGCCGCGATGACGACCACGGTCGAATCGGCGTTCGGTTCGTTCCATTTCGTGGACGGATTCCTGCTGAACAACCAGCTCACCGACTTCGCCGCCGACCCGCTCGACCCCGACGGCATCCCTGTCGCCAACCGCTTGCAGCCCGGTAAACGGCCGCGCAGCTCGATGAGCCCGACCCTGGTGTTCGATCGCGACGACCAGGGAAACCGTGGTGAACTCGCCCTCGTCACCGGCTCACCCGGCGGTTCAGTGATCATCCAGTTCGTGGTGAAAACCCTTGTGGGCGCGCTCGATTGGGGCCTGGATCCGCAGCAGGCGGTGTCCGGCGTGTCCTTCGGCGCGGGCAATTCGCCGAGCACGGGTGTCGGCGGCGAGCATCCGGCGATCGACGCCACCGCCAACGGCGACAACGACCCCCTCGTGCGCAAATTGCGCGAGATGGGTCACCAGGTGACGGTGGCACCTCAGTCCAGTGGCCTGAGCGCGTTGCAGCGCGACGGCAAAGACGGCTGGATCGGCGGCGCCGACCCCCGCCGCGAAGGTGCGGTACTCGGCGACACCCGCTGACCGCCGCACGATCCCCACTCGACGACTCGAGCGCACCGCGACCACGCTGCGGTGGCGGCAACGGCCGAGAACCGAACGCCACCAGAGCGTGGTGAGCAGGTGTCCAACTCGGTTCCCGCAGCGCTCGAACTCCGGCACAGCGGACTCAGGCGCTGTAGCGGGCGCCGAGTTCGCGCAGACGCTCGATGGCGTCGGCGGCGTAGGTCTTGTCGTTGGACCGGATGGCCAGCATGGGCACGTAATCGTCGTCGACGAGTTCGAGGCGCGCCCACGCCTTGCGGTCGGGGAAGGCGGCGCCGCGGATGACGACCCACGGGTACTCGCGGTAGCCGAGGATATTGCGCACAGCGACCCCACGCGCACCGGCGCGCACTCGTGGCCGGGTGAGCAGCAGCACCGCACCCGCACCGAGGACGCCGATCAGGATCATCGCGACCTGGTCGGCGACCCGGAAGTTCACTCCCGTCGACCCGGTACGCAACAGCAACCCGCCCACGGTGAAGAACGCGAGCACGAGCACGGCGACCACCACAGCGGTCCGGATCGCGCGTCGAGGACGCACCTCCAGCTCCCACTCCGCGTGCTGTTCCACCGGCACGCTCACGCCGATCGCAAGGCACGCAGCGTGAGCGCGGCGTCCAGCGCGGCGGCGCAGGCCTGCTCGCCCTTGTCCTCGGCCGAACCGGGCAACCCGGCACGGTCGCGCGCCTGCTCCTCGGTGTTGGTGGTGAGTACGCCGTTGGTGACCGGGGTCGACTCGTCCAGCGACACCCGGGTGAGCCCGGCGGTCACCGCATCACACACGTACTCGAAATGCGGTGTGCCACCACGGATCACGACACCGAGCGCGACGACAGCGTCATGGCTGCGCGCCAATTCCTGTGCGACGACGGGCAATTCCATCGCCCCGGCGCAGCGCACGACGGTGACGTGCTGGACTCCGGCCTCCTTCGCGACGCGCTCCGCGTTCGCGACCAGGGTGTCGCAGATCTCGGTATGCCAGCGCGACGCCACAATGGCGAGCTTGAGGTCGGTGGCCTTGGCCAGCGCGAATTCCGGTACGCCGGTGCCGCTCATCGTCTGATGCTGCCTTTCGGGAGAGTTACTGCGCGGTTTCGCCGAGATCCAGGTCGTCGAGTCCGACCAGGTCGTGGCCCATGCGATCGCGCTTGGTCCGCAGGTAGTGCAGGTTCTCGGCATTGGCGCGCAACGGCATCGGCACCCGCTCGGTGATCCGCAGGCCGTACCCGTCGAGACCGACGCGCTTGGCGGGGTTGTTGGTGAGCAGCCGCATCGACCGGATGCCGAGGTCGACCAGGATCTGCGCGCCGGTGCCGTAGTCGCGGGCGTCGGCGGGCAGGCCGAGGTCGAGGTTGGCGTCGACGGTGTCGCGGCCGGTGTCCTGCAACTGGTAGGCCTGCAGCTTGTGCATCAGACCGATGCCACGGCCCTCGTGCCCGCGCATGTACAGCACCACGCCGCGACCCTCTTTGTCGACCATCTCGAGCGCCGCGTCGAGCTGGGGGCCGCAGTCGCAGCGCAGCGAACCGAACACGTCCCCGGTCAGGCACTCCGAATGCACCCGGACCAGCACGTCCTCACCGTCGCCGATGTCACCGCGCACCAGCGCCACATGCTCGGCCTCGTCGAAGATGCTCTGGTAGCCGACGGCCTTGAAGTCGCCGTGCGCGGTCGGGATGCGCGCTTCGGCGACCCGGACCACATGCTTTTCGTGCTTGCGCCGCCAGGCGATCATGTCGGCGATCGAGATCATCGCCAGATCGTGCTCGTCGGCGAACACGCGCAGCTCATCGGTGCGGGCCATGTGCCCGTCGTCCTTCTGGCTGACGATCTCGCAGATCACACCGGCGGGCCGCAGCCCGGCCATGCGGGCCAGGTCGACGGCGGCCTCGGTGTGCCCGGGCCTGCGCAGCACCCCGCCGTCCTTGGCACGCAGCGGCACCACGTGACCGGGGCGGGTGAATTCGTCGGCCTTGGCCTCGGCGCTGGCCAACAGCCGCATCGTGACGGCCCGGTCGGCGCCGGAGATACCGGTGGTGATGCCCTCACGCGCGTCGACCGACACGGTGTAGGCGGTGCCGTGCTTGTCCTGGTTCATGGCGTACGCGGGCGGCAGACCGAGGCGGTCACAGTCGTCGGCGGTCAGCGGCACACAGATGTAGCCGGAGGTGTAGCGGATCATGAACGCGACCAGCTCCGGGGTGGCCTTCTCGGCCGCGAAGATGAGATCGCCTTCGTTCTCACGGTCCTCGTCGTCGATGACGACGACAGCCTTGCCGGCCGCGATGTCGGCGATCGCGCGCTCGATGCTGTCCAACCTGGTCACGTCTGCTTGCTCCGTAATATTGGCGGCTGGCGCCGCGGGTTTCTCGGCCCTGGGGGCCTCGATCTTCCCTCCCGGCGGGCACTCCTTCGTCGCACCCTCTGGTCAGTCCAGATCGAGGCGGCCGAGAAACGGCTCCGGGATGGCAATCACTACTACAGTACGGCGTGCGCGGGGGTCTCTCCGAGGCGCCCGACGCGGGTGTGTCAGCTTCGCTGTGCCAGGCGCTCCACGTACTTCGCGATGACGTCGACCTCGAGGTTCACGGTCGTACCGACCGGGGCGGTGCCGAGGACGGTCAGGGCGAGAGTGGTGGGGATCAGCGAAACCTCGAACCAGTCGCGGTTGCCGTCGGCGGCGGGTTCGTCGCCGAGGCCGAGGTTCGACACGGTGAGCGACACGCCGTCGACGGTGATCGAGCCCTTCTGCACCACATAGCGGGCGATGGCGTCGGGCAGGGAGATGCGGACCACCTCCCAGTTCTCGGACGGTGTGCGGGCCAGCACGGTGCCGGTTCCGTCGACGTGGCCCTGGACGAGATGTCCGCCGAGACGGCTGTTGATCGCGGCGGCGCGTTCGAGGTTCACCCGGGAGCCGGGCACGAGGGCGCCGATGCTCGACCGGTCGAGGGTCTCGGCCATGACGTCGACAGTGAAGCTGTCGCCGTCGAGCACATCGACGACCGTGAGGCAGACACCGTTCACCGCGATCGAATCACCGTGCCCGGCATCGGAAGTCACCAGCTTGCCGCGGATCGTCAGCCGGGCGGCGTCGGCCAGCTGCTCGGTGGCCACGACTTCGCCGAGTTCCTCGACGATCCCTGTGAACATGTCCGACTCCCTTGCGTCATCCGTACCCGTTGGGCCCAACAGCGGGTAGACGACCGCTATTCCCGCTCGCCGCACAGCCTAGTGGCGGCACAGGTGAGGGCGGAATCCGACCGCGCGCTGAGCGGGAGGCCGCGAAACCCGCACGATGCCGGAAAATCGCAAGAAAAGAATACAGACATAAAGAAATCCCGCCGAAATGTCATGCGGCGGCAATCCTTCGTTCGATTTTCCTGAATGCCGGTGCAATAAGATTTCCGGCCGAGACCTCGGCGTTTTGTACCCACGGCGCCGAAAAAGGAAACGCGGACATCTGCGTACTTGCCACCCCCGTGGCACTGACGCAATATTGTTACGTCAACGATTCCCGACGTTCAACGATGCGATACCGGGAGACAACACTGTGAGCTACCCACTGCTCGATTCCACGCTGGAAAGTCGCTGCGTCCACTACCGGCGGGAGCTACACCTGCCCGCGACGGTCGACCCCGACTCCCGGCGCATCCTCCTGCAGATCGGCACCCACTACGGTGCGGTGACCATGCCGGGTGACCTGGGCGAGCGGGTACAGGAACAGTTGTGCGCCGACGGTATCGCCGGACCGGTCGTCGACCATCCGCGCGCCCACTGTTGGACCTTCCTCACCGGCCCGTGCCACCTCGACACCCTCACGCCGACAACCGAAGCCGAACTGTTCCGCCTCTACGCGAGCGTCGCGTGCGCGGGCAGCCACATCGTGTTGCCCTCCCCCGACGACGAACGCACCGGCTACCGCACCTGGGTGCGCGCACCCGAGGCGACCGACGACCGACCACCACTCGAGGCAGTCGTGGCGGCCGCGCGGGCGCTGGGCGGCCACGCCCTGCACCCGCGCTGACCGGTCAGGACAACCAGGCGGCGGTCGCCAGGCTGCGCAGATTGCGCACGGCCGCGCCCGGGTCGGCGGTGTTGTAGACCGCCGACCCGGCCACGAAACAATCGATGCCCGCCGCGGCGGCCTGTTCGATGGTGTCGGTATTGATGCCACCGTCGATCTCGACCACCAGGTTCAATTCCCCGGCGTCCACGAGATTGCGCACGATCCGCGCCTTCTCCAGCACCGACGCGATGAACGACTGCCCACCGAAACCGGGTTCGACGCTCATCACGAGCAGCGTGTCGAATTCGCGCAGAATTTCCAGGTACGGCTCGATCGGGGTGTTCGGTTTGACCGACAGACCCGCCTTGGCGCCCGCGGCGCGGATGTCGCGGGCGACGGCGATCGGGTCGTCGGTGGCTTCGGCGTGGAAGGTGACGTTGTAGGCGCCCGCCTCGGCGTAGCCCGGCGCCCAGCGGCCCGGGTCCTCGATCATCAGGTGGCAGTCGAACGGGATGTCGGTGGCCTTCAGCAGGCTCTGCACCACCGGAAGGCCGAGTGTGAGGTTCGGCACGAAGTGGGCGTCCATCACGTCCACGTGCAGCCAGTCGGAACCTTCGACAGCGGCGGCCTCGGCGGCCAGGTTCGCGAAGTCCGCGGACAGGATGGACGGGGCGATCATCGGCTTGGCCGGGCGGGTGAACGTCGGTGTGGACACAGCGCGCCAGTGTAGCGACCGCGTGGTGATCAGCGGCCCGTTGTGGGTAGCCTACAGAGCGTGACCAATATTTCGGCGGAACAAGAACTGTTCAGCGATCCGGTGCAGATTCGCGTGGCAGCGTCGGTGACCCAGCTGCCGATCCTGCGTGGGTTGGCCGAAACACTGGTCCTGCTCAGCGATTTCACCCTGGACGAAGTGGCCGACGTGCGCCTGGCGGTCGACGAGGTGTGCTCCACCCTCATCGCGATCGCCGCGCCCGGCTCCCAGCTCACCTGCGAGTTCGTCGTCGGTGACACCGAACTCGTCGTGCGGGTCGAAGGTGTCGCCGCCGCGGAGGGGCTGCCCGACCAGCGCAGCTTCGGCTGGCATGTGCTGCGCACGCTCAGCGACGAGGTGAACGCCGACCAGGAAGGATTCGACGCCGCCCGGTCCGGGTATCCGACGAGTGTCCGTATCCGTCGGGTCCGGGGGAAGGCGTAGTGCACGGCGAAACCAACGAGGAGCACAAGCCCGATCCGGACATCGTCGAACAGCCGACCGACGCCGCGCTCGACGAGCAGGCCATCGAGGAACAGGTCGTCGAAGAACAGTTGACGGAGCAGGCGCCCGCGCCCGGGTCCGGCTACGACGATGTGAGCGCGCTGTTCGAACGACTCGCGGCGACCGAACCCGGCAGCGTCGCGCACGCCGTGGCCCGGGACGCGCTGATCAACCGCTGTATCCCGCTGGCCGACCACATCGCCCGCAAGTTCAGCGGCCGAGGTGAACCGTTCGACGACCTGTCGCAGGTGGCGCGGGTCGGGCTGGTGCACGCGGTCGACCGGTTCGATCTGAGCCGTGGCTCGAACTTCCTGTCGTTCGCGGTGCCGACGATCATGGGTGAGGTTCGCCGGTACTTCCGCGACAACACCTGGGCCATGCGGGTACCGCGCCGGGTGAAGGAAACCCATCTCCGTATCGGCGCGGCCGTGGATCAGCTCTCGCAGCGACTGGGACGTTCGCCGACGGCCAAGGAGATCGCGGCCGAACTCGATGTCGACCCCGACGAGGTGACCCAGGCGGTCATCGCGGGCAACGCCTATCAACCCACCTCGATCGACGCGGCCTCGGTCGGGCGCGACAGCGACGCCTCGCTGCTCGACACCCTTGGCGAGGAGGAGTCGCAGTTCGACCGGGTCGAGGAGTACATCGCGGTGCGCCCGCTGCTGGCGGGCCTGCCCGAGCGGGAGCGGCGGATCCTCACGATGCGTTTCTTCGAGTCGATGACCCAGACCCAGATCGCGAACCAGCTCGGTATCTCGCAGATGCACGTCTCGCGTATTCTCGCGAAAACCCTTGCGCGTCTGCGCGATCTGTCCGAGCGGGACTGAATCCGCCGCGGGGACAACGGTGTCCCCCTACGCGCGTTCGCGCCGCAGTTTCGCAGGTGCGCGCAACCACCACGCGCTGTCGATCAGCTCGGCGAGCTGCTGGCGGTCGACCACGTCCAGATCGATGAGCACATACGGGTGCCCGTCGTAGTGCGGTGTCGTATAGAACGCCGGATCTCCCGAGGCGAGGAGCGCCTCCTTCTCCGACGGCTCACACAGCAACACGAGCCCACCCTCGGCCTCCGAGCGCAGCCGCGCGAAGCTCTTCCCGCCGACCGAAAGCCCCGGACTGCGCCACCACGTCCCCTCCGCTACCCCTGGCAGGGCGGTCGCGATCTCCACCACCTGTTCCCACGTCATCGCCATGAGCGAATTCTCCCCCGCGAAACCCGCCGCGCCTTGGACGAATGACACCACCCTGGGGCGAGTTGCCGTGCGCGACCCGAAACGGTCGTACCACCCGTCATACGGATTCGCGGTGCGTCCGTTGTGCGCGAGACACCCCCATCGAGAGCCCCCCGTCGACCCCGGGGCGCTGCCGAGGGATCCGAACCGTTCCACGACATCGCCGGTACCTGCTGGGAGCAAAGGCCCACCCAGAAATCTGATCGACGCTGTAGCGGTACAGCCGGATATGAATCTCGCACCGCCTCACCAGCACACGGCGATGACTGCTGACAACTTCCCGCACAGGCCACCCGGGCATCCGATCGGCGCGGTAGCGGTACGGCCGGATACGACTCGCCACCAGCGCCGGGCGACGTCTGCTGCCCGCACAGGCCACTCGGCCATCCGATCGACGCTGTGGTGGCGACGCCGGTTCGAATGACCTCGCCCACACACGATCGGAGTCGGCCGACTACTTCTTGCGCAGGGCAGACAGGAACATCGCGTCGGTGCCGTGGCGGTGGGGCCACAGTTGGGCCGAGGGGCCTTCGCCGAGGTCGGTGACGCCGGGGAGCAGCTCACGGGTGTCGAGTTGCTCGGCGCCGGTGCGGCGGACGAAATCGGCGACCACCGCGACGGTTTCGGACAGGTGCGGGGAGCAGGTGGAGTACACGACCACGCCGCCGGGGCGCAGAAGATCCCAGGCGGCGGTGAGGAGTTCGCGCTGCAGGGTGACCAGTTCCGGGACGTCGGCGGGCGTGCGGCGCCAGCGCGCCTCGGGGCGGCGGCGCAGCGCGCCCAGGCCCGTGCACGGGGCGTCGACCAGGATGCGGTCGTAGCCGGGTTCCAGCCCGGTGTCGCGACCGTCCTTCACGTGCACCGTGACGGGCAGGTCGCGGGTGGACTTGCGAACCAGTTCGGCACGATGTTCGGACGGTTCCACCGCGTCGACGGTGAACAGGTCGATCGCGGCGAGCGCGCCGAGCAGCGCCGCCTTGCCGCCTGGCCCGGCGCACAGATCGAGCCAGCGGCCCTGATCGGGGCCGTCGAGGGGTGCCCGGCTCAGTGCCAGCGCCACGAGCTGAGAACCTTCGTCCTGCACCGCGGCGATGCCCTCGCGCACCGGCTCGAGTTGACCGGGGTCGCCGCCGTCGAGGTGCACCGCGTACGGCGACCAGCGGCCTTCCTCGCCGCCGGTGACCAGCGCCAATTCCTCGGCGGTGATCTCGCCGGGACGGGCGACCAGGTGCACCACCGGGCGCTCGTCGTCGGCGGCCAGCAGGTCCGACAGCTCACCCGCCTGCGCACCGAGCGCGTCGGCGAAGGACTGGGCGATCCAGGTGGGATGCGCGTATTCGAAGGCGAGCTTGCCGACCGGATCGGCGGGCGCCAGTTCGGCGACCCACTGCTCGGCGGTCTTCTCCCCCGCCCTCCGCAGCACCGCGTTCACGAAACCCGCACGGCCCTGGCCGAATTCGGCACGGGCCAGGTCGACGGAGGTGTCGACGGCGGCATGCGCGCCGGTCCGTGTACGCAGCAGCTGATAGACACCGAGACGCAGGATGTCGAGAATCGGCCCGTCGATCTCACCGACCGGACGACCCGCGCACGCCGCGATCACGGCATCGAGCTGCCCCTGCGACCGGCACGCACCATAGGTGAGCTCGGTCGCGAACGCGGCATCACGGCCACTGATCTTGCGCTCCCGCAACAACTTCGGCAGCACCAGGTTGGCGTAGGCGTCGCGTTCGCGCACCGCCCGCAACACGTCAAGGGCCACCTCCCGCGCCACATCCACCGGCTCACCCCGCCGCTTGCGCGGACTGGGCACACTCGGATCAGGACGATCGGCCCGCTGCCGCTCACTGCGCTGCCCGGTCGGCTTCCCACCACCTTGCCGTGTGCCACCGGAACGCTCGCTTCGCTGCCCACCGTGGGGCGCCGACGCGGAATCACGGCCGACCCGACCGCCGCGATCGGCCGCCTGCCCACGCCGAGCTCCCCGCGAACCCCCTTCGCGCCCACCACCGGATCGGCTGGTGTCACCGAACTGCTCGGTACCGCCATCCGCGCGCGAATACCACTGGCGTTCAACACTTTCCGATGAACCACGCGATGGCGTACCGCGGTCTGCGCGACGACCGGACCGTTCCGCGGTGTCGGCGCGACCGAGGTCCCTGTCGCGTCCACGCGGCCGATCCTCGGCACCACGAGGTCCCGCGCCACGCGGCTGACGATCGACTCCGCGCGAGGCGCCGGACTGTCCGGTCGCACCGGACCGACGGTCGTCGCGACCAGCACGCGACCCACGATCGTCGCGCGAGGCGCCGGACTGCCCAGTCGCACCATCGCCACGATCAGCACGCGGCCCACGCTCATCGCGCGAGGCGCCGGGCTGCCCAGCCGCACCATAGTCACGATCAGCACGCGACCCACGCTCATCGCGCGAGGCGCCGGACTGTCCGGAAACGCCGTAGCCACGGTCGTCGCGAGCCGCACGGGAACGGTCGGCGGAATCTCGACCGCGACCAGCGGACGGGCGTCGAGTGTCGTCACGGTCCTGGCCACGGCGGTCGTGGTCCCACCCGCCGGTCTCGCTGTCGCCACGACGCGGGCGACGGTCGTCGGCGCGTGGCGCCCTGTTGTCACCCTTGGCTGCGCGAGCGGCCCAGCCACCGTCGACGTTCTTGCCGGTGACCTTGCGGTCGTCACGCGGGGCGCCGCTGCGCTGGTCGGCTTCGCGCCGACGCCTGCGGTCGGATGCGCTCATGCCCGCACCTCGCTCGGGTGCGATGCGGCGGCGTTCATCGTTCGCGCGTTCATCCGATCACCGTGCCCGGTGCCAGGCGGGCGCCACGGGCCCAGTCGAGGGCGTTCATCATCTTCTTGCCGGGTGGCTGGACTTGGCCGAGGCGTACCGCGGTGGTCGACGTGCCGACGAAGACGCCGGATTTGCGTACCTCGATCTCGCTTTCGGGCAAGGTTTCCTCCACCAGTTCCACGGGGCCGAGTTTGAGGCGCAGCCCGTTCACCTCGGTCCACGCGCCGGGCGCCGGGGTGACGGCGCGGATGTGGCGGTGGATCGCCAGGGCGGGCTCGTCGAACCGGATGCGGCTCGCTTCGACGGTCACCTTCGGCGCGTAGGACACGCCGTCGTTGGACTGCGGGATCGCCCGCAGCGTCCCGTCTTCGACACCGTCCATGGTCTTCTCCAGCAGCACCGCGCCCGCCTCGGCCAGCCGTGCCAGCAGTTCACCGGAGGTGTCGGTGTGGCCGATCTTCTCGGTCATCACGCCGTAGACGGGTCCGGTGTCGAGACCGGCCTCGATCTGGAAGGTGCTCGCTCCGGTCATCTCGTCACCGGCGTGGATGGCGGCCTGCACCGGCGCCGCACCGCGCCACGCGGGCAGCAGCGAGAAGTGCAGGTTGATCCAGCCGTGCGCGGGAATGTCGAGGAGCTGCTGGGGCAGCAGGGCGCCGTAGGCCACCACCGGGCAGCAGTCCGGGGCCAGCGCGGCGAGGGCCTCGACGAACTCCGGTTCCGACGGCTTGCGCGGGGTGAACACCGGAATGCCGTGTTCGTCGGCCAACTGGCCGACCGGTGAGCGCATGATCTTGCGTCCGCGACCGGCGACGGCGTCGGGCCGGGTGACCACCGCCACCACCTCGTGCCGCTCGCTGTCGAGCAACCGCCGCAACGACGGAACGGCCGGTTCGGGCGTGCCCGCGAAGACGAGACGCATCAGCGGCCACCGCCGACACCGCTGGACTCACGCACGGTGACACCGGCACGGAACCAATCGGATTCGCGGATGGTCCGCATCGCTTCCTTGCGATCGGCGGCCTCGAGCCGGTTCACGAACAGCACACCGTCGAGGTGGTCGTGCTCGTGCTGCACGCAGCGGGCCAACAGTCCGTCGGCCTCGAATTCGACCGGCGCACCGGTCTTGTCGACGCCGCTGACCCGCACCCGCAGCGCCCGGCGCACGTCGTAGCGCACACCGGGGATCGACAGGCAGCCCTCCGGCCCGACCTGCTCGTCCTCGTCGATCGCCGACCACGCCGGGTTGACCACGTGCCCGGCCGCGTCGCCGGTGTCGTAGACGAACACGCGCAGCCCCACACCGATCTGCGGTGCGGCCATCCCGACTCCGCCGTCGTCGTGCATGGTCTCGGTGAGATCGGTGACCAGCTGAGCCAGCTCGGCACCGAACTCGGTGACCTCGTCGGCACGCGAGCGCAGGATCGGATCGCCGAACAGGCGAACGGGCTGAATGGTCACGGCGGCTCCAGACTGGACGATGTGCGGTCGTCCCATTCTAGAGACCCGCCGGGGTGGTCCCGACCGGCGCGGCCGTCAGGAGTTACCGGCGATGATGACCTGCGGGATGCCGGTCCCCAGCGGCACCGGTGCGCAGACCGGCGCGGGCTGGCCCGGGTCGAGCACCCGCAGCAGCAACTGCTGCACGAACGGGTCGTAGACGAGGTTGAAGTGCCCGGTCAGATCGTCGGCACACAGGTCCTGCAGGACGAGGTTCTCCGCGCCCGCCCCGCGCAGGGCGATGTTGTCGAACGGCTGGATCATCTCATCGACCCGGCTGCCCACCGTGACGTAACGGACACCGGGCACGGTGTCACCACCGGTGTTCAGCTCGACCATGATCGGTTCACCCTGTGCCTGCTGGACGGCGGCGGTGGAGGTCACCTTCGCGTACACGTCCATCATGCCGGGCACCGCCTGACCGACCGGCACGAGTCCGTACATCACCCCGCCGTAGCTCGGGGACGCGAGCCCCACCCAGGTGTTGACGACGTCGGCGCCGCCGAGCTTGTTCACGTAGTACCGGCTGACGTTCGCCCCCTGCGAGAAACCGACGAGATCGACCTCGGCCGCCCCGGTCACGGTGCGCACCTGCTCAACGAAGGCCGCGAGCTGGGCGAAACTGACGCGCATGTCCTCGGTGCCGTAGGTGGTGGCGCCGATCGCGCCACCGTAGTTCAGCGCGAAGACGCAGAAGCCCGCCCCCACGAGTTGCGGGCCGATACCCGACCAGTCGGAGTAGGCGCTCGAGTCGGTACCGTGGACGAGCACGACCGGACGCGGGTGCGCGGCACTGGGCCGACAGCTGAAGTCGTTGACGCCCAACGGAACCGCGTCGGGATGGTTCTCGATGTAGCGGGCGGCGGCGAGGTGGTCGGTCTGCGCCGGACCCGGCTCGCTCGGGATGATCGCCGGACGGTAGCCCGGCGGTTCAGCGGCGGCGATCGGCGCGAGCGTCGCACCGATCACCGCCGCGCAGGCCAGCGCCACCCGCGACGCCACCTTTCCCCATTGTGACGGTCCCCAAACCCACAAACCTCGCGGTTGTTCCATACCCCAATGATTTACTCCATTGCCTGGGCAAAAGCACCTCGAAAGGGGGGTTCACGCCGCCCTCATTTCTCGGGGGTTGCGTCACCGGCGGCGGCGATGTCGTCCTCGGCGAGAATCCGGTACAGCGCCCGGCGGGTCTCGGTGAGCACCTCGGCCGCTCGCGCGGCCTGCTCCGGCGTACCGACCTGGGCGACCTGCCCGACCGCGCCCATCACCTGGCCGACGAGTCCGCGCAGATCGAGTGCCTGAGCACCGACATCCTGCCGGACCTCGGCCCACGGGTCGCCGAGTTCGTCGCGTTCGGTCTCGAGATAGGCCTTGCCCGCCTCGGTGAGTTGGGCGGTCTTGCGGCCCGCGACCTTCTCGATGAGGACCAGTCCCTCGTCCTCGAGCTGGGCCAATGCGGGGTAGATGGAGCCCGGGCTCGGGCGCCAGATGTCGTCGCTGCGCTCGCGGATCTGCTGGATCAGTTCGTAACCGTGCATGGGTCGCTCGGCCAGCAGCAGCAGGACCGCGGCGCGGACGTCACCGCGCCTGCCCCGGCCGCCGCGACCGCGCCCCCGGCCGAATCCCGGACCGAAACCGGGCCCGAATCCCGGGCCGAAACCCGGCCCGAACTCCGGTCCGTGGCCGTGTCGGCCGCCGCGCCGGAAGTGCCCTCGATCGGGTCCGAACTCCGGGTGTCCGGGACCGCGCCCGCGCTCGAAGTGTCCGAATTCTCGTTGTCGATTGTTGTGCATAACAGCCTCCTCGGGCCGGTTCGTTGTACTTGACGTTATCGACGATATATCGACAATGCATCTAGCGCAAGGTTGTTTTTGCTGTGTGCCGCCTCACGGCAACGCCGAATCACCCCTGGCCGCCGACGCGGAGGGGTTGCTGGATCGTGGCGTGATCTACTCGGCGGCGACCGCGACCGGTTCGCTCACGGCTGCCGAGGGGGACCGGCGGCGGTCGTTGCTGATCGCGGTGATCGTCGCGGTGCCGAGTTTGCCCCGGCGGTCGTAGAGCACAGCGCTGCTCACCGCGACACCCGCGTGCGAGGTGTGGTCGAGGGCTTGCAGGCCCAGCTCCGGGCCCTCGGGCAGCCGCGAGAGGCTGAGGGTCATGTCGGCGTTGATGTAGCCGACCCCGTGCGAACCCCAGTGGCAGACAAGATTGGTGAGATCACCGGTGGCGGCGGCACGCTGGAAGGGCGAGAACGGCAGCCCCGCTACAAGGGTGGGCAGGTTGTGCCAGGTGACCTTGCGCTGCGCGTCACGCGTGGTGCGGAAGTCGGTGAGCCACTCGCCCGCACCGGATTTGAACAGCGGTGCGGCGCCACCCGGTTCGTCGATGCGCCATTCGGGGACGGGAAGTTCCAGTTCCGGCTCCCAGACGGTGCCGGGCGGATCGTCGGTGGCCGCGAGGAAGGTGACCGTGGCGCGGGCCCGCGCCTGCCCCTGCTGCACGAGCCGTACGTCGGCGACTTTGATGCGATTGCCGGCGCGGACCACCTCGCTGTGCAGCGAGATGGGGTCGGTGGTCACCTGCTGGAAGAGGTCGACGGTGAACCGTGCGGGCACGAAACCCGCTCCTGGAGCGTGCTTCTCGGCCTCCACCGCGAGCAGACCGCAGACCGCGACACCGTGTAATTGGTTGGGCGACCAGCGGCTGATCGCCACCTCGGTCGGCACGAACTCGCCGTCACTCATCCTGAAGAACTCCACCACGGTCCTCTCCGCAGGCCCGCCGCACATCATCGGGCAGGGTCATCCGGTCTTACCACAGCGCGGTCGCCTTCCCCGCCCTCGGTGGCCACGACCCGGCCGTCCGCGCGCCGCCGCCACGGGCACGATCAGTCCCGGCGGGCGACCTCATCGATCCAGCGCTTCAGCCGGGCACCTTCGGTCGCCATGAGGTCAGGGTCGCGAAACGTGTTGGTGATCAAGGAGATCCCCTGATAGGCGGCGACGAAGGCGACCGCGAGCTCCCCGGCGTCGGACCTGCCGAGCTCGGCGAATTGATCGCGCGCCCAGTCGATCAGCAGGCCCATCAACCGCGCCGGTTCACCACCGAAGGCATCGGGACGCTTGTCCAGTTCGGCGGCGAGCGAGCCGGTCGGGCAGCCGAACCGGGCGGCGAGGTCGCGCTGGTTCACCCACGAATCGACCATCGCCGTCAATCGCTCGGCAGGCCCGGGCAGCGGTGCGAGCTTCGCGACGATCTCGGCCAGCGTGTTCGCGTGGGTCTCGATGACGGCGTGGACGAACTGGTCCTTGGTCTTGAAGTAGTAGTACACATTGCCGACCGGGACATCGGCCGCCGTGGCGATATCCGCGATGGTCGTCTTCTCGATGCCCTGCTCGTAGAACACCCGCGCGGCCGCCTCGACGAGACGTTCCCGCTTCCCCGCCCTCGGCGCAACCCGCGTTTGTGAGTCAGTCATACAACTAACTATAGACAAGTGGCCGACAGTGTCGCTATGGTCGTGTCAGTCAGCTAACTAACTCAGGAGAATCATGATCGTAGTCACCGGCGCGACCGGCAATATCGGACGTCAGCTGGTCGGGCAGTTGCACGCGGCGGGAGAGCCGGTGCGAGCGGTGTCGCGCGGCGCCACCCCCGTCGACCTGCCCGCGGGCGTGGAGCACGTCACGGCCGATCTGGGCGACCTCGACAGCGTCGCCGCCGCCCTCGTCGGCGCCGACGCACTGTTCCTGCTCATCACGGGCGAACAGTTGATGAGCGGACCGGAACCGCAACAGGTGGTGAAAACGGCGTCGGCGGCGGGCGTGCGGCGAGTGGTGTTCGTGTCCTCACAGGGCGCGGTCACCCGGCCGACAGCGGCCGGATACACGCGGACCCGCGCCTTCGAACAGGCACTCGCCGAGTCCGAGCTGACCTGGACCTCGCTGCGCCCGGGCGCGTTCTTCTCCAACACCTTCGCCTGGATCGAGTCGGTACGGACCGCGCGCACCGTCGCCGCACCGTTCGGCGATATCGGTCTTCCCGGCGTCGACCCGGCCGATATCGCCGCCGTGGCCGCGGCCGCCCTGCGCGAAGACGGACACGACGGACACGCCTACACGCTCACCGGGCCAGCGGTGGTGAGTCCGCGCGATCAGGCGGCCGCGCTGGCCGCAGCCATCGAGTCACCGATCACCTTCGTCGACCTGACCCCCGCGCAGGCGAAGCAGAACATGCTCCAGTTCATGCCCGAGGCGGTGGTGGACCACACACTCTCCATCCTCGGCACACCCACGCCCGACGAGCAGCAGGTCAGTGGAGATATCGAGCGGGTACTGGGCCGCCCGGCCACCTCCTATGCCGAGTGGGCGCGGCGTCATCAGGCGATGTTCCGCTGATCCACCGCGCGCGTCTGCGGTGTCGGTGCCGGATTGTTCGCCACTGACACGCGACGCGGGCAGGTGGGAAGGCGCCGACTGTCCGGGGCTCACGATCGCCGGACCCACGCCGAAGCTGGGCGGGCTGTTCACGCACGGTCGGCAGCTGGGCAGCGGGCGCAGTTCACAAGTCTGCCAGGGCAACTCCCAGCCGTGGTCCGAGAACCGACGGGTCGACGCCGGTCTCGGCCCGGGCAGGCGAGCGGACACGTCCCGCCGCAACTTGGGGCGGGACGGATGTGTCAGCCGATGTCGACCGGGTCGATCTGGACGCGGAGGGGGGCATCGGATCGGTGGGAGCTGCGCACCCCTTGGGCCGCGGTGAGGGCGCGGGCCAGAGGGGCTCCCGAGGAGCGGGGGGCGCGCAGGAGCATGCGCTCCACCTCGGCGGGTTCGTCGGTGCCGGAGAATGGTTTGCGGGCGGTGGGCGGGAGCGGCACCGGACCGAGCACTTCGACGCGGTCGGGAAGGTCGGTGGCGGCGAGTAGTTCGGCGATCGACTCGCTGGTCCCGTCGATCGCGGCCATCCGGACAGCCGGGGGGAAGCCGACTTCGGCGCGGGCCGCGAGTTCGGCGGCGGCGTGGTTGACCGGGTCCCAGCGAACCAGCGCCTGGACGGTGGGCAGGGACGGTTCGGCCATCACGATCACCTGCCCGCGCGGGCGGACCATGGCCGCGGCACCCATCCAGCGGCGCAGCGTATCCTCGGCGGCGCGTAGGTCGGCGCGGCCGAGCAGCGCCCAGCCGTCGAGCAGCAGGGCCACGCCGTATCCGCCCGGGATCACGGGTTCGGCACCGACGGTGGCGACCACCACCTGAGCGCCCGGCTCCACACTGTCGAGCACTTCCCCACCGCCGGACGAGCGGATCGGCACGCCGGGGAAGGCCCGGCCCAGTTCTTCGGCGGTACGCGCGGCGCCGATGACCATCGCCCGCAACGCACGCGATCCGCACGCCTGGCACCGGAACGCCGCCTCGGTGATACCGCACCATTTGCAGTGCGGACTGGCTGCCTCACCGTTGCCGGACTGCGGTAACGCCAAGGGGCCGTTGCAGTGTCGGCAGCGTGCCGGGGTGCGGCATTTGGCGCAGGCCAGCGACGGCACGTAGCCGCGGCGGGGCACCTGCACCAGCACCGCGACGTTCTCCTTGATGGCGGCGCGGGCGGCGGTGAAGGCCACCCCGGGGATGCGCACTGCCCTGGCCAGGGCGTCACGTTCCAGGGCGAAGTCGCTGTCGCCGGGCGCGCTGATGCGCGGCATCACCGCGCGCAGGGTCGCGCGTTCGGCGAGAAGATCATGCGCCCAGCCGGTTTCCACGACCGCCTGGATCTCGGCGGTGCGCGCGAAACCGGCGGCCACGAACGCGGCGCCGGTCTCGTGGGCCCGCAACATCGCGACCTCACGCGCGTGCGGATACGGTGCGCGCGGTTCGGCGTAGGTGTCGTCCCCGTCGTCCCACAGGGCGATCAGCCCGAGGTCACGCACGGGTGCGAACACCGCCGCACGCGTACCGACCACGATGCGCGCCTGCCCCCGCAACACCGCCAACCACCGCCGATACCGCGCGGCGGGCCCCAACCCCGCCGACAACCCGACCGCCGAATCCCCCACCAGCCGAACACATTCCGCGAGCAGCCGATCCAGATCCCGCTGATCCGGCACCATCAACACCACCCCGCGCCCCGCCGCGACCACCGTCGCCGCCAATTCGGCCAACCGAGCCGCCCAGTCCTCCCCCGGCATCGCCTGCCACGCCGCCCGAGGCCCCTTCCCCTGCCGCAACGCACGCACGAACGCCCCACCGTGCAGATACCGCTCCCAGGCCGACACATCGACATCCACCGCCGATTCCGTTGCGGCTGAATCGGACTCGGCGGCCACGGCGATGGTTCCAGTCACACCGCCGACACCTGCCTCGCCCGCAACCAGACCAGACTCAGCAGAACCACCCGCACCGGCAATGCGCCCAGCCGCCGCAGAGTCTGGAGCAGGGGCGATACGTCCAAACTCAGGTGAACCATTTGCGCCGACAGCACCGTCGGATACAGCAGCAGAACCGGACGCCGCGGCGCGCCCAGCCGCCGCAGAACCGGACGCGGGGGCGATGCGGCCAGACTCAGGGGAACCGTGCGCATTGGCAGCGTCATCGGATATCACGGAAGAACTGGGCGCGGCGGCGGCGCGCCCAGACGCAGGGAAGCCAAGCGAGTCGGCAGCCCGGTCAGGTACAGCAGCAGGACCGGGCGCGGCACCAGCTGCCCTTTTGACAGCGGTGCGGTCGGTCGCAGAATCCGCCGCGCTCTCGGCACGGGAACCATGTGCGCCGATGTTCTGTTCGGCCACGGCGGCGGTAGCACTCTCAGCGGTATCCATCGCCTCAGCGGAATCGGTAGCGCCGTCGCCAGCTCCGATCGCGTCGCCGGTGCGGTCGGTAGCAGCGCCACCCGCGTGGTCCGGGGCACTGGATTCAGCAGAAGGTCGATCGTGCCGAGCACTGGATTCCGTTGCCGCACCGACCGATTTGGATACGTCCTCGGAAGGGTCGGTCGCGGCGGCGCAGCGAGTTTCGCCGCCGCTACCTCCGGCCACAGAGCCGGTGATACTGTCGGCGGTACCCATCGCCTCAGCGAAATCGGCGGCGCCGTCGCCAGCTTCGATCGCGTTGCCGGTGCCGTCGAAAGTAGGGCCGCCCGCGCGGTCGGCGGCGCGGGATTCAACAGAAGGCTGAGCGAGCTCAGCGCTGGATTCAGTTGCCGCACTGACCGATTCGGATACGCCCTCGGAAGATTCGGTCGCGGCGGTATCGGCTGTCGGCAGCCTGCGGGTGTCGTCGGCTGGTGTGGCCGAGACGCGGAGGGCGCGCGCGGGTCCGGGGGCTGCGTCCTTGTCCGTGGCGCGCGTGCCCCCCGCGCGGGCAGCGGACTTCTTCGATGTGGTGGCCGGTGATCCGCTCGCTTCGGTGCGGGCGTGGCGGGGTGGGACGGCCAGGCGGAGGACATCCGCTCGGGTGCCCGCGTAGCGGGCGGCGACGGTGGTCGCCAGGCGCAGGATTTCGGGGGTGAGGACGCGCTCGGGCGAGACGACGCGCTCGAGCTTCACCATTTTGCCGGTGTGCTCGGTGCGCGGAAGTCGTTGCAGGAGATAGCCGTCGACGAGGCGCCCGGCGAAGCGCACCCGCACCCGCACGCCGGGCTGGGCGATCTCGTCGAGTTCAGGTGGGACGAGGTAGTCGAAGTCGCGGTCCAGGTGCGCGGGCGACAGCAGCGGGAGCACCCGAGCGATCGGGTGTCCCGCTGCTGTCGATGGTTCGTCCGCGGTCACGCGGGCCGTGGGTACTACAGGCCGACGGCCGCGCGCAGCTTGTCGGCGCGGTCCGTGTGCTCCCAGGGCAGGTCGACATCGGTGCGGCCGAAGTGACCGTAGGCGGCGGTCGGCGCGTAGATCGGGCGCAGCAGGTCGAGGTCGCGGATGATCGCGCCCGGACGCAGGTCGAACACCTCGGAGATGGCGGTCGAGATGCGGGTGGGATCGACCTTCTCGGTGCCGAAGGTCTCGACGAACAGACCGACCGGCGCCGCCTTGCCGATGGCGTAGGCGACCTGCACCTCGACGCGGTCGGCCAGACCGGCGGCCACCACGTTCTTGGCGACCCAGCGCATGGCGTACGCGGCCGAACGGTCGACCTTCGACGGGTCCTTGCCCGAGAACGCGCCACCACCGTGGCGGGCCATGCCGCCATAGGTGTCGACGATGATCTTGCGACCGGTCAGACCGGCGTCACCCATCGGGCCACCGAGCACGAACTTGCCGGTCGGGTTGACCAGCAGGCGGATGTCGGAGGTGTCGAGCGACGGGATCTCCAGATCGCCGATGACCGCGTCGACGACCTTCTCGCGGATATCGGGAGCCAGCAGGTTGTCCAGGTCGATGTCGGCCGCGTGCTGGGTGGAGATGACGACCGTGTCGAGGCGGACCGGGCGGTCACCGTCGTATTCGATGGTCACCTGGGTCTTGCCGTCGGGCCGCAGGTAGGGCAGCACACCGGACTTGCGCACCTCGGTGAGCTTGCGCGAGAGCCGGTGCGCGAGCGCGATCGGCAGCGGCATCAGCTCGGGGGTGTCGATGGTGGCGAAGCCGAACATCAGGCCCTGGTCGCCCGCGCCCTGACGTTCGATCTCGTCGTCGGACCCGCCGACACGCGCCTCGTGCGAGGTGTCGACACCCTGGGCGATATCGGGCGACTGCGCGCCGATCGCGATGTTGACACCGCAGGAGTTGCCGTCGAAACCCTTTGCGGAGGAGTCGTATCCGATCTCGAGGACCTTCTCGCGCACGATCCGCGGGATGTCGGCGTAGGCCGACGTGGTGACCTCACCCGCGACATGGACCTGACCGGTGGTGACCAGGGTCTCCACCGCGACGCGGCTGCCCGGATCCTCGGCGAGCAATGCGTCGAGGATGGAATCGCTGATCGCGTCACAGATCTTGTCCGGATGGCCCTCGGTCACAGACTCACTGGTGAATAGCCGACTACCTGTCGTACGCACAGTTATTCCCTCTCCCTCAACGGGTTACTTCTCTTCAGACTATTCCAAACCACCGACAAGGTGGCGGGTTAGGACAAGCCACACCACGAACCCACCCGTGCGCGGTACACTGCGCGAGACCGTTGCGGCGCAACGGTTTTCACACTCGAAACGGCGGTCGTACCCGGTCAGCGCAGCAGCGGGACCAGTGCGTCGAGCACCCGGCTCGCCAGCAGCGCCTTGGAGCCGTGATCGAGTGCCACCTCGGTGCCGTCGGCCCCGAGCAGCCATCCGTCGTTGGTGTCGACCTCGAACGCCTTGCCCTCACCCACCGCGTTGACCACGAGCAGGTCGCAGCCCTTGCGGGCCAGCTTCGCGCGGGCGTGGGTGAGCACGTCACCGTTGTCGTCGCCGGTCTCGGCGGCGAAACCGACGATCGCGGTGCCGTCGAGCCTGCCCTCGGTGCGGGCGTCGACCAGACCGGCGAGGATGTCGGCGTTCTTGGTCAACGGGATCACGTCGGGCTCGTCGGCACCCTTCTTGATCTTCGCCGCCGCCACATGGGTCGGACGGAAATCGGCGACCGCGGCGGCCATGACGACGGCATCGGCACCGACGGCGTGCTTGTCGACGGCCGTCTTGAGCTGTTCGGCGGTGGTGATGTGGACCAGCTCGACCGCGGCGGGCGGGGCGAGCTCGATGGTGTTGCCCGCGATGAGCGTCACCTGGGCGCCACGCTGGGCGGCGACCCTGGCCAGGGCGTAGCCCTGCTTACCGGAGCTGCGGTTGCCGAGGAAGCGCACCGGGTCGAGGGGTTCCCTCGTCCCGCCTGCGGTGATCACCACACGGCGACCGGTCAGGTCGCGGGGCAGTGCGTCGGCGCGCTCGAGCAGCAGCGAGGCCAGACCGAAGATCTCCTCCGGCTCCGGCAGCCGTCCCGGGCCCGTGTCGGCACCGGTCAACCGGCCCGACGCGGGTTCCATGACGGTGGCGCCGTGCGCGCGCAGCGTCGCGACATTGGCCACCGTCGCCGGATGCTCCCACATCTCGGTGTGCATCGCGGGCGCGAACATCACCGGACATCGGGCCGTCAGCAAGGTGGCGGTGAGCAGATCGTCGGCGCGCCCCTGGGCGGCGCGGGCCATCAGATCCGCGGTGGCGGGGGCGATGACGACGAGATCGGCCTCCTGGCCGAGCCGCACATGCGGCACCTCGGGCACGTCGGTGAACACGTCCGTGTGCACCGGCTGACCGGACAGCGCCTCGAAGGTCGCCTTGCCGACGAACTGCAGCGCCGACTCGGTGGGAATCACCCGCACCTGATGTCCGGTCTCGGTGAACCGGCGAACGAGGGCACACGCCTTGTAGGCGGCGATGCCCCCGCCGACCCCGACGACGATCCGCATGGTCTTCACGCCTCCCGACTGGGGATTGTCACTCGCCCTCGGTGTGTTCGAGCAGGTCGGAGTGGATTTCACGCATGGCGACCGACAGCGGCTTCTCCTGCAGGCCCGGCTCGACGAGCGGACCGACGTACTCGAGGATGCCGTCACCGAGCTGGTTGTAGTAGTCGTTGATCTGGCGGGCGCGCTTGGCCGCGTAGATCACGAGGGCGTACTTGGACGAGGTGCGCTCGAGCAGCTCATCGATCGGCGGGTTGGTCAGGCCGATGGGAGTGTCGTACGCGGGTGCAGCGGTGATGTCCGTGCTCACTAGGGGAGGCTCCTGCGGTTTAGTGGGTCAAGAACTCGAATTTGTGCTAACGAACAAGGATACCAACTGCTCGCAGGCGGTCGTCACCTCGGCGTTCACAATGACCGTGTCGAACTCGTCACGTGCGGCCAATTCGACCCGGGCGGTCTCGAGTCGGCGCTCGATCACCTCGGGGGTCTCGGTGCCGCGCGAACGCAGGCGCGAGACCAGTTCCTCCCAGCTCGGCGGAGCGAGGAACACCAGCAGCGCTTCCGGCATCGCGTGGCGGACCGACCGCGCACCGGCCAGGTCGACTTCGAGCAGTACCGATCGTCCGGCGTCCAGTGCCTCGCGCACCGGCGCCGCGGGGGTGCCCGATCGCTGCAACCCCCCGTGGATGTCCGCCCATTCGAGCAGTTCGTCCGCCGCGATCATGGCGTCGAAGTCGGCTCGGGAAACGAAGCGGTAGTCGCGTCCGTCGACCTCACCGGGCCGCGGGGCCCTGGTGGTCGCCGAGACGCTGAAAACCAGCTCGGGCAGACGTTCCCGCACGCACCGCACGACCGTGGACTTGCCGACGGCCGAGGGGCCGACCAGTACAACCAGTCGACCCTTCCGCGTGTGTTGTTCGACCACCTGGATCAGGAGTCGAAGTCGAAGCGAGCCAGCAGCGCCTTGCGCTGACGGTCGCCCAGGCCACGGAGACGCCGGGTGGGGGCGATCTCCAGCTCGGTCATGATCTCGGCGGCCTTGACCTTGCCCACCTTCGGCAGAGCCTCGAGCAGCGCCGACACCTTCATCTTGCCGAGGATCTCGTCGGATTCGGCATCGGTGAGGACCTGCTTCAGGTTGGTGCCGCCTCGCTTCAGGCGCTCCTTGAGCTCTGCCCGAGCGCGGCGAGCGGCAGCCGCCTTCTCCAGAGCAGCGGCGCGCTGCTCGTCAGTCAGCTGGGGAAGGGCCACGGGTTCCTCCGTCTCATCGTTCATTGCTAGATCTACCGCCGGTTACCCGGACGGTCTGTGCGACCGTACCCACGGTGCCCGCCGATTGCGAACCCGACCCCCAGGTCAGGGGCGGATTACGGATGCCGTATGGCGCGCGCGGGCATGATGCGGTGAGGTCGGATTCCCGCCGTCCGAACGTATTGTCGAATTCCGGAAACCCATTCGGACCTGCGGTTATACCGATTTGGGCGATGATAGCCAACCGGTAGCGTGAGCACGGTCGGCCGGTCCGGCAAACCCGGCGAGGCGCGACCAGCGACTTTCCGGAATTCATCCGCGTGTCGCACGATTTTGCACCGCGTGTCGTCACATTCGGGCACGAAATCGGTCGAGCACCGCTCCCGAGGCCGTCGCCGTCACGTCGTCGATCCAGAGTGGGATCGGCGCCGCGCGGGCGATGTAGTCGCGGACCAATCCGTACGGAATCGCCTTCACCGCCGCCTCGGCGACCGCGCGGGATTCGTCGTCGACGACCCCGAATTCGGTTGACACGGCAGCCAGCAGTGCGGCCTGCATCTCGTCGTTGACCCCCGCGATCGCGGTGCGCAGCTCCTCGGGCCCCACCTCGAGCAACTGGTCCTGATGGAACATCTTCATCGCCCTGGCCTCGGTGGGGCGCTCACGGCAGTAGCGAGGCAGGAAGACGGCCGCCGACAGCAGCGGCTCCGGCCCGCGCAGCGCGGCGACGAAACCCTCGTGGAAGCGCCGGATCGAACGCAGCCACAACCGGGCGAGGAGTTCGTCACGTGAGGCGAAACGCACATAGATGGAGCCGGAATGCACACTCGCGGCCTTGCCGATGGCGGCGATCGACGGACGGGCGACGGCCGGATCGGCGAGCAGGTCGCGGGCGGCGTCGAGCACCTGATCGTCGGTGAAGAGACGGGGTCTTGCCACCGCGTCAGCCTAGTGGCACAGTTTATGAATATGAATTCAAAAACTCGTTTCCCGCTCGCCGGAGCGTCGTTGATCTTCATCGCGAGCGTGCACACGGTCATGGGCGTCGCACTGCTGGCGGCGGGTGATCAGGACACGGAGCTGTCGTTCTGGTTCACCCTGTTCGGCGTGGTCGGCGTCGGACTGGGGTTGGCCATGATCGACCTGGAACGGGCACGCGGGTTCGTGCCCGCGCCGGTGCTCGGCACGTTGGCACTGGTGACGGCGTGCGGGCTGATCTACCAGCCACTGTCGGGGTTCGTCACCCTGCTCGTCCCGGTCGGGGTCGGCGCCTTCGGTTGGTGGCGGGCCAGGAACGCCCTCGTCGCCGCCTGAACGCGTCGATCCACCCAGACGTCGGGAACTCGAAAAGAATTGCGCCAGAGGCCATTTCGGCACCCTTACGGGGTACGACAACGGAGCCGGAGCGGCTCGCGCGCCACTCCGGCTCCGTCACAGCAGATATCAGGCCTGCAGGAAGGCGAACTCCTCCTGCAGCCGAGCGGTCTTGTCGCACAACGCCGTCACCGACGGGCCCGCGTTGAGCACCTCACGCGACACATTCGGGACCACCGCCGACAGGTTCGTCTCGGGGACGAGCCCGCGGATCGAGGCCGCTCCCCCGCCCTGGGCGCCCACTCCCGGCATGAGGATGGGCCCGTTGAGCTTCGACAGGTCGGGCGCCTCGGTGAGCGTCGCGCCGACGACCACACCGACGGAGCCGAAGCCGTCGCCCGTGTTGCGGGCGGCTGCCTCGTCGACCATCGTCTGCGCAATCGTCCGCCCGTCTGCCGCCGTGATCCCCTGGAGCCGCGCACCTTCCGGATTGGAGGTCGCGGCCAGGACGAATACGCCACGATCGTTGGTTTCGGCCAGGCTCAGCGCCGGGTCGAGGGACCCGAAACCGAGGTAGGGCGAGACTGTCACCGCGTCCGAGCCAAGGGGCCCGTCACCGAGCCAGGCGTGCGCGTAGGCGTCCATGGTCGAACCGATGTCGCCGCGCTTGGCGTCGGCGAGCACCAGGGTGCCCGAGGCGCGCAACACCGAGATGGTGCGTTCCAGGACCGCGATCCCGCCGGAACCGTAGGTCTCGAAGAACGCGACCTGCGGCTTCACCAGGGCGACGCGGCCGTCGAAGGCCTCGACACAGATCTCGGCGAACGCCTCGAGCCCCTCGACGTCCTCGGTGAGTCCCCACGCCCGCAGCAGGGCCGGGTGGGGATCGATGCCGACGCACACCGGGCCGAATTCGCGCATGGCGTGCTGCAATCGGCTACCGAACGTCGTCATCGATCCTGCTCCCGGGGTTGTCGTCGTGTCGCGGATGGTCGTGCGCTCAGCCACGCAGCTTCGAGTGCAGTTCCTGCAGCGAACGCACGCCGAGACCACCGTTGATGCCCGCCTCGATGCCCTGCACCGCGGCCGCCGCGCCCTGCACCGTGGTGATGCACGGGATGTTCGCGCCCACCGCGGCGGTGCGGATCTCGTAGCCGTCCACGCGGGGGCCCGAGTTGCCGTAGGGGGTGTTGAACACGATGTCGATCTCGCCGTCGCGGATCTGCTCCACGATGGAGGCCTCCGGCATACCGGTGGCCGGATCGGTGGTCGCCGGATCCGAGTGCTTGCGCACCTGCTCGCACGGAATGCCGTTGCGGCGCAGCGTTTCCGCGGTGCCCGCCGTGGCGAGGATGCGGAAGCCGAGGTCGTGCAGGCGCTTGATCGGGAACACCATGGCGCGCTTGTCGCGGTTGGCGACCGAGACGAACACGGTGCCCTCGGTGGGCAGTGAGCCGTAGGCGGCGGCCTGGCTCTTGGCGAAGGCGGTGCCGAAGTCGGCGTCGATGCCCATGACCTCGCCGGTGGACTTCATCTCCGGTGACAGCAGCGAGTCCACACCGGAGCCGTCGGCGCGACGGAACCGGTGGAAGGGCAGCACGGCTTCCTTCACCGCGACCGGCGCGTCCAGCGGCACGTGGCCGCCGTCGCCCTCGGGCGGCAACATGCCTTCCTTGCGCAGGTCGGCGATGGTGGCACCGAGCATGACGCGCGCGCACGCCTTGGCCAGCGGCACGGCGGTCGCCTTGGAGACGAACGGCACCGTGCGGCTCGCGCGCGGGTTGGCCTCGAGAACGTAGAGGATGTCGTCCTTGAGGGCGTACTGCACGTTGAGCAGGCCCTTCACGCCGATGCCCTTGGCCAGCGCGATGGTGGAGCGGCGCACGGCCTCGATGTCGCTGCGGCCCAGGGTGATCGGGGGCAGCGCGCAGGCGGAGTCGCCGGAGTGGATGCCCGCTTCCTCGATGTGTTCCATCACGCCGCCGAGGTAGACCTCCTCGCCGTCGCACAGGGCGTCGACGTCGATCTCGATGGCGTCTTCCAGGAAGCGGTCGACCAGCACGGGGTGGTCCGGGTTGAGTTCGGTGGCGCGGGAGATGTAGCCCTCGAGCGAGGTCTCGTCGTAGACGATCTCCATGCCGCGCCCGCCGAGCACGTAGGACGGGCGAACCAGCACCGGGTAGCCGATCTCGGCGGCGATCTTCTTGGCCTGCTCGACGGTGGTGGCGGTGCCGTACTTGGGGGCGGGCAGTCCGGCGGCGACGAGCACGTCACCGAACTCGCCGCGGTCCTCGGCCAGGTCGATCGCGGCCGCGGAGGTGCCGACCACCGGGACACCGGCGTCGGTGAGCCGCTGGGCCAGACCCAGCGGGGTCTGGCCGCCGAGCTGGACGATCACACCGGCGACCGTGCCCGACTCGGACTCGGCGTGGTACACCTCGAGCACGTCCTCGAAGGTCAGCGGCTCGAAGTAGAGGCGATCGGCGGTGTCGTAGTCGGTGGAGACGGTCTCGGGGTTGCAGTTGACCATCACGGTCTCGTACCCGGCGTCCGACAACGTCTGCGCCGCGTGCACACAGGAGTAGTCGAACTCGATGCCCTGACCGATGCGGTTCGGACCCGAGCCGAGGATGATGACCTTCTCGCGCTCACGCTGCGGCGCGACCTCGGACTCGGCGCCGGGATCGAGCTCATAGGCGCTGTAGTGGTACGGGGTCTTGGCCTCGAACTCGGCGGCACAGGTGTCGACCGTCTTGTAGACCGGGCGCACACCCAGGCGGTGGCGCAGCGCGCGCACACCCGATTCACCGGCGAGCTCGGGCCGCAATGCGGCGAGCTGCCGGTCCGACAGGCCGTAGTGCTTGGCGTGGCGCAGCAGATCCTCGTCGAGCACCGGCGCGTCCAGGATCTCCTGACGCAGCGCGACCAGACCGGCGACCTCGGCCACGAACCAGGGGTCGACGCCGGACGCCAGGGCGACCTCGTCGATCGAGGCGCCGAAGCGCAGCGCCCGTTCCACCTGGTAGATGCGGCCTTCGGTGGGCACGCGCAGGTCGGCGAGGATCGCCTCGATCGCCTCGCGAACCGACGCCGGATCGCTGGGGTCCTTCGGGGCCCACTTGCCGTCCTCGGCCGTCCAGAAGCTGGCGGCCTTGGTCTCGAGCGAGCGCAGCACCTTGCCGAGGGCTTCGGAGAAGTTGCGGCCCATCGACATCGCCTCGCCCACCGACTTCATGGTGGTGGTGAGCGTGGCGTCGGCGCCGGGGAACTTCTCGAACGCGAAGCGCGGCGCCTTCACCACGACGTAGTCGAGGGTCGGCTCGAAGCAGGCCGGGGTCTCGCCGGTGATGTCGTTGACGATCTCGTCGAGGGTGTAGCCGATGGCCAGCTTGGCGGCGATCTTGGCGATCGGGAAGCCGGTGGCCTTGGACGCCAGTGCCGAGGAGCGCGAGACGCGCGGGTTCATCTCGATGACGATCAGGCGACCGTCCTTCGGGTCGACCGCGAACTGGATGTTGCAGCCACCGGTGTCGACGCCGACCTCGCGCAGGATGGCGATGCCCAGATCGCGCATCTTCTGGTACTCGCGGTCGGTGAGGGTCATGGCCGGGGCCACGGTCATCGAGTCGCCGGTGTGCACGCCCATCGGGTCGACGTTCTCGATGGAGCAGACGATGACCACGTTGTCGCGGCCGTCGCGCATGAGCTCGAGCTCGTATTCCTTCCAGCCGAGGATGGACTCCTCGATCAGGACGTTCGCGGTCGGTGAGGCGGCCAGGCCGCCACCGGCGATGCGGTCGAGGTCCTCGTCGTTGTAGGCCATGCCCGAGCCGAGGCCGCCCATGGTGAACGACGGGCGAACCACGACCGGGAAGCCGAGTTCGGCGACCGTCTCGCGGACCTCGTCCATGGTGAAACAGACCTTGGAGCGGGCGCTCTCGCCGCCGACCTTGGCGACGATGTCCTTGAACTTCTGCCGGTCCTCACCGCGCTGGATGGCGTCGAAGTCGGCGCCGATCAGCTCGACGTTGTACTTCTCCAGCACCCCGCGCTCGTGCAGCGCGACCGCGGTGTTGAGCGCGGTCTGCCCGCCGAGGGTGGCGAGAATGGCGTCGGGACGCTCCTTCTCGATGACCTTCTCGACGAACTCCGGGGTGATCGGCTCCACGTAGGTGGAGTCGGCGAACTCGGGGTCGGTCATGATGGTCGCCGGGTTGGAGTTCACCAGCGACACGCGCAGTCCCTCGGACCGCAGCACCCGGCACGCCTGGGTACCGGAGTAGTCGAATTCGCACGCCTGGCCGATCACGATCGGGCCAGAGCCGATCACCAGGATGTGCTTCAGATCCTCGCGGCGAGGCATCAGGCTCCTTCCATGAGACCGGCGAAACGGTCGAACAGGTATGCGGCGTCGTGCGGGCCTGCGGCGGCCTCGGGGTGGTACTGCACCGAGAAGGCGCGACCGTCGATCAGTCGCACACCCTCGACGGTGCCGTCGTTGGCGCAGATGTGGGAGACCTCGGCTTTGCCGAAGGGCGTGTCGAACACCTCGCCCTTCTCGCCTTCGAGGGCGAAGCCGTGGTTCTGCGCGGTGATGGAGATGCGGCCGGTGCCCGCCTCGACGACCGGGATGTTGATGCCCCGGTGGCCGAACTTCATCTTGTAGGTCTCGCGACCGAGCGCGCGGCCGAGGATCTGGTTGCCGAAGCAGATGCCGAACAGCGGGATCCCGCGCTCGAGCACACCCTGGGTGAGCGCGATCGCGCCGGTCTGGGTGGCCGGGTCGCCGGGGCCGTTGGAGAGGAACACGCCGTTGGGGTTCAGCGCGAGGATGTCGTCGAGGGAGGTGTTCGACGGCACCACATGGGTGCGCACGCCGCGTTCGGCGAACATGCGCGGGGTGTTGGTCTTGATGCCCAGGTCGACCGCGACGACGGTGAAGCGGTGGTCACCCACCGGCTCGATGGTGTACATGCCGTCGGTGCTGACCTCTTCGGCCAGGTCCGCGCCGAGCATGGACTGCTGACCGTTCACGCGGGCGAGCAGTTCCTCGTCACCGGCCAGGGCGGAACCGGAGAAGATGCCCGCCTTCATCGACCCGCGGGTGCGCAGGTGGCGCACGACCGCGCGGGTGTCGATACCGGCGATGCCGACCACGTTCTGCTCGTCGAGCTGATCCTGCAGGGTGCCGGTGGCGCGCCAGTTCGACGAGATCGTCGAGGGGTCGCGCACGGCGTACCCGGCGACCCAGATCTTGCCGGACTCGTCGTCCTCGTCGTTCCAACCGGTGTTGCCGATCTGTGGGGCGGTGGCCACCACGATCTGGCGGTCGTAGCTGGGGTCGGTGAGGGTCTCCTGGTATCCGGTCATCGCGGTGCAGAACACCGCCTCACCCAGGGTCTGCCCCTGCGCGCCGAAGGCCGTACCGCGGAACACGCGGCCGTCCTCCAGCACGAGGGCTGCCTTTACTTTGCTCATTCGTCGTCTCCCGTCGTCGCCCTGGTCGCATCCGCGGTCCATGCCGGGTACACCGTCTTGTCGTCGCCCCGGAATCCGGTGTCGATCTCGGTTCCGGTCGGCAGTGTCCAGCGAATTACCAGCACACCATTCTCTGTCATCACTTTGCCCGCGTGTCCGCGCTCGGTGCGCACGGCCGTCACGGATTCCTGCGGAATCCAGATCGGCGTCGCCCCGTCGCGTTCGAGCAGGATCCCGCGTTCGAACCGCGTCAGTTCGGCGGTCGCGCGGAACCCCAGGTCACCGACCGCGATCCGGTTCTGCCAGCTGGGCGCGAAGGTGCTGCCCAGGTACAGGCCGGTGGTCGGCTCCAGCAGTTGCGCACCCAGTTCGGCGGGCACGGTCGGCAGGTCACCGATCCGCGACTGCTGGCTCGCGGCTTTCTTCTGCCAGGCCCGGTACATCAGCCACAGGCACAGTACGAATACCGCCAGCAGCCCGACCACCCACAGCGTTCTCTCCACGTCCTGGCCTCCCTAGATCCCGACCGCCTTGCCCTCGCGGGCAGTTACCCGGCCGCGCAGCACGGTGGCTGTGACCTCGGCCGGGAACGTCATGTCCTCGAACGGTGTGTTGTTCGAGATGCTCGCCAGTTCGGCGCCACGCACCGTCCACTCGGCGTCGGGGTCGACGAGCGTGAGGTTGGCGGGTTCGCCGACGGCGATCGGTCGGCCGTGGTCGTCGAGGCCGACGATCGCGGCGGGCTTCTCGCTCATCACCTTCGCGACACCGCGCCAGTCGAGCAGACCCGGCGCCACCATCGTCTGCACGATGATCGACAGGGCCGTCTCGAGGCCGAGCATGCCGGGCCGGGCCACCGCGAACTCGCAGCACTTGTCCTGCTCGGCGTGCGGGGCGTGATCGGTGGCGACGCAGTCGATGATTCCGTCGGCCAGGGCCTGACGCAGCGCGGCGGCGTCGGAGGCCTCGCGCAGCGGCGGGTTCACCTTGTTGACCGCGTCGTAGGTCTCGAGGCGCGAGTCGTCGAGCAGCAGGTGGTGCGGGGTGACCTCGGCGGTGATCGAAATACCCTGGGACTTTGCCCATTTCACCAGTTCGACGGTGCCCGCGGTGGAGGCGTGGCAGATGTGCACGCGGGCCCCGGCATCGCGGGCGAGCAGGGCGTCGCGCGCGACGATCGACTCCTCGGCGGCGCGCGGCCAGCCCGCGAGACCGAGCCGGGCGGCGGTCGGGCCCTCGTGGGCGACGGCGCCCTCGGTCAGGCGCGGCTCCTCGGCGTGCTGGGCGATGAGAACCCCGAGCGAGTTCGCGTACTCGAGCGCGCGCCGCATGATCAGCGGGTCGTAGACGCAGTGGCCGTCGTCGGAGAACATCCGCACCTGGCCCACACCCGCGGCCATGGTGCCCATCTCGGCGAGTTGCTTGCCCTTCAGCCCGACGGTGACGGCGCCGACCGGGAACACGTCGACCAGACCGACCTCCTGGCCGCGCCGCCACACGTGATCGGTGATGACGTGCGAATCGGCGACCGGGCTGGTGTTGGCCATGGCGAACACGGCGGTGTACCCGCCGAGAGCGGCTGCGGCGGAACCGGTTTCGATGGTCTCGGTGTCCTCGCGGCCCGGTTCACGCAGGTGGGTGTGCAGGTCGACGAAGCCGGGCAGCAGGATCTGGCCGTTGCCCTCGATCACCTCGGCGTCGTCGGCGGTGAGACCGGGCCCGATCTCGGCGATGACGGTGCCGCGTACGAGCACGTCGACCGGCTCACCCTCACCGTAGGGCCTGACGTTCTTGAGAAGCAGCTCAGTCATACCGTTTCCTCCTGACCGACGAGCAGCCGGAACAACACGGCCATCCGCATGTGCACTCCGTTCGACACCTGCTGCAGCACAGCGGCTTTCGGCGAATCCGCGACGGCGGAGGCGATTTCCATGCCGCGCAGCATCGGGCCGGGGTGCAGCACCACCGCGTCGTCGTCGAGCAGCGCGAGCCTGCGCTCGGACAACCCGTAGTTGATCGAGTATTCGCGGGCCGACGGGAAGAACCCGCCGTTCATCCGCTCCGCCTGCACGCGCAGCATCATCACCGCGTCGGCGCCCGCCAGTTCGGCGTCGAGGGAGGTCGCGACCCGGCAGGGCCAGGACTCGACCCCGACCGGCAGCAACGTGCGCGGCGCGACCAGCACCACTTCGGCGCCGAGGGTGTTGAGCAGGATGACGTTGGACCGGGCCACCCGGCTGTGCAGGATGTCGCCGACCAGCACCACCCGCTTGCCCTCGATGTCACCGAGGCGTTGACGCAGCGTCAGCGCGTCGAGCAGGGCCTGGGTGGGGTGCTGGTGGGTGCCGTCGCCCGCGTTGATGATCGACGGGGCCTGCCGGTTCTCCTCCTTCGCCCACTGCTCCATCCAGCGCGCGATCTGGTGCGCCGCGCCCGAGGCGGGGTGACGCACGATCAGCGCGTCGGCACCCGCCGCGTGCAGGGTGAGGGCGGTGTCGCGCAGCGATTCACCCTTGGAGACCGAGGAACTCGACGCGCTCACGTTGATCACGTCGGCACTCATCCACTTGCCCGCCACCTCGAAGGAGACGCGAGTGCGGGTGGAGTTCTCGTAGAACACCGTCATCACGGTGCGCCCACGCAGGGTCGGCAGCTTCTTCACTTCGCGGCCGAGCAGGGCCTGTTCGAAGCGTTGTGCCTCGTCGAGCAGTTCGGTTGCGGCGGCACGATCCAGGTCGGCGACGGTCAGCAGGTGCTTCATTTCGCCTCCTGGTGCAGGTAGACGCCGTCGCGGCCGTCGTGTTCGGTGAGCAGGACGGAGATGTCCTCGGCACGCGAGGTCGGCACGTTCTTGCCCACGTAGTCGGCGCGGATCGGCAGTTCGCGGTGGCCCCGGTCGATGAGGACCGCCAACTGCACGGCGCGGGGGCGGCCCAGGTCGCGCAAGCCGTCGAGGGCGCTGCGGACGGTGCGGCCGGAGAACAGCACGTCGTCGACGAGGACGACGAGGGAGTTCTCGATGCCGCCGTCGGGCACCGAGGTGCGTTCCAGCGGGCGGTGCGGGCGGCTGCGCAGGTCGTCGCGGTAGAGGGTGATGTCGAGGGAACCGAGCGCGGGCCGCACGCCGGAGAACTCCTCGATCTTGTCCGCCAGCCGGTTGGCCAGGGTGGTGCCCCGGGTCGGGATCCCCATGAGAACCACCCTCGGCGCGTCGGCGTCGCCGGAATCCAAGGCGGTCTTCTCGATGATCTGGTGCGCGATCCGCGCCACGGTGCGTTGCACGTCCGACGGCGACAACAGCTCCCGCCCGGCCGCCACCCACTCCGGGGTGTGCCGCTGGGATGTTTCGCCCGCGCCGGTTCTGGCCGCCCGTTCGGGCACAGCCATGCCGACCTCCTTCCCCGCCTCACCGGACGGTCCGTTAAAGGATGTCTCACTCGCCCGTCAGCTTATCAGCGCCGCGAGCGACCTTTGACCAGCTGGGGCCGCCTGTGAGCACGGCCACGGGCGCGTTGTCGACCACACCGCTGCGCCGCCGATCACACGGGCACCGAAAGCCCTGCGAGTGAGGGCGTTTCGCGGCCGGTGACACGGACCGCCCGTTACTCCCGTGACGCCGGGCGCTCGTCACGCACAGCGTGCACGATGCCGACTCGTGGATCGCCCATCGCCACCGCACGTCCGAGCGGAACGATCATGTCGTCCCAGGCGCGGAACTCGGTGTGCCACCCGTTGTCGGTGAGCCACCGCCGATCGGGGCGTTCGCCGTCGAACCTCGGCCCGGGCGCCTTCTCGTCGCCCGACACGAGCCTCTTCGGCGCTGGCCTGCGCTACCAATTCCGCGTGCTCGCCGACCTGATGACAGAGCCCGAACGAACCCCGTTGGATATCTACTACGCCCGCCAGGCGCTCCTGGCCATCAGCTGGAGTGTCTCGATGATGGGCGACCTGGACCTGCCCGACGACCGGATGGCAGACGCCGCCACCGACATCGCCCTCGGAATCCTCGACCGCCTCGCATAGGCGAGGCTCGGCAGCCGGGTCGGTGTCGGCTCACGGTAGGCGATCACGACACGTTTACGGAAGTGGTGGTCGGCCCGTACCGACCATGCTTGTTCGACGTCAGGTCGGTGAGAAGAGGAGCACGGTGGGATCAGGCATGGTGGTGACGCTGCTGGTCGGCGTCGGAATTCTGCATATCGTTCCGGGGGTGGTCGCGTTCTCGCCGCGGCGGGCGCGCACCGCCTACGGGACCGCGGTCACGGGCCGGGATCTGGAACTTCTCCTGCGTCATCGCGCGGTGTTGCTCGCGATGGTGGGGATCGGGTTGCTCGTCGGCGCGGCGGTTCCCGCTGCCAGAGGCGGCACGATCGTGGCCGGAATCGTCAGTACGGCTTCGTTTCTCGTGCTCACCGCAGTGATCGGACCACGGCAGCTCGACGCGCGTACCCGCCGGGTGGCCCGGGTCGACGTGGTCGCGCTCGCGGCCCTGATCGGTGCCGCCGGTCTGGTCTGGGCCACGAGCTGAAACCGGCCTCGAACCCGCCGCTCAACACCAGGTGGCGTGCTCGGGGTCGACACCGTTGGCGCGGGCGTTGGCATCGATCACGGCACGCAACCAGCGGGTCAGACCGGGTTCGATGTCCTCGTAGAAGGCGGTGAACCCGGGATCACCGACGTACCGACGGGCCAGACAGACGTGCATCGCATGGGTGCAGTCGAAGTAGGTGGCCAGGGAGGCGCGGTGGCGTTCGGCGAGGCTGTCGGCTTCGGGGCTGCCCGGGGCGACCCCGCGCCGCAGGGCCTCGGCGAGGTCGTCGTGCAGTGCGGTCAGGGCATCGGTGATCGCCCGCCAATCCTGGGGCGTGCGGTCGGCCACGCGTTCCGCGTACTGCGCCCACTGCGGGGTCTCACCCCATCGTTCGCGGGCCTGTTCGACCCACGCCGGTTCCCAGCCGTCGCCGAAGATCGCGACCTGGTCCTCGGCGGAGAGCCGGACACCCGATTCGCGGGCGTCGATCAGCCGATCCACCGCCTCGGCCATCCCCCGCAGTCGCCGCATGCGGGCCTCGAGTTCGGCGCGTTGTGCGCGCAGGGTGGTGACCGCGTCGGCGGTCGTCGCGTCCAGCAGGTCGGCGATGTCGTCGAGGGGCACACCGAGTTCGCGGTACACCAGCACCCGGTGGGCGCGTGCCACCTCGGCCGCGCTGTAGAGCCGGTACCCGCCGGGGCTGCGCTCCGACGGACACACCAGCCCGATCGCGTCCCAGTGGTGCAGGGTGCGGGTGGTGACACCGAGCAGCCGCGCCGTGGCGCCGACGGTGCGTGGCGACGTGGTCACGGCCACCATTGTGCCGTCACGGCCCCTCGATGCCGATCGACCGCAGGTGCTCGGCGGCCGGACTGTCCGGGTCGTAGGGCTGCGCGGCGGTCATCACGACGCGTGTGCGCTCGGGTGTCCTCACCTCGAGCTCCATCGAATTCCACGGCATCACCCGTGGCCCCACCGTGCACCCGGGCGCGACCCGCTCGCATGCCGCGGCGATCGCCTCGATCTCACCGAGCACACAGGAGAAACTCACCGTGAGACCACCCGGCCGGTCGGCGGGTGCCCCCGGCACCAGCAGCACGTCCTGAAATGCCCACCGTCGCAGATGCGTCACCTGCCCCGGGGCGGCGAACAGCTCGAAGAACCCGAGTCCCTCCGTCCAGAACTCCACCGACCGCGCGATATCCGGGCACGGCACGATCACGAACATCGGCATGCCGTAGATGCCGCGGAAGGGTTCGGGCGCAACAGCATCGGGACCAGGAACAGGAACGGGACTCAGATCGAACGCGGGAAAGTTCATACGAGCGATCGTCGACCCTGACGTCGCGTCAGGGTCAAGCCTGGCACGGCGAAGACCTACCGTGCGGTCGCGAGCCGGATCGTCGTGAGCAGTTCGGTCGTACAGGTCGCCAGATCGAATCCGGGTTCGGCGGCGGCGCGCAGGATGACACCGTTGCGCAGCGAGAGCACGAATCCGGCCATCAGGTCCGGGTCGAACTCGCGGAACTCGCCCGCGGCGCGGCCACGTACGAACAGGTCGGCCAGTTTCGCCCGATCGGATTCGGCTTGCCGCGCCCGCGCTTCTGGGTCCGGTGCGGCGGCTTGCAGACGCAGCATGGTCACCAGGTGATTGCGGTGGTCGCGGACGAATTCGCAGTTGGCGATGATGAACGCGGCGAGCCGTTCGGCCGGGCCGCCGTGCTCGCTGCGGGCGGCGACGAACGCGGTGAACTCGGCGAGGATCGTGCGCATCACCTCGTCCATCAGGTTCTGCTTGCGCGCGAAGTGGTAGGAGATGAGACCGGTACTGCTCAGTCCGGCCGCGTCCGCGATGGCACTGAAAGAAGCGCCCGCGTAACCGGATTCGGCGATGGTGTCGATCGCGGCGCGCACGATCTGGGCGCGGCGGGCGCGCTCGATGGCCGTGCCCTTCACCGGATCGCCACCACGTAGGCGTGCCGCTGGGGAGCGACGGCGGGCAGTTCGACAGTGAGGTCGCCGTCGCGCGCGCTCCAGCGGAGTTCGGGCCCGCCGAGCAACGCGACGGTGGCCGACGCCGGTACCCGCACCCCGCGCAGCACGATGTCGCCGGTCGGCTGGTCGGCGAGCACGATCGCGAACAGCGCCGACCCCTTGCCGGTGAAGTGGACCTGATCGCCGGTCGCCGTGGTCGTCGCCGCCTGCTGGGCGGGCACGGTGTCGTAGATCGCGTCACCGTTGCGAGCCAGCCAGGTGCCGAGAGCCCACAACGGCAGCAGCTGCGGTCGCGGAATTCGGCCCGCATCGTCGGGACCGACATTGAGCAGCAGATTCCCGCCCTTGGCGACCACCTCGACGAACAGCCGGATCAGCTCGCCGCCGTCGAGGATGTCGGCGCTCGTCTCCTCGGCGTTGTACCCGAACGACCTGCCGAGTCCACGAGTGAGTTCCCACGCGCCGGTGGGAGCGGTGTCGGGGACGGCGTACTCGCGGGTCTCCACGTCGTAGTGGAAGTTCTTCGGCTGCTCGGGAATGCCGTTGCCCCACTTGGTCATCACCTTGGCCACGCCCCCGATGAAGCTCAGATACGCTGCCCGCGCGACACGGTTGCGTGGGAGGCGGGTGCGCATCCAGCGGTCGTTGACGACGCCGTCCTCGACGGTGTCGTAGTAGTGCGCCATGACCTCGTGTGGGTCGGTATCGGCGGACCAACCCATGTCGTTCCACAGGATCGACGGCCGATAGGCGTCGATCAGCTCGCGCCACTGCGCCGCCGCGTACCGCGCGTACTCCGGCCCGAGCGCCTGGTGGCGGAGCAGGTCGGTCATTGTCCGCAGCGGCTGCTTCCGGAAGGTCCAGTCCATTCCGCCGCAGTAGTACAGCCCCATCCGCATGCCCTCGGCCCGTACCGCCGTGGTCAGGTCCGCGACCAGATCGCGTCGGGCGTGGTAGTCGTCAGCGGTGTGCGGGTTGGTGACACGCGTCGGCCACAACGGATACCCGTCGAGATGGCGGGTGACCAGCACGACGTAACGGGCGCCGACCTCGGCGAACAGGCTCGCCCACTCGGTGAAGTCGACCGATTCGGCCGCCGCGTCGAAGGTCGACCGGAACCCGGTGTAGGGAAACTGTTCCCCGTAGGTCGCCGCATGGTGGACCGCGGTCGGCGAGCCGGGGACGCGCATCGAGTTCAGGTACCACTCGGCATACGGAATCCGGTCGGCGGTCGTCTCCCCCGCTGTCAGATCCCGCATGAACCGGGGGTAGTCGAGCTCGGTGCGCTCGGCGAACGCGGGGACCGAGTAGAGGCCCCAGTGCACGAAGATGCCCAATTTGGCATTGCGGTACCACTCGGGAAGCGGACGCCGCCCGAGCGATTCCCGGTCCGGGACATAGGCCACGACCACTCCTCCAATTTTGCTTGTGCGAGCAAAAATAGCACGCTCGAGCAAGCCCCTTCGAATACGAACATACGTTCGAACACGCGCTACACTGGCGCTCATGTCGATGCCCCTGCAAGGTTCACTGTTCGACGGTGAGTCGGTTGCGCTGGGTTCACTGGGCGCTCCCCAGCGGACCCGGCTCGACGCCACCGCGTGGGTCGACGTCGCGCCGGGCTGGCTGAGCGGGGCGAGCGAGGTGTTCGACCGGCTCGCCGAACGGGTGCCATGGCATGCCGAGCGCAGGCCGATGTACGACCGGGTCGTCGACGTACCGCGCCTGATCTCCTTCTTCGGTGAGCACGATCCACTGCCCGATCGGATTCTGGTCGAGGCCCGCGACGCCCTCTCCGAGCACTACCGAGCCGAACTGGGCGAACCCTTCCGCACGGCTGGCCTCTGTTTCTATCGCGACGGCCGCGACAGCGTCGCCTGGCACGGCGACACCATCGGCCGCGGCGCCACCCACGACACCATGGTCGCGATCGTCTCCGTCGGCGCACCGCGCGCGCTACTGCTCCGCCCCCGAGGCGGCGGCGCCAGCGTCCGCTTCACCGCGGGTCACGGTGATCTGCTCGTCATGGGTGGCGCGTGTCAACGCACCTGGGAGCACGCGGTCCCCAAGACCACCCGCCCGGTCGGCCCCCGCATCAGCATCCAGTTCCGCCCCCGAGGCGTCCGCTGACCACCGCGCGTCACGACGGCACGTTCAGCACGGCCCGGACCATCTCCTGTACGGCCGCGCGTAGCCGGGTGACTTCGCCCGCCCTGGCCAGATGCTGGGCGAGATCGCCCCCGATGGACGACAGCAGCAGCGCGCCGACGGTTTCGGCGTCGATATCCGGCCTGACCTCACGCAGGAGAGTGCTGATGTGCACGGCCCAGAACGCGTGGAACTCCTCGGTGCGCGGATGCGGCGGCATCGCCCGGTACGCGGCGATCAACTCGACATGATCGGTCACGAGGCAGGTCATGGCGTCGAAAAAGGCGAGGAGTCGCTCTGCGGCCGGAGCGCCAGGACCCAGCGGCGGAGGACCACTGGACACCCGCTCCATCAACTCGGTCGCACCCTCCGCGACGAGCTCGTAGAGCAGGCCGGACCGGCTGCCGAAACGATGGAAGATGGTGCCTTTTCCCACGCCCGCGGCGGCGGCGACCCGGTCCATGGTCACCCCGGCCGCACCGTGCTCGTCGAGCAGCGCCATGGTCGCCTCGAGGATTGCCCGTCGGTTGCGCGCGGCATCCGCTCGTTCGACCCGACGACCCTCGCTCATCGCACCCGCTCCCTCGGCACCCGCCGACTCGTTGACAAAGTTGACCGGCGGTCCATATTCTCTCGACGAGAGAACTGGACCGTCAGTCAACTTATGGAGTTCTGTTGCAGGCAATCGTAATGACCACTGTTGGCGCCCCCGGAGTGCTGGTGGCCGAGGACGTCGACACACCGCGACCAGCGACCGGCGAGGTGCTGGTGCGGGCCGAGGCGATCCCGGTGCTCTACCCGGAGACCCTGATGCGGTCGGGGACCTTCCCGTTCCCCGCGCCGCTTCCCGCCGTGTTCGGGTTCCAGGCGGCGGGCACCGTCGTCGAAGTCGGCGCCGGTGCCGATCGAGGACTCGTGGGCGAACGGGTGGTGGTGTCCACGCCCGGCCACGGGTCGTATGCCGAATATGTTGTGGCGTCGTCGGATTCGGTCACCCGGATTCCGCACGGCCTCGAACCGGACGCGGCGGCGGCGATCCTGATGGCCGGGTCGGTGGCGATCGCGCTGTTCGACGCGGCGACACCGAGCGCGGGCGAGACCGTGCTCGTCGAGGCGGCCGCGACCGGGGTGGGCGCGAGCCTCACCCGCTTGTGCGTCGCGGCAGGACTGCGCGTGATCGCCACCGCGGGCGGTCCCGCGAAAGCCGAACTGGCGCGTGCCAACGGCGCGCACGAGGTCATCGACCACAACGCGCCCGGCTGGGCGGCTCGACTGGGCGCGTTGCTCGACGGCGACACCCTCGGCGTCGTCTTCGATTCGATCGGCGGTGACTCGCTGGCGCCGTTGCTCGACCTCGTCACCGCGCTACACGGCCGAATCCTCAGTTACGGGTGGCTCGCCGGGGCACCGGCGCGGGTCGGTGCGGCGGACCTGATCCTGCGCGGACTCACCCTCACCGGCTGCGCGGGACCCGCCTGGTTGGGCACGGTGGCCGCTCGGCAGGGCGCCGCGTTGGCGGCGGCGGCAGCCGGGAAGCTGGTTCCGGTCGTGGACACGGTGCTTCCCCTGACCGACGCCGCGAAGGCGCATCGGCTGCTCGAGGAGCGGGTCGCCCTGGGCAGCGTGCTGTTGCGGCCCTGAACAAGGCGCGCCATTCCGACCGGTCGGGTGCGCCTCCGTTGTCACCTCTTGGCCCGAAAAGCGTTCTGTTGCTTGAGTATCGGACGATACTGAGAGACGTCGAAGTGCGCGGAACAGCGGGGGTGGCGTGATGGTTTCCAGCAATGATCATGAGGCTCTGCGGGTGCGGACCGAGGAGGTGCTCACCGAGACCGTCGCGGAGCTGCCACGGCGCTCACGCGGCATCTACGCCTCGGTGCTGCTGGCGGGAGGCGGACGCTGGCGGCTGCTGACGCACCTGCGACAGCCCGCGCCCGCGGGGCGGTGTGACGCGGTGCTGGTCGGACCCGCCGGGGTGTTCGCCGTGAATGTGGTCGACGAACTGCCCGGCGAGGCACAGATCCGGCGGTTGCGGGCACAGGCCGAGCAGATGTTCACCGGGGTGCGGATCGGCCCGAACGGGAACGAGTTCGTCCGCGAGACGGTGGAATTGGTGTTCGTGCTGCCACCGGGCCGCCATACCGGCGCGGACGGGCGGTTCGTGGTGTGCACCGATGCCACCGTGCGGTCGTTGCTGAACCGCAAGGCCGTGATGCCCGCGCGGTTGGCCGGTGCGCTCGCCGAACACACCGCGCGACGCGACTCCGACTACCGGGCGGTCCCGCGTGTGGAACCGGCGCGGACACCCGCCGAGACCGACGGATTGCTCGACGTGGAGTCGCTGCGCACAGACCATCTGAGCGGTGCGCTGGCCAAACCGTTCCCCACCTGGCTGTCGTTCCTCGATCCCGACCAGCTCGCCCTGGTGACCCGCAACCACAACGGCCCGGCGCGCATCGTCGGCCCGGCCGGATCGGGAAAAACCGTGCTCGCGCTGCACCGGATGGCGCACCGGGCGCGCCGCAGCACGGGCCCGCTGCTGTTCACCACCCTGGTGAAGAACCTGCCGCCGTGCCAGGAATCGGCGTTCGCGCGCCTGCTGCCGACGGTGGGGCGTGCGGAATTCACCAACCTGCATTCCTGGGCACAGGACTTCCTCGCCGAACGGGGCATCCACCGCCGGATGGAGCTGCGCCGCACCGAGACCGCGTTCAACCGCGCCTGGGCGAAGGTCGGGCGGTCGAGCCCGCTCACGAACGCCTCCCCCGACCCCAGGTACTGGCGCGAGGAGATCGACCGGGTGATCAAAGGTCGCGGAATACCACCGACCGAGGCCGGATTTCGCGCCTACGAAGGGCTGGATCGTCGTGGCAGGCGCGTCGCGTTGCGCACCAGCCAGCGCGAACACGTGTGGGAGCTGTACGTCGAGTACGAGCGGATCCGCACCGACCGCCAGTGCTACGACGGCAACGACGTCATCACCGCCGCCCTCGAGGAACTGCGCGTGAACCCGCTGCCTCGGCCGTACGCGATGGTCGTCGTCGACGAAATGCAGGACATGAGCCTGCAGGGGGTGCGCCTGGTGCACGCGCTCACCGGCGACGAACCGAATTCGCTGCTGTTCGTCGGCGACCGCCAGCAGCAGATCTACGCGGGCGGTTGGCGTTTCATCGACGCCGACATCAATATCGTCGGTCGCAGCGAGAAGCTCACCAAGAACTACCGCAACCGGCGCGCGGTCCTGAAACTGGCCGCGAGCCTCGACGGCGCCTCCCCCGTCGACGATATCGACACCCCCGACCGCCACGGTCTCGACCTCACCGACGCCGCCCTGCCCGATGGCTACGCCGAACAGATCACCTGCACCCGCGCCGAATTGCCCGATCATCTGCGCGGCCAGCTCGATCGCATCGTGGCCGAGGGCATCTCGCTGTCGGACACGGCCGTCATCACGATCACCAATGCCGAGGCCGACGCCGTCCTGCGCATCCTGCGCGCCTGGGGTGTCGCGGCACAGGAACTCCTCGACTACCGGTGCGCCGATACCGACAGCGGCGTCAAGGTCGGCACCGTATACCGGGCCAAGGGGCTGGACTTCCGGGCGGTGATCCATCCGTTCACCGCGCCGTCGCCGCCGCCGCGCACCGATGCCGAGCAGGAACGCCACGACCTGCTGATGCGTCAGCAATTCGTGGCGGTGACCCGGGCCAGGGACTACGTCTGGTTGGGAATCGTGCGCGACTGATCCGCCGCACGGCCGTGGGAAGACGGCGAGTTGTCGGTGGTTGGTCGTAAGATCGGCGCCCATGGGGAGTTTGCTGATGCCACACGTCCGCTCGGCCAACGAGCTCACGACGCGGTGGTGCACCACTTTCGGGGGCGCGAACACGGCGGTGTCGGCGGCCGGGGTGTGGCCGTTGCTGGCCGTGCTCGCGGGCGCGGCCGACGGAGCGGCCAGGACCGAATTGTCCGCCGCCCTCGGTATTTCCGCCGACGAGGCACATACGGCCGGGCTGGCGATGCTGAAAACGCTCGACGCTTCGCGGGAAGTGTCGACCGCGATCGGCGCCTGGGCGAAAGCGGGTCTGCCGGTGCGTCCGGAATGGATCGAGAGTCTGCCCGCCGGAACTATCGGTGAGCTGGGCGATCCCGCGGCGCTGGACGCGTGGGCGCGCGAGCAGACCGACGGCTCGATCGAGAAGTTTCCGGTACCGATCTCCACGATGACCATCTTCGCGTTGGCCACGGCGTTGCTGGCACGCACCAAATGGGTCGAGCCGTTCGACGAGATCCTGTGGACGCCCGAAACCGGTCCGTGGCAAGGACAACGCGGCATCGGGCTGTCCCGGAGCAACTACCCCGACGGCAGTGTGTCCGTGCTCGGTTCGGACGTCACCCGGGTGATCGTCGCCGGGCGCGGCGACCTCGACGTTCACCTGCTGATCGGCGCCGACCCGAACCACGCGATCGCGGCGGGTATCGCGGCGATCGACGGCTCGCTACCCGTGACGACCGACCTCCCGGTCGGAACGACCGGCCCCTGTCTGGCCGTCGAACGGCGCGAAACCTACGGCGGCGACTCCGTCGTCGTGACGCTGCCGCCGTTCGACATCAGCGCGCACCACGACCTGCTCGACCGAGCCGACCTGTTCGGCCTCTCCGCCGCCCGTGACTCCTCGCGCGGACACTTCCCCGGCATCAGCTCGTTCCCGCTCGCCGTCGAAGCCGCGGCGCAGAGCGTGGTGGCGCGGTTCGACTCCGCCGGTTTCGAGGCGGCCGCGGTGGCCGCCGTCGCTATGTTCCCGGGTGGCATCCCGCAGCCGAACACGGCGACCATCACCTCGGTGCGGATCGATCGCCCCTTCGGATTCCTCGCCGTCGACCGGCCGACCGGGCTGGCGTTGGTCGCGGGGCAGGTCACCACGCCGCCGCTCACCTGGGACCGTCCGTCGGGCGACGACCTGAGGCCGCCAGGAAGCACACTGTGGCGAGATGGGTAATCGTTCTTACCGGATTCGTTGCTCGACAACGAGATTCGGAACGGCAGGGGGACACCGTACTCTGGTGGTAGTCCGCAGTCTGGTGCACAGGGGGTCGTGGTGATCGTCGTTGTCGCGGACGAGACCGAACTCGAAGGCGCGGAACAGATCGTCGGTGCGGCGATTCGCGACGCGGCATTCCGGGCCGGTGGCGTCGCGGTCTTCCGTTGTCATGTGCCGGAGAACCGGGGCGGCGCCGTCGAGGTCGACGCGCTGGTGTGCACCCCGCAGACGGTGACCATCCTGGAGGTGAAGGGGTTCACCACCCGCCAGGAAGGCACCCTCGCCACCCCACCGAACGGGCCGTGGACGGTCGACGGCGCCCCGGCGGCGCTGTATCACGCGGCGCGCGTACCGAACCCGTTCGTGCAGGTGCGCAGGCAGGTGTTCGCCGCGAAAAGCCTGCTGCAGCAGTCCGGGATCTTCGGCTGGGTGAACGCGGTGATCGCACTGGTCCCCCAGCCCGGCGCCGAGATCACCATCGAGGAGACACGCATCGCCGACGGGTACCGCGCGGTGATCGTGGACCGCGACGACTTCACGGCCCTGCACGATTATTTCGAGGCCGAGATCGGGCGCACCGTGCGGCTCAGCGTCGAGGACGTCGCGCGGGTCTTCACGGCCCTCAATCTCGCACACCTGCTGCCCTCGACCGACGACCTGACAGCACAGGGGTTCCCGGCCGAACTCGAAGCGGCCGCGACCAGTCGGCCCGCCGCGCCGACGTCCTCCGCCGAGATCGGTTCGCTATCCGCTTCCGCCGCAACGCATTCCGAGGCCGCGGCGCCCGACACAGCGCATAATGATCCGGTGGGTCCGATCCAGTCTCCTACGCCCGCGTTCCTGGCGGCGATCGACCGAATGGCCAACCGGCCGTCCCGTTCCGCGCCCGCCTCGGACGAAACCTCCGCCACGGCGGAATCCGCGCCTGTCGAGCAGGAACCGGCCGGTGCGGAGCGCGCCGTCGAGGCGGAAAAGCATGCGCCGTCGCCGAATTCGGCCGAAGTCTCGACCGATCCGGGTTCGGCCGACGAGCGCGGCACCGCGGCGGTGTCGCCGCCGACCGCGCCGCCCCCGGGCCTGCCCGATATCGAACGCACGAAGAACGCGGACCTCGGTGCGGCGCCGGACAGCGAGGCGGTCGTGGCGCATCACGCCAGCGCACCGCCGCCCGGGCACGACACGGTGAACCGGGATGACGAGCGATCGGATGACGAGGTCGACGGTCGCGATTCCGACCTCATCTCACTGCACAAGAGCGACAGTGGCCTACCGCGACGTACCGCTCCCGAGCCGGAACCTCCGGCGATCGCGGGCGTGGAACAAGATGAGCTACACGAGGATTCCTCGGTGAGGCACGGCGCCAGCACGTCGTCCAGTGCGGCCGCCGCATCCTGGAGCGTGCCGTCGAGCACCGATACGCACAGCTCGAACTCGGGTGTCTGGACCGACTGGGTCGGACACGAGCAAACCGCGCGACGTCCGTCACTACGCCGCCGCTGGCGCGACCTCCGGGGCGGCGGGACGCTGCGGCGTACCGCGCCGGACGGGCCGTCGCTGCGTGAACGCTGGCAGAACCGGCCCGTCCGTGAACGCGCGGAGCGTGGCAGGCGCCTGCCGAAGATCGGGGCGGGACTCGGCTTGGTCCTGTTCATCGTCTTGTTCGGGGCCGGGTTCTTCGCCATCACGGCCGTGCAGGCGAGCCGGTTCGAGATGTCGGACTACGACCGCATGTGCGGGCCCGACAAGAAACCCTTCCCGAACGCCGCGCCCTACCAGCGCGGTGACGTGGCGCCGATCTACCTCTCGGGGCATCTCACGACCATGGTCCGACCGGAGGATTCGCCCGCCTGGCGCCCGACCGACCCGGCGACGGTCCAGCTCATCGCCTGCATGAAGCAGCTGGAGCTGCGTGACCTCGTCCAGACCTGCCAGTACGGGCCCGCGCCCGGCGCACCGGTCGGACGCACGGTCAACCTGTTCCGCGCCACCTACGAGGTGATCGTCTACGAGCTACGCACCGGGCGCGAAGTCGCCAAGGCGACCATGCTCGGCGAACGCTATTCCAACGACCCGGCCAACACCGACCCCGACCGGTGCCGCGCGGCGGGCGACGCGCCCGACTATCTGGGCAGGCGGCTCGGTCAGCCGTCGGGAGCGCAGGTCGAGAACTTCCTCGCGCCCCTCGTCCACGCCAGACGCTGACCGCTTGACCTCGAGCCCACTCGAGGTTGCAGGATCATCGGGTGCCCAGGCACACCCCGGCACCGCGCTACCCGGCGCGGTCGCGCCTCCGTCGGTTTCCTCGTACACCCACCGGCGGAGGCCGTCGGGACACCTGACCCGAATGACGAACAGCCGCACGCTCGTTCGAGCGCACGGCTGTCGGGTCCAGCGGGGTTCACGCGGAGACGGTGATCGTCCATTCGTGAATCGTCAGTTCCGAAGCACCCATGGTGTGCAGGGGGTCGGAACGCACGATCGTCGTCGCGGTATCGAGGTCATCGACCAGCACCACATAGGCGCCACCGGTGCCGTCGCTGAAGCCACCGCTCTCCTGCAACTGCCCCTTCGCGAGCAGGTCACGCAGGAATGCGCGATGCGGCTCGATGACCGAGGCGTCGAACCCGGGCGTACGCCGGGCCATCACCAGGTACTTGGGCACGCTCAGGCCTCCGGGTCCGGCCTCGGCGCCCGTGTCGCGGCGGCGGCCGCGCGCACCTGCGGTGCCACCTGAACGACCTGACCGAGCACACCGTTCACGAACGACGGGGAGTCGTCGGTGGACAGCTCCTTGGCCAGCTCCACCGCTTCGTCGACCGCGACGACCGGGGGCACATCGGTGGCGTGGAACAGCTCCCACACCGCGATCCGCAGAATGGCCCGGTCCACGGCGGGTAGCCGGGTCAGGGTCCAGTCCTGCAGGTAGGACTCGATGGTGCCGTCGACACGGTCGAGGTCGTCGGCGACGCCCTCGACGAGGGTGTTGGTGTACGGGTGCACAGGTGCCACGCTCTGATCGCGGGTCGCGAGCTCGGCGCGCTCGGCCAGCAGATCGGAGACGTCGACGTCACGCGCCTCCGCCTCGAACAGCATGTCCACGGCACGGCGACGCGCCTTGTGGCGCGCACCGAGCTTCTTGTACGAGCCCTTCTTGTCCGCCGGGGAGTCCGCCACGATCAGGCGTTGACGCGGCCGAGGTAGCTGCCGTCGCGCGAGTCGATCTTCAGCTTGTCACCGGTGTTGATGAACAGCGGGACCTGAACCTCGGCGCCGGTTTCCAGGGTGGCGGGCTTGGTGCCGCCGGTGGAGCGGTCGCCCTGCAGACCGATGTCGGTGTGCTGGACCAGCAGCTCGATGGTGACGGGGAGCTCCACGAACAGCGGCGCGTCCTCGTGCACGGCGACCTGGACGCCCATGTTCTCCAACAGGAAGCGCGCACCCTGACCGATGGTGGCCTCCGGGATGGAGATCTGGTCGAAGGTCTCGCCGTCCATGAAGATGTAATCGGACCCGTCGTGGTACAGGTAGGTCATGTCACGACGGTCGACCGTGGCGGTCTCGACCTTGACACCCGCGTTGAAGGTCTTGTCGACGACCTTGCCGGACACGACGTTCTTCAGCTTGGTCCGCACGAAGGCAGGGCCCTTACCCGGCTTCACGTGCTGGAATTCGACGATCTGCTGAAGCTGACCGTCGATCTTCAGCACAAGGCCGTTCTTGAAGTCGCTGGTGTCCGCCACTGTCTTCGGATCTCCTCGTTCGTTACTGCGTGTCTCGGTGGCACCGTCGTCACTCGACGACGGTCAGGTTCTTGCTGGTGAGGGTGAGCAGTTCCGGGCCCCCTTCGCGCACCACGAGCGTGTCCTCGATCCGGACCCCGCCGCGGCCGGGAAGGTACACACCTGGTTCGACGGTCACCGCCACGCCTGCGAGAAGTGTACCGGTACTCGTTTTGGCGACTCCGGGCGCTTCGTGGATCTGCAGTCCGACGCCGTGTCCCAGGCCGTGCACGAACTGCGCGCCGTAACCGGCGTCCTCGATCACCGTGCGGGCGGCGGCGTCGACCTCGGCGGTCTTCGCCCCGGGCGCGAGTGCTTCCCGTCCCGCTTGCTGTGAGCGGGCGACCAGTTCGTAGATCTCGCGCTGCCACTCGGCGGGCACGCCGAGGACGAGGGTGCGTGTCATGTCGGAGTGGTAGCCGTCGACGACCGCGCCGAAGTCGAGCTTCACGAAGTCGCCCTCGGCGAGGACCGCGCCGGTCGGCCGGTGGTGCGGCACGGCCGAGTTGGCGCCCGCGGCCACGATGGTCTCGAACGAGACGGCCTCGGCGCCGTGTTCGAACATCGCCCACTCGAGATCCCTCGCCACCTGACGTTCGGTGCGACCTGGACGCAGCAGTCCGCGGTCGAGCAGGGTGGCCAGCCCGGCGTCGGCGGCGGCGCACGCGGCCCGCAGCTGCTCGACCTCGTAGGCGTCTTTGACCATGCGCAGCTGTTCGACCAACCCGGAGGTCGGCACCAACTGCAGTCCGGTGCGCAGCCCCACGTACGCCTCGTGCTCGGCGACGGTCACCACGTGGCTTTCGAAACCGACCCGACCGAGTTGCCACTCACCGGCCAGTTCGAGGATGCGCCGGGCGGTGGCGCGCGAGATCTCGGCACGCAGATCGGGGGTCTGTGCGGCCACCTGGGCGGCGTAGCGGCCGTCGGTGCCGATGACGGTGCGGTCCTCGGCGCCGCGCATGTCCCACGAGTGCACGAGCAGGACGGCGTTGGAGCCGGTGAAGCCGGTGAGATAGCGGATGTTGACCAGATCGGTCACCAGCAGCGCGTCGACGCCGTTCTCCACCAGCAGGCTCCGCAGGGCGCCACGCCGTGCCGCGTGGTCGGGACCCGTGTAGTCAGCACACATGAGTCAACGCTACCGCCGAACCACGAACACGTGGGCATCGAGTGCGCGGGCGTCGGTTCCGGGCGCGCCACGCCTTTTCGCGTGCCGACCTCGGTGGAAGCGCTGCGCGACAGCACTTCTGGAGACCCGGCTGTCCACATGTGTCGAAGTTGTCCACATTCGGCGATCGAGGCCTCGCTCGCCGCCACACGGGCCAGCACGATCGACGCATGACAACTGCCGCGTTCTGCCTGCTCATCGCCTGGTGCCTGCTCCTCGGCGTGATCGACGTCCATGCCCGCCGCCTGCCCAACGCGCTCACCGGAACCGGCGCGGTCGCCGTCTTCGGGTTCGCTTGGTACACCGGGCAATTGACCACGGCGCTGATCGGTGCCGCCCTACTGACCATGCCGTACCTGGTGACCCACCTGATCGCACCCGCCGCCCTCGGCGCCGGGGATGTGAAGCTGGCGATCGCGCTGGGAGCGGCGGCCGCACTGGCGGGCCCGCCCGCATGGACGTGGGCAGCCATCGTGGCGCCGTTGCTCACGGGGCTGGCGGCCGCCGTCGTGCTCGGGCGGCACTGGGTGCGCCGGATGTCGGGCCGCGCGGTCGAGAGCGTGCGGCGGGCGTCGTCTCCCCGGGTCGTGCCGCACGGTCCGGCGATGTGTCTGGCCACGGTGACGGCGATGGCGCTGACGTGACGAAGGTGGCGACGCGCCGGTGCTCGACGCCGTCCACGCGCCCCGATACGAGGGCCCGGTGAGCGTCGGGGTAGGCGAGACAGGGCGGTGGCCGGTGCCGCGTGAGCAGGCACACCGGCGGCGTGCTGCTCGTCACTGCCGACCACGTGCCCAACTGCGGGCGCCGACGTGGGAAGATGGTCGGCGTGTTGCGCTGGATAACTGCCGGAGAATCCCATGGTCCCGCTCTCGTCGCCCTCCTGGAAGGGATGGTCGCCGGAGTCGAGGTGACATCGGACGATGTCTCCGCACAGCTCGCGCGCCGTCGGCTCGGCTACGGGCGCGGCGCCCGAATGAAGTTCGAGGCCGACAAGGTCACGCTGGTCGGCGGCGTGCGTCACGGGCGGACCATGGGTGGTCCGGTCGCGATCGAGATCGCCAATTCGGAGTGGCCCAAGTGGACCGAGGTGATGTCGGCCGATCCCGTCGACGCGGCGGCCCTGGACGGCATGGCCCGCAACGCTCCCCTCACGCGCCCGCGCCCCGGACACGCCGACTACTCCGGCATGCTCAAGTACGGCTTCGACGACGCGCGGCCGGTGCTCGAGCGCGCCAGCGCCCGCGAGACCGCCGCTCGGGTCGCGGCGGGCACCGTCGCTCGGAACTTCCTGCGCCAGGCCTTCGGCGTCGAGGTGATCTCGCACGTCGTGTCGATCGGTACCGCCGCGAACACCACCGGTGTCGTGCCGGGTCCGCAGGATCTCGACGCCGTCGACGCCAGCCCGGTGCGCGCGTTCGACGCCGAGGCCGAGGCGGCGATGATCGCCGAGATCGAGGCGGCCAAGAAGGACGGCGACACCCTCGGTGGCGTGGTCGAGGTGATCGTGGACGGGCTGCCCATCGGACTCGGCTCGTTCACCAGCGGCGAGCAGCGGCTCGACTCGCGCCTGGCGGCCGCGCTGATGGGTATCCAGGCGATCAAGGGTGTCGAGGTCGGCGACGGTTTCGAGACCGCCCGCCGCCGAGGCAGCCAGGCCCACGACGAGATGCGTCCCGGCCCCGACGGTGTGCTGCGCTCGACCAACCGCGCGGGCGGGCTGGAAGGCGGCATGACCAACGGCGAGGCGCTGCGGGTGCGCGCGGCGATGAAGCCGATCTCGACGGTGCCTCGGGCGCTGTCGACCGTCGACATGTCCAGCGGCGAGGAAGCCGTCGCCATCCACCAGCGCTCCGATGTGTGCGCGGTGCCCGCCGCCGCCGTCGTCGCCGAATCGATGGTGGCGCTGGTACTCGCGCAGGCCGCGCTGGAAAAATTCGGTGGGGATTCGCTGGCCGAGACCGTCGACAACATCACCAGCTACGTCAAGCGGATCAGCAGCCGTCCACACGTGCCCGCGGACAGCCGCACGTCGTGACCACGCCGGGCCAGGAGGGGACCGCGCGCGACGCCGACGCGGGCCCCTCATCGACGACCGCCGCACCCGGAACGGAGCCCACCGACCACACGACGACCAGTGGCGCCGATGCGTCCGACGGTTCCGGCGCGAAGGCCGGAGACGAGACCGTGGTCGCCGCGCGTGCTCGGGTGGTGTTGGTCGGGCCGCCTGGGTCGGGGAAGTCGACGATCGGGCGCAAGCTGGCAAGGGAACTCGGTGTCGAGCTGTTCGATACCGATGCCGGGATCGAGGTCGAGACCGGTCGGAGCATTCCCGAGATCTTCGCGACCGACGGTGAGCCGGAGTTCCGCCGCATCGAGGAGCAGGTAGTGCGCCGGGCGGTGCTCGAGCACGAAGGCGTCGTCTCGCTCGGCGGCGGCTCGGTGCTGTCGGCGCGCACGCGGGAGGTGCTGCGCGGCGCCACCGTGGTGTACCTGGAGATCAGTGTGGGCGAAGGGCTTCGGCGGACCGGGTCGAGCACTGCCCGCCCTCTGCTCAACGGGGCCGACCCCGCCGCGAAGTATCGCGAGTTGATGAAGCAGCGTCGCCCGCTCTACCGCGAGGTCGCCACGGTGCGGGTGCGCACCGACGGCCGTAGTCCCGGCCGGGTGGTGCGCATGATTCTGGGGCGGCTGGGCCTCGAGTCGGTTCGCACCGACATCGCGCGCACCGCCGACGCCGTGAACCCCACTCCCCCGTTGTCTTCCACCGCACCGGGATCGGGCAGCAGCCGCTCCAAAGCCCGCAGACGGTCCCGCGCCAGAGCGGCCGCGGCCCGGCGCGGCGAGATGCTGGCCGCATCCGGGACTCAGGGCGACAACGACGCAACAACCGCTGCCGCAGCGCGATCCGCGTCGGGTCGGGCCGTTTCCGGGGAGGCACCGCCCGGTGAGAACAGGCGCTCACGCCGCAACCGCTCGCGCCGTCGCGGCAGCCGGTCCCGTGCGGTCGGTGGCGCCACCGACTCCACCCGTTCCGCGGAGAAGACCGGCACCGCATCGGCCGATGACGCGCGGCCCGGTGATCACACCGACGATCGCCCTCAGCCCACCGATCGGGGCCACATCGATACCGGTGTCGGCGAGCGGGCAGGCGGCACCGCTCGGCGCACCGCCGATTCCGGCGCCGAAAGTTCGGCGGAACACACCGAGGATGCCCGCGCCACCCGCCCGACCCGACGCGGCCGCGCAGCCCAGCCGGGCAGCCGCACCGACTCCGCACCAGGCGCCCCCACCGACGCCGTCGACACCACCGGTGCCACGCCCGCGGCGACCGGTCGCACTTCCGGCAGCCCGGAATCGTCACGCCGCAGGCGGGGCGGACGCGGAAGCCGCGGCGGTGCGCGACAAAGTCGTCGCCGCTCGTCGACCGATCACGGTGCCGAACCATCCACGGGATCGGCACGCCGAACCGACACGCACACCGGCAGCACCCCGGCACACGACACAGGCCGAATCGACACGCGTTCCGGGCGCGACATATCGCTCGACTCGACCGACCGACCCGGGACCCGCGCGGCCGGTGAGTCGACCGACCGACCCGGCACCCGCGCGGCCGGTGACTCGACCGACCGACCCGGCACCCGCGCGGCCGGTGACTCGACCGACCGACCCGGCACTCACGCGGACACTGATCGCATCGACAGCTCGGTCGGCGACACCGATCCGCGTGGCGCGCAGCAACCCCCGGCGCGCGGGCGCGCGGCGGCCCCCGGCGCGGGGGAACCGGTGCCCGGTTCGTGGCGGGCGCGGCCCCGGCGGCGAGCGACAAGACGGATGACCAACGACCCGAGAGAATCGGAGCAGCGCACGTGACAGAGCCGACCACCATTCAGGTCCGCACCGCCGATCCGTATCCGGTGATCATCGGACGCGGGTTGCTCGGCGACCTCGTCGAGGCGGTCACCGCGGGCAACGCGGTGCGCACCGTGGCGATCTTCCACCAGCCGCCACTGGCCGAGACCGCCGAAGCGGTACGCAAGGCACTGGCCGAGACCGGCATCGACGCGCACCGCATCGAGATCCCCGACGCCGAGGACGGCAAAGACCTCGCCGTGGCCGGGTTCTGCTGGGAGGTGCTCGGCCGGATCGGGCTCACCCGCAACGACGCCGTGGTGAGTCTCGGCGGCGGCGCGGCCACCGACCTCGCCGGGTTCGTGGCGGCCACCTGGATGCGCGGGGTGCGCATCGTGCACGTGCCGACCACGCTGCTGGCCATGGTCGACGCGGCGGTCGGCGGCAAGACCGGCATCAACACCGAGGCGGGCAAGAACCTCGTCGGCAGCTTCCACGAGCCGAGCGCCGTGCTCGTCGACCTGGCGACGCTGGAAACGGTGCCGCGCAGCGAGATCGTCGCGGGCATGGCCGAGATCATCAAGGCCGGTTTCATCGCCGACCCGGTGATCCTCGACCTGATCGAGGCCGATCCGGAGGCCGCGCTCGACCCCACCGGCGAGGTGCTGCCCGAGCTGGTCCGCCGCGCCATCCAGGTGAAGGCCGATGTGGTCGCCGCGGATCTCAAGGAATCGAGCCTGCGCGAGATCCTCAATTACGGCCACACCCTCGGCCACGCCGTGGAGCGGCGCGAACGGTACCGCTGGCGCCACGGTGCGGCGGTGTCGGTCGGTCTTGTGTTCGCCGCCGAGCTCGGCCGCCTCGCCGGTCGTCTGGACGACGCGACCGCCGACCGTCACCGCACCATCCTGGAGAGCGTGGGCCTGCCGGTCAGTTACGACGCCGACGCGCTGCCGCAGCTGATGGACGCGATGCAGACCGACAAGAAGACCCGTTCCGGCGTGCTGCGCTTCGTGGTGCTCGACGGCTTGGCCAAGCCCGGTCGCCTCGAAGGCCCCGACCCGAGCCTGCTCGCCGCGGCCTACTCGGCCATCGCCCGCGAAACACCGGCGAGCGGCGCGATCCTGCTCTGAGCACGGACCGCACCTGCACCACGCGTGGCCGAGCGACGCGCTCGGAGACGCCGCCTGTCAACCTCGCGTAGGCAGGTGGCACGCCTCGCTCCGAGTCGACGCGGCCGCCCACAGCGCACCGGCCGCGTCGACCGCCGGGCTACATCTTCAACTCTTCGTCGTCCGCCTATCCCGCGTGAGCGGGGACCGGCTCCGTGGCGGCTTGCGGCTTCGCGGCGGCTTGCGGCTTCGCGGCTGAGCTGCGCGCCCGGGCGCGGGCGTAGCCCACGCCGATCATCGCGGGCAGGAACACCAGCAGCATGATGAACGACGCGGCGGAGGTGAGTTCGAACAGCGCGCCCGCGTCGCCGAGTTCGATGCCAGAGATCTGGTCGAGGATCCAGCACACCGCGCCGCTACCGAGTCCGGCGATCATGCCGGACGCCAGCCAGCGGACGGTGAGGTCGGTGCCGTCGGCGGAGCGGGCGTCGCGCGCGCCCCAGGCGATGCCCGCGGCGACGATCACGATCAGACAGGCCGCCCGCCAGACGACGCCGTAGGTCGGCAGCGCCGCCATGGCGAATCCGAGCAGAACCCGCAGGACGACGACGGTCGCACCGAACGCGATGGCACGCAACAGCCAAGTGGTCATGGGCATCACCCTAATCGGACAAAACTAGAACCGGTACCAATTCGCGGATCGGCACGGCCCAGAGACGGATCAGAGTTCGAGCGCCGCCGCCATCGCCGCACGGGGTGCGGGTTGCCCGGTGAACAGCTCGACCTGCCCGTAGGCCTGATTCAGCAGCATCCGCAGCCCGCTGACCACTGAGTGCCCGGCCTCGCCGACCGCTGTCGCCAGCGGTGTCGGCCACGGGTTGTAGATCGCGTCGAGCACCACCGGCGCCGTTGCCACCGCGGCCGCGACCACGGCCGCCGCCGCGGGGGGCACCGTGCTGACCACCGCCGAGGCACGCGCACAGATCGTGGCGAGCGAATCGGCGTCGAACGACGCGGTCGCGGCCGACATCCCGAGCCGATCGGCCAGGTCGAGCGCACCACGCGCCCGGCCCGCGTCGCGGACGACGATCGTCACCGATTCCGCGCCGAGCTGCGACAGCGCGAGCAGAGCGGGCCGCGCGGTGCCACCGGCACCGAGCACGACCGCCTCGCGCACCCGCTCGACCCCGCCGTCGCGCAGCGCGCCGAGGACGCCGTCGACATCGGTGCAGTCGGCCAGCCAGCCGTCGTCGGTGCGCAGCAGGGTGTTGGCCGAGCCGACCAGTTCGGCCCGGTCGGTGCGCCGGTCGGCGTAGGCGAGTGCCGCTTCCTTGCCGGGCATCGTCACCGACAGCCCGACCCACTCCGGGCCGAGGCCGTCGACCAGACCGGGCAGCTGCTCGGCGGAGCATTCGATGCGCTCGTAGGTCCAGGGCAGGCCGAGCGCGCGGTAGGCGGCCGAGTGCAGTTGCGGCGATCGCGAGTGCCCGATCGGCTGGCCGAGCACCGCCGCCTTGCGCGGCTCAGCCACCGGTCCGGGAACTGTCGAGAATGCCGCTGCGCTGCGCCTGGGTGACCAGCCGCAGGTGTTCCTGGTAGGAGTCGGTGAACTTCGTCGTGCCCTGCTTGTCGACGGTGACGAAGTACAGCCACGGCCCCGGCTCGGGCTTCTCCATCGCCTGCAACGCGGCCACCGACGGCGCGGCGATCGGCGTCTGCGGCAGGCCCTCCATGGCGTAGGTGTTCCAGGCGGTGACGCGGGCGCGGTCCGCGTCGGTGGTGGCGACCTCGGTGGTGTCGAGGGTGTAGTTCACCGTGGAGTCGAACTGCAGCATCTGGCCGACCTCGAGGCGGTTCACGATCACCCGGGCCACCTTGCCCATGTCTTCGGGTTTCGCCTCGCGTTCCACCAGGGACGCGGCGATCAGGGTCTCGTAGGGCGACAGTTTCGTGTCGGCGCCGGACTGCAACAGTCCGGTGGCCTCGTAGGCCTGCACGCTCGCGGTGATCAGCTGTTTCAGGATCTGCTGCGGTGTGCCGCTCGGATCGAAGTCCCAGGTGCCCGCCGCGATCAGGCCTTCGAGCTGCCTGGCCCGGTCGGGGCAGTCCTTGACCGCCTGCATCGCCCACTGCGGGACACCGAGGGCGGCCAGGTCGAGGCTCGCGCCCGCCGCGTCGAGCTGCTCGTAGGTGACGCACTTGCGTTCGGGGCCGACGCAGCTGGCGTCGGCGATCTTGCGGTAGATGCCGTCGTAGCGGCCGCCGGTGCTCACGTCGTGCTTGTCGTGCAGCAGCCTGCCCTCGGACACGACCACATTGCCCACGCGGGACTTGCCACCGACCAGTGCGGCGACGGCGTCGGCGGCGGGACTGCGCTCACCGATCGCGTAGAAGCCGGGTTGCACGCTGTTCATCCCGACGTTCTGCACGGCCGCCTCGTAGAAGGCCTCGGAACTGGCGACGATCCCGCGTTCGTGCATCGCCTCGGCGATCTGAGTGGCGGTGTCGCCGGGATGCACCTGGACGACAACGGGTTTGCCCGCCGGGCCCGCGAAATCCTCGGCGGGCGTGAGACTTCCCATCAGCTTGTAGCCCGCGAAGCCCGCCGCGGACACGAACAGCAGCGCGAAGACCGCGGCGACCACCCACATGTTGCGGCGACGACGCTTGCGTTCGGCCGCTTTGCGGGAGGCGATCCGCGACCGTTTGCCGCGCCCCCCACCGGATTTGGCGCGGCCACGCCCGGCGGGTGTCGCGCGCGGTCGGCGCTGACCCACCCGGCGCGGCGGTTCGGGTTCGGGCTCGGGTTCCGGCTCGTCGAACTCGTCCTCGTAGCGCGGGATGACGTTCGTGTCGTCGTCGAAGTCGTCCCATTCGGGGACCTCGGGCTCCTCGCGCGACGCACGGGGGTCCAGGCCCCAGTCGTCGCGGCGCGGGTAACGCCGGTCCGCCTCACGCGCCCGGTACCGCTCCTCGGCCCTGGCCCATCGGTCGGTCATGCATCATCTCCGACCGCTGTGTCTGCTGCGTCCTTCACCATCGAACTCCGCTCGTCCAACCATCCTTGCAGGATCGACACCGCTGCCGCCTGGTCGATCATCTGCCGCTGGCCACGTGCGCGAACTCCACTCTCGCGCAACGCACGTGCAGCAGACACCGTAGTCAAACGTTCGTCGGAAAGGCGCACCGGAATCGGGCCGATCACCCGGCGCAACTGCTTGGCAAACTTGCGGGCGATCCCCGCGGCGGTGCCGTTTTCACCGCGCAATGTCCTGGGCAGGCCGACGATCACCTCGACGGCTTCGTACTCCCGCACAATCTCGGCAATTCTTGCGATGTCGGCGGGTGGACCGCCCTGACGGCTGGATTTGGCGCGCGCGACGGTCTCCACCGGTGTGGCGAGCACACCGTCGGGGTCACTCGACGCCACGCCGATGCGGACACTGCCGACATCGACCGCGATCCGGCGGCCCCGACCGGGGTCGGTCGCCGGATCGGGTCGATCGGCCGGGGCCTCGTCGGAGGCGGGGGTGCTCATCAGGCGGCGAGTTCGGCCACCCGGGCGCGGACCGAGGTCAAACCGTTCGGGATACCGGACGGGTCCGAGCCGGAGCCCTGCGCCATCTCCGGCTTGCCGCCGCCGCGTCCGGCGATGCTCGGGCCGAAGCTGGCGACCAGATCGCCCGCCTTGAAGCCGAGGTCCTGGGCGGCCTTGTTGACGGTCACCACGAACGGCGCCTTGCCGTCGACATTGCCGAGCAGCACGACGATCGCCGGGTCGCTGCCGAGGCGGCCACGGATGTCGGTAGCCAGGGTGCGCAGGTCACCGGCCGAGGCGCCCTCGGGCGCGGCAGCGGCGACCAGGCGCACGGAACCGACCCGCTCGGCCTGCTCGGCGAACGTGCCCGCCGAGGCGAGCACGGCGGCGATCTTGGTGCGCTCGAGTTCCTTCTCGGCCACCTTGAGCCGCTCCACGAGCTGCTCGACGCGACCGGGCACCTCCTCCGAGGGCACCTTCAGCGACGACGCGACACCGGCGAGCAGGGCACGTTCCTTGGCCAGGTACTTGTAGGAGTCCAGGCCGACGAACGCCTCCACGCGCCGCACACCCGAACCGACCGACGACTCACCGAGGACGGTGATCGGGCCGATCTGCGAGGAGTGCTCCACGTGGGTGCCACCGCACAGCTCCATCGAGAACGGGCCGCCGATCTCGACGACCCGCACCTCGTCGCCGTAGTTCTCGCCGAACAGCGCCATCGCGCCCATGGCCCTGGCCTTGGGCAGGTCGGTGACGAAGGTGTTCACGGCGAAGTCGGCGCCGACCGCGTCGTTGGACACGGCCTCGATATCGGCCTTCTGCTGATCCGACAGCGCGCCCTGCCAGTTGAAGTCGAAACGCAGGTAGCCGGGCTTGTTCAGCGAACCGGCCTGCACGGCGTTGGGGCCGAGCACCTGGCGCAGCGCGGCGTGCACCATGTGCGTGCCGGAGTGGCCCTGGGTGGCGCCGCGACGCCAGGACGGATCCGCCTGGGCCAGCACGACATCGCCCTCGGTGATCTGGCCCTGCTCCACGGTGGCCTTGTGCACCCACAGTTTCTTGGCGATCTTCTGCACGTCGTTGACGCGCAGCTTCAACCCCGAGGCGGTGATCGCGCCTCGGTCGGCGATCTGACCACCCGACTCGGCGTACATCGGGCTGCGGTCGAGGATCACCTCGACGTCCTCGCCGATCTGGGCGGCGGGCACCCGCACGCCACCGGAGATCAGGGCGAGCACGTTGGCCTCGGAGGTGAGTTCGTCGAAACCGGTGAACTCGGTGGCACCCCGGTCGACCAGTTCCTTGTAGACGGTCAGGTCGGCATGGGCGTGCTTGCGGGCCTGGGCGTCGTCCTTGGCGCGCTGACGCTGCTCGGCCATCAGCGAACGGAACCCCGCCTCGTCCACGGAAAGTCCCGCCTCGGCGGCCATCTCGAGGGTGAGGTCGATCGGGAAACCGTAGGTGTCGTGCAGCGCGAAGGCGTCACTGCCCGCGATCTGCTTGCCGCCCTTGGACTTCACCGCCGACGCGGCATTCTCGAAGAGGGTCTCGCCGGTGTTGAGAGTCTTCAGGAAGGCCGTCTCCTCACCGACCGCGACGGTCTCGATGCGGGAGAAGTCGGTGGCCAGCTCCGGGTAGGACGGCGACATCAGGTCGGAGACGACCTTCATCAGCTCGGCCATCACCGGCTTCTCGGCGCCGAGCAGGCGGGCCGAGCGCACAATGCGGCGCAGCAGGCGGCGCAGCACGTAGCCGCGGCCGTCGTTGCCGGGGTTCACGCCGTCGGCGATGAGCATGGCCGAGCTGCGCACGTGGTCGGCGATCACGCGGAAGCGCACGTCGTCGGCGTGCTCGACACCGTAGGAGCGGCCGGTGAGCTGCTCGGCCTTGTCGATGATGGGGCGAAGCAGGTCGGTCTCGTAGACGTTCTCCACGCCCTGGAGCAGCATGGCGACGCGCTCGACGCCCATGCCGGTGTCGATGTTCTTGCGCGGCAGCGACCCGACCGGCGGGAACCCGAGCTTCGGGCTGTCCTCACCGCGGATGTCCTGCATGAACACCAGGTTCCAGATCTCGAGGTAGCGGTCCTCGTCGGCGACCGGCCCGCCTTCCTTGCCGTAGGCGGGACCGCGGTCGTAGTAGATCTCCGAGCACGGACCGCCGGGACCGGGCACGCCCATGTCCCAGTAGTTGTCCTTGCCGTCGCGGAACTGGATGCGCTCCTTCGGGATTCCGGCGACACGCTCCCAGATCTCGGCGGCTTCCGGGTCGGACTCGTAGGCGGTGACCCAGATGCGTTCGGGGTCGAAACCGAAACCGCCCTCTTCCTGGGACTTGGAGATCAGCTCCCAGGCCAGGGTGATGGCGCCTTCCTTGAAGTAGTCGCCGAAGGAGAAGTTGCCCGCCATCTGGAAGAAGGTGTTGTGGCGGGTGGTGACGCCGACCTCGTCGATGTCACCGGTGCGCACGCACTTCTGCACGCTGGTGGCGCGCGCGTACGGCGCTGCTTCCTGACCCAGGAAATACGGCTTGAACTGGACCATGCCCGCATTGACGAACAGCAGGTTGGGGTCGGCCAGGATCAGCGAGGCACTGGGTACCTCGGTGTGTCCGGCACGGACGAAATGGTCCAGGAAACGCCGTCTAATCTCGTGGGTCTGCACAGCTGACCAGCCTACCGTCTGCGATCCACCGCTTTTCCGCGGGAGTCGGTGGTCGCGGCGACGATCCGCACGTGACGTGCTCAGCCGCCTCGGATGATGCGGCGCAGCTTGCTCACGCGGGAACCGACCTCGCGTTCGAAGCCGTGGTCGGTGGGTTCATAGTAGTCGGTGCCGACGATCTCGTCGGGCGGGTACTGCTGGGCGACCACGCCGCCGCGGTGTTTGTGCGGGAATTTGTAGCCCTTGGCATGACCCAGGGCCTTGGCGCCCGCGTAATGCCCGTCGCGTAGGTGCGGTGGCACCGCGCCCGCCTTGCCCGCGGTGATGTCGGACATGGCCGCCGCCAGCGCCGATGTGACCGCACCCGATTTCGGCGCGGTGGCCAGGTGGATGGTCGCCTGCGCCAGCGCCAGTTTCGCTTCGGGCAGGCCGACGAGCTGCACGACCTGGGCGGCGGCGGTCGCGGTCTGCAGCGCCATCGGGTCGGCCATGCCGACGTCCTCGCTGGCGTGGATCATCAGGCGCCGGGCGATGAAGCGCGGGTCCTCGCCCGCGGTGAGCATGCGGGCCAGGTAGTGCAGGGCCGCGTCCACGTCGGAGCCTCGGATGGATTTGATGAAGGCGCTGATGACGTCGTAGTGCTGGTCGCCCGCGCGGTCGTAGCGCACGGCGGCCTTGTCGACGCTGGCCTCGACCAGTTCGAGGTCGACGGTGCCGTCGAGCGACGACTCCGCCGAGGCCTCGAGCGCGGTGAGCGCCCGGCGCGCGTCCCCACCGGCGACCCGCACGATGTGGTCGAGCGCCTCCTCGGTGACCGTGTACTCCCCCGCCAGTCCCCGCTCGTCGGCGATCGCGCGTTCCAGCACCGCCCGGATGTCGTCGGTGGTGAGCGACTGCAACTGCAGCACCAGCGAGCGCGACAGCAAGGGCGACACCACGGAGAACGACGGGTTCTCGGTGGTCGCGCCGACGAGCAGCACGATCCGGTTCTCCACCGCCGCGAGCAGCGCGTCCTGCTGAGTCTTGGAGAACCGGTGCACCTCGTCGATGAACAGCACGGTCTGCTCGCCCACGGCCAGCCGTTTGCGCGCGAGGTCGATGACCGCACGCACCTCTTTGACACCCGCCGACAGCGCCGACAATGCCTCGAACCGGCGCCCGGTGGCCTGCGACAACAGCGAGGCGAGGGTGGTCTTACCGGTGCCGGGCGGGCCGTAGAGCAGCACCGATGCGGCACCGGACCCCTCGACCAGCCTGCGCAGCGGCGAACCGGGACCGAGCAGATGCTGCTGACCGATCACTTCGTCCAGCGAGCGCGGCCGCATCCGGACCGCCAGCGGCGCCCCGGGATCGCGCCGCACCACCGCGTCGAGTCCACGCTCGGGCTCGGCGGGTTCGCCCGGCACGTCGAACAGCTGATCACTCACGTCGTGCAGGGTACCGAGACCCTCGGACACATCCGGTCGACCGCCGGTACGGGCAGCAAACCTGAACAGATGACCGAATTATGTGTGTCCGACTTGCGCACCGGGCCGCGCTGGGATGAGATCGCTGATCGTGGTCGAAAACGAGGTCGTGCCCGCAGGACTGTTCGCCCGCCGCACCCTGTTCACCGGCAGCACAGCGGCCGCGGCGGCGGTGCTGATCGGTTCGGCGCGGGCTCACGCGACCGGAGCGGTGTTCCGGCACGGTGTGGCCTCGGGCGATCCACTGCCCGACGCGGTGATCCTGTGGACGCGCGTGAGCGTCGACGACGACGCGACCCCCGGCTCGGGCCTCGGCGACGCGACCTCGGTGCGCTGGGAGATCGCCACCGACGAGACCTTCACCCAGGTGGCCGCCTCCGGCACCGTGACAGCGACCGCCGACACCGACCACACCGTCAAGATCGATGCGAAGGGTCTGTCGGCGGGCACCGGCTACTGCTACCGCTTCCACGCGCTCGGCCAGACCTCCCCGATCGGACGCACCAGCACCGCGCCCGCCGCCGACAGCTCCGTCGACCGGCTACGCCTGGGCCTGGTGTCGTGCTCGAACTGGGAAGCGGGCTGGTTCGGCGCCTACCGGCACCTGGCCGCGCGCGGTGACCTCGACGCCATCGTGCACCTCGGCGACTACATCTACGAATACGGTCGCGGGAAGTACGTCGGCCGCGCCGGAGCGGTGCGTGCGCACGATCCGGCGCACGAGATCGTCACCCTCGCCGACTACCGGATCCGCCACGGCCAGTACAAGACCGACCCGGACCTGATGGCGCTGCACGCCGAACTGCCCTTCATCTGCACCTGGGACGACCACGAGTCGGCCGACAACTCCTGGCGCGAGGGCTCCGAGGACCACGACCCCGCCACCCAGGGCGCCTGGGCCGACCGTCGCGCGGCCTCGGCCAAGGCCTACCTCGAGTGGATGCCGGTGCGCGCCACCCGGTCCGACGGGGCGGTGCAGATCTACCGGCGGCTGCGGTTCGGCACCCTCGCCGAGCTGTCGATGCTCGACCTGCGCAGCTACCGCGACGAGGAGGCGGGGCCGGTCGCGGGGTGGCGGCACGCCGACGACCCGTCGCGCACGATCACCGGCCGGGCCCAGATGGATTGGCTCACAGCGGGATTGGTCTCGTCACCGACGCAGTGGAAGCTCGTCGGCAATTCGGTGATGATCGCGCCGGTGGTGTTCCCGCCGCTGGAACCGGCGACCACCGAGGCCATCACCGCAGCGCTGGGCATCCCGCAGGGCGGCATCACCGTCAACGGCGACCAGTGGGACGGCTACACCGCCGACCGCCGCACCCTGTTCGAGACCATCGCGGACGATCAGGTCGGCGATGTCGTGTTCCTGACCGGTGACATCCACACCTCCTGGGCCGCTGACCTGCCACTGAACGCCGCGAACTACCCGGGCGGGCCGACGGTCGGCGCGGAGTTCGTCATCCCGTCGGTCACCTCGGCCAGCGTCGCCGACATGACGAAGACTCCGCCGCGCACCACCTCGATCGCGGCCGAGGAAGCCATCAAGGCCGCCAACCATCACCTGCGGTACGTGGAACTGGACTCACACGGGTTCGGCGTCCTCGATGTGACCCCCGAGGCAACCCAGATGGACTGGTTCTACGCCTTCGACGTCACCGACCCCGCCACGGGCATCCGCCACGGCGTCTCGTTCGCGGTGCCCTCCGGCGGCCGCCTCGAACCACGCCCCACACCGGTGCACTGATCGGGCGAGGCGACGCGGGAACAGGCGCAGAATTCGTCGAAGTAGCCGTCGATCAGCACGTGGCGGGCGAGCTGTGCTCGCTCGAACACGAGGACCGCATCCGCTGGGACACACGGCGATCACCGAGGGCATCAGCCGCCGTGCGGTCGGTTTGGCGGTGATCCGGCGCGGGCATTGGAATTGCCGCGTCCGCTCGGCGCGGAACCGGCTCCGGCCACCTACGGCTCTCTGCACGCCGCCCGGGCGGCCTTCCTCGCCGAACTCGGTCGGGTCGAGGAGGCGGTCGCCGCCTACGAGGACGCGCTGCGGCTCACCGACAACGCGGTGGAACGAACCCATCTTCGAGGCAAGCTGGCCGCCCTGTCCGGGTGACAGACCGGCCGGTCAGGCGACGACGGCCGTCTCGGTTGGGCTCAGGCGTTCTCGGCGGCGAGCTCACGCTTCCATTCGCGGAAGCCTTCCTCGGTGCGGCCGCGCCGCCAGTAGCCCGAGACGGACAACCATTTCGGTGCGACATCGCGTTCCTTGCGCAGGTAGGGGCGGAGGTTGCGCATGACGGCCTCCGCTTCTCCGTGCACGAATGCCTGGACCTGGCCGGGTAGCCAGTCGGCCGAGCGCACCGCGGCGACGAGTGGGGAGTTCGCGCCAGCAAGCTCGTCGGGGACAGCGTCCGAGGACACGCCGCGATGCACCCAGTGCACCCGCAGATCGGCGGCCGAGTCCAGGGCGATCTCGTCCTCCGCGCCGCCGACCTCCACGAACACCTGGGCGGGCACACCCGGGGGCAGCGCCTCGACGGCGGCGGCGATGGCGGGCAGCGCCGATTCGTCACCGGCCAGCAGGAACCAGTCCGCGGCCGGGTCGGGTGCGAAGGCGCCGCCGGGGCCGAAGAGGCGGAATTCCGCGCCCGGCTCGACCGAGGCCGCCCACGGACCGGCGATGCCCTCGTCGCCGTGGACGACGAAGTCGATGCTGAGTTCACGACGCGACGGCTCGTAGGAACGCACGGTGTAGGTGCGCAGCACGGGTTGGCTGGCGGCTTCCATCGTCTCGCGCACCGAGTCCAGATCGAACGGCTCGGGGTAGTCGACACCCGGCACCGGGAAAATCAGCTTCACATACGCGTCGGTGAAGGCGTTCGGGGTGAACACACCATCGGTGACGGTACCGACGACGCGCACCAGGTGCGGTGTCAGCCACGTCTTGCCGATGACGCGGACGGTGATCGACTGCGGCACGTCTGCTCCCAACTCTCGGATCCCCGCCTACGCTACTCCGCATCGGGGACCATGTGGGGAGCTACGTTCTCACTCCGACCAGCGTTCCTCGAGCATCGCCGACACCTGTTCGGCGAAGTCGCCGACCGCGTCGTCGCCGGTGACGCGCGCGTCCTCGGCCAGCGCCGACCAGCGGTTGATCAGGGCTTCGGAGCGCGGCACCGACAGCCCGTGCTCGCGGGCGGTGGCGATGCGGGTGTGGTCGGCGGGCAGGAACCAGTAGGTCGACAACCACACCCAGATCAGGCGCGCCTCGAGGATCCGTTCGGCGAGCACCGTGTCGTCGGCCAGCGAGGGCCACACCCCGACCACGGCCGAACGCCAGGCCTCGACCATCTCCCTGGCCCGGCCGCGCGACAGTTCGAAGTCACACAGGCACCCGGGGAACGACACCAGCGCGTACGCGATGTCGAGGGTCGCGTCGCGGAAACCGCCCCACTCGTAGTCGAGGAACCGGGCGCCCTCGTCGTTCATGATGACGTTGTCCGGGCACAGATCCGACGGGCTGAACGCGCGGTAGCGGCCCGCGGTGAACAACCGGTTGCCGTGCACGATGCGTTCGGCGATCTCGCCGGGCACCTCGATCCCCAGTTCCGCCTCGAGCAAGCCCGGCACCTCCGCGATCGCTGCCTGGGCCTGCTGGGCGATGCCGTCGACGCGGTGCGCGGAGTCGACCCGGCGCATGAGCGCGATGAAGTCAGGTTCCCGGCCGACGGTCGCCGCGTGCATGCGCCCGAGAGCTTGCGCGAACGCCATGAGCGCGTTGCGGGTGTTCGGTTCGACGCGCGCGGCGAGCAGCGAGGTGAGCAGCGCGTTGTCGCCGAGATCCGAGAGCACGAGGATGCGGTCGGGCACGCTGTGCGCGATGAGGTAGGCACCGGGGCGCTGTTCGCGGCTCAGGGCGGTGGTGAACTGGTAGGACACCGCCTCGCGCAGGAATGCCGCGTCGATGCTGGCGACACCGGGCGCCATGCCACCGGTGACGCGATCCTGCGCGGCGCCACGCACCTGCTTCACGATCAGCGTGCGCGGGAGCGAGAAAGCGTTCTCCGCGACACGCACCCGCAGGACTGTGGTCCTGCCACTACCGCTGAGCTCCACTGGATCACTCAGCTTCACCGCAGCACCCATTCGCTTTGTGAGCAACTGTTGTGCTGCGGACACGACGTCGGCGGCGCGTTCGGCCAATAGTGCGGTCATCGCCTCTCAAGCTACTCGTACCTGGTCACTTCTAGCGAGCGGTTACGCAACCTTTCCGCGTCGCCCGGCGTGTTGGCGCCGAGGTTGCGCGCGTGTGCCTGTTCGCTTGACACATCTGTCGCTCGTCGGGTTTTCTCGACGTCAACTGCAGTGCGCCACACCGCAAACCGGTTGAGTCGAAAGGTCTACCACAGTGACCGACACACCGTCCGCCGCATCGAGCGATTCACCGGGTGGGTCGCCTGCGCCCGGCGGTAGCGGGCAATTCGCCCACGGCACCGGACACCACGAGGGCATCGCTCGCCCGGCCGCACCGAGCTCGGGAACGGGCAGGCACGGAATGGCCGGTGGCGCAGGCTATCCGCAATTCGAAGGACCCGGCGCCGCCCAGTACGGCACCGAGCCGGTCGAGCCCCCACCTCCGGTTGCCGGTTCGGGAATGGGCGCACCGCACTACGGTCAGCCGGGCACCGGTCCGGGTTACGCGGTGCCCCAGGAAAAATCGGAGACCTCGGGTTACGCGACTCCCCCCGCCGGTGGCGTATCACCGACGCAGTCCGGGCAGCCGTCGGGTTACCTCCATTCGGGAGCACAGGCCCTCGACATCGGGCAGTCCCTGAGCTACGGCGTCGAGCGCTTCCGCACCAATCCCGGACCGTGGCTCGGGATAATCGGCGTGGGTGTGCTCATCTATCTCGGGGCCCTCGCGATCGTGCAGATCGTGAACCCCACCTCGCCGCTGAGCGTGCTGTTCCTGTTCCTGCTCGTACTGGTTGCGCTGTGGTTGCTGCAGGCGGCGATGGTGCGTGGGGCGCTGTACGAAACCGACGGATACCCACCGGCTTTCGGGTCGTTCTTCCGGTTCGTGAACGCGGGCAACGTGTTGCTCACGGCGCTGCTGGCCTTCACCGCGACCCTGCTCGCCTCGGCGTTGTGCCTGGCGCCTGGCGTGATCGTCGGGTTCCTGTGCATGTTCTCGCTGCACTTCGTGATCGACCAGGACTACGGCCCGGTCGAGGCGATCAAGGCGAGCGGCATGCTGGTGCTCGCCAACCTGTGGGCCAGCGTGCTGCTGTTCCTCACGGTCGCACTCGTCACCTTCGTCGGTGTACTCGCCTGCGGGATCGGGTTGTTCGTCGCCGGGCCGGTGTGCACGATCGCGGTCACCTACGCCTACCGGATGCTCACCGCGGGACCGGTCGCCCGCGTCTAGTGCCGCAGCGGCGTCTTCATGCCGATCGCCCGCTTGAACCGTCCGACGGGGCCTGACTCGTCGCCCGCGCGCGGCCGCAGTTCCAGCACGAGCACACCGGCCACCACGATGCCGACCAGGTTCACCGCGAGCTGACCGGCCGACTCGAACGCTCGCTGCCACTGACCGAGCGTCGCGGCCACCACCGCATAGCCCGCCGCGGGCACGGTGGTGACCGAGATGAACACCCCGATCAGGGCCGCCGATTTCGCGGTGACCAGCGACAGCATGCCCGCCGCACCGGCCAGCAGGGCGACGACCAGGGAGAACGGCCCGACCTGGTAGATGAAGTCGACATTGTGCGCGTCCATCACGCCCTCGACGGTGATCCAGCCCACCCGCTCCCACAGCATCGTGGCGAACAAGGTGATCACCATCGCGACCGGGAAGGCCACCGCCAGCGCGATCATCGACCGCCGCGCCAACCGCCAATTGCGGCGCACCAGTGCGACCGACAACGCCGCCAGTGGCCCGAACTCCGGGCCGACCACCATCGCGCCGACGATGGTGACGGGCGAATTCGTCGCCACACCGATCGAGGCGAGCAGGCAGGCGATGGTCAGGAACGCGAGGAAGGTGGAGTTGAGCGAGGATTCCTCGTGCGTCTCCACGAGCAGCTGTTCCCAGACCACGGCGTCGCTCGGGTCGCCGGGTGCCGCCCGGACCGCCCGGTCGGCGGCGTCGGACAGCACGGCTTCCACCGGGCCGAGCGTGATACCGCCGGAGTGGACGAGTCCGAGCGACTTCACGTCGTGCAGGATCTTGTTGGCCGCCTCGCGGGCGATGTCGGCCTGGACCAGATCACCGCCTGGGTCGACCGCGATGCCGGGCGCCACGGTCAGGTGGGTGACACCCGCATCGGCCTCGAGAATGCCGACCAGCTCAGCGGTCTTCTCGGGTGGACTGATAATGCGCAGATGCAGCACCGATAGCCTCCTGGTCCGCGGCCCCTGTCGGGACCACTCCAGAAACTACCGGTGCTGCTTTCCGGTCGCTACTTCTGCGGGGCAACGGCTTTCGGCGCGTCGGCACCCTTGACCTCGGGCTTGGCGTCGATGCCCGCCTCTTTGCGCTGCTGGGCGGTGATCGGCGCGGGCGCGTCGGTGAGCGGGTCGACGCCGCCACCGGTCTTCGGGAACGCGATCACCTCGCGGATCGAGTCCTCCCCGGCCAGCAGGGCGGTGATGCGGTCCCAGCCGAAGGCGATACCGCCCATGGGCGGAGCGCCGTAGGAGAAGGCGTCGAGCAGGAAGCCGAACTTCTCCTGTGCCTCGTCGTGGTCGATGCCCATCACCTTGAACACGCGTTCCTGCACGTCGCGGCGGTGGATACGGATGGAACCGCCACCGATCTCGTTGCCGTTGCAGACGATGTCGTAGGCGTAGGCCAGCGCCGAACCCGGGTCGGTGTCGAAGGTGTCCATCGACTCCGGCTTGGGCGAGGTGAAGGCGTGGTGCACCGCGGTCCAGGACGAATGGCCAAGGGCCACGTCGCCGCTCGCGGTGGCCTCGGCGGCCGGTTCGAACATCGGGGCGTCGACGATCCAGACGAAGGCCCAGGCGTTCGGGTCGATGAGATCGCACTTGCGGGCGATCTCGCCACGCGCGGCACCGAGCAGGGCACGGCTGGACTTGGTCGCGCCCGCCGCGAAAAAGACGCAGTCGCCCGGCTCGGCGCCGACCTGCTTGGCCAGCCCCTCGCGTTCGGCATCGGACAGGTTCTTGGCGACCGGGCCGCCCAGGGTGCCGTCCTCGTTGATCAGGATGTACGCGAGACCCTTGGCGCCGCGCTGCTTGGCCCACTCCTGCCAGGCGTCGAGCTGACGACGCGGCTGGCTCGCACCACCGGGCATCACGACGGCGCCGACGTACTCGGACTGGAACACCCGGAACGGGGTGTCCTTGAAGTAATCGGTGAGCTCGGTGATCTCCACGCCGAAACGCAGGTCGGGCTTGTCGGAACCGAAGCGGCGCATCGCCTCCGCGTAGGTCATGTGCGGGATCGGGGTGACGATGTCGTGGCCGACCAGCTTCCACAGCGCGGTGAGGATGTCCTCGGCCAGCAGGATCACGTCCTCCTGGCGCACGAAGCTCATCTCGATGTCGAGCTGGGTGAACTCCGGCTGACGGTCGGCGCGGAAGTCCTCGTCGCGGTAGCAACGCGCGATCTGGTAGTAGCGCTCGATGCCACCGACCATCAGCAGCTGCTTGAACAGCTGCGGACTCTGCGGCAACGCGTAGAAGCTGCCCGGCTGCAGGCGGGCGGGGACCAGGAAGTCGCGGGCGCCTTCGGGGGTGGACCGGGTGAGCGTCGGGGTCTCGACCTCGATGAACTCGTGGGCGCCGAGCACCTCGCGGGCGGCGGCGTTGACCTTGGAGCGCAGGCGGATGGCGTGGCCGGGGCCCTCGCGGCGCAGGTCGAGGTAGCGGTACTTGAGGCGGGCCTCGTCGCCGGGGGTCTCGTCGAGCTGGAACGGCAGCGGCGCGCTCTCGTTGAGCACGACCAGTTCGCGCACGTCGACCTCGATCTGGCCGGTCGGCAGTTCGGGGTTCTCGTTGCCGTCGGGACGCTGCTCCACCACACCGGTGATCTGCACGCAGTACTCCGCGCGCAGCTTGTGGGCCTGTTCGGCCGCCTCGCCTTCGCGAAACACCGCCTGCGCGACTCCCGAGGCGTCACGCAGATCGATGAAGATCACGCCACCGTGGTCACGCCGCCGGGCCACCCAGCCGGTGAGGGTGACGGTCTGACCGGCGTGCTCGCTTCGCAGCGAACCAGCCAAGTGGGTGCGCAGCACGGTATTCCTTTCGACGATTTGTCGCACCGTGGAGAACACCCGGTGCACGACCATCGTAGTGAGACACGATGGGCGAGGGAAAACCGATATCTTCCGCGCCGTGTCAAGCTTGTCGCGCGCCCTGCGCCACGGCCAGGCGCGCGACGGCGAATGATGCTGCACGGCAGCTGGACAACCGAGCGAAGGCGAGTACCGCGATGACCTTCAACGAGGGTATGCAGATCGATCCGGGCCGGGCGTCCTCGGGCGGCGGACCGGGGATGGGCGGCAAGCTGGCCGTCGGCGGTGGTGCGGGCGGTCTGATCCTGCTGGTTGTCGGCCTGCTGTTCGGCGTCGACCTGACCGGCTCCGGCACGGGCACCGGGTTGTCCGACGGGCAGTACCAGGGCGGGGACGCCACCGCCGGGACACCCGAACACTGCAAGACCGGTGCGGATGCGAACAAGTACGTCGACTGCCGGGTCGTGCTCACCGCGCAGAGCCTGGACGCGGTCTGGGGCGCGGAACTGCCGAAACAGACCGGTCAGCGGTACGTGCGGCCCGAGCTCGTCCTGTTCACCGGCGCGGTGAACACCGGGTGCGGCAACGCGACCAGCGATGTCGGCCCCTTCTACTGCCCGGCCGATCGCACCGCCTACTTCGACACCAGCTTCTTCCAGGAACTCGTCGACCGGTTCGGCGCCAGCGCGGGACCACTGGCCCAGGAGTACGTGGTGGCCCACGAGGTGGGTCATCACATCCAGAACCAGCTCGGCGACATCGGCCGCGCGCAGCAGGATCCGCGCGGACCCGAATCGGGCGCGGTGCGTACCGAACTGCAAGCCGACTGCTACGCGGGTTTGTGGGCTCACTACGCCGACAAGCAGAACGCTCCTGGCAGCAATCAACCGTTCCTGAAGCCGCTGTCGGACAACGACATCCGGGACGCGCTGTCGGCCGCCAACGCCGTCGGCGACGACCGCATCCAGCGTGCGGCTGGTCGTGGTGTGAACCCGGAGTCGTGGACGCACGGTTCCTCCGACCAGCGCCAGAAGTGGTTCCTCGCGGGGTACCGCAGCGGCTCGGTGCAGTCCTGCGATACCTATTCCGCCACCGACCTGAACAATCCCCCCGGGTTACGCTGACCCTCGAACCCGATCCGACACAGCGTTTTTCATCGAGGGGAAACCATGCGCCTGCCCATCATCGGTCTGCTCGTCTGCGCGCTCGCCCTGCCAGGTGCGGGCGCGCTCTCCCATGCCGACCCGGCACCGCTACCCCTGATCAGCGTCACCACGATCCCCGCCGGGTGGTCGACCCGCACGGACCTGCGACCGGTGCTGCAGGTGTTCGATGACGGCACGGCCGTCTACCGGCCCGACGCGGTGAGCAAGGACCGCAAGGCCGAGACCACGCCGAAGGAAGAGCGGGGAAAGGTCGCCGCCGACGTGATCTCGGCCGCGCGCGCGGAGATCGACGCGCTCCAGGAGACCGACTTCGGCATCCCCGCCGGGGAGGGCAAGGGCGCCCAGATCGTCGACCTGCTCACCGAGGATCCGGCCGAGGACGCCCACCTGGTGGTCTACTCCCCCGACGCGGCCGACGGCCTCAACCCTGAACAGCAGGCCGCGCGCAAGCGTTTCACCGACCTCACCAAGAAGCTGGTCGACGCCTTCGAGAAGTGAGTCCAGGTTCGCCCGCGGCACCGGGCCGCGGGCGAACCTCGATCAGAACCGGTCTTCGTCGGCGGTGCGTTCGTCCTCGTGGACGGCGCCGATGACCTCGGGCGTGGCTTCGCCGAGGAGACCGGTGAGGTCTTCGTTTCCGGTGCGGCTCTGGTAGGGCTGCACCGTGCGGCCGTGTTCCTCGTCGTTGCCGCGCTGGCCCGCGCCCGCCGCGCCCGGGCTGCCGCCCATGAACCCGGAACCCGCGCTCGCGGGCGTGGTGCTCGCACCGCCCATGCCGGTGCCGAGGCTCGTCGCCATCACACGACCGGCGGCGGGCATCGCGGAGCCGGGCAGTGCCGTCGACTTCGGCGAGCCGGTGCTCGGAGTGCCACTCGAGCTGCCGCCACCGCCACCGCCACCGCCGCCACCGCGCGCGGTACCGAGGGCGCCGAGCGCGGCACTCGAGCCACCGCCGCCGCCCGTGCCCGCCGGGCTGGTGCCCGCCGGGGACGTGGTGGTTGCGCCGGTGCCACCGGTGCTGGCCGCACTGGTCTCGGTGGCGCTGCTGAGCGCGTCCTCGGCCTGGGTGAGCAGCGGTTCGCCGATGTTCTCCGAGGCGGCCTGGAGCACCTCCTCCGGCGAGGGCAGTCCGCTCTGGCTCGCGAGCTGACCGACCACCCCGCTGAGTTCCCCGGTGTACCCGGCCAATTGGCCTCGGGTGGCGTTGACGACGGTGACCGCCTCGCCCAGGTGCGTGGTGGCCAGACCGATCAGCGTGGCCTGGGTCGGCGGCAGCATGATGGTCGGCGCGAGTGCCGTCGCCTGCGCGGCGAAGGCGGTGGCGATGGAGGTGAGCTGGGCGTTGCCCGTCTGCACGACCGCGGCCGCCTGCTGGGTGAGCGCGGAGATGTCGATGCCGCGCTGACTGGTTTCCTGCCCCTCGACCTGTGCCTGCTGACTCGCCGCGGTCGCGGCGTCGGCGGACTGGCCTTCCCACAGTTGCTGCACGGTTTTCACACCGCCCTGGGCCAAGGTCATGGCCTGTTCGATGACGGCCGAGGAGTTGCTCAGGATGGAGGTGGGGTCGAGCGAGCCGAACACGCCGGTGCCGAAGCTGCTGAGCAGGTCGAGGAACGGCTGGAACAGCGTCTCGATGCCGGGCAGCGCGGGCAGCGACAGACCGTTCATCAGGGCCGCGACCGGGTCATCGGTGAGCGTCGTCGCGGCGGCCGAGTTGGTGGCACCGGTGCTCGTGTTCGCGGCGCCGCCCGTCGCCCCGGTGACCGCGCTCTTGGCCTGGTTCATCAGGGTCTGGGCGGTACCGAACGGGTCGATCGTGGCCTGGCTCAACGCGCCCTGCACCTCGGTGAGCGCCGAGGACGCGTCGTCCGAGACACCCGAGAGGATGTCCTGGGCGTCCGTGCCGGTGCCGAGCCCGGACATGCCGGGCAGCCCGGCGGGCACACCTGCCTGCTGGGTTTCCTCGGTGATCTTCTGGGCGAGGGCGAAGACGGGCTCCTCGACGTCCTCGGGCAGCTGCACCAGCGGCACGTCGAGGATGGCCTGGCCCGCCAGTTCCCGCGGCACGGCGCCCAGCGCCGACTGCGTCGCGGACTCGGCGGTGGCCAGCGACGCCTCCGGGCTGATGACGCCGGTGTCGCCCGTGCTCAACGGCTTCATGCCCCGCCCCCGATACCGGCCGCCTGGCGCGCGAGCTCCGCGGCGTTGTCGATGTCGGTGGCGTCGAACGTCACCGACGAGCGGAACGCGGCGTCCGACAGCGAGCCGAACTTGGCCGACAGGTCGTTGATGTCCTTGGCCTGCAACACCTGCGCGGCCGCGAACATCGCCAGGTAGTCGGCGCCGATGAGCCCGAACACGGGTGTCATCGCGGAGACGTTGGCCACCAGGTCGAAATTGCCCGCCGCCGCGATCTGCCCCGCCACCCCGGCATTGGTCGTCGCGAACGCGTTGACACCTTCGGTTTGCACCGAGAGATCGGTCATGCGAATCCCCCACTCGTCGTGAAAAGTCGGTCCCGAGACCACGATCGGGTAGCCGCGCAACTCCCGACGCGACCGCCCGTTTGCGCAGTGCGCCAAATATAGCCGAACACCCCCACCGGTTTCGACTCGCGACGGACTCGATCCGCGGGATTCCATGGCAAAACTAGAACATGTTCTATATCCTCGGCCGCATGAAGGTCGCAGTGACCGGCGCAGCCGGCTACCTCGGGTCCAACCTGATCCCCCAGCTCGTGGAGCGCGGACACGAGGTGGTCGCCATCGACCGCGTCGCCCCCGCCACCACCGATCCGGCCGTCACCTGGGTCGAGGGCGACGTGCTCGACGCCGCGTCGATGCGCACGGCGCTGGACGGCGCCGAGGTGGTGTACCACCTGGTCGCGCTGATCACGCTGGCCAAGAACAACGACCTGGCCTGGCGGGTGAACACCGAGGGCGTGCGGGTCACCGCCGAGGCCGCGCTGGAGGTGGGCGCTCGCCGGTTCGTGCACACCAGCTCCATCCACGCCTTCGACCAGTACCGGGCGGGCGGGCACATCGATGAGACCTCGCAGCGATCCGACGATCCCGACCTGCCGGTGTACGACCGCTCCAAATGGACGGGCGAACTGTCGTTGCGGCCCGCGATCGAGCGGGGCCTCGACGCGGTGATCGTGAACCCGACCGGCGTCTTCGGCCCGGTGGACAACCTGCGCCAGCTCTCGCGCGTCAACCGCACCACGGTGGACTCCGCGCGCGGCCGGGTTCCGGTGATGATCGGCGGCGGCTTCGACATGGTCGACGTGCGCGATGTGGCGCTCGGCCTGATCCTGGCGGGCGAGAAGGGCCGCACCGGCGAGAACTACCTGCTCGGCGGGCACATGATCACCCTGATCGAGCTGTGCCGGATCGCGGCGCGGCACGCGGGCGTCGCCGGGCCGCGTTTCGCGATCCCCGCGGGTCTCATCGGCGCCCTCATGCCCGTGCTCGAACCGATCAGCAAGCGCCTCGGTTCGGACGTGATCTCCAAAGCCGCGCTCGGCGCGATCATTTCGGCACCGGTCGTCGACCACGGCAAAGCCGAACGTGAACTCGGCTACCGGCCGCGCCCGATCCAGGAAAGCATCCACGATCTCGTCGACTTCGCCCTCGCCCCGCGCCACGCTTGACAGTCGATCGAACGCATGTTCGACTCAGAGGGTGCGGTGGCAGCCCCAGACCCTCGATGCCGATGACGGTGCCCTGCCCGGTTTGAGCCGGGCGGGGCTCGTCCGCACCGTGCGCACGCCCGAGTTCGACGGCATCACCTTTCACGAGGTGCTGTGCAAGAGCGCGCTGAACAAGATGCCCGAGAGCAGCGCGTTGCCGTTCCGGTGGACCATCAATCCGATGCGCGGGTGTTCGCACGCGTGCCGATACTGTTTCGCGCGCGGCAGTCACGAATATCTCGGGCTGGACGCCGGACGCGATTTCGATTCCGAGATCGTGGTGAAGACCAATGTGGCCGCGGTATTGCGCCGCGAGCTCGGGCGGCGATCGTGGCAGCGCGAGGCGGTGGCGCTCGGCACCAATACCGATCCGTATCAGCGGGCCGAGGGGCGATACCGGTTGATGCCGGGCATCATTCGCGCGCTCACCGAATCCGGTACGCCGTTCTCGATTCTCACCAAGGGCCCGCTGCTGCGCCGGGATCTGCCGTTGCTCACCGAAGCGGCGCGGCGGGTAGAAGTGAGTGTGGCGGTGTCGATCGCGATTCTCGACCCCGACCTGCACCACAGTCTCGAACCGGGCACCCCCGAACCCCGCGCCCGCCTCGACCTCGTGCGTGCTCTGGCCGACGCGGGTTTCTCCGTGCACGTGATGGCGGCCCCGATCATTCCGTGCCTCACCGACAGCCGCGCTCACCTCGATGCCCTGTTCGCCGCGATCGCCGACGCGGGCGCCGCCAGCGCGACGGCCTTCCCCATGCATTTGCGCGGCCCCACCCGCGACTGGTTCCTGGCCTGGCTCGACACCGAACATCCCGCCCTGATGCGCCGCTACCGCCAGCTCTACAACCGGGGCGCCAACGTCACCCCCACCTACCGCGACTGGTTGCGAGACCGGGTGAACCCGCTGCTCACCGCGCACGGGCTCCGCCGCGAGCAGGGCCCTACGACTCCGCCGACCGTCGCTCCCGCGCCGACGAACCCGCAACTCGCCCTGTTCGGCTGAGTGCCCGGCGTGAGCCGCGTCGCGCGACAACCACATTCCAGGGCTCGGCCTCGGTACGTCGACCGAGCCGACCGCTGTCGCCGTGCACATCGGGCTCCACCTCGTCAGGCGCCGTCGAGCACCTCCTCGGTGGAAACGCCGACAGCGGCTGCCTCGCGCTGCTCTCGCCCGGGCATCGCCAAGGTCAGCGCGGCGAGAAGGAGGGCGACACCGCAGATGGCGCCCATCATCATGATCGCGCCGCCGAGGCTGTGCGACCTGAAGAACACTGTGGTCAACACCGCCAATCCGACCGCGTTGCCGACCTGTTCGATGGTGGGCAGCACCCCGGACGCCTCGGCCATCCGGTCGCCGTCGAGCCCCGACAGCATCATCGGCTGCAGCTGTACGCCGAACACCCCCACCCCGAACCCCGCCGCGAACACCGGCCCCGCGCACAGCAGCGCGCTCGCTATCCCGTCCACCAGGTACAGGTACACCCCGCCCGCGCCGATGCAGCCGCCGAACAGCGCGATTCCCCCGGCCAGCGCCCAGATGTCCAAGCGCGGCACCAGGATCAGCGATCCGATCGCCCCTGCCCCGGCGCCGAGGGCGAACAGGGTCATCACCATGCCGGTGAGCAGCGGTGAATAGCCGAGCACGTCCTGCATCGTGATCGATGCGGCGAACACGAACGCGGTGAACAGGCCGAAGAATACCCCGACCAGCACCGAACCCACGCGAAATCCGGTCTTGTGGAACAGGTCCAGGCGCACCAGTGGCGACGCGCCCCGAGCGGTCCGCTGCCGCTGCTGGGCCACGAACACCGCGGTCAGTGCCAGGCCCGCACCGACGACGGCGATCAGATCGGGGCGCCACCCGTACTGTTGGATCCGGGCCATGCCCGCGATCAGGGCGAAAAGGCCGAGCCCGGACAGCGCGGCGCCGAGGAGGTCGAGCCGGTGCCGCCCTTCGGGTCTGGTGCGGTCGAGGAATTTCCAGGCCAGTGCGAACGCGAACAGCCCGATCGGCAGGTTGATCAGGAACACCGAACGCCACCCCCAGCCACCGATGTCGAGGGTGAGCAGCACGCCACCGACGATCGGCCCGAGCATTCCGGCGAACCCGGCCACGCCCCCGTACAGCGCGAACACCAGGGGGTGGCGTTCGCGCGGGAACCCGGCGGTGAGGATCGCGATCGTCTGCGCGGCCATCCCCGCCCCGGCCGCGCCCTGCACCACCCGGGCGATCACCAGTTCGGTCGCGCCGTCGGCCACTCCGCACCACACCGAGGCCGCGGTGAAGGCGGCGACCGACACCAGGAACATGGTTCGCCTGCCGACCATCGCCCCGATGCGGGCGGCGGTGAGCAGGGTGCAGGCGAAGGCCAGGGCATAGCCCGAGATCACCAGCAGCTGCGCCGCGCGGGAGGCGCCGAGGTCGGCGGTCAGGTTCGGCAGTGCCGTGTTGACGATCGTCACGTCGATCATCTGCATGAACACCGCGATGAGACAGGCGCCGAAGGCCAGCCACGCGCCGAGTTCGGGCGGACGCGACCCGCTGCTCACGACACCAACTCCATCGTCGCGCGCGGTGCCGACATCGACATCTGGGTCGGAAAACTCAGCTGCACCAGCCGGTGCGGCGCGGCCACCTCGAAATGGGCGAGGAAGGGCGGGACGACCGACCCGACCATCTTGTCCAGCATCCCGTTCACGTGCTCGAACCCCGGCCGCAACCGGACCTGCCAGCAGGAGAACACTCCGGCGGGCCCGGCCAGCACCACCTGCTTGTCCACCCGCACCAGCAGCGGCCAGTGCACCGAGAACGCCAACCACACGTCCACGGTCTCCATCAGTCCCTCGGCGAAGTCCAGGCCACGCAGCAGGGTGAGCCCGGCGGCGATCGGCATCACGTTCGCCGGGTACGGTTCGGCCGGGCCACCGGGCCGCAGGTGCACGGTGTCGACGAAGTTCGCCTCCTCCCGTGACACCAGCGTCGCGCCCGAGTAGGTCTGCGCGCGATAGGTTTCCGCGTGCAGGCGACCGTCGATGCGGCCGATGTGCTGCTCGATCGTCATCACCGGCTCGCGCCCGCCACGGTCGCGTCGCACGGGGCCGACCTCGAGTGTCGTCTGGTAGCCGCCGCGATGGTGCGCGACCACCTGCGACACCTCGACCTCGGCGGGCGCACCGGCGACGCCGACGTGATAGATCGACTTCTCGCCGTCGGGGATGAACGGGTCACGGAAGACGGAGGGAACGAATTCTTCTCGGATCACTGGATCTCCGCGGCACTGTCGATGATGGCTCCGAACACGGACTTCATGGTGTCGAGGTAGCGGCCAACGTTCTCCTGGGCGATAGCGGTGTCGGGGAAGATGACGCTCAGCGAGGTCTGCCCCGGCAACCGGTTGATCCAGATCAGCGCTTCCTCGGACGCGGCGCGGTTGGCGAACACACCGGCGTGCAGGCTGTCGAACAGTTCGTTGCCGAGGAAGTCCCTGGCGTCGATGAACGAGATCATCGGTGTGACCCAGCCCGGTTCGGTCTTGATCTCCGAGTCGGCGGGCAACAGCTCGAGGACGCGGTGGAACGAGGTGGGCGCCAGCAGCAGCCCGCTGTCGTAGGCGCGCTGGGCGGTCCTGATCGCGCGACCGATCGTCAGCCGTTCGGGCAGTGGGAACGCGACGGGGACCAGCGTGACGTACCAGCCGACCGAATTGTTCTCCGCCGCCGAGGTTCTGGTGCTCACCGGGGTCATGCCGAAGTAGTAGTCCGACCCGACCAGTTCGCGTTCGGCCAGCGCGGCCGCGGCGAACACCCCACCGGCGAAATCGGCGCTGTTGGCGCGGCAGACCGCCTCGAAGCGCTCGCCCTGTTCCTCGTCGAGCAGCACGATGCCGCGGTGGGCGCTGCGGTGGTATCCGTCGGTCTTCTTCCCGAGGTCGAGCGGGAAGCCGGGCAGCCGGTTGTCGTTGCCGCGCAACAACGCCAGCCACTTCTTCACCCCGGCCGAGGCCAGTGTCTGCTGATCGCTGAGGAACCGTTCGTTGCGGCAGTAGTCCAGGTAGCTCGCCGCGGGGGCGAGCGGGTCGGCGTCGGGCCACAGCTCGGCGGCGTAGAGCTGGGCGAAGTCGGCGGCCGAGAGGTACTGGCCGAGGCCGTCGGTGTGCAGGTGGTCCACGGCCAGGTAGACGGTGGTCGAGTCCTCGTGCTCGATGGCGCCGAAGGTGAAGCAATCCCATTGGAACGGACCGGGTGTGGTCTTCTCGACGTGGCGGCAGATGGCCTCGGGGTCGTCGATGTGACCGTAGTCGACGGGGAGGAACTCCACATCGGCCTCGGGCACCAGGTGACGACGCACCGCACCGGTCGGTTCGACGGTGAACCAGGTGCGGAACGTGTCGTGGCGCAGCAGGAACTTGTGGATGGCCCGGGTGATGGCGTCATGATCCAGGTCGGCGGTGGGGATCCGCGCGGTCACCAGGCACAGGCCCGAGAAACGGAAGTCCGCCCCCGCGTGCCGGGCGGCCAGACGCAGATACTGTTCCTGTTGCAGTGACGGCGGCGCCGGGTGGGCCGGGGCCCGGGCCGCGCGCGCGACCGAGTCCGCCGAGGCGAACCAGGTCACGAGCCGTCCCGGCGCGGGCCGCCACTCATCGATGAGTCCGAACTCGACCATCAGTGCGATCCCGCCATCGAGACCTCGGAGGCACGGTCGACGGTCCACTGTTGCGGTACCTCGGCCGGTGCGGTGTCGCTACCCGGTACCGCCACCACGTCCGGAAGTGGCGGTGTGGCAGCGGGTTCCGAAGCCAGAATCAGCTCCGCGACCTTCGGACCGGCCTGTTCCAGGCTGAACGAGCGCCCCATCTGCATCGACATCAGGTCGATGCCGAGTGTCTTGGTGACCCGCGCCCCCAGCTCGACCGCCATCAACGAGTCGAGTCCGAGTTCGGGCACCGGCACCGTCATGTCGATCGACTCCACGGGCACGCCCATGACGACGGCGAGTTCCTCGGCCATCTTCCTGGCGATCGCCGGTCCCCGCTTGGCCTCCTCCATCGCCGCCAGTTCCGCGCGCAGCCTGGCCAGCTCGGAGGTGTCCTTGGCGGAGGACTTCGCCAGTCCGGCGGTGCGGCCGGTGCGGATCAGCTGGGGGAACGTGCCGGTGAGTTTCACCCAGTCGGTGGGGATGATCGCCGCGTTGGACGCCCCGAGCCGCAGGGTCTGTTCCAGGTAGGCGGTGGCGTCGGCCATGTCGATGGGGCCGAAACCGACCAGGTCGAGATACTTCTCGGCGGTCTCATCCGAGGCCATGCCGCCCGAGGCACCCGACAGGTGGCCCCACCCGACGCACAGGGCCCGCTCGCCCGCCGCGGACCAGCGCCGGGCCAGGGTTTCCACCGCGACATTCGCGGCGCAGTAGTTGTACTGGCCGTAGATGCCGTACATGGAGCCGCCGGAGGAGCACAGCACGAACATGTCGAGGGTGATGCCCGCGTCCGCGACAGCCTCGTGGATCACCTGCGCGCCCTGGACTTTGGGTCGGTACACGCGGTCGAGTTCACCCAGCTCCATCTTGGCGAGCCGGTTGTCGGCGACCGCGCCCGCGGCGTGGAACACCCCGCGCAACGGGTGCTCGTCGCTGTGCGCGCGCTCGATGATCGCCGCGACGGCGGCGGTGTCGGTGACGTCGGCGCGTTCCTCGATCACCTCGATACCGACCGAGCGCCACACCTCGAGCTGACGGCGCGCGGTGTCGGTGCTCGCGCCGCCGCGCCCGACCAGCACCAGCCTGCGCGCACCGCGCATCGCCAACCAACGGCCGATCGCCATGCCGAAACCACCGAACCCGCCGGTGACGAGATAGCTGGCGGCGCTGTCGATGTCGAGCGGCGGCAGGTAGGGGCGGACAGGTGGTCGCGGGTCGTCCATCCGCAGCGCGACCCGACCGACCCGCGAGGACCGCAGCGTCTCCTCGAAGGCCTGGCTCACCTCGTGTGTCTCGAACAGCTGGTACGGCAGCGGTGTGTAGACACCCTCGGTGACCTTCTCGAACACCCGCCGCAGCAGGCGCGAGAGACGTTGTGGCCGCACCGCGACCAGGCGGTCGAGGTCCATCGAGTAGTAGGCGAGGTTCTTGTCGAAGTTGGCCAGTTCCAGCAGCCCACCGGTGTAGATGTCGGCCTTGCCGACCTCGACGATGCGGCCGAATTCGGCGGCGGCGTTGAAGTTCTGGCGCAGGATCTCGCCGGGTGCGCTGCTGATGATCACGTCGGCGCCCGCGCCGCCGGTCAACGCCAGGACGTCGTCGACGAAGTTGAGCGAGCGCGAGTTCACCGCGAAGTCCGCGCCCATCGCCAGCACGTGCTCGCGCCGCTCGGGCGAACTCGCGGTGCCGATGATGCGGGCGCCGATCGCCTTGGCCACCTGGATGGCCGCGGTACCGACACCGCCCGCGGCGCCGTGGATCAGCACGGTCTCCCCCGGTTCGAGCCGAGCCAGGTCGTGCAAAGCGTATTCGGCGGTGCCGAAGGCGATGGTGCTGGTGCAGTAGGCGGGATCGGTGTCGGGCGGAACGACCACCGCGAGTTCCCGGTCGACGGTGGCGAATCGGCGCATCATGCCCTTGGACGCCACCGCGACCTTGTCTCCCACCGCCACGTCGGTGACGCCCGTGCCGACGCGCACGACGGTGCCCATCCCCTCCATGCCGGGCACGGTGCCGAAATAGGTCGGGGCGAGTTCGCGCTCACCGAGCAGGCCGATGATCTTGAGCGGGTCCTTGTAGTTCAACCCGATCACCGCCATCGCGACCTCGATCTCCCCCGCGTCCGGCGCCACGCGCGGGCACTGGCGCCAGGCCACCTGCGAGAGCAGGCGGGTGCGTGGCATGTCGAGCTCGAAGTTGGCCTCGGGGTCGGTGAGCGGGTGCGCGGTCTCGAGTTCCTCGATGCGGTCGGGCAGCGGTTTGGTCACCACCGGGGCGAGGCGGGTGCCGTCGCGCAGCAACACCTCGTCGGTGTTGTCCAGCGAGAATGCCCCGGGCACACCGAGTTCGGTGACGAGCTCGTCGATCGGCGTGCCCGGTTCGGTGTCGATCAGACGCCAACGCAAGGGGGTCTGCTCGTTGAGCAGCACCCGGCGGGCACCGGCGAACGCGGCGTGACGCGGGTCGGGCGCCTGGCCGCCGCCCGGAGTCGCGAAGGCGGATTCGGTGACCAGGGTGGCGTGCACGGTGCCGTCACCGAAGTGGATCTGCGGTGCGGCGCCCTCCACGGTGGGGGTGACGTACTCCGAGATCGCGACGGCGACGCGCTTGAGCGTCCACAGGTCGGCCACATCGTCGGTGCCCGCCCCGGCGACCACACAGACGTGCACGCGTTGGGTGTCCTCGGCCGCGGCCGCGGTCAGGTCGGCGAGAAGATCCGCTTCGAGTCGCTCGCTCGCCGGGTCGACGACCCGCACCCGGGCGTCGGGGAAGGCCGCGGCGAGCTGCGCGGTGCGTGGGCTCTCACCGAGCGCGACGATCACCGTGGACACCGTCCCGGCCTCGGCCAGCGCCGCCGGGTCGAGCGGCTCGCGTTCCTCGAGGGTCTCGGTGTAGTAGAAGTCGGCCATCCGGTGCAGCGGGTCGTCGCCGGGTTTGAGCGCGCCGATCTGCAGTCCGGTCAATCGCGCCACCAGCTTCCGGTCCTCATCGAGCAGGTCCACATCGGCGCGCAGCCGGGCTCTCGGGTCACGGCGGGCGACGACGGTGATCCGCGCGGGCAGCTCGGCGAGCAGGCGCACCGCCGTGACCCCGACGGGCACCATGACGCCCTCGTTGATCCGTTCGTCGGTGAACAGCATCGCCGCGCACTGCATGGCGGCGTCCACGACGGCCGGATGCGCCAGGTGCCCGGAGTCGGCGGCGATACCGCCGTCGACGGTGGCCAGCACCACGTCGCGGCCGACGCGCACCGAGGTCACCCGCTGGAACGACGGACCGTACTGCAGACCCGCCGAGGCCAGGCCCGCGTAGAACATCGCCGGGTCGACGTCGACACCGACATCGATCGTCGGCAACTCGACCTCGGTCTGTTCGTGCGCGCCGGACAGGGTGCGCCCGGTCGAGTGCACCGTCCAGGCCGTTCCGGTGGCGCTGCGGGAGCGGATCAGGAACCGGCCGCTGGCCTCCTCCACGCTCATCGCGACCAACGGCACGTCGGGCGCGCCCATGACGAGCGGCGCGACGAACCGCACACCTTCCAGCGCGACCTGCCGACTGCCGATCCGCTGGGCGGTGGCACTGAGCGCGGCGTCGAGGTAGGCCGCGCCCGGCATGATCTTGACGCCGTTGACGACGTGGTCGGCCAGCCAGGGCAGCAGCTGGGTACCGACCTGCAGCAGCCACTCGGGACGGCCCTCGACGTCGGGGTCACCGAGCATGGCGTAGGCGCCGGGCGTGCCGAGACGGGCCTGTTCGAACAGCGGCAGCGCCGAGTGCAGACGGGTGCGCTGCCAGGGATAGCGCGGCAGCGGCACGTGCGCGGTCGCGCTCGCCGGGAACAGCCGTTCGCGGTCGAGCACACCGGCCGCGTGCAGGCCGATGAGGGTGCGCCGGAGGCTGTGCGAGTCGGACTGTTCGCGGTCGAGGGTCGGCACGGTGGTGCCGTTGACGTCGGCGTCGACCATCGCCTCACGGATGTTGCCCGACAGCACGGGATGCGGCCCGACCTCGAGGAACACCCGGTTGCCCGCGACGAGCAGGGTGGTGATCGCGGCGAAGAACCGCACGGGCTCACGGACATTGGACCACCAGTACTCGGCGTTCCAGTCACCTTCGGTGACGAGTTCACCGGTCACCGAGGAGTACAGCGGCACGGTGGGCGCCTGGGGTGTCAGGGCGGCGAGCGCCTCGCCCAGTTCGTCGTGGATCGGGTCCATCAGGCGGCTGTGATAGGGCACCTCCACCCGCAGGCGGCGCGCGAAGATCCCGTCTTCGGTGAGCTTTTCGGCGATCTCGTCGAGCCGGTCGACATCACCGGAGAGCGTGAGCGAGGTCGGGCTGTTGATCGCCGCGATGTCGACGCTCGGGTCGTCGCCGATGAGCGCGGTCACCTGTTCGGTGCTCATGCCGACCGCGAGCATGCCGCCGGTGCCCGCCGTGGTGGCCTGCAGTCGGGCCCGGTGAAAGGCCACGCGCACGGCGTCTGTCAACGACAGCATGCCGCTGACGTAGGCCGCCGACACCTCGCCGACGCTGTGGCCGACGATGGCGGCCGGGGTGATGCCGTATTCGGCGAGCTCGCGGACCAGCCCGACCTGGACGAGGAAGTTGGCGGGCTGCGCGACTTCGGTGCGGGTGACCCGGGACTCGTCCTCGGGCCGGTTCAGCTCCTCGATGATCGACCAGCCCGACAGCGCGCGGAACTCGGTGTCGATCTCGTGCGCGGTGTCGGCGAACACGCCACCGGCGGCGAGCAGTTCGCGGGCCATCTTCCAGTGCTGCGGTCCCATCCCGGAGAACACGAACACCGGTTCGGCGGCGGCCGAGGACACTGTGCGGCTCGCGTCACGACCACCGCCCGAGGCGTATTCGCGCAGTTCGCGGACCAGCTCGCCGGTGTCGCCGTCGAGCAGCACGCCGGTGCGGAACGGATGGTGGGCCATGCGGGTCCAGGCCGCCTCGGCCAGACGTTGCGGGTCGGCACCCGAGGTGATCAGGTCGGCGAACCGTCCGGCCAGGGCGCGCGCCGCGCCGGTGCTGCGGGCCGAGATGGGCAGGATGCCGAGGTGGCGGGGTTCGGCCCGCACCGGGGCCGGAGCGCGGAACTCCTGCAGGATCGCGTGCGCGTTGGTGCCGCCGTAGCCGAAACCGTTGACGGCCACCGACATCGGCCCCGCGTCGGCGGGCAGCGGCTGCGCCTCGGTCTGCACGTGCAGGCCGAGTTCGGCGAAGGGGATGTCGGGATTGGGATTGTCGAGCCAACCCTGCGGCGGCAGCGTGCGATGACGCAGCGCCAGGGCGGCTTTGATCACGCTCGCGACGCCCGCGGCGGCCTCGGTGTGGCCGATCGTCGCCTTCACCGAACCGACCCCGATGGTGCCCGTGCGACCCGACGGGGCGCCGAAAACCCGGCCCAGGGCCCGCAATTCGACCGGATCGCCGACGAGGGTCCCGGTGCCGTGCGCCTCCAGATAGGTGATCTGGTCGGGGGCGATGCCCGAGCGCTCGCACACGGTGCGCGCCAACGCCTCCTGGGAATCGACATTGGGCACGGTGATCGCGGTGGTCCGCCCGTCCTGATTCGAGCCCGTCGCCTTGATCACCGCGTACACCCGGTCGCCGTCGCGCACGGCGTCGTCGAGCTTCTTGAGCACAACCATGCCCGCGCCCTCCCCTCGGCCGTAGCCGTCGGCGGTGGCGTCGAAGGACTTGCACCGGCCGTCGGCGGCCAGGAAGCCGCCCTTGCACATGAGCACGAAGGTCTCGGGCTGCAGCATCACGTTGACCCCGCCCGCCACCGCGACGCGGCAGTCGTCGTTGTCGAGGGCCTGGCAGGCCAGGTGCAGCGCGACCAGCGACGACGAGCACGCGGTGTCGACCGTGATGGCCGGGCCGACCAGGTTCAGCGCGTAGGCGATGCGGTTGGACAGCATCGTGTAGGAGGCGCTGGCCGGGGTGTGCATGTCGGTGTGGAACAGCGCGGGCCCGACCACGCCGATCACCGACTGGTCGACCACGAAACCACCCACGTACACCCCGACCCGCTCGCCAGCGACTCGTCCGGCGATGCCCGCGTCGTCGAGTGCCTCCCAGGTCACCTCGAGCATCAACCGTTGCTGCGGGTCGAGCACGGTGGCCTCGCGCGGAGAGATCCCGAAGAAGTCGGGATCGAATTCCCAGGGATCGATGGTCATGAAGGCGCCGTGCTTGGTGTAACTGCGCCCGGGCGTGCGTGGCTCGGGGTCGTAGTAGCGGCGCCAGTCCCAGCGATCGGCGGGCATCTCCACGACACCGTCGCGCTTGTCGACGACGAAGTTCCAGAACGATTCGGGCGAATCGATTCCGCCCGCGAACCGACAACCGATTCCGACAATGGCAATATCCGACACGCAATTTCCTCCGGTTCGACCGGTCCGTGGCAAAAAGACCGTTGCTGTCAACGTAGAAGGCCGCCACCGTGTCGATCGTTCGATAACCGACGTCTGGAATTTCTGACTGCGGGTCGCGCGAGCGCCTGTGACCGGCCCTATATCGCGAGGTCACGGTTCACAAGGCAATTCCGTAATTCGTTGTGACCGACCGCAATATCGGTGTTTCACCGACCATCGGACCATCGGCGGTGACAAGTTCGACCCCATCGCGAAATATCGTTGGGAGCCGGATGTGTACGCCGATTCGAGGCAGTGGGGCGATTTCGTCGTGCGGCGCAAATACGCCGTCATCGTGGCCGTGGTCGCGGGATTGCTGGCGCTGGGCGCCTATGGTCTCGGGCTCGGCGCCGACCTGAGTTCGAGCGGGTTCGACGACCCGTCCTCGGAGTCGGTGCGCACGGCCCACGTGCGCGACAACGCCTTCGGCCGCGACCACAGTTCCGACCTGCTGCTGGTGTTCCACGCACCGGAGGGCACCACCGTCGACGACCCCGCCTTCGCCGCCACCGTGGTGGCGGGGCTCAACAGCCTGCCGCAGCGGTTCCCCGACCGCATCGACCGGGTCAACGGCGCGTACTGGCCGACCGACACCGGGACAGCGATGCCCGAGGTCTTCGGCTCGCCCACGCGCGACAAGGCCTTCGCCTCGATCGCGGTCAGCGGGCTCGACCCCACCGAGCAGGGCCGCAACTATCGGGAGATCGCCGACGAGCTCACGATTCCCGGGGTCGAGATGGCGGTGGCGGGCGGGCAACCGGTCGCGGCCGCGTTGAACGACACGATGGTCGAGGACCAGCGGCGGGTGGAACTGCTCGCCGTGCCCGCCGTCGCGGTCCTGTTGTTCTTCGTCTTCGGTGGCGTCGTCGCCGCCGCGCTGCCACTGATCGTCGGCGGGCTGACCATGCTCGGCGCCTGGGGGTTGCTGCGCCTGCTCACGACGGTGACCGAGGTGAATTCCTTCGTGTCCCCGGTGGTCTCGATGATCGGGCTCGGCCTGGCCATCGACTACGGCCTGTTCGTGCTCAGCCGGTTCCGGGAAGAACTGGCCGACGGTCGCTCGGTGGAGGACGCGGTGCGCGCCAGTGTGTCCACCGCGGGGCGGACCGTGTTGTTCTCGGCGCTGATCGTGGTGGTCGCGGCGGCGGGCATTCTGGTGTTCCCGCAGGGTCTGCTGCGCTCGTTCGCCTACGGCGCGATGATCACCATCTCGCTGGCCGCGCTGACTTCGATCTCGCTGCTGCCCGCCATGCTCGCGGTGCTGGGCAGGCGGGTCGATCTGCTCGGTGTCGCATGGTTCCGCACACCGCTCACGCGCGACCGGGCGACCGACAACGCCTGGGGTCGGCTGGCGGGCGCGGTGATGAGACGTCCACTGGCAGTGGCTGTTCCGGTGTGTCTCGGCCTGCTGATGCTGATCCTCCCGATCCAGCACCTGGCCTTCGGGTCGATCAACGAGAAGTTCCTGCCGCCGGATCACCCCACCCGGCTGGCCCAGCAGCATTTCGACGCGACGTTCCCGCTGCGCCAGATCGACCCGATCGACCTCGTCATCGTCACCTTCGATCCCGACACCGCCGACATCGTGCGTGCCGACGCCAACCGGGCACCCGGTCTGGCCGCGCCGTTCCCCGCACCGTTGCGCTCACCGTTCCAGCCCCAGGTGCTCACCACCGGCACCGTGCTGGCCGACGGCGCCGAGGCCGAGGTGACGATCGACCATCTGCGCTCGATGCCGCTGCCGCCGGGCGCCACACTGATGGTCGGCGGTCAGCCCGCCGTCGAGCAGGACAGCATCGACGCGCTGGTGGCGCGGATGCCGCTGATGATCGCGTTCGTCTTCCTCGCGAGCACCTTGTTGCTGGCGGTGACCTTCGGGTCGGTGGTGCTGCCGTTGAAGGCCGCCGCGTTGAACCTGCTCGGGCTCGGCGCCACCCTCGGGGTGCTCACCTGGGTGTTCATCGAGGGTCACGGCGCGGGCGTGTTCGGGTTCACGCCGCAACCGGTGATGGCGCTGGTGCTGGTGATCATCGTGTCGGTGATCTACGGCCTGTCCACCGACTACGAGGTGTTCCTGCTCTCGCGCATCGTCGAGGCCAGGGCGGCCGGGGCGTCGACCACCGAGGCCGTGCGCGCCGGAGTGGCAAGGACGGGACGGATCATCACCGCCGCCGCGCTGATCCTGCTGGTGGTGACCGGCGCGTTCGCGCTGTCGGAACTGCTGATGATGCAGTACATCGCCTTCGGCATGGTCACCGCGCTGGTCATCGACGCCACCGTGCTGCGGTTGGTGCTGGTACCCGCGTCGATGCGATTGCTCGGCGAGGCGTGCTGGTGGGCACCTGCCTGGCTGAAGCGGCCAGTCGTCGAATCATCTTCTCCCCCAGGGGTTCCCGCGAAGAGCATGGCTCACGGCGAGCGGGACCGGGACACATGAGCCTGCGCGGCGTCGAGTCGCCCACGGCGCCCGATACCGCGTTGCCCGCCCTGGCCTGGCGGGAGGTGTCGGTGGTGGCGGCCGTCGCGGGAGTACTGTTCCTCACCCGCCTCGATCGCTACCGCGTCGGCGGCGACGAGCTGTATTTCCTTGCGGCCGGGCGACATCCGTCGGTGAGCTACGCCGATCAGGGACCCCTGGTACCGCTGTTGGCGGCACTGTCGGATCAGCTCGCGGCGGGGTCGGTCGTGGCGTTGCGCCTGCCCGCGTTGCTGTGCACGGTGGCGGCCGTCGTGCTCAGCGCGGTGATGGTCCGGGAGTTCGGCGGCGGGCGGCTCCCGCAGACCGTCGCCGCCCTGGCCTACGCGACCACGCCGATGGCGGTGATGCAGTCGGCGATGCTGAGCACCTTCGCGCTCGACATCACGCTCACGGCTGTGATCGCGTGGCTGTGGATCCGGTGGGTGCGCACGCGCGCGGACGGGCTGCTGCTCGCGGCGGGGGCGGTGGCCGCGCTCGACTTCCAGGTCAAGTGGCTGATTCCGATCATCTGGGCGGTCCTCGCGTTCGGCGTCGCGGTGTTCGGTCCGCGCGCGATGCTGCGGCGGCCCGCCTGGTGGCTCGGTTCGGCACTGCTGGTCGGCTCGGCCGTGCCGATCCTGTGGTGGCAGCACCGCAACGGGTGGCCGCAGCTGGCGATGGGCGCGATCGTGCGGGCCGAGCAGCTCGCCACGGCGGGCGTGCTCGCGGCACCGTGGACGATGATCCAGGTCACCGGGGTGGGCGGGTTGCTGCTGCTCGTGGGGATGTGGGCGGGACTGCGGTCGCCGCGGTTCCGGCCGTACCGGTTTCTGATCCCGATGATCGCGATCGGGCTGAGCGCGGTGGTGCTCGCGGGACTTCGGCCCTACTTCGTGGCGGGGGCTTTCCCCGGTCTGTTCGCCGCGGGCGCGGTGTATCTGACGGACCGGGGACTGTCGCGGCGTGGACTGGTCTTCGGCGGGGCGGTCGCCGGTCTGGCCACGACGATCTGTGTCGCACTCGTCCTCGCGCTGCCCCGGCCGGAATCGGCGCTGCGCACCGCCACCGAGGACTACGCCCAGATCCACTCGCGCAGTGTGCTGTTCGGGCCGAGCGGTTGGGAGGACCTGGTCGACTCGGTGACCTGGGCACACGCGCAGCTGACCGCGCGGCAGCGCGCCGGATTGGTGATCGTGACCCAGAACTATTGGCAGGCAGCGGCACTGGAGGAATACGGTCCGGCGGCCGGACTGCCGACGGTGTACAGCCCCAATCGGGGCTACGGCTACTTCGGCGCACCCCCGGACAGCGCGACGACGGTCCTCTACGTCGGGGTCGACGGCCCCGAAACGGGCCTGCGTACTCGTTTCGCGAGCACCACCCTGCTCAGCCACGTGGACGAAACGCTCGGCTTTCCCGGCGTGAACCGAGGTGTCGCGGTGTGGCTGTGCACCGGGCCGAGCAGACCGTGGTCGGCGCTGTGGCCCGATGCCCGGGAGCTGCGGCTCGTCGACGGAACCACCAGGCACGCGCGATGAACGGAGAGATGACAGTGGTGAAGACGCTGGTGCGACGGCTCGTCCTGGCGGTGGCGCTCACCGTCGCGGGTCTGCCCGTCGCCGTGTCCGCCCAGGCGGCGCCGGAACTGGTGGCCGCCCGGGCGATGGACGCGGCCCGGCCCGCACCGAACGGGTCGTTCGCGGTAGCCGCCACGGCGAACGGTCCGGGCCGGGTGATCGACCTGACGGTGCACTCGGCGGCGATGAACCGACCGGTCACCGTCGCGGTGATCCCGGCCGCGGATCCGGACGCGCCCGCGGGGTCGCTGTATCTGATCAACGGCGTCGACGGCGGCACCGACACCCTCGACTGGCGCGAGGGCAGCAACTGGTTCACCAAAACCGACGCCCTGAACTTCTTCACCGGCAAGCAGGCCACCGTCGTGATGCCGATCGGTGGTGCGGGCACCTTCTACACCGACTGGCGGTCCGACGATCCCGGCACCGGACGCAACCGCTGGCTCACCTTCCTCACCACCGAACTGCCGCCCATCATCGACTCCGCGTTCCACGGCACCGGGCGCGACGCGGTCGCGGGGTTGTCCATGGCCAGCTCGGCGGTCTTCCGCATGGCACAGGAAGCACCGCACCGCTTCCAGATGGTCGGCTCGTTCAGCGGGTGCGTGCAGACCAGCAATCCGGCGGGTCAGGCGATGGTCGCCTCCATCGTCACCGCGCGCCGCGGCAACCCGCTGAACATGTGGGGACCGCCCACCGACCCGGCCTGGGGTGCCAACGACGTGGCGCTCCATGCCGAGAAGCTGCGCGGCGTCGGAGTGTATGTGAGCACCGGCAACGGCCTGCCCGGTCCGCTGGACACCCTCGACGGGCCGGGTATCGGGCGGAGTCCGGTCAAACTGATCGATCAACTGGTGATCGGCGGCGTGCTCGACGCGATCACCGTGGTGTGCACTCGACTCCTGCGTGACCGGCTCGCCGCACTCGGCATCCCGGCCGACTTCGACTTCCGTCCGGCGGGCACCCATTCGTGGGGTTACTGGGAACAGGACATGCACACCTACTGGGAGCGCGTCGCCCCGCTGCTCGAGCCGTAGGCTCAGACCAGTTCGGCCACTTGCGAATCCGTGAGCACCACCGGTGACACGGCATCCTGCGCGCGGACCAGGCGGACGCCGCGATACAGCGGTCGTTCGTCGAGCCCGGCGTCACGCGCCTCGGCGCGCAACTGTGCGACCAGGACTTCGGAGACGGCGACCGCGGCGGCCAGCGGCGCCGAGGCCAGGGCGTCGGCCAGCTTGCGCAGGCCGAGCAGGTGCAGCTCGCGACCGCTGCCCGCGTCGGTGTACATGGCCAGCGGCACCAGCTGGGTGTCCTCGCCCGCCGTCACACGCAGCACGATGCGGCTGAGCCTGCCGGGGAACACCAGCAGTTGCGCACCGGCCGTGTCGGCCAGGTCGATCCGACGTTCACCGACGAGGCGGCGGGCATGGATCACCGTGCCCTGCAACCACATTCGCCTGCGTTTGAACGCCGTCGCGTACGCGAGGGTCGGCACCGCGACGATCAGGCCGAGCAGCACGGCATAGGACCGGCCCAACCAGAGCGAGGCCACCAGCGTCACCACGACACCGACGGCGAACGCGCCGAGGGAGAGTTTTCGCAGCATCGGGGCGAACACTTCGGGCGCGACCAAGTCGATGCCGATCGGTTCCGTCGCCGCCCGCCCGGAATCCCCGCTCACCACAGTCCCTCTCACCGCCACCGGCCCACCCGGCGTGGGGCGCGGTCAGCGTACCGCGCCCCACGCCCGCGGTCGGTGCCCGAGTGCCGCATCGCACAGCTGCCGCATCGACCACACGGCTACCCGGAGCACGTACTCGAAGGCACCGACCGGCACCGTGCGGCGATCTCGGACGGGCCGACGGCCTGCCGAGTCATCGGCGCACGGGTACCCGCGACGAACTCAGCGGGCGAGACCCGCGCGCAGCACCGTGACGACCTCGCCGAGCGGGACCTGTCGTTGATCGCCCGTCGCCATCTCCTTGACCCCGATCGCCTTCTCCTCGAGGTCACGGTCGCCGAGAACGAGGGTGTACGTGGCACCGGAACGGTCGGCGCCCTTCATCGCACCCTTCATGCCGCGCCCGCCGTAGGCCAGGTCGACGCTGATGCCCGCGCCGCGCAGCTCACCGGCCAGCGCGACCATCCGCGCCTTGGCGGCGTCACCGAGGGCCACGCCATAGACCTGGCAGCGCGCCGGATCGGCGGCCGACTTGCCCTCGGCCGCCAGCGCCAGCACGGTCCGGTCGACGCCGATGCCGAAGCCGATACCCGACAGCGGCTGCCCGCCGAGCTCGGCCATCAGCCCGTCGTAGCGCCCGCCGCCGCCGATGCCCGACTGGGCACCGAGCTGATCGTGCACGAATTCGAAGGTGGTCTTGGTGTAGTAGTCCAGGCCGCGCACCATGCGCGGGTTCACCACGTACGGCACGCCGAGGGCGTCCAGGTGGGCCAGCACCTGCTCGAAGTGGGCCTTGGCCGACTCCGAGAGGTGATCGATCATCAGCGGCGCGTCGGCGGTGAGTTCGCGTACCTCGGGGCGCTTGTCGTCGAGCACCCGGAGCGGGTTGATCTCGGCGCGGCGCCGGGTCTCCTCGTCCAGCGGCAGGTCGAACAGGAACTGCTGCAACAGCTCCCGGTACTGCGGGCGACAGGTCTCGTCGCCCAGCGAGGTGATCTCCAACCGGAAACCGTCCAGACCGAGCGCCCGGAAACCGGCGTCGGCGACGGCGATGACCTCCGCGTCGAGCGCCGGATCGTCCACGCCGATCGCCTCGATACCCACCTGCTGCAGCTGCCGGTACCGCCCGGCCTGCGGCCGCTCGTACCGGAAGAACGGACCCGCGTAGCACAGCTTGATCGGCAGCTGACCGCTCTTGTCGAGCCCGTGCTCGATCACCGCCCGCATCACACCCGCGGTGCCCTCGGGCCGCAGCGTGAAGCTCTCGCCCTTGCGGTCGGCGAAGGTCCACATCTCCTTGCTGACCACGTCGGTCGACTCGCCGACACCCCGCGCGAACAGGGCGGTCAGCTCGAATATCGGCAGCTCGATGTGCCCGTACCCGGCCAGTCGGGCGGCATGGACCAACCCGTCGCGCACGGCGACGAACTCGGCCGAACCGGGCGGCACGTAATCGGGAACCCCCTTCGGGGCACTGAAGCTGCTGGTCTTGGTCACGATCACCCAGTTTTCCCCACGGGCGCCCTCCGAGTCCAACCGGTTACCGACGAGCCGTCCGTGACCACCGTGATCGACGGGCCGAACCCGGCATCGGACGCGACGTAGGCGCTCCGAGACCGGGCAGCGGCACTCGCCGACGCTCCGGACGCCCTCGCCGCCGTCGACAGCGGCCACCCGGCGGGCGAGGTCGTCATCGCGGTGACCTGACAACGCCGGTATCGGCCCGAATTGCGCTCTTCGTCATCTTCCTGCCCGGGCGTGCGCCGGACGACGTACTACCCTCTAGGCGAACCTGACGACACGGGAGGAACGCGGTAGTGCCGAGTAACGAACAGCGACGGGCGGCGGCCAAGCGCAAGCTGGAGCGCCAGCTGGCACGACGGGCCGAGCAGGAGAAGAAGCGCAAGCGCCTGACGATCGCCGGGTCGGTGCTCGGCGTGATCGTGGTCGCGGCCGCGGGTGTCGGGGTGTACTTCCTCACCAAGGGCGAGGACGGCACGCCGACCGCGTCGGAAACGACGAACGTCAGCACGAAGAAGCCCCAGGAGCCCGGTGTACTACCGGCGTTACCGACCGAGTCCAAGACGGTGACCTGCGCGTACCCCACCGGAGCCGAGCCCGCCGCCAAGCCGGTGACCCCGCCGACGGAGACCTCGGTCGCCGCGGGTCCCGACGCGCCGAGGACGACGGTGACCATCGACTCGACCCAGGGCCCGATCGGACTCGAACTCGACAGCACGGGGTCGCCGTGCACGGTGAACAGCTTCGTGAGCCTGGCGCGCCAGGGCTACTTCGACAACACCGAATGCCACCGGATCTCGGCCCAGCAGGGATTCGAGATGCTGCAGTGCGGCGACCCGACCGCCTCCAGCCAGGGCGGTCCCGGGTACGCCTTCGCCAACGAGTACCCGACGGATCAGTACGACCCGTCCGACCCGGCGCTGAACAGCCCGGTCACCTACAAGCGCGGCGTGATCGCGATGGCCAACTCCGGCCTCACCCCGGAGGGCACCAACGGCAGCCAGTTCTTCCTGGTCTTCGGTGACACCACGCTCCCGCCGAAGTACACGATCTTCGGCACCATCGACGAACCGGGCCTGCAGACGCTGGCCAAGGTCGGCGCCGAGGGCGACGACGGGTCCAACCCGGCGGGCGGCGGCAAGCCGAAGCTGCCGATCTCGTTCAACACCGTCAAGGTGGGCTGACACCCGCTACCACGACACGGGCCGGACACTTCGGGTGTCCGGCCCGTTCGTCGTTTTCAGGGTAGGCTCAGATGTCCACTTCCACAGCGGCATCGGGGAGCAGTCATGGCGGAGCTCGACGACATCGGCAGCGAAACAGCGGCGATGATGCGCACCATGCTGCAGATGGCCACCTTGGTCGCCCTCAAGTCGCGCGAACACGGTCAGAAAGAAGCCGAGTCCCGCGCGAAGGCGATCGAGGCGAAGATGAAGGAAGCGCGCGAGTTGCAGATCCGCGAGGCGCGCGATCTGAAAGCCAAGGATCCGCGCAATATCGAGCTGAAACAGATGATGACGGTGGGCACGCGCACGGTGGAGTCCCGTGGACTCGAGTCGCGCGGGCTCGAATCACGCTCGACGGAATCGCGCGGGGTCAATCTCGTCAAGGACGCGGCGTCACCGTTCGCGGGCGCCACACCGAGCTACGACTCGACCGAACGGCGAGCCGCGATCGCGGCGCATCTGCAACGTGCCGGTGTCGCACCGGAATTGAGCCAGGTACGCATGCTCGTCGAAATGGGACACGGCATCTCCCCCGACGAGGCGATCCGGCTGCGCGACGCGGCGGCACGGTCACCGCAGGTGCGGGCACGCGGCCTGGAACGCGGGCTCGAGCTGGGCGTCGAACGCGGCATCGAACGGGGACGCTGAGCCTGACCCTGCCACGGTGCCGGTGAGCACCGTGGCAGCGCCACCCTCAGGCCGGGTAGTTGCCGCCCTTGTCCCAGAGCCCGTTGTTCGGCTCCGACCACTGATCCTGCTCCGGCTTCTTCAGCGGCAACGAGGACAGCATCTCCTTGTGCCCGTTGCGCACACTGCAGTACTTGAACGGACCACGCGGATCGAACAGCTTGGTCATGTGCGGGTCGGCGTGCTCGAGGAACCACACGCTGATACCAGGGCCACCCTTCATCCGGAAGTGTTCCCAGGCCTGCCACACCGCGTCCAGTCGCACCGCGGCCTCCGGGTGACGCCACCATTCGGGGCACCACACCGTGTCACTGATATCGGTGACCTGACGCTGATAGAGCTGGCTCAGGTACTCACCGACGAACTCCGTCACCCCGGCGTAGACCCGTCCCTGCTGCACGTTCGGAATATCGTCGCTCACAGCGGCTTGACCTCCTCGACTTCACCGATCTCATCCGGCGGAACTGATTTCGCCAGCGCAGGCGATCCGTACAGATCGTCGATACGCGTCTTGCGGGTCGGGTCGTTGTTCTCGATCGACCGCTTCACCGCGTCGTTGTACTTGGACTCCCACCACGGCACCGTCCGCACGAGCACCGCGGGCTGGCCGGAGGTGAACACCACCGCGCGCCCGCGTGGCAGGGTCGCCAACCCCTGCGGGGTGAACGTCACCGACGAACTGAGCGAACGGGAGTAGCTCTTGCTGTTGCCCGACTGCGACACCGAGGCCGAGATCGAGTCGTACTCGCCGATCGCCTCGGAACGGTCACGCAGGAAGGCCATGTCGTCGACGCCGCTGCCGAGCACCTTGATGTTGGCCGCCGACCACAGGGCGTTCATCCCGTCCTCGCCCCAGCAGCGAGCCCCCTGCGCCCACGACTGCAGCACCGTCATCACGACGATCCCACGGGAACCGAAGTGGCTGTACTGCTTGGGCAGATCCTTCCAGCGCACCACGTTGGCGGCCTCGTCGAGCACCGCGAGCAGCGGGATCGGCAATCGGCCGCCCGACGACATCGATGCCTTGCGCATCGCCACATCGATCACGGCCTCGGTGAGAGCGCTGACCAGCGGGGCCGCCGAGCCGCGCCCCTCCAGCGACAGGCAGTACAGCGTGCCGTTGCGTTCGATGAACTCGAGCTCGTCGAATTGCGGTCGCGCATCGCTGCCCGGCGTCACCCAGGCGTGCACGTTCGACAACTGCAGGCAGCGGATCATCTTCTTGGCGTAGCCGAAGATGCCTGCCTTGGTGCGCTGTTCGGCGTTGTACTGCATCGCCAGGCCGGAGGCGATGAAATGCTGGCCGACATCGCGCAGATGCTGGATGGGCTCGGGGTCCTGGGGGTTGGTCACCCATTCCCACACCTGGGTGATCGGTTTCCCGGCGATCGCGGCGGCGAGGAACAGAGCCGCGAGCAGGTCCTCGGCTTCCGGCCCGAAGTAGCTGTCGCCGTCGTCGGAGCTCGAGCTCGTCTCGGCGTCGGCGAAGTGGCCCGCCAGGCGCGCCGCCCGCATCTCACAGCCCTCGGTGCGCGGGTTCACCCACGAGAGCGGGTCCCAGTACCAGGTCGCGCGCTCGCCCGCGACGCCCTGCGGGTCGAAGACGAAAGTCTTGCTGCCCTTGGCCTCCTGCACATCACGGGTCGCGTCGACCACGTCCCGCTTGTTCGAGGTGGCCAGCACCGGACCGATGGCGGACAGGATGGCCGGGATCACCCGGGATGTGGACTTGCCCTGCCTCGGGCCCCAGATGTCGAGGTGCAGATCCTCGTACGAACCGTACAGCGGCGAACCGTCGGCGACGGCGATCCCGATCGGCACACCGGGCGCGTCCTCGGAGCCGAGTCGCATACCGAGGTCCTTGGCCTTCTGCCGCACCCCGTCCTCGGTGATCGAGGCGATCGCACTGCCGCTACCCATGTAGTCGGCCTTGTCGTCGATCGCCAGCCGACCGACGACCGCCCGCTTCTTCATCTGCTTGCGGAGGTAGACGTAGGCGAACGCGGCCGCGATCACCAGCAGCACGATCACCGTCGAGGCCCGCGGCCAGTGCAGTTTGCCTCGGGCGAGGTCGGCGACCACCGCGATCGGATTGACGGGCACGTTCTGCGGCTGCACCGACAGGGCGTTGCCGAGATGCAGGGCGACGGCGAGGACGCCGAGCGTCGCGAAGCCGAACACGATCAGGATCAGCGTCGTGTCGGGCCCGACCGCGGCCGGGTCCTTCACCTTTTTCTTCGCCACGTTTGCCTCCTCGGGGACCTGGTGGGATAGGGATCTCAGCGGAACCCGTCGAGGCGCCAGCCTTGCGGCGTCTGCACCACGGTCGCGATGACCGTGCTCGGCGGTAGGTCTTCGGTGCGCCCGTTCGGGTAGACGACGGTCTGCTCGATGCCGATCTTGAACTGCGCCACGGCCGGGTCGGCGCTCGGCGGCGCCTTCTCCCCCGAGGCGAAGGTGAAGGCCGTCACGTTCGCTTTCGCCTTCGCCCAATCGGCCCACTGCAGTGAGGGTTTCGGTGCCGCCGTGCCGGTCGGCGCGTCAAGCATACGTAACATGCTCGGCCCCAGCCATTTTCGTGCGCGCCCCAACGACTCACCGGGCTCCTCGGTGACCGGGTGCCAGGTGTACACCTCGCGCAGCGCCACCACCGCGACCCCGTCGGGCGTGGTCGGGTCGACGGTGGCGGCCGCCTCGAGCAGCCGGGTGGTCGAACTCGCCTGCGGGCGCGCGGAATCGGCGTCGCCACCGCAGGCGACGAGCGCCGTACTCACGAACGCCACGAGCATCACCGCCGGGATCGTGCGGATTCGTGTTGTCTGCCACCAGGTTATCCCTGATGGGGCCACCGGTGTGGTCACACGACCCTCCTCGCTCGCGCGTCACCGGGCACCGCCACCTCGGCGACCCCGCCCCCGCTGCGTCCGCTCGGCGCGACGGCCTGGATCACCTGGCCGTCGCCCGCGTAGATCCCGACCTGGGCGGGCCCGTGCGGACCGAAATCACTGAACACCAGGTCGCCGACGGCGATCCGACCGAGCGGCACCTCGACGCCCGCCTCCCACTGCTGTTCGGCGGTGCGGGGCAGGTCCACCTCCCCCGCCGTCGCCGCGAACACCGCCGCGGCGGTCAGGCCCGGCCCGTCGAAGCCACCGCCACTCGGCCCCTGCGGACCGCCGCCGCCCCACACGTAGGGCACGCCGAGCCAGTCGTGGGCGGCCTCGGCGATCTGCGGACCGCCGCCGCCGGGTTCCGGGGTGAACCGGCCCTGTGCGCCCGCGGCGCGGTACTGCGGTTCCATCGCCAGGATGTTGGTGACATACGGGCGGGTCTCGGAATAGTGCGCCGCGTACCGGTTCGGCATGCCGCCCGAGGCCAGCACCGCGCCCTCACCGGCGTTGTATCCGGCCAGGGTGAGCGCGGCCAGGTCGCCCGACACCTTGCCCTCGGCGATCCAGCCCGCGATCTTGTGGGCGATGGCGCACATGTAGCGGGCCTGACCGATGATGGCGTCACCGTCGTCCCACACGCTGGCCGTGCCGTTGCCGTCGGCGTCGATGATGTAGGGCTGACCGTCGTCGGGGTTGATGCTCACCGCCGTACCCGGCAGGAACTGGGCCAGGCCCTGCGCGCCCGCCGGGGAGGTGAGCCCGCGCCGGAAACCCGACTCCTGCTTGGCCTGGGCGGCCAGCAACGAGGAGGAGATCTCCGGGCAGACCGTGCCCGCGCGCCGGTACCAGATCTCCAGTTCGGCGGGCACTTTCCCGTCGGCGAGCAGGCCACCGGCGCTACCGAATCCGCGCACACAGCTCGGGTCGTTGGAAAAGGCGCGCGCCCCACCGACATCCGGAGTCGGTGCGCCGTCGAGCCACGGCATCGGGTCGATCTGGCGGCCACCGGTGAAACGCCCACCTGGCACGATCTCGAAATGCAGGTGGGGACCGCTGGATTCGCCCGCCGATCCGACCATGCCGATGGGCTGACCGGCTGTGACGGTGTCACCGGTGCGCACCTTCACCCCGTGATCCCACATGTGCCCGTACACCGAGGAGTAGGCGCGTCCGTTGTAGTCGACCGAGTCGACGACGATCCAGTTGCCGAACCCCGACGCGGGCCCGGCCGCGACGACGCGCCCGTCGGACACCGAGTAGATGGTCGTCCCGTCCGCGGCGGCCATGTCGATGCCCTTGTGCCCACCGCCACGCGACCCGAACACATCGGAGATGGTGAAGGTGCCGACCTCCATCGGCAGTGTGCGGCGCAGCGGCCCCACCCCGGCGGCCAACGACGGTGTGCCGGTGACGGTCGCGTTCGATGTCGCCGTGGCGCTCGTGGCACCCGCGCGGGTGTCGGCGCCGAGTTGGGGCAGCGTCGGCGCGGAGGAGCCGACCAGCACGTCACCGGTCTCGCAGGTCTCGTCCGAGGACGGCAGCACGATCACCAGCACCATCGCCACCAGTCCGATGACCGCGCCGAAGGTGCCGACGATCACCGAGCGGGCGTTCATCGGCGGCCGCCCCGGGTCACGCGCCGGGCGGCGAGGACACACTCGTCCGCCGCGGCGGTGTTCACGTGCGTCGCCGGGTTTCGTTGAGCGTGTCGGCGAGGGTGCGGTTCATCTCGGCCGCCGCGGCCAGTTGTTGTTGCAGCAGCACCACTTTGCGGCGCAGGGCGTTGGCGTCCATCCGGTCCAGACTCGGTCCCTGCGCCGCGCGCACCCAGTTGCGCACCGAATTGGCGTGCACGCCGATCTGATCGGCGACCACCCGGCACGCCTCGGACTCGCTGCGCAGCTTGTCGGTGAGCGCGAGCACCTGTTCGACGGCGGCGTTGCGCACCTCGGGTGAGACGCGACGGTAGGACCGGTGCGGCATCACGGCTGGTCCTCCTCCCCTCGCGGCTCGGGAGTGCCTCTCGGATTGTCGCCGAACTCGCTGAACCGCTGGTTCGTGTCGTGGATTCCGCTTTCCTTCTCCGACACCGTGAACTCCATGTGGAAGGGGATGCCGGGGCGGCGATCCTCACCGATCTTGAGCAGGAACTTGCCGGTACCCGGCGGCGACGGCCGCTGTTGGCCCGGCTTCAGCGCCTCCCCGGTGAGCGCCTGCGGCGCCGACCATCCGGTGACCATCTCCTGTTCGGCGGAGGTGAACGGCACCGTCGAATCCAGTCGCGAGATCTCCTCGGCGGGCAGGGCGCCGAAGATCTTGGCGCGGGCGCGTTCCAGGAAGCCGATGGCCTTGGCGATCGCGGCATCGGACCCGAGCGCCTGCAGGTCCTTGATGGTGTGGCTGATCATGATCAGGGCGGTGGCCAGACCACGCTGCAGACGGGTCAGCTCGTCGACCCGGTCGACCATGAAGTCGCCGAGACCGAGCACCTGCCACAGCTCGTCCATCACCACCTGGAAGTAGCGCTGCGGGCCGAGTTTCGCGTCGGCGAGCACGTGCGCGGCCTCCACCGAGGCGAATCCGTCGGCCCAGCAGGCCAGCATCACGGCCGCTTTGAGCTTCTTGTCACCGGTGGGGATGTGGGACACGTCGATGCACACGGCGACGGCCCCGGTGTCGATCGGCACACTGGTCTGGCCGTTGAAGATGGCGCCGAACGGTCCCTGGGTGAGCGCGCGCAGCGAGCGGCGCAGATGCTTGATGGCGTGGGCGTATTCGTCCTCGTCGTCGGCGCCCGCGTCGAGCATGAGTTCCGGTCCGCCCGCGACGATCACCTCGAGCAGGTTCTCCATGATCGGCGGTTTGTCGGGCGCGTAGCCGCTGCCCGGCTGGTACAGGATGCGCAGCGCGGTGGCGATGAGCGTTTCCTCGAAGTCGGCCACCCGCGCCCCGCGCACCAGTTCGACCAGACCCGCGATCAGGGTGACCTGCCGGGCGCGCAGATCCTGGAGCACCTGCAGTTGCAGCGCCGGGAATTCCTCGAGCCGCGGCACCACCGAACCGAGCACACCGGCGGCGAGCGGGTTCAATTTGCCGTGGCCGTACCCCAGGTCGATGACCTGACCGCCGACGAGTTCGACCATCTTGCGGTAGTCGGGCTTCACGTCGGCCAGGATCAGCGGGGTGATGCCCTGGGCGATGCCGCCGAGCACGATCCGGCGTACCAGCGAGGACTTGCCGAAACCGTTGAGTCCCAGGACGAAAAGGCTGGGCGCGGTGATGAAACTGCCGCGCATGAACCAGTTCATCGGGTCGAAGCACACCGGGGCGCCGGTGTGCAGGTGCGAACCGAGCGGAGTGCCGATCAGCGGTGCGCCCGCGCCGACCGACCACGGCCACAGACCGGCGACCTGCGCGGTGGTCGCCCGGTACTCGACGGGGCGGCCGACGACGTTCATCTTGCCGCCGCCCGCACCGGAGTAGCCCCGGTCGGTCAATTCGGCGGTGGTGCGGTCGAATCCGTCCTTGACGACGGCCTCGCTGCGCGCCTGGGCGTTGTTGCGGCGCAGGTCGTCGGTGTGGATGCGGAAGGTGGCCCAGGCCGCGCGCAGACCCGACTGTTCGCGCGCGATCATCTCGTAGCGGGCGCGAGTGGCGTCGTCGAGCAGCGCCGGACCCTGGCGGCGTTCGGGCCCGGCCTTCGAGCGTGCCGAACGACCGGTGCCCATGGCCCGGTCGGCGGCGTCGTCGGGACGCACCGCGCGCACCGGACGCTGCTTGCGCGCCTGCTTCGGGGCGGGCGGTTTCGGACGGCGGCGCGGATCGGGTTGTGGTCGTTCGTGTTCCAGCCGTGGGCCGTGGTCCTCGTCGCGCAGACTCCGCACCGTGTCGGGTCGAGGGCGGCGGTCCGCACGCGGGCGTCCGGCGTCGTCTCGCGACCGACCGGTCCGGTCGCCGCGTCGGCGGGTTTCGCTCTCCGCGCCGCGTGGCGCGCGGTCGCCGTCGGCCGGTTCGCGACGCGGTCGGGCGGCGTCCTCGCGTGACCTGCGCGGTTCCTCGCCCCGGCGGCGCGGGGCGCGGTCCTGCGACCACTCCTGGTCGTCCCGGCCGCGGTCGTCGCGGTCGGTGCGCTCGTCGAGGCCGAGCACGTCGTCGCTCACGCGCGACGTACTCCCCGAGGGGCGTGGCTCGCGTTCGCCTCGGATGCGTGGTGGCCGGTGGACCGGGCGCAACGCGATGTCGTCGCGGTCGCGCACCGGGGGTTCGTAGTCGCGTCCCATGATCGCCTCACCCCGCCAATGCCTTCGGAATGGTCGCGTGTTCGGGCAGGATCACACCGCAACCGAGAGAGGCCGCGAACGCCGCGGACTGGTACCGGTAGCACCGGCGGATCTTGAGGCGCGCCTGCGTGGACAGGTCGCGCGTGATGGCCTCGATGCGCGGCAGGTCACCGCGCAGCGGTTCGGTGATGGTCACCAGGGCGCCGAAGCGGGTGACACCGTGGCCGCGCGCCTGTTCCTCGCGCGCCTGTTGGGTCGCGCCCACCCGCAGCGTGGCGGCCGCTGACACCACGCCGCGTTCGCTCTGCTGCGCGACGAGCGCGTTCTTGAAGTCGTCGTCGACGATCTCGGCGGCGTCGGCGGCCGAGTGCGGTCGGTAGACGATGGCGATGCGTTTGCGTGGCACTTCGGGATTCGGCGCGAGCAACCGCTGCAACACCCGTTCGTCGACCGCGCCCTCGGGGGCGGCGTCCATCTCCCAGGTCACCGAGCGGCCGCCGTCGTGGATGAAGTGGTCCCACTTCTCGTCGTAGGACACCGGGCCCGCGTCGTCCCAGCCGAGGCCGTGCCCGCCGGGGTCGGCGGCGGCCACCTCGAGATCGGCCTGGGCGGCCGGGTCGTAGCTGCGCCGGATGAAGGAGATGACCTCCTCGGCCGACATCGGCTGGGCGCGCACGCCCGCCTCGGCCAGCGCCGCGCAGATGCCGGGCAGCCGTCGCCCGATCTCCACGGCCTCCTCGGCCGGGTTCTTGCGCCGTTCGGCGGTGGTTGCCTTGAAGGTGATCGCCACGCGCGGCAGCAATTGCACGCGCTCCTGCGGCAATTCGGTCGCCAGTTCGTACATCACCTGCTGGGCGAGATCCGGTGCCTCCGGGCGGGTGATCGTGGAGACCTCGTTGAGCAGGCGGTTACCGGTCTCGGGCACGGTGTCGATCACCGGAACCACCGCGACGATGTCGCTGGTCTGGCCCACCGACGCGAGGAAGGTGCCCCACGCGGCGACCCAGCGGTCGATCACCGGCTGGTCCACCGCCTCGTGGCCCTGCGGCCAGGCGCGCAGCACGACCGTGTACTGCGCGAAGGCGGGCAGGTGGATCATCCCGAAGTGGTAGCCGCCCGCGTCGATGCCCTCGTAGAGCTTCGACGGCGCCAGCAGGCCCGGGAGTTTCGTGACGCCGCCGGGGATCCGGGAGAACCGGCCGCCGCGGTACACGTGCTCGCCGTTGCGGCGCGAGCGCATCCAGTTGAACATCATCAGTCCCGTCTCATAGCCCGAGCGGCCCCCCGTCCGCCACACCAGCGGCACCATCACCAGCGCGCCGAGGCCGCCGACGATGAAGCCCCATTTGAATCCGCCGACCATCGCACAGATCAGTGCCGTGATCACCACGACGAAACCGATGACGGTCTCTTCCCAACGCAGGCCGAACAGGCCCGCGCTGCGCGGTTTCTGCCACAGCCCGTAGGAGCGGCGCTCGTAGGTGTCGGTCGCGGAGGTGCTCATCGCGGAATCGTGCTCCTACCGAGGTCGGGTGAACGGTTGGCCCAGCGGTCACCGGCCACGTCGCCCGCCCGTTCGTCGGCGCGCGACGCGCTTGCGGCCGCGGCCCGCGCGGCGGCCATGTTGCGGGCCGCGCCCGAGGGCACCGAGCCCGAACTGGCCGGTGGCGGTGCGGAGCCGCCACCTCGTGGTGGCGGCGTGGGTCGCGGTGCGCCGCCGCGCTGCGCGGCCGCTCCGCCGGTACCGCCCGCCTGGTTGCCGAAATAGCCTGCCGTACCCGGCGCCGCGACGGGCCGCGCGGCGACGGCCTTGGTGCCGACGGCACCGAGCGCCATCGCACCGAGCGCCACACCACCGGCGGCGATCAGACCCGAGCCGCCGGTGCCGACGGTGGCGACGGCGGGCGCGACGAGCCGCATCAGCGCGGGCAGCACGAACGCCACGCTGCACAGCAGCACCAGCGCGACCAGCATCCGCTGGGCGTCCTCACCACTGGGCAGCCCACCCGAGGCGGTGGTCTCGTCGGTGTGCCCCGCCGTGGTGAACGCGATCATGTACACGATCGCCGCCACCGGTTTGAACAGCATGAACGCGATGATCCAGCCGACCAGTTTCTGATACGACTGCTTGCCGGTACTGGTCGCCGACGCCGCCGCGGCCAGCGGCAGCACACCCGCCGCGACCACGAGCAGGCCCTGCCGCACGATGGCCAGGACGATCTGGGCGAGCGCGCCGAGCAGGCCGACGATCGCGATGATGAGCACCAGACCCGGCGAGAAGGCTTGCAGCTTCGAGGTTTTCACCATCAGCTCGGCCATGTTCTTGGCGTTGCCGCCGGTGGCGTCGGCGATGATCCATTCGGAGAACTTGTCCGAGGCGCGCGTGCCCGCCACGATCACGGCGCCGAGCATCCACGAACTGAACACCACGCGGGCGAACAGCCGGAACGATTCGGCGGCCTCGCTCACGGCCGCGCCGCGTCTGGCCTCGGCCAATCGGCCGCCGGTGATGATGACCGACGCGATCAACAGCAGTAGCTGGATCTGATACGTGTAGTCGTTGATCTTGGTGAACAACGCGCCCGAATCGCTCACCGCCTCGTTGGGCACCTTCATCCAGAAGGTCAGCGCCAGGATCAGCGCCTCACCGAGGCCCTTCATCAGCGAGTCGACCACCTTGCCGAAGGTGGAGTCCCACGCCTTGTCCTTGACCGCGGTCGCCGCGTCGCCCGGGTGGGTGGCGGCGTTGCCCGCCTTGCAGACGGCCGAGGCGGCATCACCCAGCGACACACCGGGAATGGCGACGCTGTCGAGGGTGTCGTGCAGTTCGTTGCACGCCTCGTCGAAGCCGTAGGTCTGACCGTAGGCCACGGTCGGGGTCGCGATCATCACGGTGAAGATCACCGCGAATATTGTGACTATCCGCCTCAGCATTGTCGGCACCCCTCGATGGTTGGTCACCATGTCGTCCACCCCGCCAGCGATTCCACGTATTCGGTCCGGTTGTTGGTGGTGGTCGACGGTTTGAGCCGCCAATCACCGTCGTCCCACACCACGATCAGCCGCATCGCCGCGTACAGCTGCTTGCCGTCGACCACGGGACCGCGCGAGGCCAGTCGCACGATCGCCATGTCGTCGGCGTAGTCGTCGATGCGGAAGGCGTCGGAGGCGACGAAGTAGCGCGTCACCTTCTCCGGCTGCTGCTCGGGCAGTTTGTCGGCGGCCAACGCCGAGTCGTAGGCGGCCAGTTGGGTGGAGCTCACCCGCAATTGGGTGACGTACAGATCGCGGTCGGCGGGTCGAGCGTTGAGCCGGTAGGTGATCTGCGCGGCGGCCAGCGCCGCGCCCTGCGGGGTGTGCGCGTAGCCGACGGCCAGCCCGGCCTCGATCCGCGACGGCCCGTCGGAGGTGGAGAACGGCACCGACGCGCCGTAGACCCGCTGCCAGCCGTGCGGTTTCGTCGTGCCCGCCGGGGCGGCGGTGAGCCAGTCCGGGTCGTCGGGCGCGCGTCGCGTGCTCGGGTCCTGGGCCAGTGGTTGCCCGGCCGGATTGTTGGGCACGTCGACGCGCCTGCCGAACAGGTCGACTTCGGGTTCGGCGAATCCCGTACCGCCCGCCGCCTGCGCGGGCGGCGGTCCGGCGTCGATCTCCGCCTCGCCGCTGCTGGTGAAGTACACGACCGCGCCGACGACCAGGATCAGGGCGAGCAGGGCACCAGAGGCGATCATGCCGAACGACGCGCGGTCGCGTGTCGACGCCTCCTTCTCGCTCACTGCGGTGCCTCCAATGTCACGATGTCGGGTGGTAATTCGTCGATCGCGTCGACGGGTCGGGTGGTGGACTCCGGGTCGGGTAAGCGCAGTCGCCAGTCTTGTCCGTACCAACTCACCGCGGTGTGGTTCACCGCACGGGAACGGTCCGAGTACTCGGTGTACACATCGACACCGGCCTGCTCGTCGCGATATTCGGTGATTTTGTAACCCAACAATTTCGGTGCGTACTCGGGCGCGGCGGGCCCGGTGATCGACAACTGCACCCGGTTGATCGCCCACTCGTCGCGGGCCGGTCCGGGGACCAGGCCTCGATTGACGACGGTGGCCCAGTCGTCGTCGGGTGCCACCGACAACCGGATGGTGTGGGTCAGCGCCGCCAGCCCCGCCCCGCGCGGCGAGTGCTCGAAGCCGGTCGCGGCGCCCTGGCGCACCTCGGCGGGCCCCTGATCGGCGTGGGGCAGGGCGATGCCCTGGTAGTGCTGCCAGCGCACTCCGGTCGGTGCCGAGGACAGGTCGGGGCCCGCGTCCTGCTCACCGCAGCCCGCTGCGGCCGAGAGCAGGGCGATACCGACCAGCACCGGTCGCGTCACTGTGGAATTCATGGTCGGGCCTTCGTCGTCCGTCACCTCACGCCGGCAGGAAGGCCAGCGCGATCGCCGACGCGGTACTGGCGACCGCGGCGCCGATCAGGCTCATCAGCACACCGTGTGAGGCGTCGTTCACGGCGAGGTCGCTGCGGAAGGCGATCCACAGCCGACCCGCCGACAGGATCATCCAGGCCAGGCACGACAGCAGCACGAACCACAGCAGCCAGTTGAGCAACTGCATCAGCGGCGCCAGCACGTCGGCCGGGATCTGTTTGTAGGCGAGCACGGCGATCACTAACCGATGACCGCATTCATGATCGTGCCCGCGCTGGTGGCGACGACGCCGCCGATCATCGCGCCCGCGACCATCTTCGGCGACTCGAGGCCGCCGCCGGTCCAGCGCTCCCACGCGAACTTGCCGCCCGCGTAGGTGATGCCGCAGATACCCGACAGCAGCACGAACCAGGTGAGGTAGCGCACCAGCTGCAGGATTTTCTCCGAGCCGGGAGGAGCTTCCGGGGTCGGGTTACCGACCTGGGCAAGCACGGTGCCGTACGTGTCCTGCACGGCGAGGAGGAGCATGCTCATCGGGTGCCTTTCTCCCACTGTAAAGGTGTTGTGCCACAAACACTTCGACGCCGACACACGTTTGTACACCACAGACGGCCGACGCGCCCGGCCGTCATGATCGACCTCGCTGCGCCGCCGACGAGATCGGCGACCCGAGACTCGTCCTGATCGCGGCGACCAGGTCGGTTCCGAGCTCGTTGATCTCGATCGGGACCTCCGCGAGCGGGTCGGGCCTGCGTTTGCGCGCCACCACCACCTCACCCGGGGACCACACCGGCAGCGCCTCGGATTCCACGAGGGTCCACTCCTCGATCCACGGCACCTGCCAGACGTGCCCGGCCAGCGACCCGACCACGTCGCGATAGCGGCGGATCTCGGCGGGCATCCGGCCGGGCCGGGCGGCGACGGTGATCAGGCCGAGCACCAGCGACGGTCCGGCCAGCCCCGCGTGATGCTGGCGCAGCAGATCGTGGGCACGGGTGAGCCCCGAGATGGTCTCGCGCGCGACGAGCACCACGTAGGGCGATTCCCGATCGAAGACACCCGGCCAGCGGCCACGGGCGTCCGCGGCGGGAGCGAAGACATGGGCCAGCGTGGTGGCGCCTGCCCCGCCGTGCACGCCGAGCAACCAGACCAGCGGCGCCCGTCCCACCCCGGGGACCGGGCGCTCCCAGATCTTGGCGCGCAACGATTCAGGCGGCGCGACGACACCGGCGGGCGCATCCGGTTCACGACGACGACGAAGATTCATAGCTGCCGTCATGATGCCACCCCCGCGAGCAAGCTCCCATATGCCGCACGCGTCGCCTCGGCCAGCTCGCTGTGCCTGACCAGTTCGCCACGCGCCAGATGCGGGTCGTAGGGGATCTCGACGACCTCACGTACCCAGCCGGACAGGTGTTCGCGCAAATGCTCCGCAACGCGCGAATCGTCCTGCGAATACTGATGGGAGACAACGATGGTGGTATCGGCGACGACTCCAGCGCCGTCGTCACCGTAGTGGTCGTCGAGCCATTCCAGCGTCACCCGCAGCCGGTTGGCGGCGTCGACCCGGGCCGGAATCGTCAGCACCAGCGCGATATCGGCGTCGTCGAGCAGGGGACGCAGTTGCCGTCCGGCAATCGGGTTGCCGCCGTCGTAGATCGCCGTGTAGCCACCGGCGTCCAAAGCCCTGGCGACAGTGAGATATGTCGCGCGACGTCGCAGCGGGGTCGCGTCGCGCCACAGCAGCCCGAACCCGGAGGTGGAGCGCGACAGGCAGTCCTCGATCGGTGCCGGTTCGTCGTCGCCGCGCCCGTAGACCCACGACTGCAGGTTCACCGGGTGCAGATGTTTGTCGGCGCCGCGCAGGGCGAGGTCGCTGCCCGCGGCGGTGGCGTCGACGGCGACGGTCGTCGCGCCGTCGATCGCCGAGGCGGCCGCCAGGCCGAGAGTGGTGGTCGTTGTGCCCGCGCCGCCGCAGCCGCCGACGACGAGGATCGGCCTGCGCGCACCGCCGGAGCGCCCACCTCGGCGTCGCAACCGCACCACCGGAGCCGGATCACGCGCGAGGTCGTCCGACGGGTCCCCCTCGGGGGCCTCGTCGAGCCATCGGCTCCAGTCGTCTGTCATCGCCTTGCTCCTTACCCTGCCGCGATGCCCGCGATGAGCGTGCGATCGCCGACGCGCGTCGTTCGCACCAACTGCTTGGTGTAGGTGGCCGGCGCCCCCGCGGGCCGGAATTCGGTGACCTCAACGGTGTACCGGTCGGGAGCGACGGTGGTGATCCGCACGCAGTGCGTGGTGCCGACCGGGATGGAATCGATGCCGCGCTGGATCACCGCGGCCGAGGACACCTCGGCGTCGGGGGTGACCACCGCGCGCGCCGCCGTCCCGGATCGCGTCACGTAGTAGGCGTACTGGAAGGCCAGCACCGCGTCGGGGCCCGATCCGGTACCGCCCGCCTCCGCGCTGCGCACCACGAGTTCGGTGCGTTCGGTCGGGCAGGCGCCCACGGTGTCGGCGGTGAGGTTGCCCGCCGTGAAGTGCAGCGGGGTGGCCGGTTGGGCGGCATGGGTATTGCCGCGGCCGAACAACAGGAACATCACACCGGTCGCGGCGACCACCAGGACCAGCACGGCGATCGCGAGCACGACCCAGGAGCGGTTGCGCTGCCTGGTCCGGCGTTCCCGCAGGGCACCGGAGGGTTCGAGCACGTGCGCTTCGTCGTAGTCGTCGGCGGGGTCGGCCCAGGGGAACTGGACGAGTTCGGCGTCGTAGTCGTCCTCGGGTCCGGGCGCGTGATCCACCCAGTCCGCCCAGCCGCCGGTGAATTCGCTGCGCCGCGCGGCGTGTTCGGCCAGCGGCACGGGTTCCGGCACGTAGGGCCGTGCCTCCATGATCGGCGCCGGTTCCTGCTCGACCGCGTAGTAGTCGATCTCCGTCTCGTCGCGGGGTGTCTCTTCGTTCGCGCCCGATTCGGCGTCGTCGTCGGTGCCATGGGTCCGCTCCCGGTCGGCGACCGCGAACGAGTCGCGCTCGCGCGTCGGGAATCCGGCGACCGGTACGGGATCCGGTTCCCACCGCGGGTCCTCGGTGCGCGGGGTCGGCTCCTGCTCCGCCGAGCACGGCACCGGGTCGAAAGACCCGGGGGTCTGTTCCGGCTTGGTGAAATCACGGTCGACGAAGTCCTCGGCGGAGGTTTCGACGACGTCGGGGTCCGGCTTGGTCCAGGACTGCCCGGGGCGCGCGACGGGGTCGGCCGGTGGCTCTGCCGTCGGGGCGCGCTCGGGGCGCTGCGAATATCGGGCGGGGGCCTCGTCGTCGGCCGCCACCTGGTCGGTGGTGTCCTGGCGCGCAGGGTCGGCCGTGTCGGTTTCCGGCTCCAGCGCCGAATACCAGCGCGACAGTTCGTTGTACGACTTCAACATTCCCCCCTTTCCGCTACGCCGGGCACATGGATTCGCATCGATACCTCTCGGTACTCAGTTCACTGAGAACAGGCTGGTAGGTGATGGTTCGGGTGTCGCGGCAGGCGGAGTCGTCGCGCCGCCGGATGAGGCGCCATCGGCTCCTGTCCCGAACGGAAATTGTCCCCCATTACCGGGTTTCGATGTCGTAGGCTCGCCGGTTCGGCTGGTGAAGATGCCGGGGTCGGGCGTGTCGGGCCCGCCGAGCGGTGTCGCGCCGCGCCCGGAGGTCGCCGCCGCGTCGCGGGCGATCGCGGCGAACCAGTCGGCCACGTACCGGGTCGGCGTCGCACCCTCGGCGCCGACACCGATCTGCGAGTACGCGACGTGGCGCTGCATGGAATCCCAGTACCGCACCCAGGTGGTCACGTCGAGGAGTTCCCGATTGTCGGTGATGTTCTGGGCCACCGCGGTGAAGGCCTCGTTCACCAGGCGCACGCCGGTGGTCGGCGGGATCAGTTGGGCGACGGCGCCGACGAGCTTCGTGCCGAGCAGGGTGAGCCCGGCCAGCGGATTCGACAGCGCCGCGGTGGCCAATTCGGCGATGCTCGCGGGCGTGAGCACGGTCTTCACCACGGTCGCGACGGAGTTGAGGCCGATCATCCCGACCTTCAGCAGCGCCCGGAACGCCGCGTTCACGTCGAGCGTGCTGCGTGGGTCGGCGGCGTCGGCGAGGCGCTGGGAGATCGATTTCTTCGGCGCGAGCGACAGATCGGCGAGCGTACTGCCGGTGATGTCCTGCTCGACCACGGCCGTCGCGGTCTTGATCGAGGTGAAGGCGAGCGCCTGGGCGATGGAGACCAGCGAACCGATGGGGTCGCCGCCGGACAGTTCGGCCTGGCTCACCAGATTGGTCACCGCGCGCATCAGTGGCGCGTTCTGTGGTGCGTCGCAGGCGAGATCGCCTGTGGCGCAGAAACTTGCGACGCGGCCGGTGAGTTTGCCGTAGTCGCCCGCCTGGTCGTAGCGGGAGCCGAGTCCGCCGCCGGGCGCGGGGGCCTGTCGCACCTGGCCGAGGTCGGCGACGGCGGTGCCATCGGTGCCGGGCGCGGCGAGTGGGGTGTCGCGGTCGGGCGCGCCGGGGAACAGCGGCGCGTTCTCACCTCGGGTCGGGTCGGCGAACAGCGCGACGGCGGCGACCTTGTCGGCGGGCAGCACACCGGTGCCCGCACCGACCTCCTGGGCGAACAGCGAAGCCACGTGAGCGCCTTGCGAGTACCCCACCACGGCGATGCGCGAGTCCGGGCACCGCTGAGCTACCTGGGTGGCCATCGACCGCAGGCGCTCGAGCCCGCCGTCGACCGATTCGGTGTAGGGCACCACCCCGCCGGGGACGGCCCCGCCGAAACCCGCCTCGTAGGGGACGTAGGCGCGATCGACGAGCCCCGGTTCGGCGGCCGCGGCGAGCAACGGCCGGAAGACGGTGCTCAACATGCCGGTGTCGGTGCTCGGCGCGGCGTCGGGCGAGGACTCCCCCGTGCCCTGAATTCCCAAGGCGTACAACGCAGGACAGGCATCGATGACCACACGGGTCGACGGTGCGACGGGGGTGGCCTCTTCCGCGGCGGCCACCCCCGCCGACACCGACGCCGAGGCGACGGTGATCGCGATCATCGTCACCGTGAGTCGTGTCGTGCACCGAGCCATATCGATCCGCATCACAGTCCGTTTCGGCTGACCAGTGGAACGTTGAAACGCAGTAAACCGTAACAGATTCCGGGTATCCCAACCCCTGCCCTAACCGGCCCTTCCGCTGCCCCCAGCAAACCCTTTCCCGCCAGCAACTTTCCGGCGATCACTCGGAGCGAAGCGTGCACAGTGAACGGCCCGGGCGCTGCGATTCGCATGCGCCCGGGCCGGGGAGGCGGTCAAGCTGCCGAGGTCACGCGGTAGACGTCGTACACGCCTTCCACATTGCGCACCACGTTGAGCAGGTGACCCAGATGCTTCGGGTCGCCCATCTCGAAGGTGAATTTGCTGATCGCCACCCGGTCGCCATGGGTGGCCACCGAGGCCGACAGGATGTTGACCTTCTCGTCGGCGAGCACTTTGGTGACGTCGGAGAGCAGCCGCGTGCGGTCCAGCGCCTCGATCTGGATGGCCACGAGGAACACCGACGACGGCGACGGCGCCCATTCCACGTCGATGATCCGTTCGGACTGCGATTGCAGCGAGCCCGCGTTGGTGCAGTCGGTGCGGTGCACGCTCACCGCGCCACCACGGGTCACGAAGCCCATGATCTCGTCACCTGGTACGGGCGTGCAGCATTTGGCGAGCTTGGCGACGGTGCCGGGGGCGCCGGGGATGAGCACGCCCGCGTCGCCGGTGACCCGCTGCCTGCTGGGCGTGGTCGACGGTGTGGACCGTTCGGCGAGCTCGTTCTCCACGTCGCCGATGCCGCCGAGCTGGGCCATGAGCCGCTGCACCACGTGGTGCGCCGACACCTGGTGTTCGCCGACGGCGGTGTAGAGGGTGGAGATGTCGGTGTAGTGCAGTTCGTGCGCCACCGCGGTCATGGCGTCGACGCTCATCAGCCGTTGCAGCGGGAGTCCGACCCGACGGACTTCCTTGGAGATCTGCTCCTTGCCGCTCTCGAGTGCCTCCTCGCGCCGCTCTTTGGCAAACCACTGGCGAATCTTGGCCTTGGCCCGGGGCGAGACCACGAAGTTCTGCCAGTCCCGGCTCGGTCCGGCGTTCTGCGCCTTGGAGGTGAAGACCTCCACGACCTCGCCGTTCTCCAGTTGACGTTCGAGTGCGACGAGCCTGCCGTTCACGCGGGCGCCGATGCACTTGTGGCCGACCTCGGTGTGCACCGCGTAGGCGAAGTCGACGGGAGTCGACTTCTGCGGCAGCGTGATCACGTCGCCCTTGGGGGTGAACACGAAGATCTCCGGCGACTTCAGGTCGAAGCGCAGCGATTCGAGGAACTCGGCCGGGTCCGCGGCTTCACGCTGCCAGTCGAGCAGCTGACGCATCCAGGCCATGTCGTCGACCTCGGCGGCGTCACCGGAGTGCTTGCCCTTGGTCTCCTTGTAGCGCCAGTGCGCCGCGATGCCGAACTCGGCGGTGCGGTGCATGTCGTGGGTGCGGATCTGCACTTCCAGTGGCTTGCCGTCGGGACCGACGACCGTGGTATGCAGCGACTGGTAGACCCCGTAGCGCGGCTGGGCGATGTAGTCCTTGAACCGGCCCGCCATCGGCTGCCACAGCGAGTGCACCACACCGACCGCGGCGTAGCAGTCGCGGACCTCCTCGCACAGGATGCGCATGCCGACCAGGTCGTGGATGTCGTCGAAGTCCTTACCCTTGACGATCATCTTCTGGTAGATCGACCAGTAGTGCTTGGGACGTCCCTCGACCACGGCGTTGATCCGCGACGCGGCCAGCGTGTTGACGATCTCGGCGCGCACCTTCGCCAGATAGGTGTCGCGCGACGGCGCGCGGTCGGCGACCAACCGCACGATCTCGTCGTACTTCTTGGGGTGCAGGATCGCGAACGCGAGGTCCTCGAGCTCCCACTTGACCGTGGCCATCCCGAGTCGATGCGCCAGCGGCGCGATGACCTCGAGGGTTTCCTTGGCCTTCTTGGCCTGCTTCTCCGGCGGCAGGAACCGCATGGTCCGCATGTTGTGCAGCCGGTCGGCAACCTTGATCACCAGCACGCGCGGGTCGCGGGCCATGGCGATGATCATCTTGCGGATGGTCTCGGCCTCGGCGGCCGCGCCGAGGTTGACCTTGTCGAGCTTGGTCACCCCGTCGACGAGGTGGGCGACCTCCTGGCCGAATTCCTCTTTGAGCTGGTCGAGCGAGTAGCCGGTGTCCTCGACGGTGTCGTGCAGCAGGGCCGCGACCAGGGTCGTGGTGTCCATGCCGAGTTCGGCGAGGATGTTGGCGACCGCCAGCGGGTGGGTGATGTACGGATCGCCCGACTTGCGGAACTGCTTGGCGTGGCGCTCGTCGGCCACGTCGAAGGCGCGCTGCAACAGCGCCAGGTTGGCCTTCGGGTACAGCTCGCGGTGCACCGTGGCGAGCGGTTCGAGGACGGGCTTGACCGCCGCGATCCCGCGCTGCCCGGTCATCCGCCTGGCCAGCCGGGCGCGCACGCGCCGGGACGCCGAACTCGGCACCGCGGCGGTCGGTGACTGTTTCGCGGGTTCGGGCTTGCCCTGGGCACCACCGTCGGGCGCGGCGCCGGTGGACCCCTGCCCAACCTTCGCCTCGCCGAGTTGTCGAGTCATGCCACCACCTCTCACGCCGCATTCGACCATGTCAGTCGACTGCCGCAACCGCCCGGACCACCAACTTTAGTCCCCACACCGACCTGGTGTTCGGTTCCCCGGGGTCACAGACACGCGACGGTAGTACGACGCGGCGACACGAACCGCCTCGACCACCCGCCGCGCTCTCCCCGGCCGCGGCGTCGCGGGTGACGACGGGCCCCATCAGCCCTCGTCGAAGGCCCAGACGACGGCGGGACGACCGGTGGCCCGGACGCGGCGGCGTTCGCCGGTGCGACGCAGGCCGGGGATGGCGGCGAGGGTGCGGTTGAGGTTGGCGGGGTCGGGCCTGGCGCCGTGCAGGGCGGTGGTGAGGTCGACGGCGCGGGTGGCGGGGAACTCGGCGCCGGTCAGGGCGCGGGTGAACGCCGGGTCCTTCCAGAGCAGGGCGGCGAGCGCGGGCCGGGTGGTCTCGAGGATGTGGTTGTGGTCGAAGGCCAGCGGGGGTATCTCGTCGAAGCCGACCCATTCGGCAGGGCCCTCGTGGGCGGCGACCACCGCCCACATGGCGATCGCGAGGGTCGGTCCGCGCGGGTCGCGATGTGGTTCGTCGAAGGTGCGCAGCTGGCCGACCGCGACGACGGCGGTGTCGGGCACCCCGAGCTTGTCGCGGACCGCGCGCCGGGCCGCCTCGGCCAGGCGCTCACCGCGCCCGAGCAGGACACCGGGCAGTGCCAGCTGTCCGGTGAAGGGCTCGAACTCCCTGGCGGCGATCCCCACCCGGACGCCGGTGTCCTCGTCCCAGCATCGCAGCGTCACCACGTCGATCGACACAACGGACTGCTCCACGTCACCCCATCTGTTCGTCGGCTCCGGGCAACGACCCGGGTCTCGTCTCGCCCCCGATCATGCCCGCGCCTATTCGATCAGCCCGTCGGGGGTGAGTTCGAGGGTCCGGGTCACCCCGATGTCGTCGAGGAAACGCTGATCGTGGCTCACCACGATCAGGGCACCCTCGAAGCTTGCCAGGGCCTGGGTGAGATGCGCCAGGCTCGGCAGGTCGAGATTGTTGGTCGGCTCGTCGAGCATCAGGAGCTTGGGCGCCGGTTCGGCCAGCAGCAGCGTCGCCAGTGCCGCCCGCAGACGTTCACCGCCCGACAGCGCCGAGGCCGGGATGTCGGCGTCGGTACCTCGGAACAGGAAGCGTGCCAGTTGTCCCCGGATCCGCTCGGCCGACGCGTGCGGCGCGGCGGCGGCCACGTTCTCGACAACCGTTCGCGTGTCGTCGAACACGTCGAGTCGCTGGGGTAGCAACCGCCACGCCACCTTGGGACCCGTCGCGACGATGTGCCGCAACAGGGTGGTCTTGCCCGCGCCGTTGCGTCCGGTGAGCGCGATCCGTTCGGGCCCGCTCACGCGCAGGTCGACGACGGGTCCGTTGGCCAGGCGCACCTGCTCGAGGTCGAGCACGTCCTGCCCCGGATACAGCCGGGTGCCGGGCAGTTCGATGCGGATCTCCCGGTCGGCGCGCACCGATTCCTCGGCCTGGTCCAGGGTTTCGCGCGCGGTGTCGAGCTTGTCGATGTGGGAATTGCGTAGCTTGCCCGCCGCGACCTCGGCGCTGCGTTTGCGGTTGCCCATCACGATCTTCGGTTCGCGCTTGGTGTCGGACATCTTCTGCCCGTACCGCTTGCGGCGGTCGAGCTTGATCCGGGCCGCTTCCAGTTCGCGTGCCTGTTTGCGGACGTCACTACGCGCGTCGCGGACGGCGGCGAGCGCGGCCTGTTGTTCGGCGTCGACGATGCGCTCGTAGTCGGTGAAATTGCCACCGAACACCCGGATCTCGCGCGCCCGGAGTTCGGCGATGCCGTCCATCCGGTCGAGCAGTTCGCGGTCGTGGCTGACCACGATCACGGTGCCGGTGAACTGGCGGATCACCGTGTAGAGGCGCGTGCGCGCCACCGCGTCGAGATTGTTGGTCGGTTCGTCGAGCAGCAGGATGTCGGGTTCGCGCAGCAGCTCGGCGACCAGGCCGAGCAGCACCGTTTCCCCGCCGGAGAGGGTGTCGAGGGTGCGATCGAGGTCGGCCACCGAACCGGCGACGTAGTCGAGCCCGAGTTTGCCGAGCAGGGCGATCGCCTCGTCCTCCACCTGCCAGTGGTTGCCGACGGTGTCGAAGTCGGCGGCGTCGGCCGTGCCGTCCTCGATGCGGTGCAGCGCCGCTCGCAGCATGTCGATGCCGAGCACGGCGTCGACCCGCTGACCGGTGCGCATACCCAGATCCTGGCGCAGGTACCCGAGGTCGCCCGGCACGCTGATCGATCCGCGCATCGGGCGCAGTTCACCGGCGACCAGGCGCAGCAGCGTGGATTTCCCGGCGCCGTTGGCACCGACGAGACCGATCTGGCCGGGACCGACGGTGGCGTCGAGCCCGTCGAAGACGACGGTGCCGTCGGGCCAGTGGAACGTGAGATCGGAAAAAGACAGGGTAGACATGCGGACCACCTCGAGGTGCGACGGATACGCGGTGCGCACGATGCGGACCGCCCGGAAGCGCTACCTCAAGAAATCAACGCATGACTCCGATCGCCGGGAACAAGACCCTTCATTGATAACACCTCTCCCCCGCCGCACGCCACCGCATTCTTTTCCTCAGGTGAGCCCGCTCACCCGCATACCCCCGGTGCGCGTCCGATCACTATCGTGAAAGTCGAACGCGGACAAAGGGGGTCGCAAATGAACGCCGACGTGCTCGTCCTCGGCGGTGGCTACGCCGGGATCAGCGCCGCGAAGCGCCTGGCCCGTCGGCCCGGTGTCCGGGTGACGCTGCTCAATCCCGTCCCGGACTTCGTGGAACGAATCCGGTTGCACCAGTACCTCGCGGGCACGCACACCGCCCACCGGCCGCTGCGCGACGTCCTGCCCGATGCCGTGCGCATCGTCACCGCCACCGCGCGGCTCATCGACGCGCGACACCAGCACGTGCGGACCGACTCCGGCGACGACATCGGCTACGACCACCTCGTCTACACCCCGGGCAGCCACACCGACGCCACCGACATCGCCGGTGCGGCCGAGCACGCGGTCTCGCTCGGTACCCGCGCCGAAGCCGACCGTGCCCGGTCGCGCCTGGCCGACCTGCCAACGGGTGCGACGGTGACGGTGATCGGTGGCGGCCTCACCGGCATCGAAACCGCCGCGGAGCTCGCCGAAACCGGTGCTGTCCGGGTGCGATTGGTGACCGGCGAGCTGGGGCACAGCCTGTCCGCGCGCGCCCGCGCCCGGGTGCGCACGGTCTTCGCGGCGCTCGGGGTGACGGTGGTCGACCGGGCGGCGGTCGTGGCGATCACCGGAGCCGAGATCACCCTCGCCGACGGCACCGTCCTCGACACCGACCTCGCGATCACCGCCACCGCGTTCGCGCCCTCGGACCTGGCCAGGTCCAGCGGGTTGGAAGTGGATGCGGCCGGGGCCCTGCTCGTCGACGACACCCTGGTCAGCACGTCGACACCAAGCATCGTCGGCGCCGGTGACGCGGTCGCTCTCGGCACGAATCCGCTGCGGATGAGCTGTCAGGCCGCCGTGCCTTGCGGCGTGCACGCCGCCGAGACCGTCCTGCGTGTGCTCGCGGGTCGCGAACCGAAACCGTTGCGCCGCAAATACGTCGGTCAGGCGCTGAGCCTGGGGCGGCGCGAGGCGCTCGTCCAGCTCTCCGATCTCGCCGACCGTCCGCTCCCCTCGATTCTCACCGGCCGCCCGGCCGCGCTGGTGAAAGAGCAGGTCTGCCGTTCGACGGTACGCGGCGGGCAGATCGGACCGCTGCGGACGAGCTGGACATGGTGAACATCGGCCCGGCGACGCGCGATGGACAATCGGCGGGCGAACAGCGTCCACCGTCAGGAAGGTGACAGATGTGTTGACGACAGTGCGCGCGGCGAAACAGGCCGACGTGGGAGCGTTGGCGGAGACTTTGGCCTCGGCGTTCCAGCACGACCCCGTGATGAGTTGGATCCTGCCGGACCCGCGGCGCCGCGCCGACGGTCTGCCCTGGTTCTTCAGCACCCTGGCCAGGCACTACTTCGTTCCCCTCGGCGCGTGTGAACTCGCGACCCGACCCGACGGCACCATCGGCGGTGCGACGCTGTGGGCGCCTCCGGGACCCTACGGTTCCTTCGGCGCCGACCTGCGCGCGATGCCCGGGCTGTGGCGTGCGTTCGGGCGGCGGATGCTCGCGGGCAAAACCGTCGGCGACCTGCTGCAGAAACACCACCCGCGCGAACCACACTGGTATCTGTCGGTGATCGGCACCGCCCCCGACGTGCGCGGCGGCGGTTACGGCAGTGCCCTGCTGCGTTCGCGCCTTGACCGCTGCGACACCGAGGGCACCGCCGCCTACCTCGAATCGAGCAGCCCAACCAACCTCGCCTACTACGAACGGTTCGGTTTCGTCGTCACCGACGAACTGCACCTGCCCGACGGCCCGTCGGTGTGGCCGATGTGGCGCGAACCTAGAGCTTGACGATCGAGGTCACCGGGTAGTCGCCCTGATGCTCGCGGCCCTTCAGGAACTCCAGTTCCAGCACGACGGCCGCCGCGACCACCTCGGCACCGACCTCGGTGAACAGACCCGCCGCCGCGGCCAGGGTGCCGCCGGTGGCGAGGACGTCGTCGAGCAGCAGGATGCGCTTGCCCGCCAACTCCACCCCGTCGGCGGGGATTTCCAGTGCGGCACTGCCGTATTCGAGTTCGTACTCGCGCGAGACGACCGGCGGGGGCAGTTTGCCGCCCTTGCGGATGGCGAGCACACCGGTGCCGAGAGTGGCGGCCACCCCGGCACCGAGCAGGAATCCCCGCGCGTCCACCCCGGCGACCAGGTCCACGTCGGTGGCAACGGCGGCGAAGCAGTCGATGACGGCGCGGAAGCCCTCGGCATCGGCGAACACGGGGGTGAGATCGGCGAAACGCACACCGGGGGTCGGGAAGTCGTCGTGCCAGCGGGTGAGCCGGGCGACCGCGGCGGCGGCCTTCTCGGTCCGTTCGCCGACCTGATCGGCGGATTCCACCACCGCGTGCTTGCTCATCGCCACCTCTGTCTCACGTCCACGACTCATCGCTGCAACACCCAGCGATCCATGTTCCACCCTGTCCCCGCCTGGGTGGGGCCGGGGATCCCGTTCTGCATGCCGCTACCGAACGCGATGGTGCGCGGGGTGGCGAACAACGGAATGCTCGGCAGCTGCGCCCACAACAGGTTCTCGGCCTCGGTCAGCAGATTCAGCGTCGCGGTCGAATCGGTCTCGCCCGCAAGCTGATCGGTGATGGCATCGTAGCGAGCGTTCCCGAAACCTCCCGCATCGAGCCCGTTACCGGCCCGCAACGCGGCGAACGCGGCGACACCGGTCGCCGATCCGGCCGGTCCCGGCACCGCCGCCGTGCTGCCGAGCACCGCGTCCACCGCGCCCGCGCCGAGCGTGGTCGGTGTGAAATCCGGTGCGCCCGCGTCGACGACGGTGATGCCAGCGCCGCGACAGGATTCCGCGATCATCGCCACGGTCTTCGCCCGGCGTGCGTCGGGGGTCCGGTAGCCGATCCGGATGGTCGGTTGCGCGGTGCCCGCCGAGGCGAGGGTGGCCGTGGCGCCGGGGATGTCGGTGCCGCGATAGCGGTCCCCCGACCCGGAGACCGCGCCGTAGTAGAGCGAGTCCTGCTGTACCAGCCGCGAATTCAGGGTTCCCGAACCCAGACCACGCGGCGGGACCTCACCGGCCTTGCCGAGGGTGTCGAACAACGCTTGACGCGGGACGCACTGGGCGAAGGCGCGGCGCGTCTCCACCCGGGCGAACACGCCCGCCGTCCCGAGCACGAGCTGCTCGACACCGCGGCCGGGAACGGTCTGCTCGTCGAAACCCGCGAGCGACAGGTCGGTCACCGAGCCCGCACCGAGGTCGACCACGCCCAGCGCGTTCTCCTCGGCCTTGGCCGCGTAGTCGGTGCCCTTGGGCCAGACCACGATCCGACTGGTCTGGGGGGCCGAGCCCCACCACTTCTCGTTGATCACCAGCACCAGACCATCGGTGGCGGAGAAGGATTCGACGCGGTACGGACCCGACGACGGGAACTTGGTGAGATCGAGCTCCCCCGGCGCCATGGTCCAGCCCGAGTTCCAGAAATCGGCGATCCGGCCGATCACCGCACCGTCACCGGACTGCAGCGCGTCGACCACATTCGGCACCCCGACGGCCTGGGCGACCACGTGCGCGGGCATCAGCTCGGCGGCGGTGAACAGGGTGCGCCACGGCAGGTAGTGCCTGCCCGGCCGGAACACCACGGTGGCGTCCTTGGATCCCGGTTGGCAGTCCACCCGCTCGATGTCGTCGTAACCGTCGGTGCTCGCGGCGTCGAACAGCGGCGCCTGGGCGCGGTCGCCGGGCCGGGTGAACCGGCCCGACCGCGCCGACCAGGCCAGCACCAGATCGTCGCAGGAGGTCGCGACCCCGTCGGAGTACACCCCGTCGGGATTGAGCCGGTACTGCACGGTCTGCGTCTCGCCCGGCACCTCCTTGGCGGTGCCCGCGTCGGTGTCGGCGACCTGCTGACCGTCGGGTCCGGTGTAGAAGAACCCGGTGAGCACCCGGCCGAACACCGCCGCCGCACCGCTGGTCGCACCGAGGGTGCTGCCACCGTTGTAACTGGCCACGGTCGCGTCGACGGCGTAACCGATCGAGGGCACCTGGTTCTTGGTCGAGCACCCGGTGACCAGACCGGCACCGAGGCCGGTCGCGGCGAGGACGGTGATCAGCCGAATCGTGCTGCGTCGCATGATGAGACCCCTGCTCGTGCCGTCAGTGCCTGCCCTTGTGCCGCTTTCCGCTCGGTCGCGCACCTGGCCTCGGCGCGCCCGCGTCGGTGGGGCGTGGACCGCGCGCGGCCCGAGCGCCCGCCGTCACCGGCACCCGCGTGGTGCCGATACCGGCGCGCTTGTCGAGCACCTTCTTGGTGTGCGCGGCGACCGGACCCCAGCGCTCCTTGATCGACACCAGCACCGGCACGGCGAGGAAGATCGAGGAGTAGGCGCCGACGATCATGCCGACCAACTGCACCAGCGCGAGGTCCTTGAGCGTGCCGACGCCGAGCATCCACACCGCGATCACCAGCATGCCGATGATCGGCAGGATGCCGATGACGGTGGTGCTGATCGAGCGCATCAGGGTCTGGTTGGCGGCGAGGTTGGCCTGTTCGGCGTAGGTGCGCTTGTTCAGATGCAGGATGCCTCGGGTGTTCTCCTCGACCTTGTCGAAGACGACCACGTTGTCGTAGAGCACGTAACCGAGGATCGTGAGCAGACCGATCACCGCGGCCGGGGTCACCTCGAATCCGACCAGCGAGTAGATGCCCGCCGTGACGATGAGGTTGAAGAACAGCGACACGATCGCCGCGATCGACATGTCCCGTTCGAAGCGGATGGCGATGTAGACCATCGTCAGCGCCACGAACACCGCGAGCGCGATCAGCGCCTTCTGGGTGATCTGGCCACCCCAGGTCTCACTGATCTCGGCGATGCTGATGGCGTCGAGGCCGACCGAGGTCTCGGACTCCTTTTCCAGCATCGCGCGCAACGCACCCTGGAGCTGGTCGGTCTGGTCCTTGTCGAGGGTCTCCGAGCGCACCTGGATGGTGGCGGCGGAACCGGACCCGACCTCCTGCACTGTCACCGGGCCGTGGCCGAGGGTCTCGGCGTAGGTGTCCTCCACGTCCTGGGTGCTGACGTTCGCCAGCGCGGGAACCTGGATGCGGGTGCCGCCCTCGAAGTCGATCCCGAGGGTGAAACCGCGCACCGCGATGCTCAGGATCGAGATCAGCAGCAACACCGCCGACATCGTGTAGAAGAACTTGCGCCTGCTGACGATCGGGAAGCCACCGGTGCCGGTGTAGAGGCGTTCGAAGAACCCGTGCTGCGGCGACGCCGTCGGCTCGGCCTTGTCCAGGCTCAGCGATTCGGTCGTCGGATCGGCGTTTCTCATCGTGACATCTCCTTCGGCCGGACCTGGCCCGCGCCACGTTCCCTGGCGATCTGCTGCACCGAACCCAAACCGTTCACCGACGGTTTCGCCCAGAACGGCGACCGCGCGGCGAGCATCAGCAGCGGGGCGGTGACCAGGTAGAGCACGATCACGTCGAGCACGGTGGTGACACCGAGGGTGAACGCGAAGCCCTTCACCTGACCGGCGGCGAGCAGGTACAGGACCACCGAGGCGATCAGGCTGACCGTCTTACCGGAGAGGTTGGTCCGCTGGGCCCGTGCCCAACCGCGCGGCACGGCCGAGCGGAAGCTGCGGCCCTCGCGCATCTCGTCCTTGATGCGTTCGAAGAACACGACGAACGAGTCGGCGGTCAGACCGATACCGATGATCAGACCGGCGATACCGGCCAGGTCGAGGGTGAATCCGATCCAGCGGCCGAGCAGCACGATGATGCCGTACACGGCGAAACCGGCGGCGATCAGCGAGAACCCGGCCAGGAAGCCGAGCATCCGATACACGAACAGGCAGTACAACAGCACCGCGAGCAGACCGACCGCACCGGCGAGCAGACCGGCCTTGAGCGCGGCGAGGCCGAGCGTGGCCGACACCGTCTCGGCCTCCGACGTCGTGAACGACAACGGGAGCGAACCGTACTTGAGCGTATTGGCCAGCTCGCTTGCGCTGTCGGCGGTGAAGCTGCCCGAGATGGAGGTGCTGCCGCCGAGCTGCGGACCCTGCTGCACCTGCGGGGCGCTCACGACCTTGGAGTCGAGCACGAACGCGACCCGCTTGTTGACGTACTCACCGGTGAGCGCGCCCCAGGCTTCGGTGCCGCTGGAACGGAACTCGAGGTTCACCTCGTGGCGGGCCTGCTGGGCGTTGAAGCCGGAGGTGGCGTCGGCGATCTCCTGGCCGTCGATGCGGCTGGGGCCGAGCAGGAACACCTCGGTGCCGTCCTGCGAGCAGGTGACCAGCGGCAGGGCCGGGTCGTCGTTGCCCGCCAGTGGATCGGGCTTGGTGCAGTCCATGCTCATCATCGCGACTTGCTGCATGTTCTGGTCGGCGCTCTGCCGCAGTGCCTTGGCGTCGGCGATCTCCTTGGCCTGCTGCTGGGCGGGCGTGAGATCGGCGGGCGGCGGGGTCGGCGTCGGCGGGGCCTGGGCCGGGAACACGCGCGACTGCGGCGCGGGGGCGGTCGTCTCCGGTGCCGGGGTGGCGGGATCGCCGGTCGCGGGCGGGTTCGGGTCACCGGTCGCGGGCGCCTGACCCGGCGCGGGCGCGTTCGGGTCGACGGACGGGGCGCCGGGCACCGGCTGCCCCGGCGCGGCGGCGCCACCGGCCTGCGGCGGGGCGGCATAGAGCACCGGACGGATGTAGAGCTTGGCGGTGGTGGCCAGGGCGCGCGCCTGCTGGCTTTCCTCACCCGGAACCGTGATCACGAGGTTGGTGCCGTCGATGACCACTTCGGAGCCCGAGACGCCGAGACCGTTCACGCGGTTCTCGATGATCTCCTGCGCCTTCTGCAGGCTCTCGCGGGTCGGATCGTTGCCGTCGGGCGTGCGCGCGGTCAACGTGACGCGGGTGCCGCCCTGCAGGTCGATACCGAGCTTGGGCTTGGGCGAATGGTCACCGGTGAAGAACACCAGCGCGTAGATCACGGCCAGCAGCGCGGCGTAGACGCCGAGCAGCCGGAACGGATGCGCCGATCCTTGGGAAGGTGGCACAGCAGGTCATCTCCTAGGCGGAAGTCGAGGCCGAATCGGTGGGCACAACGGTGCCCGGCCGGGCGCGCTCGTACGTCGCCCGGCGGGAAAGGGAACTGCTCAGTCCTTGGTCAGCCGGGTCTCGGTCTGATCGACGGCCTCTTCGACGGGGGCGTCGGTGGCTTCGGTGGTCTCGGCGGCCACCGTCTCCTCGTTGCGCACCTCACGGATGGCCTGACGCAGCCAGGTGGTGACGACGTCCTCGGCGATCTCCAGGTCGACGGAGGAATCGTCCACCTCGACGACGGTGCCGTAGAGACCGGAGGTGGTGATCACCTGGTCACCGACCTTCAGGGTCTCCTGCATGCTCGCGACCTTCTCGGCCTCGCGCTTCTGTTTGCGGATACCGAAGAACATCGGCACGAGCAGGGCCAGGATCAGCAGCGGAAACAGGAAGTCCATCGTCGAAGTCAGTCCCTAGTCAGTGGTGGACGGTGCAGGTACGACTGACAGTCTGCCAGTTCCCCGCCGGGCCGACACACCGGACACCGTCGCGCGCGGCGAAACGCCGGTCACGCACCGCGACCGTAGGTGTAGTCGTCGAGCGGGAAGCCGACGGCCTCCCGGTGCGCCGTGAGGGTGCTGGTCGGCCGCAGCAACGCGGCCTCACCGTGCTGGTTGAAGTAATAGCTGCGTGCCCCGGAGCAGTCGCCGCCGTAGAACACCGAGGAACCGAGGTCGGCGGTCACCCGGTCCAGGAAACGGGCGTTGGCCTCCTCGGTGACCTCGAAGGTGTGCTCGCCGCGTCGCGAGAGTTCGGTGAACAGCCTGCCCATGTGCTTCATCTGGGTCTCGATGGTGGTGAAGTACGACAGCCCGCTGTAGGAGTAGGGACTGTTCAGCGAGAGGAAGTTCGGGAACTTCGGCACCGTGATGCCCTCGTAGGCCTGGAAGCGGTTGTCGCGCCAGAACTTTCCGAGATCGAGCCCGTCGCGTCCGATCACCTCGATGGCCGGGAAGTTCGCGTCCCAGAGGTTGAAGCCGGTGGCAAGGACCAGGGTGTCGATCACCGTCTTGTGCCCGTCGGCGGTGACGATGCCATCGGGTTCGACGTGGTCGATCGACTCGGTTTCCAGGCGCACGTGCGGCTGGTTGAAGGTCGCGAAGTAGGCGTTGGAGAACGTGGGCCGCTTGCAGCCGAAGTCGTAGTGCGGGGTGAGCTTGGCCCGGGTGTCGGCATCGCGCACCTGGGCGAACAGGTGCGCCTTGGCCAGCAGGGCGGCGGCGGTGTTGAGCGGTTTGGCCTGCTTGTAGTGCAGCACCCCCACCAGCATGATCGCCTCGAGCAGGGCGGTGTTGGCCAGTCGCGCGGCCTTCTGGGTGAGCGGGACCGCCGCGAACGCGCGCTGCACCACCTCGGGAATCGGAGTGTCGACCTTGGGCACCACCCAGATCGGTGTGCGCTGGAACACCGTCAGCGACGCCACCTTCGCCGCCAGCTCGGGGACCAGCTGCACCGCCGTGGCACCGGTCCCGATCACCGCCGCGCGACGATCGGTGAGGTCGTAGTCCGCGTCCCAAGCGGTGGAGTGGATGATCGTGCCCGCGAAGGATTCGATGCCCGGGAACGGCGGCGTGTAGGGCTGGGACAGGAACCCGGTGGCGGTGACCAGATACCGCGCGGTGACGGGTTCGCCGCCCGCGATGCTCACCACCCACTGCTGGTTGTCGTCGTCCCAGCGCGCGCCTCGCACCTCGGTGCCGAACCGCATCCGAGCACGCAACCCGTACTTGTCCGCGACGTGCTCGGCGTATTTCTTCAGCTCGGCGCCGGGCGCGAACAACCTGCTCCAGTACGGATTCGGTGCGAAGGAGTAGGAGTAGGTGACCGAGGCGATGTCCACGGCGAGACCCGGGTACCGGTTCACATGCCAGGTACCGCCCAGGTCGTCCTCACGTTCCAGGATGACGAAATCGCGCAGCCCGAGCCGGTCGAGTTCGATGGCGGCGCCCATACCGCCGAAACCCGCCCCGACGATGACCGCGTCCCGCTGAGGTGCCACGTCGAACCTCCACACACCGATGTATGTGTTACAGCATGACACATAATTTCGTGGCCCGCGACCGGCCGCTTCGCCGGTGTACAGTCGCGATGCGCCGCCGTCGAAAACCTCTGGGATAGAAGGGCAATCCTGACACAATGACCGCTGTGACGCCCGACGATGTGAGCCGCACCCACTTCGCCATGCCCACCCTCGGCCATCGTGGCTACCACGCCGACGAGGTCGACGCTTTCCTGGAGAAGGTGTCGGCGACCCTGCACGGCCACGGCGGCCTCACCGCCGACGACGTCCGCCACGTCCACTTCGGCGCGCCCCGCTTCGGCGGTCGCGGGTACCAGGCCGATCAGGTCGACGATTTCCTCGACCGCGTGCGGACCGAGCTGGAACACCGTCAGAAGGGCGGCTCCCCGGTTCCGGCGCCGCGCACCGGCGACGAGCACGCCGCGATGCTCACCCCCGACGACGTGCACCGCATGCGGTTCAGTCAGTCGGCGGTCGGCCGCCGCGGTTACCACGAGGAGGAGGTCGACGCCTTCCTCGACCTGGTCGCGGCCACCCTGGCCCACAACGGCCCGGGCAGCCTCACCGCCGCCGACGTGCGCGGTGTCCGCTTCACCGACAGCCGCCTCGGCACGCGCGGCTACTCCCGCGAGGAGGTCGACGCGTTCGTCGACCTGGTCATCGCCGCCCTGGAAAACCTCGAACGGTCACATTAGGCCCGACAACCCGCGGCGCCAGCCGCAAATCAACCCTGAATGCTGTGGAGCTCTGCTTCGCGGAGGTCGTCGGGGAAGACGTAGCGGCGGAAGGCCCAGAAGCGGAACGCCATGGCCAGCAGCACGCCGAGGATCTGGCCGGAGATGAAGTTGGCGACCATCTGCACCATCGGATCCACGTGCGGCACACGCAGATTCAGCGCGTAGAGCGACAGTGCCTGCGGGATCATGGTGACCACGATGCCCAGGGCGCTGACCGTGAAGAACAGGGCAGCCTCGTGGCTGCGCTGCCGCCCGCCTCGGGTGCGGAAGGACCATTCGCGGTTGAGGATGTAGGAGGCGATGGTCGCGATCAGCGCGCCGAGCAGACGCGCGGTGAGCGGCTTGTCGCCGAGCACGGTGAGTTTCACCGCGTACACCACGCCGGTGTCGATGAACCAGGTGATGGCGCCGACCATCGCGAACTTCAGCAGCTCCCGGTGCTTGAGCAGCAGGGAGCGTAACGGTTCGGGAACGTGTTGGACCACCGCTTGGACTGCCACTCGGCCGACCTTAGACGACAGATCGGCGACGCGCCCGTCCGGTGGGTGCCCTCACCGGTCGAACAGGTCGAGGCTCGGTTGTGGTTCGCGGCCACGCACTTCGATGGCGCCGAAGACCAGATCCGGTGGCGGGACCAGGCCGAGGTGCTCCCAGGCGGCGGCGGTGGCGACCCGCCCGCGGGGGGTACGGGCGACGAGTCCGGCGCGCACCAGGAACGGTTCGCACACCTCTTCCACGGTGGCGGCCTCCTCGCCGACGGCGACCGCCAGCGTCGACACTCCCACCGGTCCCCCGCCGAAACCGCGCACCAGCGCGCCGAGCACGGCCCGGTCGAGCCGGTCGAGGCCGAGCACGTCGACGTCGTAGACCTCGAGCGCGGACTGGGCGATCTCGCGGGTGATGACGCCGTCGGCACGGACCTCGGCGAAGTCACGCACCCGGCGCAGCAGCCGGTTGGCGATGCGTGGCGTGCCCCGGGAGCGGCCCGCGACCTCGGCGGCCGCGTCGTGTTCGATGTGGACGCCGAGGATGCGGGCCGAGCGCAGCAGGATCCGCAGCAGTTCGTCGGGGTCGTAGAAGTCCATGTGGCCGGTGAAACCGAACCGGTCGCGCAGCGGGCCGGTGAGCGCGCCCGACCGCGTGGTCGCCCCGACCAGGGTGAACGGCGCGATGTCGAGCGGGATGGAGGTGGCGCCGGGGCCTTTGCCGACCACCACGTCGACCCGGAAATCCTCCATGGCCAGGTACAGCATTTCCTCGGCGGGCCGGGCCATGCGGTGGATCTCGTCGATGAACAGCACATCGCCTTCGACCAGGTTCGACAGCATGGCGGCCAGGTCGCCCGCACGTTCGAGGGCGGGCCCGGAGGTGATGCGCAGGGCGGTACCCAGTTCGCCCGCGATGATCATCGCCATGCTGGTCTTACCGAGCCCGGGCGGACCCGACAGCAGCACGTGGTCGGGGGTGGCGCCGCGTTGCCGCGCGCCGCGCAGGACGAGGGCGAGCTGTTCGCGCACGCGCGGTTGACCGATGAAGTCGTCGAGGGAGGTGGGGCGCAGACCGGTCTCGGTGTCGCCGTCGGTGCTGAGATAGCGTGCGGCGAGGGCGGATTCGTCGGTGTCGTACTCGTCGTCCATGGGTTACCTGTTCTTGCCGAGCAGGCCGAGGGCGGCGCGCAGGGCCACAGAGGTGGTGGCGGCGGGCTGGTCGGCCAGGACGGTGTCGACGGCCTGTTCGGCCTGTTTGGCCGGGAAGCCGAGACCGACGAGCGCTTCGGCGACCTGCTCGCGCACCGGGGTGCTCGGCGTTTCGGCGCCGGGTGGGCCTGCCGGTACGGGCACCAGGTTCACCTTGTCGCGCAGTTCCACGACCATGCGTTCGGCGCCGCGTTTGCCGATGCCGGGCACCCGGGTGAGCGCGGCGACATTGCTCTCCGCCAGGGCCTTGCGCAGCGCCTCGGGTTCCAGCACGGCCAGGACGGCCATGGCCAGGCGGGGGCCGACACCGGAGACGGTCTGCAGCAGGCCGAACAGGTCGCGGGCCTCGGTGTCGGCGAACCCGAACAGGGTCATCGAGTCCTCGCGCACGATCATCGCCGTGTAGAGGCGGGCTTCCTCGCCTCGGGTGAGTCCCGCCAGGGTGGCCGGGGTGACATTGAGTCGATAGCCGACGCCCGCGGCCTCGATCACCACATGGTCGAGCGCGATCTCGAGGACCTCACCGCGTACCGACGCGATCACCCGCGCACCACCTTCCGTTGTTCGGCGAGCCGTTGTTCGTAGCGGCGACGTACCTCGTCGGCCTTCGCCTGCGCGGCCGCCATCCGGTCCAGCAGCGGCGCCCGCCAACAATGACAGATCGCCAGGGCGAGCGCATCGGCGGCATCGGCCGGTTTCGGTGCGACCTGGAGCCCGAGGATTCTGGTGACCATGGCGGTGACCTGCGCCTTGTCGGCCGAACCATTGCCCGTGACAGCGGCTTTCACCTCACTGGGCGTATGGAACGCCACCCGGATCCCCCGCCGCGCCGCAGCCAGCGCGATCACCCCACCCGCCTGCGCGGTCCCCATCGCGGTGCGCACATTGTGCTGCGCGAACACCCGCTCGATCGCCACGGCCTCCGGCCGATGGGTGTCCATCCATTCCTCGGCCGCATCGGCCACGGCCATCAACCGCATGGCCAGTTCGCTCTCCGGCGGTGTCCGCACCACGCCCACGTCGAGGGCGACGACCTTCCGACCGGGACCGCTGTCGACCATGCTGAGCCCGCACCGAGTGAGCCCGGGATCGACGCCCATCACCCGCACCGGCAGCCCCTTCGAAGACACGAACAGTTGTTCGAAAGTCTAAGGCATTGCGGCACACCACCCGACCAGCGACACGGCGACCGCCGGCCCGAGGACCCGACGGCAGCGTGCGCGCGGCCGGCCGTAGATGCCGGAGGAGATGCCGGAGACACCACCGTGCGAGCGCCCAGTTCGTCTGCCACTCACAAGGATTCGCGATTGCAGGAGGCGAGGGGTCGCCCGCGTACCGCCTCGATCCGTGTCATACCGACATTGTGCTGGTCACGCGGATATCCCCGCCACCGGATTCCGGGCGGCGTACCGTCGATGTCGAGCTGTTGTCCGAGGCGTTCGAGCGAGGGAGAACCGCGTCATGCCCATGCCGACCGGCGAAATCGTGTCCACCGAGGAAGGTCGCGACCTGGTCATCACCCGGTCGCTGGCGCTACCGATCGAGGAAGTGTGGGGGCGGTTGACCGACCCCGATCTCACCGCAGGCTGGTACGGCACCTGGGAGGGCGAACCCGGCGCCGGGAACATGATCCAGGTGCAGTTGCGGTTCGAGGACGGGCAGCCGTGGACCGAGATGCGCATCGACGACTGCACCCCACCGATGCGCCTGGCCCTGTCCTCGTCCGATCAGATCGGGTTGTGGCGCATGGAGGTGACCCTGCTCGACACCGGCACCGCCACCCAGGTGCGCCTGGTCCACCACCTCACCTCGGAGTACCAGCTGGCCGAGACCTCCCAGATCGGGCCGGGCTGGGAGTACTACGCGGACATGTTCGTCGCCGCCTGCACCAACACCGAACGACCCGATTTCGCCGACTACTACCCCGCGCTGGCCGACCACTACCGGGAGTAGGAACACGAACCGCCCCAGCCGAACGCACGGCCGGGGCGGAACCTGAACCTACGATCTACTCGTCGTCGAGCTCGGCGGCGACCTCGTCGGAGATGTCGACGTTGGTGTACACGTTCTGCACGTCGTCGCTGTCTTCGAGCGCGTCGATCAACTTGAGCACCTTGCGGGCGCCCTCGGCGTCGACCGCCACCGACACCGACGCCTGGAAACCGGATTCGGCCGAGTCGTAGTCGATGCCCTTGTCCTGCAGCGCGGTTCGCACAGCGATCAGATCGCCGGGCTCGCTGATGATCTCGAAGGCGTCGCCGTGGTCGTTGACCTCTTCGGCGCCCGCGTCGAGCACCGTTTCGAGCACGTCGTCCTCGGACAGGCCGTTCTTCTCGAGGGTCACCACGCCCTTGCGGGCGAACAGGTAGGCCACCGAACCGGGGTCGGCCATGTTGCCACCGTTGCGGGTCATCGCGACCCGGACCTCGCCCGCGGCACGGTTGCGGTTGTCGGTGAGGCACTCGATCAGCACGGCGACACCGTTGGGCCCGTAACCCTCGTACATGATGGTCTGCCAGTCGGCGCCGCCGGCTTCCTCGCCGCCGCCGCGCTTGCGGGCGCGCTCGATGTTGTCGTTGGGGACCGACGACTTCTTGGCCTTCTGGATGGCGTCGTACAGCGTCGGGTTGCCGCCCGGGTCACTACCACCCGTGCGAGCCGCCACCTCGATGTTCTTGATCAGCTTGGCGAAGAGTTTGCCGCGCTTGGCGTCGATTCCCGCCTTCTTGTGCTTGGTGGTGGCCCATTTGGAGTGGCCGCTCATGCCCTACTTCCTTCAGGTCGGTTGCGCGTCTGCCCGGGCGGACAAGCTCGAACCAGCCTACTCGTGCCCGCCACGCCGGTGGACGCGGAGGTTCACCCGGCCTTGCGCACGAGGTCGACGAACAGCTCGTGCACGCGAAGATCACCGGTGACCTCGGGATGGAACGAGGTCGCCACGACATTGCCCTGCCTGGCGGCCACGATCCGGCCCTGCGCCGGACCGTGTGGGACCCGCGCCAGCACCTCGACACCGTCGCCGACCCGTTCCACCCACGGCGCGCGGATGAACACCGCGCGCACGGGCGTGTCCAGGCCGGTGAAGTCGAGGTCGGTCTCGAAGGAGTCGACCTGACGGCCGAACGCGTTGCGGCGCACGGTCATATCGATGCCGGACAGGTGCTGCGCGTCGGGCCGGGTGTCGAGCACCTCGGAGGCGAGCAGGATCATGCCCGCGCACGACCCGAACGCGGGCAGCCCCTCGCGCAACCGGGCGCGCAACGGCTCGAGCAGGTCGAAGGCCTGCAGCAGCTTGGAGATGGCGGTCGACTCGCCACCGGGCAGCACCAGCGCGTCGACGGCGGCCAGCTCGGACTCACGCCGCACCAGCACCGGTTCGGCCCCGCAGTGGCGCAGCGCGGCAACGTGTTCGCGCACGTCACCCTGGAGCGCGAGGACACCGATCGTCGGCGTTGATGTTGCGTTCACAGCCGCTGAGCTTACGAGCCCGGCCCGTGTGGGCCCGCTCACGCCTCCCGGGGCGTGCGGATGAGGCCTTCCTGCACGACGGCGGCGACCAGGTTGCCCTCGCGGTCCCAGATCCGGCCGCCGGTCAGCGCGCGCCCGAACCCCGCCGACGGCGAGGACTGGTCGTAGAGCAGCCATTCGTCGGCGCGGAAGAGGCGCAGGAACCACATGGCGTGGTCGAGGGACGCGTCCTGGGTCGGCACGCCGGGGTGGGTCACCTTCGACGAGCCGAGCAGCGTCATATCGCTCATGTAGGCGAGGGTGCAGACGTGGAACATCGGGTCGTCGGGCAGCGGGTGCCGGTACCGGAACCACACCTGCTGCGGGGACACGGTGCCTTCGCGGCGGGCGACCTGCTCCTGCGGGACCGTGCGGATGTCCCAGTGCTCCCATTCGCGCATGGCCCACAGGCGCTCCGGGCTCAGCGTGGTCTTGGCGTCGGGCAGGTTCTCCGGGCCCTCGACGGCGGGCATCACATCCTGGTGCTCCGGGCCGACGTCGCCGCGGTGGAAGGAGGCGGCCATGGTGAAGATCGCCTCGCCGTCCTGCACACCGGTGACCCGGCGGGTGCAGAACGAACGCCCGTCGCGGATGCGTTCCACCTGGTAGATGGTCGGTTCTTCCGGATTGCCCGGGCGCAGGAAGTAGCCGTGCAGCGAATGCACCTGGTAGGCGGGGTCGACCGTGCGCACCGCCGAGACCAGCGCGCGTCCGGCGACCTGACCGCCGAAGGTGCGGGTCAGCTGGGATTCCGTGGCCGCCCCACGGAAGATGTCGCGTTCCAGCCGCTCGACCTCGAGCGCCTCTTCGATTGTCGCCATGCGGACGAGATTATCGCTAGGCGAACCGCGCGGTATGTCCGGCTCGGCGGCGAGTGGCGGGAATTTGCTGAGATGGGGTGGTGCCGTCGTTCATCCCCGTCTCCCCCACCACCCTGGCTCGCTCGGTCGCCGAGCGGCTGTCCGAGCTGCCCGGTCGCCGGGTACTTGTCGTCGACGCCGCCGATGCCGCCGAACCGGTCGCCCTCGCCCAGCTCGTCGCCGACGCGCTGCGGGGACAGGGCCGGTCGGCCGAGGTGGTGTCGCTGCACGCCTTCGTCCGCCCCGCCTCGCTGCGGATGGAGTACGGCCGAACCGATGAATGGTCTTATCGCACAGCGTGGTTCGACTACGACGCGCTACACCGGGAGGTTCTCGTTCCGCTGCGGACCGAGGGGCGCTGGCTGCCCGCGCTCTGGGACGAGGCCAACGACCGGTCGGCGCGGGCGGGCATCCGAACCGCTCCGGCCGATCTGGTGCTGATCGTGGCCGGGCCGATGCTGCTCGGTCGCGGGCTCGACGTCGACCTGTCCGTGCGGCTCGAGCTCAGCGAACCGGCGGCCCGCCGCCGCACCCCACCCGAACAGCAGTGGACTCTGCCCGCGCTGCGCGACCACGACGCGGAACATCCCGAGACCGCCACCTGGACCGTGCGCTGGGATCATCCGGACCGCGCTGCCCTGCGCACCGGCTGAGAAACAGGGGAAGCCCCGGCCGCGAACGCGACCGGGGCTTCACCGGGGCGATGTCAGGCGCAGGCGACCGACTGCTGGCCCAGGTTGGTGAGCATGGTGCAGGCCCACGACTTCTGGACCTTCCACTTGCCGTCCTCGGCGACGAACGGCACGTCGACCACATTGGTCTGGCCGTTGACGGTGAAGTTGGCCTTGGCGTTCACGCTGTCACCGAAGGAGGTCACCTCGGTGACCTGCACCTGTGCCCCGGCGTCGCGGGCGGCGACGGCCAGGCGGTTGGGCAGCTCGGGGTCGGCCTCGCCGCCCTGCACGAAGTCCAGCTTCTGCTCGTTGGGCACCGAGGGGTCGAGTGCGGTGTTGAGCTGGGCGTTGAGCTCCTCCACCGTCGGCACGGGAGGCAGGTTCGCGGCAGCGGCCGTGGTCGTGGCCGGAGCACTGGTCGTGGACTTGGCGGCGGGCTTGTCGCCCTTGTCGTCACTGCACGCACTCATTCCCAATGCGGCGACCACGGCCAGGCCTGCGATCGCGACACGTCCGGTCCTACGAAGCTTCATCCACTCGTCCTTTGCGTCGGGTCAACGGTTTTCGCCCAGTGGGCGCCAACGGCACGGTACCGGCGCCACACGACGCGGGCCACGGTGCCTCGGCCAGGACGCTACCCAGCGTTATTGAGGAAAGTCTGAGACTGGCCGGTAACCCGCCGTGACCAGCTGCTCAACGCAACGCCAGGACCGCCTCGACCAGGCGGGCGTGCGTGTCGGCATCGGCGGCGGCGAGGAGTCCGTGCGGCGCCGAATGCAATGGTTGACCGGCGATTCCGGTGACAACGCAGCCCGCCGCACGGCAGACGGCCACCGCACTGGTGAAGTGGACGTCGTCGCGGTGGTCGCCGCCCGCGACATAGGCGGCGCGCCTGCCCGCCGCGACCCAGACCAGGGCGAGCGAGGTCGACAGCACGCGCGGGTGGAAGTCGGCGGCGAGGCGGTCGAGCAACTGGGTGGGCCTCGACCAGGGCAGCGGGTTGTCCAGGTCGACGTCGATCAGGCGACTGCCCGCGTCCGGGCGCAGGACGGTGTCGTGACCGTCGTGGCGGCGGAACGCGTCCTCACCCGAGGTCCAGAACACCTCGCCGGTGAACGGCGCCCCGACAGCCGCGACGCGGACGGTGTCACCGACTCGCAAGGCGACATTCACCGCGACGAGTTGCGTGCCGACCGCGAAATTCCTCGTGCCGCACAGCGGGTCGACGAACCAGGTGCGGTCGCTGTCCGGCGCGCCGGTGGTGCCGGATTCCTCGGCGACGAACCGGTCGTGCGGGCGGGCCGAGGCGAGGACCTCCAGGATGGCGCGTTCGGCGGCCAGGTCGGTCTGGGTGGCGAAGTCGTCGCCCTGTTTGGCGTAGCGGGTGACAGGTGCGTGGAACGACGACCGGATCACCTGTGACGCGAGTTCTGTTGCGCGGATCGCGATGTCGACATCGGAGTGGTGCACCGTTCTCAGGCTACGGAGTCCGGTGGTGCTCGGGGTCCGGTTCAGCGCGCCAGGTACACCGCGAGCCCGAGTCCGAGTACGCCGACCGCGACCCGCAGCAGGTTCGGCGGGATCACCTTCACCACCGGCGGCCCGCACCACCCACCGACCAGCGCCCCGATCGCGAGGCCGAGCGCCGCGAACCAGTGCACCGGCCCGAACATCGCGAAACCCAGAGCCGCGACCAGATTGGCGATGCCGAGCAGGAAACTCTTGAGAACCGATGCGCTCCACACGGATTCGGAGGTGCACAGCAGCATCATCGACAGGTAGATCACGCCCGCACCGGCCCCGAAGTACCCGCCGTACACCGAGATCAGCAGGATCCCCAGCGGTACGATCCACGGCGCACTGAGTTCGCCCACGTGCTTGCGCACCACCGGTTGCACCAGCAATGCGATCGACGCCGCCGCGACCAGGAACGGCACCACCACCTCGAAGGTGCCCTCGGGCGCCACCAGCAAGGCGAGCGCCCCGAGCAGTCCACCCAGCGCCGACAACCCCGCCCACCACACGAGCGTGCGCCCCCGCCCCGTGAGTTCGCGCCCCGAATTGGCGGTAGCCCCCACCCCCACGGCCACCATCGCCACGGTATTGGTCACATTCGCCGTCACCGGCGGCAACCCGACGGCCAGCAACGCCGGATAAGACACGATCGACGCCATCCCGGTGACGAACCCGATCAACCCGGTGAAGAATCCCGCGACGACCAGCAAGAAGAAGTCGAGCACGGTCACGTACCGACTGTACGGTACGTCCGATCGGCAGCGCTTCGAGAGGTCTTCGCCGAGGCCGAGAATCACCCCGTCACGGTGACCCGCCGCGACGGCGAGGCGCTGGTGCTGATGTCGCAACGCGAGGCCGAGGGGCGCGCGCGCCTGCTCGAGTTCGCCGCGCAGCTCATCACCGTCACCCTCGACGACAACGGCTCACTCGCCGAGCGCATGTCCAAGGCATTCCCATGGATGCTCGCACTCTCACCCGCCGACCGAGACACCTGCGCGCAGAACCTCGTGGACGCAGCCCGCGCCTCGTTCTCCACCGACCAGCCGCACCTCGCGATCGCCGAACTGACGTCCTGGAAGGAAACGGCGACCGCGATCGCCGCGGGACTGGGCAGGACGGACCTGGAGTGGCTGGACGGCGACGACGTTGTCGAGCGTCCATAGTGGCGGCCGCCGACGTGCGGTGCGGCGCCCACCCGATTGCCTTGTGCTGTACCGGATTCGAGCGTGTGAGGATGACCCGATGAAGACCACCCTCTTCGGGCACCACGACCCCGTGCGACGCGATCGGCTCGATTCCAACACCATTGCTCAGCTGGACGACGTCACCGGATTCGCGGAAGTCCTCGACGCGCTCGACGCGGCTCGCGCCCGGCATCCCGGCGATCGCATCGTTTGCACGCTCGACGACCCGTATCAGTGCGCGTACACGAGCATGCACGCCACCCTCGCGCTCCGCGACGACGACTGGGATGAGGAGCCCGACGACGACGATCCCGCCGCGGTACACCGGTACGACAACGCGTCGACAGGCCGGATCGCCGCGCTCCTCGACGACCCGGACCGGCAGATCGAGTGGTCGACGCTGCACGGGACTTCGACGGTTTCGAGTTACGACCTGGACGCACTCGCCGCCATGAACCGCACACCCGACGTGGTGCTCGACGATGTCGTCCTGATCCAGCGAGTACCGGTCGCCCGCGACGATCTCGCGATCGCGGGAATCCCGAACGGCTACTTCACCGCTGATCGGGACATTTTCGCCAACCACGCCGTCGTCCGGCGGATGGCCGACCACGGCTACCGATTCACCGGTCTCGGCGCCACACTGCTCGGATTCGACCGTCCGACGCCACCCACTCCGAAACAGGTCACGGCGCTGATCGCGGATCTGACCGACCTCTACGGCTGCCCAGAGGCCACGTGCTGGGCGGAGTTGGCCGAGTCGCTACCGACCCAGCGTCTCCTGCTGCTCGGATACGCCGAGGACTTCGGGGACGCCCTGGACCGTGTACCGCCAGGAACAGGCTCGACCGAAGGATAGGACCCACGGGATCGCTCATATCCGAAGGAATTACCAGCCATGTTCGGACAAGCGCGGCTCGCAGTGCTCAACCCATCTGGAACTCCAACGCCTGGCGGACCAGACCGATGACATAGCCGAGGTCCGTGTCCTCGTCCAGCCCGACTTCGGTAGGGCCGTTACCCCAGTGCCCCTTGCCGCTGACGTCCCAGGCCAAGCCGCGCTCATCGCGCAGCGATTCTATCGGGATGTTCAGACTCAGCCTCATCCTTGCCTTCTGCGGGACGACATCGACGAAGTTGGTCTCGGCCTTGAAGGCGACGTAGAGCTTGAGGAACTGCTGGGTGATGCCAGGGTCGAGGGCCAAGACCTCGGCGCTGAAGTTCTCGAACAGCGAGCGCCTGGGTTGTGGAAGCAGATGCGGGTGGTCCTCGATGGTGAAGTCGGACTCAGCACGCTTGCCTTCGAACTCCGCGAGGGTCTCGGCCGGGAGTTCGGGACGGGTCCAGATTTCGAGGGCGTCGCCTGCGAGCCGCGCGGCTCGCGCTCGGATCTCGTCGGCGTTCCAGCTTGCGAGTTGCCCCAAACCCTTGTTGAGCCGCAGGGGGCTGTCCCTGAACCCGCCCGCCATGTCGCGCTTCTTCTCGAACGGGTGGTCGGAGTACTCGGAGTTGTAACCGGTCAACGTCAGGTTGCCCAGAGTGTGCAGGTACTTCGCCTGGACCTCCTGCCAGTTGTCACCGAGTGCGCTGCGCCAGTCGGCCGAGAGGTTCTCGTTCTGCGGCAGGATGTGCTCGATCGTGTAGTTCTCGATCGTCACGTGCTCCTTTCTGCCGAAGTTTTCCAGCATGCGCAGGAAGTAGGAGCGGCGGCGGAAGTTGTAGAGGTCGTTGTTCCCGAGGCCCGCCTCGAACTCGGCGTCGCTCGGAAACCTTCGGTAGCTCTTCATGCTGAGGAACTGAGCCCTGACGCTATCGAGGTAGCGATCCTTGCGTACTGCGGCGCTGAAGCCGGCGAAGGTCTTGTTCAGGGAGTTGGTGGGGATGCGGCAGACCGCGCGACGGAAGATGTAGGACGTGACGAGGTCGACGATCTGCAGCACGTCTTCCCGTGTCAGGATCTCGAGGTCGTAGTCGGTGTAGACCTCGAGCAGGAACGGGTACACGACGTCGGCCTTGATCTGGTCCAGGTCCTTGAAGGCTCGGAGCAACTTCGGGTCGCTCTCCTTGCCCAGCGCCATCGCCACGTAGCGCCGGGCGTACTGACGCAGTTCGACGACGAGCGACTGGATCGTGTCATCTGTCGTCGTGAACCTGGCCGCGTGGTCCTTGAAGGCATCGTAAATGTCGTCCAGACGCGGGATCTCGCCGCTCTTGATCGTCAGGTAGTGGCGGACGAACTCGTCGAACTGGCTCTCGTCCGCTCCGGCGAACTCGAGCTCCATGGGACGCCAGTAGGCTGTGTACAGCTTCTCCTGCTGCTTCGGCGGCAGGTCCATCAGGACGTAGTTGCGGATCAGGTCGGCCTGCGACAGCTTCTTGCCGGTGGAGTTCATCGCCTCGAACACGAGCTGGGGGTTGTCCACCCCGCGCTCGAGCTTCACGTCGACCACGACGAGCTTGTCGAGTCCTTTGCTGACGACTGCCAAGTCGAGACCCGGCTCCGCGAGCTTGCGCCGGAAGAACTCGTAGTTCTCGGTGACCCGAGTGATCGCGTCAGCGGGCGGGGGCGCACCCTGCAGGATCGCGATCAGCGCCTGCTTGTCGCTCTGGGACAGGATCAGCTTGAACTGACGCTCACCGTCCTCGTCGTCGTTCAGCAGGAATCTGTTCCGAATCTTCTTGGGCGAGAACCCGTCCCACGGCTCGCGTTGATCCGGCGGCAACTTGTCGAGTCGATCGGCCAGGGCCGCAAGGATGAGAGTCACCGTGGTCACCCGCTGCTGGCCGTCGATAATCAGGTCAGGGTCGGCCGAGGTGTTGGTGGACTGCTCCTTGGCGACATAGACGATGGATCCCGTGAAGTGCGATCCGAGTGCGGGGGTAGACCCGGCCCGGATGACATCAGCCCACAGCTGGGCACACTCCCCCTCTTGCCATGAGTACAGCCGCTGGTAGATCGGCACGATGAACTGGCTGCTCGCCTTGAGCAGGGTGAGCAGGTGCGAGTCGACAGCCTTCACCGTTCTCCTTCTCGTCGGTCTGATAGGCAATCTATCGTCAGCAACCGACAAAGGCGCGAGACATCAACATCCCCAGCCCCTTTCAGGCCTCCTACATCAACGAACGCTCGATGCCGTCACCAGAACGGCTGTGCGCTGAGCGCAGACGACAGCGGGCGCCGTGCACACGCACGACGCCCGCCCGAAGACCTGGATGGTCGGTGGTCTCAGCTCACCAGCCGCGCTCGGCGAGGCGGTGGGGCTGGGGGATCTCCTCGACGTTGATGCCGACCATGGCCTCGCCAAGGCCGCGCGAGACCTTGGCCAGGACGTCGGGGTCGTCGTAGAAGGTGGTGGCCTTGACGATGGCGGCGGCGCGCTGTTCGGGGTTGCCGGACTTGAAGATGCCGGAGCCGACGAAGACGCCCTCGGCGCCGAGCTGCATCATCATCGCGGCGTCGGCGGGGGTGGCGATGCCACCGGCGGTGAACATCACGACGGGGAGCTTGCCGGTCTGGGCGACCTCGCGGACCAGCTCGTAGGGGGCCTGGAGTTCCTTGGCGGCGACGAACAGCTCGTCTTCGGACAGGGAGGTCAGGCGGCGGATCTCGGCGCGGATGGTGCGCATGTGGGTGGTGGCGTTGGAGACGTCGCCGGTGCCCGCCTCGCCCTTGGAGCGGATCATGGCCGCGCCCTCGGTGATGCGGCGCAGTGCCTCACCCAGGTTGGTGGCGCCACAGACGAAGGGGACAGTGAAGTTCCACTTGTCGATGTGGTTGGCGTAGTCGGCGGGGGTGAGCACCTCGGACTCGTCGATGTAGTCGACGCCGAGGCTCTGCAGGATCTGCGCCTCCACGAAGTGACCGATGCGGGCCTTGGCCATCACGGGGATGGATACGGCGGAGATGATGCCGTCGATCATGTCCGGGTCGCTCATCCGGGACACGCCACCCTGGGCGCGGATGTCGGCGGGCACCCGCTCGAGCGCCATGACCGCGACGGCACCGGCGTCCTCGGCGATCTTGGCCTGCTCCGGGGTGACCACGTCCATGATCACACCGCCCTTGAGCATCTCGGCCATGCCGCGCTTCACGCGGGCGGTGCCGACGGTTGAGGTGGTCTCGGGCGTAGTCACGGCATTCTCCTGGGTCATGTGCACCTGACGGGCAGACTGTGTGGTCTCCCCGATTCTAGGTGCCCCCCGAATCGGGGTTCATAGCCAGTCGAAGCCCACTGGACTGGTGCCGACCTGGGCCGATGCCGCCGACCGCCGCATCTGGACCGCCCGCCGAGCACATGGGGTGAGGCGACACACACTCAGCGGATGGAGCGGACCACCGGTTCGGTGTCGGCGCTCGCGGCGCCGATCGCCTCGGCGAGCAACTCGTCGAGGTGGTACGGGTACACCGCCTCGCCGGTGGCGTCGAGAGCACGGATGTCGGCGGGTGTGCACCACCGGTGGTCGGTGATGGTCCGCCGTTCCAGCGCGGTGAGGTCGGCGGGACGCCAGTCGAATCCGGGGGCGCGCAGGGTGAAGAACAGTTCCTCGGAGCGGATGAGTTCACCGTTGAACGGGAACACCGCGACCCGCCGCCACAGCGGCCCGCGCAACGCGGCCGGGTCGATCCGCTGCCCGGTCTCCTCGTACACCTCGCGGACCGCGGTCTCCCGCAGGCTCTCCCCTGGTTCCACTCCGCCGCCGACGGTGAACCAGAACGCCACCTCGGGCACCATCGGATCGTGCCCGCGCAGCAGCAGCACACGATCCTGTTCGTCGAGCAGCACCACGCGCGCCGAGGTGCGGGTGGTGTGCACCTCGAGCCCGGTGGCGGCGGCCGGTGTGGCGCGTTCGGTGATCTCGAAATAGGTCGGCAGCGGGGCGGTGCCGCCCAGGTGCAGCCAGCGCACCGGTCGACGGGTGCGCAGGGCGAGGGTGTCGCGCACGGCGTCGTTGTGGAACCGGCGCGCGATGAGCACCCTGGCCTCGGCATCGGCGAGTTCGGCGACGAGCTGCGGGCGCAGCTGGCCGATATCGATCGTCGATAACGCGGCGGAGAGCTGGTTCTCGATGGTCTCGCGCTCGCCTCGGTCGGCGCGTTCGGCCCAGTCGGCCAGCGAGGCCAGCTGGGCGGCCCGTTCCGCCCGGGGCGGATCGGTGGTCGCCGGGCCCGCGATGGCCATGGCGACCGCGCGCGCGACCACCGCGCGCCGGGCCAGCGCGGCATCGAGCGCCTGCCAGGACCGGTCCGAACGCACGTGCAGTCGGTCGAGCCGGTTGGCGGTGGAGGCCGCCCACACGCCGAGCGCGAGCACGAACAGGGCGACCAGTCCGAGGACGAGAACGGCGGTCGCGGAGAAGGTGATCATCCGGCGGCCCGCACCCTGTTGTCGCCGACGGTGACGGTCTCGTACACTCGCAGGATCTGTTCGGCGACCACCGGCCAGTCGTAGGCGGCGACCACCTGGGTGGCGGTGCGCACCAGTTGGTCGCGGGTGTCGTCGTCGGTCAGCAGGGTGTCGATGGCCTCGGCGAGCGCGGCCGAGTCACCGACGGGGGTGAGCAGTCCGGCGCTGCCGTCGCGCAGCACGCGGCGGAAGGCGTCGAGTTCGCTGGCCACCACCGGGGTTCCGGCCGCCATGGCCTCGATGAGGATGATGCCGAAGCTCTCCCCGCCCAGGTTCGGCGCCACGTACACGTCGGCGCTGCGCAGCGCGGCGGCCTTCTCGGCGTCGGAGACCTGCCCGAGGAAGCGCAGGTGCCCGGCGTTCGGCCCGGCCTCGCGGCGCAACCTGTCCTCGTCGCCGCGCCCGACGATCAGAATCTCGACGTCGGGATGGCGTTCGACGAGCGCTGGGAGCGCCGCGAGCAGCACATCCATGCCCTTGCGTGGTTCGTCGTAACGGCCGAGGAACAGCACCGTCCGACCCACGCGCGGGTAGCCGTCGAGCAGCGGGCCGCGCGCGAACGCCGACACGTCGACCCCGTTGGGGATCTCCACCGCGTCCGACCCGAGCGCCTCGACCTGCCAGCGCCTGGCCAGCTCCGAGACGGCGATCCGGCCGCTGATCTTCTCGTGGTACGGGCGGAGCACGCCCTGAAAGGTGCTGAGCACCAACGACTTCGTCGTCGAGGTGTGGAAGGTCGCCACGATGGGACCTTCGGCGATCTTGAGCGCGAGCATCGACAGGCTCGGCGCGTTGGGTTCGTGGATGTGCAGCACGTCGAAGTCGTTGCTGTCGATCCAGCGGCGGATGCGGGTGTAGGCCATCGGCCCGAACGACAACCGCGCCACCGACCCGTTGTAGGGAATGGCGACGGCACGACCGGCCGAGACGACGAAGTCGGGCAGCGGCGTGTCGTCGGACGCGGGGGCGAGCACACTCACCCGGTGCCCGCGCTCGAGGAACACCCGCGCCAACTCGACCACGTGGGCCTGCACGCCGCCGGGTACGTCGAACGAGTACGGGCAGACCATGCCGATCTTCACCGCGTCCCCCCTGTCCGGCCGGCGGCGATCCGCGCCAGCCGTTCCGGGGAGAGGTCGGCTTCCCACAGCGGTTGCAGCATGTGCCAATCGGCGGGGTGTTCGGCGATGTTCGCGGCGAACCGGTCGGCCAGCGCCTGGGTCGCCGCCGCGACGCCACCCGAGACATCGAGGGGCGCTTCGGTTTTCAGGCCCCACCCTTCGGTGCCGTCGGGTTCGGTGGTGAACCATCCGTGCACCGGCATGAGCGCGGCCCCGGTCTCGATGGCCAGTTTCGCCGCACCGGCGGGCATCCAGGTGCGTTCGCCGAAGAACTCGACGGGCACGCCGCGGCCGGTGAGGTCGCGCTCACCCATCAGACACACGATCCGGTTCTGCCGCAGGCGTTCGGCGAGCGCGACGAACGGTGGCTGCTCTCCGCCGGTGAGGGGGAACACCTCGAACCCGAGGCTTTCGCGGTAGGCGACGAACCGCTCGAACAGCGACTCGGGTTTCAACCGCTCGGCGACGGTGGTGAAGGTGTCGTAGTGCTGCACCAGCCACACCCCGGCCATGTCCCAGTTGCCGGAGTGCGGCAGCACGAAGATGACACCACGCCCCTCGTCCAGGGCGGCGTCGAGATGTTCCAGCCCGGCGACGTAGTAGTCGATGGTGGTGTGGTCCATGCTCGGCAAGCGGAACGCCTCACGCCAGTACCTGGCGTAGGAGCGCATACTCGCCCGGATCAGGTCGTCGGGGACCTCGGCGGGGGCGACACCGAGAACGCGGGCGAGGTTGCGGCGCAACTGCACCGGTCCCCCACCCTTGGCTGCCCGGTCGGCGCCGAGGTCGAAGACTTTGCGCGCCAACGGTTCCGGCGCCGAACGAACCAGTCGCCAGCCCGCCGCGTAGCCGAGATCGCCGAGGCGTTCACCGATCGTCATGACGCCTCCGCCTGCTGCGGCGGGATCACGGTGCGCGCGCCCGGCGAGTTGCGCACCGCGAGCACCCGTTGGAACACGGTGACGGTGCTGAGCACGGCAAGTACCCACATGGCCACGTACACCGCCCAGGTGAGCCAGCCGATCCCCCAGTGCCCGCCGATCCCGGTGAGCCCGGCACCGACGAGCACGATCACCAAACGGTCGGGCCGTTCGATGATCCCGCCGTCGGCCGAGAGCCCGCTGGCCTCGGCGCGTGCCTTCGCGTACGAGATCACCTGCGAGGTGACCAGCACGATCAACGTGGCGACGAACAGTTGCCTGCTCTGCTCGTGGTACACCGCCCACCAGGCCAGTCCCGCGAAGATCGCGCCGTCGGCCACCCGATCGCAGGTGGCGTCGAGCACCGCGCCGTACTTCGTTCCGCCGCCACGGGCCCGAGCCATCGCACCGTCGAGCATGTCGAACATGACGAACAGCCAGATGACCATCGTCCCCCAGAACAGGTGACCGCTGGGAAACAGCGTCACCGCCGCGACAATCGTCGCGGCGGTGCCGATCAGGGTCATCGTGTCGGGGGTGAGCCCGGTCTTGACGAGCGCTTTGCCCAGCGGCGCAGTCGCTTTGGCAAACGTCTGCCGCCCGAAGAAGCTGAGCACGGTGTTATTCCTCCTGCGCCGTGCGGGGCACCCGCACCCGATCGGATGCGCTGTGCGCGGCTTCGCGCTGATCCCACATCTACGCCTCCCACGCCTCCGCCAGCAGCTGCCGCGTCTCGCGCAACAACTGAGGCATCACCTTCACCCCGCCGACCACGGTGATGAAGTTCGCGTCCCCGCCCCAGCGCGGAACGATGTGCTGGTGCAGGTGGTCGGCGAGCGAACCACCGGCCACCCCGCCCAGGTTGAGTCCCACGTTGAATCCGGCGGGCCGTGAGACCCGTTTCATCACGCGGATGGCCTGCTGGGTGAACGCCATCAGTTCCGCGCTCTCGGCGGGCGTGAGGTCCTCCAGGTCGGCTACCCGGCGGTACGGCACCACCATCATGTGTCCCGGGTTGTACGGGTACAAGTTGAGTACGGCGTACACGTGCTCGCCGCGGGCGATGATGAGACCGTCCTCGTCGGGCATCTTGGGAATGTCGGTGAACGGGTGCCCGGTGGCGTCCTTGGGCTTCACCTCACCGGTGATGTAGGACATCCGGTAGGGCGTCCAGATCCGCTGCAACCGGTCGGGCCTGCCCGCCCCCGCGTCGACGATGGAACCCGCCGACGCCTCGACCTGCTCGCTCATGCTGCCTCCTCCGAGCGCCGACCACTCACGCCCGCGCCTTGACGATCTCGAAACCCTCCGCGGTCGGCGAGGCGTTCTCCCGATTGCCGACCCAGGCCACGATGGTCGCGACCGCGTCGGCGACCGGCACCCCGTTGACCTGGGTACCGTCGCGGAAGCGGAAGCTCACCGCGTCGGATTCCACGTCGCGGGCACCGGCCAGCAGCATGAACGGCACCTTCTGCGCGGTCTGGTTGAAGATCTTCTTCTGCATGCGGTCGTCGCTGCGGTCCACCTGGGCGCGCACACCGGCGTCGGTCAGCTGCTCGATCACCGAATCGAGGTGCGGGGCGAAGTTTTCCGCCACGGGAATGCCGACCACCTGCACGGGCGACAGCCAGGCGGGGAACGCCCCCGCGTAGTGCTCGGTGAGCACACCGAAGAACCGCTCGATGGAACCGAACAGGGCGCGGTGGATCATCACCGGACGCTGCTTGGTGCCGTCGGAGGCGGTGTATTCGAGGTTGAACCGCTCGGGCAGGTTGAAGTCGAGCTGAATGGTCGACATCTGCCAGGTGCGGCCGAGGGCGTCCTTGGCCTGCACCGAGATCTTCGGGCCGTAGAACGCGGCGCCGCCCGGATCGGGGACCAGTTCCAGGCCCGAGGCCGACGCCACCTTCGACAGGGTCTCGGTGGCCTCTTCCCACAGCTCGTCGGAGCCGACGAACTTCTTCGGGTCCTTGGTCGACAGCTCCAGGTAGAAGTCGTCGAGGCCGTAGTCCTTGAGCAGCGACAGCACGAAGTTCAAGGTGGTGGTGAGTTCGCCGTGCATCTGCTCTTTGGTGCAGTAGATGTGGGCGTCGTCCTGGGTCATGCCACGCACGCGGGTCAGGCCGTGGATCACGCCGGACTTCTCGTAGCGGTACACCGACCCGAACTCGAACATGCGCAGCGGCAGCTCACGGTAGGACCGACCACGCGCCCGGAAGATCAGGTTGTGCATCGGGCAGTTCATCGGCTTGACGTAGTAGTCCTGGCCTGGCTTGCGCACGGTGCCGTCGTCGTTGAGTTCGGCGTCCAGGTGCATGGCCGGGAACATGCCGTCGCGGTACCAGTCCAGGTGGCCGGAGGTCTCGAACAGCGCGCCCTTGGTGATGTGCGGGGTGTTGACGAACTCGTAGCCCGCGTCGATGTGGCGCTGACGCGAGTACTCCTCCATCTCCTTGCGGATGATGCCGCCCTTGGGGTGGAACACCGGCAGGCCCGAGCCGAGCTCGTCGGGGAAGGAGAACAGGTCGAGTTCGAGGCCAAGTTTGCGGTGGTCGCGGCGTTCGGCCTCGGCCAGCAGGTGCAGGTACTCGTCCATCGCCTCGGTCGATTCCCAGGCGGTGCCGTAGATGCGCTGCAGATCCTCCCGGTCCTGGTCGCCACGCCAGTACGCGGCCGAGGAGCGGGTGAGTTTGAAGGCGGGGATGAACTTGGTGGTGGGGATGTGCGGGCCACGGCACAGGTCGCCCCACAGCTTCTCGCCGGTGCGCGGGTCCAGGTTGTCGTAGATGGTCAGCTCGTTGCCGCCGACCTCCATGATCTCCGGGTCGTCGATGCCGGACTTGTCGCTGATGAGTTCGAGCTTGAACGGCTCACCGGCCAGCTCGACGCGTGCGTCCTCCACGTCGACGACGCGGCGCGAAAAGCGTTGCGCGCCTTTGACGATCTTCTTCATCCGGGATTCCAGCTTGGCCAGATCCTCGGGCGTGAACGGCTTCTCGACGCGGAAGTCGTAGTAGAAGCCGTCCTTGATCGGCGGGCCGATGCCGAGCTTGGCCTCGGGGAACTCCTGCTGCACCGCCTGGGCGAGCACGTGCGCGGCCGAGTGCCGGATCACGCTGCGACCGTCCTCGGTGTTCGCGGCGACCGGCTCGACCTCGGCGTCTTCGGTGGGAACCCAGGACAGGTCCTTGAGCGCGCCCTCGGCGTCGCGCACGACCACGATGGTGTCGGGCCCCTTGGTCGGCAGACCCGCTTCCCGCACCGCCGCGCCCGCGGTAGTCCCGGCCGGCACGGTGACGAGCGCGACTGGGCTGATCGGTGCAGAGGTGGTCACGGGAATGCTCTCCTTGACGTCGCGTTCTGCGGGACGGACCCCACAGTGGTGCGGGCCATCCCCGCACCGCGCCCAACTCTACTGGGAAAGCCTTCCTCGTCTCCCCGCGACTCGGGCTCCCCGCTCCCCCGACCCCAGCCGGGCGCGGACGACGTCCCGAGGTGGCCGATTCAGGCCTTCGACAACAGGGCGGTGCGCTCGGCGGGCGGGCGCTTGGGGCAGCTGGTGCACATGGTGCAGGTGGGGACCTCGTAGACCAGGCAGCACGAGATCCGTTTGACGAAGGTGCGGGTGCCGAGGGTGACGAAACGGGGGGAGAGCAGCCGGGAACCGATCTCGGCGGCGAGTTGTTCTCCGGCGGCGCGGTCGCCCGCGTCGAGGGCACGGTTACCGATGGCGTCGGTGACGATCGCCCACAGGGCGGGCGCTCGCGCCCCGGAGACCGCAGCCACCTGGGGAATCACGGCCGCCAGCGTCTCGTACAGAGCGGCGCCCGCGCAATCCGCGGCGCGGGTCGGGAACGCGGCATCACCGGAGGTGACCTGCGCGAAGGACCGGAACCGCACCCGCTCCACGCCGCCGTCGGGGCGGATCTCGCAGTCGAATTCGTCGAGTACGGCCAGGGGCGCGGGGTAGCCCTTCGCGTAGGCGCAGGTGATGGGCTCGACCAGTGCCGAGGCGACCATGCACCACCACAGGGTGGCGCCGACGCGTGGCGTCTCGGTGCCCCACGAGCGGCTCATCTCGGTGATCCGCGCCGAGAGCCAGGCCGGATCGGTGAGTGCTCGGCCGGGGGCCGTGCTCACGACATCAGGGGACTGCGCAACCATGGCCAATCGACTCCGATCCACCCGCCGACCATCGAATAAGTGCCGAGCAGCCACAACGTCACCACGACGAGGGCGAAGGTGGCGACCGCGCCGAGCGTCTTGATCACCCAGCCGCGTGAGGTGTACCAGTCCATGACGATCCGGTACTTGCCACGCACCCAGGTGAGGGTGTGGTGCGCCCACATGAACTCGGTGGCCAGGATGCCGAACCCGGCGAAGACGAGCGCCCAGCCCGGTCCCGGGTAGGGGATCGTGATGATCCCGACGAGCAACACCAATCCACCGATCACGCCGACGGCGACGCGGTAACCGGCGTTCAGGATAGGGCGGGCGGCGATGCCTTCCCGGAAGGCGCGCGCACGATCCTTCACCGCGTCCCACCGTCCGGACGAGCCGGAAGCGGTGGCCACGGTGTCGGATTCGGCGCGGTCGGCGGTCGGCTCGCTGGTCATCGTCCCAGCCTAACGAGCCGACCGCCGAGCGGTCACAGCCCGATGCCGATGTCGCCGTCGATGGCGCGCACGCCGTCGGCGGTCACCTCGAGCACCCGCGCACCGGCGATGTCGAAGAACAGCCCCGACACGACGAGTCCGCGTTCGGTGACCGCGCGACGCACCGCCGGGTGCTTGCCAAGCGTTTCGACCTGCACCGCCACATTCACCATGCTGAGCTGGTCGACCTCGTCGAAACCCGCAGCCCTGGCCGCGCGGACCACCGGATGACCGGAGCGGAACCGCTCGAGGCTGGCCTCGGCGTGGGCGAGCCAGGAACTCAGACCGCCCTCGGCGTCGGCACCGGTGTAGACCGCCTTCATCGCCCCGCAGGCGGAGTGCCCACAGACGACCACCGAGCGCACGGCCAGTTCCTCGAGCGCGAACGCCAGCGCCGCCTCGACGGAGTGGTCGCCGGTGATCGGCACCAGATTGCCCACGTTGCGCACGGTGAACAGGTCACCGGGCCCGCTGGAGGTGATCACATTGGGCACGATCCGCGAATCCGCGCAGGTGAGGAAGAACGAGTCGGGATCCTGCCGGTCGCGCAGCCCGTCCAGGTGCGGCCGGACCACGTGGGCGTGGCTGCGATGGAAGGCCGACACCCCGGCCCGCAGCGCGTCGCCACCGGACGTGCGGTGGCGCCACGGTCCGAGGAACTCGTCCCACACCTGCCGCCCGAATCCACGGGCGGGCGGCGCCGCGTCGGCACCGGCCATCCGCGCACTGCCGATCTCCACGAAATCGACGCGGCCACCGGAACTCTCCAGCTGACGTTGCCACTCTTCGATGGCCTCGAAGGCGGCGTGGTCGAGGAAGTCGACGGTCATCTCCACCGTCACCTCGGCACCGGCGGGCACCTTGGCCAGTTCCGACGACAGCTTGGGCAGCGCGAGGAAAGTGCAGGATCCGTCGATCCGGACCAGCCAGCGCGCTCCCACCGGCACCGCGCTCACCTGCACCCGCACCACCCGCCACAGCAGCAGCGCGAAGGCCAGGCCGAGTCCGAGCAGCACACCCTCGAGCAGGTTGAGGAAGACGACGCCGAGCACCGTGACGAGGTAGATCAGCAGGTCACCGGTGCGCTTGGCCGACCGGATGTGGGCGATCTTCACCAGCTGGATGCCGATGACGATGAGCAGACCGGCCAGTGCCGCCATCGGGATCTGCTCGACCAGGCCGACCAGCGCGACGGAGAACACCAGCACCCAGACGCCGTGCATGATGGCCGAGGCGCGCGAGCGCGCGCCCGCGGCCACATTGGCGGAGCTGCGCACGATCACGCCGGTGATCGGGAGTCCACCGACCAGACCGGAGAGCACGTTCGCCGAACCCTGACCGATGAGTTCCCGGTCGAAATCGGTGCGCGGGCCGGTGTGCAGTTTGTCGACCGCGACGGCGGAGAGCAGGCTCTCCACGCTGGCGATGAGCGCGATGGTGAGCACCATCATGGCCACGGCGGCCCAGTCACCCGAGGGCAGTTGCGGCAGTTGCATGGCGTCGAAGATCGAGCCGTCGAGGACGATGCGGTCGACGTCGGTGAACAGGAACGAGATCAGGGTGCCGACGACCACCGCGACGAGTGGGCCGGGCACCGCGCGCAATGCCGGTGGGACGTACTTCCAGCCGAGCATCACCGCGATCACCACGGCACCGACCAGGGCACCGCCACCGTGTACCGACAGCAGTTGACCGGGCAGTTCGACGAGATTGCGCCAGGCGCTGCTGTGCGAGGAACCACCGAGCAGCACGTGGATCTGCTGCAACGCGATGGTGATGCCGATACCGGCGAGCATGGCGTGTACCACGACGGGCGCCACGGCCAGCGCCGCGCGCGCGATCCGGCTGAGCCCGAACAGGATCTGCAGCACACCGGCCGCAGCGACGATGAAACAGGTTGTCCGCCAGCCGAACTGGGTAATCGACTCGGCAACGACGACAGTGAGTCCGGCGGCGGGGCCGCTGACCTGCAGGACCGACCCGCCCAGCGATCCGGCGACGACACCGCCGATCACGGCGGCGACGAGTCCGGCGGCGACCGGTGCGCCGGAGGCGACCGCGATGCCGAGCGACAACGGCAGCGCGACGAGGAAGACGACGATGGAGGCGGGCAGGTCGTGACGCAGCAGGTTCTGCCACCGCGGTGCGGGGGACGGCTTGTCGGGCAGGGGTGCGACCTCGGCCGGCGGCGGCGGGGCGAGATCGTGTTCTACGGACATGTCTCTCCTTCACGCAGGGAACCCCGGTGCGACGGTGAACCGGGAAGGAATGGCACAGGCGATCAATCTATTGGTAAAGACTTGGCAAAGCCAGTGTGCCGCAACAACAGTGGGAGTGGCCATAATCGGGCGGCCATAGTGTTGTGGCCCACAGCAATTCGCTATCAGTGTGCCGAACTACCCAACCCGGCCACCGGCGGATGCCGACCCCGCGCACCCGGTGCGCGCACGAATGCCCGGTCCGGTCACCGCCCGATGGACGGCCGTAACAGCGTGCGGCAGCGTAGAATTCACAACGCCCGAACCATTGTCGGTAGCCATCATTCTCCTTCGCCGGGCGCGGCGAGGCGTCCGGTTCATCGGTCGAACATGCACTGGCAACAGAAACTGAGCTGTGAGAAGAGCCCTCGGAAACGGGCCGGATCAATAGTAAAGACTTACCCAAGCTCGTGAAAAGGTTCTGGACCGAATTGCGACGCAACTGTGATGTGTGCCACAGCGCATGTGGCTGCTGGGCGACGACTCGGCAACCTCAGCCGATCTGGACCACTCTCGCCCAGGCGGGCGGACGGTCGGGCGCGTAGTACGGGTCGTGTTCGGACACAGTGCGCTCGCGACGGAACAGGCCGACGACGGTGCGACAGGACGGGCGGGCCGACGGCCACGGTGTCTGTCCGTCGGTCAGTGCGACGACAACGTCCGGTCGGGTCCGCAGCGCCCGGGTGAAACCGGCCCGCAGGTCGGTGCCACCGCCGCCGATCAACGTGATTCCCTCCGCGCGGCACAGGGGGTCGGCGATGCGGGCGGCCGCGTCGCACGACCACACGGTCAGCAGGTCGTGACGGCCACCGAGGGCACGGGTGATCGCCGCGACTTCCAGCAGGGCACTGCCCAATTCGTCATCGCTGACCGATCCCGAGGTATCGATGATCACCCCCACTCGGGGTGGTGTGCGACGCAAACTCGGCAACACCACGCCGGGCAGGCTCGCCGCGCGCCTGGCCGGTCGCCCGTAGCGGTAGTCGGCGCCCGTACCGGCCGCGGTCGCCGCCGAGCGCAATGCGGCACCGAGCAGATCACGCCAGGGCTGCGGTGGGTGCAGCGCGTCGTCGGCCCAGCGTCGCCAGCCCGCTGGCGCGTCGCCGGGACGGCCGATGATGGCCTGGGCGACACGGAAACGCACCGCGTCGCGTTCCTGGGTGTCGAGCCCGGCGGCACCATCGGGCCCGAGGTCCCAGGAGCGGTCCGTCCCGTCGGCACCGCTGCCGCAGTCGAGCCAGGCCATGTCCTCGGTCCGGCGGCCGAGCCGGAACTGGCGCAGGTACACCTCCATCGGTTTCCCCTCGGCCAGGCCGAGCCGTGCGGGCGTGACCGCCCCCTCGGGCACGACGAGGCCGTCGCCGAAGGCGTCGTCGTTGATCTCGGCGTCGGCGGCGATATTGCGGCGCAGTTGCTCGGCCGGTCCGTCCAGATCGTGTGCGCGCGCGAAACGTCGGCTGCGGTCGTGGTGTTCGCGCAGCAGGTGTGAGACCTCGTGGACGAGCACCGATGCCAGTTCCTCGACCGGTGTGCGGTCGACGAAACCCGGTGCGACATAACACCGCCAGTACCGGTCCACACCCATGGTCGGTACCTGCCGCGATTCGACGAGGTGCAGCGCGAACAGCGCGGTCGCCAGGTAGGGCCTGGCCCGCACGGCGTGCAGGCGAGCCGCGTAGAGCTTGTCGATGTCCATGCTCATCGGGCCGCCTTCGCCGCGACGCGGGCCGCCGCCTGATCCGCGCGTCGCGAGATCGACACCACACCGGCGAGTTCCTCGATCGCGGCGGGTACCACCCAGTCGTCACGGCGCAGGGCGGCCAGGGTGGTGGCGGGCACGACGACCAGATCTGGGGCGCCCGTCCGGACGGCCCGCACCAGCAGTGCCCAGGCGGCGTCCCATCTGGACCGATCCGGGTTGCGCCGGACCGCCGCGACGACGCCGTCCAGCACCACCTGCCGTAGATCGCCGCGCTCGGGCAGGTCGGCGGCGGACGGGTCGGCGAGCAGGGTTTCGGGGTCGGGCAGGTCCATCCGGTCCATGGTGGTGAGCAGTTCGAAGCCGGGTCCGTCGCCGACGGTGCCTCGGATCAGCTGCGCGAGCACCTCACGGTCGGCACCGGCCGCGGTGGCGAACGCGATCAGCCGCATCGTCATCTCCCAGCTGCGCGGGGAGGCCCACGCCCCACCACGCCGGGTTTCGGTGGTCGGCAGCTGATGGGCGAGGGTGGGGCGCGCGGTGAGCAGGGCGCACACCGATCTGCGAGCGAAAGCGACGGCCGCCGGGAGCTCGTCGGGGTCGAGGCGCGGCAGGGTCGCCTCGGGCCAGGTTCCCCCGAGACCGCGAACGACCACGTCCGGATCATGGGTCCATCGCAGGTGCACGAACCGGTTGGCCAGCGGCGGGCTGAGTTCCCATCCGTCGGCGGCGGAGGACCTCGGGTTGGCGGCCGCGACGATGCGCACTCCCGGGGGCAGTCGCAACGCGCCGACCCGCCGTTCGAGCACCAGGCGCAGCAACGCCGCCTGCACGGCCGGTGGCGCGGTGGACAGTTCGTCCAGGAACAGCAGACCGCGTCCGGTGTGCGCGAGCCGCACCGCCCAGTCCGGCGGTGCCATCGGGACTCCGTCGACGGCCGGGTCGGCGCCGGGGATCGGTAGACCCGAGAAGTCCGACGGCTCGTGCACACTCGCGATCACCGTGGTGAGCGGCAGGTCGAGGGAGTCGGCGAGCTGAGTGAGCGCGGCGGTCTTGCCGATCCCGGGTTCACCCCACAGCAGCACCGGCAGGTCGGCCGCGACGGCGAGCGTGAGCGCCTCGAGTTGCGGGTTGCGGCGGGCTTCGGTGGTGGTGCGGCCGAGCAGGGTCAGGAGTTCGTCGGCGACGTCGAGCTGGGTGGCGTTGTGCGGCCGGGATTCTCGCAGTTCGGCCGGACCGGGCGGGTCCGCGGGCATGGCGGCGAATCGGGGGGACAGATCGGAAAAGTGCACAGTCATGAATCACCTCGGGTGTGGGAGGAATCGGATGCGTGCCCGACGGGGCAGGCTCAGGAGACGACGCGGCGGCGGTTCTCGTGCCGGGCCAGGCGCTGGAGCAGCTTGCGGTCGTGCCCGTAGCGGAGCCCGGCCCGGCGCAGACGGTCGGCGACGTGACGGGGCGCGTCGTGGGTGGCGGTCTCGGATCGGTACCGGCCGTAGGTGACCCGACGGTCGGCCGCCGCGGCGAGGGCGTCGCGCAGCGGTCCGTCCCGCAGCTCGGCACCGGTTCCGAGCAGGCCCTCGACGACGGCCAGGGCTCCCTCGGTGTCGCCGTGGTCGAGACGTTCACGCACGCCGCTGATCCAGTCGGGCCGACGATGCGCCTCGTCGATGACCCGCAGGCACGGCAGCGCGACACCGGTCAGCGCGACCAGGAGTTCCTCCCGTCTGATCTCGGCCGGGTCGTGATCGAGAGCGCTGAGCACGCCGTTCACGACACCGATCCGATGGACCTCGCCTCGGCATTCGACGATGTGCGCCTGCCGGGGCGCGTTCCCCGATCGGGTGAGTGGGCGAGTCCCGTCCGGGGCGAGCGACTCGGCGACGAGGGGATGGAGCCGGTCGACGGTGATGGCACCCGCGCGCAACAGCTCCAGGTCGGGCAGTGTCCAGGTGGCGGCATCGGGCAGGATCGGCAGGGCCGTCAGCGCACCGCGCGGGTAGTCGGCCACGAATCGCGGTGCCGGGGTGCGGCCTTGCCCAGGCGGCACCGCGCCGGGCGAAGACGCCGGGGGCTGGCGAACCACCTCGATCACCCGCTGCCGTCGCGCCCCTAATCTGACGGCGACCAGCGCCGCATCGGTGTGCGACGTACCCCGCTCGGCGCTCAGCAGCAGGGCTGCTTCCTCGGCCCATCGCTCGACCGCGCAGTGCGCCGGAACGGGATCCGCGAACGATTCGGCAGTTTCACCTGCGACGAATTCCGTTGCGGCACTTGGTCCGATGAGCGTCGAAAGACCTCCGCAACGGCGGGCCAGTTCCCCCGCACGCCGGGCGTCCCACAGGTGGCGGTGCAGGTCGAGCCGGTAGCGACGATTCGGTCGCGGATGCGGGTGCGAATGCGTGGCGCCGGTGCCACCGTCCCACACCGCGAGGCTGACGCGCTGCCCGGCATCGGCCCATGCGGGTGCCGTGCGCACGACCAGGTGCACGAATCCTTGTCCAGCACCGGGGCTTTCGCTCGGATATCGGGCCAGTGTCATCGTCAGGCCCGGCCGGAGCAAGCCGTCGGGCGCGACTCTCGGCAGGTGCCAGCGCAGCAGATCCGGGGCCAGGTGCCGCAGGTCGTCGTGGACTCGCGCGACGAGTTCGCGGCCGTGCCCACGCGCCAGCGCACCCAGATCGATGTCGACATCGACGTGCGCGGCGGCACAGGCACCCGCCAAGTCACCGACCGCGCGACGCGTGGTGGCCAGGTTGATCATGGTCGGCGGAACAGCGAATTCGCGTACCCGTGCCCACATGTCGAGACGGGAATCCAGTAAGGAGGAAGCCGGTACGAGAACCGGCGAGGGGCTCAACGGCCCGGGCGGAGGACGCCCTTTCCACTAGTGGTCATCAGCCGAGTATGCACAATCCGAGGCCACTCGACAAGCGCGAGCAGCGGCCGAGCCGGACGCTCAGCTCTCGGCGACCGCCGTGATCTGTTCCAGCGAAACACCTTTCGTCTCGGGCACCCGCCGGTAGCAGAAGATCACCGACACGACACCGATCACGGCGAAGATCAGGAACATCGTCGACGGGCCCCACAGATCACCGAGCGGCGGGAACACCAGCGACACGACGAAGTTGCCCGCCCACACCAGGAACGTGGTGATCGACATGGCCACCGACCGGATCGGCGCCGGGAAGATCTCCGACAGCAGCAACCAGGTCGGCACACCCACACCGACCTGGAACGAGCCGATGTAGACGATCATCATCGCCAGCAGGATGTACCCGGAGGCCGGTTCGTTCGGCAGCAGACGTTCGGCCGCGGCCATGGCCACCAGGGCGACGATCATCACCGCCATACCGATGAACATCGTCGGGCGCCTGCCGATCCGATCGACCAGGCTCATGCCGGTCATCACACCGAGCACCGCGCCGACCCCGATGCCGATGGAGGACGTGACCGCACTGGAGTCGCCGAGCCCGGCCTGGGTGAGCGTGGACGGCGCGTAGTAGACAACGGTGTTGACACCGACGAACTGCTGGATGAGCGCCAACCCCACGCCGGTCCAGAACAGGGCACGCACCTTGGGCTTGCGCAGCTGATCGCGCAGGCTCGCCTTCACCGCGCGGTCGGCCTGGTCGGCCTGCTCGATCGCGGTGATCGTCGGTTCGACGTTCTCCGGGAAGTACGAGCGTCGCAGCACTTTTCGCGCGTCGTCCTCGCGACCCTGCTTCAGGTACCAGCGGGGCGAGTCGGGCATGAACAGCATGCCCGCGAACAGCGCGATCGCCGGAATCGCGGCCATGGCCAGCATCAGGCGCCAGTTCGCGGTCGGCGCGAGCAGCGCGTTGATGATGTAGGCGAGCAACTGCCCCGAAGCGATCATCAGGCTGTTCATCGACACCAGGCGGCCGCGGTAGGTGGCGGGCGCGATCTCGGAGACGTACATCGGCACGACCAGCGACGCCGTACCGACCGCCACCCCGAGCAGCAGCCGGGTGACGATCATGAACGTCGGGTTCGGGCTCACCGCCTGGGCCAACGCGCCGACGAAGAACAGCGCGGCGGCGAACAGCAAGGTCATCCGCCGCCCGAACCTGTCGGCCATCCAGCCACCGGTCAACGATCCGATGGCGGCGCCGACGAGCAGCGAACTGGTGATGACACCGACCTGGGTGGGGCTCAGCCCGAAATCGGGGGTCAGGTACACGAGCACACCGGAGATGACGCCGGTGTCGTAGCCGAACAGCGCACCGCCGAGCGCGGCGATGATCACCACGGTGAGGACGAATCGCTTGATCTTGGACCGCATCGCCGTGTGGGCGGCGTCCTCGGTGTCGACGGGTTCGTTCACCGGGTTCACGGTGACCCTGCGGGAGTCGACCGGAACCGTGTTCGGCGTCTTGATCTCGATGTCACCCTGCGGCTGTACGAGGTGGTCCGCCGGGCCGAGCTTGCGGCTACCCGACGGCGGCGTCAAGACGTCACCCACGCCCCGGTCGGGCAGATTCGATCCTGATCCCGGTTTCGTCATGTCCCACCTCGGCTGCAGAAGGAGCAGATCGGTTCCTGCACAGTAGTCGAGCCCGGCAAATTCCGGTGACACCGAAAACGAGACCTTCGGATGCCTCGAACAACCCTTGTTCATACTGCTGGAAGCCCCGTCAGTGCGCGGACCGGCCGAATCCACCGGCGATACCGCGAACTTCGGGCAAACGTCGATGTGCTCACCGAGCGGAGTTCGATACCCGATCTCGGCTGTTCTGTGATGCCGACGTCATCGAAGCGACGGGTGTTGGTTGGATCGGCCGCACCGGCACACCCCGGGACTACCCTCGAGAAATGGCCCCTACCTCGCCAGACGAGCCAGGAACACCGGCGCTGACCGTCGTCGGCGACCTGTGGTCACCCGCCTGCGCGGCGATCCGCACCTTCCTCCGGCGCAACGACATCGACTGCCGCTGGGTTCGGCCCGACGACCCCGAGGGGCGGCGGCTGCTGACCGCGCACGGCTTCGACACCGGGGAGACCCCCGTCCTGATCGACTCCGACGGCCGGGCCCTGCGGCCCACCGACGAGGCACAGCTCGCGCGATGGGTCGGCCTGCACACGGCGCCCAGTTCGGACGACTACGACCTGGTGATCGTCGGCGGCGGACCGGCGGGCATGGCGGCCGCCGTCTACGGTGCGTCGGAGGGGCTGCGCACAGTCGCGCTCGAGCGGTGGGCGATCGGCGGGCAGGCCGGACTCAGTTCCCGCATCGAGAACTATCTCGGCTTTCCCGACGGCATCTCCGGCGCCCAGCTCACCGACCGGGCTCGGCGGCAGGCGGGAAAATTCGGCGCCGAGCTGGTGATCAGTTCCGCCGCGGAACAACTGGCGGTCACCGCGAACGGTTTCACCGTGCGCTGCTCGGGCGGCCTCGCGGTGTCGGCGAGATCGGTGATCGTCGCGACCGGCGCCACCTTCCGCACCCTCGACGCACCGGGTATCGAGCAATTCGCCGGGCGCGGGGTGTACTACTTCTCGGCGCTCACCGAAGCCCCGCTGTGCACCGGGTCGGTGGTGTACATCGTCGGTGGGGCGAACTCGGCCGGGCAGGCGGCGATCTACTTCGCCGAAACCGCGACCCGGGTGATCATGCTGGTTCGCGGACCTTCCCTCGCCGCCGAGATGTCGGCCTATCTCGTCGAGCAGATCCGCGCGAACCCACGCATCGAGGTCCGCACCGACACCGAGATCGCCGCGGCAGCGGGCGAGACCCATCTCGCACAACTCACCCTGCGCGACCGGAGTACCGGTGAGCTGGAGCAAGTCCCCGCCACCTGGGTGTTCGCCTTCATCGGCGCCGATCCCGCCACCGCCTGGCTCGGCCCCGCTTTCGCCCGCGACACCCACGGCTACCTGCTCACCGGCCCCGACATCGCCGACGACTCGCGCCGCTGGCCCCTGCGACGCCCACCCCTGCACCTGGAAACCACCGTTCCGGGCGTCTTCGCGGCAGGCGACGTCCGCGCCTTCACCGGCCACCGGGTCGCCGCCGCTGTCGGCGAAGGTTCCATGGCGGTGATGCTCGTCCACAAATTCCTGCACGGCTGACAGCCGACGAAACCCTCCGCCTCCCCGTGCATCTCGCGTTGACCGACCGGTCGGTCATGCCTATTCTCGAAGCAGAGCGATCGGAGTGGAACATGCGGGTGGCGATCGAGACCGACTACGGCACAGTGGCCGTGCACCTCAGTGGACGGGATCCCGGGTCGGGAACAGGATTGCTTCTCCTGCACGCCAATCCCGGGGACCACCGGGATTTCGCCGCTGTCACGCCGACGTTGGGCGAACGCTGGCCGGTGGCCGCGCTCGATTGGCCGGGGTTCGGCGATTCGCCGGTGACCGACCCCTCGGCGCTGCGCACGTCGGCGCTGCCGGTGATCGCGAGCCGCGTGCTCGACGTGCTGCGCGTCGAGCACGGTTTCGGGCAAGTCGTCGTGATCGGCAACAGTGTCGGCGGTTACGCCGCCGCGCGGCTGGCCGAACGCGAACCCGAGCATGTGCGGGCCGCTGTTCTCGTGCAGCCCGCCGGGTTCGTGCCGCACGGAATCATCGTGCGGGCGATGGCTCGATTCATGTCGGCGGGTGCGGTCGCCGCGCGCACGGTTGGCCCAGCCGCACGCCTCTACCTCGGCCCGCCCGATCGCGGATCGGTGCGTCCGGTTCTCGAACGTGCGCGCGCGGTACGCGACAACGCGGATCGCCTGGCGGTGTACCGACGGTTGTGGGCGACCATCGCCGATCCCGATCTCGATCTGACCGCGAACGGTCCGTTGCCCATCGACCGCCCCGTCCAGGTCGTGTGGGGCCGCAACGATCCGATCAACCCGCTCCCCCTCAATCGTCACGGTCTCGCCGAAGCGCTGCCGGACGCCGAGGTCGCGGTGTTGCCGACCCGCCACGAACCTTTCTGCGAGGCACCGCGACTGTTCCTCGATACGGTGACGCCGTTTCTGCGTGCCCACAGCGAGGTGAACCGATGAGATCTCCCGAACCGGGGCGACGTGCCCTGCTGGACGCGGGCCGCGTTCTGCTGGGCAGCGAGAACCTGAGCAAGGTGTCGGTCAACGCCATCACCGCCGGTGCCGGCATGGCCAAGGGCAGTTTCTACCAGCACTGGCCGAGCCGTGACGAGTTCCTGCTCGCCGTGCATCGCGAGTTCCACGACACTCTCTTCGCCGGGGTCCGGGCCGCCATCGCCGACGTGCCGCCGGGCGTCGAACGTCTGCGCGCCGGGATCGAGGTGTATCTCGACGGCTGCCTGGCGGACCCGGCGACCAAAGCCCTACTGGTCCAGGCACGTACCGATGCGGGTCTGGGTGGCGAAGTCGCGCGCCGCAACGCCCTGGCCGCCGACATCGCCGCCGAGGATCTGACCGCGATCGGTTGGCCCGACCCGCACTCGGTCGCCGTCCTGCTCATCGCGGCGATCGCCGAAACCGCCCTGCAGGAACTCGACGCCGACGCCCCCCGCACCGACCTGCGTGCCGCGCTGCTCAGGTTGGCCGAGCGCTGACAGCGGCACCCCGACGACACAATCTGAAATAAAACTGTGTCTGAAAGCGTCGCCGTAAACCCGCTCGGGTGGCGAGAATTGGTCACAACAGTTCGGCGTGATTCAGCACCGTCTCGAATCCCCTTCGGCAACAGAGGAATTGGACGATGAACAGGTTGTCGAGATCCACCGCGACAGTGGTCGCCACGATGATCGCGGTCGGGTCCGCGACGGTCGGCGTAGTGCGCGCGGACACGGTCGATGCCCCGCCGTGCACCCCGTACACGGCTCTTCTCGCGCCGGGGACGTGGGAGACCACTCCGGACGCCGATCCCGAGGTTCCCGTGGGGATGTTGCGGCCCGTCGGTGACGGCCTGCGTCAGCAATACGGCGATGACATCACGGTGCTCTACGTCCCGTATGCCGCAAGCGCTTTCGATCTGGGCTTGAGCTACGCGGAGTCGCTGAGCACCCTCGAGTCCCGTGTGGATCGCATTCTTCGTGGGCTGTGCGATTCGACGCGGGTGATTCTGGCCGGATACAGCCAGGGTGCGGACGGTATCGGTGATCTCGCCACCGAGATCGGCCACGGCGACGGCCCTGTCGAGGCCGATCGGGTGGTGGGTGTCGGGCTGCTGGCGGATCCGCATCGCGATCCGAATACCACGCTCTCCTTGGGTGATCCGCAGCCCGGTTACGGCATCGCCGGATCGCGTGACCGGGATTTCGGCGCGTTGACCGAGCGCGTCCGCACGTTGTGTGCCGACGGCGACCTGTACTGCTCTCTCGATGCCGCCACGTCACCGTTCCTCGCCGTGGTCGGTCGGGTGTTGAGCGGTGACGCCACCCCGATCGCCGACTACGTTCCCGCCACGGTGGATTCGGGCAGCCTGATCGCCCAGGCGGTCACCATGGGTGCGGGCTGGACCGCCACCGCGGCGAACCTGCCGACCATTCTGGACAACCTGACCCGCCTCCCGGAGTTGGTCTCGGCGGGTGATATTCGCGGTGCGCACCGGACCGCGAACGCTGTGAACGCGGCGTTGTCCCCCTTGGTCGAGGCCGCCACGGAGGTGGACCGCGTCCTGGTCGCTCAGGTCATCCGCGCGGCCGCCGCTGTGGACCCGACCGGCCGGAGCGCGGGTATCGGTGTCATCGCCGACGCCTTCGCGCGGATAGATCTGCTGAGCGTGGCCGACAGGGCCGGGCGCTTGCAGGAAGGCCTCTGGCGTGCGGTCGAATTCCTGGACCGTGACGACCCTGTCGGCGCCGCCGCCGAGCTGGCTTCCGTGGCTGCCACCGGCGCCGACCTCACGGGTTCCGTGCTCGGTCCCGTCGCCGGAGGCATCCGCGCCGATCTTCCGGCGACCACTCGAACCCTGCTCAGTCTCGCGGACCCCACCACCGCCGACGAACTCCTCCAACTGGCCCGCCAAGGCGCCGACATGGCCAACTTCTACGCCTCCCGCGCCCATATCGACTACGACGACGATGTCCGGATCCTGCTGAACTACTTGAGCTCCCAGGTCACCTCGTAGCCTCGGACGAAACACTCACCGGTGCGTCGGCTCGATCCGAGCCGACGCACCGGCGGTCAGATCAGCACGACACCGCGTCGCCGACCGAGTTGTCGAGTCGTACCCCGAGAACTCTCGACAACTCGCCGACATTGTCGGCACTCGGTGTCACCACACCACGTTCCCAACGGCTGATCTGATTCCCGTCCGCGATTCCGATCCAGTCGGCCAACTCCGCCTGGGTGAAACCGGAGGCCATCCTTGCCGCCCGAATCGCTTTGCCGATCGCCGACATGGTCTCCCCTCTCTCTCGATGCCCTCGGCACGGACCGCATCGGCACGGGTGTCCATCAGCGAACACTCGTACTCCTAATGCTGTCTCGCGCAGCCACATTCGAAAGGTATCGGGGAATCCACCCGCGAAGGAGTCTGTGACTGCACGGCCACTGACTGTGCACGCACAAACGTGCGTGCACTCGGCCGCCGTCTCGACTACTTCGGCGAGTTGTCCGGATCGGTGGCGCTGCGGCGCCAATCACGTGGCGTCATGCCGAACGCCTCGCGGAATCGCCGGGCGAAATGCGCGGCGTCACGGAAGCCGACGGCACCGGCCACCGCGCCGATCGAACGGTGAGCATAGCCCTTGTCGACCAGCATGTCGCGAGCCCGGACCAGGCGCTGCTCGATGATCCACTGCTCGAGACTGATCCCGGACTGGGCGCACACCTTGTACAGGTGCCGGACCGAGATGTTGTTGGCGGCGGCGATCTCGGGGATCTTCATGGTCGAATCGGACAGGTGTGTCCGCACATACCCGAGGATCTGCTCGATGAGTAATTGCTCGGGGATGGCGCCGCCGTCACCCGGCCCGCGCCCCGCCGCCGAGATCAGGAGCGCCCGAACCATTTCCAGGCAGGACTCGCCCACCGAGGCGGCCGCCGGATCGGTTTCGAGCTCGTCGGCGATCCGCACGAGATGCTGGATCTGCGCCGTGACCATGGGATACAGCGGCGACGCCGCCAGCCGACCGTGCGCGCCGACAACTGTTTCCGCGGAGATACCGAGGCGCTCACGCGAAAGCTGCAGGCACAGCGTTCCACCGAGCCCGTGCCAGCCCGAGGCGAAGGTGGTCGCCAGGTCGATCACTTCGCAGGCACCGGGTTCGATCAGCGTCTGTGCTCCGAATTGTTCGTGCCTGCGGACCTGCCCGTTCTGCACCGTGACCGTCAATGTGTCGCTCGGCGTGATCCGTTCGTGCCGCCGCGTGCGCCAGACCTGGTGACCGGACACCTCGGAGCGGGTGAGCGCGATCGGACCGAGCACCCAGGCCTGGTGCCTGCTGACCACTTCGGCGGGCGAATCCCACATCCGCAGATTCGCCCCGATGTCGGCTTCCTGCAGGATGGCGGTGACCGCTTCCCGCCGGTCCGCGGGCGTGAAGTAGTCGGAGTCGATCAGCACTGCCATCGGTGATCTCCACTTCGGATCCTCGCCGGCGGTGGAGTCCCTCCCGTCGCCGGCCGCTGCGCGCATCGGGTGGTGGCAATTCGGGCAAGGGTGATTGCACGGGGCCTGTTGTCGGCGATGCTATCGCGCCGCGGCGAGTCCGGAGCCCGATTCGGCAAGGTCGCGCAATGGTTTTCACCGACCGGCGACGGCGTGCTCCCGTGCCTCGGCGGGCCGCGAGGCGAGGATCCGACGTTCGGCGGCGGTCGCTGTCGCAGCCCATTCCGGTCGCAACGCGGCATAGGTGCACACGTCCCGCCACCGGCCCTGGGTCCGGTAGAGCTGCCGCAGCCGCGCTTCCGGTGTCAAGCCCACTCCCGCCATCACCGTGTCCATCACCGGGTGATCGTGCCGGTGTCCCGCCCACACCCGGTGGATCCCGAGCGGCCCGAACGCGAAGGCGGCCATGAGTCTGCCCGCCTCGATGCCGCCCGCCCGCAGCGACCCTTCCGGCACGACGACCAGGCCGCCGATCATCGCGTTGCTGCCGTAGTCCTCGACCAACAGCCCGATCGTGCCGACCATGGTGTCCTCCCCCGGCGCGGTGATCGCCAGGGTGTACTTGCGCCGCGGCGCCTCCCCTCGGGAGCGCACGGCGGCGTCGAACGACGCGGCGGCCGCCTGGACGCCCATGCTGTCGGTGCCCATGTAGCGCGTCAGTTCCGGGTCGGTGAAGATCCGCTGGTAGACGTCGAGATCCTCGGCCCGCAGCTCCCGCAATCGCAGTCGCGCGCCGAGCAGTTCCACATTGCGCACATCGATCGTCACCGGGCCGCCTCCATCACCCGCGCGAATTCCGGCGAGAGCTGTCGATCCAGCGCCGGGACGAGTTCGTCGAGGTCGACATAGGTTCGTCCGGACGGGATCAGTTCGCCGAGCAGGATCCGGCGCGCCGTGTCCGCCACCAGCGCACCCCCGAGCATCACCCCGGACGCGAGTTGCGGCCAGCTCGACAGGGTGGTGCCGATCGCACCGATGGCGTGGCGCATCGCGGGGCTGAGGCGCTCTTCGTCGACCATGGTGAGCAGTAATGTGAGCAGTTCGCCTCGATTCATCCGCGCGACATCGGCCGAGGTCGCCGCACCGATACGGCCGTGGAGCAGCGGACGGTCGGGTTCGAGATCGAAACGCTCCACGTCGAGCAGGCCACGATCGTTGGCGTCCATCAGGACCGGGATCCCTCGGCCGCGCGCGTACTCCCGGGCGGCGACCTTCGCCCACACCGTGTCGCATTCCTCGACAAGCAGATCCAGCGGTTCGCCGCCGTCGGCTCCGTCGAAGAAGGGGCCGATCGATTCCTCGGTCAACCCGCCGGTGAAGATCTCGATGTCGAGGTAGGGGTCGATCTCGTACATCTGCCGTGCCGCCAGTGCGGCTTTGGCGACACCCAGATCGTCCACTCCGGCCCGCAGTCGGTTCAGATTCGACAGCCCGACCGTGTCGAAGTCGGCCAACCGGAACGATCCGCCGACCCCTTCCATCGCCAGGGTCACGGCCGCGCTGTTGCCCACCGAGAGCCCGACCACCCCGATCCGACGGCCCCGCAGGTCACGCTGCTGCGCCCGGTCGATCTTGGTGCGATTGCGATCGGTTCGCAGCAGCTGGAAATCCTCACGTGGCAGCACATGCACCAGTCGACCGCTCCACGGGTAGAACACCCAGGTTCCCCACTGCCACAGCGGGATCCCACCACCGATCCGGTGACGTGCGGTGGCCAGTGAGTCCGCGGAGTGCGCGATCGAGGGGTCCGCGCTGCGGATCAGTTCGTCGAGCTGTTCTTCGATCGTGTCGTGCACCGCGTCGACGGCACCCGACGCCGCCAACGCTTCCAGGTCGCGGAGTCCGTCCGGACTCGACGCGTCGAACAGCAGGGGACGGTACAGCGTTGTCGCAGCGCCGGGCGTGAGTACCGCCGGACGCGGAACCGAGCGATGCGAAACCATGTGCGCACAAACCTCCGACTCTCCTGAGCCGAACGGATACCCGCTCGCCTCTGCCGATCAGGACGGGCAAAGGATACACACAGCACACTTCCAGCAAACAGATCTCGGAATCCTCGGCATGGCGCGGTCGCATCCCGGCCGGATTCGGGCAATCCGTACGGAATTCGCACGACCGCCGCCGGGCCGCCGCGACCGCCACGGCGGATAGCGAACCGGCCCCTACCGGCCGGTACGGCGTATTCACCTCGACCCGCGCTCGTCGGTGGTCGCCCGGAACGATGCGTGTGCCGAGTCGGCGACCACGGCGCCCCCACCGTCCGGGCGAGCCGATCACCGGCGAACGCACGGTGACGACAGCATCGAGATGGCTACCGGCCCTTCATTGCGCTGCGATGCCGGTCGTCGTCAGCTGAGCGGCCACCCTGACCGCGCGCCCAGCCTGGTAGCGGGCGGCCTCCAGGGCGAATTCCGTGGGCGGATCGCCGAAACCGGCCACGTGCCCGGCTCCGTGCGGGTTGCCCGACCGCATCTGTTCGGCGACAGGTACCGAGGCGGTGAAGCCGGGCGGCACGATGATCCCGCCCCAGTGGGCGAAGATCGTCGTGAAGGTCGACAGGGTGGTCTCCTGACCGCCGTGCGTGCTGGCACTGGAGACGAAGGCTCCGTACACCTTGTCGGCGAGGCGACCGGCTCGCCACAGGTCGCCGGTGCCGTCGATGAACGCCTTGAGTCCCGCGGCGATCGTGCCGTAGTGGCTCGGCGTCCCGAACAGGACGACGTCGGCCCACTCCATGTCGTCGTTGTGCGCTTCCTCGGCCACGAGCAGGCGCACGTCGGCACCCGCGTGGGCGGCGCCTTCGGCGGCGGCCGTCGCCAGCCCTTTGATGCCGCCGGTCCGGCTGTAGTAGATCACTGCGACGTCGACCATCGTTTCTCCCTGTTTCCGTGACACGACCACCAGTCGTGGTGACCGCGCCTCGATGCTGCGACGACGTCGGATGGCGCGGCCAATACCGACTGGGTCGGCAGCGATACCGCAGGGGTATCGTCCCTGGTGGTAACCGGATACGGTGGTGGTCGTGGAGACCCGGGAGTTGCGCTACTTCGTCGCTGTCGCCGAGGAGTTGCACTTCGGACGGGCGGCGCGACGCCTCGTCATGGCGCAGCCGCCGCTGTCGCGGGCGATTCAGCGGCTCGAGCGGCGGTTGGGCGCCGTGTTGTTGCGGCGTACCCCGCGCGCGGTCGTGTTGACCGAGGCCGGGGCGGTGTTGTTGCGGGAGGCGCGGGTCGCGCTCGACGCGGTCGAGGCCGCCGAGCGGCGCACTGTCCGCGCCGCGGTGGACCGGCCGGGTGTCGTGCTGGCCGCCAAGGCCGGAGCGTCGAGCGAGCTGTTGTCGACGCTGTTGGCTGCGTACGCCGCCGAGCCAGGTGCCGTCCCCGTCGAAGTGGTGCTGTGTGGACCGGGGGAACCGGAGACCTTGTTGCGCAACGGGTCCGCCGACCTCGCCCTGCTGCATCGGCCGTTCGATTCCACGTCCGGATTCGACACCGAGGAGCTGTGCACCGAGCGGCAGGTCATCGTGCTGCCCTCGGGGCATCCCGCGGCAGCTCGTTCTGGTTTGTCGATGGCGGAGGTCGCCGCGCTACCGGATCTGCCGCTGGTGCGCTGGCGGCGACGGGATGGGAGTTTTCCGGACGGTCCGGGCCCGCAGGTCGGCAATTATAGCCAGCTGGTCCAGCTGATCGGGCTCGGTCGGGCGTGTGCGCTGGTGCCGGAGTCGCTGCGGGCCCAACTGGGTGATGCGTACGCGACGGTGCCGGTGTCGGACGCTCCGTCGGTCACGACGGTCATTTCCTGGCCACCACACAGCAGGTCCAGGGCGGTGGCCGAACTCGTCCGCCTCGCGACAGAAATCCAGTCCTGAGAGATCAAGATCCTTCCCGGGTAGATGCGATCAGCAAAGCCGCCATGGGACAGATCACAGTGCATTCGGCACGCTGGATCATTGGTGCCTACCTCGACGTTTCCGGCGGCATCCTCGCGGGGCGGTGACACGACGACACGGACCGGCCGTGAGCACGCGACTGTCGCTGATCCCGCCGACCGGCCCGGCCAGGACCGACGGGCGATGCCAGATGCCATGGGTTATCGATCTCGCGCACGAACTGTGGACGAACAGCTGACTAGACTCTGACGTTGTCGGAGCTGATGTGGCGGGGGACGCGTGAAGACTTTTCGAATGATCGTTGCCGTGGTGGGAATCCTGGGCGGCATCTCGCTGATCGTGGCCGGTGGACTCGGTCTCTCGCAGAGTGGTTCGAGTTCGTCGAGTGATTCGGTCGACGCGCAGTTGGCCGCAGCGGGGTTTCCCACCAATGTGCAGGTCGCCGTGCTGATCGAGTCGTCGTCGGCACGAACGCTCACCACTGCGGATATCGGCCCGATCTACGTGCAGTTGCGTAAGATCCCTGGAGTCCGATCGGTGGACGCGCCCCGGGGAAACCTGTTCAACCACGACACCGGTGCGGCCCTGATGCCGGTCGAGATGGAGCCCGGCATCGATGCGGCGGCAGCGAGAAGAACTGTGCACGAGGCTATTACCGACCTGGAGGTCCCGCAGGGGCTGACTCTCGCCGTCCCGGGTTCCCACACCGAGGCGCGGCCTGGAGTTGCAGACGGTTGGAAGCCGATCGGGTTCGGTATCGCGGTACTGGTCCTCACAGGCGGTCTCCAGGCATTCCCCCGCTTCTGGCAGTCCGAAACGACACCCGCGCCTGACTCGACCATGGTGCTGGCGAACGGTGCCACGGCCACCGCGCACCACTCGAGGCTGTCCGACACGATGCGTCGAGAGCGGGCCCAATTTGTGGCGGGTGGGTTGTTCTCGTTGCAATTGCTGGTGGGGCTGCTCGGCGTACTCGCTGTGTTCGATGTAGCGCCCAGCCTGTTCACCCGGGTTCCGTCCTTGGCAATGCTGATCACTGCGGCGGGCATGTTCGGTCAAGCAATTCGGATCACCCGTGACGCCCGCCGAAACACAACCGCAGCCAGGAACACCTCACCCCCGCAGTAAACGCACTCCTTGTCCGGATTGACACCATCCGACGGATGATCGCGAAACTTGCCGCCACAGTGATGCAAATCACCAATCAACGACGCTGGCGCGCGTCTCCGAGGCCGGGTGGGCAGTACTCACGCGCTCACACGCAGCGCTAGTGCACGTATAACGCAAAAGTGCCGGTCATCGCCTCTACGGCAATGATCGGCACTTTTTGTGGTGGTCCTAGCTGGTTTCGAACCAGCGACCTTCCGCGTGTGAGGCGGACGCTCTCCCGCTGAGCTATAGGACCGGGGTGGTTGCGAGGGGCTGTTTGTGCGGCCTCTCGAACGAGACGAAACATTAGCACGGGGTACCCGGGAGACACCAAATCGCCTTGTGAACGGGAAGTTCGGGGCGCCTCGGGCCGGTCGGCGCGCGGGTGCGGTGGCGCATGGTCGGACAGGCCACCCGAATTCAGCCGCCGGTTACCCGTGCGGACTCGGACAACACACGTGTAATTCACATTTATGCCGTTTGACCAGCCGATTTGTAGTCTTCGCCGCGCGTCGGCTAATGTTCTCATCGCACCACGGAGAGCAGCAAGGCCCCCGGGACGAGCTCCTCTGGATGTGTGAATGCGGATGTAGCGCAGTGGTAGCGCATCACCTTGCCAAGGTGAGGGTCGCGGGTTCGAATCCCGTCATCCGCTCGAGAGGTAGGTTAGGCAATAGCAATATGCCATCCTCCTTTGCGCGGTGGAGTGGCCGAGTGGTGAGGCAACGGCCTGCAAAGCCGTGCACACGGGTTCGATTCCCGTCTCCACCTCGCGCGATTAGCTCAGCGGGAGAGCGCTTCCCTGACACGGAAGAGGTCACTGGTTCAATCCCAGTATCGCGCACCACAAGAAGGCCCCGGGTTTCCCGGGGCCTTCTTGCTGTATCCAGGCATGTAACCCCGATCACTCCCGCGCCGCGACCTGGGCGGCTCCCCTAGGATCGGCACGGCGCCGCCCGGGCCGCAGCGGTTGGCGGGACAGGTGAATGGAGGCGCAGTGAGACAGATCCTGTTGTCGGCGGGCACCGCCCTGTTCATCACCATCACCCTCACCCCGGTGCTCATCCGGGTATTCGCCCGGCGCGGCTTCGGGCAGGAGATCCGCATCGACGGGCCCGCCAGCCACCACACCAAACGCGGCACACCGACGATGGGCGGTCTCGCGATCGGGGCGGGCGTGTGGGGCGGGTACCTGGGCTCGCACCTGATCGGAACACTGTGGGACGCACCGGGTCCCAGCGCGTCGGGCGTTCTGGTGCTGCTGCTCGCCTCGGCGCTGGGCGTGGTCGGCTTCCTCGACGACTCGATCAAACTGCGCAAACACCGCAATCTCGGGCTCACCGCGGCGGGCAAATACCTCGGCCAGATCTCGGCGGCGGTCGTGTTCGCGGTGCTGGTGCTGCGGTTCCCCGGCGCCACCGGCCTCACCCCGGCGGGCCGCAACCTGTCGTACGTGCGCGACATCCCGACCATCACCTTCGCGTCGCTGTTCTTCGTGCTGTTCGTCGTGCTGCTGGTGGTCGCGTGGTCGAACGCGGTCAACATCACCGACGGGCTCGACGGGCTCGCCGCCGGGTCGATGACCCTCACCCTCGGCGCGTACGTGGTGATCACCCTGTGGCAGTACGACCACTCCTGCGAGATCACCCCCGGTCGCGCCTGCTACACGGTCCGCGACCCCCTCGACCTGGCGATGGTGAGCGCGGCGGGCGCGGCGGCCTGCGTCGGGTTCCTGTGGTGGAACGCCGCGCCCGCCAAGATCTTCATGGGCGACACCGGCTCCCTCGGCCTCGGCGGTCTGCTGGCGGGGCTCTCGATCACCAGCCACACCGAACTGCTCGCGGTGGTGCTCGGTGGACTGTTCGTCGCCGAGATCATGTCCGTGGTGCTGCAGATCGTGGTCTTCCGCACCACCCACACCCGCCTGTTCCGGATGGCACCGTTCCACCACCACTTCGAACTCGACAACTGGCCCGAGACGACGGTCATCATCCGGTTCTGGGTGCTGGCGGGCATCGCGTCGGCGACCGGGCTGTGCCTGTTCTACAGCGAGTACCTGACGTCGCTGTGACACAACATTGTCGGTGTTCGCCGCTACGCTGACGCGATCATGAGAGAACCGGGCCACGACATCGCCACCGACGTCTCATTCGCGTTGGAGGAGCTCGACGAGCTGGTCGGCGAACTGCTCGTCGACCACGCCGAACGCGCCGCGCGGGAGGCGCGGGTGGTCGGGCTGCGCCTCGGTATCGGCGGGCAGCGCCCGGAAACCCTCACCCGCGTCGGCGCCCGCTACGATCTCGCCCGCGACCGGGCCCGTCAGCTCTACACCAAGGCGATCGGGCGTATCCTGCGCGAGGCCGCCCGCTCCGACCACCGCCGCATCGACGTGTTCGCGCACCGATACCCGACGGAGGCGGGCGATCTGCGCCTGGTGCGCACCCTGCTCGCCGAGACCTACGCGACCGACACCGACCTGGCCGCCATGGAATGGTCGTACCTGAAGCTGCGCCTGGCCGGGCACGACCAGACCGACGCCCGGCGCGTGGCCGGATATGTGATGCAGCGAATCCTGGGCTGGCAGAAGAAGACCGCCAGCATTCTCGCCAAACTGCACAGCCCGGAGGACGTCGTCGACGACCTGGACACCGTCCTCGCGGGCACCGACTGGCCCGACGGCTCCCCCGCGCCGCTACCCACCGCCTCGGCGCGGGTGGCCGACGCCGACGACGACGGGCGCGGCCGGTTCTATCTGGCCAAGGCCGGACGCGAGGTCGCCTACGACTCGGCGCTCGTCGCCCGTCTGCTGCGCACGCTCGACGCCAGCCCGGCCGTCGCGGCGTTCCAGGAGGAACCCGCCGCCCTCACCTACCGTTTCGCGGGCGAGGACCACGTGTACCACCCCTCGGTCGCCGCCCGGCTCACCGACGGACGGACGGTACTGATCGACGTGGTGCCGCTGGGCCGGATCATGTTCCAGCACAACCGGCTCCAGGCCGAGCTGACCCGGGCCCACGCACACGAACGCGGTTGGGGCGCGCTCACCTGGACCGGCAGCGCGATCGGCACCGAACAATTGCGCACCCGCACCGTCGACGCGGCCGCCGAACAGCGCATCGCCGCCGACCTGGCCACCGGTCCCTACGACCGGCTCGCTCTGACCGCCGTGCTCGCCGAGACCGGCCTGGATCTGCTCGATCTGGCCGCGCTCGTGCTGCGCAACGACTGGCGGTTCGAACGACTCCCGATGCGGCTCAGCGCATCACCATCGCCCCGGCCAGCACCGCGACGACCAGCAGCATCGCGCAGCAGGTGAGCCACTGCCACTGATCCAGGGTGCGGTCCATCCGGGTGATCGTGGCGCGCAGGCCCGCCGCGGTCCGCTGCTGGGCGACCAGTTCGCTGCGCAACCCGGCCAGCGTGATGGCGTGGGCGTCGGCGGCCGCGGCCGCGCGTTCGATCCGGTGGTGCAGTCGGGTCACCAAGCGCTGCTTGTCGCGCACGGCCTGCCGTGACACCGCGAGTTCCACCCGCTGGTCGCGCAATTGACTGCGCTGACGTTCGATCATCGCGGCCTGCGCCGCCGTGTGCTTCTCCCAGGTGCCCACTTCGGCCCACCCTCCGTTCATCACATCCACATGACCCCAGGCGATGTCGTCCGCCACCCAGCCCGCGAGGAACTCCCGCAGTGCCCAGCCTGCCCGCACCGGCGCGGCGAAGCCGGACTCTCCCGCGCTGAGCACGCCCTGGTCGATGCGGTACTCCGCACCGGCGGGCGCGAAGTCGGCGATACCGACCGCGGGCACCAGCGGCACCCAGTATCCGCGTGGCACCACCCACAGCACGTCGTCGATGCCCGCTTCGCGCAGGCGTTCACGGTGGGCGCGGGCGGCGGTGATGTCGAGGGGGCCGCTGCGCACCTCGACCACGCCGCGCCGCTCGCCACGGCGCCAGAAGATGTCGACGGGGATATCACCCACTTGGGCGTCCACTTGCGCCTCGTCGGCGCCCGCCGCCGTGAGTCTGCCGCAGATCCAGTGCTCGAGCCGCTGAGTATTCCATTGCGTCGCAACACAATCAGGGCAACCGCAGCCGTATCCGGTGCGTTCGGGTGCCGCGCGACGACCGCCCTCGGAGATCCCGAGTTCGTCGAGCAGCGCTCGCCGTCCGCACACCACCTGGGTGTCGCTTCGCCGCTTCGTCCTCACACCATCACTCCCTACCCACCGGGGCCTGTCGTGCGCCCGCGCCCACGCCTGCACTCAGGTTCCCGTAGGCGCCGACACGCCGCCAGCCCCCTTGACCCGCACTCGGGTGCGTCGCCGTGCCGTGATCGAGATCACAACGGCGACATTGCTTGTATATCAAGCCCTTTCATTGTGCCAACGTCGCACCGACCGGCGAAGATCTTGATCAATTCGATACACAGACCGGCCGGGTTGCCGGTCCTTTTCGTCCCGATTACGAAAAGGTTCGGCGCGTCGCCTGGCGCACCGACCGAGGATCACTACACGACGTCGGCGGGCACCGGTGGATATGATCGCAGCGGCCGAGGCGGGCACGCTCGCCGTCCACCGGAAGTAGGGTGTGCATGAACCACGCTGAGCACGACGAAACCATCGGGTCGATGCTGGCGAGTATCGCCGCGGCGCTGCGTGAGGTCAGCGAGAAGCTCGATGTCGTCGCCGCGCGGGTCGCCGAGGAGGTTCCCGGCTTCCCCGGTGACGACGAGGACGTGCCCGACCAACTGCGTATCCGCCGCCTCGAAGCCTGGGCTTTCCATGCGTCACAGGACATTTCCCGGCTCAGTGCCAGGCTCGACGCCCTCGACGGTGGCGACGATCCGGCGCCACCGCCCACCCGGGGACGCAGCAGACGTGAAGTCCGTGAGGCCGCCGAAAGGGCCGCCGCCCACGAAGAGGCCGCCCGGCCGCCGCTGGAACGCCGTCAGTCGACCCGTTCGGTCCCCGACCACCTCGGCGACCCCACCTGGCCCATCACCGCCGCTCCGGTCCCCCGGGCCACCACCGAACCCCAGACTGTCGTTGCGGCCGAACGTGGTCGGGCCGCGTCCGGGGACGAGACGGCCGCTCTCGCGGTCCAGACGTCGGGCCTCGGTGATCCCGAGCCGCAGGCGCCCCGCGCGCGCAACGGTGCGCGCGAGGACGCGGCACCGCGACCGACCGTGCGGTTGTCGACTCCCGGTGCGGCCGAGGACGGGTCGACAGCGGTATCCGACGGCACCCTGCGGACGAATCGGGTCAACGGCGTTTCACCGCAGGTGAACGGGGCTCATGCTCCGGAAACCCCTGCGGGCGAGGTCGTCTCGTACGCGCAGCGGGTGAGCGGCCGACTGCCCGCGCAGCCGGACCGGCGCGGCGTGGCCGACGACATCGCGGCCGAAGGAGTCGGTCTCACCGCGAATCGTGCTGTCCCGCTCCCGGATTCGTCCGGTGAGTCGAGCCGGGTGGAGGACAGCACCTCCAGCGCGGAGCGCGGCGCCGCGGCGGTCGAGCGCGCCCGGCCGGTGAGCAAGGCCGCCGAGATCCGAGGCACCGAACGCCACACCATCTCGGGCAACGTGACCTGGTCACCCAACGAAGTGGACCCGCAGGCTCAGCGCAACGGGTCCGGCACCCGGCGCAACGGTGAGCCGTACCCCGTCGAACAACCCGCCGCGCGGGAAGACCTGCGGCACAGCACCTCCGACACCGGCAACGCGGTCGATGAGCGGGTCGGCGGTTCGGAGAACACACACCACGGAGCTCCGAGTGATTTGGCAGACGTCCGGGCCGAGGGCCATGCGGGCGGGCGCGAGCCGGACCGTGCGGGCTTCGCCTCCCGCGAGGACATTCAGGTGGCCGCTGCCAGGGAAGCGACGAACGGCGCGGCCTTCAACGGATTCGGCGGCGGGTCCGCGCCCGCGCCGAAGAACGGGAACGCCAACGGCATCCAGTGGTCCTTCGACGACGACGTGGAGACGACCCTGCCCAGTTCCGCGCGCAACGGCCACGCCCGCAACGGCTTCACCACCGACTCCGCGCAGCGCGGCGAGTCCGTCTTCACCGATTTCACGCCCCGCAACGCCGAAACATCCAGCGCCCCGGCCCGGCTGGTCGTCCCGCCGCCCGCCGACGCGGCTCCGCCGATGGGTGAGGCCGAACCGTCGTTCGACGACTCGAGCGACGAGGTGACCGCTCCCGGCAGCCGATTCGACCGACCGCGCGGTCACAGCGCCGACGAGACCGCCTCGGCATTCGGACAACACGCCCCGCGCGACGACGACACGGACCGATACCCGACCCAGGCGAACGAAGCGGTCGATCCGCAGCCCACCGTGCGATTCACCAACGCGGACAACGAAGTGGGCACCCGACACGGCCGACCCGGCACGCCCGCGGTCGATCTACCCGCCGTGCCCACCCCGTCGAGCGTCGAGGACAAGCTCGGCCCCGCCCCGATCCCTACGGACACCGACCCGGCAGGCATCACCGTGACCGGCACCTACCGCGCCTTCGACCTCGAATCGGCCGCGCACGTCGACAAATTGCAGGCCATGCTGGACGAACTCAAGCGTTCCGCGGGCCTGCCGCCGGGCCGCCGCGACGTCTTCGGACCGCCGACCCAGGATCTCGGCTAGACCGCGAGGCCGACCGAGCGCACGGCGGGCGCCTCCGGTGCGTCACGCAGCACGGTCGCGACGAGTTCGCGCACGGCGCGGTGGCCCGCGTCGGCGGTGTTGCGCGGATGCCACGCCATGGCGACGACCGGGGCGGGCAGCGGCAGCGGGATCTCGAAGGTGGCCAGATCCAGCGCCTGACAGGCGGGGCGCGACAGCGCCGCCGGGGCCGGGCAGATCAGGTCGGTGGTCGCCACCGTGAACAGGGCCGTCGCCAGGTCGGCGACGGTCGCGACGACGCGACGGGTGCGACCGTGCAGCGCGAGACGGTCGTCGATGGGGCTGTGGGTGCGGCCGGTGGGTGAGACCTCCAGGTGGCGCGCGGAGGCGTAGGCGGCGACGGTTGGCCGGTCGACGGCGAAGGGGTGGTCGGCGGCGGCCACTCCCACCCAGCGGTCGGTGATCAGCCGCTGCACCACCGTTTCCGGGTCGGTGCGCCCGAGCACGCCCACTTCGATGTCGACCAGTCCGTCACGCAGGGCGACGGCGGTGTCGGCGGGATCGGCGGCCAGCAGGCGCACCGTCACACCGGGCAGTTGTGCCCCGACGGCACCGAGCAGCGGACCCGCCAGCCGCGCGGCCACCGCGTCACCCACGCGCACGACGAAATCCCGCTGCCTGCCCACGCCGCCGCCCTCGTGCGCGGTGAGCAACACCCGGCTCGCCTCGACCAGCGCGGCCACGTCCCGGCGCAGTTCCAGCGCGCGCGGTGTCGGGACGAGATGCCTGCCGGAGCGTACAAGCAGCGGGTCGCCGAACACCTCACGCAGCCGGGTGAGGGTGCGGCTCATCGCCGAGGTGGAGGTGTGCAGACGCCGGGCCGCCTCGGTGACGCTGTTGGTGTCGAGCAGCGCGTCCAAGGCGGGCAGCAGGTTCAGATCCAGCGCTTCCACGCGAGGATTATCACCAACGCCCGGTTCGTCACCAAGCGGCCGCACCGCGTGTCGGTTATCCCTCGACCACCGCGACGGGCGTCGGCGCCGGGGCGGCGTTCCGGTTGCGCAGCACCGTCCGGTATGTCGCGGGACGCACGGGGCGCACCCACTGCCCGAGCCGGGCCGACAGCGACAACGGGGTGCCGAGATCGTCGAGCATCTCGTCGATATTGCCAAGCGAGAACGGGATCACCGACGCGCCGTGCGCGTGGACACCGTTGCTGCGGGCCCGCGACCAGGCGAGGCGCTCATCGATGTCGTTGTTCATCAGCTCGGCGACCGGCGGAACGAAGGCACCGGTGAGCAGGCCCGCGATCCAGTGCGCACCGACCTCGGCACTCAGCGCGCTGATATTGGAGCTGTTGTACCCGGCGAAGCTGAGGTTGGGGACCTCGACGGGCAGGATGTGGCGGTAGAGCCGGAAGTCGCCCGCCTCGTCGGTGAGCGAGCGGCGCACGAACGGGGTGAGGAACGGGACCTCCTGGCGATATCCGGTGGCGCACACCACGATCTCGGCCAGTTTCAGGGTGCCGTCGGACAACCGCACCGCCGGTCCGTGCTGCCCGCCGATGAGTTCCACGATCTCGGCGTCGCGGTGTACGGCGATACGGCCCGCCTCCACCTGGTCGTAGAACCCCTCGGTGGCAAGCGCGGCGCTGCTGGTCGCCATGTCGGCCAGTGAGCCTTCAGGGACCAGGCCCAGTTCGCGCAACCGCAGCTTGCGCGTCACCCGTTCCTGCAGCAGGTCGAGATTGGCTTCGCGCAGGGCGAGCCGGTCGAGCAGGCGTTCGGCGCGGTGGCCGAACCGGGAGGGGAAGTGCGCCTCACCCGCGCGGGTGAGCAGCAGACGTTCGTAGTCGGTGCCGAAACCGAACTTGCGCGGTAGCTTCCAGGTGAGTCGGCGGGCGATCACGCTGGTCTCGTCGGCGAGGTGACTCACGGCCTCGGCCACATCGCAGGCCGACTTGCCGTAACCGACGACGACCACCGAGCGGTCGCGCGCCAGCTCGGCGTCGTGGAACTGCGAGACATGGCACAGCTGTCCGCCCGCGGCACGGAAGGCGGCGGCGCCGGGCAGGTTCGGCATCACCGGGTCGCTGTACACACCGTTGGCGACGATCAGGTGATCGCAGGTGCTGCGGTGCACACCCATCTCGTCGCGGATCTCGAGCAACCAGCCGCTGTCGACCGGGTCGGCGGCGACCACCTCGGTGCGCAGCCGCAGGTGTCCGGTGAGACCGAATTTCTGCGCGTACCCGGCGAGGTAGGCCTGCATCTGCTGGCCGTCGGGCCAGCGTGGGTAGTCCTCCGGCATCGGGTGGTCGCTGAAGTGGTCGGTGTGCTTGCTGTTCTGCGAGCGCAGGCCCGGGTAGCGGCGGGTGGCGCTCCACACACCGCCCACATCAGGGGCTCGGTCGAAGATCTCGACCGGGAACCCCGCCTGACTCAACACCTTCGCGCAAGCCAATCCCGCAACTCCCGCACCGACGATCCCGATGCGGCTACCGCTAGTCATGGCCAGGAGAGTACTCGGGACCGCCGTCACGGTGCCACCGCCGCGGGACAGGCAGTGCTGTCTACCACCGGCACGCCCGTGCTGTACTGGAACGATGACCAACAGCTCCGTCGTCGTCGACCGGGCCGGACTCTGGGACGCCGAGGCACTCAGCGATGTGGCCACCGTGACCTTCCCGCTTGCCTGTCCCCCACAGGCCACCCCCGCCGACATCGAGGCCTTCCTGACCGAGATGCTCTCGGGCGACCGGTTCGGCGAGTACCTCTCCGATCCGGACCGCACCGTCCTCAAGGCGGTCGACGGCGACGAGATCGTCGGTTACGCCATGCTGGTCGCGGGCAGGCCGACCGACCCGGACATCGACGCACAGGTCAGCCCGGGTGCGGTGGTCGAGCTGAGCAAGATGTACGTGCTGCCGGGCCACCAGGGCACCGGGGTGTCCACCGCGCTCATGGACGCCGCCGTCGACACCGCGCGGGCGGGCGGGGCCGACGCGGTGTGGCTCGGGGTCAACCAGGACAACGAACGCGCGCAGCGGTTCTACGGCAAGCACGGGTTCGTGCGGGTCGGCACCAAGACGATGACCGTCGGCAGCCGGGTGCTCGACGATTTCGTCTTCGAACGGACGCTGTGACCCCTACGTGGTAGCGGCCTCGAACCGCGACAGCGCGAGCAGGCGCGAGATCGCGCGCAGGTACTTCTTGCGGTAACCGCCGTCGAGCATCTCCTGGGAGAAGATCTCGTCGAGCTTGGCGCCGGACACGGTGACCGGGATGCTCGCGTCGTAGAGGCGGTCGGCGAGGACAACGATGCGCAGCGCGACGGCCTGATCGGTCACCGGGTGCACACCGGAGACGAACACCGAGGTGACCCCGTTGATGAGCGCGCCGTACTTCGACGGATGCAGCGTGCTCAGGTGCTTCAACAGCGCGTCGTAGTCGTCGAGGGTGGAACCCGGTGTGGCGGCGGCGCGTTCGGCCAGCACCTCGGGCGAGGTGGGCTCGGGGGCGGGCGGCAGGTCGCGGTGTCGGTAGTCGGGGCCGTCGACGCGCACCGGTTCGAAGATGGAGCCGAGTTTCTTGATCTCACGCAGGAAGTCCTGCGCGGCGAACCGACCCTCGCCGAGCTGACTCGGGAGCGTGTTGGAAGTGGCCGCGATGGAGACACCCGCGGCGGACAGCTCGGTGAGCAGGCGCGAGACCATCGTGGTGTCGCCCGGGTCGTCGAGTTCGAACTCGTCGATGCACAGCAGGCTGTTGGCGGACAGGCGCTCCACGGCGTTGACGAAGCCGAGGGCGCCGACCAGGTTGGTCAGCTCACCGAAGGTGCCGAACGACTTCGGGGCGGGCGCGCTGTGGAAGATCGAGGCGAGCAGGTGGGTCTTGCCGACACCGAAACCGCCGTCGAGGTACAGACCCGCACCGGTGACGGCCTTCTTCTTGCCGAAGAGGCTCTTCTTCGACGCGGCCTTGTGGATCTTGGCGACCTGACCGGCGAATTCCTCGGCCTTGCGCACTGCGGCGGCCTGGCTGGGTTCCTTGGGGTCGGGAATGTAGGAGGCGAAGCTGACCTCGTCGAACATGGGCGGGGGCACCATCTGGGCGACGAGCTGGTCGGCCGGGACCTCCGGGTGGCGATCGACGAGGCGTTCTTGCATGTGCGAATCGTACGGACGTGGTTGCATCGGTACCTATGCAGCGTATCCCTAATGTGACCCAGCTCGCAGATCTCGACGCCGACGCACTGGCCAGGGCCTATGCGTACCCGAGGCATCTGGAGCGGCCGTGGGTGCGGGCCAACTTCGTCAGCAGCATCGACGGGGCGCTCGCCGTCGACGGGGTGACCAAGGGGCTGGCGACCCCCGCCGACAAGCTGGTGTTCAAGCTGCTGCGTGAACTCGCCGATGTGATCCTGGTCGGTGCGGGCACGGTCCGCGTCGAGGACTACGGCGGCGCGCGTACCGATGCCGAGCATCGGCGAACGCACTACCGGCACGGGGTCGGCGGCAGCGCGGACGGCAGCCCACCGCCGATCGCCGTGGTCTCGGGCAACGCGAACCTCGATCCGACGGCGCGCCTGTTCACCGACGCGCGAACCCCACCGCTGATCCTCACCACCGCCCAGGCCGACAAGGACCGCGTCGACGCGCTCGAGGACGCGGGCGCCGAGGTGGTGATCGCCGCGGAGTTCGCGATCACCCCCTCGGCGCTGCTGCGGCCGCTCACCGAGCGCGAACTGCTGCGGGTGCTGTGCGAGGGCGGACCGCACCTGTTCGGTCAGCTGGCCGCGGCCGATCTGGTCGACGAACTGTGTCTGACCACCGCGCCGCTGCTGGTCGGCGGGGCGGGCGGGCGAATCTCGCTGTCGGCGAAGCAATTCGGTACCGCGATGACGCGCAAGCAGTTGGTGCTCGACGACGACGGCACCGTACTGGCCCGCTGGGCCCGTCGGTGAAACCCGGCGCCGAACCTGGCAGGGTGTAGCCATGCGCTTGACTCGGGCCGCGGTGACGGCCGCGACACTGTCGATCTTGCTCGCGGGCTGCGGGGCCGGACCCTCGGATCGGCCCGTCGTCGCGGTGGAACGACCGGGCGCCGGTGGTGCGGCGACCGAAGCGCCCGCCGCCGAGGATCTCGGCAAGGCCGAAGTCCCCAAGTCCGACCTCACGTGGCGCGACTGCACCGAGTCGACGATCAGCTCACTGGCCTTCGGCGACGTGCCCGCCGGACTCGTGCTCGAATGCGCCGACTTCTCGACGCCGATCGACACCGCGGGCACCGTGCTCGGCACCTTCCGCGCGGGTGCCCTGCGGGCCCGGCTGCCCCAGACACCCACCGATGTGGCCCCGCTGGTGCTGACCTCCGGTGCCGACCGGTCCTCGGCCTCGACCCTGGCCGGTCTGGCCATCGGCCCCAATCGGGCGCTGCTCACCGCGCAGCCGATCGTCGCGGTCGATCGGCGCGGCATCGGCGCCTCCCAGCCCATCGACTGCATTCCGGCCCAATTGCGCGCCGTGCTGACCGATCTCGGGCAGACCGGGGTTGGCAATGCCGACCAGGTCGGGGCGGTGGCCGGTCTCAGTCAGGACGCCACCATCGCCTGCCGCGATTTCCTGCAGCCCTACGAGGGCACCTTCGACGCACCGCACGCCGCCGACGACATCGAGCAGCTGCGCAAACAGTGGCAGGTCGACAAGATCAACCTGCTCGGCGCGGGCAACGGCGGCAAGGTCGCGCTCAGCTACGCGCGCCGTTACGGCGACCACCTGGCCCGGCTCGTCCTCGACGCGCCGGAACCGGTCGGTGCCGACGCCGCGACCGTGGCCGAGGCCCGTGTCACCGGCGCCGAGGCCGCGCTCACCGCGTTCGCCCAGCGTTGCAAGGCGGCCAACTGCGCGCTCGGCCCCGATCCACGCGCCGCCGTTGTGGCATTGATGACCAAGGCGAGTTCCGGCGGGCTGGGCGAGATCAGTGCCGCTGACCTGTCGACGGCACTCACCGGTTTCCTGTCGAGCCCGCGCGGCGACCAGGCGGGCCGGGTCACCGCCCTGGCCGACATCCTCGCCGCCGCCGACCGGGGCGATCGAGGTCCCCTGGCCGCGCTGGTCGGGCGAGAGGCGGCCGCGATCTCGTCCGACGGCGAGTTCGTGAACCGGTGCACCGACAGCCAGCAACCGCCCACCCCCGATCGGGCCCGCGAACTGGCCGACACCTGGACCGGCAAATATCCGGTTTTCGGTCGCACCGCCGCGATCGGACTGATGGTGTGCTCGGCCTGGCCCGTCTCCACCGCGCCGCCGCTGCCCGCCGACTTGGCGCTGCCCGTGCTGGTGTTCGCCGGTGTCGCCGATCCCGTCGTCGGCGGTGCGGCCGCCTCGGTCACCGGTGCGCTCGGCGCGGCGGGCGCCCGGCACGCCACCATGACCTGGCAGGGTTGGGGGCATCCGGTCGTGGCGCATTCCGGGTGCGCACAGCAGGCGGTCAACGCCTACCTGGCGGAGGGGAAACTGCCCGCCGACGGCGGCGCCTGCCCCGCCTGACCGGCACCCGACCGGCGCGTTCCGGCGCGTCGGACGGGTCCGGCGACACCATCGCAACCCGATCCGGTGTACCGTGCCCCAGTGTTGTTCCGACAGCTCGAGCCCCGCACCGCTCGCACCGCCGCCGAGGTGATGAAGTTCGCATTGTGGCCCTTCGCGGTCATGACGGTGCTGAACCGTGTCTTCATCAAGGCGATCAACGGTTTCGTCACCGACGACTATCGCCCGGTGTACAACGCCTCGTTCGAGTTTCTGAACGGCAGGCCGCTGTACACGGCCGATTTCTCCTCGGTCGACCCGCACTACCTCTACTACCCGAGCGGGACGCTGCTGATCGCGCCCGTGGCGGCCATCGAGTACGAGTTGTCGCGCTGGCTGTTCATCGGGCTCAACGCCGTCGCGATCCTGCTCGCCTGGTACCTGCTGCTGCGGCTGTTCAAGTTCGGTCTCGGTTCGGTGGCCGCGCCCGCGCTGCTGCTGGCGATGTTCACCTCCGAGACCGTCGTCAACACGCTGGTCTTCACCAATGTCAACGGTTGCCTGCTGCTGGCGGAGCTGGTGTTCATCCACCTCTTACTGCAGCGCCGCGACCTGTGGGCGGGTGTGGCGCTCGGATTGAGTATCGCGGTGAAGCCGACGCTGGCGCCGCTGCTGCTCGTCGCGGCGGTGCGCGGGCAGTGGAAGGTGTTCGTCACCGCGATCGGTGTGCCGGTGACGCTCACCGCGATCGCCTGGCCGCTGTCGGCCGATCCCGAGAAATTCTTCACCGAGGTGCTGCCGTACCTGATGAAGACCCGCGATTACTTCAACAGCTCGATCGGCGGCAATGCCGCGTACTACGGTCTGCCGCACTGGCTGGTCCTGGTGACGCAGGGCCTGATGGCCGGGATTGTCGCGGTGTCGCTGTGGCTGCTGTGGCGCTACTACCGCGACGACGAGCTGTTCTTCGTCACCACCTTCTCCGGGGTGCTGCTCACCGCGTCGTTCCTGCTGCTCTCGCTGGGCCAGATGTACTACTCGATGATGCTGTTCCCGTTCCTGATGACGGTGGTGCTGCGCAATTCCGTGCTGCGCAACTGGCCCGCGTGGCTGGCGATCTTCGGGTTCATGACCTACGACAAGTGGCTGTCGGACCGCTGGCAGAGTATCGGTCGCAACCTCGAGTACCTGCGGGTCACCTTCGGCTGGGGCCTGCTGCTCGTCGTGGTGTTCTGTGTGCTCGGCGATCGCTACCTGGCCGCCCGCCGCGAAGGCAGGCTGCAGTTCGGTATCGACCCGGCCTGGATGGCGAAGGCACCGGACTCGCGCGACGGTGTCGAGGAGAAGCCGACGCCGGCCCCAGCCCCTGACCGCGACGATCCGGTGACGCCGATCGAGGAACGCGAACCCGCTCTGAAGTAGCGTTTCGGCGCGCGCGGCGCGAAACCATTAGCGTGGAGTGATGAGTTCCGATACCTCGTTGCCCGCGCCGCGCATCCAGCTGACGCCGCAGGAGTGGCGGGCCAAACTGAACCCCGAGGAATACGCCGTGCTGCGCGAGGCCGCCACCGAGCGACCCTTCGTCGGCGAATACACCGACACCAAGACCGAGGGTGTCTACGCCTGCCGGGCGTGCGGGGCCGAATTGTTCCGCAGCACAGAGAAATTCGACTCGCACTGCGGCTGGCCGTCGTTCTTCGACCCCGCCGACTCCGACGCCGTGATCCTGCGCCCCGACGACTCGCTCGGCATGCGCCGGGTCGAGGTGCTGTGCGCCAACTGCCACAGTCACCTCGGCCACGTCTTCGAGGGCGAGGGCTACCCCACCCCCACCGACCAGCGCTACTGCATCAACTCCATCGCGCTCAAGCTGGAGCCGAAAGAGTAGTGCCTACGGCAAGGCGTTGATCAGCTGCTCGACCTCGACGCGGGGGCCGGTGAAGAACGGGATCTCCTCGCGCACGTGCAGGCGGGCCTCGGTGGCGCGCAGGTCGCGCATCAGGTCGACGATGCGGTGCAGTTCGGGGGCCTCGAACGCGAGGATCCACTCGTAGTCGCCCAGCGCCATCGAGCTCACCGTGTTGGCCCGCACGTCCGGGTAGCCGCGGGCGGCCTTGCCGTGGTCGGCGAGCATCTTGCGGCGTTCCTCGTCGGGCAGCAGGTACCACTCGTAGGACCGCACGAACGGGTACACGCAGATGTAGTTGCCCGGGTCCTCACCGGCCAGGAACGCCGGGATGTGGCTCTTGTTGAACTCGGCCGGGCGGTGCACGGCCACATTGCTCCACACCGGTGCGCTGGCCTTGCCCAGTTCGGTGGTGCGCCGGAAGTCGGCGTAGGCGGCCTGCAGATCCTCGACCCGTTCGGCGTGGGTCCACAGCATGAAATCGGCGTCGGCACGCAACCCGGCCACATCGTAGATACCGCGCAGCACGACGCCCTTGTCGGCGAGCCCGTCGAAGAAGGTCCGCGCCTCCTTGATCGCCGCCGCCCGGTCGTCACCGAGCACGCCCGGTTGGACCTGGAACACCGAGAACATCAGGTACCGGATGGTGGAATTGAGGGCCTGGTAGTCGAGTCGCGCCATGAATCCATGGTGCCACTGCGCGGATTTCGGGCGGCGTCCGGGATCAGTCCTGGTCGGGCCGGATCGCACGCCACGGCGAGGATTCGTCGCTGCCGAAGACGCCGGTCACGGTGGTCGCCGCTCCCGCGTGCAGTTCGACGGGGCCGAGATCGGGGTCGAGGATCAGTGTTCGCTGCTCAGCGGCTTTGGTCACAGCGGGCGATCATGCAGGAAGGCTATCGCGGTACGTGGACGACACGCCGTGACAGGCGTGCGGGGATTGCCGGGCTCGTATCGCCTCGCGCCCTCGTGCGGCGTAGCGTCGCGCTGACCGACAACCCGTGGAGTATCTCATGCGCGTCATCAGTGTGGTCGCCGACTTGGCCGTCGACGATATCGACGCTGCCAGAAGCTTTTACGCGGACTATCTCGGCCTCGACGACGAGGAATTCAACCTCGGTTGGGTCGCACAGTTCACCTCGCCCGAGACAGGCGCGCACCTGCAGGTCGTCACCCGGGACGCGAGCGCACCGCAGAACCCGGTGGTGACTGTCAAGGTCGATGATATCGAGGCCGCTCTGGCCGAGGCGCAGCGGCGAGGATTCGAGATCGTCCACCCCCTGACCACCGAATCCTGGGGTATCACCCGGTTCTTCGTCCGCGCACCCGACGGGAACGTCATCAATATCGCCCAGCACCACTAGGCGCGAGCGTCGGCGGCTGGACGATTGATCACCACGCTCTCGCGTGAGCAACGGCCGAGAGCCGAACGCCACCAGAGGAGGTCTTGATTCGCCGAGGCACCGGCGGCAACCGCGCAGAAGGGTCACCTCCTGATCCCCGACCTGATGTGTTCGGCCGGGTGTTCGGCGGTGCCAACCGACCACCGGGCTGCCCCGCCGGCGGTGAACGCCCGGTCGGGTCGTCAGGGCAGGCCGCGCGCGATGCGTGCCGCGGCAGCGGTGCCCGTGGCGACGCACGCCGGGACGCCGACACCGTGCAGGTAGGCACCGGCGAGGGCGAGACCGTCGAGCGGGGCGATCGCGGCTTCGACGGCGTCGATCCGCGTGGTGTGGCCGGGTGCGTATTGGGGCAGGCCACCGGGCCAGCGCTGGACGACGGCGGCGGACGGGGTGATCGTCGCACCGGTGACCGTGCTCAGGTCCTCGACGGCGGCGCAGATCAGTTCGTCGTCGGTCCAGGTGAGGGGTTTCTCGTCCCCGAAGCGGCCGAACGAAGCGCGCACGAGGGCGACATCGCGCGCGGCGAGATGCGGCCATTTGCGGCTCGACAGAGTGAAAGCCTTGGCCCGCAAGGGTTCTCCGGTGGCGACGAGAATCCCCGAATTGTCCGGCAGGGCGGTGTCTTTCGGCAACGCCATCGCGACGAGCGCCGACGACGACAGTTCGATCCCGCCCACGAGGGCAGCCACGTCGGGCGCGACGTAGTGCAACAACCGGGCGGTGACCGGGGCGGGTGTCGCGAGCACGACCGCATCGACGGCGCCGATCGGATCGACCACCCATCCCCGCGGCGACCGCGCCAGCCGTGTCGCGGTCAGCTCGGGCGCGAGGCGGGCCCCCGACGCCTCGGTCAGTGCGGCGAGCAGGACGCCGTACCCGTCGCGGAGTCCCCCGAAGACCGGTGCGGAGCTGGGCGCGGGCATCGCCTCGCGCACCGCGTCGGTGAGGTTCGGTGCGCCGTCGTCGAGGGCGGCGGCGAGCGTGGGCAGGGCCGCACGGAGGCCGATCGACGCGCTGATCCCCGCGTAAACGCCCCCGAGCAGCGGGTCGACACTGCGTTCGACGACCTGTCGGCCGAACCGTTCGGCAACCAGCGACTGCACGTCGACGTCCGAGCCGGGTTCCCAGCGCAGTGGCCGCTGCGGCTCGGTCGCCACGCGCCGCAGGGTGTCGTCGTCGACGAGTCCGCGCAGCGATTCGGCATCGGACGGGATACCCATCAGCGTGCGCCCCGGCAGCGGGTGCGCGCGCTCCCCCGCCCACACCAACGGCCGTTTCCCGGCGGGTCGCACCAGTTGATCGTCGAGGCCGAGTTCGCCCATCAACTCGATCACTTCGGGCCGCCGTCCGACGAACGCCTCCGCACCGAGATCCACTGGCTCCCCGGCCAATTCACCGGTGTGCAACACCCCGCCGACCCGCGCGCGCTGCTCGAGCACGACGATGTCGGCACCACCACCCAGGTGCTGACGCAGCCGGTACGCCGCGACGAGCCCGCTGATTCCGCCCCCGACAACCGCGATCCGCATCCCCCGACCGTAGCTGTGGGGCCAGCATGCCGACGAGACGCGTCCGTACTGTGTCGGCTGTGTCACGCCGCCACCCGCCTCGTGATCCACCGATTCGCACGATGTGGGGTCCGTACCGTTGTCAAGGCATCGGCTGACCACTCAGCTCTCGCTGCCGACGAGGGCGGGGTACCTCGGCTGTGGGCTACCCCAGGTGCGTGCGCGGTAGCCCTGCCTACAGCGAGTGGACCAATTCGACCAGCGCTGTCAGCACACCGGGATCGGTATCCGGCAGCACCCCGTGACCCAGGTTGAAGATGTGACCGGTCGCGCCCAACGTGATCGCCTCGTCCGCCTCCGCGACGATGCGCCGCGCTTCCGCCTCCACGGCGTCGAACCCGGCGAACAGGATGGCCGGGTCCAGGTTGCCCTGCAGGCCCTTCCCCGCACCGACCCGGCGCACGGCCTCGGTGAGCGGCACCCGCCAGTCGACGCCGACCACGTCGGCACCGGCCTCACCCATCGCGCCGAGCAGCTCGCCGGTGCCGACACCGAAGTGGATGCGCGGCACACCCGCGTCGGCGATCTCGGCGAACACCCGCTCCGAATGCGGCAGCACGAACTCGCGGTAGTCGGCCAGCGACAGCGCACCTGCCCACGAATCGAACAGCTGCACCGCGTCGACACCGGCGGCGAGCTGGGCCTGCAGGAAGGCGATGGTGATGTCGGTGAGGGTGCCGAGCAGCGCGTGCCAGGTCTTCGGGTCGGCGTGCATCATCGCCTTGGTGCGTTCGTGCTGCTTGCTCGGTCCGCCCTCAACCAGGTAGGAGGCCAGCGTGAACGGCGCACCGGCGAAACCGATGAGCGGGGTGTCTCCGAGCGCGTCGGTGAGCAGCCGCACGCCCGAGGTGACCGCGCCGACTTCCTCCGGACGCAACCTCGGCAGGGCGCGCACGTCGGCCTCGGTGCGCACCGGGGAAGCGATCACCGGGCCGACACCGGGCACGATGTCGAGGTCGATACCCGCGGCCTTGAGCGGAACGACGATGTCGGAGAACAGGATTGCCGCGTCCACCCCGTGACGGCGGATCGGCTGCATGGTGATCTCACACACCAGCTCCGGGTCGAAGCACGACTCGAGCATGCCGATGCCCTTGCGCAGCTCCCGGTACTCGGGCAGCGAACGGCCTGCCTGACGCATGAACCAGACCGGTCGCCTGCTCGGCGTCGCGCCGGTGGCGGCGGCCAGGAAAGGGGCATCGGTCAACCGGCGGCGGGTGTAGGTGCTCACCACGATGATCCTAGGCGGGCGAACCTACTCGCCGTTGCGGGGTGAGGTCGCGGAGTTCGACCTGGATCTCCGTCGGCCCCACCTCGATGGTGCTGCCGTCGCGCGACGAGGCACGTTCCAACCCGCCGCTCTCTTTCATCGCACATCGCGCATCGCGAGGCGCCGCAGAATGCACCCTCCGCAACGCACCCTCGACCGGCCCGTCGTGGGCGGCGCGCCTCCGCACGCCCCGCACACCCACCGTCTACGGTTTCCCTCGTGACACCGCTCGACATCCGCGACGGCGCCGCACCGACCGGGGGAACGCCCCGCGAGCCTGCTTCTTTCCGGGCGGCGGTCGATGCGATGGGCACCGCAACCGTGCACCCTCGAATCGAACTGGCGCCTATCCGCCCACCACAGCGCTTGGCGCCGTTCTCCTATGCGCTCGGGGCGGAGGTCGTGCACCCCGACAGCCCCGTCGTGCCGACCGACTCCGAGGGCGACGCGTTCGGCAGGCTGATCCTGCTCCACGACCCCGACGGGGACGAGGCCTGGCACGGAGTGTTCCGGCTGGTCGCCTACATCCAGGCCGACATCGACGCCGACCTCGCCGCCGACCCCCTGCTCCCCGAGGTCGCGTGGAGCTGGCTGGTCGACTCCCTCGAGTCGCGCGGTGAACCGTTCACCGCCCTCGGCGGCACCGTCACCGCCACCAGTTCGGTGCGTTACGGCGACATCGCAGGCCCCCCGCGCGCCCACCAATTGGAGCTGCGGGCGTCCTGGACGGCGATGAACACCGAGATGCGCCGTCACGTGGAGGCGTTCTGCGAGGTGCTCGCCTTCGCCGCCGGGTTGCCGCCCGCCGGAATCACGCATTTACGGCCGGACTCCTATACCCACACCGACAGACCCTGATCGCCACGTAGAGTTCACGTTTATGTCGGTCGCCGAGGAACCAACCGCAGCAGAGCCCCTGCTCGCCCCCGCCGAGGGGGTTCCACCCGTGCTGGCCACCCCCGACGAGGTCGCCGCGGCCGCCAAATCCCTCACCTCGGGCACCGGCCCGCTGGCCGTCGACGCCGAACGCGCGTCCGGTTTCCGCTACTCCGCGCGCGCCTACCTGATCCAGCTGCGCCGCGAAGGCGCGGGCACCTTCCTGATCGACCCCATCCCCGTCACCGACGCGCTCACCCCCCTGGCCGAAGCGATCAACGACCTCGAATGGGTGCTGCACTCCGCCGACCAGGACCTCCCCGGCCTCGCCGAACTGGGCCTGCGCCCCGCCCGCCTCTTCGACACCGAACTCGGCGGCCGCCTCGCCGGTTACGAACGCGTCGGCCTCGCCGCCATGGTGGAGAACCTGCTCGGCCGTTCCCTGCGCAAAGGCCACGGCGCCGCCGACTGGTCCACCCGCCCCCTACCCGACGAGTGGCTCAACTACGCCGCCCTCGACGTGGAACTCCTGCTCGAACTCCGCGACACCGTCGCCGACGACCTCACCACCCAGGGCAAAATCGACTGGGCCGCAGAGGAATTCGAACACGTCCGCACCATGGACCCACCCACCCCCAAGGCCGACCGCTGGCGCCGCACCTCCGGCATCCACACCCTGCGCCGCCCCCGCCAACTCGCCGTCGTCCGCGAACTGTGGACCACCCGCGACGAACTCGCCCGCGCCCGCGACGTCGCCCCCTCCCGCATCCTCCCCGACTCCGCCATCGTCGCCGCCGCGACCAACGACCCCCGCACCATCGCCCAACTGCGCACCCTCCCCGTCTTCGGCGGCCCCCGCCAACGCCGCTACTCCCGCGACTGGCTCGCCGCCGTAGACCGCGCCCGCGCCCTCCCCGACAAACAACTCCCACCCCTCACCCTCCCCTTCGACGGCCCACCCCCCGTCAACCGCTGGGAACGCCGCGACCCCGTCGCCGCCGCCCGCCTCACCACCGCCCGCAACGCCATGGGCGAGCTCTCCACCCAGCATTCGATCCCGGTGGAAAACCTGCTCTCCCCCGATCTGGTGCGTCGCCTGTGTTGGGACGGATTGCCCGACTACAAGAACGTGGGCACACCCGACGAGCTTTCCACGGCGATCGAGGAGTTCCTGCGTGCGGGTGGTGCGCGACCATGGCAGCGCACTCTTGCCGTCCCGGCACTGACCAAGGCGCTGACGCCCCGCGAGGGGTGAAGCAAGACTCAGCGAGCCGCGAAGTCTGCCCCTCGGGGAGCCTCTTCCCGAGCCGGGAACCTCCAGGTCCGCACCTCCCAACAGGGAGATCTGCGCGTGAACGCGGCTACCCAACTGAGACGGTTCCGACGATGCCTTACCACTGATCGGCCAGAATCGCCCGAACGTCAGCCTCCATCGACCGCCGTGCCATGCGATTACGACCATCTTCACAGATTCCCATAGTCCTCGACAACCTCCGCTATGTCAGGATCCTCGGATTCGGAGGCCCTCGCGATCACAATTCGAATCAAGTCCGGATATCCGAGTTTGTCGAGTAGCGCGCACACCCGACGAAACTCTTCCCACGTGAGATGATCCCGATTCATCAGTTCCATCACGTGTTTCGACAGTTCCTTGTCGAGGGTTTCACGCCCTAGTCGAAACATTATTTCGTGCGCCATTCCAACCTGGTCATTTGTTTCCAGCGAGATCTGAAATAAGTCTGAAAACAACTCAATAAGCACAGATCGCGGTGCATATCTGAGTGCAACGAGAGCGCCCCACCTTTCTGGAGCTCCTGATTTCAATGCGTTACGCAGGATCGATACCGCATCCGAGCGTGCGAATAACGCATTGCACCGTTGAATAGTTTCCAGCTCCGATTCGCCAATTTCAGATAATGCCTCTCCAAATTTCATGTTTACCTCCATCCAACCCGGCTGCAGCCCCAACGCAGACTCTCGCTGTCGTACTGGAAGTGCTCCTCAATCGCTAGCAGCCCTACGCCTGGTCGCGCGGTCCATTTGAAGCGGCGAATACCAATCGGCCCGGGACAGCCTGATCAGAATCTTCGGGAGCCGACCAGGTCGCGCCCCATACAGATTCCCGATTGTCAACTGTTACCTCCCTTTAGTCGCGAAGTATCCGCTTCATTGCCACGCCTAGGCAGCCCATTTGCGCTCTATCCGAATTCCAAACTCAGGGGTTACCGGACGATTCGATAGCCGCAGCAACAACCGCTGTAACAGCCTTGGCCAAGTCTCGCAAGTCAGGTCTGCGCCGGAGGTTGCGATCCCGCACATTGGGAAATGGTGTATAGAAGGAGCCATTATCCCATAGTGTCAGCGTTCCGCCGACAGACGAATACAGGTCCTCCAACCTATTCTGGACACCAACTGATAGTAACCTATTGGAGACAAACAGTTCCAACGGCAGGGGCACCGACGATAACGCATGAGGAGTCGGCACCGGCTGCTCAATATCTACCGAACCATAAAGTCCACCCGGTATGTCCGACATGCGGCGAAGCACTTGCCTGGTAAACTTCTGCCGCTTTCCAGCAAGCAATAGTTGCCCCTTGTCGAGATAATCGACTGGCATCCCGAGTTCTTCGGCCGAGAAATTTACAGCCACCGGGAACCGGTCGACACTCCCCCAGCGCCGCGTATATTCACACACGGCCGGCCCGAACTTGGGCAATTGAAATAGTTCCTCGATCGGTCGACGCGCAACTGTGGGACCGTCGGAGTTCGACTCCATTTTCCCACTCACATCCATTGGCGTGGGCAAATCTCCTACAAATCCAACGTCGTACGGCGCATATCTGACAGAACCAGTCGAACTTCCGAGATCGGCGAGAATTTCCGTCACACGACGGAACGTCTCCTCTTCGGGGCTGGCCGAATAAATCGTTGTTGTTACAAAAGGCGCATTCGGATGTCTTCTCGCCATCAAAGCTTCTCCCGTCCTCAGTACCACCCTTTCAAAATTGCCATTGCAGCAAGCTGCCCCGAGTTAGGCTTAGATGCAGTAACAAGCTCCCCCTTCGTTCTATCGAACTGTGCAACAAAGTACTGCGCGGGTGCCCCACTTTTGTGCTGGAGTTTGCGTAACCCAGCCCGCTAGGCGCGTGAAGAACTCTAGATCCGGAGCGACCAGAGATCTCCACGGTCGGTCCGCATTCACCTACTACATGCCATCCAAGTCTTTCGCACCGGCCAGGCACGGCCTTCAGTGACAATTTTGCCGATTTAATTCCCAATCGAGAGCACTCGGATATCTGCCGTGACACAGGTCAATAATTCTTCCCGAATCGTACGCGATACCCCGTTCTAAGACTCCTTGACATACAACGCCGTCCAGTAGGACCACAAATGAGTCCCTTCGGGAAATGCTGGAGATCAATGTCGCCCGCCAGTCCAACTCGAACATCAGATGTTCGGCGCATCCAGGCATCTCTTCGATGAACTTCCTCATAATAGCGAGCGTTACGCATGACGCGGTCTACATCCCCCACGGGTACCCCCCCCGTTTGAGGCCAAGTAGCGAGCCGCTACCCGCTACCTCCGCTAGAAACTTATGGAATTCCACGACTGACAATATCCGACTCTCCCAAAGCGGACAACCGCGCGAAATAAGTCCAGACAAATGGAATGCCTAATACTGATTACGCCCGAGATGGCAGATATGTTGCCATTCACTTTCAATCTCCTCCATTTCCCCATCGACGTTCATCTCGGCGGAGAAGAAGGGCAGAATCCGGTCACGGATGATCGTGAATGAGACCCCACACGCAGTAGACAGCACAGCAATCAACCGGAAGCCGGACAGTTCAAATGAATCATCCGAATTCAAATATCCTAAAATCTCCTCAAAGCTACATTCCGAATCAATCATCCGACGCACGGCGATAGATTTCTCGTCAATCTTATTCACGCTCACCTGAACGAGACCTCCACGTCAGTGTATGCACCCGGCTCCCCTACCCGCTTCGTGACCTCTACGTTAGTGAAGCCAAGCTCCGTCGCCCGCTTTCCGGTAAAGGAGCCCAGAGCCGCTTCCTCGATACTCAATCCCTCACGAATAGATCTATTGAAATGCTCAAGATTTGTCGGCATGGAGGTAACCCACTTCGCATCGATGCCGGTAATGTTTTCCCTTCCGAAATGCTCCACCATTTCAGAAAACATGTCGCGCCCGCTAGGCGTTCCAGCCCCCCGCTCTATAACCAGGGACAGGATCCCATCCTCCGTCAATTTTGCGATAATACCACCATCGCCATTATATGTGTTGATGTACTCCCTACATGCCAACCCTAACGGATCGACCCATGATATTGGGTTACGCGGGTAAGAGTTGGGATTAGGCGCCGGTCGCAACCCCAGCGGGTCTTGGGTAAGATACCTGCCGGTTTCGGGATCGTAATAGCGATGAAAGTTGTAATTCAGGCCGGTTTCGGGGTCGTGTTGTTGGCCTTGGAAGCGGTGGGGGGTTTCGGGGCCGGTCCAGATGGTTTGGCCCCAGAGGGTGGTGGTCGCTGTTGAGGTGAGCGTGCCGGTGGTGGGGTCGGCTAGGTGGGTGGGTTGGCCTTGGAGGTTGGTGACTATTGCCCAGAATTGGTCGTCGACCGACTGGGTGAGGGGGACGTGGGTGGTGGGGTGGTTGGTCCAGGTGTGGGTTCGGGTGGTGGTGGGGGTGGTGGTTGTTTGTTCTGTGAGGTGGGGGCCGTCCCAGGTGAAGGTTGTGTGGGTTTGGGTGGGTTGGTGGTGTTTGGTGGTGCGGCGGCCGAAGGGGTCGTAGGTGTAGGTCCAGGTTGTGGTGTCGGGGGTGGTTACTTCGATGAGTTGGTCGAAGGCGTTGTAGCGGTAGTGCCAGATGGCTGGTTTGCGGGAGAGGCGGGTTTTCTCCTTGCGGATCAGGCGGCCTGCGGCGTCGTAGTGGTAGCGGGTTCGGCCGGCGCGGATCAGCAGGTTGTTGCGGTATTCGAAGCGTGAGTCGGGTGCGGACTCGTGAGATTCGGGACCAGGGGTGGGTTCGGCTGCGGGACCGAGTTCGGGGGCAGAGGGTAGGTCGACGGTGGTCAGGTTCGAGAGGGCGTCGTAGCCGTACTGCTCGGTGACACCGGTGGGGGTGGTGATGTGGGTGATACGGCCGAGGACGTCGAGGGTGTAGTCGCGGCGGTAGTGGCCGGTGGCGGTTCTGGTGGTGTGGTTGGTGATGTAACCGTCGGCCCGCCAGGCATATTCGTCGCGTTCGAGCAGTTGTGTGGGGGTGCTGGTGCGGGGGTTCAGCTGCACGAGTTCGCGGCTGAGGGTGTAGCCGTTGGGGCTGTAGGTGTTGTGTTGGCCGATTCCCGCGCTGTGCCAGCTGTTCTGGCGGCCGAGGGCGTCGTGGGTGAAGGCGAATCGGTGGCCCTGGGTGGTGAGGGCGGTGACCTGCCCGGTGGGGGTGCGCTCGTAGGCCACGGCGGCGCCGCTCGGCGTGCGGTAGCCGATTCGGAGGCCGTGAGTGTCGTGGGTGTAGGTGCTGGTGCGTCCGTCGACGTGTTGGGCCAGCAGTCGTCCGGCGGGCGTGTGGTCGAAGGTGAGCGAATGGATCGTCTTGTCGTTCAGACCGTTTCGGGTGGCGGCGAGCTGGCCGGTGGGCGTGTAGGTGCGGCTGATCCATTCGCCGGTATCGGTGCTGACGCCGGTGAACCGGCCGAGGACGTCGTAACTGTGCCGGTGCTGGACACCGGTCGGCGTCGTGACGATGGACGCGCGGTGGAGCAGGTCGTATTCGGTGGTGGTGACCGAGCCGTTGTAGTCGGTTTCGGTGCGGACGTTCCCGGACGGGTCGTATTCGTAGGTCCAGGTGTCGCCCAGGGGATTGGTGACCGAAGTGAGGCGACGTTCGGTGTCGTGGGTGTAGGAGGTGACGCCGCCGTCCGGGGATTCGCGCGTGCGGACCACGTCGAAGGTGCCGTAGGTGTAGCGGGTGACGGCACCGATCTCGTTGGTGTGGGTGAGGAGGTTGCCTTCACCGTCGTAAGTCCAGGACTGGGTGGCGCCGTCGGGGTCGGTGTGGGACAGCGTCTTGCCCTCGGCCGAATACGTGTAGGTGCTGCTGTTGCCGAGCGGGTCGGTGACCACCACGGGGCGACCGAAGGCGTCGCGCTCGACGGTGGTGACCACGTTGCCGGGTTCGGTGACGCGGATCGGAAGACCGGCGGCATCCACGTCGATGCGGGTGATGGCGCCGGTCGAGAGGGTGATCGAAGCCGGTGCGCCGCACGGATGGTGGGTGTAGGAGGTGGTGATGCCGTCGGCGTCGGTGACGGTCGCCGGATTGCCGTCGGTGTCGTAGGTGCGGGTGAGAGCGGTGCCGTCGACGTCGGTGATCGTGGCGGGGCGGCGCGGGGCCGCGTAGTCGATGGTGATGGCTCGCTGGTCGGGGCGCCGCAGCAGGATCAGGTCGCCGTCGGCGTTGTAGAGGTAGGTGGTGATGTTGGCGTACGGGTCGACGTGACGGACCGGTTGACGGAATTCGTTGAAGTCGGTGATCGAGGTCGCGCCGCGCGGGTCGATCGTCGTGCGCAGGCAGAGGTCTTCGTCGAACTCGTAGACGGTGGTGTGGCCGAGGGAGTTCGTGTGCAGGGTTCGGGTGCGACGGAACTCGGGGAGCTCTTCGTAGGCGAAGGTGGCGGACATGATGCCGTCGGTGCCTACCTGTTTCACCACCCGACCGGAACGGTCGTAGGTGTTGTGCAACTCGGTGCCGCGCGAGTCACGCCACGACACCATGCGATGGTCGTCGTAGCGGTAGGTCGTGCTCGCTGCGACACCGTTGGTGACGGTGGTCAGATCGCCTGCGGTGTAGCCGAATTCGCGAACAACCGTCTCGGTGTCGCCGAGCACGGTCAGACCGGTCACCCGGTCGCCGGTGGTGTCGACACGCACCCGGTATCCCCCGGAGTGCGTCACCTCGACAGGTTGGCCGACGGCGTTGTAGTGGAAGGTGATCCGATTGTCGTGGTGGTCGACGACCTCGGTGATCGCGTACTCGCCATGCTGGGTGTCCCACCCGCCGAGGACCGGGTTCGGCCGGAAATTCCAGGTGAGTTCGCGCTCCGGGTCGTGGACCGAATAGCCGCCGGTGTCGGTGCGCGTCATCGTCGCGCGAATACCGCTGTGTACCGGGCGAACCGGAACGCCGGGCGCGGTGTGCGGGAATTGCCACAGCTCACCGTCCGGACCGATGAACCTGACCCCGACCTGATCGGCGATCACCCGCATGTCCAGAGTCGCCGCCCAGGACGGGCCGAACCAGCGACCCATCCGATACGACGAACGGTGTCGACGTGTCAGCACCAACGCCAGCACTCCCGGCAGGTCGACATCTGTTTCCGGGAGCAGGAACTCGCCGGTGGCGGCGTCGACCGGGTCACCACAGTCGTTGGTCTGTTTGGCGGTCTTGTTCAGATCCGGTTTCCCGGCCGGGGATTGGTCGGTGAGTTTGCTGGTGTCGGTGGGGGTACCGGCGGGTTTCGTGGTGTCGGGAGTAGCCGAGTTCTCGGGGGTCTTCGCGGCGGTGTCCGGCGAGTTCGCCGGATTGGTCGGTTGGTCGGGTGATTTCGTCGTCGCGGGGTCGGTCGGCTTTGCGGTGTTGGCCGGGCTGGTGACGGGGGTGTCGTCGCCGTTCTTCGAGGTCTTCGACGGTGTCTTCTTGAAAGCCTTCGCGATGTCACCGAAGGCCGACTTCAACTGCTTCAGCAGCGGTTTCAGATTCGCCATCGTCTTGGCGAGTTTGCTGAACAGCTTCGCGATCATCGCCACCGTCTTGGCGATGTAGGCGGTGGCCTGGACCGCGACCAGCGGGGTGGCCAGTCCGGCTGTGAAGACCGCTTCCGCCGCCCACACCGCCAGGCGACCGACGGTCTGGGCGACCAGATCGCGCACGACCTCACGAACCGCCGACACGATGCCACCGGCCATTCGGATCGCCGACGCCGCGGCGGTCGCCGCGCCGTTGGCGGCGGTGAGCAGGTTGGTGGTGTTGGTGGCTGCGCTCCTGTAGGCGGTGGCGGTGGCGCCCGTCCACTCCCCCAGGTCGGCGGTCACCGCGGCGCTCTGGGCGGTCGCCACCTCGCTGATGCGCGTGGCGACGTTGTCCCACGTCTTGGCGTAGGCCTCGATCTGGGCGGGATCACCGGCGATCCAGTCCAGAGCGTCCTGGAGCGGTTCGCAGTGCTCGATCAACCAGCCGACGCCGTACCCGGCGAGCGTGCCGAGCGGGTCGACGACGAGAACGGCGGCTTCGGCGGCCAGACCGACCACCCCGAGTCCGGTCTCGATCCAGGAACCTCCCGAGATCGCCGCCGACAAGTCGTTGACCGAACTGACCAGACTGATACCCGACGACCAGGTGGTGGTGTCCTCCTTGGCCGCGATGAGCGGATTCGTCATCAGACGTCGAGGTTCTTCAACGCCGCGGCATGGGTGGTGTCGCGGGTGGTGAACGCGTCGGCGACGGCGGTCAGGTTGGCGCTCGTGTCACCGAAGGCGGTGATCGCGGCCTGGATCGCCTCGATGCCGTCGGTCTCCACCGCGTCGACGAACAGCGGACCGAGAAAGGCGCAGAGCTGGCCGAACGCGTCCGACGGTGCCGATACCGCCTGCGCCGCTTCCAGCGCTTGGGTCAGCCCGGAGCCCGCCGAGGACAAGTTGGTGGCGTGAGTTCTGATCGTGCCCGGGTCGACATTCAGTTCCCCCGCGCCGTCGGCACTCGTCATCGGACGTCCCACCCCTCATGTGCACTCCGCATGGTGGGCACTCCCGAGCCCGTCGACCATCCGGTGTCGAACCAGAACGACCCGCAACAGCGCGAATGCGCCCGCTCCGGGTTGCGGCACGCAGTGCCAGTTGCCGAGCGTAGCCGATCGGAAGGCCGATCTTCGGGTGACGAAAACGATGGAACCGCACAGGGCTTCGCTGCGTCCAACCCTGATGACGCAGTGCTGTGCCGGGACCGATCACGACGACCGGAACGCCGGGTGTTCTCGGCGCGACGGTGTCGTAGGCTAGGCGCGACGACAGAGCGGCCCGGATGCGGGGAGCGATCGGGCGCCGCGTGGGATTGGTTCGGTATGGCTGGGCTGCGGCTCGGGCGATCGGGGAGACGGAGGATGCTCGTGCGGCGACAATCGGCGATGGTGGTCGGCCTGATGTGCGGAGTGCTGGCGGTGGGCGGGTGTTCCGGTACCGAGACGGGTACTGCGCAGCCGAGTACGGATACGGCGGCGGCTACGGCGGCGCTGTGGGATCCGTGTACGCAGATCCCGGACTCGACGTTGACTGGGCTGGGGTTGGGTGTCGGTTCGAAGCGGTCGGGGATCCTCGGGGTCGAGGAGCCGGGTTGGAAGATCTGTCGCTGGGATGACGCGGAGTTCCCGTCTGGCTGGGGCATCGGCGTCTACTCGACGATTCACACGATCGCTGAAGTGAGAGCGAAACCCACCAACATCGAATTCAAGGATGTCGTGATCGGTGGGCGTAGTGGTGTGCAGTTCCGGCAAAGCCACTACGACGCAGATGAAGATTGCTCAATCGCATTTTCGACTGCGAGCGGGCTCGCTCAGCTGGACCTTCTGAACACGGGCGTCCAGGCGAAGACCGTTCCACCGTGTGAAAGGTTGCAGCCGATCGCGGAGGCGATTGTTCCACTTTTTCCCAAATAGAAGTCGCGACGAGTAAGGGGGTGCGGTGGCTCCGTCTGATGAGAAGTCCCGCTGGCAGTATCTGAACGAGGAGGCTAAGGCAGGTCGCCTGTACTTGGACCCGTCAGTGGCAACGAGTTGCCGAGATGCGAGCAACAATCAGATCAACTTGTTCAACCAGTTGAAAAACGACCTGCAGTCGCTGGCGACTGTCTCCGGCCTCGGCCGATTCGACTGCGCGGACGAGCTGGCCAAGATGCTCGGCATGAAAGCCGTTGGCGGAGAACGCGATTTCAACACCGCGTTCCAAGAGCACATCGAAGTCCTCACCCTGATCCGCGACACCATCGACATCTCGGTGAAGAAGTACGAGAGCCAGGACGAATCGGGGGCTGCGGACACGAATGCACTGGGCAACAACATTCCCGCCGGAGGTAAGTGATGTCGTTCCTAGAAGCAGTGGGACGGTCGGTGCCGGTTGTTTCGACCTACTTCCAGTTGAAGGACTACGCCGACGGCAGCAAACCTACGCGCTCGATGGACGAGAGCCCTGACGCCACCATCGCCCGCAACCGGCTCACCGAATTGAGCTCCGTTTTCGACGGTCAATACCAGAAGCCTCAGGTCACCGAAGGTTCCTACAAGGATCCACGCAATATGGACGACCTGTACGACCGTGTCTCCGCCATGTCGATCACCGATGTCAGCGCGCTGCACACCCGCTGGGAGACACTGCGCAACAGGCTCGAAACCGGTTTGAAGACGTACGACTCCGAGATCCAGAAGGCGATCGCGGAGAAGTGGACGGGTGGTGCGGCAGCCAGCGCGGGTGCCGGTATCGCGGACTATGTCAGCAAATCGAGCAACCTGCTGACCTCCGCGCAGATGATGGCCGAGAAGGTGAAGCTCGTACAGTCGGCCATGCAGGTGACCAAAGACCGCGCCAAGCCGCACGACGGGTCGTTCATCAGCGGTGTCGCGAGCTGGATTCCCGGCCCCACCTGGAAGATGAACACGCACAACGCCGACACCGCGAAGACCGAAGCGGCCGAATTGGTCGAAGGTGTTTTCTACCAGGCGGTTCGGAAAGCGGACGAGGATGTGCCGCTGGTTCCGCAGCCGTACAACCCGGTCGATCCAGGTGCGAATCCCGGTGGCAACAACGGCGATCCGGGCTCGACCACGGGCAAACCGTCCACCGACACACCGACGACGCAGAATCCGACGACCGAGCTGCCCACCACCGAGGAACCCACGACCGAAGAGCCGACGACCGAAGACCCGTCCGACGACGAGGACACCGGTGACACCAGCACGCCGGAGACCGAAGAGCCCGCCGCGGTGACGCCACAGAACACGCTGGAGAATCCCACGTCCCCGGCCGGGACACCGGGATCGACGCTGCCAACCGGCACCGGCGGTTCGCCCGGCACCGGGTCACCGGGCGGCTCCTCGCCGGGCAGTGGCGTACCGGGAGCGGGTACATCCATGCCCGGTACCCCGGGTGGCGCGACCGCTGGAAAGTCCGGTGCGAGTGCCGGTTCGGGTGCGGGCACATCCGGTCGCGCGGGGATGCCAGGCATGGGCGCCATGGGTGGTGGCGGCGCGCGCGGCAAGGGCGACGACGACAACGAATCCAAGACGAAGGACTACCTGATCAACCAGCAGAACGGCGAGGAGTTGACCGGCCTCGCTGAGGACCAGCGGGTCAAGACGGTGCCACCGGTGATCGGCGAATGAGCGGCAAACAGTGGCAGTTCAGTGCGCTCGGATTCACCGTGCTGTGGCGCGCGGCCGACCGCGACGTGCTGCCCTACCCGTTGCAGACGCATTCCGACGCCGAGACCGTCGCCGATTACGACCGACTCTGGCAGGAGGAGGCGCAGCGGATAGTCCCGATGTTCGACGAGTCGCTGGACGGGGCGGTGCGGTTGCTGCTCGACCCGGAAGCGCGATTCGAACTGGCCGGTTACGGCGAGGGTGAGAAGCTGCGGTCCTTCGCCGCCGTGCGTGACCGCTCGGCGGTGCTGGTGGAACAGCAGCGGGTACCGATGGACCGTGACGGCGGCGACATCCGGATGAGCATGCTCGACATCGACCAACTCCCCGACAAACTGCTGGCCCGCCTGCCCCGCACCGACGCCGCCCGCGCGGACGTGTTCTCCATGAACACCAACGACCTCGAGGAGGAAACCCCCTACGACCCGTGGGCGGCCGACCGCCGCACCCCACAGGAAAAGGCGGAGGCGTTCTTCGGCCGCACCCGGTCGACACTGGTCTACCTGGCCGGTTACCCCGGCGCGGCGGTCGACAACCGCCCCCAACCCGGCCAGGGATTCCACGTGATGGACTTCCCCGACGGACGCTACCTGGTGACCCAGCGCGGTTCGGTGGTCGAAGCCCGCCCCGGCGACCTCACCGACGCCCGCCAATCACTGATCCGCCTGATGAAGACCACCCTGGCGATCCACCGCGAGGACAACGAGCCTTCTTACCGGTAGATCAGTCCCTGCCGCGAGTCCAACTGCGCGGCAGGGATACCAGTGCACGTATGGAGCGAGTTCAGAGGGATCCCCGCTCCGCCACCCACTCGCACGGTTGGCCCGTGATTTCGGCGATTCGGTCGAAGTCGGTGTCGTAGTGCAGAACCGTGGCCCCGTCGAGTTCGGCTGCCGCGGCGATGATCAGGTCCGGCAACTTGAAATTGCGATGATGGCTGTGCTTGGCGAGTTCACGGTGCACTTCCAGCGCGCGATCCATCGACTCGGTCGTAACGTCGACCCAGCGCATGGAATGCAGGGCACCCCAGAGGGTTTCGTATCCGGCGGGGTCTGGTGCATTGTTGAGGTACTCGAGAGCAGTCATCTGGCAGGCGGCGAGCCGACCATTCGTCAGCAGATCGGCGAACCGCTGCCGAACGACTTGATGACGTGCACGGAGTACGAAAACAGACGTGTCGGCGAGATAGACCGGGGGCGCCATCAGGCGACGTTGTCGCGTCGGACATCCTCAGCCAGCCGTGCTAGATCCCGCCCACCGGTCCGCCACCCCTGGGCGGAGTCCGCAACGTCCACCTCGACGCTGTCGAACGCGTCGACAATCGCCTCGGCCTGCTTCCGGACAGCGAAAGCGCGCAATGCCTCGTTGATGGTCGCGACCTTGGTCGGCGTCCCAAGCACTTCCTGGGCAGCCTCGAGCCACTCTTCGTTGACATCAACACTCATACGCGCCATGCATCAACGCTACACCATAACTCGGCGTCCGAACACACCAGGAACCGGCAGATCGGACACCAAACATGTGGGATTTGGGGCACCAGCGCCGCCTCGCGCAGATTCAGTGAGTGCCGAGCCAGGCGGTGATGCGTTGGGTGATGGCTTCGGGGGTCAGGCCCAGGTCCTCGAGGATTTGGGGGCGGGAGGCGTGGTCGAGGAATTGTTGGGGGACGCCGAGGTCTCGGGTGGGGATGTCGAGGCCCGCGGCGCGGAGGTGGGCGGAGAGGGTGGAGCCGATGCCGCCGTGTAGGCCGCCGTCTTCGAGGGTCACGACCAGGCGGTAGTTCTCGGCGAGTTTCACGAGGGTGTCCGAGATGGGGAGGACCCAGCGCGGGTCGACCACGGTGACCGAGATGCCGTGGGGGGCGAGGTTTTCGGCGACGCGCATGGCGGTGTCGGCGAAGGGGCCCACGGCGACGAGCAGGACGTCGCCGTGCTGGGACTGGGCCGAGCCGGGGACGGCCAGGCGCAGGATGTCGAGACCGTCGAGTCGTTCGACGGCGGTGATGTCTTCGGCGACAGTGCCTTTCGGGAAACGCAGCACCGTGGGGCCGTCGGTGACGGCGAGCGCCTCGGTGAGTTCCTCACGCAGGGTGGCGCCGTCGCGAGGGGCCGCCACGCGGATGCCGGGGATGATGCCGAGCAGCGAGAAGTCCCACATGCCGTTGTGGCTGGCACCGTCGGGGCCGGTGATGCCCGCCCGGTCCAGCACGACGGTGACGGGCTGCTTCAGCAGCGCCACATCCATCAGCAACTGGTCGAAGGCACGGTTGAGGAAGGTGGCGTAGATGGCGACCACGGGGTGCATGCCGCCGAGCGCGAGACCCGCGGCGGAGGTCATGGCGTGCTGCTCGGCGATGCCGACGTCGAACATGCGCTCGGGGAAGCGCTCACCGAAAGCGGCCAGACCGGTGGGACCGGGCATGGCGGCGGTGATGGCGACGATGTCGTCGCGGCGCGCGGCGTGCTCGATGAGCTCCTCGGAGAACACCGCCGTCCAGCCCTTGGCCTTCTTGCCCGCCAGGGGGCGGCCGGTGAGCGGGTCGATCGGGTCGCAGGCGTGCATCTGGTCGGCGACATGGTTCTCGGCGTGCTCGTAGCCGTTGCCCTTGCGGGTGACCACGTGCACCACGACCGGGCCGCCGAAGTCCTTGGCGCGGCGCATGGCCGCCTCGAGCGCCACCAGGTCGTGGCCGTCGACGGGGCCGACGTACTTCATGCCGAGATCGCCGAACAGTTCCTGCGGGCTCACCGCGTCCTTGATCCCGGCCTTGAGCGCGTGCACCATCGAGTACGCCGAATCACCCACGGCCGGAATGCTTTTCAGCAGACGTTTCCCGGTGTCGAGGGCGTGTTCGTAGGCGGGCTGGGTGCGCAGGGCGGTGAGCCGGTCGGCGAGGCCACCGATGGTCGGGGCGTAGGAGCGGCCGTTGTCGTTGACCACGACCACCACCGGGCGGTCGGCACCGGCGATGTTGTTGAGCGCCTCCCAGCACATGCCGCCGGTGAGCGCGCCGTCACCGACGACGGCCACCACGGTGCGGCTCTGGTCGGTGAGCGAGAACGCCTTGGCCAGGCCGTCGGCGTAGGACAGGGCGGCCGAGGCGTGCGAGGACTCCACCCAGTCGTGCTCGCTCTCGGACCGACTGGGGTAGCCGGACAGGCCGTCGCGCATGCGCAGGGTGTCGAAGCGGTCCTTGCGGCCGGTGAGGATCTTGTGCACGTAGGCCTGGTGGCCGGTGTCGAAGATCAACGGGTCGGCCGGGGAGTCGAAGATCCGGTGCAGGGCGATGGTCAGCTCGACCACACCGAGGTTGGGGCCGAGATGACCACCGGTGGCGGCGACCTTCGCCACGAGGAACTCGCGGATCTCGTCCGCCAGTTCCCGCAGCTGCGGCACGCTCAGCCGGCGCAGATCTTCGGGTGAATCCACCCGCGACAGCACTCCCACCTGAACTCGCTCCCTCCGGACTTCCGATTGATCCGCCCAGTGTATTTGGCCGGGCGACGGGCGAAAGCCCCCGTCCGGTGTCGTGCACTGCCGACGGTAGTCCCGACCACCCGCCGACCAGCGGGCGCACCCCCGCCCGACCGGCTCGACCTGTGAGCACAGTCTCTCCGCGCGTCGACCACGGAACCCCTGTCAATGCCCCCTACAGTGACGCTGTGGCCGAACCGAGCAGGATCGATCCCGGGGTGGTCGCGGGCATTCTCGACGAGGTGTACGCGGCCTGCCGAGACGACACCTCCGGCGCGCCCGCCGACTACATCCCCGAACTCGCCGCCGTCGCCCCTGACTCGTTCGGGCTGTGCCTGGCCACCGCCGACGGGCTGGTCCACCGGGTCGGCGACACCGATGCCGGGTTCACCATCCAGTCGATCTCCAAACCGTTCACCTACGCCCTCGCCCTGGCCGACCGCGGACTCGACGAAGTCGCCCGCCACATCGATGTGGAACCCTCGGGCGAACCGTTCAACGAGATCGCGCTCGAACCCGACACCCAGCGCCCGAGCAACCCGATGATCAACTCCGGGGCGATCACCGCCGCCTCGCTGATCAAGGGGCCCGACGAATTCGAGCGTGTGCGGAACTGCTACTCGCGCTTCGCCGGACGGGAGCTGCGGGTGAACGATGCCGTGTACCAGTCGGAAGCGCGTACCGGATACCGCAATCGGGCGATCGGCTACATGCTGCGTTCGGTCGGGATCATCGACGTCGACCCCGACGCCGTCGTCGACCGCTACTTCCGCCAATGCTCGATCGAGGTGACGTGTGCCGACCTGGCGGTGATGGCCGCGACACTGGCCGACAACGGCATGAACCCGACCACCCACGAGCGGGCGTTGTCGACGGCACTGACCGAACGGGTGCTCAGTGTGATGACCACCTGCGGCATGTACAACGCGGCGGGCGACTGGGTGACCACGGTGGGGCTGCCCGCCAAGAGCGGAGTGGGTGGCGGGATCATCGCCGTGCTGCCCGGCCAACTCGGCATCGCGGTGTACTCGCCGCGCCTGGACGCCCACGGCAACAGTGTGCGCGGGGTGGCCGCCTGCCGGGAGCTGTCGCGGCGGCTCGAACTGCACTTCTGTCACGTGACCCGCTCCGCGCGCACCGCCATCCGCGCCGAGCACTCGGTGTCGGAGCTGCCCTCGCGGATGCGCCGCTCCCCCGACGATGCCGCCGTGCTCGCCGCGCACGGTGACCGCGCCCGCGTCTACGAACTGCACGGCGACCTGCTGTTCTCCGGTGCCGAACGCGCGATCCGCGCGATCGAGGCGGCCGCGGCGGAGCTCGACGCGCTGGCCATCGATGTGCGCCGGGTCGGCGAGGTGAGCGTGGTGGCACGCGAGATGCTCGACTCGCTGCAGGCCGAACTCGCACCCGCCGGTGTGCGGGTGGCTCTGGTCGATCCCGACGCCAAGCTCGGGCACGACGTGTCGAGCCTGCGGGCCGACGATCCGCGCGGACGGGTGTTCATCGATCGCGACACGGCCACCGAATGGTGCGAGGACGTCGTGCTCGCGCGGCACCGCCCGCCGGGAACCGGCGAGACCACCTCGATCGCCCTCGACGAGCACCCGCTGCTTGCCGCACTCGACCCCGAGGATCGCGCCCGGCTCGCCGCCGATTTCGGCGCGCGAACCTTCGCCCGAGGCGAGACGATCGCCGAACGTGGCGACCAGCGGTCGGGGCTGTATCTGATCCTGGACGGGCGGGTGCGGCTCACCTTTCCCGGCACCGACGGGCGGATACACCGGTTGGTGACGCTGTCGGCGGGGATGTCGTTCGGCGAGGTTCCCATGCTGGTGGGCAAGCCGTTCGTCAACGCGGTGATCGCCGAGACACCGGTGCGGGTGGCGGTGCTGAGCCCGGCGGTGTTCGATTCGCTCACCGAGGTGCGTCCGAAGCTCAAACTCGCCCTGCTGCAACGGCTCGCGGCCGGTGCGTACGCCCAGATGGAAGCCACGGTGCGCACCATCTCCGGCACGCAGTGACCGGGCGCGGAACCCGAGGGCGCCGCGAGACGTTGGGCAGCACAACAGTCCCCGACCGACAGGAGCACCGGTGAGCGAACGATCCACGCGGCCGAGCACCACCACCTTCGGACGCGGCACGGTGCGCGCGGTCCCCGACCTGATCCGCGTCACCCTGACGGTGGAGTCACGCGCCGCCACGGTGGCGGGCGCCTACGACCGGGCGGGACAACGGGTGAACGCGGTGGTCGCGGCGTTGCGCACGGCCGGGGTGCGCGACAGCGACATGGCGACCAGCGGGCTCAGTGTGCGCACCGAGACCGTCTACACCGACAACGGCCGCAACGAGATCGTCGGCTACCTCGCCTCAACGGGTCTCAGCATCGCGCTGCGCGAGGGCAGCGGTGCCGAACCCGCCGAGACCGTGGCCGCCGCGGTGAACGCGGGCGGCGACGACGTCCGGCTGGGCGGACTCACCCGGGGCATCGCCGACCCCGCGCCGCTGCTGGTCCAGGCCCGCGACGCCGCCTACGACGACGCGCTCGCCAAGGCCGAGCAGTACGCGGCGCGCGCGGGGGTGCGTCTGGGCGCGGTGCTGCAGATCACCGAGGACACCTCACCCACACCCCGCGCCTACGACGTGAGCGCCGAGATGGATTCACCGATCATGTTCGCGCGCAGCAGTTCACCGGTGCCTGTTGTCCCCGGCGAGACCGAGGTCGGCGCAAGTGTCCGGGTGACGTGGGCGCTGGAATAGCAGCGTCCACGCGTCCAGCGGGCAGCATGGGATCGACCGTCGGAGTTCGCCTCACATGAACTGCTGCGGCCGGTTCAGCGGCGTCGATCAGGTCCAAGTGCATGTCGACCAGACCCGCACATCGAGCCCTGTAGATGTCGAGCAGCCGCCGAGCCCGGCATCGCGCCTTCCCCTACGAACCGACGGGAACTGGCGCACGGCAGCTCAGGAGGCGTTGATCCGATGCGGTCGCCGGGCGTCAGCGGTCGAGTAAGGCGACGCATTCCACGTGGTGAGTGGCCGGGAAGGCGTCGAACGCACGCAACTCGGCCAGGTGGTAGCCCGCGTCGAGGTACAACCCCAGGTCGCGCGCGAATGAGGCAGGATCGCAACCGATGTGGACGATACGGCGGGGGTCGGCGTCGGCGACGGCGGCCACGACCTCCTTGCCCGCGCCCGCGCGGGGCGGGTCGAGGACGACCACGTCGGGGGTGGAGGTGGCCTCGCGAGCCCAGCGTTCGACCCGGCCCGCCCGCAACCGCACCCACGGCAGGTCCCGCAACGCGGCCGTACCGTCGGCGACCGCGGAGCGGGCCGATTCCACCGCCGACACCGCGCCCGTCTGCCCGGTCTGCTCCCCCAGCCGCGCCGCGAAGACACCGACACCGCTGTAGAGATCCCAGCCCGAACCGCCAGGTTCCAGCCCCGACCATTCGGCGACCAGATCCGAATAGCATTGCGCCGCACCGTGATGCGCCTGCCAGAACCCGGTGGCCGACAGTTCCCAGCGGCGGCCCGCCACGTATTCGACGGCCCGGCCGCTGCCCGCCAGCACCCATTCCTCGCGCGGCGCGTTGGTCGCGGACTTACGGGCGGCGGCCCGGTCACGGACCGCGCCACGGTCGTCGGCGACGGGGCGGCCGGATTCTCGGTGCCGGGCGGGACGTTGCCCACGTCCTCGGGACCCGCCGCGCGGGGTGGCGGGGCGGGTACCCGGGCGGTCCGCCTCGGCGGCCGGAGCCAGCTCGACGAGGTGGCGGACGCCGTCACCGTCCACGGCGATCACCAGGTCGGCGCCGGGGGTCCACGATCGCTGCGCCACCCCGTCGAGTGCGCCCGATACCGGCTGCGGACAGCGCAGGTCCGGGATCACCTCGGTGCTGCGGTAACGGTGCACACCCGCGCGACCGGCCGCGTCGACCACCAGGCGCACCCGGGTGCGCCAGCCGCCGACGACCTCCTCGCCGATCGGTTCGACCTCGATCTCGCGCTCGATCCCGGCCAGCCTGCGCAGTTGCTCGGCCACCACGGTCGCCTTGAGGGCGCGCTGGGCGGCGGGGGTCGCGAAGGAGAAATCGCAGCACCCAGCCCCACCCGGACCCGACACGGGACAGGTCGCGGGGACACGATCGGCGGAGGCCTCGATGATCTCGACCGCGTCGGCCCGACAGAACGAACCACCACGGTCCTCGGTGACGCGGGCGCGCACCAACTCACCGGGTAGACCGTGGCGCACGAACACCACTCGGCCCTCGTGGCGGCCCACGCAGAACCCGCCGTGCCCGGGCGCACCGAGGCGCACCTCGAATTCCTGTCCGCGCCAGTCACTCACAGCCACACACCCACTTCCGTTGTCGGCCGGGGCACGCTCACTCGCGCCGCTCCGGCCGGTCGAACCCGCGACGCACCGAGCCCGGCGCGTTCACCTCCGCCACCTGTTTGGCCCGCGTCGAGGACGACAACTGCCAGGGCACACTCGTCACCATCACACCCGGTTCGAACAGCAACCGGCCCTTCAACCGCAACGCCGACTGGTTGTGCAGCACCTGCTCCCACCAGTGACCGACCACGTACTCGGGGATGAACACGGTGACCACGTCGCGCGGCGCGTCCTTGCGGACCCGCTTCACGTACTCGAGCACCGGCTTGGTGACCTCGCGATAGGGCGACTCGACCACCTTGAGCGGCACGTTGATCTCGCTGTTCTCCCATTCGCGCACGAGCTTGCGGGTGTCGGCGTCGTCGACGTTCACCGTCACCGCCTCGAGGGTGTCGGGGCGCGTGGCCCGCGCGTAGGCCAGTGCCCGGCGCGTGGGCAGATGCAGTTTCGACACCAGCACGATGGAGTGGGTGCGGCTGGGCAGCACCCCGTCCCAATCGGATTCGTCGAGTTCGCGGGCCACCGAGTCGTAGTGCTTGTGGATCAGCTTCATCACGATGAAGATCGCGACCATCGTGATGATGGCGATGTAGGCGCCCGCGAAGAACTTGGTGATGAGCACGATCACCAACACGGTGCCGGTGAGGGTGAGGCCGATGGCGTTGATGACGCGCGAGCGCTTCATCCGCGACCGCTCCTGCGGGTCGGTCTCCTTGCGCAACAACCGGGTCCAGTGCCGCAACATGCCGGTCTGGCTGAGCACGAAGGACACGAACACACCGACGATGTAGAGCTGGATCAGCTTGGTGACCTCGGCGTCGAACAGCACCACGAACGCGATGGCGGCGCCGGAGAGGAACAGGATGCCGTTGGAGAACGCCAGCCGGTCGCCCCGGGTGTGCAGCTGACGCGGCAGGTAGCGGTCCTGGGCGAGGATCGAACCGAGCACCGGGAACCCGTTGAACGCGGTGTTGGCGGCCAGCACCAGGATCAGGGCGGTGACGATGGTGATGAAGAAGAAGCCGATGGGGAAGCCGTGGAAGACGGTTTCGGCGATCTGGGCGATCAGCGTCTTCTGGTGGTAATCGGCGGGCGCGCCGATCAGGTTCGCGGTGTCGTGGGCGTAGACGACCCCGATCTTCTGCGCCAGGATGATGATGCCCATCAGCAGCACGACGGCGATGGTTCCCAGCATCAGCAGGGTGGTCGCGGCATTGCGCGACTTGGGCTTACGGAAAGCGGGCACGCCGTTGCTGATCGCCTCGACACCGGTCAGCGCCGCACAGCCGGAGGAGAACGCGCGCGCGATCAGGAAGGCGAAGGCCAGGCCGTAGAGGTGTTCGTCCTCGGCCTGGAGCCCGAAACCGGCGGAGACGGCCTGGATGTCGTCACCGAGCACGTAGGTCCGGAACAGGCCCCAACCGAGCATCACGAACATGCCGAAGATGAAGGCGTAGGTGGGAATCGCGAAAGCCGTGCCCGACTCGCGGACACCACGCAGGTTGATGGCCGTGAGCACCGCGATGGCGACGACCGCGAACAGCACCTTGTGCGTGTTGACGAACGGAATGGCCGAGCCGATGTTCGAGGCGGCCGACGAGATCGACACCGCCACCGTGAGCACATAGTCGACGAGCAGGGCGCTACCGACCGTGAGCCCGGCGGTCGGGCCGAGATTCACCGTGGCGACCTCGTAGTCGCCGCCGCCGGACGGGTAGGCGCGCACGTTCTGCCGGTAACTGGCGACGACCACCGCCATCACCACCGCCACGGCGAGACCGACCCACGGTGCGTACATGTACGCGGAGATGCCCGCCGCCGCCAGCACCAGGAAGATCTCCTCCGGCGCGTAGGCCACCGAGGACATCGCGTCGGAGGCGAACACCGGGAGCGCGATCCGTTTGGGCAACAAGGTATGGCCGAGCGAGTCACTGCGGAATGGCCTGCCCAGCAGCACGCGTTTGGCCGCCGTCGTCAACTTGGACACCGGGCTGAGCATAGACGGGATGATCGATGTGTTCGCGCTCACGTGACGTGGCAACCGACCGGGGGTGTCGAGGTTGTTTGCGCCGCCTCGCCAGGGGGAAACTGGGCGGGGGAAGCTCCGGCGGGTACGGTCCAAGCCGGACGCCACGGGTTCGGCAAGGAACGAGGGTGCACGGTGTACGTAGTGATCATGGGGTGTGGGCGCGTCGGGTCGTCGCTGGCCCGCGCCTTGACCCGGGTGGGTCACGAGGTCACGGTGATCGACCGTGATCCCAGCGCCTTCCGCCGACTCGGTGAGGGCTTCACCGGGCAGGAAGTGATCGGCGTCGGCTTCGACCGTGATGTGTTGACCCGCGCGGGCATCGAACGCGCCGACGCCTTCGCGGCGGTGTCCTCGGGCGACAACTCCAACATCATCTCCGCGCGGGTGGCCAGGGAGATGTTCGGCGTGGAACGCGTGGTCGCCCGGATCTACGACGCCAAACGCGCCGAGGTGTACGAGCGGCTCGGCATCCCGACCATCGCCACCGTGCCGTGGACCACCGACCGATTCCTGCGCACCCTGATCGGCGACAACTCCACGACCACCTGGCGCGAACCGACCGGCGCGGTGGCCGTCACCCAGCTCACGCTGCACGAGGACTGGTTCGGGCGCACCGTGCGCGACCTCGAACGCGACCTCGGCGTGCGAGTGGCGTTCCTGCTGCGCTTCGGCCGGGGTCTGCTGCCCGAGTCCAAGACGGTGGTGCAGGCCGACGACGTGGTGTACGTCGCGGCCACCTCCGGCAGTGTCGGTGAGGTGGTCGCGCTGGCGGCCAAGGCTCCCCTGAGCGAGGACTGAACATGAAGGTTGCCATTGCCGGGGCGGGCGCCGTGGGGCGCTCGATCGCGAGGGAACTGCTGCGCGGCGGGCATCGGGTGATGCTGCTGGAACGTCAGCTCGACCACATCGACCCGCCCGCGATCCCCGACGCGGTCTGGGTGCACGCCGACGCCTGCGAGCTGTCGCTGCTCGAGAACGCGGGACTGGAAACCTACGAGGTGGTGATCGCGGCCACCGGCGACGACAAGGCCAACCTGGTCCACAGTCTGCTGGCCAAGACCGAGTTCGGGGTGCGCCGGGTGGTTGCCCGGGTGAACGATCCGCGCAACGAATGGCTCTTCGACGAGTCCTGGGGTGTGGACGTGGCGGTGTCGACACCTCGGCTGCTCGCCTCGCTGGTGGAGGAGGCGGTGTCGGTGGGTGATCTGGTGCGGCTGATGACCCTGCGTCAGGGCCAGGCCAATCTCGTCGAGATCACCCTGCCCGCCGACACCCAGCTGGCCGGTAAACCAGTGCGCAGCCTGGTGCTACCGCGCGACACCGCGCTGGTGACGATCCTGCGCGGCGGCCGGGTGATCGTGCCCCAGGCCGACGACCCGTTCGAAGGCGACGACGAACTGCTGTTCGTCACCTCGGTGGAAGCCGAGGAGGACCTGCGGCTCACCCTGGCCGGACACGGCATCCGGCCCTGACCTGAGACTCAGGCGGCGGCGAGCTGCGCGCGCAACTTGTTGAGCGCGCGGTGCTGCATCACCCGGACCACGCCGGGGCTGGTGCCGATGGCCTCGGCGGTCTGCGCGGCGCTCCAGCCGAGCACGATCCGCATCATCAGCACCTCCCGGTGATTCGGGGCGAGCACCTGCATCAGTTCGCGGGTGCTGGCACGGCGTTCGAAGGCCAGCGCCCACTCCTCCGGGCCCGCTTCGGCACTGGCCGTGTCGGGCATCTCGGCCATCGGATACGCGGTGTGCTTGCCGCGGCGGAAGGCGTCGGACACCTTGTTGGCGGCGATGCCGTACACGAAGGCCAGGAAGGATTTGCCCTGGTCGCGGTAGCGCGGAATGGCGGCGACGGTGGCGATCAGGACTTCCTGGGTGACATCGTCGGCGGTGACCGTGAGGTGGCCGGTGGCGCCCATCCGCGCCGAGCAGTAACGGCGGACCAGCGGGTGGACCAGACGCAGGATCTCGGCGATCGCGTCGCGGTCGCCGCGCGCGGCGGGACCGATCAGGGCGTCGAGCTCGGCGGCGATGCGCTTGCTCTCCGACTGCGCCGGGCCGGCCTTGGAAGTCGCGCTTGCACGGTGCTCGGTTGCCATCATGGTCGCCGGTCCTCTCACGATCACTGCGTAATTCGGTATGCATTGATCGTGCGACGAACAGGCGGCGGCAACCAGGCACCCCAGGGTGGGTAGTTCCCCACCTCCGGCGGTACCCCTACCCACCCTCAGGCGGAAGCGGAATCCCTTCGGGCAGCGGACTTGTCGGCGGGCAGGTGACCCGCGCGACGTACCGCCCACACCGTGACCACCAGGGCCACCGCCGTCAACGGCCAGCCCATCGCGATGCGCGCGACGGCGAGCCAGGTGGTGTGGTCGGTGTCGTAGAGCTGGGACTGCACCAGGTAGCGGGCACCGAACACGACGACCCACACGACGGTGGCCAGGTCGTAGAGCTTGCGCACCCGGGGATCGGTGCGCCAGGCGGTGCCGTGGCCGTTGAGCGCGCCCCAGATCACCCCGACCAGCGGCCAGCGGAACAGGATCGACAGCGCGAACACACCCGCGTAGACGAGGCTGGTGTAGATCCCGAACAGGAAGAAGCCCTTGGCCTCACCCACTCGGTGGGCGATGAACGCGCATACGCCGACGCCGAGGAAACCCGAGATGGCGGGCTGCACGGGGCTGCGCTGGACGAGCCGCCAGATCAGCACGCCCGCGGCCACGCCGAGGGCGGCCCAGATGGCGGCGGTGAGCCCGGCGAAGGTGTTCACCGGGACGAACACGAGCACCGGCAGGGTGGAATAGATCAGGCCGCTGATGCCGCCGAGTTGCTCGAGCAGGGTCTGCTCGGCCTCGGCGGTCTCCTCGTCGACCTCGGGGTCGACCGGGTCGCCGGTGACCACCGGGAGGGCAACGGTGGCTTCAGGGTCCGCGATGGAGCGGTACTCGTCGCTGGAGGGCATACGTCAGCTGTTCCCGCGCAATTCGTAGTAGGGGTTGAAGATCACTTTGCGGCCGTCGCGATCGCCGACCCGGCCGCGCACGAGGATGCGCCTGCCCGGTTCGATGCCCGGGATGCGCCTGCGTCCGATCCAGACCAAGGTGATGGCGTCGGTGCCGTCGAAGAACTCGGCCTGCACGGTGGCACCGGCGGCTTTCGGACAGGCCTCGACACTGCGCAGCCTGCCGACGATGGTGGCTTCCTCGCCGCGACAACAGTCTTTGGCGCGTCGGGCGCCCGAGGCGTCGGCGGTCTCGGCCAGTTCCTCGGCGTCGAGCTGATCGATATCGGCCGTCAGGCGGCGTCCGAGTCGACGAAAATATCCCGAGTCCGGGCCCGATCCCGATCTGTGTGAGCCCGTGGATGACGACATGGCACGCTTCTCCCGCTAGTTGGCCTTCAACGCCACTGTAGATGGGCAAACGCCGGGCCGCTACGCTCGGTCCGTGTTGCGCACCCCACCCCAGGTCACCGTGGTCGCCCTGCCCGGAACCGGCTCCGACGCCGATTTCGCAGCCCGTGCGTTCGGACCCGCCTCGGCCGCGCACGGCCTGGAATTTCGGGCCGTCGAACCCGACCCGAAAGCCGTGATCGCGAGCTGTACCGCGGCTTTGCACACCGCCGCCGCACGCGGACCGGTCGTGGCCGCCGGAATCTCGCTTGGTGCCGCGATCGCCCTGGAGTGGGCCATCGGACACCCCGCAGCGGTTGTCGGTGTCATCACAGCATTACCCGCCTGGACGGGCCGGGAAACCACCTCGTGTCCCGCCGCGCTCAGCGCCTCGGCAACCGCCGGGCAACTTCGCGCCGACGGTCTGGAGGCCGTGATCGCCCGCATGCGCGCGTCGAGCCCGCGCTGGCTGGCCGACGCCCTCACCCAGTCCTGGCGCGGCCAGTGGCCGGACCTGCCGCAGGCGCTGGACGAGGCCGCCGCCTACTCCTGGCCGACCGTCGAGGAACTGGCCGCCTGCCCCGTGCCGGTCGCGGTGATCGGCGCCGACGACGACCCCGTGCACCCGATCGCCGTCGCCGAACAGTGGGCAGCCACCCTACCGGCGGCCACCCTGGGGCGAGTGACACTGGACGCACTCGGAGCAGACCCGGCCATCCTGGGACACGCCGGGTTGTCACAACTGCACGCACTCACGACCAGCACCACCGCGACCCGGTGAGCACACCCGCACAACCGATTCCGGCGATCATGGGCAACTCACCGGGCACCGGCCATCGCCCCTGGCACCTCAGCCTTGCCGCCGACGCGATTCCGCCCGCACCTGAATCCGAGCCGAGCACGCGGGGAGGCGGAACGGCCTAGTTCAGGCCCAGCTGCTGCATAGCCGAGCCGTCGGCACCACGACGTGGTTCGTCGGGGAGTTTCGGGGGCAGGGCCGACGGTGGTGGAGTCTGCGCGGCGGCCGCCTGCGCGGCCAAGGCCTGCTGCTGGGCGAGCACCTGCTGCTGGTGGGCCGCGGCGAGCTGTTCGGCCAGCTCCTGGGGCAGCACCACGGGCAGCGGGTCGCGCACCGGCAGCGGCTCGCTGCCACGCCGCACCACCGCGTCGGCCAGCACGGCCCTGGCGGCGGTGATGAGCGGGCTGCGGTCGTCGACCGCGCCCGAGGGGCCCGCCGCGACCAGCCGGATCATCCAGCGCGGCCCGTCGACGCCGATGAAGCGCAGGTCGGCGCCCTCGGTGACCGCCTTCACCTCACGCCCCCACGGCCCCTTCTCGATGGCCACGCTCGCGCCGTCGCCGCGCAGCGACTCGGCCAGGTCGGCCGCGACGAGCCGCCACTGCCCCGCCGACTTCGGCGCGGCGTACGCGGCGACGGTCAGCCTGCCGTGCTGGGTGGCCAGGTGCACCGCCTGCGGGGTGCCGTCGGGGCTCATCTCCACCTGCAACTGCCCGCCGTCGGGCACCGGGATGACGACCGAACCCAGATCGAGGCGCCGCGCGATCATGTCGTCGGTCACTTCGGTGATGTCGTACGGCCCCGCGGCGGCGTCGGGGGCGTGGTCGAAGTTGCCGTAGATGCGCTCGTCGGTCGGGGCGTCGTCGAAATCGAGGTGCGCGAAGTCGGGGCGGTGGAACTCGTCGGTGTCGTAGTCGTCGGAGTCGGCGAAATCGTCGTAGTCGCTCGCGGCGTAGTCGTCGCCGTAGTCGGCGGCCTCGTCGTAGACGTCGTCCTCGCGCGGTGCGCGCTTCTTCTTGCCGAACAGACCCATTACGCCTCCTTGCCGGTCAGGCTCGCGTGCCCGCCGCTCGACCCGTAGCCACCGGCGCCACGGGCGGTGTCGTCCAGGTCGTCGACCTCGGTGAACTCGACCAGCTCCACCCGCTGCACCAGCAGCTGGGCGATGCGGTCACCCCGGCGCAGTTCGACGGCGGTGCGCGGGTCGTGATTGATCAGGCACACCTTGATCTCGCCCCGGTAGCCCGCGTCGATCGTGCCCGGCGTGTTCACCACCGACAGGCCCGCCTTCGCGGCGAGACCGGAGCGGGGGTGGATCAGGCCGACGGTGCCGACCGGCAGTGCGAGCGCGATCCCGGTGCCGACCAGCACCCGCTCACCCGGTTCGATGATCACATCCTCGGTGGTACAGAGGTCGACGCCCGCGTCACCCGGATGGGCACGCTTCGGCACAGGGATGCCGGGATCGAGCCGCCGCAGCGGAATCGGTGCAAGTGCGTTCACATCGGTCGAGACTACGCGCTCGGAGCCGGACCAGTGCGGCGCGACCCTGCCGTGATCGCCTAGTCTTGAACCGTGCCCGACCAGTCCCATTCCCCGACCACCGACGCCGTCGACACCGACACTCGCGCCGTCGCCTCGCCCTACCGTGAGCGCCTGTGGGTGCCCCTGTGGTGGTGGCCGGTCGGCTTCGCGATCGCGGGGCTGCTCGCCGCCGAGATCCACATGGGCGCGCCCGGCGTACGGGCCTGGCTGCCCTACCTGCTGCTCGCCCCGGTGCCGGTCTGGATTCTGTTGTGGATGAGCCGTCACCGGCTCGAAGTGGCCGTCACGCCCGACGGAACCGCCGAACTGCGCGTCGACCGCGCCCACCTACCGGTGAGCTTCGTCGCGCGGGCCGCGGCCGTCGCGCCGACGGCCAAGAGCGCGGCGCTCGGTCGTCAGCTCGACCCCGCCGCCTATGTGCAGCACCGACCCTGGATCGGGCCGATGGCGTTGCTGGTGCTCGACGACCCGGACGACCCGACGCCGTACTGGTTGATCAGCACGCGCAGACCCGACCGGGTCCTGGCCGCGCTCGGTCTCCCGAGCGCGGGCTGACCCGTCCGCTTGCCGTGGACCGCCTCAGAGGGCGCAGTCCATGCAAATCATCTCGCCACCCTTCTCGCTGGCCAGCCTGCTGCGGTGGTGCACGAGGAAACAGCTCGAGCAGGTGAACTCGTCGGCCTGCTTCGGGACCACCCGAACGCTGAGCACCTCGTCGGACAGGTCCGCGCCGGGAAGCTCGAACGATTCCGCCGTATCGGTCTCGTCGATGTCCACGACGGCGGACTGCGCCTCGTTGCGGCGGGCCTTCAGCTCCTCGAGCGAATCCTCCGACACTTCGTCGGATTCGGTGCGCCGCGGTGCGTCATAGTCGGTTGCCATGTCGTCTTCCCCTCAGTCCTTACTCCGTAAATACCGGATCAGTTCGATTGCCACGTCCCCGCAGGGAGACGGTGCGTTCGACCGCCCCGCCGGTGGTGCACCTCACACGTACACCGGACGACTATCGGGTGGACCATTGCTCGATCTACTCCGACAGCGTTCGGTTAACGCAGGACATGCCCTTGTTGTTCCCGCGACCGATCACCGTTTCACGGGTGATTATTCGATCTGGGCGGGCAGACAATAGCGGACCCACCGACAAATGTCGCAATCAAAACCCCGCCGTGGGCCAAACCGACGACGAATCTTCACCTGCCGGGAAACTCGCCGAGACCTCCCGCACTCGCGCATCGGCGGCGGACTCGTAGAGTGAGCGCGTGGTTTCACTGATCACCGAAGGCAGCGCGACCGATCGCGACGGCAAACCCTTTCCGCGACGGCGCCCCGAGCTGTGGCTCGCGATGGTCCTCGTGCTGGCTCTGGTCAGCTTGTTCGTGTGGGTGGCGGCGTTCCGCACCCGCGAGGACAACAACGAGCCGATGGCGTGCAACGCGCCGAGCACACCGACCGCGACCAACGCGCCGACACCCGCCCCGCTGGGCAACCGGGTCGGGCCCTCGCGCCTCGACGAGGTGGATCCGGCGGCGCTGTCGGAATCCAAGGTGCGCGTCTTCAACGCCAACGGCAAGAGCGGCCAGGCGGGCAACATCGCCTCCGCGCTCGGCGACCTCGGCTTCGCGAGCGCGCCGGGGACACAGGTCGGTAACGATCCGGTCTACGTCAGCGGCGACCTCAACTGCACCGGCCAGATCCGCTACGGCGTGAACGGCCGACCCGCCGCCGCCTCGGTACAACTGGTCGCGCCCTGCGCCGAACTGATCGAGGACCCACGCACCGACGACTCGGTCGACCTGGTGCTCGGCCTGGCCTTCGGCGAGTCGCTGCGTCCCAGCGCCGACGCCGAGGCGGTCCTGCGCGCACTGAAGAACCTGGCCCCCGGCGCCAGCTCGTCCTCCATCGACCCGGATCTGCTCGACGCCGCCCGCACCGTGAAGTGCTGAGATATTTGCGGCTGGCGCCGCGGGTTTCTCGGCCCGGGGGCCTCGATCTTCCCTCCCTACGGGCACTCCTTCGTCGCACCCTTCGGTCAGTCCAGATCGAGGCGGCCGAGAAACCAGCACCGCCGAGTCCCGGGACATGGGGCGGCTGATGCCCGCGGGCTCAGTCGGGTAGGGATGTTGTCGCGCCGGTCTCGGTGAGCAGGGTGGCGAAGTCCTCCGCCACGCCCGGGGCGGCGACGAAGGTCAGTTCGCCCGCGGCACCGGCGACGGTGACCGGCGGGACGTGCACCACCGCGCCCGCCTCGGCGGCGATGAGGGCGCCCGCCGCCCAGTCCCAGGCGTTGAGGCCGTGCTCGTAGTAGGCGTCGAGGTGGCCCGCCGCGACGTGGCACAGGTCCATGGCGGCGGCGCCGAGGCGGCGGATGTCGCGGACTCGCGGCAGGATCTCGGTGAGCAGCTTCGCCTGGTCGGCGCGCCGCTGGGTGCCGTAGGCGAAACCGGTGGCGACCAGTGCCACCGACAGCGAATCCTCTTGGGCGCAGGACAGTTTCGTGCGGGTGCCGTCGGCGGTGACGGCGAACGCGCCGCCGCCGCGCACGGCGCTGTAGGTGGTTGCCGACGCCACGTCGGCCACCGCACCCGCCACGGGAGCACCGTCGATCACCGCGGCCACCGAGACCGCGTACCCGGGCAGGCCGTAGAGGAAGTTGACGGTGCCGTCGATCGGGTCAACCACCCAGGTGACGGCGCCGGGCGCGGTGGCACCGACATCGCCGCCGCCCTCCTCCCCCAGGATCGCGTCGCCGGGGCGTCGTCGGGCGAGCAGGTCGCGGATCAGCTGTTCGGATTCGGTGTCGACGACGGTGACCGGGTCGGTGACGTGTCCTTTGGTCGCCACGGCACCGTCGACCGGTCCCCCGGCGGCGAACACCTGGGGTCTGCGGGCACGCACATGCGCGGCAGCGGTTTCGGCGAGCTCGACGGCGAGCTCGCGCAGTCGTTCGTCGGCGTCGGTCGCGCCGGGGGCAACGGAAGTGTGTGGGTCCACCACCCCATCGGATCACATGCCGCGTCGACTCGCGCGAGCGGTGACTACCGCTACTCTTTGTCAGGCACATCGACCGCGTCAGGCAAGGGGTTCATCCATGTCCGCTCGGGGGCACGCATTCGGCATCGATATCGGGGGAAGTGGCGTGAAGGGGGCCGTGGTCGATCTCGACACCGGTCTGCTCACCCACGAGCGGCTCAAGATCGCCACGCCAAGACCCGCCACGCCCGAGGCGGTGGCGGCGGCGGTGGCCGAACTCGTCGCGCTGGCGGGCTGGCAGGGCCCGGTTGGCATCACGCTGCCGTGCGTGGTGCTCGACGGGCACGCCCGCACGGCCGCCAACATCGACCCGGCCTGGATCGGCACCGACGCGCGTGCCCTGTTCTCGGCCGCGCTCGGCGGGCGCACGGTGACGGTGCTCAACGACGCCGACGCGGCGGGACTCGCCGAGGACAGCTACGGCACCGCCCGCGACCTGGACGGTCTCACCCTGCTGCTCACCTTCGGCACCGGCATCGGTTCGGCGCTGCTCTACAACGGCACCCTGGTCCCCAACTCCGAACTCGGCCACCTCGACATCGGCGGGGTGGAGGCCGAGCGCATGGCCGCCGCCTCGATCAAGGACCGCGACGGCCTCACCTACCCGGAGTGGGCACAACGGGTGAGCACGGCCCTGATCCACATCGAGAATCTCTTCTGGCCGAAGGTGATCGTGGCGGGCGGCGGCATCAGCCGCGATCACGAGCAGTGGATTCCGTTGCTCACCAACCGAACTCCGGTGATTCCGGCCGTGTTGAAGAACACCGCGGGTATCGTCGGCGCGGCGATGGCCATCGCCGGAGGCATCGCGCCGTAGCGCACGACGGCGACGCCGCAACGCCTGGAGGGCATCGTGGCAGTGAGTACCCTGGTTGGATCGTTACAATGGAACACGTCCGGCGGTGAGCCGGTGAAACCTTCCGGCCACAGCCGGTCGCGAGCAAGCCGGTGATCGACCCGGTGAGCACCCGACCGACGCACCGCCGGTGCAACCCGACCGACCGCTCCGCCGGAAACCACTCTGGCGTGACGCCGCACGAGACCGTCACGAAAGGGCGTACGTGGTAGCCACGAATACCCGTCAGACCGCCGACTCGGCCGACGCCGATGCCGACGACGCCGTAACCCCCGCCAAGAAGGCCCCGGCGAAGAAGGCCGCTGCCAAGAAGGCCCCGGCGAAGAAGGCCGCTGCCAAGAAGGCCCCGGCGAAGAAGGCTGCCGCCAAGAAGGCCCCGGCGAAGAAGACCGCGGCCAAGAAGGCGACGGCGGCCGAGGGCGGCGAGGAGCAACTCGACGACGAGTCGATCGAACTCGACGATCTCGGTGATCTCGAGGTCGCCGAGGACGAGCTCACCGACGGTGATGTCATCGTCGAGGAGGTCGCCGACGACACCGCCGATGCCGCCGACACCGCCGAGCCGAGCGAGAAGGACAAGGCCTCCGGCGATTTCGTCTGGGACGAGGAGGAATCCGAGGCGCTGCGGCAAGCGCGCAAGGATGCCGAACTCACCGCCTCGGCCGACTCGGTGCGCGCCTACCTCAAGCAGATCGGCAAGGTCGCGCTGCTCAACGCCGAGGAGGAGGTCGAACTCGCCAAGCGGATCGAGGCCGGTCTGTTCGCGGCCGAGAAGATGCGCGAGTTCGCCGAGGCGGGCGAGAAACTGTCGGTGACCACGCGCCGTGACTTCAACTGGATCGTGCGCGACGGCAACCGGGCCAAGAACCACCTGCTCGAGGCCAACCTGCGTCTGGTGGTGTCGCTGGCCAAGCGCTACACCGGTCGTGGCATGGCGTTCCTGGACCTGATCCAGGAGGGCAACCTCGGTCTGATCCGCGCGGTCGAGAAGTTCGACTACACCAAGGGTTACAAGTTCTCGACCTACGCCACGTGGTGGATCCGTCAGGCCATCACCCGCGCGATGGCCGACCAGGCCCGCACCATCCGTATCCCGGTGCACATGGTCGAGGTCATCAACAAGCTCGGGCGCATCCAGCGCGAGCTGCTCCAGGACCTGGGCCGTGAGCCCACCCCGGAGGAGCTGGCCAAGGAAATGGACATCACGCCGGAGAAGGTCCTCGAGATCCAGCAGTACGCGCGGGAGCCCATCTCGCTGGACCAGACCATCGGCGACGAGGGCGACAGCCAGCTCGGTGACTTCATCGAGGACTCCGAAGCGGTCGTCGCGGTCGACGCGGTGAGCTTCACCCTGCTGCAGGATCAGCTGCAGTCGGTGCTCGAGACGCTGTCCGAGCGTGAGGCGGGCGTGGTGCGGTTGCGCTTCGGCCTCACCGACGGTCAGCCGCGCACCCTCGACGAGATCGGTCAGGTCTACGGCGTCACGCGTGAGCGTATCCGCCAGATCGAGTCCAAGACGATGAGCAAGCTGCGCCACCCGAGTCGTTCGCAGGTGCTGCGCGACTACCTCGACTAGGCGTTCGCGAGACGAGGCCCGGACACCCCGACAAGGGAGTCCGGGCCTTTCTTGTCCTCCGCGCTGAATTCCGAACGGTCTGTTTACCACAAAATACTCGCGGTAATCGTTTCGTGATCAAACCCACACTCCTGGATTGCGCTGTGAAGGCTACGAATTCGAGCTTTTCGCCGTATCGTCACGACCAGCTTTTCGTTCTACCGCCGACCGGTCAGCGGTACCGGCATTGAGGGTTTTCGCGGCGTGCTCGACATCCATCACTTCAGCTACGGCTGGATCACTCCTGTCCTCGCGTATTTCATGTCCGTCACCGGCTGTCTGCTCGGACTGCAGTGCGCCGCGCGTGGCCGCAACGCCACCGAGGGGCGCGTGGGCTGGCTTGTCGGTGCCGCCGTCGCGATCGGCGGAACCGGTATCTGGGTCATGCATTTCATCGCCATGCTCGGATTCAGCATCCGCGGCGCGGAGATCCGCTACGACATCCCGCTGACCCTGCTCAGTGCGATCACGGCGATGGTCGTCGTCGGGATCGGGCTGTTCATGGTGAACAAGCCGCAGCCGACGCTGCGCTCACTCGTGGGTGGCGGCACCATCGCCGGGCTCGGGGTGGGCACCATGCACTACGCGGGCATGTACGCGATGAAGTCGACTGCCTCGGTGTCCTACGACGCGATGATCGTGATGCTGTCGCTGGTGATCGCGGTGGTCGCCTCGATCGTCGCGCTGTGGTTCACGTTGCGCGTCAAGGGTTTTCTCGCCACCATCGGCGCCTCGCTGATCATGGGTGTCGCCGTCACCGGCATGCACTACACCGGCATGGCGGCCATGAGCGCCCACCCCGGCCACCATGCGGGGCCGACCTCGGGTGCGGGAGCGATGGAACTGCTCGCGCCGCTGATCGGGGTGAGCAGCATCGTCACCATGCTCGTGTTGATCAGTGTGAGTCTCACCGAGATCGAGAACGAGGAGGCCCTGCCGCGGATGTGGCTCACTTCCCGGCACGCACCGCGCGGGCGCACCGTCGCGCCGGTCGCACCACCGGCGCCGATGCCGGTGCGACCGCAGGAGCAGATCGAATACCGCACCGAGGAACTGGCCTACGACGTGGCGGGTGCCTGGCCGCGCCGCGTCATCGACTAGTCAGCTCGCCGCGGCCCGTTCGATTTCGACCGAACGCGACCACTGGTTCGATCACGCGGGCCAGGACAGGACCGAGCACCGCCATCAGCAACACGTACGCCGATGCCAGGGCGACCAGGCGAGGGTCGGCGGTGCCGTAACTCACCGCCAGACCCGCGATGACGATGGAGAATTCGCCGCGCGCGACCAGCGCCGCACCCGCGCGCGCCCGACCCGCGCGCGCGATGCCCTGCCTGCTCGCGGCCCACCAGCCCACGGCCACCTTGGTCGCCGTGGTGACCACGGCCAGACCCGCCGCCCACGCGAGCACCGGCGGGATGGCGGCCGGGTCGATGGACAGCCCGAAGGCAACGAAGAAGATGGCCGCGAACAGATCCCGCAGCGGGGCGAGCAGTTTCGCCGCCTCCTGCGCGGTCGACCCCGAGATCGCGATACCGAGCAGGAACGCGCCGACCGCCGCCGACACGTTCAACGCCGACGCGGCCCCGGCGACCAGCAACGCCGCGCCGATCAGCTGCAGCAGGAACACCTCACGGTCGGTGCTGTCGAGCACCGCCGAGACCACCCGTCCGAACCGCAGCGCCACCACCAGTACGACGGTGATCGTCGCCAGGGCGACGGCCAGCGACACCAGCCCGCTGAGCAGACTCAGCCCCGCCAGCATCATGGTGAGGATGGGCAGGTACACCGCCATCGCGAGGTCCTCGAACACGAGGATGGACAACACCACCGGCGTCTCGCGGTTGCCGAGGCGGCCGAGGTCGTCGAGGAGTTTGGCCACGATGCCCGAGGACGAGATGTAGGTGACGCCGCCGAGCACCACGGCACCGAGGATTCCCCAGCCGAGGATCAGGGCGACCGCGGCGCCGGGCACCGCGTTGGCGACCAGGTCGAGCACGCCCGCGGTCCAGGAGCGGCGCAGCCCGGTCATCAGTTCGGGCGCGGTGTACTCGAGGCCGAGCAACAACAGCAGCAGCACCACGCCGATCTCACTGGCGACGTGACCGAATTCGATCGCCCCGTCCAGTTCCACGAAACCGCCGCGTCCGAAGGCCAGCCCGCCCAGCAGGTACAGCGGGATCGGTGACATCCCGAACCTGCCCGCGATCCGGCCGCAGATCCCCAGCGCGAACAAGATGATGCCGAGTTCGAGCAGCGCCAGGGCCTGCGCGGTCACGGCCGTCAGCCGTGCGTGAGGATCTTCGCGGCCGCGTCAAGGCCTTCCGGCGTGCCGACGACCACGAGCAGGTCGCCCTCGGTGAAGGTGAAGTCGGGACCGGGTGAGGGGTGTAGCTGACCGGCGCGCATCACGGCCACGATCGAGGTCTTGGTGCGGGTACGCATGCCGGTCTCGCCGAGTGTGCGGCCCGCGTACGGTGATTCGGCGAGCAGCACGAGCTGGCGGGTGGTGATGCCGGGCAGGTCGCGGTGGTCGTCGTTGAGCTTGGCCACCAGTTGCGGAGCGCCGAGCAGGTTGGCGAGCACCGAGGCCTCGTCCACTGACAGCGGCACCTGCGCGGCGATGGCGTCGGGGTCGTCGGGCTTGGACACGATCAGATCGATGTCACCGTCGCGATGAGCGACCACCCCGACGCGGCGCCCCGACCTGACCTCGAAATCCTTGCGCACTCCGATCCCCGGTAGCGCTGTGACATCGACATTCACATATCAACGATAGCCCCGTCTACCGCTGCGCTGTGTCCTGTGCCACTCCCGGTCGGCGTGGGGTATGGAACACGCCGTCGGGACCGGGCAGATAGGGCGAAACCTCGAGCACTGCCGCTGCCGGGAGCGGTCCGTACAAGTGCGGGAACAGCATCGATTCCGGGTCGCCCGGCACTCCCGGCTCCCAGTTCAGCGGCGACGCGAGTCGGGCCGGGTCCAGCCACAGCAACACCAGATCCGTCCGACCCGCGAAGAGGCGGTTCGCGGGCAGCCGCACCTGCTCGGGGGTGGACAGGTGCACGAAGCCGCTCTCGGCCAGCGACGGCGGACGACGGTGCCCGTCGTGCGCGAATTGTTGCCACTCTTGGGAAGAACACAGGTGAACAAGCGTGTGAGTGTCGGATATCACGGGTAATCTCCGGGTAGACAACAGGTTCGGACGGTGAAGACCCTGTCACACAGTGGGCGGTGTGGCGGCGCGGTGGTGATCGGGCTCGTGGCGTAACGAGCAACACCACAGCGAGCGACACAGTCGGTGAGTGACGGGATCGAGCAGGAGGTGGGAAACGGCGCCACGGGTGATCGGTGGGTACTCGAGACCGGCGACCGGCAGGTGTTCGCTTTCAGCGAAACCGCAGGTCGTGTTATCGAAAACACAAAGATTCACTTCCGGGAACAAAGCCTGAACCCCGAACGTCTGACAGAGTAGTCGTACCACTGCTGGGAAGTAGCGGACGCGAGCCACGTGGAGTGACCACGGGGCCCACACCTAGGCGAACGGCCACGTAGCGCCGGGAGCCGGGACGGAGGAGTCATGCCAGGAACCCTGACCAGCACCCCACTGACCGCGGTCGATCGTTGCGATCGTTGCGGGGCGGCTGCCCGAGTGCGTGCCGTTCTTCCCGCGGGTGGCGAGTTGCTCTTCTGCCAGCACCACGCGAATGAACACATGGACCGCTTGCGCGAGCTCGAAGCCGTGATCGACACGGAATCGGCTCCCGCTCTCTGACCACTCCTCTCGCGTCCGAACACAACAACATCAGACAACAGAAAACCCCGACAGCGGGCGACCGGACTCCGGCGCCCGCTGTTGTGGTATCCGGACTCAGACGTGGTCGGCGAGGATGCCGTCGACCAGCGTCGCGACACCGTAGGCGAAGGCACCGTCGGGGTCGGCGGGCGCCTGGTAGTGCTCGCCAGCCGTGGCGCCCACGCGTGAAGCGAGCGGGAAGTCGTCGACCGGCACCACCTCGGCCAGCAGTGGGCCGTGGACCCGCCACCAGTCGGCGTCGCTGAGCTGGTCGGCCGCGCCCGCCGCGGCGACGGCGAGGCGGGCGTTGCCGGTGGCGAAGTCGGTGAGCACCGCGATGGCCCGGTCCATCGCCAGATCCGACAGGCCCGCGCCGTCGATGGCACGCAGCTGGTTCTCGAACCGGCGCATCCTCGCCGGGCCGAGGACCTGACGCCACGGCGACACCTCGAGCAGCCACGGATGGGCGAGGAGTTCGGCGCGGATGGCGGCGGCGAGGGCGATCATGCGGTCGCGGATCGGAAGGTCGGCGGGGATCGGCGCGTCCTCGGCGGCGACGGCGTCCACCATCAGCACCAGCAGCGCCTCCTTGCTCGGCACGTAGGTGTAGATGCTCATGGCCCGAACGTCGAGGGCGGCGGCCACCGCGCGGATCGTCAGCTTGTCGATGCCCTCCCGGTCCGCCAGCGCGATGCCCGCGGCGACCACCGCGTCGACGGTGAGGCCGGGTTTGGGGCCGCGAGCACCGGGCTTGGCGGGCAGGGAGTGCCGCCACAGCAGTCGCACGATCCGGGCGGCCTGCTCGGTGGGGTTGCCGTCGGTCGGCACGAAGCGGTTCCTTCCTTCCGGCGGTCGGGAACAAATTCAGTACAGTGTACGTTAATAGGCTGTTCGCACTGCTCGATCAGAGGAGAATGTCCTGCCCGCCATCCAGGCCACCTATCTGCCCGATCGTCATTTGTTCGCCCTGTGGACCTGGGGTGGGCTCGGTGCCGGACGTCCGCCCACCGGGGTCGGGGATGCCGAAACGTTGACGCTCGCGCTCCCGGTCGGCGAGCGACACGCGCTCGAGCCCGTCGAGGTGCCGTCCTCGGTGGTGTCGTCGTCGCAGTTGCGTGCGCTGCCCGTCGCCGAGCTGGCGCCCTCGGCCCTGGCTTGGCGCCTGCTCCTCGACGAGGCCCGCGCCTCGGGCGAAGACCGTGGGCACCCCGAGGCGGGCGCGCCGGAGGTCGAGCTGCCGATCGCGGCGCACGCGGTGCCCAATGCGGTGGGGACCTCGGTGGTGTCCGCCGCGCGGGCGCTGCGCGTGGCCCGGGAGACCGAGGCCGCGGTCTCCGAGCTCGCCGGAATGCTCGAGGCGACACTTCGCCCGTATCAGGTGCGTGGTGTCGGGTGGTTGCGGGAGACCGTCGCGGCGTACGGCGGGGCGGTGCTCGCCGACGAGATGGGCCTCGGCAAGACCGTGCAGACGATCGGGTTTCTGCGGGGTCGCGCCGACGGGCCCCAGCTCGTGGTGTGTCCGACCTCGCTGGTGGGGAACTGGGTGCACGAGATCGCCCGGTTCGCGCCGGGATCGCGGGTGGTGTCGTGGCGCGGCGGTGCGGTACCCGCCGCCGCGGGGACGGTGGTGGTCACCGGATATCCGACGCTGCGCCTGCACGGGTCGGCCCTCACCGGAACACAGTGGGCCACCGTGGTCTTCGACGAAGCACAGGCGTTGAAGAATCCGCGCACCCAGGTGTCGCGGGCCGCGCGCGCCGTGCCCGCCGACGCGAGGGTCGCGCTGACTGGTACCCCGGTGGAGAACCATCTCGACGAACTGTTCGCGTTGCTGAACCTCACGGTGCCCCGATTGTTCGCGCACCGCACCCAGTTCCGGCGCCGGTTCGTCCGCCCCATCGAGGACGGCTCGGCCGACGCGGCCGCGCGGTTGCGCGACGCGGTGGAACCGGTGCTGCTGGGCCGCAAGAAGATTCAGGTGGCCGCCTCGCTCCCGGCGAAGATCCACAGCGACCTGCTGTGCGACCTCACACCGGAGCAGGAGAAGGTCTACGACGCGGTGCTCGCCGACGCCGTGGACGAGGGCTTCGGCTCGGGCCTGCAACGTCAGGGCCGGGTGCTCGCGGCACTCACCCACCTCAAACAGGTGTGCAACCATCCGGGATTGGTCACCGGCGAGCTGGGCGAGTTGACCGGGCGCTCAGGCAAACTCGATCTGTGCACCGACATCGTCGCGATCAACCTCGACACCGGTGACCCGACCCTGATCTTCACCCAGTACCGGGAGACCGGCGAACTACTGGTGCGTCATCTCGCCGAACAGTTCGGCGTCGAGGCGCCGTTCTTCCACGGCGGACTCGACGTCGATCAACGCGCCGACATCGTTCGCACCTTCCAAACACCGCAGGGCCCACCGGTTCTCGTCCTGAGCCTGCGCGCCGCGGGTACCGGTCTCACCCTCACCCGGGCCGCCGACGTGATCCATTTCGATCGGTGGTGGAACCCCGCGGTGGAGGCGCAGGCCTCGGACCGGGCCCACCGCATCGGGCAGACGCGCACGGTCACCGTCACCACGCTCACCAGTGCGACGACGGTGGAGGAACACATCGCCGCCATGCACACCCGCAAGTCGGCCCTCACCGACCTGTCCGATGCCGCGGGCATCGCCGAACTGGCCCGCCTCGACGACGACGCGCTCGTCGACATCCTGCGACGGAAGCGAGAGAACTGATGGCGGACAACGAATTCGGCTACACCCCGTGGGGCAAGGACTGGGTGCGGCTGGCCGAACCGCTGCGCCAGACCCGTCCCGAACCGTTGTTGCCGCGCGCCCGCAGCATCGCCCGCAACAACGGGGTGCGCACCGAGATCGAGGGTCGCACGGTGCGCGCGCATCTGCATCGCGGCGGACAGGCCTCCGTCGCCCACGTGGAGGTGGCGCCGCTGTCGCGGGCGGCGGTGACCGCGATCGAGCGGGTGATTCCCGATGCCACCGTCGTCACCGACGACATGCACCGCGCCCTGCTCGACGCGGGCCACTCCCCCGCCCCCACCGTGGTCAGCACCGATTGCTCCTGCTCCGCGCGCACCGCGCGCTGTCTCCACGTGCTCGCGGTGCTCTACACGATCGCCCGCCAGGTGGACGAGAACCCGCGCCTCGCGTTGGAATTGCAGGGCTGTTTCGATGCCGCTCACGGCTCGGAGACGCCCGTCGCCGAGTCGCCCTGGACCCCTGTGAACACCCTCGATCCCGCTCGCTTCTTCAGCCTCACGAGCTGACACGTCCTCAGGTGTTTCCGAGCTCGTCGGCGGGGGTGCGGTGTGCCCGAGTCAGGCGTTGGTTCCGCCGTCGGCGGTGATGATCGCCCCGGTGATGGTGCGAGCGGACGGTCCAGCCAGGAAGGCGACCAGGTCGGCGATGTCGTCCGGGGCGCCGAAACGGCCGAGCGCGTTGAACTCTCGCTGAGTGTGGGCGTGATCACCGGCGGCCGGGTTCATGTCGGTGTCGGTGGGGCCGGGTTGGACGAGGTTGACGGTGATACCGCGCGGACCGAGTTCCCTGGCCAGCGCCTTGGTGTAGCCGTTGAGCGCCGACTTGCTCAGGTTGTAGAGGGCGAGGCCGTCGAACAGCGCGCGGTCGGTGAGGTTCGAGCCGATGGAGATGATGCGCCCACCGTCGCCGAGATGGGCGAGCGCGGCCTGGCCCGCGACGAAGGGCGCCCTGGCGTGGACGGCGAGCGCGTGATCGATCTCGGCGAGGGTGAACTCCGCGTACGGCTTGGCCGGGAAGATGCCCGCGTTGTTCACCAGCACGTGCAGGCCGCCGAGTTCGCGCGCGGTCCGGTCGACCGCCGCGACGACGGCGTCGGCGTCGGCGCTGTCGGCCCGGATCGGCAGAGCGCGCCTGCCCATGGCCTCGATCTCGGCGGCGACGGTCTTCGCGGCGACCTCGTCGCGCTGATAGGTGAACGCCACATCGGCGCCGGTCGACGCGAGTTTGCGGGCGATGGCGGCGCCGATTCCCCGGCTGGCGCCGGTCACCAGGGCGACGGTGGTGCTGTGCGGCATGGAAGCTGCTCCAATTCTGTAGTGATCGATACATAACGAGCGAAGCGCATCTGGCCACCCCTCGTCAAGGTTTTTCTTGTCAATCGACACAGAAATGCGCGACCCGCATCGTCGCGGTATATTTACCGATCGGCACAGAAAGGTTTCCCATGGCAGAACGTGGTCGTCCCCGCGCCTTCGACCGGGACCTCGCCTTGCGTCGAGCCATGGAGGTGTTCTGGGAACGCGGCTACGAGGGCGCATCGATGAACGACCTGACCACCGCCATGGGCATCAACTCACCCAGCCTCTACGCGGCGTTCGGCGACAAGGAGACGCTGTTCCGGGAAGCCGTGGAACTCTACGGCCGCGCCGAGGGGTCACGCACCGCACGGGCGCTGCGCGAGGAACCCACCGCCTACGCCGCGATCGCGGCGATGCTGCACGACAACATCGCCATGTACACCGATCCTGGCCTGCCGCAGGGCTGCATGGTGGTCCTCGCGGGCGCCACCTACACCACCCGCAATGCCTCGGTGCGCGAGTTCCTCACCGAGGCACGTCGACGCACGGCGGCCGACATCGGTGCCCGCCTCGCGCGGGGCGTGATCGAGGGCGATCTGAAACCAGGCACCGACACCACGGCCCTCGCCGCGTTCTTCAGCACAGTTCTTTACGGGCTGTCCGTCCAGGCCCGAGACGGCGTGAGCCGCGCTGAACTCACCGCCGCCGCCGACTCCGCCCTCGACATTCTCGACGCCGCCCGCGCGGCGTAGATCCGCCGAGCCGAGCACCGCCCACGCGCGGGACCGCTACCGTCGGCGCAGCGCCGCGATGCGTTCCGTCAGCTGGTCGGCGGTGGCCAAAGCCGTCGGCGGGCCACCGCATTCGCGACGGAGCTCGCCGTGGATCACGCCGTGCGGCTTGCCGGTGCGGTGGTGGTGCATGGCGACGAGGCTGTTGAGTTCGCGACGCAACTCACCCAGCTTGTCCGAGGTCGCCACCCGCTCCGCCACGGCGGCCGGTTGCGGTGCGGCGACGGCGGCGCTGCGTTCGGAGATCTGACGTGACTGACGGTCACGCAGCAGTGCGCGCATCTGATCGGCGTCGAGCAGGCCGGGGATGCCGAGGTAGTCGGCTTCCTCGTCGCTACCCGCGAAGGTGGCGGTCCCGAACGAGGATCCGTCGTAGATCACCTGGTCGAGTTCGGCGTCGGCGGCCAGGGCGACGAAGGACTTCTCCTCCTCGCCCGGCTCGTCCTTGGTCTTGTTCGCCTCGGTGAGCAGTTCGTCGTCGAGGGCGTTCTTCTCGCGGTGCGGTTTGCCGATCACGTGGTCGCGCTGCAACTCCAGCTGCGCGGCCAGATCGAGCAGGACCGGCACCGACGGCAGAAACACGCTCGCGGTCTCCCCCGGCCTGCGGGCACGCACGAAACGTCCGATGGCCTGGGCGAAGTACAGCGGCGTCGAGGCGCTGGTGGCGTACACGCCCACCGCAAGGCGCGGCACGTCGACGCCTTCGGACACCATGCGCACCGCGACCATCCACGGCTGGGTGCTGCTCGCGAACTCGCCGATGCGCTGCGAGGACTGCGGGTCGTCGGAGAGCACCAGCGCCGGGCGCTCACCGGAGATGTGTTCCAGCAGTTCGGCGTAGTCGCGGGCCCGTTCCTGATCGGTGGCGATGACCAGGCCGCCCGCGTCGGGAATGCCCGAGGAACGCAGCTGCCGCAGCCGGGTGTCGGCCGCGCGCAGCACCGCCGAGATCCAGTCACCGGCGGGGTCGAGCGCGGTGCGCCAGGCACGCGCGGTCTGTTCGGCACTGAGCGGTTCACCGAGGCGGGCAGTGTGCTCCTCGCCCGCGCTGTCGCGCCAGTGCGCGTCACCGGAATAGGCGAGGAACACCACGGGGCGCACGACGCCGTCGGCGAGAGCGTCGGCGTAACCGTAGGAGTGATCGGCACGCGACCTCGGGAAACCGGACTCGTCGGGTTCGTAGGTGACGAAGGGGATCTTGGAATCGTCGCTGCGGAACGGCGTTCCGGTCAGGGCGAGACGACGGGTGGCGTCGCCGAAGGCCTCCTCGGTGGCCTCACCCCACGATTTGGCGTCGCCCGCGTGGTGGATCTCGTCGAGAATCACCAGGGTGCGGCGGTTCTCGGTGCGCACACGGTGCCGGGTGGGATGCGCGGCGACCTGCGCGTAGGTGACGACCACACCGTGGTAATCGCCGGAGGTGCCGCCGGTGGAGTTGGAGAAGCGCGAGTCGAGCTGGATCCCCGAGCGCGCCGCCGAGGCGGCCCACTGGTGCTTGAGGTGCTCGGTCGGCGCGACGACGGTGATCTGGTCCACCGTCCGATCAGCCAGCAACTCGGCGGCAACCCGCAGCGCGAAGGTGGTCTTACCGGCGCCGGGCGTGGCCACCGCGAGGAAGTCGCGCGGCCTGGTGGCCAGGTATTTCGTCAGGGCACGGCGCTGCCACGCACGCAGGGAACCACCCGAGGCACCACCCGCCGCCGAATCGACCGGTGTACCCGCTTCTCTCGCCGCAGCGACGCCACCCGACCCAGTCACGCAGACGACCCTAGCCGCCCGGGAGGGCGTGTCGCCAACACCGACGCGGCGTGCGCGACGGGCGTCACATCCCGGCCGAGGTCACCGGCCATTTACCTGTTACCCACCGACACGATGCTCGTCCCGTCCCCCACGGTCGACATCGGTGCGGGATGCTGGACAGCGACATGAGCGACAACGAGGCCGACGCGACCGATGCCGCGTACCCGCCGCCCACCCCGGGACGGGGCGGCGCTGTAGCCGTACCCGTGCCCAGCGGGCAACATCCGCGCGAACACGCGCGGTGGCTGTCCTGGTCGCGGACGGCGTGGCGGCTGGTCGTTCGGGTCGCGCACAAGTGCTGGGACAACTCGATTTTCGCCAAGTCGGCGGCCGCGGCGTTCTGGCAGACGCTGTCGCTGGCGCCGCTGCTGCTCGGTCTGCTCGGCAGCCTCGGCTACGTGGGCGGGTTGTTCGGGCCCGACACCGTGCAGATCGTGGAAGCCAAGATCATCGCCTTCAGCCGGGACTTCTTCAGCCCGTCGGTGGTGTCGGACCTCATCGAACCCACCGTCGACGATGTGCTCGGGCGCGGCCGGGGCGCGGTGGTGTCGTTCGGTTTCGTGCTGTCGCTGTGGGCCGGGTCCTCGGCCATGGCGACCTTCGTCGACGCGATCGTCGAGGCGCACGGTCAGCAGGACGCCCGGCATCCGGTGTGGCAGCGCATCTTCGCGTTGCTGCTGTATGTGCAGTTCCTGGTCGCCGCGGTGTTGTTGCTGCCGATGATCGCGCTCGGGCCGACCCGGATCGGCCGGGTACTGCCCGACACCTGGCGCGAACCGGGGCTGCGCGTGATCGACACGTTCTACTACCCGATCGTCGGTCTGCTGCTCATCGTCGGACTCACCACGCTGTACAAACTCGCGCTGCACAAGTCGCTGCCGTGGCACCGGTTGTTCGCCGGGGCGTTGGTCGCGGGGGTGTTCTTCATGGCCGCCAGCGACCTGCTGCGCCGCTATCTGTCCTGGATCACCGGCACCGGGGTGAGTTACGGCGCGCTCGCCACCCCCATCGCGTTCCTGTTGTTCACCTATTTCCTCGGCTTCGCGGTGATCCTCGGCGCGGAGTTCAACGCGGCCGTGCAGGAGTTCTGGCCCGCGCGCGCCACCCGCATCGAGCAGGTGAAGGAGTGGATCACCAGTCAGGTGCTCGGCGACGACGAAGACGCCGACGCCCCCACCGAGGCGCCGACGTCAGCGGAATCGGCTCAGTCGCCGCCCTTGCGCAAGCGGTCGTAGACCTTCTTGCAGTCGGGGCAGACCGGCGAACCCGGCTTGGGCGAACGGGTCACCGGGAACACCTCACCGCACAGCGCGACGACCATGGTGCCCATCACGGCACTCTCGGCGATCCGGTCCTTCTTCACGTAGTGGAAGAACTTGGGGACGTCGTCACCGGTCGTCTCGTCGGTCGTGGTTTCCGGGCGTACCAGAGTGTCCGTACTCATGCCTTCCATGATGCCGCATCGGGGCACCGCCTCGCTGACCAGCCGCGTGTGCGTCCGGCGACGGCAAGTGGAAGACTCGGAGGCATGCAGTCCAACGGCGAGTCCCCCGGCGCCGGTGATCCGACCCCGGAACCCGAAGTGCACCTGCCGGGCACAGGTGCCGCCCGGGGGTTCTTCCGTGATTCGAGGGAGCACCCGGTCCTCATCACCGAGGCCGCGACCTCGCTCGACGAGCAGCATCGCGCCCGGGTGCGCCGCTACATGCTCATCATGGGTTTCCGGATCCCGTGCCTGATCCTGGCGGCCGTCGCCTACAGCGTGTTCGAGAACCCGCTCATCTCGATCCTCATCATCGCGGCGTCGGTGCCGTTGCCGTGGGTCGCGGTACTGATCGCCAACGACCGGCCGCCGCGCACCAAGGACGAGCCGAGTCGCTGGGACGGGCGCCGCGAGGAGATCGCCCTCGAGGCACGCTCACGCAAGGCCCTCGAGTGAGCGGGCGGGCCGTCTGATCAGGATCGACATCAGCGCCGCCGCGCCGCACAGGCCGCCCGCCACGTACCAGGCCAGGTCGTAGGAGCCGTTCAGGTCGCGGACGAAGCCCGCACCGGTCGCCGCGATCGCCGCACCGACCTGGTGGGCGGCGAAGACCCAGCCGAAGGCGATCGGACCGTCGGCGCCGAACAGTTCCCGGCACAGCAGCACCGTCGGCGGCACCGTCGCGATCCAGTCCAGGCCGTAGAACACGATGAACACCCACATGCTCGGCTGGGTGTGCGGACCGAGCAGGGACGGCAGGATCAGCAGCGACAGGCCGCGCAGCGAGTAGTAGCCGAGCAGCAGATACCTCGGGTCGACCCGATCCGACAGCCAGCCCGAGGCGATGGTGCCCGCCACATCGAAGACGCCGACCAGCGCCAGCAGTCCGGCCGCCGTGGTCGGCGGCATCCCGTGGTCGTGGGCGGCGGTGACGAAATGGGTGCCGACCAAACCGTTCGTCGAGGCGCCGCACACGGCGAAACCACCTGCGAGCAACCAGAATCCGGGCCTGCGGGCGGCGGTGGCGAGCACCCGCAGCGCCCGGCCCGCTCCCCCGGCGACCGGGCGCCGGACACCCACGTCCGACTCCGGTCCGGCGCCGTAGGCGCGCACACCCGCGTCGCTGGGGTAGTCGCGGACGAACAACCACACCAGCGGCGCCACCGACAGCGCCACGGCCGCCACGATCAGCGACGGCACGCGCCAGCCGTGATCGCGGGCGAGCACCGACACCAGCGGCAGGAAAACCAGCTGTCCGGTCGCGCCCGCCGCCGTGAGAATGCCCGTCACCAGGCCCCGGCTGCGCACGAACCAGCGGCCCGTGATCGTGGCCACGAACGGCATGGACATCGACCCGACGCCGATACCGACCAGCAGACCCCAGGTCGCGACGAGTTGCCATGCCTGGGTCATGAACACCGTGAGCCCGGCACCCGCCGCGATCAGCACCAGCGCCGCGCACACCACCCGGCGGATGCCGAAGCGGTCCATCAGCGCCGCGGCGAACGGCGAGATCAGGCCGTACAGCAGCATGTTCAACGAGACGGCCGCCGAGATCGTCGCGTGCGACCAACCGAACTCGTCGTGCAGCGGCTGGATCAACACACTGGGCACCGACCGGAACGCCGCCGCACCGAGCAACGCCACGAAGCCGACGCCCGCGACGATCCAGGCGGGATGCGGACGGCGTCGGGGCGATTCGTCGACGACCCGGTCGACTACCACCGGTTCGGGCTCGGTCGGGCTCTCCCCGGTGAGTGGGCGCAGGTCGGTCACCGGATGAGTGTGACGCAACTTCCCGATTTCAACGAGTGGCCGCAGTGACATGTTCCGCCGATATCCTGCCAATTGGTCCGGCGACTCGGTCGACAGCGTGGCGCGCACGGCATACCGTGCGAAGGGAGCCAGGCCCGCGAGTACGTGACAACCGTGTTGAGCGGGGCTACCGATCAGACAGGGAGACAGCGTGATTCGTTGGACCTGGGCGTTCATCGACCGGCCCGCGGTCGGTTTCGACGATTGTGTGCGGTTCTGGGCAACCGTGACCGGGTCGACCGTGTCGCCGCCGCGCGGGGCGCACGGGGAATTCGTCACCTTGTTGCCGTCGAGCGGGCCCGCCTGGGTGAAGATGCAGCGGGTGGGTGGGGACGGGGGGATCCATCTCGACCTGGATGTGGACGACATTCCGGCCGCGGTGGCCGAGGCGACGGCGCTCGGCGCCCAGGTCGTGCTGGTCGATCCCGACTACACCGTGTTGGAATCGCCTGCGGGGCAGACCTTCTGCTTCACGCCCGCGCACCCCTCGCCCCCGCCCTCGGCGAGGACACACGTCACCGCGCCCGACGGAAACGTCGCGGCACTGGACCAGATCTGTCTCGACCTCGCACCGACCGACCTCGATTCCGACACCACGTTCTGGCAGGCGCTCACCGGGTGGTCCCCGGAGTCGACGCGGCGGCCGGAGTTCACGCGGCTACGCGATCCCGGGCAGCCACTGCGGTTCCTGCTGCAACGTCTCGACGAGCCTCGTCACCCCGGCGCCCACATCGATTTCGCGGCAACCGATATGTCCGCCGTCGCGAGCTGGCACGAATCACTGGGCGCCACCCGACTCGTCGACGAGGAGTTCTGGGTCGTTCTGACCGACCCCAGCGGCATCCCGTACTGCGTCACCTCGCGCAAACCGTCCTGACCTGCCCGAATCATCCCCTCCGGGTGGGTGGTTCCGTGATTCGCCCGGGCTGGCAGAGTGGTCGGGTGCCTACGAACCCCACCACCACCGGTTCCCTGCTCACCGCACTGTGCCCGGCTCTGCGCACGGCGCTGACCAGGGTCGACTACACCGCCGACGGGCTGGTCGACGCCCTCGGACCGGATGTGCACGCGGCACTGGGGCGTTCGGAGCCGGTGCCGGTGCGCCGCGCCGCACGCGACGCCGGAGAACTCGGCACCCTGATCCGGTTGCTGCTGCTCGGCGACCCGCTGCCCGAACCCCATGTGGCCGCCGCGCTGGCCCCGGTGCGCATCGTTGACGCCGTCGCGGCCGGGCTGCTCGTCAGGAACGGTGAAGGCGTGAGCGCCGCCCTCGATCTGCGACCGCTCGACGCGGGCCACGGCAACCGCTGGATCCTGTCCGACCTCGACGACTCGATGCGGCGGCGAACCCTCACCGAGGAGCACGTTCTCGGCGTCGGCCACGCCTCGCTCTCGCTGCTGCGGGCCACCCCCACCGACCCGGTCGGCACCGTCCTCGATCTGGGCACCGGGTGCGGCGTCCAAGCGGTACACGCGGCCGCGTACGCGGACACCATCACCGCCACCGATGTGAATCCGCGCGCACTCTGGTTGGCCGAAGCCACCGCGGCGCTCAACGAACTCGAGATCGAACTGCTCGAAGGGTCGTGGTTCGAGCCGGTGGCGGGCAGACGCTTCGATCAGATCGTCGCCAATCCGCCGTTCGTCGTCGGGCCCGCCCGCATCGAACACACCTACCGGGACTCCGGGCTCGCGCTCGACGGGGCGAGCGAACTGGTGATCGGGCAGGCCGCCGAACTGCTCGCACCCGGCGGTACCGCGGCCATGCTCGCCGCCTGGGTGCACGTGGACGGGCAGGACTGGCGGCAGCGGGTGTCGTCGTGGCTGCCCGCGCACGGTGTCGACGCCTGGGTGGTGCAACGCGACGTCGCCGATCCCGGCCTCTACGTGGGCACCTGGTTGCGCGACGCGGGCCTGGACCCGCGCGACCCGGCGGCACAGGAACGCGCCACCCGCTGGCTCGACGCCTTCGACGCCGCCGACGTGGTCGGCATCGGCTTCGGGTTCGTCTATCTGCGCAGGATCGACGGCCCGACCGAGCTGCTGGCCGAGGACCTCACACACGGTTTCGACGACCCGCTCGGGACCGAGGTGGGCGACTACTTCGCCCGGTCGGCCTGGTTGCGCGCGGTCGCCGCCGACGAGAACCTGGCCTGGCGTTCCCGTTTCGCGCCGAGCCAGGCGACCGCACTGGAACGGGTGTACCTGCCGGGCGAGGACGGCTGGGCCGAGCAGGTGGCACGACTGCACCGCGGCGACGGTCCGCGCTGGCAGCACGAGGTCGACGAGTCGACGGTGGCCCTGGTCGCGGGAATGCGAGCCGACGGCCTGCCGTTGTACGAGCTGATCGAACTGCTCGCGCTCGCCGACGGAGCCGAGCAGGTGACCCCCGAGTTCGCGGCCCGAGCGCTGGGCGTGGTCGCCGGTCTCGTCCGTCACGGATTGATTCGGCCGGTGTAGACCGCGCCGGACGGGGCACGCGTTCCACGACGGCGTCCTTCTCAGGAACTTCTCAGCCGTGCACGGATGAATCCGCAGCTCAGAGCGGTTTATTGCGCGCGGGATCGGGAACTTTCTGTAAGTCGGGTCCGTTGATCGGAGTGAGACACCACCGACAGGAGGCAAGTCATGACAAGCCCCGCCACTACTCGAGTGCGCCCCAGCGAGTCCGATATCGACGCCCAGAGCCCCGCCGCCGACCTGGTACGCGTGTACCTGAACGGGATCGGCCGCACGGCGCTGCTCACGGCGGCCGACGAGGTCGAGCTGGCCAAGCGTATCGAGGCGGGCCTGTATGCCCAGCACCTGCTCGAGACCGGCAAGCGGTTATCGGCCGCCCGCAAACGCGATCTGGCCGTTCTGGTCCGCGAGGGGCAAGCCGCCCGCTCGCACCTGCTCGAAGCCAACCTGCGTCTGGTGGTTTCGCTGGCCAAGCGCTACACCGGCCGCGGCATGCCGTTGCTCGACCTGATCCAGGAGGGCAACCTCGGCCTCATCCGGGCGATGGAGAAGTTCGACTACGCCAAGGGCTTCAAGTTCTCCACCTACGCCACCTGGTGGATCCGCCAGGCGATCACCCGGGGTATGGCCGATCAGAGCCGTACCATCCGGCTGCCCGTGCACCTGGTCGAACAGGTGAACAAGCTCGCCCGGATCAAGCGCGAACTGCACCAGCAGCTCGGTCGCGAGGCCACCGACGCGGAACTGGCCAACGAGTCGGGCATCCCGGTGGAGAAGATCGCCGACCTGCTCGACCACAGCCGCGACCCGGTGAGCCTCGACATGCCCGTCGGCAACGACGAGGAGGCCCCGCTCGGTGACTTCATCGAGGACTCCGAAGCCACCTCTGCCGAGAGCGCCGTGATCGCGGGTCTGCTGCACCACGACGTCCGCAGCGTGCTGGCCACCCTCGACGAACGCGAACAGCAGGTCATCCGCCTGCGCTTCGGCCTCGACGACGGTCAGCCGCGCACGCTCGACCAGATCGGCAAGCTGTTCGGCCTGTCCCGCGAGCGGGTGCGTCAGATCGAGCGCGAGGTCATGTCGAAGTTGCGCAAGGGTGAGCGCGCCGACCGCCTGCGCGCCTACGCGAGCTGACCGCGCGCTGTCGGCGCCGAGCTGAGACCCGCCGCTGCCTTCCGCGCGGACGGTGACCGCCGACGCTGCCCCCAGCCCGACGGCCCTCAGGGGTCGTCCTCCGAAACGCCGACCGGTGTCCGTGACTCCCATCCCCCTCCGGGGTCGCGAACCGGTCGGCGTTGTCCGTTCACCATGTCATCTGCGACTCGTCCCACTCGGGGTGACGGAGCGAGCGGAATCATTGCCGAGCACGTGCCGGTCCCGTTGTGGCCGCTCGCCCGGCTGGCGAAGCCGGAGTCGAAACGGTGGCCATAACCCGCCCCAACGCATGTCGGACGGGTCACGGTGGTCGGCATCGTAAAGCTCATGCGAGGCGGCGGGGGCCGGTGTCGAAGCGGGTGGGTTGGGGACCGATGCGGGCGCGGGCGTAGATGATCTCGGCGGAGCCGGGTGCGGCCAGGACGGGATCACAGGAGAGTTCGCGCATCTGAGGGATGTCGTCGAAGAGGGCCGAAATGCGTTGGGCCAGCTCGATGATGGCCGCTTTGTCGACGCCGGGACCCGCGGGACCGGGCGAGAGAAGTGGTGCGGCGCGGGGTGCGTCGATCAGGGCGGCGGCTTCGTCGGCGGTCAACGGCAACGCGCGGTAGGCACGGTCGCCGAGCAGGTCCATGATCATGCCGGACAGGCCGAACTCGATGACCGAACCGAACGACGGGTCGTCGGTGACGCTCAGCACGCACCCGACACCCTTGGTCGCCATCTTCTGCACGTGCAGCAGCGGGTCACCGCAGATCGCGACCAGATCGGTGTACGCCTGGCGGACTGCCTCGGGCCCCCACAGATCCAACCGGATCCCGATCAGATCGGGTCTGCGTCGCCACAGTTCACCGGTCGCCTTCGCCGCCACCGGATAACCCAGCTCCTCGGCCGCGGCCACCGCCTGGTCCGCGTCACGCACCGCCCGGAAGTCGACGATGTCGATGCCGTAGCACTCGAGCAATCGCACCGCCTCGTCGTCGGTGAGCCACCGTCCGGGTGAGTCTGCCGACCACTGCTCGACCAGCGCGGTCGCCGCGGCGGTGTCGATACCGGGCGGGCGCACCACCGGTGAGACCGGCCGATCCCGCCACCGCGCGTATCGATCGACTCTGGCCAGCGCCCTCGCCGCGCGTTCCGGGTCCGGATACGACGGAATGGACCCGCGACCGGGCGCTCCGCCGGTCGAGCGTACGGCGAGCAGATCGGGGATGCCGGACTCGGCGACGAAGGTTGTCAGCACGGGCTTGTTCCGGTCCGGTGCCGCGGCCGCGGCCGCCCGCAACGCGTCCGCGAACCCACCCATCGACACCGGCACCGGCGGCGCGACCACCACGATCACCGCATCGACATCCTCGCTGCGCAATGCCGCGAGCACTGCCTCCCGGTAGTCGGCCGGAGTCGCCTCCGGCCCCAGATCCACCGGCCCACCAGCCCCATCGTGTGCGTCGAATCCAGCGCCCGGACGCGGCCCCTCGGTAGGCACCCCACCGTGTCCGCGATCAGCCGACCCCCCGCCGGGGCGCGTCGCACCCGCCGCCCTTCCTCCCGCTTCGTGTCGGCTGGAACCGGCACCGCGACGAGGCGCGTCGGCAGGCACCACACCCGTGCCACGTTCGGTCGGCCGGGCACCGGCGGGTGGTACGCCGATCGGTGTACCACCCGTGTCGCGTTCGGTTGGCCGAGCACTCGGACGCGGCGCAACGCTCGGTCCGCGTTCGGTGGGTCGGGCGCCGGGGCCGCGATCGACAGCGGTGGCGGGGCGGTGGATACGCAGCCCCTCGCTGGTGGCCGCGTCGATGGCAAGCCAGTTCAGGGCGGCGCTGTTGCCGACGACCGCCACGCGTGGGCCGCGCGGCAGCGGCTGACAGGCCAGCAGCGCGGCGCAGTCGAACAGTTCGGAGATGGAGTCCACCTGGATGATCCCGGCCTGGGCGAACAGGTCGCGCACCACCGTGCGATCCATGTCGGCACCGGCGGCCAATCTGCCGCTGCTCACGGCCACGATCGGTTTGCCGCGGGCCACCCGCCGGGCGAGGCGGGAGAACTTCCGTGGGTTACCGAAGCTCTCCAGGTAGAGCAGGATCACCTCGGTGTCGGCGGCGGTGTCCCAGTACTGCAGCAGGTCGTTGCCCGACACGTCGGCGCGGTTGCCCGCCGAGACGAACGTCGACACCCCGAGGTTGCGGGTGGCGGCCTCGGCCAGAATCGCGGCGCCGAGCGGGCCCGATTGGCAGAAGAAGCCGATCCGCCCGCGCTGCGGCAGCACCGGCGCGAGCGTGGCGTTGAGTCCGACCGCCGGGTCGGTGTTGGCGATACCGAGCGCGCTCGGCCCTACGACCCGCATCCCGTGTCCACGGGCGGCGGCGACCAGGTCCTGTTCGGCGGCCAACCCGGCGGGCCCGGTTTCCCCGAATCCGGCGGTGAGCACGACCAGTCCCTTGACGCCCTTGGCCATACAGTCGTCGAGCACCGACCCGATCGCGGCGGGCGGCACCGCAACCACGGCGAGATCGACCTCGTCGGGAATCTCGCGGACGGTGGCGTAGGCACGTACCCCGCGCACCGACCGGCGGTGCGGGTTCACGGGGAACACCGGCCCGGCGAATCCCCCGGCAAGCAGGTTGGCCAGCACGGCACCGCCGACTCGGGTCGTTTCCGGCGAGGCGCCGATCACCGCCACCGAACCGGGCGCGAGCAGATTGCCGACACTGCGCGCCTCCGACGCCGCCTCTCGGGCGTCACGCACGGTGCGCAGGGCTTCGGTGGGGTCGATCGCGAACTCCAGGTGCACCTCGGAGCCGTCGCGGCTGCGCTGCAACTGGTACCCGGCATCGCGGAAGACCGTGATCATGGCCTCGTTCTCGGCCAGGACCTCGGCGGTGAACGTCTCCACCGCGTTCTCGGCCGCGGCGCCCGCCAGATGCTCGAGCAGGATCGAGCCGAGGCCGCGCCCCTGGTGTTCGTCGGCGACCACGAACGCCACCTCGGCCGCGCGCGGACCCGGCCGGTCGAGCAGTTCGTAGCGGGCCACCGCGATGATCGCGGGGCCGAGCACGGCCACCAGCCCGACCCGGTCGTGATAGTCGACATGGGTGGTGCGGTACATGTCCTTCGGCGAGATCCGGGGATACGGACCGAAGTAGCGCAGGTAGCGGGTGCGGTCCGAGAGCCGGGCATGGAAGTCCGCCAGCGCGTCGGCATCGGCGGGCACGATCGGGCGGATCCGCACCACCCCACCGTCGGCCGCGAGCACATCGCCGAACAACTGCGGTGGCGGCTCGGGCGGATTCGCCGGGGTGTCGGGAGTGTCGGGTAGCAGTGGTTCAGTCACGTGGGTCCTCCGGGTCGAGGCCGAGCAGCGCGAAACCTGCCCGTCGGGTGGCCGAGATCGCGGTGTCGACCGCACGCTGGGCCCGGACCTCGTCGGGATCACCGATCTCGGGGGCGCCGCCCGGTCCGTCCCACGGACGGTAGGTCGGGTCGCCGCCGTCGCTCATCGTCGTCGGCGGGGTGACCCGTGGCGCCGCCGCGCGGACCTGGTCGAGCCAGCTCTCGGGAATCGGGGTCTCCGGTGCCAGCGGCCGATCCAGCGCGGCCGCGAGCAGATGCGTCCACGCGCGCGGCACCACCCGCACCACCCCGTAACCGCCGCCACCGAGCGCCAGCCAGCGGCCCTCGGCGTGGCGGTCGGCCAGCTCGCGCATGGCGAGGAAGGCCGCGCGCTGACCGTCGACGGTCAGCTCCAGGTCCGCGAGTGGGTCCTCACGATGGGTGTCCACCCCGCATTGGCTGACGATGATCTGTGGCCGGAACGCGGCGATCGCACCGGGCACCACCGCGTGAAAACCGCGCAGCCACTGCGCATCCCGCGTGCCCGGCAGCAGCGGCAGGTTGATCGAGGTGCCCTCGGCGCTGCCGAGCCCGGTCTCCTCCGGCCAGCCCGTGTTCGGCCACAGCGTCGCCGGGTGCTGGTGCAGCGACACGGTGAGAACCCGTGGATCGGCGTAGAAGGCGCGCTGCACACCGTCGCCGTGGTGGACATCGACATCCACGTACGCGATCCGGTCGAATCCGTTGTCCAACAACCAGGAGATGGCGATCGCGGCGTCGTTGTAGACGCAGAACCCGGCCGCCGCGTCCGGCATGGCGTGGTGCATCCCCCCGCCGATGCTCACCGCACGCCGTGTCCGGCCCGCCGCGATCTCGCGGGCCGCGGCCAGCGTGCCGCCGACGATCACCGACGCCGCCTCGTGCATGTGCGGGAAGACCGGATTGTCGGCGGTTCCCAGGCCGTAGAGGCTGTCCTCGGGCGTGGCCGGGCCCACACCGGCGCGGCGAACCGCCTCGATATAGGCGCTGCTGTGCACGCGCATCAACTCGCCCTGGGTAGCCTCGGCGGGGGCGAGCGGTTCGATCCCGTCGAGCAGACCGAGGCTGTCGGCCAGCGACATGGTGAACCGCAGGCGCGCCGGTTTCATCGGATGCTCGGGGCTCCAGGTGTAGCCGAGGAATCGCTCGGTCCACACGAGAGTTCCCGGCGCTCGGTTCGGTGGCACAGTGACCATGCTCGCCACGCTAGCCGGAAGCAGCGGGCCCCGTGTGACGTTGACATGCAGTAGAAATAGGGCCGCCGGTCCAGCGCACGGACCGGGGTTCGCCCGTGGGTAGAATCGTGCCGACGAAGGGGTTATCAGGTGAAAGATCTGGTCGACACCACGGAGATGTACCTCCGTACCATCTACGACCTCGAGGAAGAGGGCGTGGTGCCCTTGCGGGCACGAATCGCCGAGCGACTCGAGCAGAGTGGTCCGACGGTGAGCCAGACGGTCGCGCGGATGGAACGCGACGGCCTGCTGCTCGTCGCGGGTGACCGCCATCTCGAGCTGACCGACAAGGGCCGCGCGATGGCGGTCGCGGTGATGCGCAAGCACCGCCTCGCCGAGCGGTTGCTGGTCGACATCATCGGCCTCGACTGGCAGAACGTGCACGCCGAGGCGTGTCGCTGGGAGCACGTGATGAGCGAGGAGGTGGAGCGGCGCCTGATCGAGGTGCTCAACCACCCGACCACCTCGCCCTACGGCAACCCCATTCCCGGGCTCGACGAACTCGGCCTGGCCGACCCGCCGCCGGTGGAGGAGAAGCTCATCCGCCTCTCCGACCTGCCCAACGGCGCGCTGCACGCGGTGGTCGTCCGCAGGCTGGCCGAGCACATCCAGACCGACCCCGAGGTCATCGGGCGATTGCGCGAGGCCGGTGTGGTTCCCGACGCGCGCGTCACCGTGGAGACCAAGCCGGGTGCGGTGCTGATCACGGTGCCGGGGCACCACGGTTTCGAATTGTCCGAAGAGATGGCGCACGCCGTCCAGGTGAGGCTGGTCTGATCCGTGAAACTTCTGGTCACCGGCGGGGCCGGCTATGTGGGCGGCGTGTGCGCCGCGGTGTTGCTCGAGCAGGGCAACGAGGTGGTCGTCGTCGACGACCTGTCGACCGGTAACGCCGACGGCGTCCCGGCGGGCGCGCGTTTCGTCGAAGGCGACATCGCCGAGGCGGCCCCGGCGCTGCTGCGTGCCGAATCCTTCGACGGTGTCCTGCATTTCGCGGCGCAGTCGCTGGTCGGCGAGTCGGTGGAACAACCGGCCAAGTACTGGCACGGCAACGTGGCCAAGACCCTGACCCTGCTCGACGCGATGCGTGAGACGGGCACCGGCCGCCTGGTGTTCTCCTCGACCGCGGCGGTCTACGGCGAACCCGAACAGGTGCCGATCACCGAGGCGTCTCCCACCCGCCCGACCAACCCCTACGGCGCGAGCAAGCTGGCGATCGACCACGCCATCACCTCCTACGCGGTGGCCTACGGGCTGGCCGCGACGAGCCTGCGCTACTTCAACGTGGCGGGTGCCTACGCCGGGCTCGGCGAGAACCGTGTGGTGGAAACCCATTTGATCCCCCTGGTGTTGCAGGTGGCGCTCGGTCACCGCAAGGCCATCTCGGTGTACGGCACCGACTGGCCGACGCCGGACGGCACCTGTGTGCGCGACTACATCCACATCCGTGATCTGGCGCAGGCGCATCTGCTCGCTCTGGCGTCGTCGCAGCCGGGAACGCACCGCGTTCTCAATCTCGGTTCGGGCACCGGTTTCTCGGTGCGCGAGGTGATCTCGGCGTGCGAGCGCGTCACCGGCCTGCCCATCGAAGCCGTCGACGCGCCCCGGCGCGCGGGTGACCCGGCGGTGCTGATCGCGTCGAGTGAGCAGGCGATCGCCGAGCTGGGCTGGACGCCCGAGCACAACGACATCGACGAGATCGTCACCGACGCCTGGGAATTCCTGCGGTCGCTCGGCGACAAGGCGCACAGCGCCCGCTGAGGTGGCCGACCGGTGCGGCCCGTTCACGGCCGCACCGGTCCCAGATCGACCCCGAGGTCGGCGGCGATCTGACGCCCGCAGTCGGCCAGTGTGCGCAGACGTTCGGGTCGAAGACCCGACTGCAGCGACGTTTCCAACAGGACCGCCATCGGATGGTCACCGTCGGCGTCGACGGCGGCGGCCAGCGCGATCCCGGCGAACGGCCCGTCCCCGCGCAGGTAGGCGCTGAAGCCGAGCAGTGCGGCGGCTTCGGCGCGATCCCCCGCCGGGGTCGCCCTCGCCAACTGTGCCCACAGTCCTTCGGCGGCCTCGGCGTGGTCGGTGACCGCGAGCCCGTACAGCGCGTCGCGGACCGCCCGATCGCGCAAAGTGGCTGCCAGCCGAGCGAATTCGCGATCGGCGCGGGGTGGACCCGAGGCCGCGTCGGCGATCTGCCACAGCACCCACTCCAGTGCCCGGCGCTGATACACCGCTGTCTGCCCCACCCGTCCGGCCGTCGCGAGCCCGCCACGGTAGCGGGCGACGGCCGCCCCGAGCTCGCGACGCACCCGCGCGCACATCTGCTCATCGGGTTCGACGAGCGCGGTGAGTTCGCCTCGGGAGCGACGGATCTGCCTGCCGTCGAGCACATGGGACAGCGAGACGATCGAGGAATCCGGGTCGGCCACCAGGCCGCCGCCGGTTCCGAGCAGACTGCGGTACCGCGCGCCCGCGGCGATCGCACGCACCGTCCACGCCCCACGGACCTCGATTCCCTGCGCACCGATCGCCGCGAGCAGGGCGTGGCCCCGCGCGGCGGTGGCCGAGACGGATCGGCGTCGGTCGTCGACGAGGACGGCGAACACCCCGGTGGCCTGTTCGCGCAGGCAGATCGACCCGAGGCAGTCGAGGAAGTGCTCGTAGTGGTCGGGATCGGTGACGGTGTCGAGGTCGAACCGCACCACCGCGTCGATCGCGGCGGCGGCCGTGGCGTGCGGATGCAGCACCGCGACGACGAGCGAGCGTTCGGGAACGAAGCCGAGCATCGCCGGGAGCGCGGCGATGAGATCACCTGGCTCGTCCACGCGGACGGCGGGAGTGGGCAGGTCCCGGTAGCCGGGTCCGGTTTCGGCACAGGTGAGCGCCCGGGGAAAGGGGCCGGTGCGGGTGGTCCGCCGGATCGGGTCGGTCGATGAGGTCATGGCCTCAGCGTCCTCGCCCGCCGTCTCGGCACCGACCGCGCGACCTGGGCTTTTCGCTGCCCTGTGGACACCGGTGGATCTGTGCACAACCATCGCCGACACCGGTTCCGACGCCCCGGAGATGTCGGTGCCGCGTGCTAGCGGTCGATCAGTGCGTTCGGACGGTGCTCACGGTCGTGCTGAACAACTGGTCGACCGCGGCCTTGTCGGGTTCAGCCGCACCGAAAGTCATCGAGGTGACGGTGATCCGGATATCACCGACGCGGCCGACCGAGGTGTACATGGTCTGCGTCAGCCCGACGCCACCGACATCCGGGATCACCCTGCGCCGCAAGGTCATCGCCTCGTCGGCACCTGCCGGAACGTGTGCGGAGACCTCGGTGGTGACGGTCGTTCCCGCGCCTGCCCGGCGCACCCGGATCTGTTCGCAGGCACGCAACCGGTCACGCACCCGGGCCAGCAGTTCGGTGGTCCGCGACAGCTCGACGGTGAGACTGGCCCGGCTCGCCTCGTCGGTGCCGACCGCCACCGCGGGCGGCTCGGCGCCGAGCTCGGCCTCCGGCGGCGTGCACTCGACCGGGCTCACCGTCGCGCCCATCCCGACACCGTCGAGGTCCTCCGCCGCCGCGACGGCGGCCTGCGGCGGAAGGACCACCGCCGGATAGGCGGCCGGGAACTGGTGCGGTGCGGGCAGCAGGTCAGCGGGTGCGGCGTCGACGTGATGCATCGAGGTGGCGCTCTCCGCGATCGGGATGCCGCTCACCGGCTCCCCGCACCCGGTCAGCGCACCCGCCATCACCACGGCGCAAGCCGCGACCCGGCGACGACCCGCCGTCGCCGCGACGGCCCTGCTGAGCGAGGTACGCGCCACGTTCACACCCTTCACTGTGCCGCACCGGCGCGAGCGGGTCTCGCGCGCCACGCCGGTGGGAATGTCGAGACAGGTGTGACTGTTGGAAGCAGAACGAGCCGTCCTCCGGCCGTGTGCGTCGGTCGTGCTCGCATGGGGGACAATGGAGAAGCCTCCCCCGCCGCGAGCGTTGGTGGACCGCGCAGGAAGGAGAAACGCGATGGATGACCAGTCGCACATGTACGAACTGGAGTTCCCGGCACCGCAGTTGTCCGCGGACGACGGCGCCGGTCCCGTGCTGGTGCACGGGCTGGAAGGTTTCACCGATGCCGGTCACGCGGTGCGCCTGGCCACGACGCACCTGCGCGAGAGCCTGGAATCGGAACTCGTCGCGTCGTTCGATGTGGACGAGCTGCTCGACTACCGGTCGCGTCGCCCCCTCATGACGTTCAAGACCGACCACTTCGCCGACTACGCCGAGCCCGAACTGAACCTGTGGGCGCTGCGCGACACGGCGGGCACCCCGTTCCTGCTGCTGGCCGGTCTCGAACCGGATCTGCGCTGGGAGAAGTTCACCACGGCGGTGCGGTTGCTGGCCGAACAGCTCGGTGTGCGGCGCACGATCGGTCTGTCGGCGATTCCGATGGCGATCCCGCACACCCGCCCGCTCGGCGTCACCGCGCATTCTTCGGACCGATCACTGATCGGGGAGCACCAGCGCTGGCCCGGTGAGCTGCAGGTGCCCGGCAGCGCGTCGTCCCTACTCGAGTTCCGCATGGCCCAGCACGGCCACGAATCGCTCGGTTTCTCCGTGCACGTGCCGCACTACCTGGCCCAGACCGATTACCCCGAGGCCGCCCAGACCCTGCTCGAGAGCGTCGCCGACAACACCGGTCTCGAGCTGCCGCTGGCCGCGCTCGGTGAGGCCGCCGCGCGGGTGCGCGAGCAGGTCGCCGAGCACATCGCGGGCAACGAGGAAGTGGAGACGGTCGTCGCGGCGCTGGAACGCCAGTACGACAGCTTCGTCACCGCCCAGGAGAGGCAGTCCAGCCTGCTGGCCGGTGACGGCGAGCTACCGAGCGGCGAGGAGCTCGGCGCGGAGTTCGAGCGTTTCCTGGCCGAACAGGGCGGCTACGACGACACCGGACGGGACTGACGCACGGTCGCGCCGCACCCGACCACTAGGGTGGTCGGAGTGGATCTGACCGACCTGCTCGAAATTCCCGGTACCGACGCCGACGCGCTCTACGAGTCGTTCGCGCTGTGGGCCGCCGAGCAGGGCACCACCCTGTATCCGGCGCAGGACGAGGCGCTGATGGAGCTGGCGTCAGGCTCCAACGTCATTCTCGCGACCCCGACCGGCTCCGGTAAATCCCTCGTGGCGGTCGGGGCGCACCTGTTCGCCATGGCCAACGGGCAACGCAGCTACTACACCGCACCCATCAAGGCGCTGGTGAGCGAGAAGTTCTTCGCGCTCTGCGAGGTGTTCGGCGCCGAGAACGTCGGCATGGTCACCGGTGACGCCGCGGTGAACGCCGACGCGCCCATCGTCTGTGCCACCGCCGAGATCCTGGCGAATCTGGCGTTGCGCGAGGGCGCCGCCGCCGACGTGGGCCAGGTGGTGATGGACGAGTTCCATTTCTACGCCGATCCCGATCGGGGCTGGGCGTGGCAGGTGCCGATCATCGAACTGCCGCGCGCCCAGTTCCTGTTGATGTCGGCCACCCTGGGCGAGGTCGACTTCTTCGCCACCGACCTCGAACAGCGCACCGGTAGGCCGACGGCCGTGGTCGCGGGCACCGAACGCCCGGTCCCGCTGACGTTCTCCTACGTGCGCACCCCCATCACCGAAACCCTCGAGGAACTGGTCACCACCCATCAGGCCCCCGTGTACGTGGTGCACTTCACCCAGGCCGCCGCCCTGGAACGCGCTCAGGCGCTGACCAGCGTGAACTTCGCCTCCCGCGCCGAGAAGGACGCCATCGCCGCCGCGATCGGCGAGTTCCGGTTCGCCTCCGGCTTCGGCAAGACCCTGTCGCGGTTGATCCGCCACGGCATCGGCGTGCACCACGCGGGCATGCTGCCCAAGTACCGCAGGCTGGTGGAGAAACTCGCCCAGGACGGCCTGCTGAAGGTGGTGTGCGGCACCGACACTCTTGGCGTCGGGATCAATGTGCCGATCCGCACCGTGCTGCTGACCGGTCTGACCAAATACGACGGTGTGCGCACCCGCAGGCTCAAGGCCCGCGAGTTCCATCAGATCGCCGGACGCGCCGGTCGCGCCGGGTTCGACACCATGGGCACCGTGGTGGTGCAGGCGCCCGAGCACGAGGTGGAGAACGCGCGTCTGATCGCCAAGGCGGGCGACGATCCGAAGAAGCAGCGAAAGGTGCAGCGTCGCAAGCCGCCCGAGGGTTTCGTGTCGTGGAGCGAGGAGACCTTCGACCGGTTGGTCGCCGCGCAACCCGAACCGATGGTGTCGCGGTTCGCGGTCACCAACTCGATGCTGCTCAATGTCATCGCCCGGCCGGGCAACTGCTTCTACGCCATGCGGCACCTGCTCGAGGACAATCACGAACCGCGCCCGGCCCAACGCAAACACATCCTGCGCGCCATTCGCCTCTACCGTTCGCTGCGCGATGCCGGTGTGGTGCAACAACTCTCCGAGCCCGATGCCTTGGGCCGGATGGCACGGCTCACCGTCGACCTGCAACGGGATTTCGCGCTCGATCAGCCGCTGTCGCCGTTCGCGTTGGCCGCGTTCGAGCTGCTCGACCGCGAAAGTCCCACCTACACACTCGATGTCGTCTCCCTGATCGAGGCGACGCTCGAGGATCCACGCCAGCTGCTGATGGCCCAGCAGCACAAGGCGCGCGGTGCCGCCGTTGCCGAGATGAAGGCCGAGGGCATCGAGTACGAGGAGCGCATGGAGCTGCTCGAGGAGGTGACCTGGCCCAAGCCGCTCGCGGAGCTGATCGAGCCCGCGTTCGAGACCTATCGCGCCGGGCACCCGTGGGTGTCGGAGTTCGCGCCGTCACCGAAGTCGGTGGTGCGCGACATGATCGAGCGCGCCATGACCTTCGCCGAACTCATCTCCTTCTACGAGCTCACCCGCTCCGAAGGGGTGGTGCTGCGCTACCTGGCCGACGCCTACCGCGCGCTGCGCCGCACCGTGCCCGACGCGGCGCGCACCGAGGAACTCGACGACCTCACCGAATGGCTCGGCGAACTGATCCGCCAGGTCGACTCGAGCCTGCTCGACGAATGGGAGCAGCTCACCAACCCGGGCGCCGAGATCGACACCGACCAGGTGGCCTTCGGCGCCGAACAGGTGCGCCCGATCACGGCCAACGAACGGGCGTTCCGGATCATGGTGCGCAACGCCATGTTCCGCCGGGTGGAGCTGGTCTCGCGGCAACGCTGGTACGACCTGGATCAGCTCGGCGGTCCCGACTGGGCCGAGGAGTTCGCCCCCTACTTCGAGGAGTACGACTCGATCGGCACCGGCCCCGACGCGCGCGGCCCACAACTGTTCCGGGTGGAGCAACGACCCGGTTTCTGGCATGTGCGCCAGGTGATCGACGACCCGGCGGGCGACCACGGCTGGGCACTGACGGCGATCGTGGCCCTCGAGGAATCCGATGCCGCGGGCGAGGTGGTGTTCGACGAGGTCACGGTAGCGGCGGGCTGAGTCATACCTGATCGATATGATCAATATGACGAATGTTTGACGGATTCGTTGTTGGGTAGGCGCCGCTGATAGTCTCTCCCGGCCGCCGACCGAAAGTTCAACTATGCCCGAATTCCCGTACCTTGTCATCTACCCCGAGCGGGTACGTGCCAATTACCGAACCCTCGCCGCGGCCGTCTCGGCGCAGCGCGAGCAGGGCACCCGGATCAGGTACGCGGTGAAAGCGGCTCCCGTCGACGAGTTGCTGAGCCTGCTCGACGCCGAGGGCGCCGAGTTCGACGTCGCCAGTGTCGGCGAGATCGACCAGTGCGTGCGCCTCGGCATCGCGGCGGACAAGCTCTGCTACGGCAATCCGATCAAGAAGGCCACCCACATCGCCTACGCCTTCGCGGCGGGTGTGCGCCGGTTCGCCTTCGACACCGAGGACGACCTCGAGCGCCTCGCCGAGCACGCGCCCGGCGCGGAGGTGGAGTGCCGGTTCCTGTCCTCGGCACCGGAGTCGCGCACCCCGTTCGGCACCAAGTTCGGGTGCGCGCCCGGCGAGGCCCTGCGGTTGCTCGTACGGGCGCGCGATCTGAGTCTGCGTGTCGGTGGCCCGTACTTCCATGTGGGCTCCCAGCAGCTCGACCCGGCCGCCTGGCGGATCGGTATCGAGCAGGCCGGTGAGATCGTGAACGCCTTGGCGGACAAGGACATTCACGTGGCCGCGGTGAACATCGGCGGCGGCCTGCCGCTCTCCTACGCCGAGTCCGCGCCCGAACCGGGCACGATCGCGGCCGCCGCGGCACAGGCCGCGGCCGAATTCCTGCCCGCGTCGGTCGAGCTGATCGTCGAACCGGGGCGTGCCCTGGTCGGTAACGCGGGCACCATCCACGCCGAGGTCGTCGGCGTGCGTTTCGCGCCGGACGGGCGGCGCTGGGTGTATCTCGACATCGGCCGATACAACGGTATGGCCGAGACGGAGAACGAGTACATCGCCTACCGTTTCCGCACCGATCGCGACGGCGATCCGGTGGGCGAGGCGGTGGTCGCGGGTCCGACCTGCGACGGCGACGATGTACTGTATCAACGCACGAAGGTCCTTCTGCCGACCACGTTGCGAGCCGGTGATCAGATCCAGATTCTCGACACCGGCGCCTATACCGCGAGTTATTCGTCGGTGTCCTTCAATGGTTTTCCGCCCTTGACCGTTCATGTCTCGGGCGCTGAGCGAGAGTGAGTTTGCCCATGACGGCGGAATTCACCGGCTGGCATGTGCTGGCCGAGTTCGGTGGTGTCGACACAGACCTGTGTGACGATCTCGAACGACTCGAATCGGCGTTGCGTGAGTCTCTGATCGCGGCGGGCGTCACCATCTGCGATGTCGTTCACAAAAAGTTCGAACCGCAGGGGGTGACCGTCCTCGCGCTGTTGTCGGAGTCCCACGCCTCGATTCACACCTATCCGGAGTCCGGCGAGATCTTCGTCGACGTCTTCACCTGCGGCAGCATCGGTGCTGGCGCGACGAAGGCCGTGGAACTCCTGCGAGACAAATTGTCTCCCAAGGAAGTTCGTATGAAGGTCGTGCAGCGCGGCCACGGCGCCGAGAAGATCTACGAACCGGTGGGCGACGGCCTCACCCGGATCTGGGATCTGCACGAGGTGATCGTCGACACCGACACCCCGTATCAGCACATGGTGATCGCGCGGACCGATCAGGGCATCTCCCTGTTCTCCGACGACGACCGCCAGTCCACCGAGTTCTCCCAGGTCACCTACCACGAGGCCATGATGGTCCCGGCGTTCGTGCTGGCCGAGAAGCTGGACCGGGTGCTCATCATCGGTTCCGGTGAGGGTGTGGCCTCGCAGATGTCGGTGGCGGCCGGGGCGACCCACGTCGACCACGTCGACATCGACCAGCGCGAGGTCGAGCTGTGCGCCCGGCACCTGCCCTACGGGTACACCCCCGAGGAACTTGCCGCCGCCGTGCGTGGCGAGGGGCCGGTGCACGTGCACTACGCCGACGGCTGGGACTTCCTGGCCAAGGCGCAGGAGGCGGGCACCCGTTACGACGTGATCGTCATCGACCTGCCCGACGAGCGCGTGGAGGACGCCCAGCACAACCGCCTCTACGAGTCTGAGTTCCTGTCGCGATGTAAGGCACTGCTCGCGCCCGGTGGTGTGCTGTCGGCCCAGGCGGGCTGCGCGACCATGTGGCGCAACGAGACCCTCAAGCGGTCGTGGGGCCGGTTCCACGAGCAGTTCGCCACCGTGGTGCCCTACGGCAGCGACGAGCACGAATGGACCTTCCTGTTCGGCCTGAACGAGAAGATCGATGACCCGGTGCGCGGCATGACCGACCGCCTGGCCCTGCTCCCCTACAAGGCCGAGACCATCGACGCCCGCGCCCTCGAGCGCGGCGCGATCGAGCCGTACGCCTTGCGTCGCTGAACGCACCACCGAAGGCGGTGACCCGGATGTCCGGGTCACCGCCTTCGTCGTTCTCGAAACCGGTGTCGTGCCGACGCCCGCCTTGGCACCATACGAGGCGTGACGCAGACATCCCTCCCCGCGCGCGCCCTGATGCCCCCGCCCCGCCCGTCGGCCAGCCGCCCTCGCCTGGACCGCCTCTCCACCGCTACGCCCGCCGACCTGCACCGGATGTTCACCGAGGCACCCGCCGCGACAGCCGCGACCTTCGCCCGGCTCGACGGCGACCTGGTGATGCGGACGTTCCCCGCGGCGGGCGCCTACCTCGGCCGTCTGATGGCCCGCCCTTCGTACTTCTGGACCGGTAAGTCGTTTCGGCACACCGACGACCGAACCGCCTTCGGCCACAACTTCTTCCAACTCCTCGGTGGCCTGCGTGCCCTGAACTTCGTCGCCACTGTCGGTGATTCGGTGGTCGATGCCAGACCAGCGGTGCGACTGGACTACAACGACACCCGCGTAGGCAGCCGCAGACCCGCACGCCGGATCTACGACGAACTGCGCGAGGTCGAACCGGACCTCTGGCTCGGCCCCAGCTTCCTGCTGGCGGGCCGAAAGCGTCAGTCGATGGGCTGGTTCGCGCTCGATCGTTCCGTGCCGTTCACCGAGATCGGTTTACGCGCAACGGGTTAGGGCACTATGGGCGGCGGAGTCGTCCCTGTCGTCGACGCCGCGAGCAGCCAGCGCGTCGGCCGTGCGCAGGGCACGCACGACGATCGGCGTCACCAGAGCGGTCGCCGACCACGAGACGCCGCGTGCAGGACGCGCTTCGGCGACCTCGCCGACGATCCTCTTGCGGCTGTGGACCGGAACCCTAGCCAGCCAGCTGCAAACCACTTCGGCTCTTGTGCCTCCGCGAGTGTGCACGGCGCACGACCATTGCTATTGCTGCACTGGAAAATTCGGCCCGAGAGAGTTGCCACAGCTACCCTCTACCCGAGGTTTGCATTGGCTGGTGCAGGAAGGCTTGTGGTGCAGGTGGCAACAACGGGAAACGCGGTCGAGGGGCTGGAGTTGTTGATGCCCCCCCGGGACGTTGCCGCCAAGGCTGCGCTCCTCCAGAAACAGTACTTCCCCCATGTCAAAGCTGCGGGCGAGGAGTTCCCGGCGTTGTTGACAAGCGAGACCTTCACAGAGGAATGTGCCCTAGCCCTTGTCCCCGCACCAAAATCGAAGACGAAAGCGTCAGCAGCATGGACTGAGCTGCGAACGCGGCGGTTCGACGGCTTGGTGCGGCGTCTGGGCATACCTCATCCCATCCCCTACTCAGTTCTGGTTCTCCACATCGGTAACCATTGGTCCAGTATCGAGCCCCTCCTTCAGAGTTTGAATTCTCAGATCAAGCCCGCTTTCCATACTGATGGGCGCCTGGTCCAAATGGATTACGAAACGTCACACGATTCGCTGTCCCGCGACACGCGGTTGGCTCAAGGGCAACGCTTCATGGTGAAGGCCGACATCAGCAACTGCTTCCCGAGCGTATACAGCCATGCCATCGACTGGGCGACTCGTGGCAAGAACCTGGCGAAGCGCATGGGAGGCAATGACGGGTCGTGGCAGGCGGACCTCGACAAGTTCGTCAGGAACTGTCACGACCGCGAGACCAAAGGCGTCATGATCGGCCCGGCAGTCTCAAATCTTCTCGCCGAACTAGTACTTCAACGAGTCGACGAGGAATTGGTCAGACGGGGTCACAACTTCCTTCGGTATGTCGACGACTACACGTCATACTGCACTGATCGTTCAGTCGCGGAGACCTTCGTCGTCGATCTCCAGCATGCGTTGGCGGAATATAGATTGGATCTCAATACGCGCAAGACTCGGATCGTCGACCTTCGTAACGGGGCTGGCGAGCCTTGGATCGCGGAGGTGCAATCTCACCTGCCAGCCGCGTGGACACCACTGGCAACCGCCCGGTTCCTGCGTCAGGCTGAACTTCTAGCGGCTAAATACCCGTTCCACTCAGTCCTCAAGTTCGCCGTCAAGGCGACGATCGGGCAACGGCGGGCCATGGAGCAGAAGCCTTCACTTCTGGTCACGGATGAACTCGTTCGGCTATGCGCTTTTCACCCACATTTGGCTCCCTTCTTGGCAAGCGAGCTTGCGGCGATGGGCGGCGAGCTCCGGGACCCAGATGCTGCCCGCATTGGAGTCGTCCTGACTAGACTGATGCACGAAGCTGCTCGGCGAGCCGAAACAGATGTGGTCCTCTGGCACCTCCACATCCTGCGGCGGGTCCTCAATGAACCCGTCCGTAAGGCCGACTGGCAACCGCTGATCGAAATGAATGACGACCTCGTTCTCCTTGCGGTAGCGGCCTGGTGTCCGAGGGCACGCCCGGCCGCAGTACGACAGGTACGCAACCTCGACTACGCATGCGAAGCCGACTTCGACCAGCACTGGCTTGTGCGGTACGAAATGCATCGGGTGGGGCTACTCTCGGATTCTGATCTCGATTCGTCTGAGCGCAGCTGGATGGCCGTATTAGTTAAGGCTGGAGTCATATATTCGCAATTGACCTAGAGCGCTTGTCGTCTCCGGCCCACCCAATCGCGATCCGCTCAAGCCGGAGGCGGTTCCGTCCTTACCTAGCTGGACGTGCCCCGGTACGATCGACGCCAGGCATTGCCCCGTGGCCAGCCGTACGGGTTCGCTTCGCGAAAGTTGCCATAGGGGCTGTTTCCAGCATGCTGGTGTAAAGTCGCGCATCCTTCAACTATCCGCACACGCGGTCTCAGTCGTCGACCCCGCGCGCGGCGAGCGCGTCACCCATCGCATCGGCCGTGCGCAGGGCACGCACCACGACCGGCGTCACGAGGGCGGTGGCCGACCAGGAGACTCCGCGCGCCCGCCGCGCCTGGGCGACATCGTGCACGATGCCCGCCAGCAGCGGGACGCACCGGATCGCCAGGGCCAGCAGCAGACTCACCCGCTCGGGGTCGACACCGACCCGGCGCAGCGGGCCGAGGGCGCGGGTCAGGGCGTCGAGCATCGCGGTGACGCGCGTGGTCACCGTGACGAGGGCGGCGAGCGCCACCGAGACGAGCAGGATGCCGCAGACGACGACCGCCCGCGCAGGTGTGGTGGTGAGGACCTGGAAGACGCCGATGACGAGCGTCATCAAGAGCACCGGACGGATCTGCGCCGAGGCGACCCGCCAGGACACCCGCGCGAGCGCGAACAGGCCCGCGACCAGCACCGCCGCGACCGCCACGGCGAGCGGCGTGCGGGCGAGGACGGTCATGGCGACGATCGCGACGACCAGCACGGCGAGTTTGGGACCGGCGGGCAACCGGTGCACCACCGAGTCTCCGGGTGAGTACAGGCCGATCATTCGACCAGGCGCCGGTAGGTGTCGACCGCGTCGGCCGGGGTGCCGTCGAAGGCGACCGATCCGTCGTCGAGGACCACCACCCGATCGAAGCCGTCGAGCAGCGCGAGGTGATGGGTCACCACGATCACCTGCTGATCGAGGGAATTCAGCGCCCGCGATACCAGCCGCGCATTGCGCAGATCGAGCAGCGTGGTCGGTTCGTCGGCGATGATCACCGCCGGTTCGCGGATGAGGGCCGACCCGAGCGCGAGCAGTTGTTTCTGCCCACCGGAGAGCAGGTGGGAGGGATGATCGGCATGCCCGGCCAAGCCGAACCGATCGAGCATCGCCGCCACCCGCCGCGCGATCTCGGTGCGGCCCAGCCCGCTGCGGCGCAAGGAGAAGGCCAGGTCCTCACCAACAGTCGGCATCACGATCTGGGTGTCGGGATCGGTGAAGACGAACCCGACCTTGCGCCGCACCTCGGCACCTTTGCGGGCCGCGTCGATCCCGTCGACGGTGACCGTGCCCTCGGTGGGCTTGAGCAGGCCGTTGAGCATGCGCGCCAGGGTCGACTTACCCGAACCGTTGGCGCCGATGAAGCCGACACGTCGCTCGGTGATCCGTAAGTCGATGTCGCGCAACACCTCTCGGTCACGGAAGCGGTGACTCACCGAGTCGACGAGGATCTCACTCATCGGGTGGGGATCAGTCCCGGGTACGCGCGGTGCACGCCCTTGGCGACCACCGTGGCGATCACCACCTTGGCGAGGTCGCCGGGAATGAAGGCGAAGTTGGTCGACACCGCCTTCCACAGCCCCAGATCGGTGCGCACCAGCAGACCCGCCGTGCCGAACAGGTAGATGACCACGATGCCGCCGAGCGCGTTCACCAGCAGGCCGAGCACGAGGGGATACTTGGGCAGGATGCGCGCGGTGAGCCAGCCGATGAGCAGGGTCGCCGGGATCCAGCCGATCAGGTAGCCCGCCGTCGGCGAGGCCAGGGCGGCCAGGCCGGTGCGTCCGCCCGAGAGCAACGGCAGACCGATCAGGGTGAGCGCGATGAACACCGCCACCGCCGCGACCCCCTTGCGCGCACCGAGGACGGCACCGGTCAGGATCACCCCGAGCGTCTGCAGAGTGATCGGCACGCCGCTGAAGCCGACCGTGATCGCGCCGGGCAATCCGAGGGCGGCGATCAGCGCGGCGAACACCGCGATCTGCGCCAGGTCGCGGGCGGCGAAGCGGCCGGTGCGCGTGGGGGCGTTCTGAGGGTCGGGCACTGTTCGGACTTCCTTCGCACAAGCAATTGAACGACGTTCAAAATAGCAGTCGAGCTGGGCAGCTCAGAAGGGCCGCTTCGAACGGATCACCGCCGCCAGGTATTCGTAGTCGTCGGCCCGGGCCGAGGACGCGCGGTAGGCCAGGCCGATCGTGCGGCCCGGCGCGGGATCGGCGAAGCGCGCGGTCTCGAGGGTGCCGCGCGCGGTTTCGGCCGGTACCGCCATCTCCGGGATGAGTGTCACCCCGAGCCCGCCCGCCACACACTGCACCACGGTGGTCAGCGAGGCGGCTCGGGTGTCACCGACCGAACCGGGATGCACCTCGGCGGTTCGGCACAGTTCGAGCGTCTGATCGCGCAGGCAGTGCCCCTCGTCGAGCAGCAAAAGGGGCAGGTCTGCGAGGACCGGGGCGCCCAGGTCGGTGCGCCCGGCCAGCTCGTGCCCACGCGGCGTCACGAGCACGAATTCCTCGGAGTAGAGCGGGATTTCGACCAGACCGGGCGCCTCGCTCGGCAGCGCGAGCACTGCCACGTCGAGCACACCGGTGCGCAGACCGTCGAGCAGGCGGGCGGTCTGGTCCTCCACGACCTGGGGCACCAGGTTGGGCAGTTTGCGGCGCAGCTCGGGCAGCAGACCCGGCAGCACGTACGGGGCGACGGTCGGGATGATGCCCAACCGCAGCACGCCACCGAGGCTGTCGCCGGTCGCCGAGGCGACGAAACGGTCGGCCGCCTCGAGGGTGGCCATCGCCTGCGGCAGCAGCCGCATGCCCGCGGCGGTGACCAGCACCCGGCGCGTGCTGCGCTCGATCAGCTGCAGGCCGAGGCCGTTTTCCAGTGATGCCAGTGCCTGCGATAACGTGGGTTGGCTCACAGCCAAACGCGCTGCGGCAGTGCCGAAATGCCGGTATTCGGCGACGGCGACGAACGCACGCAGCTGCGAGAGGGTTGGCTGATAAGTCTGATCAGTCACGCCTATCAGTCTAGAACGAGCGATCGGCTTTACCTTTCAGTAGGCTTTCGGCAAGATCTTTGCGGGCTCACACGACGAGCACGACCACACCATCAACGAGGAGATGAGCATGGCTCTGCTGACCATCGGCGACCAGTTCCCGGCATACAACCTCAAGGCCGTCATCGGAGGTGACCTGTCGAAGGTCGACGCGCAGCAGCCCGACGATTACTTCACCCAGATCACCAGCGACGACCACGCGGGCAAGTGGCGCGTGGTGTTCTTCTGGCCGAAGGACTTCACCTTCGTCTGCCCCACCGAGATCGCGGCGTTCGGCAAGCTGAACGACGAGTTCGCCGACCGCGACACCCAGGTCCTCGGCGCCTCGGTGGACAACGAGTTCGTGCACTTCCAGTGGCGGGCCCAGCACGAGGACCTCAAGACCCTCCCCTTCCCGATGCTGTCGGACCTCAAGCGTGAACTGGCCGCCGCCACCGGCGTGCTCAACGCCGACGGTGTCGCCGACCGCGCCACCTTCATCGTCGACCCGAACAACGAGATCCAGTTCGTCTCGGTGACCGCCGGTTCGGTCGGCCGCAACGTCGACGAGGTGCTGCGCGTGCTCGACGCGCTGCAGTCCGACGAGCTGTGCGCCTGCAACTGGAAGAAGGGCGACCCGACCATCAACGCGGGCGAGTTGCTCTCCGCCAGCGTCTGATCCACCCTTCTCCACCCCGATCCCCCTTATAGGAGCGCCTTTTCCATGAGCATCGAGAACCTGAAGAACTCCCTTCCCGAGTACGCCAAGGACCTCAAGCTCAACTTGTCCTCGCTCTCGCGCACCACCGTGCTGAACGAACAGCAGCTGTGGGGCACCCTGCTGGCGTCGGCGGCCGCGACCCGGTCGGCCACCACGCTGCGTGAGATCGCCGAGGAAGCCGCCGACACGCTGTCCGCGCAGGCCTACGAGGCCGCGCTCGGCGCCGCGTCGATCATGGGCATGAACAACGTGTTCTACCGCGGCAAGGCGTTCCTGGACGGCAAGTACGACGACCTGCGCGCGGGTCTGCGGATGAACATCATCGGCAACCCGGGCGTTGACAAGGCCGACTTCGAACTGTGGTCGTTCGCGGTCTCCTCGATCAACGGTTGCGCGCACTGCCTCGATTCGCACGAGAAGACGCTGCGCGAGGCCGGTGTCTCGCGCGAGGTGATCTTCGAGGCGCTGCGCGCGGCGGCGATCGTGGCCGGTGTCGGCCAGGCCGTCGCCGCCACCGAGGCGCTGGCCGCGGCCGCCGTCTGATCCGCTCGACGCACGACCCCGATCCGCTCGCCGGGTCGGGGTCGTTTCGCGTGACACGGCGCGCGAGCCGCTCGGACGGCCGTACCGATCATGGGCGGTAGGCTCGCCACCATGAACGCACACGATGTGCCGGAAGCCCCTGACATCCAGGTCGAGGTCGTCCGCGTGTTCACCGATCCGGCGGGCAAGCTCGGCAACGCGCTCGGCATCGCCCGCGCGAGCGACGTCGTCGCACTCGACAAACAGGAACTCGCCGCGCGCCTGGGCTACAGCGAGACCACGGTGGTCGGGGAGCCCGTCGACGGCGCGGCGGAGGTGCGGATCTACACCCCGGCCGTCGAACTGCCCTTCGCCGGACATCCGACGGTCGGCACCGGATGGTGGATGGCCGCGCGCGGCACCCCCGTGCACACCCTGAACGTGCCTGCCGGTCCGGTGCGGGTGACCGAGACCGACGGTCTCACCTGGATCACCGCCCGTGCCGAATGGGCCCCGGATTTCGCCTTCCACCAGGCGGACTCACTCGACGAACTGGCCATGATCAGTGCCGCCGACTACCGCGAGGGCCAGCACTACGTGTGGACGTGGATCGACGAGTCGCGCGGCTCCGTCCGCTCCCGGATGTTCGCGCCCGCGATGGGCATCGCCGAGGACGAGGCGACCGGTGCGGCCGCCGTCGCTCTCACCGCCAAGTTGCGGCGCGGGCTCGTCATCACCCAGGGCCAGGGTTCCCAGCTCTACACCGAATGGGATTCCGACGGTTGGGTGCGCCTGGGCGGACGCGTCGTCGAAGACCACGTGGTGGTGCTCTGACTCCCTTTCCCCTCCGCTAGACCCCGAAGCGGGGCAACCACGGTGGTCGACCGGCTCGGGCACCGCGACGGCCCTGGCTGTCGACAGCGGCGAGGACGCGCTGTTCGAGGGTGCGCGGCGGGGGCTGTCGATCGTCGGCGGCCAGTTGAGCCAGGAGCTCGTGCACCCCGCCGACTCTGGCGTCGAACTGGGCCAGGCCGGTGGTGGTCGTGGTGGCCAGTTTGTTCTCGATGTGGTGGTGTTCCAGTTCGGCGACGGCGTCGAGGGCGTAGGCGTCGGCGAGGGCGAGCACCGATCCGGGCGGGGTCCAGGGTCGGCGCGCGGCCACGCGGACCAGGCGCTGGTGGGCGAGGCGTTCGATGCCCTCGGCCAGCAGGCGGGTGACGGCCGGGACGCGCATGCCGAGTTCCCGCGCGATCGAGCGGTAGGTGCGGCCACCGTAGTAGGCGAGGACGAAGACTTCGCAGCGGCTGTCGAGCGGGTCGAAGCCGAGCCGGGCCGAGGCCGCCAGCCAGGGGATGTCGATGCGGTCGTTGCGGTCCAGGCGCAGGCGCTGGATGGCGAGGCGATGGACCTGGGCCAGGAGCCGGGTGTGCAGGGTCGGTGCGTATCGGGTGCCCGTCGCGGCGGGCGTGTCGACGGCGTCCGCCTCGGCGCGCGGGTCGGTGAAACCGACCGGTGCCGCGGTGTCGGGGTGACCTGCGACATCGAGGAGTCCGGCGTGGACGAGTCGGCCCGCGCCCGGCATCGGTTCGGTGCCGTCGAACAGGCTGGCGCCGCCCGGCAGACAGCTGTCCGGATAGTCCCCGCGACCCGAGCGGTCCATCCGGCCCGCTCGACTGTGGTGGCCCGTTTCCGCGTCGCGGCGGGCGAAACCGAGCCGAGGATCGTGCAGCGACGCGTAGTCGGGGCGCCCGCCCGCATGGTCGGGTCGGCGCGGGTACTCGGGACGGTCGGGGCGGCCCGCTCGATCCGGTCGGCCTTCGTCGTCGAGCCGACTCGGCTGGTCGTGCTGTCCCGTCTCGTCGAATCGCCGCCCGTGGCCCCGGCCATCCGCGTTCCCGTAGCGATCCGAATCGTCGACGCGACCCCACCGGTCCGCACTACCCGGCCCGTTCGAGCGGTTCACGGCACCCGAACTGTCGAATCCGCTCGAACGGGCCGGGCCGCCGGTGCGATCCCCTTCGACCGAGTGAACCCATCGGCCGTCGTCGTCACGCCGATCGACGCTGCCCGCGCGGTCCTCGTCGAACCCTCCGGCACGATCGGTCCCGCCCGGGTGAACACCGAGGTCGGTGCGTGGTTCGTTCGCGACGAAGGCCGAACGGCCCCACGGGGTGGCGAGGTCATGGCGCGGGACGCGGACCGGGGCGTTGTCGGTGCCCGCGGTGATCCACTGACTCGCGGCGAGGCGCTGAAATCCTTCGCGGACAACCTCTTCGGCCGAGCCACGACGGCGCAGGATGCGCAGGGCGAGTCCGTAGGCGGCGGGCGCGGTGTCGCGGTAGAGCTCGCGCACCGCCTCGCGGTCGGCGGGCCCGGGCCGGATTTCCGGTGGGGCCGTGCCGAATCCACGACGGCCCGGTGACATTCCTGAACCGCGTTGTCCACTCATAGTCCAATTCCTGTCCGCACAAAGGCGATTCGCAGCCCGGACGGTTGTGGATCGGTATTCACCCGCCGACAGCGGCGACCAACATGAACGCCGTCCCGATATCCATCACCACATGGGGCACCAAAGCCGAGGTCAAGGGGTGTGTTCCCGGCTGATGGGCGAAGCGGTGCCAACGCGGCCGGTGACCGACGGTGCCGAGCGCGACGAGTGCGTCGAGCACGAACAGCGCCGCCAGCACCAGCGCGGGCCCCATCGGGATCCCGGTGTGCCCGGCTCCGTGCCCGGCCATGGCGTAGAGCATCACCGCCGCCGCCACCGTGTGATACGCCAGCGCCAGGACCCCGTCGACCGTCGGCACCACCCGGGTGCGCCACTGCACGACCCGTTCGGCGAGCAGCACGGCGAAGGCGACGGTGAGCGCGGTCAGCACACCGCGCATCGCGTGCGGATCGGTGGCGGCCGGGAACACCAGCATGGCCAGCATCACCAGGCACATCAGCAGGTGCGCGCCGTCGGAGGCCGCGTCCACTCGCCCCGTCCGCCTGCTCAGTCGCACGACCACGATCCCGGCCGCCAGCACGAACGCCGACACCACGATCCACCGCACCCCCGCATAGTCCTGCATGAATTCGGCCACGCCCCACCACCTTCGGCTCGCCCCTCGCCCTCATCGTCGCACCGCCCCGCCCGGCTGTGTGCCGTTTTCCGGCGTCACGTCCGACCCGGGCACAATGGGCAGATGCACGACGTCACCCGCGTGGAGCGGTTCACCCTCGCCGTCGACGACCTCACCGGCGAGCGGATCACCGCCCTGCTCACCGAGCACCACACCGAGATGGCGGGCAACTCCCCCGCGTGCAGCATGCACGCCCTCGACCTGACGGGATTGCGTGATCCCGCCGTCACGGTGTGGAGCGCGTGGTCGGGCCCGGTGCTGGTCGGCTGTGGCGCCGTCAAGGAACTCGATCCCGGACACGGCGAGATCAAGTCCATGCGGACCGCCACCGGGTACACCGGTCGCGGTGTCGCCGCCGCCGTCCTCGCGCACCTGATCGAGGAGGCCCGGCGGCGCGGGTACCGGCGCCTGAGCTTGGAGACGGGGGCGAGCGACTTCTTCGCCCCTGCCCGGCGCCTGTATCTACGGCACGGGTTCGTCGAGTGCGGGCCGTTCGGCGACTACACCCTCGACCCGTACAGCCAGTTCTTCACCCTCGATCTGACCGTCACCGGAGCCGGAAGACCGGACCCCTCGGTCTGAACGGCAGAGACGCGCCCGCGGGGATGAGGAAGGCGTGTTCGCGGCGGATGCGCAGCGGGTCGCACGCACCGTCGGTGATCACGAGAATCGGGCCATCGGCGGGAAAGTCCTCGGCGCGTTCGAGGAGCCGGACGGCAGGTTGCAGGAGGGTGCCGCCTCGGCCGCGCACCCGCATTCCGGCGGCGATGTCCTCCACCGGGACGTAGCCCGCGTCGTAGGGCGCGGCGTCGCAGTAGACGACGCGGGCGCGTGGCACGTCGCGGGCCAGCGCGTACGAGGCGATGGCACCGAGGCCCTTGCCGAGCAGGGTGGCGTCCATCGACAGCGAGGTGTCGAGGACGACACCGAAGGTCGGCAGACGCACGTTCTCCTCCGGGCGCACCCAGGCCGGGCGCGGAATGTCGGGGGTGGCGGCCTGTCTGCGGGAGGCGCGCGCGTAGCTGCGGCGCTTGTCGACGGTCGGGATGTGCTCGTCGAACCACTGGGCCAGCCGCGCGTCCCACGGCAGCGGCGGCTGATCGAGGGCGCGGATCGCCTGCTCCAGCGCGGCCGGGACACGGCCGCGACCGCTGTTGGTGTGGTAGGCCAGACCGGTCATCAGCGCGCTGCGGTAGTACTCGTCGAGGTCGACATAGCGGCCCGCGCTGCCGGGCTGGGTGAGGGGCTCACCCAGCACGTCACCGCGTCCGCGACCGCCCAGCGTGGCGAGCTTGCGCAGGCGGCGCAGATCCCCGGCGATGCGATCGTAGATCTCCTCGGCCGAACACCCCTTCAGCTCAGGATCGTAGAGCGAACCCTCGGGCATCTGTCCGACGTTCATCTCCACCAGCCAGCCGTTCACGACGTAGTCGCAGGCGACATTGAACAGGTAGTGGTCGCGCCACTCCGCGCGCTCGCCGTGACGCAGGGCGGCGTGCAGCATCTCGTGCGCGAGCACGAATCGCCATTCCTCCTCGCCAAGTCCGGCATACGGATTCACGTAGATCTCGGCGGCCTCGGCGTTCACGGCGGCGATCGCGATGTCGGCGGCCCGGACCACGTCCACGTCGGCGACCACGGTCATTCCGGCGGCGAGCGCACCGAGCAGGGGAAACGACGAGACGAACCAGCCGAGGGCAGCGTCCCACCTGGTGCATGGCCGCTTGCCGTCCGGGGTGTGGTCGCCACCGGCCGTGGCCAGGGCGGCGCGGGCGGCGTCGGACACCCCCGCCGCGAACCGGGCGGGTGCGTCGATGCGGGCGGCGGTCTCGGCGTCGGTGAGCAGGAAGTCGGCGGGTCCGGTGCGCGTGTACGCGTGCGGCACCGCCGTGTCGTGCCAGCGCGCGGCGGCGGCGTGCTCGTCGGCCAGGGCCGGAGGCACGGGCTCGGGCGGGGTGCCGATCTTCATGGTCGCGAGATAGGTGTCGACGGCGGCGCAGCATGCGGCCCGGTACACCGGGTGCGGCGCACGCAACCTGGCGAACAAGCGCGCGTCCTCACCCGCCAGCTCGATGATGTTGGTGGGCACGGTATTCCCCGGATCCAGGTGTCCGAACCCCGCGTGCAACAGGCAGTGGGCGAACGTCCACGCCCATTCCTGCGCCGTGGCACGCCGATTCGGGTGGTACTCGAGACGGCTGCCAGCCAACCGCGCCCACACCTCGGGCGGAGTGCGTTTGTCCAGCTGGTAGAGCTCACCGGCGAGCGGACGCAACGCCGGATGCGCACGCACGATCGCCAGGCCGTCCCGCACTGCCTGGTACCACGGGTCGACCCGGCTTGTCTTTCGCGCGGCCATGCTCAGCGCCGCGCGGCCAGTCGCGGCAGGTCACGCGAGACCTCGATGAGGAACCACGACGGCAGCACCGGGACGCCGTCGGCGTCGGCGGCGATGACCAGTTGCGCGCATTCCACCGAGATCTCGGCCAGCTCCACCAGCAGCGATTTCGCGCGCAGGACGAACCGGCGCACCGAGGCGGAGGTGTGCTCGCGGTCGCCGGGCAGTTCCTTCACCAGGCGGGCGCGCATCGTCTCGGCCAGGAAGTACAGCAGGTCGCGGTCGACCGGATCGCGCGGCCATGCGGCCTCGCCCTTGAAGACGGCGTCGAGGTCGAAGGCGTGGCGCACGGTCTTGACGAACGCGCGAAAGCCCGAGGCGTGGCCGAGGGTCAGAGTGCCGGTGGCCAGCACCTGCAGGGTGGTGTCGTCGATGTCGTCGCCGCGGGAGTGCAGCGCGTCGGAGAGCATGTGCCAGCCGCGCGGGGTGGAGAAGGGCGCCTCGGTCTTGGGCGGTGCCGACCAGAGATGGTCGGGGCGCTGGGTGAGGTAGCGGATCACCCACGGATGGATGTCGTTGACGGCGGCCCACTTCAGCCAGTCGTCCACGTCGGCGCGCAGATGCAGGTGCACCATGCGGTTGACCAGCGCCGAGGCCATCGGGCGGGCCAGCGCGTTGTCGGTGGCGCGGTTGCCCGCACCGATCACCACCGAGCCCGCGGGCAGTTCGTAGGTGCCGATGCGTCGATCGAGGATCAGCGAGTAGAACGACTTCTGCACCTCCGGCGAGGCGGCGTTGAGCTCGTCGAGGAACAGGCAGTAGGGCTGGGCGCGGGCGATCAGTTCCGGCGGCGCGAAGCGGCTGCGACCATCCACGATCTGGGGCACCCCGATGAGGTCCTCGGGCGCGAGCTGGGTACCGAGCAGCGTGACGCACTCGAGGCCGAGCGAGTCGGCGAAGGTGCGCACCAGCGAACTCTTCCCGATTCCCGGTGCGCCCCAGAGGAATACGGGTCGCACCACGGCGACATGCAGCAGTAGTTCCGGTAGCTGGTCCGGTGTCACCGTGACGGATGCCTGCACGCGGGTCCCCTCCCCTGTCCTCGTCGGAGCAGGACAGTAGCGGGCGGGTCGGGTGGCCCGCCAGCGAGTTTCGCCGACGGGCCGCCCGCGGGGGTCAGCCGAGGGCGCGCGCGAATCCCTCGGCGAGTTCGGCCACCTGCGCGTCGGTCATCACGAACGACGGGGAGATCTGCATGGCGCCCGCACCGGCGGCACGACCCGAGATCCCTTGTGCGCGAAGGGCCTTCACCAAGGAGGGACCTTCGGACGGATCGGCCAGTTGAACCGCCGCGACCGCGCCGAGACCGCTGCGGACCTCCGCCACGCGCGGGTGATCGGCCAGCGGGGCGAGGGCGGTGTGCAGCGTCTGCTCCAGCCGCGCCGCTTCCTCGAGCAGACCCTCGCGTTCGACGATGGCGAGGTTGGCCAGGGCCGCGGCCGCCGCACCGGCGTGGCCACCGTAGGTGTACCCGTGCCGGAACCACACCCCGCCGGAGTAGAACGGCTCGGCCAGGTGCGGCGCGATGAACACCGCGCCCATCGGCAGGTAGCCGGAGGTGAGGCCCTTGGCGGTGGTCATCAGGTCGGGCCGCAGATCGAAACGGGTGGAGGCGAACCAGGAGCCACCGATCCGCCCGAAGCCGGTGACCACCTCGTCGGCGACGAACAGGATGTCGTGGTCGCGGCAGATCTGACGCACCTCGGCCAGGTAGCCCTCGGGCGGCAGGTACACCCCACCGGCGCCGATGATCGGTTCACAGAAGAACGCCGCGATCCGCTCGGCGCCGACGTCCTCGATCAGCGCGAGCAACGCCTTGGCGTCGTTCCATTCGACGGTGCGGGTGTCCTCCACGAGGACGCCGTAGCCCTCCTTGTTCGGGGTGAGCCCGCCGAGCGAGGTGCTGGCGTAGTGCATGCCGTGATAGGCCAGGCGCCGCCCGACCAGGATCTTCTTGTCGGCGCGGCCCTGTTCGTGCCAGTACCGCCGGGCCAGCTTCGCGGCGGTCTCCACCGAGTCCGAGCCACCGGAGGTGAAGAAGATCTTGCTGCCGGGCACGGGCGCGATGCCCGACAGCTTCTCGGCGAGCTCCTGGGTGGCGGGCTCGGTGAGGTCACCGAAGTTCGAGTAGTGGGCGATGGTGCGCAACTGCTCGGCGACCGCGTCGGCGATCTCCCCGCGACCGTGGCCGACATTGGCGAACCACAGGCCCGCGGTGGCGTCGAGGTACCGGTTGCCCTCGGTGTCGTAGACGTGGGCTCCCTCACCTCGGGCGACAACGAACGCACCGTCCCGAGCGACGGCACCCATATCGGCGAATCCATGCCAGAGCGCATTCATGGCTCCACACTTACACCGACTCGCCCGGGCGCGCTCGTCGGGCCCTCCACCACGCGGGCAGGTCACCCAGCGACGCCATGGCTACCGCGAGCACCGCGAACACGATGCTCAACACGAGCAAGCCGAGGGCCATCGACAGGTAACCCTGCTGGCGCGGGTCGATGAACGGGTACGGGTACCAGTCGACGATCGGGCCGCGGATCAGCGTGTAGGTGCCGTAGAGCGACGGGAAGATCAGCCACTTCCCGATCAGCGACGGTGTCACCGCCAGTCGGCGGTCCATCGCGACCAGCAGCCAGTCCGCCACCAGGACCAGCGGCAGGTATCGGTGCATGATGTCGTTGATCCATTTGTCGGTGAGCATCACGTCGATGCCCGCGAGCAGCACCGCGTACACCACCATCGTGATGAGCATGTACAGCGTCACCGCGCCGCGCACCACCTGCCAGCCGGGTCCCTGCGGCGCGAGCAGGCCACCGACGAGCAGCACGAGCACGGCCAGGATGTTCGACTCGATGGTGAAGTAGCTGAGGTAGTTCGCGATCGAGAATGTCGGCGAGTCCAGGTTGCGCAGGGGAATCCACAGCAGGGCGACGAGACCGAGCACTCCGATGCCGATCCGGTATGCCCTGATCCACCACGCCGTGCGCACCGAACCCCTCCTCCCGGGCACGCCTTCGTCGCACCCTCCGGTCAGTCCAGAGGCGGGGACGCGCCGAGACCGGTGCTTGGTCATGCCGCATCTTCGCATGAGATGTCGGTGATCCGGGTGCAGCACGCCGACGACGATGGGCGCGCCGGGAAAACCGGTGGCGTGCTTCGCTAGGCTGGTAGGCGCAATGACCAGGACAGCTAGCACCGGAACCCGCGCGCTGCGCACCCGCCTGGCGGAGGTCTCGCTGCGCGACGAACATCGGCTCCGGCGCAAACTGGACCGGGCGCGCCCCGAGGATCTACCCGCGTTGGACGCCGAGATCGCCACCGCCGAGACCCGCGTGGCGAATCGCCGCGCGGCGGTGCCGTCGATCACCTACCCCGAACAGTTGCCGGTCTCCGCGCGCCGCGACGACATCGCCGCCGCGATCGCCGCCCATCAGGTCGTCATCGTCGCCGGTGAGACCGGCTCGGGCAAGACCACCCAGATCCCCAAGATCTGCCTGGAACTGGGTCGCGGCATCCGGGGCACCATCGGACACACCCAGCCGCGCCGGTTGGCCGCGCGCACGGTCGCCGAACGCATCGCCGAGGAGTTGGGCACCAAACTCGGCGACGTGGTCGGGTACACGGTGCGCTTCACCGATCAGGCCTCGGATCGCACCCTGGTCAAGCTCATGACCGACGGCATCCTGCTCGCCGAGATCCAGCGCGACCGGCTGCTGCGCCGCTACGACACGATCATCATCGATGAGGCACACGAGCGCAGCCTCAATATCGACTTCCTGCTCGGCTACCTGAAGCAGTTGCTGCCGAAGCGGCCCGATCTCAAGGTGATCATCACCTCGGCGACCATCGACCCCGAACTGTTCGCCCGCCATTTCGCCACCGCCGACGGCACCCCGGCCCCGATCGTCGAGGTGTCGGGTCGGTCCTATCCGGTCGAACTTCGTTATCGCCCCCTGTCTTTGGAGCTGCCGGGCACCGACGCCGAGGACGACACCCGCGTCGTCGACCGCGACCCCACCGATGCCATCGGCGACGCGGTCACCGAACTGTTCGCCGAGGGCGACGGTGACGTGCTGGTGTTCCTTTCCGGTGAACGCGAGATCCGCGACACCGCCGATTCGCTGCGCGACCTCAGACTGCCGCGCACCGAGATCGTCCCGCTGTACGCGCGTCTGTCGGCCGCCGAACAGCACAAGGTGTTCGCACCACACACCGGTCGTCGGGTGGTTCTCGCCACCAATGTGGCCGAGACGTCGCTGACCGTGCCGGGTATCCGGTACGTGATCGACCCGGGTACGGCGCGCATCTCGCGCTACTCGATGCGGACCAAGGTGCAGCGGCTGCCGATCGAACCGGTGTCGCAGGCTTCGGCACGACAGCGTTCGGGCCGATGTGGTCGTGTCGCCGACGGCATCTGCATCCGCCTGTACTCCGAGGACGACTTCGAGTCGCGGCCCGCGTTCACCGAGCCGGAGATCCTGCGCACCAACCTGGCGGCCGTCATCCTGCAGATGACCGCGCTCGGCCTCGGTGACATCGAGAGCTTCCCGTTCGTGGAAGCCCCCGACCGCCGGGCCATCCGCGACGGCATCGCCCTGCTCGAAGAACTGGGCGCGCTGGCCCACGGCAGCTCCAAAGCTGTTGGTAGCGAAGAACAGTCGGGTGGGCATCTCACACTGACCCCGGTCGGCCGGGAGATGGCACAGTTGCCGGTCGACCCGCGCATGGCCCGCATGCTGGTGGAGGCCAACAGCAACGGCTGTCTCGACGAGGTGCTGGTGATCGTCGCGGCACTGTCGATCCAGGACGTGCGGGAACGGCCCGTGGAGCATCAACAGGCCGCCGACACCCAGCATGCCCGCTTCACCGTCGACGGTTCGGACTTCCTGGCCTACCTGCGCCTGTGGGACTACCTGACCGAGCAGCGCAAGTCGTTGTCGTCCAACCAGTTTCGCCGCATGTGCCGCGACGAGTTCCTGCACTACCTGCGGATCCGCGAGTGGCAGGACCTGCACGGTCAGCTGCGCACCATCACCCGTGGACTCGGGTGGGACAGCACCGGGCATCTGCCGTCGACGGCGGGCGAGCAGGCGCAAGAGGGTGGCCGTGGCCGCCGCGGGCGGGGCAGACCCCAACGCGCTCAGGCGGATTCGCCGGGTACCGGCGACGCCCTGGCGACCGCCCGGGGAGCCGGTTCCGACACCACTGCGCATGGCGCAGGGTCGGCGCGGACCGGATCCGGTCGCCGAGACGGCGGCGCTCCCGAAGCCGTGGACGACCGGCGAAGGGCTGGCTCCGGCTCCGACGGCGCAGCGCGGCGAGGTGGCCGGAACGCGCGCGGTCGTGGTGCCGGGCAGCCATCGTCCGATGACCGTTCGCAGCATGGCGCGAAAGATGCTGCGACATCATCGGATTCGGATGCGGCGGAGGCGGCGATGCCGTGGCCGAGCGCGCAGATCCATCAGTCCTTGCTGGCGGGCATGCTCTCGCATCTCGGTGTGCGGGAAGCGGAGTCACGGGAGTTCCTCGGGGCACGCAATGCCAAGTTCATGATCTTCCCCGGCTCGTCGCTGGCCAAGAAGCCGCCGCGCTGGGTGATGGCGGCCGAACTGGTGGAGACCTCGCGGCTGTGGGGGCGCATCGCGGCGCGGATCGAACCGGAGTGGGCCGAGCGGCTCGCCGGTGACCTGGTGAAACGCACCTATTCGGAACCGCATTGGTCGGCCAAGCGTGGCGCGGCTCGCGCCTACGAGCGGGCCACGCTCTACGGTGTGCCGCTGGTGACCGGCCGCCCCGTCGACTACGGGCGCATCGATGCGGAACTGTCGCGTGAACTGTTCATCCGCCACGCCCTCGTGCAGGGTGAATGGCAGACCAGACACGGGTTCTTCGCCCGCAACCGAGCGCTCGTCGACGATGTCGCCGACCTCGAGCACCGGGCCCGCCGCCGCGACATCCTCGTCGACGACGAGGTGCTGTTCGAGTTCTACGACCAGCGCATCCCCGCCGACATCGTCTCGGTGCGTCACTTCGACTCCTGGTGGCGCAAGGCCGAACGCAAAGACCCGGCGCTGCTGGACTTCTCGACCGACACCGTGGTCAATGCCGGTGCCGCCGCGCTCGACCCCACCGATTTCCCCGATGCCTGGCGGCAGGGAGAACTCTCGTTCCCGCTGACCTATCAGTTCGAGCCCGGACAGGACGACGACGGTGTCACCGTTCGGATCCCGGTCGAGCAACTGGCCCATGTGCGCGCGGTCGGCTTCGACTGGCTGGTCCCCGGCATGCGGGAGGAACTGGCGGCCGCCTACATCAAGACGCTGCCGAAAACGTTGCGCCGTGCGGTCGTTCCGGCACCCGACTTCGCGGCGGCGGCCTTACGCGGCCTCACCCCGCGCGCGGAACCGTTGCGGATCGGGTTGGCGCGGGAGCTGTCTCGGCTCGGCTCGGCGACGGTCACCGCCGACGACCTGTCCCCCGCCGCGCTGCCGGATCATCTGCGAATGACCTTCGCGGCCGTCGATCAGCGCGGGACGGTACTGGCCAAGAGCAAGCACCTCGCCCAGCTGAAAACCCGGCTGGCCGAGCAGGTTTCAGCCTCCGTCGCCCGCGCCACCGCCGGTGCCGAACGGGCGCCCGCCACCGTGTGGACCTCCGAGTCGCTCGGTTCCGTCGCGCCGACCGTGCGCCGTGAGGTGGGCGGGCAGACCGTCACCGGCTACCCCGCGCTGGTCCCCGAGGCGGACGGCGTCGCCGTGCGGGTGCTGAGTTCGCCCGCCGAGCAGGCCGCCGCCATGCGCGCGGGCGTGCGGACCCTGCTGCTGGCCGCCGTAGCGACCTCCACCCGCGCCGTCACGGCCGGACTGTCGGCCGCCGACCGGTTGGCGTTGAGCCAGAACCCCGACGGTTCGCTCGACAAGCTCGTCGAGGACTGCCGGGTCGCCGCCGCCGATGAACTCATCGCCCGCGCCGGTGGTCCGGTGCGCACGCCGAAGGAATTCGACGAGCTCGTCGCCGCCGTCCGCCCGAAACTGGCCGGGACCGTGAGCGACCTGATCCGACTGGTGGCACCGGTGCTGGTGGCCGCGCACCAGGCCCGCGCCGCGCTGGCCGAGACCACCGAGACCGATATCGCCGACGACGTCCGCCACCAACTCGACGACCTGCTGTTCCCCGGCTTCGTCGCCGAATGGGGACGCGCCCGGCTGCGTGAACTCCCCCGCTACCTGCTCGCCGCCGCCCAGCGCCTCGAATCGCTACCGGGGTCCGCGGTGCGCGACCGACAGGGGATGGTCGAGGTCGACCGGATGCTCGCGGCCTACGACAAGCTCGTCCGCAGCCTTCCCGAAAGCCGCCGCAATGCTCGCGATGTCACCGAGATCTGGTGGATGATCGAGGAATTGCGCGTCAGCCTCTTCGCCCAGAAACTGGGAACTCCGTACCCGGTGTCTACCAAGCGCATCGAGAAGGCGATCGCTTCCATCCGGCGATGACATCAGCCGACTCGACCGGCAGTGCGCGGAGAAGTCGGCGTGCCGCACCGCACGATGCGTACTCCCCGTCACGGCGCCGCATCGGACGCGACTACCGCTCGAGCCCGCAGCGTTCCGAGGCGCACGCGCGGGCGACGCCGACGCTTGCCCCGCACGGTCACGAAGTCGCCCACAACGCGGCGGTGATGCCGACGCCGGTTCAGTCGGCGGACGTGGCGGCCGCGCGGGCGGCGCGCATCTCGGTGATCTCGCGTTCGAAATCGTCCGCGCTGGTGAAGGATCGGTAGACCGAGGCGAAGCGCAGGTAGGCGACCTCGTCGAGATCGCGCAGTGGGCCGAGGATGGCCAGGCCGACCTCGTGGCTGGGAACTTCCGGTGATCCCTTGGCGCGCACCGCGTCCTCGACCTGCTGGGCCAGCAGGTTCAGGGCGTCGTCGTCGACCTCACGGCCCTGGCAGGCACGGCGCACACCGACGATCACCTTCTCGCGGCTGAACGGTTCGGTGACCCCGCTGCGCTTGACCACCGACAGCACCGCGGTCTCGACGGTGGTGAACCGGCGCCCGCACGACGGGCAGGACCGTCGGCGTCGAATCGCCGTGCCCTCCTCGACTTCCCGCGAGTCGACGACACGCGAGTCGGGGTGACGGCAATACGGGCAATGCATCCGAGGGGTTCCTTCGTCGGTGCGCAGTTCAGTTCGCTACTCCATGACTCTTGACAGGATACCGCTCAGGTATGGGTCACCTGCCACTGCGTGGTCAGGTCCGCGATCACCTCGGGCAGCCGGGTCAGCAATCGGCCCCGGTCGAGCTTGTCCTGGAACGGTTCGCGGTACACGGCCACGGCTCGGGCGGGGTCGGTGGCCAGGTCGAGGTGGCGGGGCACCAGGTCGGCGGCGAGGTAGGCCCACCGGTCGGCGCGGTCGGCCCAGTTGAACGCGGGCAGCGGCATCCGCAGTCCGAGCCCGCTGCCGGGAATCGGCGAACGCACGGTGGCCGGTGCGTACACGCCGGGCGCGCGGGCGCCCGCCAGGCCCGGTTTACCCGCGACCGTGGTGACATAGGTGAGCACTCGCCCCAGTCCGCCGCGCCCGGCGGCGGTGGCGTCCCACTGCTCGGGGACGATGTGGTTCTGTTCGCGGTCGGCCATGGTGACCAGCGCCTCGGCCAGTCCGGTGCCGTCGTCGATGCCCGCCCAGGCGGCACGCATGGTGTCGTCGAGCAGGCCCGCCGCGTGCATCTCGTCGATCGCCGCCATCCCGTCGGCCAGGTAGGCCTCGTGCATCGGCACCAGATCCGTGAAGATGTGGCGCTGCATGATGATCAGCCTGGTCTGGTACCACGCCAGATCGTCGGCGGTCAGCCGCGGGCCACGCAGGGCGAGCGCGGCGATGTCGGGTGGTACGGCGGCGACCAGCTCCGCCGGGGTGGCCCGCAGCAGGTCGGCGACCGCGGTGCCGAGTTCGTGGATTCCGCGCACCGACAGCAGGGTGCCGACATCGCCCACGTCGAAGAACCCGGACGCGAAAGAGCCACCGGCGATCCCCGCCAGACCTGCCCAGTAGAAGTCCGGGCGGGCCGCCGCGATCCGGAAGTAGTTGACGTACACCCGGGTGAAGGTGTCGGTATTGGCCGCCACGCCACGCTCCGGCGCCCAGTCCGCGAGGTCGATGCCCGCGTTGTCGGTGGCGACGACGAGCCAGTACTGGTGCAGCAGTGTGGAATATCGTCGCGGCGCGATGTCGTCGGCTCTGGCCTGATCGAGTGCCGCGCGCAGGGGTTCGACGCCCAGCGGCAGGGCCGGATGGATACCGCCCGCGAATTCACCGTCGTCGTTGCGGGCGGGTAGGTCCAGGTAGGCGGTGTAGCCGGGATCGGCGCGAGCGACCGGAACAACCACGGTGGCCAGCAGCATTCCCAGCAGCAGGACGATCCAAGAGCTGCGCACGTGACCTCGCATCCGTGCCCGGACCGGCCCACCCGGTACGGACAATCGTCACGATAGCAACGTGTTCTAGTTTTGGAATCGCGTTTCGAACAAGCCGATCTGCGGGTGGTCGCCCTGCTGGGAGATGCCGGTAGACGGGTCCGTCGACCCGCCGAAGCTGCCCGCTCGCAGATGCGCCAGACCTAAGAGTGTGGCCACGATCAGCGCGGTCGCCAGCGCCGTGAGCGCGAGGGCCGCCAAGCCCGCCTGCGCCCGGCGAACCCGAACCATCGGATGAGCGCCGCGAGCGCCGGAAACCCGCACACTCGAGTAGAGCCCGGACTCCGGGCGCGGCTCACGCGATCGCGGGCCGCGATCGGCCGCCTGGACATCCGCGCGTACCCGCCGACGCGACGGCGCCGTCGGCGGCTCGGCGGCGAGCGAGCCGGTCACGGATCGGGTCCCCACCGACTCCCAGCGGGGCACGGTGGCGAACGCGAGATCGACCTCGGCTTCGGTGAGATCGAACGTCCGCGCACCCCTGGCTCGGGGTTCGGCGACCGCCGATGTGCCGACCACTGCCGCTGGCCGTGCGGACTCGGCGGGGACCGGCGGATGCGCGGTGAAACGGGCGGCGACCTCACGCCGCGCCGCGGCATTTCTACCCAGCCCGCGCACGAGCGTGAAAGGCCGTGGGGCGCGGGTGCTTCGACGGCGACGCAGCACCGGTTCGGGGAGTTCGGCGGAATCGTAGGAACGCAGGGCGCTGATCGCTGTGCTCATCGGAAGAACCTCCGGGGTGGTGTGCTCCGCTGGATGAAAGGGCAGGTGAGGCGACGATGACCGCACCTGTTCGAACACCTGTGCGACGAACTGATGTTCGATTTCTACCACGCCGCAGCGCGCATGTCAGCACGAAACGCCCGACATGCTCGAACAGATGTTTGATACTTCGGCGTGGCCCGACTAGCGTGAGAGAGGCGAATTCGACCAGCGGAAGGGCGGCACACGGTGACCCACACAGACGACACGGGTGACGAAAGCGCTACCGGCACCGTCACATCGGGATCCGGGGCGGATCTCACCGTGCGTCAGCGCACGGTCCTCGAGGTCATCCGCACCTCGGTGACCGAACGCGGCTACCCGCCGAGCATCCGCGAGATCGGTGACGCGGTCGGGCTCACCTCCACCTCCTCGGTGGCCCATCAGCTGCGTGCCCTGGAGCGCAAGGGCTACCTGCGCCGCGACCCGAACCGGCCGCGCGCGGTGAACGTACGCGGGCTCGACGAGGCGGTGCGCGCCGTGACCACACTGCCCACCGAGCCCGTGGAGGACGTGGTCGATCCGAGCCGCCCCACCCCCACCTTCGTTCCGGTCCTCGGCCGGATCGCCGCCGGTGGACCGATCCTGGCCGAGCAGGCGGTGGAAGACGTGTTCCCGCTGCCGCGTGAACTCGTCGGCGACGGCTCACTGTTCCTGCTGAAGGTGGTCGGTCAGTCGATGGTCGATGCCGCGATCTGCGACGGCGACTGGGTGGTCGTACGTCAGCAGAACGTCGCCGAGGGCGGCGACATCGTCGCGGCCATGATCGACGGCGAAGCGACCGTGAAGACGTTCAAGCGCACCGGCAAAGACGTGTGGCTGATGCCACACAATCCACATTTCGAACCGATCCCAGGCAACGACGCGCAAATCCTGGGGAAAGTCGTCACCGTCATCCGCAAGGTCTGAGGTCAGCGGCGGGCCGCCGCGTCCATCTCCCAGATCAGCACCTCCGCGGCGGTGGTCGCGGTCACCCGGTGACCGCCCGTCGCCGTGAGGCGCACGGCGTCGCCCTGCCCGAGCGCTCCGTGACTCTCGAAGTCCACGGCACCACGGGCGAGGAAGACATGGCCGAACGGCGCGTCGGGGACGGTGATGCTGTGACCCGGATCCAGCCGTGCGACATGGAAGGTGGCGTGGCGGTTACCGATGCCGATCGCGGCCTCGCCTCGGTACCTCGGCATTCCGGAGGCCACCGGCACCAGCGCGTTGCGGCGCAGCGCGGCCTCGACGTCGGTTTCCTGATAACTCGGCGGCGAGCCGACGGTGTCCGGCGGGATCCACATCTGCACCACGTGCAGCCGTTCCCGTTCGGCCCGCCCCGCGCCGTTGCGTTCGGAATGCCGGATGCCCGTGCCCGCGCTCATCCGCTGCGCCAGACCCGGCCGGATCAGCCCGGAATGGCCCGCCGAGTCCTGGTGCACCACGGTGCCTTCCAGCACCCAGGTCAGGATCTCGGTGTCACGGTGCTGATGGGTGTCGAAGCCCTCGCCGGGGTCGACGGTGTCCTCGTTGTGCACCAGCAGCAGCCCGTGCGCGTAGTCCTCGAGCACGAAATTCCCGGTCGCGGGGAACGACTGGCGCGAGACGAGCCACTCGTTACGCCAGTACCTGCGATCCGCTGCCGGAATCACTTGAACCTGTGCCGTCATCGCCCTCGCCTCCCACTATTCGGACCGTGGTCCGTATAGGTCGCAACGCGAGGTGAGCGGCGGGTATTCCGCCGCTAGCATCGGTCAGAAGGGCAGCGCGCCGCGCAGGCGGCCGAGCAGGCCTCGGCCGGTGTCGCGCTCGCGTTCGGAGAACAGGAACCGCAGTTCCTCCTCCAAACTCTTGCGCACCACGTCACGCAGATCGGCGGCGGCACTGTCGATGTCGTCGGCGCCGAGCCACGGGGTGGGATCGATCGGTGCGCCCGCCGAGTAGTAGAAGCGTTCGGGGCGGGGAATCGGGGTCGGCCCGATACCCTTCACCAGCGGCGGGTTCAACTCGGGGTTGATGCCGAGCAGTTCGCACGTCCACCGCAGCGGCGACATCACCGGATGCTGACCGTCGAAGACGATGTCGAAGGCATCGTCGATGCCGATCATCGCCAACGGCACGATGGGTACCCCGGCCTGGATCGCCATCCGCGCGAACCCGGTGCGCCCCTCCCACTTGAGCACGTACTTCTCCCCCTTGCGGCGGATCGCCTCGCGACCACCACCGGGGAACACCACCACCGCCTCACCGCGCTCGAGCAACGTGAGGCAGTTCGACCTGGTCCCGCGCACCGCACCGAAGCGGTGCAGGATCTCGCGCACACCGGGCACCATCAGCACGTGCTCGGCCAGCCCGCGCACCAGCCGCCCCCGCTCCCGCAGGATCGCGGGCATCAGCAGCGGCGCATCGATACCGCCGAGCAGATTGTGGTTGGCCACGATCAGCACCGGGCCCTCGGCCGGAATGTTGTCCAACCCGTAGAAGCGTGGACTCGCCCAGGCCCGCACCGGTGCGAACACCGCTTCGAATGCCCGGATCTCCCACTCGCTCGGCGCCGGACTCAACGGCGCGCCGTCGGAAAGAACGTGGTCGCCCTGCTCGACATCGTTCATCTGGTCGTTCGACATAACACCCTCCTGCTGTCGACAATCGACCATAGCGTCCGAATATTGCTGTGTCGCATCGGTGTCGGCCGCAACCGGGCGGCAAACCCGGCTACCGATCCGACGACTCCACCGGCCCGGAATGGGCGAATTCCGACAGTGCCGCCGCCAGCGCGTGCGGCACGCGGGCGCGCACGCGGGTGCCGCCCTCCTCGTGATCGGAGGAGATGATCCGGCCGTCGGCGTGGATACGAGCGAGCAGGTCGCCCCGGCTGTAGGGCACCAACACACTGATGTCGACATCGAGTCCGCCGAGCACCTCGGAGAGGCGTTCCCGCAACTCCTCGATGCCGTTCCCGGTGCGAGCGGAGACGAACGCGGCACCAGGCAGCAGCCCGCGCAGACGGGTGAGCTCGTCGGGGTCGGCGGCGTCGATCTTGTTGACCACCAACAGTTCCGGCGGAGCCGCCGTGCCCTGCTCCTTGATCACGTCGGTGATGACCTCGCGCACCGCGCGGATCTGCTCGAGCGGCAGCGGGTCGGATCCGTCGACCACGTGCAGCAGCAGGTCGGCGCCGGTGACCTCTTCCAGGGTCGAGCGGAACGCCTCGACCAGCTGGGTGGGCAGGTGTCGGACGAAGCCGACGGTGTCGGTGAACACCATCTCGCGACCGTCTTCCAGTGCCGCGCGGCGGGTGGTCGGGTCGAGGGTGGCGAACAGGGCGTCCTGCACGAGCAGGCCCGCGCCGGTCAGCGCGTTCATCAGGCTGGACTTGCCCGCGTTGGTGTAGCCGACGATGGCGATCGCGGGCACCCCGCTGGCGCTGCGGCGCGCGCGCATCGTGTCGCGCGCGGTCTTCATCTCACGGATCTCGCGGCGCAACTTGGCCATCCGCTCGCGGATGCGGCGACGGTCTGTCTCGATCTTGGTCTCACCGGGACCACGCAGACCGACACCGCCGTTGGACCCGGCACGACCACCGGCCTGCCGCGACATCGACTCACCCCAGCCGCGCAGTCGCGGCAGCATGTATTCCATCTGCGCGAGCGCGACCTGGGCCTTGCCCTCGCGGGAGGTGGCGTGCTGGGCGAAGATGTCGAGAATCAGCGCGGTGCGGTCGATGACCTTCACCTTCACGACCTTCTCCAGCGCGGTGAGCTGGGCGGGGGTGAGTTCACCGTCGCAGATCACGGTGTCGGCGCCGGTGTCGAGAACCACGGTGCGCAGTTCCTCGGCCTTGCCGGAGCCGATGTAGGTGGCCGGGTCGGGCTTGTCGCGGCGCTGGATGAGCCCTTCGAGGACCTCCGAGCCCGCGGTCTCGGCCAGTGCGGCCAACTCGACCATGCTCGCCTCGGCCTGCGCGGCGCTGCCGGTGGTCCACACGCCGACGAGGACCACCCGTTCCAGGCGTAGCTGGCGGTATTCGACCTCGGTGATGTCGGTGAGCTCGGTGGACAGCCCGGCGACGCGACGCAGCGAGCTGCGTTCGTCGAGCTGCATCTCGCCGACGGTCGGTTCGGGTGACCAGCCCGGGCGCTGCATGCGCGCCGCGTGGCGGGCCAGCGCGTCGTCCACGTCGCCGCGTTCGGCGGCCACGTCGGCATCGGCCGCGGTGGTGTCGCGGTCCGATGTGGTGTCTGAGGGTACTTCTGGTTTCGTCATACGCCTTCCATGCTGCCACGTCACAGTGACACGGCGCATCCGGTTATCCCTGGGCCCGCGCGTTCCACCAGTCGACCGACAGGGTGCCCGCGGCGAGCAGGACCGAGGGCCCGCGCATCCAGGCGCGGCCGTTGTCGATGGTGACGTGTACCTGTCCGCCGGGCACGCGCACGGTGACCTCGCCCCGACCCGAACCGACCGACACACCCGCCGCGGTGAGCGCGGCGGCCGCGGCGGCGACGGTTCCGGTCCCGCAGGAACGGGTCTCGCCGACCCCGCGCTCGTAGACGCGCATGTCGACGGCGTTGTCGGCGTCGAGCGCGGTGAGGATCTCGACGTTGACGCCGTGCGGGAACAGGTCGGGATCGAAACCGGGTGACACGCTGAGGTCGAGCTTGGCCAGGGCGTCGGCGGTCAGGCTCTCATCGACGCAGGCCAGGTGCGGATTGCCGACATCGATGCCGACACCGGCCAACGCCCAGCCGCCCAGGGTCGCGGTGGAGCCGCCGAGCTCACGCACGACACCCATGTCGACGGTGATGTCGCCGTCCACCGGGCCCGCGGCGTGGACCCGCACGGGACGTCCACCCGCCCGGCTGCCGATCAGGTACTCGGTGCGCGTTTCCAGCCCGGTGGCGTTGAGGTAGTGGGCGAACACGCGGATGCCGTTGCCGCACATCTCGGCGATCGAGCCGTCGGCGTTGCGGTAGTCCATGAACCAGTCCTCGGCGGTGACGCCGTCGGGCAGGGTGTCGAGCACGCCCGCCGCGCGCAGGGCGCCCGCCTTGGCGACGCGCAGCACACCGTCGGCCCCGAGACCGCGTCGACGGTCGCAGAGAGCGGCGACGCGGTCGGCGGTCAGGTCGAGACGCACCGCGAGGTCGGGCAGCACGACGAAGTCGTTCTGGGTGCCGTGGCCCTTGCTGAATTCGATGTCGGACACGCCAGCCATTGTCCCCTGTGCGGACGGCGCTCCCGTCATCGGGCGAAGGTGCGGCGCTGGCGGGCGATCTCGTACAGCCCGATCGCCCCCGCCGAGGGTGCGCCCAGCGAGCTGGCGGTGCCGCCCATCGGGATGGTCACCAGGTCGTCGCAGGCCTGCGACCAGGCCGAACTCATCCCGGTGGTCTCGTTGCCGACCACCAGGATCGTCGCCTCGGTGAAGTCGTGGTCGTAGATGGTCGACGGCGCGTGTTCGTCGGTGCCGACGATGCGGGTGGGGATGCCGCGCGCCACCTGCCGGTCGCGGAACTCCACGACCTGGGCCGGGCCCGACGCGCGAAGGACCGGCACGGCGAACAGCGAGCCGGTGGAGGCACGCACGGCCTGCGGGTCGAACTGATCGGCGCCGTGACCGGTGACGATCACCCCCGAGGCACCGAACGCGTCGGCCGACCGGATGAGCGTGCCGAGGTTGCCCGGCGAATTGGGCCGGTCGAACACCACGACCACCGGGAAGTCCTCCCCCGGTTCGCCGGGTTCGTAGTCGGCCAGGTCGGGATGGCGGGCGTGGGCCACCGCGACGACCTCGGGAGTCGTGCCCGATTTCTCGCCCAGCTCGGCCATCAGCTCGGGAACCAGACCCACCTGCGGTACGTCGGTGGTGTCGAGCAGTTCCCGCGCCCAGCTGGACAGATCAGGGGTGCCGAGCCGGTAGAGCAGCGTTTCCAGCGGCCAGTCGTTGGCCAGCGCCTGGGTGATCGGGCGCACGCCCTGCACGAGGAAGCGGCCGTCGCGGTGACGTTTGGTCCGGTTGTTGAGGTAGGCCTGCCACACCTGTACCGAGGCGTTGCGGGTACTCACTCGTCGGGTCACTGCGCGGTCCGTCCTGTCTGTTCGTCGAGCCGGGTGAGCGTGGTGGCGGTGAGGTCGGGGTCGGCGCCGTCGACCCAGGTCACCCTGGGGTCGCGGCGGAACCAGGACCGCTGTCGCCGCACGTAGCGGCGGGTGCCGATGAGCGTGCGTTCGCGGGCGTGCGCGAGGTCGTATTCGCCGTCGAGGGCGGCGAGCACCTGGGCGTAGCCGATCGCGCGGCGGGCGGTCTGGCCCTCGCGCAGTCCGGCGTCGAGCAGGGCGCGGACCTCGTCAACGAGGCCCGCGTCGAACATGTGCGCGGTGCGGGCCTCGATGCGGGCGTCGAGGGCGGCGGTCTCGCGGTCGACGCCGACGATGACCGTGTCCCAGTGGGGTGCACCGATGGTCGGCGCCGAGGCGGCGAACGGTTTGCCGGTCAGCTCGACGACTTCCAGCGCGCGGACCATCCGTCGTCCGTCGGTGGGCAGGATCGTGTCGGCCGCGACCGGGTCGGCCGCCCGCAGCGCGGCGTGCACGGCCGCGACCCCGCCGTCGGCGAGCACCGCTTCCCACCGGGCACGGACGTCCGGGTCGGTGGCCGGGAAGTCCCACCGATCGAGCAGCGCCTGCACGTACATCATCGAGCCGCCGACCACGACCGGGGTGCGACCCCGCGCCATGATGTCCTCGACGACCGTGCGGGCCGCGCTCTGGTAGGCCGCGACGGTCGCGGTCTCGGTGACATCGAGAACGTCGAGAAGGTGGTGGGGGATGCCGCGCCGCTGCGCGCGCGGCAGCTTCGCGGTGCCGACGTCCATGCCGCGATACAGCTGCATCGCGTCGATGTTGACGATCTCGCCGTCGAGCCGTTCGGCCAGGTCAAGGGCCAGATCGGACTTTCCGGTCGCGGTCGGGCCGACGACCGCGATGGGGCGGATCGTCATCGGCGGCCGTCCCACAGGCTCACGTCGTAGCCGACGCCGTAGGGCGCGCCCTGGTACAGGGTGCGGACCCGTGGGTCGGCCGGATCGGCGGCGAACAGGCCGCCCAGCACCTGATAGGCGGCGCGACCGTCGACCCGCAGCCGCGCGCAGAGGTCGGGGTCGAGTGCGGCGAGCCCGGCCCGGGAACCGGCACGCAGGGCCGCGTCGAGGTCCGTTTGGAACGGTTCGGCGCGCTCGTCGAGGTAGCCGGGAGATTTCACGGTCAAGGTGGCGGCGCCGTCGGCGACGACGAGGACGGCGTGGGGCGCCGGATCGGCGTCGAGTTCGGCGCGCAGGTCGGCACCGAATCGGGCGCACTCCTCCGGTGCGGTGTCGGCGGCGATCAGCCGCGCGTGGACGGAAACACCGGGTGCGGCCTGCTCCCGCAACCACCCGGCGATCAGGACGGGCAGCGGAAGCTGGGGGTCTGCCGGAGCGTCGGCGCCCGCTCCCGGTCCGAGACCGACCACGACATCGGCGCCGAACCCACGGAAGGTGCCGCGCGTACCGGGATCGAACGTCTCGGTCCCGGCGCCGGTGCCGACGACGACCCACTGGTCGGCCTGCGCGGCGAGCGTGGCGACGGCCTCGAGCGCGGCCGCGCGCACCGTCACCACGGGCTCGTCGGGAACATCGCCGGAGGCCAGCTGATGTCCGCACAGGTGGGGCACCAGCATCGGCGGCGACGGGACCAGGGCCGCTATCGAGAACACGAGGTAACCGTAGCCGCACCGGCGGTGCGCGCCCGCATCCGGCGTGGCGGGAGCCCGGGGCGGTCCGCGAGTGTCCGGCGCTGTGGTGCCCCGCGAGATTGCTAGTGTTTTCTGATGCGACCACCCCCGTCGTCCGGGACGAAATCCCAGGAAACGCGGCATCCGATCCCCGAGATCGATGGTTTCCTCGGCTCGAAGCGGGTTCAATGGGATGTGCTAGGGCGTAACCAGGCAGCCGTGACGCGCGGCAGGGACGGAGAGCAATGACCGACAGCAACGCAACCGCGAAGCCCACCCCCGGTCCGGGTCCGCGACCCTCCGGCACCCCCAAGCCCGGCGGCAAGGCCGCGCAGCCGCCCAAACCGCATGCCGTGAAACCGGCGCCCGGCCCCGATCAGGCGCATCCGCACGCCGTGGTTGTGCCCGCCGCCACCGACCCGAGCAAATGGGGTCGGGTCGACGAGGACGGCACCGCCTGGGTGCGGACGGCCGACGGCGAGCGTGTGATCGGCTCCTGGCAGGCCGGGGACGCGGCCGAGGGGTTGGCCCACTTCGGCCGCCGCTTCGACGATCTGGCCACCGAGGTGGCGTTGCTCGAGGCGCGTTTGGCCGCGGGCGCCGACGCGCGCAAGACCAAGGCCGCCGCGCTGGCGCTGGCCGAGACGCTGCCGACCGCCGCCGTCATCGGCGATATCGACAGCCTGGCCACCCGTCTGCAGGCCATCACCGAACACTCCGAGGAAGCCGCCGCGCACGCCAAGGAGGAGAAGGAACGCGCCCGCCACGAGCACACCGAGCGCAAGGAAGCCCTGGCCGCCGAGGCCGAGCAGATCGCCGCCGAATCCACCCAGTGGAAGGCCGCGGGCGACCGGTTGCGCGAGATCCTCGACGAGTGGAAGTCCATCCGCGGGGTGGATCGCAAGGTCGACGACGCGCTGTGGAAGCGCTACTCCAAGGCGCGTGAGGCGTTCAACCGCCGCCGCGGCGCCCATTTCGCCGAGCTCGACCGCGAACGCGCCACAGCCAAGACGCGCAAGGAAGAGCTGTGTGTACGCGCCGAGGAACTGTCGGGTTCCACCGACTGGACTGGCACCGCCGCGGTGTTCCGCGATCTGCTCACCGAATGGAAGGCGGCGGGCCGCGCGCCACGTGAGGCCGACGAGGCACTGTGGCGCCGGTTCAAGAGCGCCCAGGACGTGTTCTTCGCCGCCCGCAACGCGGCGGTCTCCGAACGCGACGCGGAGTTCGAGCACAACGCCACCGCCAAACTGGAACTGCTCGACGCCTACGAGCACATCGACCCGGCCACCGGCCTCGAGGCCGCCCGCGCCGCCCTGCGCGAACTGCAGGACAAGTGGGACGCCATCGGCAAGGTCCCGCGCGAGCGGATGCAGGAGCTCGAGGGCAGGTTGCGCGCCATCGAGAAGCGGGTGCGCGACGCGGCCGACCAGCAGTGGCGCCGCACCGACCCGGAGGCCGTGGCCCGGGCCGCGCAATTCCGTGAGCGCGTCGCCCAGTTCGAGGAGCAGGCCGCCAAGGCCGAGGCAGCGGGCAAGAAGCGCGACGCGGAGAAGGCGCTCGAGCAGGCCAAGCAGTGGCGTGAGTGGGCCGAGGCCGCCGAAGGCGCCGTCAGCAATCTCTGACGAGAACGAGAAAACCCCGACCGCGATGGTCGGGGTTTTCTCGTTCACTCACCCATGAGGCGTTTGCGGTCGCGTTCCTCGGCTTCTCGGGCGGCATTGCGGCGCTGTTCCTCGGCGGCCAACTGCACGGCGGTGCGACTCCACACCACCCGGATCCAGTGGAAGGTGAGGACCATGACCGCGAGGGTGCCCAGGATCAGGCCGATACCGGGTCCCGCACCCTCGTAGTTGCCGAGGCCCGGTGTCTGGCGGTGCCAGATCGACAGCACCCCGAACACGCTCGCGACCGCCGACCCCGCGCATGCCAGCCACGCCAGCACCCAGCGCCGGGTGGTCAGGGCCAGCAGCGAGAAGCCGACGCCGAACACGAGCACCAGCCAGACGAAGACGCGCGAGGGCAACCCGATGTGCTCGAGGCGCGCCGCGTCGGTGTTCAGCAGCACGTCGAAGCCGCGCGCGGTTCCGGCGTGCGGCAGGATCAGCGAGATGAGCAGGGCGAACACCGCGCCCGCCACCACCATCGCCCGTGCGCCGGGGTCGATCTCACCGGCGATGCGCCGTTCGACGGCGTCGAGTTCGCCGCGGAACTGCTCGAATTCCTGATCGTTGCCCACCCGGTTCACGTCGCTCCTGTCCGCAGGGTTGCTCGGCTCGTGCGCGCCGGGCTCCACTCTGCCATCCCCGGCACCGCGCCCGTCAGCCGACCCACTACGTCCGGTAGTAGAGTCCGGGTCCTCGGTGCTCACGCCGGACACCCGGTCGAACAACCGCTGTCCACCGGCTCCACGACGGGCGCACCGATGCGCGGCAGGCCGAGGCCGACGCCGATCGGGGCGGTCTTGGGCGTGACGCCCCGCTCGTGGGCGTCGCCCGCCCGCGTGCGGCGATGCGATTTCACGACACCGTCGGCGATCAGGTGGTGCGGTGCGGCGGCGGTGATGTCGACGACGACGAGGTCACCGGGCCGGATGCCCGACTCGTCTCCGGGCCGGAAGTGCACCAGTCTGCCGTCGCGGGCGCGTCCGCTCATCCGCGCGGTCGCCGCGTTCTTCTTGCCCGCGCCCTCGGCGACGAGCAACTCCACCTCGGTACCGATCAGCGCCTGGTTCTCCTCCAGCGACACCTGTTCCTGCAGGGCGATCAGCCGGTCGTAGCGTTCCTGCACCACTGCCTTGGGCACCTGATCGGCCAGTTCGGCGGCCGGGGTGCCGGGACGCTTGGAGTACTGGAAGGTGTACGCGCTGGTGAAGCGCGCGCGGCGCACCACATCGAGGGTTTCCTGGAAGTCCTCCTCGGTCTCGCCGGGGAAGCCGACGATGATGTCGGTGGTGATCGAGGCGTGCGGCATCGCGGCGCGCACCTTGTCGATGATGCCGAGGAAGCGCTCCTTGCGGTAGGAGCGGCGCATCGCCTTGAGCACCCGGTCCGAGCCGGACTGCAACGGCATGTGCAGCTGCGGGCACACGGCGGGGGTCTGCGCCATCGCCTCGATGACGTCGTCGGTGAACTCCGCCGGATGCGGCGAGGTGAACCGCACCCGTTCGAGCCCCTCGATCCGACCGGTCGCGCGCAGCAACTGGGCGAAGGCACCCCGGTCGCGCGGCTGTTCCGGGTCGACGAAGTTCACGCCGTAGGAGTTCACGTTCTGGCCGAGCAGGGTCACCTCGAGCACACCCTGGTCGACCAGGGCCCGCACTTCGGCGAGCACGTCACCGGGGCGGCGGTCCACCTCTTTGCCGCGCAGCGCGGGCACGATGCAGAAGGTGCAGGTGTTGTTGCAGCCCACCGAAATCGACACCCAGCCCGCGTACGCCGACTCACGCTTGGCGGGCAGGGTCGAAGGAAAGGCCTCGAGCGATTCGAGGATCTCCACCTGCGCCTGCTCGTTGTGCCTGGCGCGTTCGAGCAGCACCGGCAGCGAGCCGATGTTGTGCGTTCCGAACACCACATCCACCCACGGTGCCTTGCGCACCACGGTGTCACGGTCCTTCTGCGCCAGGCACCCGCCGACGGCGATCTGCATGCCGGGCCTGCCCTGCTTCACCGGCGCGAGGTGCCCGAGGGTGCCGTAGAGCTTGTTGTCGGCGTTCTCGCGCACCGCGCAGGTGTTGAACACCACCAGATCCGGGGTGTCGCTCGGCGCGACCTTCACATAACCCGCGTCTTCGAGCAGGCCGGACAAGCGTTCGGAATCATGGACGTTCATCTGGCAACCGAAGGTGCGGACCTCGTAGGTGCGCGCCTCGGTGACCGAGCCGTGCGTCGCATTCTGTCCGTTCGAATCCACCCGTCCAGGGTACGGCCACCGCCCCGGTGACCTGCGTCGCGGTCGGACAGGCCCACCTCGACGTGGAGGCTGCCGCCCGGTTACCGGCAGATGTCTTCTCGGCGTGCCGAGACGGCGAGTCACGGAAAGCAGGGCAAATCTCCGAAGAACGCCTAAGGTTTCTGAGCATGACCGACGACGCCGCACCCGCGACCGGGAAAGCCGACGCCGCTGCCACTGCAGGCGCGCCGCCGATGATCTCGATGCACAACGTGGACAAACACTTCGGTGAGCTCCACGTTCTGCGCAATATCAACCTGGAAGTGCCCCGCGGGCAGGTCGTGATCGTCCTCGGCCCCTCGGGCTCGGGGAAGTCCACCCTGTGCCGCACCATCAACCGGCTCGAACCGATCGACTCGGGCCGCATCGCCATCGACGGGGTGGATCTGCCCGCCGAGGGCAAGGCGCTGGCCGCGTTGCGCGCCGAGGTGGGCATGGTCTTCCAATCGTTCAATTTGTTCGCGCACAAGACGATTCTCGAGAACGTGATGCTCGCGCCGATGAAGGTGCGCGGCATCAAGAAGGACGAGGCCCGCAAGCACGCGCTCGCGCTGCTCGACCGGGTCGGCATCGCCAACCAGGCCGACAAGTACCCCGCCCAGCTGTCCGGCGGTCAGCAGCAGCGGGTGGCGATCGCGCGGTCGCTGGCGATGGATCCGAAGGTGATGCTGTTCGACGAGCCGACCTCGGCGCTCGACCCGGAGATGGTCAACGAGGTGCTCGAGGTGATGGTCTCCCTCGCCAAGGAGGGCATGACGATGCTCGTGGTCACCCACGAGATGGGGTTCGCCCGCCGCGCGGGCGACCGGGTGCTGTTCATGGCCGACGGCGAGGTCGTCGAGGACGCGGCGCCGGAAACGTTCTTCACCGCACCGAGTTCGGATCGCGCCAAGGACTTCCTCGGCAAAATTCTCAGCCACTGACTTGTAGCGACACCACAAGAGGGAGAAGGAAACTCGATGAGGATCAATCGTGCGGTGCGCGTCGGCATCGGTGCCGTGGCGCTGGCTCTCGCCGCCACTGTGACCGCGGCCTGCGGCGGTGGTGACGGGGGCAGCGCCCTCGACCACGCCAAAGAAGGCAAGCTGACCATCGGCATCAAGTTCGACCAGCCGGGTCTCGGTCTGCGCAACACCGACGGCAGCTACAGCGGCTTCGATGTCGAGGTGGCCAAGTACGTCGCCGACAAGCTGGGTGTGAAGCCCGAGGCCATCACGTTCAAGGAAACCCCGTCGGCGCAGCGCGAGACGATGATCGAGAACGGTCAGGTCGACTTCATCGTCGCCACCTACTCGATCAACGACAAGCGCAAGGAGAAGGTCGACTTCGCGGGCCCGTACTACGTGGCGGGCCAGGACCTGCTGGTGCGTGCCGACAACACCTCCATCACCGGCCCCGACTCGCTCGCGGGCAAGAAGGTCTGCTCGGTGAAGGGTTCCACCCCGGCGCAGAACATCGAGAAGAACTACCCGCAGGCCCAGCTGCAGACCTACGACACCTACTCGCTGTGCCTCGAGGGTCTGCGTGGCGGTGCCATCGACGCGATGACCACCGACGACGTGATCCTGGCCGGTTACGCCGCGCAGGCACCTGGCACCTACAAGCTGGTCGGCAAGACCTTCACCACCGAGAAGTACGGCATCGGCCTGAAGAAGGGCGACAGCGAGGCCCGCACCAAGATCAACGACGCGATCGAGGCGATGATCGCCGACGGTTCCTGGAAGGCCGCGCTGGAGAAGTCCTTCCCCGGCACCGGTTTCAAGGTCCCCGAGCCGCCGAAGGTCGACCGCTACTGATCCCGTACACCGTCGCGGTGGCCGTGCGCCACCGCGACGGTGTCTGTCCTGCTGGCCTTTCTCACCGATCGGAGGACGCGCGTCCGTGTTCGACCTGATCTCGGAGTATGACTCCCGAATCCTCGATGCCTTCTGGGTGACCATCAAGCTGACGTTCTTCTCGGCGATCGGCGCCCTGCTCCTCGGCACCCTCGTCGCCGGAATGCGTGTGTCCCCGATCCCCGTCGCCCGGTGGGTCGGCACCGCCTACGTGTCGATCTTCCGCAACACCCCCTTGACGCTGATCATCGTGTTCTGCTCGCTCGGCCTCTACACCACGCTGCACTGGGAGCTGGCCGGTGATTCGATCAAGGACAACAACTACTGGTGGGCGATCATCGGATTGAGCGTCTACACCGCGGCTTTCGTCTGCGAGTCGCTGCGGGCGGGCATCAACACGGTCCACATCGGCCAGTCCGAGGCGGGCCGCTCGCTGGGTTTCGGGTTCGCCCAGAACCTGCGCCTGATCGTCTTGCCACAGGCCTTCCGGGCGGTCATCGCCCCGTTGGGCAGCGTGCTGATCGCGCTCACCAAGAACTCGACCATCGCCTCGGTGATCGGCGTCGGTGAGGCCGCGTTCCTGATGAGCGAGATGAACGAGAACGAAGCGGCCGTGCTCGCCATCGGTGCGATCTTCGCGCTCGGCTTCGTCGTCCTCACCCTGCCGACCGGCCTGTTCTTCGGCTGGCTGGCCAAGCGATTCGAGGTGGTCCGGTGAGCGCAGGCGCGTCGGTTCTGTTCGACGCACCCGGCCCCAAAGCCCGGGTGCGGCACTGGATCTACTCGGTCCTGGTAGCCGCGGCGTTCGTCGCGATCGCGGTGTGGATGTTCCTGGCCTTCCAGCGGCAGGGGCAGTTCGCGGCCGAGAAGTGGAAGCCGTTCCTCGAGGCCGAGGTCTGGGAAACCTACCTGCTGCCGGGTCTGCAGGGCACGCTCACCGCGGCGGCGCTCTCGATCGTCGGCGCGCTGATCTTCGGCATGACCTTCGGCATTCTCCGCCTGTCGGATCACGCGTGGGTGCGCTGGGTCGCGGGCACGATCGTCGAACTGGCCCGGGCCATTCCGGTGCTGATCCTGATGATCTTCCTGTTCGCCGTGTTCGGCGACTACAAGGTGTTCCCGGTCGATCAGCTCGCCCTTGCCGCAGTGGTCATCGCCCTGACCATCTACAACGCGTCGGTGATCGCCGAGATCGTGCGGGCCGGTATCCGGTCTCTGCCCAAGGGGCAGTCCGAGGCCGCCGTCGCGCTCGGTATGCGCAAGTCCCAGCTCATGCGGCTGGTGCTGCTGCCGCAGGCGATCACCGCGATGCTGCCCGCCCTGGTCTCGCAGATGGTCGTCGTCCTCAAGGACACCGCGCTCGGCTACCAGATCACCTATGTGGAACTGGTGCGCTCCGGTCAGCAGGAGGGCGCGGCGCAGATGAACACGATCCCCGCCCTGATGGTGGTCGCGATCATCATGATCTCGCTCAATATCGCGCTGTCGTTCCTGGCGACCCGGTTGGAGAAGCGGCTGCGGTCGCGGCGCAAGCGGGGCGGCGGTGCGGTGCTGGCGGCCGACTCAGTCGTCACCGACGCCGCGCCCGGCGTGGACATCACCAAGAAGTGAGCCCTGCACCGAGCGGGCCCGGTCCCATGGACCGGGCCCGCTCGTGTCATTCGGTGTATCGGTAGAAGCCCTCACCGGTCGACAGGCCGAGCTTGCCCTGGTCGATGTAGTTCTCCTTCAGCCATTCGGCGAGCTTCTGCTCCTGCGGGCCGCCGTTGGCCAGGATGTTGTAGGGCGTGGTGAGACCGACGACGTCGAGGATCTGCATCGGGCCCATCGGTGCGCCGGTACCGATGCGCCAGGTCTCGTCGACGGCCTTCGGTTCGGCGTAACCGCCCGCGACCAAGCCCATTCCGGCGTTGAGGAACGGTACGAGCAGGGAATTGAGGACGTATCCCGCTTTCTCCTTGTGCACTTCGATGGGCACCATGCCGATGGCGGAGGCGAACGCCACCACCGAGGCGAACACGTCCGGGTCGGTGTCCGGTGTGCCCATCACCTCGGCGGTGTTGAACTTCCAGACGTGGTTGGCGAAGTGCAGGGCGAGGAAACGATCAGCGCGCCCGGTGAACCCGGCCATGTCACTGGGCAGCAGCGTCGAGGAGTTGGTCGCGAAGACCGTGCGTTCCGGCGCGAGGGTGCCCAGCTTCGTGTACAGGTCACGCTTGATGGACAGCACCTCGGGCACCGCCTCGATCACGAGATCGGCATCGGCGACCGAGGCGGCCAGGTCGGTGGTCAGGGTGATGCCCGCGGCCGCCGCCTCGGTCGCGGCGGTGTCGGCGCCGGGCACCTCCCCCTGGTAGATCTTCGCCAACTCGTCGAACCGGGTGCGGGCGGCGGTGATCGCCTTGTCGTCGATGTCGTAGGACGTCACGTCGAAGCCGTGGAAAGCGGTCTGGAACGCGATCTGGGAACCGAGGACGCCGGTTCCCAGAACTGTCACCTTGCGGAATGCGATGGTCATGCGTGTCCTCCCAGCGATGTCGGTGTGCCGGTGTGTCCACCGTCCATCATGGCCCGGATGGTCGACATCGTGGGGAGGTGGGCGCGAGGTCGGTCAGCCCGCGGTGACGAGGCCTTCGGCGATCATCCAGTCGCGGGCGACGTCGGCGGGTTCGCGGCCGTCGATGTCGACCTGGCGGTTGAGTTCGGTGATGACCTCGTTGGTGAGCCGGGCCGAGATCGGGGCCATGAGGTCGACCACGCGGGGGTTGGCGTCGGCGAAGGGACCGTGCATCACCAGGGCCGCGTTGTACTTGGGGAAGAAACCCTTGTCGTCTTCGAGCAACACCAGGTCCAGGGCCGGTATACGGCCGTCGGTGGCGGCGACGGAGCCGAAGCGGCATTGTTTCGCGTCGGCGGTCGCCTGGTAGACCAGGGCGTCCTGCACGATCTGTTTCTGCGCCGTGCCCGCGTCGATGCCGTATTTCTGGGCCAGGCCGGGGTAGCCGTCGGGGCGGACGTTGAACTCGGTGCCCACACAGGTGGCGGCCGCGGCCGGGTCGGCGGCGAGCAGTTTCGCGTAGTCCGACAGGGTGCGCACCCCGGTCTCCTCGGCGGTGCGCCTGCTGGTGACCAGGGCGTAGGTGTTGTTCATCGGTGCCATCGCCGCCCACACCATGTCGTGCTCGGCGCGGTCGGCGTCGCGGACGAGGTCGAACTGCTTGCGTTCGTCGGGTTCGGGGGTCTCGTTGCCGAGGTAGTTGATCCAGCCGGTGCCGGTGTAGTCGTAGGCGATGTCGATCTGGCCGTTGAGTTGCGCGTCGCGCAAGCTGTTGGAGCCCTGGATGTTGGTCAGGTCACGCACGTTCGCGCCAGCGGCGGTGAGGGCGAATTCGATGAGGTAGCCGAGGATGTTGGCCTCGGTGAAGTCCTTGGACCCCACCGTCACCGCGACTCCGTCGAGTTCGGGGACCGGGGTGATGCTGCCCGGTCCCACCGGCAGCGGCACCGAACCGCCCGATTGCAGCCCGCATCCGGCGAGCACCACCGCGAGGACCGGGACCAGCCCGCGCAACCACCTGCTCTTGTTCACCGCAGCCCCCTCGGCCCGAGAAACTGTTCGGCCAGCGCGCCGAGCCAGTCGACGAACAGGGCCAGTGCCACGGCGAGCACCGCGCCCACCGTCAGGGTGACGGTGTCGCGCAGTTTGTAGCCGGTGTCGATGAGGATGCCGAGTCCACCCGCGCTCACCATGAACGACAGCGTCGCGGTGCCGACGGCCAGCACCAGCGAGGTGCGCAACCCGGCGAGGATGTACGGAATGGCGAGCGGGAACTCGATGCGTCGCAACACCTGCACCGCCGACATGCCCTGGCCGCGACCGGCGTCGACCACCGCCGGATCCACCTGCTGATAGCCGAGGATCGTGTTGCGCAACACCGGCAGCAACGAACAGAACGCGATCGGCGCCACCCCCACCCAGAACCCGGTGGTCCGGGTGAGCAGATAGCAGAGCACGATCAACCCGATCGCGGGCGCCGCCGCCCCGATATTGGCGATGCCGACGAAAAACGGGGCGAGACGGTGGAATCGGCGCCGGGTGAGCAGGGTACCGAGCGGCACCGCGATCGCCACGACGATCGCGACGACCGCCGCCGTGATGAGCACGTGCTGCCATGTCACCTCGGCGATATTGCCCACGCTGATGCTGGCCTGCTGAATGGTGGTGAGGTCACGCCGAAACGCCCACACCAACACCCCGACGGTCAAGATCAGCACGATCACCGGCTGCGCGAGCAATCGCAGCAGTTCGGCCCGCCGCTGGGTCGCCGGAGCAGCTGTGGCGGCGGGGAGATCGACGACCGGACGAGTGGACGGAGTAGCGGTCACCATGAGCCCATCCGTTCGGCGACGAGAGTTCGGGTCGATCGGACGCCGCGAGGTGCGGGCGGCGCGGCGCCCGTCCGTGCGGCGACCACGCACCGCTCGGAGACCCCGGTCGGTACCGTAGTCGCGCGCCGCTCCGCAGTTCCTTGCGTCGTGACGCCTACGCACCGAACGGAGACCCCACGCGGCACCGCGACTGCGTGCCGGTCGGCAGCTTCGTGCGTTGCGGCGACTGCGCGCCGCTCGGCAACTCCACGCGGCACCGCAATCACGCACCGCTCCATGGTTCCGTGCGTCGTGACGCCTACGCACTGAACGGAGACTCCACGCGGCACGGCGACTGCGTGCCGGTCGGCACCCCCGCGCGGCACCGCAATCACGCACCTCTCGATAGCTCCGTGCGCTGTGGCGACTGCGCGACGAACAGCGACTCCACTCGGTGCGGTAGCCGAGTGCGGGGCAGAAGCCGTATGCGGTTCGGCGGCCATCCGCCGTCCGGACATCCTGTCAGGTGCTGCGGCTGTGGGCTTCCCGGCGGCTCGGTATGGTGCCGCGGCTACCGGCCGAACAACAACTCCACGCGGTGCGGCAGGTATCGCAGGTGTGTGTTCGGTGGCGGAGGTGGTCGGCTGGCCGGGGTCGGGATTGTGCGGGGCGGGCATCATGCTGTCGCCTTTGTCGACGTGGCCAGGTGGTCTATGAGGGTGTCGACCGTGACGATGCCCGCGTAGCCGCCGGTGGCGTCGAGAACGATGGCCGAGGCGGTGCGTTCGGTGAGGAGGGCGGCGAGGGCGTCCTGCAGGGTGGCGGCGGCGGGGAGGGTCGCGCCGATGGGGGTGCCTGCGGTGGTGAGGGAATCCGCTTGTGCCAGTTCGTCTCTGGTCACCCGGCGCACCGGGCGGCGGTGTGGATCGAGGACGACGGCCCAGGAGCGGTTCGCCTCGTGCAATGCGGTGGTCAGCGACGCGGGATCGGTGTCGTCGGTGACGGCGACGCCCTGGTCGAGGTCGAGGTCGGCGAGGATCGCGAGGCCGAGGCGGTCGATGGTGGCGGTGGCGCCGACGAAGCCTGCGACCGTGTCGTCGGCGGGGGCGGCCAGGATCGCGGCGGGGGTGTCGTACTGCAGGATGCGGGAGCGGTCGCCGAGCACCGCGATGCGGTCGCCCAGCTTCACCGCCTCACCGAAATCGTGGGTGACGAACACGATGGTCTTGCCGAGGTCGCCCTGCAGGCGCAGCAATTCGTCCTGCAGCAGGGCGCGGGTGATGGGATCGACGGCGCCGAACGGTTCGTCCATCAGCAGCACCGGCGGGTCGGCCGCCAATGCCCGTGCGACTCCGACGCGCTGCTGCTGACCGCCGGAGAGCTGCCGCGGATAGCGGTCGCGGTAGGTATCGGGGGCGAGGCCGACGAGGGCGAGCATCTCGTCGGTGCGGGTGGCGACGCGGCGCCGGTCCCAGCCGAGCAGGCCGGGCACGGTCGCGATGTTCTTGGCGACGGTCATGTGCGGGAACAACCCGGCCTGCTGGATGGAATAGCCGATGCCACGGCGCAATTCGTCGGCGTCGATGGCGAGCGCGTCGCGGCCGCCGATGGTGATGGTGCCCGAGGTCGGCTCGATGAGGCGGTTGATCATCCGCATGGTGGTGGTCTTGCCGCAGCCGGACGGGCCGACGAGCACGACGATCTCCCCGGCGGGGATCGTCATGCTCACCTCTTCGACCGCGGGGTCCGGCTGCTCCGAATACCGTTTGGTCACCCGGTCCAAGACGATCTCCACCCCGGAAACGGCAGTGGCGGCGCCGGTTTCGGCGGTGCTGGTGTCAGTCACGAATACCCCTCGAGATGGTGAACCGTCCGAGCAGAACCAGGACGCCGTCGAGCGCCAGTGCGAGCACGACGATGAGGATGGTGCCGGTGAGCGCCTGCGGCACCGCGTTGGGACTGCCGAGACGGGCGAGCCCGGAGAAGATCAGGTTGCCGAGCCCCGGGCCCTTCGCGTAGGCCGCGAGCGCGAGGATGCCCATGATCATCTGGGCACTCACTCGCATCCCGGTGAGGATCGACGGCCAGGCCAGCGGCAGTTCGATCCGGGTGAGCAACTGCCACCGGCCCATTCCCACGCCGCGTGCGGCATCGACGGCGGCCGGGTCGACGGTGGACAACCCGAGCACGGTGTTGCGCAGAATCGGCAGCAGCGCGTAGAGCACCAGCGCGACGATGGTCGGGGCCACGCCGAGCCCGAGGAACGGGATCAGCAGCCCGAGCAGCGCGAACGACGGCACGGTGAGAATCGCGCCCGCCGTCGCGGTCGCCGCCGCCGAGCCGAGCGGACTGCGATACACCGCGATCCCGACCAACACCGCGATCACCGTCGCCAGCAGCAACGACTGCACCACCGCCGACACATGCAAGTACGAATCGACCAGCAATTGCTCACGCCGGTTCACCACGAACGACCACAGTGCGTCCAGGATCCCCACCTCCCCATCGTCCGGCGGCCCAACAGGCCCTGCCCCAAGATGCCCACCCACAACCCGAGTGAAACTATCCTCCCCGCACCCACGACCCCTGAGAACCCGAATCCACCTGCGCGGAACCGTGTTTCACTTCCGCCTCATGCTAACGCCCCACTCCGACACCCGTGGTAGTTCCGGCTTCCCGATCCCAGCCCGCTGTTCACCGCGCACCGTGCGAACCTGAGCCCGGCAACGCCGCGCACCGACTCACCGACTCACCGACTCACCGACCAGCTTCGGCCGACTTCACTTCCACCAAGGGATTCCAGACCATCTCCGAATCCTGGCTCGAGCTCAGTGCTCTCAAACGCACCCTGTCGGTTCGTGGAACTGGTCGCCCACGACGTGAACGGTGCGGATGTTCGCTCTCTTCGCCGGTTCGGATTCGTACGCGAAGGCACCTCGCGTCCGGTCACCGCCGTCGGCTCAGCGACCGGGCTCGGCACAGCCGCTTTCACCACGACGCCGACCGAGCGTCGGGCAGTCGCTTCGACGCGCTCACTCGCAGCCCGGGTACGGCCGGTTCGAGCATGGCGGGCCGGTACAACTGTCCACATCTCACCGTTCTGACGAACCGACGCCGATCTTCCACAACGACCTACCAGGACGACGACCCCGCCCGCTGCCCCCACCTGCCACCGCTCCTGGAACCTCCCCGGCTCCCGTAGGCCGCGATGCGCAGCTCGCGCTCGATGGCCAGCCAACGCCAGCGCATGAAGAACCACGCGGAAGTGGGCTCAGCGGTCAGTCAGGACGAGCCGCCGACCCGCTGTGGCCGGTGCCGCATTCACCACGGCATAGGCGCTGGAAGGATAGAGCCGCAGCAGGCCGACAGATCGCGCGGTCGACCGTCCTGATTCATCGACCCGCTTCGGCCAGTTCCGCTTTCACCACGGCGTAGGCGGTGGACGGGTCGTAGCCGCGGCGCGCGAGCATGTCGACGAGTCGGCGGGTGAGCTTGGTTCGATCGAGGTCGGGTGGTGTGGTGCGGAGTTTGCGGCGGACCAGGTCGGCGGCTGCCTCGTCGTCGCCGGGCTCCGGACGGGTGCGGCGTGCGAGTGCGGCGGTGTCACGGGAGAGTCCTCGGGCAGTGTCGGGCCCGGCGGGCCCGTCGTCGGTGCTGGACTGCTCGGTGCCGTCGTGGTTCGCGCTGGAATCGGGGCCGGTGGCCGAGATTCGGGCGAAACCTGCGGCATCGAGTTCCGTGGTGACCACAGCGAAGGCGGTGGACTGGTCGTAGCCCCGGCGGGCCAGCATGCCGACCAGGCGGCGAACCGCCTTGTCGCGGTCGAGTTCTCGGGGCAGGGTGCGCAGTTTGCGGCGGACCAGGTCGGTGGCGCGGGCGCGTTCGGCGTCGTCGGAGACCATCGACAAGGCCTGTTCGGCGTCGGTGGGGGCTACCCCTTTGTCGCGCAGCTCGCGCTGGAGGGCTTTCTTTCCTTTGCCGGAGTAGGTGTGGCGGGCGTGTACCCACTGTTCGGCGAAGGAGCTGTCGTCGACGAGGCCCACTTCGGTGAGCCGGCCGATAGCCGCTGCGGTGATCTCGAGTCGGAAGCCCTTCTCGCCGAGCCGTTTCTCCAGTTCGGCGCGGCTGCGGGCCCGGACGGCCAGCAATCGCAGGCAGGCGTCCTTGGCTTGTTCCACCGTGGCTCCGGGCCGGTCACCCGGGGCGAGCCGGCGTGTGCCGGCCCGCCTCTCGGGCTCTCCCGGTGGGGATCCGGCCGCCACCGGATCCACCTGCCGCCCGTCGTCACCACCGACGACGGTCGACAGGGAGTCTGTGTCGCGCCGCGTGGATCGGCGAGAACGCCGGGCGCGGCGGGGCGTCGCCGCCCCGCTCCCCCACTCTTCATGATCAACACCGGTTCGTGGGGCGGAATCGGTCCGATTGTGTTCATCGGTGAATCCGGTCGGGTGCGCGCGCTGCGGATCGCCCGCACCCGACCGAATTCCCTTCGCACCCGAGGCGGCTCGTTCGGCACGAGCCGCCGGGGCGAGTTCGGTTGCCGACCCCGGCGCGTGCGGCACCTCGGACGTCAGCGGCCGCGGTGACACCTCGATACCGAGGCGAGCCAGCTGACGTCGCATGTCCTCGACCGGATCGGTCGAGTCGCGGCGCGCGCGGCCGGGGTTCGGCGGGCGCATCGGCTCAGAAGTCGGCGGGCGCGTCGGCCTCGGCGGTCAGATCCGCGCCGATGCCGAGCTTTTCCTTGATCTTCTTCTCGATCTCGTCGCGCACATCGGTGTTCTCCAGCAGGAACTTGCGGGCGTTCTCCTTGCCCTGGCCCAGCTGGTCGCCCTCGTAGGTGTACCAGGAGCCGGACTTGCGGATGAAGCCGTGCTCGACACCCATGTCGATGAGCGAGCCCTCCTTGGAGATGCCCTGCCCGTAGAGGATGTCGAACTCGGCCTGCTTGAACGGCGGGCTCACCTTGTTCTTGACGACCTTCACGCGGGTGCGGTTGCCGACCGCGTCGCTGCCGTCCTTGAGGGTTTCGATGCGGCGCACGTCCAGGCGCACCGAGGCGTAGAACTTGAGCGCCTTACCACCGGTGGTGGTCTCGGGCGAACCGAACATCACGCCGATCTTCTCGCGCAGCTGGTTGATGAAGATGGCGGTGGTGCCCGAGGTGCTCAGCGCACCGGTCATCTTGCGCAGCGCCTGGCTCATCAGGCGGGCCTGCAGGCCGACGTGGCTGTCGCCCATCTCGCCCTCGATCTCGGCACGGGGCACCAGGGCCGCGACCGAGTCGATGACGATGATGTCGATGGCGCCCGAGCGCACGAGCATGTCGGCGATCTCGAGGGCCTGCTCACCGGTGTCGGGCTGGGAGACGAGCAGTGCATCGGTGTCGACACCCAGCTTGCGGGCGTACTCGGGATCGAGCGCGTGCTCGGCGTCGATGAAGGCGGCGACACCGCCCGCGGCCTGGGCGTTGGCCACGGCGTGCAGCGCGACGGTGGTCTTACCCGAGGATTCCGGGCCGTAGATCTCGACGACGCGACCGCGCGGCAACCCGCCGATCCCGAGCGCGACGTCGAGGGAGATGGAGCCGGTCGGGATGACGGAGATGGGCTGGCGGGCCTCCTCGCCCAGGCGCATGACGGCGCCCTTGCCGAAGCTCTTCTCCACCTGGGCCAGCGCCAGTTCCAGCGCTTTGTCGCGATCGTAGGCCTGCGGTGCCATGATGTGGTCCCCTTCTCGAGGTGAGTGTCTCTCTGGTTGGCGCCCACAGTAGAGGGCGGCACCGACAAGTTCTGTCGCCAAGATTAGTCGAACACTCTTTCGAGTCAAGCGACGCGCCCGCAAACACGCCAGGACCGCCGTCAGTGCTGGGGCAGCACCGATTCGTCGCCCTCCGCGCGCGGCCCGAAGATCCGCCGTTGCGATTCCTCGATGCGCACATCGTTGATGCTCGCCTCGCGGCGTGCCATCCGGCCGTCGGGCGCGAATTCCCACTGTTCGTTGCCGTAGCTGCGCCACCACTGCCCGGCGGCGTCGTGCCATTCGTACTGGAAGCGCACGGCGATGCGGTTGTCGTGGAAGGCCCACAGGTCCTTGCGCAGCGCGTAGCCGTTCTCGGTGGCCCATTTGCCGGTGAGGAACTCCACGATCGCGGCGTGGCCGGTGAAGAACTCGTCACGGTTGCGCCACACCGAATCCTCGGTGTAAGCGGCGGCGACCCGCTCGGGATCCCGGGTGTTCCAGGCGTTTTCGGCGGCGCGCACCTTGGCGCGGGCGGAATCGAGATCGAAGGGCGGCAGCGGTGGTCGCATGAGATGACCTTTCATGGGTTGTGCGGTGACAGTTCGGGCGCACCCCAGCGCAGCGCGAGCGTGCCGGGGCGTTCGATCACCCGCTCGACGGTGTAGTCGACGGCACATTGCGCGCCGACGGTGAATTCTGCGGTATCCCAGATCAATTCGGCCCGGCCGGTCAGCTGTAGCAGCGCACCGGTCGACCAGTCGGCGATCAGCAGCCCACATCGCGGCTGCACGGCGAGGTTGCCCAGGGTCATGAACATCGAGTTGCCGCGATAGTCCGGCCAGCGCAGCCGGGTCGGCGACAGCACCTCGAGGAAGCCGGGGTTGCCGCCCCGATGGGAGGCATCGGCGTGCCCGTCGGCGTCGGCGGTCGCGACGAAGAACGTGTCGGCGGCGGCGATCATCGCTTCCTGGTCGGCGGTCAGTGCCGTGCTGTGCCGCGCCGGGCCCGCGATCCCGGTCGACACGGCACGAACCTCTCGGCGGGAGATGTACTTCGGGCAGTTGGCGTAGACCTGCTCGGTGGTGATGCGTATCCCACCGACCAGCGGCGTCGCGGCCCCGTTGACGCGCATCCGGCGCCGCCGCGGCGCCTGCAGCGCGATCATCCCGACCGCGACGTCGCCGGTCAGCGCCTCGGCCAACGGGTCGTCGTCCTCGGGCCGGGCGGCGATGTCGATGGAGGTGTCGTCGATCGCCCCGACGAATCCGGCGGGGCCGGTGAGCGGGCTCGCCCACAGCCGTCCCGCCGTGTCGGCCGCCGCGAGGACGACCATCGGCTGCTCGGCGAGGAAGGCCGCGGCGACGGCCGGGATCTCGGTGCGGATCGAACGCCCGACCCGATCGGCGATCTCGGCCTGACCGAAGCGTCGCTGCACCGCCAGCTCACCCGGATGGAACATGGTGACTCCTCAGAAGAAGCCGCAGGTCGGTGCATTACCCGCGGGGGCAGGCGCGGTTTCGGCGCCGGTCGGGGCGTACACCTCGAGCCGGATGCCGTCGGGGTCGGCGAAGAAGATCCCGCCCGAGGACGCGCCCTCGCCGTGGGCGACCACGCCCTCGTGGAAGAACTCGGCGTCCAGTTCCCGCAGCACCGACTCGACGAGCCGCACCGCGTCGACGTCGGCCACCTGGAAGGCGAGATGGTGCAGACCCGGTGCGGCGGTGGCGAATTCGCCGGTGCTCTGCTGCCACAGCGTGAGCATCAGCACGCCGTCGACACCGAGGAAGGCCCACCGGCGGTCGCCGTCGGCGCCGCGGCCGAGTTCCTGGAAGCCGAGGCCTCGGCGGTAGAACGTCGCGGAGCGGTCCAGGTCGGTGACATTGAGCCCGACGTGACCGGTGGTGAGCACGGGAGCGGCGACGGCCGTCATGAGTCCTCCAGGAATGAGTAACCACTGATGTTTGTTTCGACAGTTAGAACATAGATCCACCGAACACCCAGCGTCAACCCTTGAAATACTTTTTGCTGGTTAGGAGCGCGAGTTGATAGCCTCAGACATGCGCGATCCCCGTCCGCACACCGGCGAACCACCTGCTCTCGACCTGCTCAACACGCGATGGGCGGGCACCGAACCCGGCGATCTGCTCGCGGATCTCGACGGGCTGCGCACCTGGCTCACCCTGCTCGACCTGGTCGACCGGGTACCCGTCGACGAACACACCCTCACCGCGCTGCACACCGCGCGCGACGCGGTGCACGACACGGTCACCCGCGCCGACCACACCGCGCTCAATCGCGTTCTCGAACACGGGCGCATCCGCCGCGAACTCACCGACGACGGACCACGCGACCTCCCCGACGTGGCCGACCCCGCCTGGCTCCCCGGCTGGTTGGCCGCCGACGACCTGCTGCGCCTGATCGCCGAAGCGCCGCAGCGGATCCGCCAGTGCGCCCACCCCGACTGCGTGTTGTTCTTCTACGACACGTCCAAGAACGGCACCCGCCGTTGGCACTCCATGGCGACCTGCGGCAACCGGGCCAAGGCCGCCCGCCACTACGCCAAGAGCGGGTGAGCGTTCAGAACAGTTCGTCGAGCAGGCGGTAGTAGTCGAGTTTGCCCGCGTCGGGTGCGGTCAGGCCGTAGGCCTCGCGGAACGCCGTCACCGCGGCGGCGCCGAAGTCCTCGCCCAGGTCGCGTTCGGCGAGCGCGAGGTCGCGGTAGCGGTCGGCGCGACCCAGTTCGGCGACGTCGATGAGGACACCACCGGCCAGCACATTGCCCGGGGTGAAGTCGCCGTGCGCGACGACGAGGTCCTCGGTCGCCGGACGACGCCGCACCAGCTCCGCGAGCAGGTCGGCCGGGCTGCGGTCGCGGTGGTCGGGGTCGAAGTCGTCGGCATCGACGAAACCCTCGACCACGTTGCGGCGTGCTCGGGCGAGACTGATGTCGAGACCGGCGTCGAACGGGCAGTCCGCGACCGGTAGCTCGTGCAGGGCACGCAGCAGCGAACCGAGCAACGCACCGGCGACGGCCGGATCGGGTGCCTGTGACGACACCGAGCCGCCGACGACATCGGCGAGAACCAACACGTCCTCGGCGAACGCCGCCACCTCGGGCACGGTGATTCCCTTGTCGCGCAACCAGATCAGGCGCTCGTGTTCGGCGGCGGCGCGTGGGCCGCGTTTGATCCAGTGCGCGCCCGCGCGCAGCACGTTGCCGCCGCGGCCCTCGTGCTCGTCGGACCAGTCGGCCAGCGGTCCGACCAGCGCGATCACCTCGGGCGGCAGCGGCAGAGCCAGATCGTCCAGGTGGTCGAGCGCCGCCCTGGTCGACTCGATCAGCTCGGAGTCACCGTCGGCCACCCGCAACCGCATCGCCTCGTGGAGCAGCTCGCGCGCCTCCTCGGGCCGGTGCTGTTCGGCCAGCGATTTACCCAGGTGGTGGGCGGCGAAGGAAACAAGGTCGGGATCGAGGGCGCGGCTGGCGTCGAGCGCACGGCGGTACAGGATCTCGGCGCGGCCGGGTTCGCCCTGATAGCGATACACATCGGCCAGGTTGATCCACACGGTGATGCGGCGGCGCTCGGTGTCGGCCAGCTCGAGGGCCTGGTCCAGCCGGTCCAGCGCCTCGGCGTACCGGCCGAGCAGCATCAGTGCGATGCCGAGCCGACGCAGCCCACCGAAGTCGTGCGGATCGGCGGCTGCGACGCGAGCGGCGAGGGATTCGGCGTCGACCGGGATCATCCGCAACCGTTCGTCGAACCGGTACGGACGTGCCGACGAATTCTGCGCTGTCACGGACATGGCCTGGTCACCACCGGTTTCTGGGGACGTCGAAGTCGGCACACAGCGCTCGCCACACCTCGCGGGGGTCGACGCCCGCCTCGATCGCGGCCGCACCGCTCGTCCCGAACGCCGGGATGACGTGATCGGCCAGCATGGCGTCGGCGCGCGCCGCGCCGAACTCGGTGTGCATCAGTTCGTGGAACTCGGTCAACCGCACCCTGCCCAAGATACTCGTCCGTCAGCGGTGCATCACCCGGTGACAGATCCGCACCGGGTCCTCCACCTGCTCGAGCCCGTCGGCCGCGCGGCGGGCGGCGGCGGTGAAGGCCTTGTCGTCGAGCACCTGCCGCACGGCCGCGCCGACGGCGTCCGGGGTGAGCGGCCGGACGAGCAGCGAACTGCCCTGGCGCACCGCACGATTGGCCAGTTCCCACTGGTCGCCGCCGCCGGGGACGGTCACCACGGGCACCCCGGCGGCCAGGGATTTCGCCAGCAAGCCGTGTCCGCCGCCACCGACGACCACCGAGGCGTGGGTGAGCAGTTCGTCCTGACGGCCCAATCCCGCCGTCGCCCAGCCGGGCAGGTCGGCGGGCGGCGTGTCGAGCATCGAAACCGCCGCGCGCACACCGAGTCCGGCCAGGCCGTCGAGCACGGTTTCGGCCATCCCCGCCACCCCGGTGTGCGCGGTGGACGGGGCGACCATCACGAGCGGTTCGTCACCGGGCGGCAGGTCGAGCACGGCGTCGGTGGGTTCCCACAGCAGCGGGCCGACGACGTGGGTGTCGGCGGGCCAGTCGGGGCGCGGCACCTCGAGGGCGGGCAGGGTGGCGATGAGGCGGGCGGCGGGACCGGGATCGTCGGCGGGCAGCCCGATACCCACCCGGGCCGTCGCACGCTGCCGTTCGCCGGTGCGGACCGCGCGCGCGGTCATGGTGCGCAGCACGCTGTCGCGCAGGCGCCCACGCACCCCTTCGCCCGGTGCCAGGCCGCTGCCCACCGGCGGGAGCCCTTTCGACGGCAGGTACAGCGGGTGCGGAGACAGTTCGAGCCAGGGCACGCCGAGGCGTTCGGCGGCCAGACCGCCACCGGCGGTGAGCACGTCGGACACGATCAGGTCGGGCAGCATCGCGCTGAGTTCTGGCAGATTCTCGGTGGCGATGTAGGCGGCGCGTTCGTGGATACGGGCGCCCGCGTCGGCGTCGTCGTCGGCCGGACGCGGCGCGAGACCTCGGAGTTTGCGCACCCCGATGCCCGCGGCTCTGGCCGCGTCCAACCATCTCGGGCCGGTGAACAGCACCGGCTCGTCTCCCGCGTCCCGCAGTCGCAGACACAGCGCGATCGCGGGAAACGCATGCCCTGGATCGGGCCCGGCCACCACGGCTACTCGCATGTGTCTCAGCCTGCCATATCCGCAGGCAGCGCCGACCGGACCGCTCCATTCCCGTTCGAAACGCGCTCGCGGACAGGCATTGTCGAGAACAGCAGGACGACCCTTCGACGGCAGCGCGCCGGTCGGGACCCCTCAGCCGAAGGTGAACAACTCGAAGCCGACCGCGTGCGCGGCGGCGAAACCTGCTTTGGGGCCGGTCGCCATGGTGACGATCTCGTTCACCTGTTCCTCGACCGGAACCGAGCTGAGCGCCTGCAGATAGCGCCGGTGCGCGGCCAACGACGCGCGGGCCTGGTCCAGGTGCGCGCTCACGTCCACCGCGTGGGTGGCGACGGGCCCGACGACGGCGGCCCAACGCGCCGACCACGGTGCGAGATCGGCGATCTCGGGGAAGATCCATTCGTTGCCCGCGTCGGAGATCGCGTCCAGCGCCGAGCGGCCGACGGCCCGGTGATCGGCGCTGTTGACGAAGCCGGGCGCCCAGGTGTCGCCGAAATTGAACAGCACGACCATCTCGGGACGGTGCCTGCGGATCGCGGCGGCCAGGTCGCGCCGCAGCGGCAGGCCCTCCTCGATGCGCCCGTCGGGGTAGTCGAGGAATTCGACGGTGTGTACGCCCACTTCCCGTGCGCCCGCGATCTCCTCGGCCTCCCGCAACGGCGCGGCCTGTGCGGGGGGAACGCCCGCGATCCCGGCTTCCCCTCGGGTGACGAGCAGATAGCGAATGTCCTTGCCCTGCTTCGTCCATCGCGCGACGGCCGCGGCGGCACCGTATTCGATGTCGTCGGGATGCGCGACGATCACCAGTCCGCGCTGCCAGTCCTCGGGTAGTTCTTCCACCCCGCCCATGCTAGGGGCTAGATCTTGCTGAGCGGCATCTTGTCTCCCGACCCCGTCACCGCCTTGTACAGCAGGTACAGCCCGGTGCCGATCGCGGCGAGCACCAGCAGCGGCAGCACCGCCTCGAGGATCGCCCCGATGATCCAGAACGCGATGACCGCGACGACGACGATGCCGATGACCTTGAAAACCATGATATGACTCCTCGGTGTCCGCGACCGCACAGCCGCGATCGACACCTTCGATGCTGCCAGTCCGTTCATGAGAAATCACCAGGTCAGCGCCGATATCCGGGTAGAGATCAGGGTTCACCCCGAGACCCTTGTCGATAACGCCGCACCGAACAGGACGTGCGTCCATAATCGGGTCCTGATTGTGAGGAGGACCGATGGAACCGATCGTCAGGGTCACCGGCGGCGCGATTCGCGGCACGACCGAAGGCGGTGTCACGCGATTCCTCGGCGTGCCGTACGCGGCGGCGCCGGTAGGGGCGCGCCGGTTCCGGTTGCCCGAGCCGGTGCGGCCCTGGGAGGGTGTACGCGAGGCGACCTGTATGGGCGCGACGTGTGCGCAGTCGCCGTATCCCGCGCCGATCCACGCCCTGATCGGCAGCGACGGCATCCCCGGCGACGACTACCTCAACCTGAACGTCTGGACGCCCGAGGTCGGCGGGTCGGGCCTGCCGGTGCTGGTGTGGATCCACGGCGGCGCGTTCGTGCGCGGGTCCAACGCGCGCGCGATCTACGACGGCACGGCATTCGCGCGCGACGGCGTGGTGATGGTGTCGATCAACTACCGCCTGGGCATCTCCGGGTTCGCGGTGCTCGACGGCGCACCGTCGAATCGTGGGCTGCACGACCAGCTCTGCGCGCTGCGGTGGGTGCGCGAGAACATCGCCGCGTTCGGTGGCGACCCGGACAATGTGACGATCTTCGGCGAGTCCGCGGGCGGCATGAGCGTGGCCGCGCTGATGGCGGCGCCGCCGTCGGCCGGACTGTTCCGCCGGGCGATCGTGCAGAGCGGCAACGGATCGGTCGCCGCCGAGACCGACGACGCACGCCTGGTCTCGGCCGCACTGGCCGAACACCTCGGAATCACACCTACCGCGGCGGATTTCGGCGCACTCGGTCCGGCCGAGTTGTGCTCGGCGCAGAACGCCGTCGCGCTCGCGCTGATGACCGACCCCGACCCGCAGCGGTGGGGCACCTCGGTGGTCGAGCGCGGCCTCGGCATCATGAGCCTGTTCCCGGTGGTCGACGGCGATGTCGTCGAGGGCACCCCCACCGAGGTACTCGCGGCAAACCCGCAGCGCCGGGTCCCGCTCGTCGCAGGCACCACCGCCGACGAATTCCGCTTCTTCACGGTACCCACCGGGATCACCGCGGGCATCGATGCCGACAGCTTGCCGTTCGTACTGGCCCGCTACGGCATCGATCCGTCGGTGGCACACACCTATATCCGGCAACGCCCCGATGCCGCACCGGACGAGATCTTCAACGCGATCCTCACCGACTGGTGCTTCCGCGCGGGCACCATGGACCTCGCCGAAACCAATGCCGCTACCGTGACGACCTACGTCTACGAATTCGCTTGGCCCACAACACTGCCCGGTCTCGGCGCCTGCCACGTACTGGAAGTCCCGTTCGTCTTCGACGCCGTGGACAACGCCCACACCCTCACCGGGCCGACCCCGCCGCAGCCGCTCGCCGACGAAATCCACGCGGCCTGGGTCTCTTTCGCCACCGACGGCAGCACGGGTTGGTCGGCATTCACTCCGGCAGAGAAGAACGTCCGCATCTTCGACCACCCCGCATCGTCCACGGTCGACAATCCGCGCGCCGAGGAACTAGCCGCTCTCCGCCAGGGGATTCGCTCCTGAGAGCCGCTCTGCTGAGCCCGGGGAAACCTGATGCGCGGGTGCGCGGCCCGTGCAGGCGAGACCTTCAGCGGGGCAGATCGGGCGACGACAAACCGGGCCCGTCGGCCATCTCGGTGAGAGCCTGGGCCCAGCCGTCGAGGCGGTCAGCGGCTTCACGCAGATCGGCGACGATGCCGTTGAACTGGTAGGCCACCACGGTGTCCTCCGGGACGGCCAGGATGCGGGCGGCCGCGGCGACGAGCTGTTCGTATTCGACGACACCTGTTTCCAGGCGGGCGAGCACGGCGGTGACCGTGGTCTTCAACGCCGATACCGTCTCCGGGTTCGCCCGGCCCACCGTGTCGACGGCCTGTTCCATGGCCACGACATCGGCGGCCAGGGCGTGCAGGGCGGCCGCACCGGAGCTCGCGGTGGCGAGCAGGTCGCGCAATTCGTCCTCGGGTAACCGTCGGGTGCGCGCGATCTGCGCACCGAGGCCGTGCAGCGCGCGTTCGGCCCGGATCAGTCGCTGGATCGGCGCCCGGGCGGCGGAGCGCAGACCCGGCGACTTGCGTGGCACGAACGTCGCCTGCGGCAACGGCTGACCGCGGGTGCGCAGATAGCGGCGGGCGTTCACGGCGGCACCGGTCACGAAAGCCACGGCGCCACCGCCGATCACGACCACCGCCCAGGCCGGGGCCGACACCACGGCCAGCCCGACCGCGCCGACGGTGGTGATTCCCGACGCCGTGCCCAGTTGGAAGCTGCGCCTGCGCATCCGGCGCCGTCGGCGCAGCTCCCGCTCGCGGGGATCGGCCCAGCGGCGCACCGCGACCAGCGCCTGCTCCCCCACTCCGCGCAGGGTCGCGGGCATGCCACCGTTCATCGTCGACTGCACAACGGCCATCGGATCGGCGACTTCGATCCGGTCGCGCCGCGTTCTCCCGCTCATCGTGATCCTTCCACCTCCCCAGAGTGCCACGCGGGTACGACAACCTCACCCGGAACGGGGCCGGGCCGCCGGGCGACGCTCGACGCCCGCACGAGCGCGGGTATCGAGCGTCGGCCGACGGCCCGGGGTGACGCGGCTACTGCTGGGCCGCCTGGCCACCCTTGTTGATCTGCGGTGCCGCGGGCTGCTGCTTGGCCGGGTCGATAGCCGCGTTGTTGCCCGTGGGCAGGGCATCGCCGCGCATCGAGGCACGGATCTGCTCGAGCTTGCTGTGCCCGGCCATCTGGATGCTGGCCTGCTGCACCTCCATCATCCGGCCCTGCACCGTGTTCTGCGCCAGCTCGGCGGCACCGAGCGCGTTGGCGTAGCGACGTTCGATCTTGTCGCGCACGGCGTCGAGGCTGGGGGTGGAACCGGGCGCGGACAGGGTGGAGTCCATCTGCTGCAGCGAGGCCGAGACCTGCTCCTGCATCTTGGCCTGCTCGAGCTGGCTGAGCAGCTTGGTGCGCTCGGCGACCTTCTGCTGCAACATCATCGCGTTCTGCTCGACCGCCTTCTTGGCCTGGGCGGCGGCCTGCAGGGACTGGTCGTGCAGCACCTTGAGGTCCTCCACCGACTGCTCGGCGGTGACCAGCTGGGCGGCGAACGCCTCGGCGGCGTTGGTGTACTGGATCGCCTTCTCGGTGTCGCCCGCGGCCTGCGCCTGGTCGGCGAGGGTGACGGCCTGCCGGGCATTGGCGTTGAGCTTCTCGACCTCGTCGAGCTGACGGTTCAGCTTCATCTCCAGCTGACGCTGGTTGCCGATCACCGACGCCGCCTGCTGCGACAGCGCCTGGTGCTGACGCTGCGCCTCCTCGATCGCCTGCTGGATCTGGACCTTCGGATCCGCATGCTCTTCGATCTTGGAGTCGAAAAGGGCCATCATGTACTTCCAGGCCTTCACGAACGGATTAGCCATCGATTGATCCCGCCTCCATCTGTGCGTCGCTCGTGCGACTGGTGGTGCGCGACCGTCACGCACCAGATATGTGGTTATCCTTCACCATGCGGCACCCGGACCGATACGACCGGCCCACTCGACGCCTGCTGAGAATCTATCCGCTCTCTCCGGTAGTGCGCAGCGTCACGCGGGTTCGCCGCGTCACATCCCTTTCACCAATACCAGCATCTCGGCCCGTGGGGCCGGGATGACGATGCGGGTGTCCTCGGCGATCCCGATCCGCGCGTCCACGTCGGCCTGCGCGCTCGCGGTGGCCGACGGCTCGGCGGGCACCGGTTCGGCGGCGGGTTCGGCCACCGGCTCGGTGAGCGCGGGCTCGCGGGGCGCGGCGCCGTCGGCACCGGCCATGATGGTGCTCACGTCCCACAGCACCCGCGACAGAGGCACGTCGAGCGCCTCGCAGATGGCGGCGAGCAGTTCGCTGGAGGCTTCCTTGCGGCCGCGCTCCACTTCCGACAGATAGCCGAGGCTCACGCGCGCCGAGGTCGACACCTCGCGCAGCGTCCGATGCTGGGCCAGACGCGCACGCCGCAGACTGTCCCCGATTGCCTCCCGCAGCAGCGTCATCTCGTTCTCCTCCACCTCGGGTCACCGCCTCGGGCGGTGCTCACCTCTTTCTGGCACAACGTCGAGCTGCGGCCGAGGGTTCCCGGCCGCGGCTAGTCCGTCGTCACATCGCCGTACCCGTTGACACAGCGCACCAACTCCCCGATCGCGCTGTGCACCGCACCGAGTCTGATGGTCCACCGGTCACCGTGCAGTTTCAACCGGCTCACCGCGCTGTGATCGGGTCCGGCTACTCCGAGGTATACCGTGCCGACCGGATGCCCGTCCTGGGAATCGGGCCCGGCGACCCCGGTGAGTCCGATCCCCCAGTCCGCCGCACAGCGTTCACGCGCGCCGACGGCGAGCTGTTCGGCGGTCGACGCCGCGACCGCGCCCTCCACCCGCAGCACCTCCGCGTCGACGCCCGCGAGCCGGTTCTTCAGGTCGGTGGCGTACACGACGAGGCCGCCGCGCAGGACCGCGCTGGCCCCGGGCACGCCCGCGATGGTCGCGGCGAGCAGCCCCGCGGTGAGCGATTCGGCGGTGGCGACGGTCTGCCCCCTGGCGGTGAGCACCGCGACCAGCTCCGCGACCGGCGCCCCGGCGACGAGGGGGTCGTTCACGCGCGCGACTCGTTGCGCGCGCGACCACCCGCCACCCACACCCGCGCGGCCTGGCCGACGTAGTCGAGGCCGGTGATCACGGTGAGTGCCACGGCCAGGTACATCAGCATCATGCCCGCGGTGGCGAACGCGCCGGACAACGGCAGCACCAGCAGGGCGATGGCCACCGATTGCACCAGGGTCTTGAGCTTGCCGCCGCGCCCGGCCGGGATCACCCCGCGCCGTACGACGACCAGCCGCAACAGGGTGATGCCGAGTTCGCGGCCGCAGATGACCAGCGTGATCCACCAGGGCAGATCGCCGAGGACCGACAGGCCGATCAGGGCGGCGCCGATCAGGGCCTTGTCGGCGATCGGGTCGGCGAGCTTGCCGAAGTCGGTGACCAGACCGTATTTGCGGGCCAGTTGCCCGTCGAACCGGTCGGTGATGGCGGCCAGCCCGAACACGGCGGCCGCGATGACGCGCCACCGCGTGTCGTGCCCGCCCTCGGCGAACAGGGCCAGCACGAACAATGGCACCAGCACGATGCGCGCCACGGTCAGCACGTTGGCGATGTTGAGCAGCGGGACAGGGTGCTCCGGCAGTCCCGATAGTCGAGCCGTCCCTCGGTCGATCTCTTCCGGTCGCACGCTCATGCCGCGTCTGCTCGACACACTCGGACGAAGGCGGTCGTCACACGCGCGGCCGCTCTCGGGCGCCGATCCTTCGCGCTCGGTCGTGTCGGCATGATCGGACGCCCTCCCTGGTCATACGAGCCACCGGCGCCGGGCGCTGACGTCGCGTGTCCCCCGCCCGCACGGCACTCACCGGCACTGCGCCGAGTATCGGGTGTGTCGCGCGATGTTTGCTCACGCGCGCGGTGCCGTATTCCCCCGTCGCCGGGCCCGGCGCGATGCGTTGAGCGGAACGACAGGATGTGCGGCACATGTTCAGACTATCGGTAACCGGGCCGACTACTGTGCACCCCATGACTTCACGGGGACCAACAGGTGGTCCGACCAGCGACGCGCACCCGTCCGCGCCCACCGTGGCGCCGGTCCGAGACGTCACCGTGCGACGAGCGCGAACCTCGGATGTCCCCGAGATCAAGCGTCTGGTCGACGAGTACGCCGGGCGCATCCTGCTGGAGAAGAACCTGGTCACCCTGTACGAGTCGGTGCAGGAGTTCTGGGTCGCCGAGGTCGACGGCCGCGTGGTGGGGTGCGGCGCGCTGCACGTGCTGTGGGCCGATCTGGGCGAGGTGCGCACGGTGGCGGTCGATCCGGTGGTCAAGGGACGCGGGGTGGGCGGCGCGGTGGTGCGACAGCTGGTGGAGGTCGCACGCGAACTGCAACTGCAACGGGTGTTCGTGCTGACCTTCGAGGTCGACTTCTTCGGCAGGCACGGTTTCGTCGAGATCGATGGCACCCCGGTGACCGCCGAGGTGTACGCGGAGATGTGCCGTTCCTACGACACCGGCGTCGCCGAGTTCCTCGACCTGAGTTTCGTGAAGCCGAACACCCTCGGCAACACCCGCATGCTGCTCACCCTGTAGACATCCACCACGAGAAAGTTGCTCGACGTGCCGATCTTCGCCGTCCACTACACCTACACCGAGGCCACCGCCGCCGACCGGACCACCCATCGCCCGGAGCACCGAGGCTGGCTCACCGGCCTGGTCGAGGTGGGAACCCTGCTCACCAGTGGCCCGTACCCGGACGGTTCGGGTGCGCTGTTGCTGTTCCGGGCCGAGGACAAGTCCTCGCTCGAACAGCTGCTCACCGAGGACCCGTTCGCGAAGCTGGGCCTGATCGAGGACGTGCGCGTGGTCGAGTGGCTGCCCGTGATGGGCACCTTCTCCGAGTAGTCCGCGGACGCCGACAGCCCGGAACCCACACGGGTCCCGGGCTGTCGGTCGTCGATCAGGCAGCCGTGCGACGCGTCTTCAGCAGGCTCGCCACCGTCGCGATGACCAGGATTCCGAGGATCACACTCAGCGATACCGGCGTGGAGATCTCCGGCACGCTCACGTGCTCGCCGCCGTTGATGAAGCCGAGGGTGTTCTCGTGCAGCGCGTGCAGCACCAGCTTCACACCGATGAACGCCAGGATGGCGGCCAGACCGTAGGACAGGTACACCAGCCGGTCGAGCAAGCCGCCGATGAGGAAGTACAGCTGACGCAGACCCATCAGGGCGAAGGCGTTGGCGGTGAACACCAGGTACGGCTGTTCGGTGAGACCGTAGATGGCCGGAATCGAGTCGAGCGCGAACAGCAGGTCGGCGAAACCGATGGCCAGCAGCGCCAGCAGCAGCGGGGTGACCACCCGTTTGCCGTCGATCTTGGTGATCAGTTTGTCGCCGTCGTACTGGTCGGTGGTCGGCAGGACACGCTTGGCCAGGCTGACGATGCGGCTGTCGCGTTGTTCCTCGTGTTCGGCCTCGTGCCCGCTCTCGCGCAGCAGCTTGATCGCGGTGTAGATCAGGAACGCGCCGAACAGGTAGAACACCCAGCTGAACGCGCTGATCGCGGCCGCACCGACCGCGATGAACACACCGCGCATCGCCAGCGCGAGCACGATGCCGATGAGCAGCACCTTCTGCTGGTACATCCGAGGCACCGCGAAGGTGGTCATGATGATGAGGAAGATGAACAGGTTGTCCACCGAGAGGGCCTTCTCGGTGACGAAACCGGCGTAGTACTCCCCGGCGAAGGTGCCGCCCCATTTCCAGGCGACGTACCCGCCGAACAGCAGGGCCAGGCCGATGTAGACGGCTGACCAGATGCCCGATTCCTTGAAGGTCGGTTCGTGCGGCGTGCGCACGTGGGCGAAGAAGTCGAAGACGAACAGTCCGAGGATCACCACTGCGGTGATCACCCATTCGAGCGTGGTCACATCCATGAAGTGGTCCGATCGATGAGGTTCATGCCGTCCATCATGTCCAATATGTCCGTTTCAGCCAACTTTGCGGGGCGATTGCCCGCCATGATTCCACACACAGCCGCGATCCCGACCACCCCGGTAGCGCGCCGAAAACCCGTTTCGCCTCGTCACCGCCGCTGCTACCGTCGACTCATCGACCACATACCGGCACCGCGAGAGGAGCCAGCCGTGACCGCCGAATACGACCACTTCGCCACGATGCCACGGCTGTCCGATCACGCCGCCCGCCCGCAGCGCCTGTCGCGCGCGGGTATCGGCAGCTGATCCGAGCCCGCCTCCGACCGTTCCCCGAGAGCGGCGGCCCGCGCCCCGGTCCCTCCTCGTTCGTCGCCGCTCGCTGACGGCACGGTCAGAGCAAACCAGCAGTGCGCTATTCGCCGTCCCCGGAATCCCCCGGATCACCGCCGCGGATCGACCACAGCAGGCCGTCGAGTTCGTCGGGCTTCACCAGTACGTCGCGGGCCTTGGAGCCCTCGCTCGGGCCGACGACGCCCCTGGTCTCCATGAGGTCCATGAGTCGACCGGCCTTGGCGAAGCCGACGCGCAGTTTGCGCTGCAGCATGGAGGTCGAACCGAACTGGGAGGTGACGACCAGTTCCACCGCCTGCAGCAACACATCCATGTCGTCGCCGATGTCGGGGTCGACGTCCTTGGTCTCGCCCGCCTTGGCGGCGGTGACGCCCTCCTGGTACTCCGGTTCGGCCTGGGTCTTGCTGTACTCGACGACCGCCTGGATCTCCTCGTCGGAGATGAAGGCACCCTGCAGACGCGTCGGCTTGCCCGCGCCCATGGGCAGGAACAAGCCGTCACCCATACCGATCAGCTTCTCCGCGCCCGGCTGGTCGAGAATGACGCGCGAATCGGTGAGCGAGGACGTGGCGAACGCCAGCCGCGAGGGCACGTTGGTCTTGATCAGGCCGGTCACCACGTCCACCGAGGGGCGCTGGGTGGCCAGCACCAGGTGGATGCCCGCCGCGCGCGCCTTCTGGGTGATCCGCACGATCGCGTCCTCCACGTCACGTGGCGCGGTCATCATCAGGTCGGCGAGCTCGTCGACGATGGCCAGGATGTACGGGTAGGGCCGGTACACGCGCTCACTGCCGAGCGGGGCGGTGATCTTGCCCGAGCGCACGTTCTTGTTGAAGTCGTCGATGTGGCGGACCTTGTTGGCCTGCATGTCCTGATAGCGCTGTTCCATCTCCTCCACCAGCCAGGCCAGCGCGGCGGCGGCCTTCTTGGGCTGGGTGATGATGGGCGTGATCAGGTGCGGAATGCCCTCGTAAGGCGTGAGTTCCACCATCTTCGGGTCGATCAGGATCATCCTGACCTCCTCGGGGGTGGCCCGGTGCAGCAGGGAGATCAGCATCGAGTTGACGAAGCTGGACTTACCGGAACCGGTGGAACCCGCCACCAGCAGGTGCGGCATCTTGGCCAGATTCGCCGAGACGAACTCGCCCTCGATGTTCTTGCCGAGGCCGATCACCAGCGGATGATGGTCGTTGCGGGTGTGCGGCGACTTGAGCACGTCGGCCAGCCGGACCAGTTCGCGGTCGGCGTTGGGCACCTCGATGCCGACCGCCGACTTGCCCGGGATGGGCGCGAGCAGGCGCACGTTCTCCGTCGCCACGGCGTAGGCGAGGTTGCGGGCCAGGGCGGTGATCTTCTCGACCTTCACGCCGGGGCCGAGCTCCACCTCGTAGCGGGTGACGGTCGGCCCGCGCACGAATCCGGTGACCGCGGCGTCGATCTTGAACTGCACCAGCACCTCGGTGATCGCCTCGATCATCGATTCGTTGGCGGCCGAGCGCTTCTTGGGCGGGTCACCGTCGAGCAGCAGGCTCAGCGGCGGCAGCGTGTAGTCACCGTCGACAACACGGTCGGTGACGAACTCCGGCTCCGGCGGTGGCGGCGGGGTCTGGTCGACGACCGGTGCGGGAGCCGGACGCTTACGGGCCGGTTTCGGCGCGGGCGCGGGCGCCTCCTCGGCGATGGGTTTGGCGTCGCGCAGCGGGGGCTCGCCCAGCGATTCGGTGACCGCGTCGGAGCCCGCGAAATCGTCGGCCGTCGAACCGGCGCCGCGACGGGACCGGTTGCGGTGCACCGGGAAACCCTCGGCGTCGTAGTTCGCCGGGTCGTACGGGTCGCTGTCCTCGGCGTATTCGCCGAGGCCGAAGTATTCGCGCAGCCGCGACGGCACCTCCCGCACGGTGGTTCCGGTGAGCAACAACACACCGAACACCATGGCCAACAACAGAATCGGCATCGCCAGCCACGGGGTGAGCCCCTGACCGAGCGGTCCGCCGATGGCGTAGCCGAGTGCGCCCGCGGCGCGCGAACGTCCGTGCGCGTCGGTGGGCGACCCGGCCGCCAGATGCCAGATGCCGAGCGCGGGCAGGATCACCAGCAGTCCACCGAGGACCAGCCGTGGCCGGATCTCCGGATGCGGCTCGGTGCGCATCAGCACCACCGCGATCGCCACGAACAACAGCGGCGCCACCGCGGCCGCCGACCCGGCGATCGCGCGCACGATGTCTTCGAGGAAACGCCCCACCGGACCACCGGCCGACAACCACACCGCCGCCGCGATGATCACGCTCAAGGCGATGAGCGCCAGGCCGATCCCGTCGCGACGGTGCCCGTGCTCGAGTTCGCCCGCGCGGCTCAGCGTGCGGGTGGTGGCGCCGAGGCCCCGGGCCAGCATCGTCCAGCCACTGGTGACGCCCCGGCCGATGACGGCCAGCGGTGCGGTGTTCGAGGCGCGTTTGACGGGTCTGCGGGCGGGGGCGGTTCGCCCACGCGCGGCCGACGACGCTCGCGGTGTCGTCGAACGAGACCGCGCCGACGGCGTCTGCCCCCTGCTCGATCCCGCCCGCGCACGAGAGGTCGTGGTGCTGCGGGACTTACCTGCCATGACGATCAGGCTAGCCGCTCGCACACCATCGAGACCATCCGCAACACTGGTCCCACGGTCGATGTGACCGCCGATACGTGCCGGACCCGCAGGTCGCGGGCCCGCCGGTCAACGCGCGGAAATCCCGGATCGAGGGCGTTTCGCGGCCCGTCGCTTACCGAATCCTTGCCGATTTCCAGCATTTCCGCCGTTCTGGGCTGTCAGCAGTGGCGCGGGCAGCACACCGCTCGGTACTTTGACTGCGCTCCATCGGGTCGTCGACCCATGCGTATGAAGGGGAACAAGTGAAGAGAATGCTCACCAGCGCCGCCGTGCTCGGTGCCGCCGTCGCGACCATGTTCGCGGGGCACATCGCACCGGCCCAGGCGCAGTCGGGCTACTACGGCGCCATCGCGGCGTCGGTCAAATCGGGGGTGTACGGGTACGCGACCGACTACGGCAGCTATGCCGACGCCGAGGCGGGCGCCATGGCCGCCTGCCGACGCGGTGGGGGCGGCGGCGGTTGCGACGTGAAGGTCTCCTACCGCAACGGCTGCGGAGCCATCGCGATCTCGCGCGGCTGGTGGAGCTACGGCTCCGCCTCGACCATCGGTGGCGCCAAACGCGAAGCGCTGAACCGCAATCCGGGCAATGCCTCGATCAAGCACTGGAACTGCACCAGCGGCTACCAGCTCTAGCCCGACCGTTTCGACACCATCATGGGAGTTGTAGTGAACAACCGACCGATCAAGACCGCCGCCGTCCTCGTCGCGCTCGTCGCTTCGCTGGGGCTGAGCGCGTGCGCTTCCTCGGACACCGAGTCGAGCAATGCGGGCGCCACCACCACCGCGGCCGCCTTCGAGTCCGGTACGGCCAAGCAGGACAAGGAAGAAGGCGGCGATGTCGCCGCGACCACCCCGCCGAACCTGCCCAAGCCGACCGCCGAGGAACTCAACGCGCGCATCAACAAGGCGCTGGCCGGTCAGCTCACCGGCGACGAGAAGAAGACCTACATCGAGGACGCCGACCAGGACCCGATGCTGGTCGACAAGTTCGTCGATGCCGCCAACAAGAACAATGTGAAGGTCACCATCACCAAGGTGGGCGACCCCACCGACGGCAAGCTCAAGGCCGACGCCGATGTCACCATCGACGGCCAGCCCGTGCAGGACGCCTTCATCGACTTCGTCGCCGAGGACGAGTCGTGGAAGGTGTCGCACACCTTCGCCTGCAACATCGTGAAGTCGGCCAAGCTCGACTCCGCGGCCTGCCAGGCCTGAGAAACGACGAAAACCGCCGGGCGACAACGTCACCCGGCGGTTTTCGTGTGTGGGTCAGACGCCGATGACCGTGGGCACGATCATCGGACGGCGACGGTAGGTGTCGGCGACCCAGCGCCCGACCACCCGGCGCACGCCCTGGGCGATGCGGTGGGTGTCGGTGATGCCCTCGCCCGCCAGGCGCAGCAGCTCGGCCTCGACCAGTTCGTTCGCGCCGTCGAGCGCGGTGGGGTCGTCGGAGAAGCCACGCCCGTTGATCTCGGGGGTGCTCACCGCCTTGCCCGTGGTGGCGTCGATGACGATGGCGATCGAGATGAAACCGCCCTCGCCGAGGACCAGACGGTCCGACAGGGTCGACTCGCCGACGTCACCGACGGAGAGGCCGTCGACGTAGACGTGCCCGACCGGGACCCGGCCGACGATGGAGGCGATGCCGTCGACCAGGTCGACCACGACGCCGTCCTCGGCGAGCACCACCCGCTCCTCGGGCACACCGGTCGCCACCGCGAGCGCGGCATTGGCGCGCAGGTGCCGCCATTCGCCGTGCACCGGCATGGCGTTGGTCGGGCGCACCGCGTTGTACAGGTACAGCAGCTCACCGGCCGAGGCGTGCCCGGAGACGTGCACCTTGGCGCTCTGCTGGGTGATGACCGTGGCGCCGAGCCGGGCCAGGCCGTTGACCACGGCGAACACCGAGTTCTCGTTGCCGGGGATCAGTGAGGACGCCAGCACGATGAGGTCGTCGGCGCGGATGTTGATCTGGCGGTGGTCGCCGCGGGCCATCCGTGCCAGCGCCGAGAGCGGTTCGCCCTGGGAACCGGTGGAGATCAGCACCAGGCGGTTGCCGGGCAGGTTCGCGGCCTGATCCATCTCGACCACGACATTGTCGGGCACCGAGAGGTAGCCCAGGTCCTGGGCGATCTGCATGTTGCGCACCATCGAGCGACCGACGAAACACACCTTGCGGTTGTGCTTCTGGGCCACGTCGACCACCTGCTGGATGCGGTGCACATGGCTGGCGAACGATGCGACGATCACCCGGTTGCGGGCCTTGCCGATCACATTGTCGAGCACCCCGCCGATCTCGCGTTCGGGGGTGACGAAGCCGGGGACCTCGGCATTGGTCGAGTCGACCAGGAACAGGTCGACGCCCTCGTCGCCCAGGCGGGAGAACCCGGCCAGGTCGGTGAGGCGGCCGTCCAGCGGCAGCTGGTCGAGCTTGATGTCGCCGGTGTGCAGCACCACGCCCGCCGGGGTGCGGATGGCCACGGCCAGCGCGTCGGGGATGGAGTGGTTGACCGCGAAGTACTCGAGCTCGAACGGCCCGTGCACGGTGGTCTCGCCCTCGGCGACCTCGCGCAGCCGGGGCTGCAGGCGGTGCTCGCGGGCCTTGGCCGCGACCAGGGCCAGGGTGAACTTGGCGCCGATCACCGGGATGTCGGGGCGCATGCGCAGCAGGAACGGCACCGCGCCGATGTGGTCCTCGTGGCCGTGCGTGAGCACGATCGCCTCGATGTCGTCCATCCGGTCCTCGATGGGCCGGAAATCGGGCAGGATCAGGTCGACGCCGGGCTGCTGGTCCTCGGGGAACAGCACACCGCAGTCGACGATCAGCAGCTTGCCGTTGTATTCGAAAACGGTCATGTTGCGGCCGATTTCGCCGATGCCGCCGAGCGCGAACACGCGCAGCCCGTTCTTGGGCAGCTTGGGCGGCAGACCCAGTTTGTCCTGGGCGGCCTTCTCGCGCGGCTCGGCCTGCGCGTCACCGCGACCTCGGCCACCCTGCCTGCCCCGGCCACCGCCGCCACCGCGGCGGTTCGGCTGCTGGGCGGCGGCCTGCTCGGCGGGCTTGGCCTTGGCGCGACGCGAGGTGGTCTTCTTGGCGGGTGTGCGCTCCTGGGCGATCTCGAGCGCCTCGGGCGCCGACTCGGCCTCGGCCGTCAGTTCCGCCTCGGCGGCGATCTCGGCGACCGGCTCGACCGCGGGCGGAGCCGCCACCGACTTCTCGGCGACCGGCGTGGTTTCGGCCGGGGTGGGTTCCGGCGCACCCGCGGGACGCGACGCGGCCCGGCGGCGGGGCTTGCGACCAGTGGGTTCGGTCACGAGGTCACCCCCGCGGCTTGCAGATCCAGTGCCAGCTCGTCGAGCTGAGCCGGTGTCGGCATCAGCTGCGGCAACCGTGGTTCACCCACGTCGATCCCGAGCAATTGCAGTCCTCCCTTACACATCGCCACACCTCCCAGGCGGGTCATGGCCGCGTACAGCGGCAGCAGTGTCGCGTTGAGCTCCCTGGCCCGAGCCACCTCACCGGCCGTGTAGGCCTGGTGGATCTCGCGCAGGCGTTCGGGCACCAGATGCCCGATCACACTGATGAATCCGACAGCACCCACCGAGAGCCAGGGCAGATTGAGCCCGTCGTCACCGGAGTAGAACGCCAGTCCGGTGCTCGAGATGAGATCGGCACCGGAGACGAGGTCGCCCTTGGCGTCCTTCACGGCGACGATGTTCGGATGCTCGGACAGATATCGGATCGTGTCGATGGCGATCGGCACCACCGACCGCGGTGGAATGTCGTAGAGCGTCACCGGCAGCGACGTGGCGTCGGCGACCGCGGTGAAGTGCGCGATCAGCCCCTCCTGCGTCGGCCGGGAGTAGTAGGGGGTCACCACGAGCAGGGCGTGCGCGCCCGCGTTCTCGGCGGCGCGCGAGAGCTCGATGGAGTGCGCGGTGTCGTAGGTGCCCGCACCGGCCATGACGGTGGCGCGGTCGCCGACGGCGTCGACGACGGCACGCAGCAGGTCGACCTTCTCCGATTCGGTGGTGGTCGGCGACTCACCGGTGGTGCCCGAGACGACGAGCAGATCGACGCCGCGATCGACCAGGCGCGCGGCCAGCGCCACCCCGGCGTCCACGTCGAGCTTGCCCGCAGCGCTGAAGGGGGTCACCATCGCGACACCTACCGTGCCGGATGCGTGCAGCTCCGTGGGCGTCGATTCACCGTTCGTCATGGTCAGAAAGGCTACCCGGTCGGCTCGAGCGCCTCGACACCCTAGCGGCCGAAGTCGCGGCCGGTAGTGGTCTTCTTCCTTGCGTGATGTCATCCATGACGTCATGATGATGTCATGGATCTGAACGCTCACACCGCGCGGCTGCGCGAGGAACTGCTCGCCGCCGCGGCTCTCGGCGACGAGAAAACGCAGGCCACCGCCGCCGCCCTGGCCGCAGCGGTGGAGAGCTCGCACCGGCTGGTGCTGCTGTCGGCGCTGTCGGAACTGGCCGCCGAGATCAGCACCGAGCTCGGTGACCGCACCGTGCACGTGCGGCTCGACGGCACCGACGTCGTGGCCGACGTGCGCAAGAACACGTCCGGCGACGACAGCGAACCGCCGACCTTCGAGGAGATGACCGGCGACATCAGCCGGGTCACCCTGCGTCTGGTCGAACAGCTCAAGTCCCGCGCCGAGGAGGCGGCCCAGCAGAACGGGCAGTCACTGAACTCGTGGCTCTCGGGTGCGGTCACCGGCGCGTTGCGCGATCAGATGCGCGGACAGAAGTGGTGACGCGCACCCGTTCATAACAGCGGGGCCAGGTCGCCGCGGTCGCCGATCACCACCTCGTCGAGTTCGAGCCAGTCCGCCATCTCCCGCAGCGCGCCGCGCAGGGCGTGGGCGGTCTCGGCGGTGGCGTGGCCTGGCTCGGCGAACGCGGCGGGCACGAGCAGGCGCCCGGTCGCGCGTTCGGCGCGCAGGTCGACCCGGCCGACGAGCTTGCCGTCGAGCAGGAACGGGAACACGTAGTACCCGTGCACCCGTTGGGGTTCGGGGGTGTAGATCTCGATGCGGTAGTGGAAGTCGAAGATCCGCTGGGTGCGCGGGCGGAAGAAGATCAGCGGGTCGAACGGGCACAGCAGGGCCGACCCCGTGATCCGGCGCGGGGTGCTCGCCTCCGGGTGCAGGTAGGCCGGTGCGTCCCAGCCGTCGACATCGACCGGCACGAGTTCGCCCGCGTCGACGAGTTCGGCGATGGCGGGTGCGCTCTGGCGTCGGTTGAGACGGTAGTAGTCGCGCAGGTCGGGTTCGGTGGCGACGCCGAGGGCTCGGCTCGCGCGACGCACCAGTTCGCGCACCGCATCGGCTTCGGCGACCTCGCGCGCGCGGACGTCGGCGGGCACGACGCGCTCGGTGAGGTCGTAGTGGCGGGTGAAGCCGACCCGGCGCGCGGTGGACAACTCCCCCGCGGCGAACAGCTGCTCGCAGACCAGCTTGGTGTCGCTGAGGTTCCACCAGCTGCCCTTGGCCCTCGGCTTGTCGAGTTCGAGGTGGCGTTCGATCTCCCGCGCGCTGGCCGCGCCGACCTCGGTGACGACGTCGAGGATGTCCTTGCCCAGCGTCGGGTTGCGTTCGGCCGCCTTGCGCATGCCCGCCCAGCGGCCGTGCTCGTATTCGGCCATCCGCCACCGCATCAGCGGCCAGTCGGCGACGGGGATGAGCGCGGCCTCGTGCGCCCAGTACTCGACGAGACCACGCCGGGCCCGTGGGCTGTCGCTCCAGGCGGCGCCGTCGAGCAGGGCGCGGTCGTAGGGGCCGATCCGGCTGAACACCGGCGCGTAGTGGGCGCGGACCACCGCCGAGACCGAATCCAGTTGCAGCAGACGGGTTCTGGCCACCACATCGAGAATCGCCCGCCGCTTGGGGTTGGCCGGACGGCGTTTGCCGAAACCCTGGGCGGCCAGCGCGATCCGCCGGGCCGCCGCCGCATTCATCCGCTGCATGCCATCACCCTGGCACAGGGGTACGACAGGTTCGGGTCAGGTGGAAACCCGCACCTCACCGGCGGTGTCGATCTCGACCCGTCGGTCGCCGTCGGGTCCGGCGGCCAACACGGTCGCCACCCAGCGTCGGCCGATGGGCAGCACCCGCACGGTCACGGTGCCGGCCACGGCCGCGTCGAGCGCCTCCACGGCGGCCTCGATCACGTTGCGCCGCACCCATTCCGGGACTCCACGGAACCCGCCGTCGTCGAGCAGAGTCACTTCGACACCGCGCGCCCGCGCGCCCCGGGCGGCGGCGCTGAGACGTTCGGTGACCAGTTCCGGCGCGCGCAAACCGTCGCGCAGTTCGGCTTCCAGCAGGCGGCACTGTTCGCGTTCGGCGTCGGTGAGTTCGCGCCCCTCGGCGATGCGGGTCAGGATCGGCCCGGCCACCTGGTCGAGCCGGACCAGCTGACGGTCGCGCTCGGCGGTCGCCGCGTGCAGCGCCGCCTCGGTGGCGGCGCGCAGATTCGCCTGCGACCCCAGTTCGCGCAGCGAACGCTGGGTGGGCCGCACGATGGCCATGAACACCGTCACCGCGCCGACCGTGGCGACCGGGGTCAACGCGCGCACCACCGTTTCGGCGTGCCAGTCGGTGAAGACCCCGAGCGTCATGAGCACCGACGCGGCCGCGGCGACCCCGAGCCAGGCCGCGCCCACCCGCCCGCGCAGGATGAGCATCGCCAGCAGATACGACGTGGGGTAGGCCGTCCACAGCTGATTGGAGAAGCCCGACGGGTTCTGTACCCACGGCACGGTGAGCGCCATGGCCATCGGTCCGGCGGCCGCGACGAACACCGTCGGCGGCCAGGGCAGCGGGTCCATCGGAAAGACCAGCACCACCAGCGCGGCCGCCGCCATCAGCAGGAGCGCGGCCGTGGCGGCCAGCGGTGGGGCGACGCCGAAGTTCACCCGCAGGTGCATCACGATGGTCGCTTCGAAGATGACGACGAACAGCCAGGCGGTGCCGTCGCTGAGGCCGAACAGGTCGCGCATCCCGAACGGCAGGTCCCGCTCAGCCATCGCTGGCCCACACCAGGGTGACAACGGTCCCCGCGCCGGGCGCGGACTCGACGAACGCCGCACCGCCCGCGAGGGTGCGCATGCGGGCCAGGATGCTGCCCGCGATGCCCATCCGGTCGGCGGGCACCCGGGCCGGGTCGAATCCGACGCCGTCGTCGGTGAGCACCACCCGGATGCCACCGGTCGCGATGGTGACCGACAACCCACGCCGAACAGGCCGACCCGGGGCGCCCGCGTGGCGCAAGCTGTTGCGTACCGCCTCCATGAGAGCCGCGCCGAGCACCCGCGCCGACTCCACGGGCAGGCACAGGTCGGCGCCGCGGGAGGAAACCCGCACGGGCAGTTCGGGATCCACCTCGCGCACCGCGTCGCGCAGGAACTCGACCGTGGCGGCGGCGTCGAAGTGGTCGACCTCGGGGGCGTTGCGTGACTGTTCGAGCTGTTCGAGGGTGCGCGCGGCCTGACGGCGCAGCACGGCGGTCGACCCGGCGCTGCGGGAGGCCTCGAGCAGGGTCGACAGCACCGCGTCGTGGATGAGTGCGGCGAAGCGGGCACCCTCGCGTTCTCGGGCCGTGGTCGCCGCGACGGTGGCGGCACGGACCCGTTGCCGGATGGCCTCCCGGTCGACACGTTCGGCGGCGGCCCGCGCGTACACCACGCACCACAGGAACAGCGCGGCCACACCGAGCGCCCGGGTGATGTCGCCCACCAGCGTCCATACCGAACTCCCCGGGATCACCAGCACATTCGAGATCGCCGCCACCGTCGCCAGCAGCGCGACGAAAACCGCCGCCACCCGGCGCGGCCAGGCCAGCCCCGCCGCCAGCGCGCCGACGGCCAGCCCACGGTAGGGCCAGGACGCGAAGGAACCGATGTAGGTCACCGAGTACAGCAGCGGTGTCACCGCCGCCGCCGCGAGATAGACCACCGCGGCCGCCCCGGCCGCGCGCCGGATCGCGCGCACCGGACCACGCGCCGACACGATCGCCAGTACCGCGAACAGCAGATAGGCCGACACGAGATGGATCTCGGGCCAGCGGGCGAGGTACACCGGCTGCACCAGTACCGCGGGCAGTTCGAGGGTCATCACCATCAGCGCACCGATCCCGATGACCACCCCCAGTCTGCGCAGGATCTGCTCGGTCGCCGCGTGCGAGAGGTCGATCTCGGCGGCGGGTGCGGGCGCGGCGGCGACCGCGGTGCTCACGTGCGCTGCTGCCTCTCCGGCACGGGCAGCCACCCGTCCTCGACGGCCCGTTTGTACAGGTCGGTCTTGGTCGGCGCGGGGCGGCCGGCGTCGGCGTACTTCTGTCGGATGCGGCCGAGGTAGTCGTTGACCGTCTGTTCGGACAGTCCTGTCAGCCTGGCCACGCGCGAGGCCTTCTCGCCCGAGGCGTAGAGCATGAGCACTTCCTCCTGGCGCGGGCTCAGGCCCACGTCGGACAGCTGCGGGTCGCCGTCGATGGCGGCGGCCCAGTCGGTGGTGACCACCTGTTCGCCGGAGGCGGCGCGGCGAACGGCGTCGACCACGGTGGCCGCACCCTCGGACTTGCGCAGCACCCCCAGCACACCGGCCTTGGCGGCCGAACGGACGAGGAAGGCGTTGTCGGCGCCGGTGAACACCAGCACCTCGATACCGCGCTCGCGCAGCGCGGTGACGTTGTCCTCGGGGCTCGACCCGTCGGGCAGGCGCAGGTCGAGCACGACCAGGTCGAGGTCGTCGGTATCGGCGAGCAGACCCGCGACGGTCTCGGCGGTGGCGACCAGTTCCAGGTCGGGTTCCGGGCCGAGCATGGCGGCCAACCCGATCGCCACCGATTCGTGGTCCTCGACCAGCCCGATCCGTCGCACCGTCTGCACCTCGGTCACCGACCACTCCCCATCTCGAACACCCATCCGCGGCCAGCCCGCAACACGTCGGAGTCGAGTTCTACCGTATCGGCGGCCGTGATGTCAGCCACCAGAATTCGGGGCGAACCCCGCTCACCCCATCAGACCTGCGGCGATGGTGGCGCCGAGCTCCCAGCAACGCTCCAGTTCGGCCTTGCCCGGCGGCCCCGACACCACCACCGGCGCGGCCGCCCGCGTCCACCCGAGCCCGGTGGTGATCCGCTCGACGCTCGCCTCGGCACCCTCGGTGCCCTCGTTGCCGTGCAGGTACAGGCCGTAGGGGCGACCGCGCGTCGAGTCGAGGCACGGGTAGTAGATGGTGTCGAAGGCGTGTTTGAGGGCGCCGCTCATGTAGCCGAGGTTGGCTGGAGTGCCGAGCAGGTAGCCGTCGGCCGCCAGCACGTCGACGGCGGTGACGGCAAGTGCGGCTCGGCGCACCACTTCCACGCCCTCGATCTCCGGGTCGGTCGCCCCGGACAGGACCGCTTCGAACATCGCCTGGGTGTGCGGCGAGGGGGTGTGGTGGACGATGAGCAACCGGGCCATGAGCTACTTTCCGTCGCGTTCCAGTTTCTCGAGTGCCACCGCGCGACGCATGGTCTCGCGGGCGCGGGTGCGGTCACCGGCGTAGTCGTAGGCGCGGGCCAACCGGTAGGAACTGCGCCAATTGTCCGGGTCGGCTTCCCATTCGGTCTTGATCTCGGCGAACAGGGCGTCGGCCGCGTCGCGTTCGATGCGGCCGGACGGGCGGCGTGGCAGCCGGGAGGTGTCGACCTCGCGCCCCTCCTCGTGGATGCGACGAGCCAGCCGCTGATGATCGAGGGCCGCCCGCAAGGTGGTCCACACGATCCACACGCCGACGATCGGCAGCAGCAGCATGCCGATGCCGATCGCGATGCCCGCCGGTTTGCCGTCGGCGATGTAGGCGATGGCAAGGCCACCGAGCCGCACGAAGTAGAACACCAGCGCCAGCACCAGGAAGGCAACCAGCGCAACGGTTTTCACGACCTGACGGTTCGGCTCGGCCTGAGTCACCGGATCGGCGCTCACAAGTCGAGGAACGGGTCGAGTCCGACGGTGAGGCCCGGCCGCCCGGCGATCTCGCGCACCCCGAGCAGCACACCGGGCGCGAAGGAGCTGCGGTCGATGGAGTCGTGGCGGATGGTCAGGGTCTCGCCCTGGGTACCGAAGAGCACCTCCTGGTGGGCGACGAGCCCGGCCAGGCGCACCGAGTGCACCCGCACTCCGTCGACGTCGGCGCCACGCGCACCCGCGAGTTCGGCGGTCGTCGCGTCGGGGCTGCGGCCCACGCCCGCCTCGTCGCGGGCGGCGGCGATGAGGGCCGCCGTGCGGTAGGCGGTGCCCGAGGGCGCGTCGGCCTTGTTCGGGTGGTGCAGTTCGATGACCTCGACCGACTCGAAGAACCGGGCCGCCTGCTCGGCGAACCGCATCGAGAGCACCGCGCCGATGGCGAAGTTCGGGGCGATCAGCACACCGACCTCGGGACGCTGCGCCAACCAGCCACGCACCTCGGCCAGCCGCGCCTCGTCGAAGCCGGTGGTGCCGACCACGGCGTGGATGCCGTTCTCGATCAGGAACTTCAGGTTGCCCATCACCACGTCGGGGTGGGTGAAATCGACGACGACCTGGGTGCCGGTCTCGGTGAACGTCTCCAGTGCGTCACCCTTGTCGACCTGGGCGACCAGCTCCAGGTCGGCCGCCGCCTCCGCCGCCGCGCAGATGGCCTGTCCGACCTTGCCGCGTGCTCCGAGCACTCCGACCCGTGTGGTCACCGCATCTCCTCGTCATCGTTTCCGCTTGTCCGCAAGCCTAACGAGCACGGGACGGCCGGGGGCGTCGAGGTCAGTCGAAGACGATCACCTGCCGCAGCGCGGCACCGGCGGCGAGTTCGTCCATGGCCTCGTTCACCGCATCGAGTCCGATACGCGCCGACACGAGCCGTTCCAGCGGCAGTTTCCCGGCGCGCCACCTGCGCACGTACTCGGGGATGTCGCGGGCGGGCACGGCCGAGCCGAGGTAGCTGCCGATGATGGTCCGACCCTGGGCCACCAACGCGAGCGGGGAGATCGTGGCGGTGGCCTCGGGTGCGGGCAGGCCGACCGTCACCGTGACACCACCGGGTGCCGTCGCGGCGACGGCGGTCTCGAAGGCGCGCACGTTGCCCGCCGCCTCGATCACCACGTCGGCATTCACCCCCTTGTCGGCGATCTCGGCCGGGGTGAAGGCGGCGGTGGCGCCGAATTCGCGTGCCAGCGCGAGCTTTTCGGGCACCGTGTCGACGGCGATCACCTCGCCGAGACCGAGCGACACCGCGACCAGCACCGCCGCCATCCCGACGCCGCCGAGACCGACCACCAGGATCCGATCGCCCGCACCCGGTTTCGCGGCGTTGAGCAGCGCACCGCCGCCGGTGAGGACCGCGCAGCCGAGCACGGCGGCGACCTCCGATGGTACGTCGTCGTCGACCGGGACCACCGACCGTCGATCCACCACGGCGTGTGTGGCGAATCCGGAAACTCCCAGGTGGTGGTGCACTTCCTCGCCGTCGCGACGCAGCCGCCGACCACCGCCGAGCAGCTCGCCCGCGTTGTTGGCGACACTGCCGGGCCCGCACGGCGTGCGACCGTTGCCGGCGCAGCCCGCGCAATCGCCGCAGCGCGGCAGGAAGGTCATCACCACGCGCTGTCCCACCGCCACGTCGTCGACGCCGGGACCGACCGCTTCGACGATGCCTGCCGCCTCGTGCCCGAGCAGCATCGGCACCGGGCGCACCCGGTTGCCGTCGACCACCGACAGGTCCGAGTGACACAGCCCGGCCGCCTCGATCCGCACCAGCAACTCGCCGTCACCCGGCCCCGTCAGCTCCAGTTCGCACACGGTGATCGGCCGCGACGCGGCGAACGGCGCCGGATCGGCGACACGGTCGAGAACGGCTCCACGAATCCTCATGGCGCGAACCTACCGCGCCACCGGTATTGCCGGGCCGGGGATTCGGCGTTAATGTCGTTTCCGGTGACGGTGCTCCTGTCGGCCGCCTTGTACCGAGCCCAGGGTCGGCGCCGTCACGAACCAAGGAGAAATCCCCTGTCAGTTCAGTTCAATCACACCATTGTCGGATGTCAGGACAATAGGGAAACCGCCGAATTCTGGGCGGACATCCTCGGGTTGGACATAGGAAAAGAGTGGGGGCCGTTCATTCCCCTCCCACTCGACAACGGCGTCACCTTCGATTTCGCGAAGGTGCCACCGTTCATTTCCGAGATCCAGCCGCAGCATTACGCGTTCCTCGTCACCGAGGCCGAGTTCGACGCGGCATACGCCAAGATCCAGCGGTACAAGCTGGACCATTGGGCCGACCCGCAGCAGCACGGCGTCAACGAGATCAATCACAACGACGGGGGCCGAGGTGTGTATTTCCTCGATCCCAACGGCCATTTCATGGAACTGATCACCGTGCCCTACGGCGGTTGGCCGACATAAGTCGCGCGACCCTGTTCGGCTCGTGTTCCGCACGGGCCGAACAGGGCACGTCGTCAGGCTTGTGTTCGTTTTCCGCGCAATCCGAGCAGTGCGGCCAGGACACAGGCCACCGCGACGATCACGATGAACCACGGGAATACCGTCGCGATTCCCCACGTGGTCGCCGCCCAGCCCGCCGCGAGAGTCGGCAATGCCATCGACGAGTAGGCGAGCAGGTAATAGGCCGACATCGTCTCACCGCGCCGATGCGGCGGCACCACCTCCGACAGATGGCGCAGCGAACCGCCGAAGCCGAGCCCGAAGGTGCCGCCGAGGACGAGTCCCGCGATCAGCACGGCCACAGGCTGTTTCGTTGCCAGCGCCGGAATGGTGGCGACCAGCGCGGCGGCCATGCCGAGGTCACCCATGATCGCGGCCTTGCGCGCGGGAATGCGGGTGGCGAACAACTGGACGACGGCCGCGGCCAGCGCGGTCGAGGCCACGACCACCCCACCGAAGACGAGATTGTGCACGCCGGTCTCCGCGGCGGCCAGCGACGGGTACAGCGACAGCAGCACACCCAAGACCGACCAGGCCGCCATCACCCCGATCGCGGAGAACCAGAAATCGGCCCTGATCTCCTGCGGCACAGCGGGTTTCGCGATCGTGATGCGCCCCTTCACGCGGGCGGTGTGCGGCTCGCGCAGGGCCAGGATGCCCGCGGCGGCGGCAAGGCAGACCACCGCTATCACCACATAGGGCGTGCGCAGCGGCGAGGGCGCGTACTGCGCGAGCACGGCGGTGCCGAGCACCGCGACCGCGATGCCGACATTGAACGCCACACCACTGAGCTGACCGGATCGCGCGCCCCGCTCGGGCCGCAGATCCAGCAGCGCGGCGGCGCCCGCCACCACGGTGGCACCGACCGCCGCGCCGTGCAGCGCTCGCGCCAGCAACAGCATCGGCACCGAGTCGGCGAGCAGGAAGGCCACCAGCCCGAGGATCATGGTCGCGAAGGCGCCGACGATCACCGGTTTGCGCCCGACCACATCCGAGACGCGACCCGACACCAGTACCGCGCCGAGCGCGGCCACGGCGTACACGGCGAACACCATCGTCGTGGTGAACGGCGAGAGGTGCCATTCGGTTTCGTAGATTCCGTACAGCGGAGCGGGCGCCCCGGAGACACCGAGTGCCACCCCGGTGGCGGCGAGCACCAGCCCGTACGCCCACCGCTGACCGGTCTCGGTCGGCACCATCGTTGTCGCTGCCATCGCAGCCCCCATCAGGTGAGTTTGATAACCATCGAACGGGGCCGACCCTACGCCGAGTATGATGACTGTCAAACCCCGGAGTGAGGTAGATCATGACGCAGGCTAAGGATCTCCCCGCGGCGCCGACCCTGCCCGTGGCGGAACTGCCCGCCGTCCTCGGCGCGCTGCACGACCCCGTCCGCCTGGAAATGGTGCGCCGCCTGAGCAACGCGGGCGGCCCCCTGCGTTGCGCGGCGCTCTACGACGCGATCAACAAATCCACCGCGACCCACCATTTCAAGATCCTGCGCGAGGCGGGCCTCATCGAACGCCTCATCCTCGACGGCCAGACGTATCAGCGTCTGCGCACCGAAGACGTCGACGCCGCCGTCCCCGGCCTGCTCCCCGCGATCGTCGCCGCCGCCAACAGCGCCGCCGACAACTGACGAACGACGGTCACCACTCCTCGTGGCCGGTCACCGGAACCTCAGCTGTCTCCGCGGCCGTGTGGCGCCGCGGACAGCCTGCCGCTGTCACCGGGTCGGGGCCACGGTCGGCGCCACCGTGACAGTCGGTGGCACCACCAGTGTCGGAACTCGCAGCGTCGGGATAGTCGGGAACTCCCTCGGCGAGATCGTCGGCGGTGCGGGCACATTCACGAACTCGCGGCCCCGCATCTCGCCGTCGACGATCTCACCGCTACCCCACCACACGGCCGCACCCGTCCCGGTCAGCAGCGCACACACGATCGCCGCCATCGCGGGCAGTCTGCGAAATCCCGCTCGCCCGCGCCAGATTCCGATTCCGGCCTCCAGCACGAGCGTGAACAGAATCGCCCCGACCACGGCCAGCACGGCACCGAACACAGCAGGCTGACGCACGAATCCCCGCGCGAGACCGGCGATCACGACCAGCGGCACCACGACCGCACCGTGCACGAGGACCTGCGAGAACGCGAAGTCGAAACCGTCTTCCGGGTCGGGATCGTCACGCCCTGGTCGCAACCACGCCGTGTAGAGCACCAGATGCGCGAGCGCGGCCCCGACCACGCCGAGCACCAGCATCCAGCTCCCGAGCCGGACGAATCCCACATACTCCGACCGCATCGCGACAGCACCGACGACGACACCGAACGCCGAACCGGCCGTCACCAGCAGCGCGAGCACGACGCGCGGCCGCACCACCCGCGCCCGCAGATACCCTGCGGGTAGTTGCCTGCGCAGCTTGTGGAACACCCCGAACCAGGCCAGCGGAATCGCCGCCAGCAGCACCGGTGACAGCATCCGGAGCAAGAGCGGCGGCGCCCACATCGCGGCGGTGGCGTAGCAGCCCGCGAAGAACCACACCCAGGCCGCGAGCCGCATCAGCGCGCGCCAGTGCACCTCGGCGAGCAGCCGTCCGGCCGCACGGTCGGTCGGTGCCTGGGCGAGCAGCCCGCGCAGCGTCGCCACCGCCGACCCCCGGCCACCGTCGACACCGCCGAACTCCAGTCGCGCCTGCATGCGGAGCAGGTCGGTGTGTGTCGGGTCGAGCAGCAGCCCCGCGCCGACATGCCGCCGGAGCCCCTCGGCGTCGCCGAGACGCTCGTAGATCTCGGCGGCCGAACAGTGGACGCCCGCGTCGTCGGGCGCGAGTTCGACGGCTTCGCTCAGGAGTGTGACGGCCCGACCGCTGTCATCGGACGGGCCGAAGACGAGCATCCACGCCGCGAGCAGCAGTGCCGCGGGCTCGTGGGGCAGCAACCGTAGGACGGTCTCGCTGTGTTCGCGCGCCCGCGTCCACTCGCCGAGCATCGCCGAGGACATGGCGGCCAGCATCTGCGCTTCGGGCAGGTGCGGGTCGGCGCCGATCGCGCGCCCCGCACAGCGCCACGCGTCCTGCGGGTCGTCGAGAGCGAACGCCGTGTTCCCCAGTGCGACAAGAAGTTCCGGATCGTCCGGGGCCTGCGCCAGCACGGCACCGAGGATGCCGCGCGCCTCCTCGGCCCGTCCGATTTCCAGAGCTATCCGCGCGCGTTCGAGCGCCGCCCGCACCGGCACGACAATTCCCCTCCCCTAGCGTTTCCCCCGTGCACCCTACTGGCGGCGACCGCCGCGGTCACAGCGGACTGACCAGCCGCGTCTCGTAGGCGTAGATCGCCGCTTGGGTCCGGTCGCGCAACTGCAGCTTGTCCAGAATCCGCCCGACGTGGGTCTTGACCGTCTGTTCGGAAATCACCATCTCCCCGGCGATCTCGGCGTTCGACAGCCCGCGCGCGATCAGCACCAGCACCTCGGTCTCGCGGGCGGTGAGGCCCACCGCCTTCTCGCCCGACCGGACCGCTTGACCCTGCCTGGCGAATTCCGCCAGTAGGCGCCTGGTGACCGACGGGGCGAGCAGCGCCTCCCCGGTGGCGACCACCCGCACCGCGTCACCGAGCGAGCGGGCCGAGGACTCCTTCAGCAGGAACCCGGAGGCGCCCGCGCGCAGGGCGGCGTACACGTAGGCGTCGAGGTCGAAGGTGGTGAGCACGATCACCTTGGTCGACCCGGCGGCGGTGATGACGCGGGTGGCCTCGATCCCGTCGCACACCGGCATCCGCACATCCATCAGCACCACGTCGGGGCGCAGCCGCTCGGTCTCGCGGACCGCCTGCTCCCCGTCGGCCACCTGGCCGACCACGTCGATGTCGGGCTGGGCGTCCAGCAGCACGCTCAGCCCCTCGCGCACCAGCTCCTGGTCGTCGGCGATCAGTACCCGGATATTCGTCGGCACTGCACCGTGCGCCTGGTCTTGGTTGTCCGACAACGGAATTCGCCCCTCTGTGCGGACGGCGCGGTAGGCGCCGAACCGATCCGAATCACCCTGCGACATCAGCGTAATCGCCGCCACGCGTTCGCACCCGACGCCACCGCATCCCTCTCGAGGACTACCCGCGCAGTTGGCTCCCGGGATGGATGTGGCCGAAACCCCTGCTCCATACGCTCGAAAGCATGATCCAAGCACGTAACTTGACCAAGTTCTACGGCAGGACTCGCGCCATCGACGACCTGAGCTTCACCGTCGAACCAGGTCGGGTCACAGGGTTCCTCGGCCCCAACGGTTCGGGTAAGTCGACCGCCATGCGCTGCATACTCGGCCTCGACACCCCGACCTCCGGGACGGCGACGGTGCTCGGCCAGGACTATCGCGACCTCCGCTTCCCACTGCACACCGTCGGCGCCCTGCTCGATGCGAGCGATGTACTCGGCTCGCGCACCGCCGCTTACCATCTGGCCTTCCTCGCGGCGAGCAACGGCATCCCACGCAGCCGGGTCGACGAGGTGCTCGAGCGGGTGGGGCTCGCCGATGTGGCCGGGATGCGGGTGAAGGGCTTCTCGCTCGGCATGCGCCAGCGCCTCGGGGTGGCGGCCGCCCTGCTCGGCGACCCCGCCGTGCTGATCCTCGACGAACCCGTCAACGGTCTGGACACCGAGGGCATCCGCTGGATCCGCCAGACCCTGCGCGCGATGGCCGACGAGGGCCGCACGGTGTTGTTGTCGAGCCACATGATGAGCGAGACCGAGCTGGTCGCCGATCACCTGCTGGTGATCAGCCGGGGCACCATCGTCGCCGACGAACCGACCGTCGACTTCGTCGCCCGCAACGCCGAACCCCGGGTGCGGGTACGGGGTGCGGAGCTGAACCGGCTGGCCGCCCTGCTCGGCGATCACCTCGAGATCCGGGGCGACACCGGGACCGTGCGCGGGGTGACCTCGCGCGAGGTCTGGCGCCTGGCGGCCACCCACGACATCGCCCTCGACGAGTTGACGCCGGTCACCGCGTCGGTCGAAGAGGTCTTCACCCGGCTGGTCTCCGGTCGGCATACCTTCCAGGACAGCGCAACACTGCAGGAGTCGGCATGAGTACCACGATCGAGACCAGTACCTCCGTCGCACCGAACCGGTCGGCCTCGCCGGGGGAGGTGATGCGGTTCCAGGTGATCTCCGAGTTGATCAAGATCCGGTCGTCGCGGGCCCTGTTCCTGCTGCCGATGCTGGCATTGCTGATCGGGCCGGTGTCCGCGGCGCTGGTCGGCCTGTCCAACAGCCTGGAAGCCGCCGACACCGTCATCGGCGGCGCGTTCACCGCCATGACCTTGCCCATCGCGCTCATCGGGGCGTGGGGCGCGCTGGTCACCTCCACCGAGTACACCTCGGGCACCATCCGCTCGGTCCTCGCGGCGACACCGCAACGCGATGTCGTGTTCGGGGCCAAGGTGCTCACCGTGACCGCCGTGAGCACCGCGCTCGGCGTCTCGGCGACCGCGCTCACCTATCTGGTCGGCGTCCTCGCCATCGACGGCACGAAATACGCCGCGGGCGACGCGTTCCCGGGGCTGCTCGGGATCGTCTGCGTGTTCCCGGCGGTGGCGCTGTTCGGCGCGGCGCTCGGCATTCTCATGCGGAGTTCGGCGGGTGCGGTCGCCGCGGCGACCGCGCACGTGGTGCTGCCCGAGGCCGCGTCGGCGACGGCGTTCGGCGAGCTGCACAAGCTGGCGACGCTGCAGGCACCGAGCGCCGTGGTCGGCAAGCTCTCCCAGAGCGCCGACGCCTCGGCCGAACTCATCGGCGCGCTCGGCGGCTGGCCCCGCCTGGCGATCGTCGTCACCGTGACCCTCGGCGTGTCGGCACTCGCCCGCCGCGCCCTGCTTCGAAGGGATGTCTGACATGTCCGTACCCACCGGTCGGGGCATCGTGCGCCTCGGTTTCCAGATGCCCGACTTCAATTTCGGCGCCCCGGTCGAGGAGCTCTTCCCCGCCGTCGTCGCGCAGGCGCAGGCGGCGGAGAAGGCCGGATTCGACACCCTGTTCCTGACCGACCACTTCTATCAGCGCTTCGGCCCGCCGAACGGCCCGACGCTAGAGGCCTACACCCTGCTCGGCGCGATCGCCGCCGTCACCGAGACCATCCGTCTGTCCACCATGGTGACCGGCAACACCTACCGCAATCCGGCGCTGCTCGCCAAGATGGTGACCACGCTCGACGTGATCAGCCGAGGACGGGCGATGCTCGGTATCGGCGCGGGCTGGTTCGAGCTCGAACACCTCGCCTACGGTTACGAATTCGGCACCTTCACCGACCGGTTCACCAAGCTCGACGAAGCGCTGCGGATCATCGCGCCGATGTTCCGTGGCGAGCGCCCGACCTTCGAGGGCAGCTGGTACCGCGTCGCGAACGCCATCAACGAACCACGCCTGCGTGACGACGTGCCGATCATGCTCGGTGGTGCGGGCGAGAAGAAGACCTTCGCCCTGGCGGCTCGTCACGCGGACCATCTCAGCATCGGCTGCGAGACCGACGAATTGCCGCGCAAGATGGTCGCCCTCGCCCAGCGCTGCGAGGAAGCCGGGCGTGATCGCTCGACCCTCGATGTGAGCTACCTCGCCTTCGTGGTGATGGACGAGAGCGCCGATCGCGCCGAGCAGCTCATCGACGACATGTTCGCCGCGCGTGTGGGCGAACGGGCGAAGGTCGAACGGGTGCGGGCGTCGATGGCGGGCAAGTTGTTCGTCGGGACTCCGAAGCAGGTCGCCGAGCAGATCTCCGAGCGCGTGCTCGTCCACGGGGTCGATGGCCTCATCATCAACATGGTCGCCAACGGCCATCATCCCGGCGTGCTCGAGCTGGCGGGTGAGACGCTGAAACCGCTGGTCTCCTGAGCATTCGTCTGCCGTGCGACCGCCTCGTCGCACGGCAGACGACTGTCCGCAGCCGTTGACAGCCAATAGTCCGAAATGTATAGTGCGGTTCGCAATATGCGGCCCCAATAATGAAACATGCCTGTTTCTCACACAGGGTGTTGTCACCCGATACCAGAGGAGTGAGCTGCTTGGCCGACCGGAAGCTCAGCCCGACGTCCTATCTGGTCCTCAGCTTGGTCGCCCGCACCGGACCCTGCACGCCGTTCGACATCAAGAAGCAGGTCGATCGCTCGATCGGATTCTTCTGGTCGTTCCCCCATTCCCAGATCTACGCCGAGCCCGAACGCCTCGTCGAAGAAGGGCTGTTGTCCGGCTATCAGGAGACCACCGGTCGACGCAGGCGGATCTACTCCATCACCGAGGCGGGCCGGGCCGAACTCGAGGACTGGCTCACCACCGGCCAGGACAAGCGCACCCACGAGTTGCGCGACAGCGGACTGCTCAAGCTGTACTTCGGCAGCCTGTCCTCCCCCGACGACGTGGTCGAGGTCGCCGCCGGGGAGAAGCAGGCACATCAGAAACGGCTCGATCGCTATCTCGCCGCCCATGATTCACTGTCCGGCGATCCGGCCACCGATTCCCACGAGCTGCTGGTGCTCGAGTTCGGTATCCGCTACGAAGCGCTGTCGGTCGAATTCTGGGGTGAGATCGAACAGCGCCGGGCCGCGGTTCAGCCCACCGCCTCGGCGGGCAACACCCCGCCCACCTCCTCGGCCACCGCGCGGATGCGGCGCCGGTCTCCCGCGGAATAGTTCGCCACCTCGGGGTAGGCGCGTTTGCACAGGCCGGTGAGCACCCGGCCAGGGCCGACCTCCACGAACGCGTCGACGCCGAATTCCCGGACAGCGCGCAGGCTTTGACTCCAGCGCACCGAACCGGCGAGCTGTGCCCGTAGCCCCGCGCGTGCCTGCTCCCCCGTGTGCACCCGAGCCGCGGTGACATTCGCCACGAGCGGGATCACCGGATCGGCGAAGTGGACCTCAGCGAGGTCGAGGGCGAACTCGGCTTCGACCGGAGCCATCAACGAACTGTGGAAGGGCGCCCCGACCGCGAGCCGCTTCACCTTCGCCCCCTCGACGCCGAGTCGAGTTGCACTGGCCGTGAATTCGGTCACACCGGCCACCGTTCCGGACACCACGGTCTGATCTTCGGCGTTGTAGTTGGCGACCTCGACGACGGCTCCGGTCTGGTCACGCACCTCGGCACAGAGACGCTCGACCGTCTCGCTCGACAACCCGAGAGCCGCCGCCATCGCACCGGGATTCGTCTCGTTGACGCGGGCCATCAGCTCGCCGCGCCGCCGAACCAGGCGCAGCGCGTCGGTCCAGTCCAGCACGCCCGCCGCCACGAGCGCGGTGTACTCACCCAGGCTGTGCCCGGCGACGACCACCGGGGCGGGAACCAGTTCGGCCAGCACGCGGTAGGCGGCCAGGCTGGCGACGAAGATCGCAGGCTGGGTGATGTCGGTGCGCGCGAGCAGGTTCTCCGGCCCGGTCCAGCACAGTTCCGACAGCGCGAAGCCGAGCACCTCGTCGGCGGTCCGGAACAGCGGCGCGACGAGGTCCGGGTAGGCCTGCGCCAGGTCGTGGCCCATTCCGACCCGTTGCGAGCCCTGGCCGGGAAACAGGAATGCGGTGGATGTCATGCGATTCTTCTCCTGAATTGAGAACAGGTAGCAACCTGGACAGGTGTCAAAGACATCTGCCGGTACCACCCGTGGAATTCCGCTCGGACGGCGAGCCCCGTCGCTCGATTCTGCGCGCAGCCGGACCGGAGTTCAAGATGCGCCTGTTTGGTATACCGCGAAGCATATCTCGGTCACATCTCCGACCGGTCGGTATTCGACATCGATCCACGCCACGATGAATTCATTGTTAACGGCGCATCTATTCTGTCTTTCCCGCGCAAATATTGCCTGCACCCGAGCCCAAGAAATTTCTAGCTAGCGCCGCGCAACAGCACGTGCTAAGAGGGCACCAATGCGGCAATAGCCAACAGCTATTATGGCGCAAATCACACCTACGGCGGTTGCACCTGGGGTTTAACTCCCGGATCATCGGTTTCGGAAAGTGTGGATGAGATCGTCCGAACCGGACCATCGAGCCCCTTTCGAGCTGACCCCTGGGGAGGTACTTGATGTCAGCAATTCACACCGGACGGGTCGCACTCGTGACCGGCGGATCAGGTGGAATAGGGCGCGCGGTATGCCACCGCCTCGCCGCCGAAGGCGCCATTGTCGCGGTGAACTACTTTCGCGGCGAGCAGGCCGCCAAGGAAGTGGTCACCGAAATAGAGAACAACGGTGGAAAGGCCGTCTCGATTCAGGGAGATATCTCCTCGTACAGCGCTGCCGAGTCGATTGTCGAGCAGGTTCTGGAATTCGCCGGGAAACTCGACATCCTCGTCAACAATTCCGGCATCACGCGCAATGAATTGATCATGAAAATGTCGGAGAGCGATTGGCTCGAGGTCATGCGGGTCAACTTCGGTGGCGTGTTCAACGGCACGCGGGCGGCCTGTGGCGCGCTCGCCCAGAGCGACGGCGCGGCGATCGTCAACATCTCCTCGGTGATGGGCGAACGGGCCTGGTTCGGCGCGTCCAGTTACGCGGCGTCCAAGGCGGCGATCAACTCGTTCACCCGGGCGTCGGCACTCGAGTTCGCCCGCTTCGGCATCCGCGTCAACGCGGTGCTGCCAGGGTTCGTCGAGACCGAGATGATCGCCGACGTCCTCAGTGGTGACGGCGGCGACACGGTCATCGGCCAGGTGCCCATCTCGGGCGCCACCACCGTCGACGAGGTAGCCGACCTGGTCTCCTACCTCGCCGCGCCGGGCAACCGGCATCTGTCCGGTGCGCTCGTCCCGGTCGACGGCATGGTCGCGGGCACGCTACTGACCGGCAAACCGCTGAAGAAGACCGCGCGCCGCTAGCCCGACACCGCGCTCCAGCCCGATCAGACCACTTCCAGATGGAGAGAACCAGCATGTCCGAAATCAGCGTTATCGATACCGTCCGCGAAATCGTCGCCGAGGCAGTCGCTTTGGACATCGACGAGGTCGAAGCCGATGCCACCCTGTTCGGTGAGGTCGGCGCCGAGTCGATCGACCTGCTCGACATTCTTTTCCGAATCGAACGCCGCCTCGGCGTCAAGATCACGACCACCCAGCTGAGCGAGCGAATCCAGGGCGGCATCCCGGACGAGCAATTCGGCACCGACGACGGAATGGTCTCCGATCTCGGGCTCGAACAGTTGCACACGGTGATGCCCCAGATCGATCCGGCCGAACTGAGCGGCAAGCTCGGCGCCGAGGACGTGATGGGTCTGTTCACCGTGCGCAATCTCGCGGACATGGTGTCCAAACACACCGTCGCGGCGAGTTGAGGCATGAGGTTCCATCTCGTCGACCGCATCGACACCATCGAGCCCTGGGCTCGTGTCGAGGCGGTCAAGCGGACGAGTTCGAGTGAGAGTTACTGGTCGACAACGGCTTTCGGCCAGCTGATGCCGTTGCCGATCCAGCTGGAAGTACTCGCCCAGAGTTTGGCGTGGCTGATCTATCTCAGCACCGATCGCAAGCATCGGGCGGTACTGCTGTCGGTTGGTTCCATGACCACCCGAGCCGCCATCGTTCCCGGCGACGACGTGGTCGCCTCGGTGGAGATCGTGTCCAGGGGCGACACCATCGTGGCCGCGGGCCGACTGTCGGTCGACGACAGCGTCGTCTTCGAGGTCGACGACCTGATGTGCGGCCTGGTCGACGCCGACATGCTCGAGGACGCGGCATCGGTGCGGCTGCGCGAAGAACTACTGCGAAGCGGGGTCTGATCATGAACAACGAGGTCGTCATCACCGGTATCGGGGCCGTCACCCCGGTGGGCAACACCGCGCCGGACACCTGGTCGGCGCTGGCCGCCGGACGCAGCGGGGTGGGCCGGATCGAGACCTTCGATCCGAGCACCTTCGAGGTCCAGATCGCGGGCATGGTCCGAGATTTCACGCCAGCGCCGGAACTGTTGACCACCCAGCGCTGGGATCTGCTCAGCCGTTCGGGTGGGTTCGGCGTCGTCGCCGCGGCCCAGGCGCTGGCGCAGGCGGGCACCATCGCCGCCCACGACGAGGCGGCACGCGGCGTCTTCGTCGGCGGCCACGTCGGCAGGCCCGAGGCACAGGAGTTCGCCGAGATCGGGCTCACCCGCCGCACCAGCGACGGTGCGGTGATCCATCGCCGCGGCACCGACAGCACGTGGCGCTGCGATCAGGGTGTCGACCTGATGGCCATCGCCGAGGTCGGACGCTGCCGTGGCCCGATCAGCGGGATCAGCACCGCGTGCACCTCGGCGACCCACGCCATCGGGGAGGCGGTGCGCCGCATCCAGGCGGGCGAGATCACCCTGGCCGTCGCAGGCGGCCAGGACTCGCTCACCACCTGGCTCGATGTCGCCGGATTCTCCCTGCTCGGCGCGCTCACCACGCGCTACAACGACAACCCGACCCAGGCGTCCAAGCCGTTCGACGCCGACCGCGACGGTTTCGTGCTCGGTGAGGGCTCGGTGCTGCTGGTCCTGGAGGAGCGGCGGGTGGCCGAGGCGCGCGGTGCGCGGATCCTGGCGCGGATCACCGGCTACGCCTCGACGATGAACGCCTACCGGATCACCGATTCACCGCCCGACGGCGGCGGATCGATCACCGCCATGGCCGCCGCGCTGGCCGACGCCGGGGTGGCGGGCACCGAGGTGGACTGTGTCTACGCGCACGGGACGAGCACACCGGGCAACGACGTCTCCGAAACCGCGGCGATCAAGCAGGTCTTCGGTGCGCACGCCAACGAGTTGCTGGTCACCTCACCGAAGTCCATGACCGGGCATCTCACCGCAGGCGCGGGTGCGCTCAACGTGCTCGCCGCCCTCGGTGGCATCACCGAGGGCGTGGTCTCGCCGACCATCAACTACACGCACCCGGACCCGAAGCTCGATCTGGACTACGTCCCGAACGAGGCGAGGAAGGCCGATGTGTCGGTGGCGCTGGTCAATTCGTTCGCCTTCGGCGGCACCAACGCCTCACTCGTTGTGCAGGCGCCATGAGTTCGCCGACCGTATCGAGCACGGACATCGTCGCCGGGTCGCCGGTGCCGCCCGACGCCCTGGCCGAGGCGGGCGGCCTGCGCCTGGACCGCGTCGTCGAGCTGCGGCCGGGCCACGGTGCGAGCGCCCTGGCGAACGTGCCGAACACTCTGCCGGTGTTCGACACCCATTTCCAGCGGTTCCCGGTGCTGCCCGGTGTGCTCATGCTGCACGGCATGGCGAACCTGGCCGACCTGTTGCTCGGCCGCGACGGCGGCCGGTGGCGGCTCACCGGCGCGCGACGGGTGCAGTTCCGCCACTACGTGCGCCCCGGCGACCAGTTGCACGTCGCGGTCGACATCCGCGAACTCGACGGCACCGCGGCGCGCCTGACCGGGCGCATCACGCGGGCGGGCGCGGTGGTCGTCCTCGCGCGTGAGCTCACCATGACCCGTGACGCGGGTCCAGAGAGGGAAATCTCATGAATCGCGTTGTCATCAGCGGCATCGGTGTGGTGTCGCCCCTGGGTACCGGATTCGACCGGACCTGGAAGGAACTGGTGGCCGGGCGCAGCGCCGTGCACCGGATCACCGCCTACGACCCCACCTCCCTGCGCACCCAGTTCGGCGCCGAGATCACTGATTTCGACGCGAAACCCTTTGTCCGCAACCGCAAGTCGCTTCGCTTGATGACGCGCGCCAACCAGCTCGCGCACGCCGCGGTCCGGCTGGCCACCGAGGAGGCGCGCATCGACCCGGCCACCTCGGGCAACGACGCGGTCGGTGTCTTCCTCGCCAGCGAGAACCAGATCTCCGACCCGCTGCACATCCTCGACGCCACCGTCGAGGCCTGCGGTCCCGACGGCCGGATCGACCCGACCCGGCTCGGCCACGAGGCCGCCCGCATGTACCCGCTGTTCTTCGTCGAAGGACTGCCTTCGGCCGAATTGTTCTTCCTCTCCGAGGAATTCGGCTTCGCCGGGCCGAGCGCGTTCCTGTCCGGCGCGGCCGACGCGGGCATCAGCGCGCTCGGCAACGCCTATCGGGCCATCGCGCGTGGCGAGACCACGGTCGCTGTCGCGGGCGGCTTCGACGACGGTGTCTCCTGGTGGTGCATGTCGAAGCTGGACCGGCTCGACCTGCTCACCGACCGCAACGAGCCAGGGGCGGTGCGCCCGTACGACCGTGACGCCACCGGAACCGTGCTCGGCGAAGGCGCCTGCATGCTCGTGCTGGAGAACTACGACACCGCCGTGGCGCGCGGAATCGAACCGTACGCGGAGATCGTCGGTTTCGGCGGCGGCTCGGATCCGGTCACACCCGGCGAGATCTGGGGCGACGGCACCGGGCTGCGCAATGCCCTGGCCTCGGCGATGCGCGAGGCGGGTGTCGTAGGCACCGACATCGGCTATGTGGCCGCCGACGGCGCGGCGGTGGTCCGCGCGGATCTGGCCGAGACGCGGGCACTGCGCGCCGCGCTCGGTGCCGGGGCCGACACCGTCGCGGCGAGCAGTGTGCAACCCGCGCTCGGCCAATTGCTCTCCGCCGCAGGCCCGTTGAACGTCGCGCTGGCGGCGATGGCGCTGCGCGAGGGCACCGTGGCGCCGACCTTGAATCTGTCGACCGCAGCACCGCAGTGCGACCTGGACTGGGTGCCCGCAACGGCCCGCGAACTGCGCGCGGACCACAGCCTCGCGCTGGGCCGAGGGCTGTCGGGCCAGGCGGCGGCGCTGGCTCTGCGGCGCCTGTAGAGCTCGCTGATCCACGAACAGGAGTGCACCGTGAAGACCAGAGAAACCAAGCACGAGTCCCTGCGAACGGTGGTCGTCGTCGCTGTCGGCGCCGTCACCTCGCAGGGCGACACGGCCAAGGCGCTGTGGGACGGCGTGCGCGCCGGTCACGTCGCGATCGACCCGGTCGAGCACCTGCCCATGTCGGACTACAACACCAGGATCGGCGGTGAGGTCCGCTCCCCCGTCGCACCCTCACCGATCGCCGACGAAGTCGGCGGATTCCGCGACCGCGCCTTCGATTTCGCCTTCGCCGCCGCCACGGAGGCGATGGAGGCGGCGGGGGCGCTGGTGGCCGAGGTGGCGCCGCATCAGCGGGCCATCGTGCTCGGCACCTGCAACGCGGGTCTGCTCAGCACCCTCGAGTGGTTGGGTCCCGACGGTATCGGCGCGGGTACCCCCGAACTGGCCATGTTCGGTCCGCCGCAAGCCATCGCCGAGTCACTCGCGGCGCATTTCCGATGCGCCGGGCCGGTGCTGTCGGTGAACACCGCCTGCGCGGCGGGAGCGAACGCCATCGGCTACGCCGCCGATCTGATCGCACTCGGCCGGGCCGACATGGTGCTGGCCGGTGGCACCGACGCCCTCTCCGACGTGGCCTACGCGGGGTTCAACTCACTCGGTTCGCTGTCGCCGACACCGGCGGCGCCGTACCAGGACAAGCGAACCGGACTCTCGCTCGGTGAGGGCAGCGGCATGCTCGTCCTGACCAGCGCCGAACTGGCGGCCGCCGCCGCGGTGGAGCCGCTGTGCGTGATCCGCGGGTACGGGCTGTCCGCCGACGGCTACCACCCGACCGCCCCGCGTCCCGACGGCACCGGCGCCGCGCGGGCGATCCGCTCGGCGATCGAATGGGCTGGCCTGCGCGACAGCGACATCGGCTACGTGAACAGCCACGGCACCGGCACCCCGCGCAACGACAGCGCCGAGGCCAAGGCCACCCGGCTGGCGCTCGGTGACGCCGCCGATTCCGTGCCGGTGAGCAGTTCCAAGTCGATGATCGGGCACCTGCTCGGCGCGGCGGGCGCGGTCGAGGCGATCATCACCGTCGGCGCGCTGCGCAACGGTGTCCTGCCACCGACCGCCAATCTCGTCCGGGCCGACCCGGAATGCGTGCTCGACCACATCCCGGTGACACCGCGGGTCGGCAGGATCGACCACGCGATCTCGAACAACTTCGCCTTCGCCGGAGCGAACGCGAGCGTGGTGTTCTCCGACCGTGCCGCCGAACCGACCCGCGTCGAACGCTCGCGCGTGGTGGTGACCGGGACGGGCGCCGTCGGTGCCGCCGGGCTCGATGTGCGCGCGGCGTTGCGCGCGGTCACCGAGGGCCGGGACTGCACGCGGGTCGACGACGGCGTGCGGCTCGGGCTGGTCGAGACCGACCCCACCGATCATCTGACCAGGCGAGAGGCCAGGCGGATGGACCGGCTCGGTCTGCTGTCGACGTTCGCGGCGAGCCGGGCGCTGGCCGAGGCGGGCGCCGATCTGATCGCCGACGATCCCGACCGGGTCGGCGTGGTCTTCGGCACCGGACTCGGTCCGATGGAGGCGATGGAACAGTTCGTGCGTCCCCTGCGCGCGGAGGGCGTCGCCGCGGCGAACCCGGCGGTGTTCCCGAACACCGTGTACAACGCGGCGGCGGGCAGTGTCGCCACGCTGCTCGGGGCACTCGGTCCCACCTCGACGGTGACCTCGGGCCACGCGGCGGGCGCCAACGCGCTCTGCTACGGCTACGACATGGTGTCGCTGGGACGCGCGACGGCGATCCTGGCCACCGCCGCCGACACCCTCACCCCGCTCGTCGTGCGCGGCTATCGCAGGCTCGGGCTGCCGATGGGCCCGCACGACACGTTCGCTCTCGCCGAGGGCGGGGCCGCGGTGATGCTCGAACGGTACGACAACGCCCGACGCCGAGGTGCCACCGTGTACGCCGAGGTACTCGGGCACGCCACCGCGTCGGACGCGCGGGGCGTCGGCCGCACCGACCCGAACGGGTCCGCCGTCGAACGCGCCATGCGCGGGGCGCTCGACGCCGCGGGCCTCACCCCGGCCGAGATCACCGAGGTGTGGACCAACGAGGTCGGACTGCCCGCCTTCGACGAACCCGAGAACCAGGCCCTGCACCGGCTCTTCGGCGACCACGGGCCACAACGGATCGCCGTCAAACGTGCGCTCGGCGAACAGCTCGGCGCCGGTGGCCTGCTCGCGGCCGCGCTGGCCGCCTGCGACCGCGACCGCCCGACCCTGGGCCCGGCCCTGGTGAACAGTTCCTCGCTCGGCGGTACCCACATCAGCATCGTGCTCGCGCCGCTGACCGACTGAGCATCGAAACACGAAGGACGACACGCGTTATGGCAACACAGGAATTCACCGCTCAGGTGGTCGGCACGGGCAGCTACCTGCACGGCGACCCGATCGACAACAAGCAGGTCGAGGCGCTGCTCGGGCCGGTGCCCGAGGACATCCTCGAGGGCATCCAGGTCAAGGAGCGCCACTGGATGATCGACCCCGACACCGGCGATCACCTGGTGACCAACTCCCAGATGGCCGCGGGCGCCGCGCGCGCCGCGCTCGAACGGGCGGGCATCGAGGCGGGTGAGGTGGATCTGATCGTGATGTCGACGGCCAGTCCCGAGTACCTGCTCCCGCCCGCGGTGACCTTCGTGCAGGAGCACCTCGGGATCGCCGAGTGCACCACCATCGAAGTGCGTTCCGGCTGTGCCGGTTTCGTCGAGGCCGCCGACGTGGCGCGTGGCTACCTCGAGCGCGGCACACACCGCACCGCGCTGGTGATCGGCAGCGAGGCCATCTCTCCCCTGCTCGTGCCGATGTATCGCAACACCGACCCGGAGCGGATCCGCATGCGCGATCGGCTGGTGGCCTACACCTTCGGCGACGGCGCGGGCGCGCTCGTGCTGCGCGCCGAACCCGCCGACCCGCACACCAGGGCCGGAGTGCTCGGTTCCTCCATCGTCACGATGGGCGGCACCAAGAAGCCGGGCATGCAGGTGATCGGCGGCTCGACGCACGCCCCGCTGCACGAGCAGGTGCTGGCCAAGCGGCTGATGGAGCTCAAGGTCGACGTCGTCGAGTCGGGAAAGTACATCCCGCACATGATCACCCGATCATTGCGCGAGATGCTCGAGATCAGCGGCGTGAAAGCCGAGGACATCGCCCTGTGGGTCGTCCCCGAGGGCAACGCCGGGTATATGACCAGCGAGCTGGAAGCGGCGGGTCTGCTCACCGACGAGTGGCTCGCCCTGCGCGACAAGATCTACGAGAACATCGAACGGGTCGGGGCCACCGGTTCGGCCGCGGTTCCCCTCGCCCTGGACGAGGCGGCGCGCGCGGGACGGCTGGCGGCCGGTGACAACGTCCTGCTCCTCGCCATCGAGACGAGCAAGTGGAAGTACGCCGGGATGACCCTGGTCTGGGCGGGCTGAGGCATGCGGCCTGCCGTGGGTCCGATCGAGACGGGCCGGTTCCGCACCCGCGCGGCGACGCTCGAATACGCCCACGCCAGCGGTGACATCAGGCCGTCGCTGTGCATGCTGCACGGGCTGGGCGCACGGTGGCAGACCTTCCGGCCACTCGTGCGCTCGCTCGGCCCCGGTTGGGACGTCTACGCACCGGACCTGCGCGGGCACGGCCGATCCGACTGGGTGGCGGGTCGGTACGCGCTGGCCGACTTCGCCGCCGACGTCGAGCAGTTCGTCACCGAGCGCATCGGCGCGCCGGTGGTGCTGTTCGGGCATTCGATGGGCGGCTGGATCGCCGCGATGGTCGCCGCCGCCCGGCCCGAGCTGGTGCGAGCGGTGGTGATCGTCGACTCGGCGCTGTACCGGCTCAACGACGCCCAGCGTGCGGCGATGCTCGGCTACGCCGTCCCCAACCAGGCGATGCGGTCGATCGCGGTGTCGCTGCGCATGGCCGATCCTGAGCTGAACCAACGCTGGGTGGAGGGGCGCAACCAGCGCGAACAAGACCCCGACGAGCTGATGTCGCGACTGCGGTGTCCGGTGTTGCTCGTCCAGGGCGACGAGCGCACCGGCGCGCTCATGACCGACGAACACGTGCGCCGCGCGTTGGGACTGCTGGCCGACGGCTCGCACGTGTTCGTTCCCGGTACCGGCCATGCCGTGCACGCGGAGGCGCCCGGCCCCGTCGCCGACGCGCTGCGGGCCTTCCTGGCCGCACAGATCGACAAGTCAGAGCCGAACGGAGAGTTCCGATGACCGAAGTGATCGACACCATCGGCAGGCAGGGCACCGACCAGGACAGCACCTGGACCAAATGCCCGTCCTGCGCCGAATACCAGTACAAACCACAGCTGGAGCGCAACCTGCGCGTCTGCACCCGTTGCGGCCACCACCTGCGCATCGACGTGCATCGGCGCCTGGCCCTGCTGCTCGACGAGAACTCCTGGACCCCGGGCGGATACGACGACATCGAAACCCGCGACGTCCTCGGGTTCCGCGACCACAAGTCCTACCGGCAGCGGCTCGAGCAGGCCCGCGCCAAGACCGGCGCGCACGACGCGGCCGTGTTCGGTGTCGGCACCGTCGACGGCCGGGAACTGGTCGTCGCCGCGATGGAGTTCGGCTTCATGGGCGGCTCGATGGGGTCGGCCGTCGGCGAAGTCGTCACCCGCGCGGCCGAACACGCACTAGCGCACCGTCTTCCGCTGCTGCTGTGCTGTGCCTCCGGTGGTGCGCGCATGCAGGAGGGCAGTTTGTCGCTGATGCAGATGGCCAAGACCAGTCAGGCGATCGCTCGTCTGCACGAGGCCGGACTGCTCGTGGTGTGCCTGCTCACCGACCCGACCTTCGGCGGTGTCACCGCCTCGTTCGCCATGCTCGGCGACGTGCTGGTGGCCGAGCCCGGCGCCCTGATCGGGTTCGCCGGGCCGGGCGTCATCAGCCAGACCATCGGCGAGGACCTGCCGCCCGGCTTCCAGACCGCCGAATTCCTGCTGGCCCACGGGCTGATCGATGCGGTCGTACCGCGCGCGCAGTTGCGCACCCAGCTGGCCAAGGTACTCGTCGCGCACGCACCGGACGCGCCGCTGGGTCCGGTACTGCCACCGGTGGCCGTCACCGACCCTGCGCTGGTGTCCCCGCGAGCGGCCGGGACGGTGGTGAAGATCGCGCGCGATCAGGCCCGCCCGACCACCCTGAGTTTCGCCGCAGTGGCCTTCGACACCTTCGCGGAGTTGCGCGGTGACCGCATGTTCGCCGACAGCTCGGCGCTGGTCGGTGGACTCGCCACCCTCGGCGGGCGGGCGGTGATGTTGATCGGCCACGAAAAGGGCAGCGACACCAGGGAATCCATCGCCCGCAACTTCGGCATGCCCGAACCGGAGGGGTATCGCAAAGCGCTGCGGCTGATGCGGCACGCGGCGAAGTTCGGGCTGCCGATCGTCACCCTGATCGACACACCGGGCGCCTATCCCGGCGTCGGGGCCGAGGAACGCGGGCAGGCCGGGGCCATCGCCCGCGCCATCATGGAATCGAGCAGGCTCGGTGTGCCGATCGTCACCGTGGTCACCGGCGAGGGCGGCAGCGGTGGGGCGCTGGCGCTCGGTGTCGCCGACATCGTGCTGATGTTCGAGAACGCCTACTACTCCGTCATCAGCCCGGAGGGGTGCGCCGCGATCCTGTGGGGCGACCGCGCAGCGGCGACCACCGCCGCCGAAGCGCTGAAACTCACTGCCGCGGATCTGCTTTCGCTCGGCGTTGTCGACGGCGTCATCCCCGAGGACGCCGAGGGCGGACCCGACATCGTGCGGATGGCGGGCGATCTGCGCGCGGCCCTGTCGAACGCGCTCACCGCATTGTCCACCGTGCCCGGCCCCGACCTGATCGAGGCCAGGTACCGCAAGTTCCGGAAGTTCGGCTCGTGACACACCTGGGAGACAAACCGATGACCACAGACAAATCGTTGAGCCACATGATCGATGAGGTGCGCGGCCTCGTCGCCGACCTCCACCCGCGACCGCGGCGGCTCCGGGTCCGGGCGGGAGAGTTCGACCTGGAGATGGAATGGCCGGACGAGCCGGAGGCCACGAGCCTGCCGCCCGCCCAGGTCGTCGCGGTCGAACCGGCGGGCCCGGCGCCGGATTCCACCACCGTCGCGATCGAATCACCCCTGGTCGGACACTTCTTCCGCAGCCCCGAGCCCGGGGCCGACCCGTTCGTGGCCCCCGGCGATGTCGTGCAGGAGGGCCAGGTCGTCGCGATCGTGGAGGCGATGAAGCTGATGAACCGCATCACCGCGCCCGGCCCGGGACGGGTGGTGCGAATCCTGCCCGCCGACGGTGACGTCGTCGAGTACGGCCAACAGCTGATCCTGCTCGAGCCCGACGAGTCGGCCCGAATGGAGATCGCGTCATGAATCCGGTGACCGAGGCCGAACGGCCGATCAAAACCGTTCTCGTCGCCAACCGTGGCGAGATCGCGCTGCGGGTGGTGCGGGCCTGCCGGGAACTCGGATTGCGCAGCGTGGTGGTCTATTCGACCGCCGACACCGACTCGCTCGCCCTGCGACTGGCCGACGACGCGGTGTGCATCGGCCCGCCGGAGCCCGGTCGCAGCTACCTCAACATCCCCAACGTCATCGGCGCGGCCCTGCGCACGGGTGCCGACGCCGTCCACCCCGGCTACGGATTCCTCTCGGAGAACGCCGATTTCGCCTCGGTGTGCGCCGAGGAGGGCCTGGTCTTCGTCGGCCCTTCGCCGGAGACGATGGCCGCCCTGGCCGACAAGGCGGTAACGCGCGCGCTGATGAGCGCGGCGGGTCTGCCCCTGCTCCCGGGGACCACGTCGGTGCTGACCGGCGTCGAGGAGGCCGAACAGGTCGCCGAGGAGATCGGTTTCCCGGTCATCCTCAAAGCGGCGGCCGGTGGCGGCGGACGCGGTATGCGGGTGGTCCGCGAGCCCGCCGAGATCGCGGACGCCTACCGCCGCACCCAGACCGAAGCCGCCCTCGCCTTCGGGGACGGCAGCCTCTACATCGAGCGCTATCTCGAGGGCGCCCGCCATATCGAGGTGCAGATCCTCGGCGACCGGCACGGCACTGTCGTGCACCTCGGCGAACGCGACTGCTCGGTGCAGCGTCGCCATCAGAAGCTGCTCGAGGAATCGCCCTCGCCAGCGCTCGACGACGCCACCCGTGCCGCGATCGGCGCCGCCGCCGTCGCCGGTGCCCGCTCGGTCGGGTACGAAGGCGCCGGAACGATGGAGTTCCTGCTCGATCGCGACGGTGGCTTCTGGTTCATGGAGATGAACGCGCGCCTGCAGGTGGAGCATCCGGTCACCGAGATGGTGTGCGGAATCGACCTGGTCGCCGAGCAACTGCGCATCGCGCAGGGCCTGCCGCTGAGCTTCGGTCAGTCCGACGTCACCGTTCGCGGGCACGCGATCGAATGCCGCATCAACGCCGAGGATCCGGCGCGTGATTTCGCACCGACCACCGGCCGGGTCAGCCGCTATCGTCCCCCGGCCGGACCCTGGGTGCGGGTCGACAGCCACCTCGAACCGGGGGTGACGGTGTCGCCGTACTACGACGCACTGCTGGCGAAAGTCATCGTCTGGGCCGCCGACCGGCCCGCCGCGATCGACCGCATGCTCCGCGCGCTCGATGAACTGGTGGTGGAGGGCCACGGCCTCACCACCAGCGCGAGCTTCCACACCGACATCCTGTCCACACCCGAATTCCGTTCCGGCGACTTCGATCTCGATCTCGTCGCCGCCACCCAGCGCACCCGCTTGGAGCACCCATGAGTACAGCGAACGGTCGTGTGATCATTCTCGGCGGCGGGATCGGTGGTCTCAGCACCAGCATCGCGTTACGTCGGGTGGGGATCGAGGCGCCCCTGTTCGAGCAGGCGCCCGCGTTCGGCACCGTCGGCGCGTCGTTGCAGATCTGGGTGAAGGGCATGCGGGCCTTCGCCGAACTCGGTCTGGCCGAGCAGATCCGGGCGCGTGGCGCCGACGTGCACCGCCAGCAGTTCTTCAACCAGGACGGCACCCCGCTCTACCACGCACCGCTGGCCGAACTGGCCGAGCGCTACCACGCGCCGATGCCGGTGATGATCCGGCGCGCGGAGGTGATAGACACCCTGGCCAACTCACCGGATCTCGGCCCGATCAACTTCAACCACCGGGCGATCGATATCGCCCACGACGCCTCCGGTGTCACCGTGACGTTCGACAACGGTCACCGGGAACGGGCCGACCTGCTCGTCGCCGCCGACGGCATCAACTCCGCGACCCGGCAGAAGATCTTCCCCGAGGTCGAACTGCGCACCGCCAGTTACCGATTGGTGCACGCGGTGGCCGACCACGTGCCGCCGTTCGGCTCCAACATGTTCACGCTGCTCTTCGGGCGGGGCAACCGCGTCGCCATCAAGGACTGCGGCAACAACAATGTGTTCTGGGTGGCCGGGCTGGCCAGGCCGACCCTGGAACTCGACGCCCCGGCGCACACGGTCAAAGACGACCTGCTGCGCCGGTTCGACGTCTTCCCCGCCGCGGTGCGCGACCTGATCGCGGCCACCCCGCCGGAGGTGATGTTGCACCACAACGTGCGCGCGCTCGGCCCGATGCCCGCGTGGAGCGCGGGACGCGTCGTCTTCCTCGGCGACGCCGCCCATGCGGTGACGCCCAATCTCGGACGTGGCGCCAGCGAAGGCATTGTCGACGCGATCACGCTGGCCAATCATCTTGGCTCCATCGACGTCGGTGACGGGGCGGCGGTGCGGCGGGCGCTGACGGCGTACGAGAAAGCGCGCAGGCCCGAAGCGGAGGCATTACAGAAAGCGTCCTGGAAAATCGGCACGATTTCGTCCTGGGACGGTTTCGCGGCGACGAAGGTCCGCGATCTGATGATGAAAACGGTGGTCGGCAAATCACAGGTCGCGAAAATGCACACCGAATTCGAGGTGGCCGTCCCCCGGCTCGGTCACCTGGTGGAATGACCATCCCTCCTGAGAGCTACCACCGGTGATCACTCTGCGGCGGGATGTGCCGGGACCAGCTGAAATCTACGGTTGAATCATGATTGTGGTCACGGAGAATCTGACCAAGAGTTACGACGACAAAGTCGCCGTCGACAAGGTCGACCTCACCGTTCGCGCCGGGGAAATCTACGGTTTCCTCGGTCCGAACGGCGCGGGGAAAACCACGACACTGCGCATGTTGGTCGGGCTCATAGAACCGACCAGCGGAACCGCGCGGGTCCTCGGAAAGGCACCCGGCGACCCGGAGGCCCTCGCCCGGATCGGCGTGCTGATCGAGAGTCCCGGCTTCTATCCCTATCTGTCCGGACGCGACAATCTGCGCGTCATGGCCCGCTATCGGCGCATCCCGGATGCGGCCGTGGACGAGGCACTGGCCCGTGTCGGTCTCGCCGACCGGGGCGAGGACCGCTTCCGCACCTATTCCCAGGGCATGAAACAACGGCTCGGCGTCGGCTGCGCTCTGCTCGGCAACCCCGAACTGCTCATCCTCGACGAACCGACCAACGGCTTCGACCCCGGCGGCATGGCCGAAATGCGCACCCTCATCACCGATCTCGCCGCCGACGGGCACACCATTCTGCTGTCGAGTCATCTGCTCGCCGAAGTGCAGGAGATCTGCGACCGGGTCGGTGTGATCAACGGCGGCACCCTGATCGCGGAATCCACCGTCGCCGAGATGCGCGGGCGCAGCACCCTTTTCGTGCGCGCCGAACCGGTGCAGGCCGCAGTCGAAGCGATCCGGGTCGCGGTCGGCGACGCCACCCCCACCCAGACCGGGATCCGGGTCGAAGCGGGGCCCGACGCGGCACCGCTCATCGCCCGCGCGGTGCTCGACGCGGGCGCAGAACTGCACGAATTGCGTTCGACGGAGCGCTCGCTGGAAGAAGCGTATTTCGAGATGACCGCCCCGGATGTGGAGAACGTCGCATGATCGACAGTATTCGCGCCGAACTGCTGCGACTGCGCCGCTGGCCCGTGTTGTGGAGCCTGCTCGCCGTCTGGCTGACGCTCAACCTCACTTTCATGTACCTGCTCAACTACATCAGCTACAGCTCCGACAGTTCCAGCGACGCCACCGAGGGGCAGCCACGCGAATACGTGCTCGCCCAGATGATGCCCGCGGCGGTGCCGGAGGAATTCGTCGGCGGCACCGTTCTTTTCGGTGGCGCGCTGATGCTGATCCTCGGCGCGCTCGCCACCGGCAGCGGGTACGGCTGGGGCACTTGGAAGACGGTGTTCACCCAGGGCCCCGCGCGCGTCACCGCGCTGCTCGGCACGGTGCTCGCGTTGCTCACGGTGGCGGGCGTGGCGGTGGTCGGCGCGTTCGCGCTGGATCTGAGCGTCGCGTGCGTCATCGCCTCGGCCGAATCCCAGCCGCTCCGGCTGCCGTCGGTTGGCCGGATCCTGGCGGGCGTCGGCAGCGGCATCGCGATTCTGACCATGTGGACGTTGCTCGGCGCGTTGATCGGTCTGCTCGCGCGCGGACCGTCGCTCGCGGTCGGGCTCGGTCTGGTGTGGGTGCTGGTGCTGGAGAACGTGCTCCGCTTCTTCGGTGAGATGCTCGGCAGTGCCGGTACGGTGACGCACTACCTGCCCGGATCGGTGGCGGGGTCGCTGGCCGGTGAGCTGCGAACGTTGCAGGGCGAGGCGACGCCGGGGGTGCTCGATCTTCTGGGCTGGCCGCACGCCGTGGTGGCGCTGGCGGTGTACCCGGTGTTCTTCCTCGCCGTCGCCGTTGTCGTCGTGCGCCGTCGCGATCTGGTGTGACGGTGCCCGCGATCGATAAGGATGAGCGCATGGAGAAGATCGCCGCCCGCGTGCTGGAGTCCTGGCCACCTCGACTCGGCCGGTGGCAACGGTTGTCGCTGAGCGTCGCCGCGGCCGTGGTCGGGTTCGTCGCGGTGCTGGCGACCATGGTGGCCGATACCGAACTGGCGATGTTCCAGGTCCTCGCGCTCGCGCTGACCATCGGCATCGCGGTCGCGGTGGCCATGCGTGCTCCGGAGGCCGGGTGGGCGCTCGGGCTCGCGGCGTTGACCGCCGCGTCGGTGTTCACCGGGGTGCAGGCCGAACTGTGGGTCGATCCGATGCTCACCAGCTATTTCGTCGTTCTCGGTGTGGGCGCGGTTCGCGCGGGTGCCCGCGCCGCCGCGGGGATCTGGGTGGCGACCGTGGCGACGGGGGTCGGGTTGGCGCTGTGGCTGCGACCGGCCGAATGGCTGGTCGGGATTCTCGGTGCGAGCGCGGTTTCGGGGCTGGTGCTCTCCACCGTGATCGCGATCCGCACGGTCGGCGTCACCAGCACCAGTCTGCGCCGCGAACGCGACAGCACCGAGCGGCAACGCCAGCTCACCTCGCTGTGGGAGGAACGCGCCCGCATCGCCCGCGAACTACACGACGTGGTCGCCCACCACATGACGGTGATCGCCATCCAGGCCGAGGCCGCCCAGCACAGCGCCCCGGACCTCGCGGCCACGACCAGCGCCCGGCTCGACACCATCCGCACCAGCGCCACGGTCGCGCTCACCGAGATGCGCCACATCCTCGGCGTGCTGCGCAGCGGCGACGCCACACTGCTGCCCCAACCAACCTTGCGCGACCTCACCGAACTCGTGGAAACGGTGCGCGGCGGCGGTACCCGGGTCACCATGACGCTCACCGGCGACACGACGACAGCACCCGACGCCGTCGGCCTCTCGACCTACCGGATCGTCCAGGAGGCACTCAGCAACGCGATCCGCCACGCACCGGGCGCCCCGGTCGACGTCACGGTCGCGGTCACCGACGAGGCCATCGATATCCGCGTCACCAATCCGTGCACGCCCACCCCTGCCACTGGCGCGGGCCACGGCCTGCTCGGCATGCGCGAACGCGCGACCATGCTCGGCGGCACCTTCACCGCGGGCGCCGACGCCACGAAATACGTTGTCGCCGCGTCCCTTCCGCTGCACAGCGGCCGCGTCGACACCGCACGCGCCTAGCTACCCGAGGGCGCTCAGTTCTCGACGAGTTTGCGGACCGAGGTGGGTAGGTCGCGGGTGCGGCGGTAGGGGCCCGCGACGGCGGCACCGTAGGGGCGGGCGAGCAGGGTGCGGGCGATGGCGTTGACCTCGTCGGTGGTGACGGCGTCGATGCGGGCCAGGGTCGCCGAGACGCTGCGGTGGTTGCCGTAGCTGAGTTCGCTGCGGCCGATGCGGTTCATCCGCGACGCGGAGTCCTCGAGGCCGAGTACCAGGCCACCGCGCAGCGAGCCCTTGGCGCGGGCACATTCGGCGTCGGTGATGCCCGCGGCGGCGACCTCGTCGAGCACCGAGCGCGCCAAACCCGCCACCTGGGCGAGGTTTTCGGGCTGGCAGCCGAGGGAGACGGAGAAGGCACCGGTGTCGGCGAAGGTGTCGACGCTCGAGTACACCGAGTACGCCAGGCCGCGTTCCTCCCGGATGCGCTGGAACAGCCGCGAACTCAGCCCGCCACCGATCACCGTGTTGAGCACCGACAGCGGCCAACGCTGCTGGCCTTCGTGCCTGCCGAACGCGCGCACCCCGAAGGTGAGGTGGGTCTGTTCACTGTCGCGGTTGATGCGTACCAGTCCCGGTGCGCTCTGGGCGCGGAACTTGCCCTCCCGGCGCGGTGCCGGTTCGGCGGCGGGGTCGAGGTGCGGGCCGAAGGCGTGGCGAACCAGCTCGACCACCCGTTCGTGTTCGACATTGCCCGCCACCGCGACGACCATGCGCTCGGGTCGGTACCGGCGCTGATGGAAACCACGCAACTGGGCGGCCTGCATGCCCTCGATGGATTCGACGGTGCCGATCACGGGGCGCCCGATGGGGTGGTCACCGAACAGCGCGGTGAGGTAGCAGTCGGCGACGAGATCCTCGGGGTCGTCGTCGCGCATGGCGATCTCCTCGAGCACCACCTGCCGCTCCACGTCGACGTCGACGGCCCGGCACAGCCCGTTGAGCACCACGTCGGAGACGAGTTCGACCGCGAGCGGCAGATCCTCGTCGATGACGTGGGCGTAGTAGCAGGTCTGTTCCTTGGCCGTGAAGGCGTTGAGTTCGCCGCCGACGGCGTCCATGGTCTGGGCGATGTCGAGCGCGGTGCGGGTGGGAGTCGCTTTGAACAGCAGGTGTTCGAGGAAGTGTGCCGCCCCGGCCACGGTCGGCCCTTCGTCCCGCGAGCCAACGCCAACCCAGACGCCGATCGAGGCCGAACGCACACCGGGCACGTGCTCGGTGACCACGCGCAGTCCACCGGGCAGCACGGTGCGACGCACGCCACCCTCGGTGGTCACGTCGTCGGCGGTGTCGGTTCCGGGTTCACTCAACTGTCGCTCGGTCACCCGATCCCACCGGACGGCTGTACTGGCATGCTTTCTCGACCTCTCGAAAACGGGGGCTGGCGACGTGCGCGGATACCCGCTTCCGCGAGCGGGGTGCAGGCACGACGGCCGACCTGGCGATTCTATGCGCCACCCGCCCCCGCCCCCGCATCGACCCTCGCCACCGCCGGGCGCGGGTGCGGCGCCGGGCCGCCCGCATCGGGTGTGTCGAGAACCTGGGCGATGCGGGCGAGCGCGTGCTCGTCGGTCATCGCCCAGTGGGTGGCGTCGATGCGGTGACAGATCACGGCACCGTCGACGACCGGTGCCCAGGTGGCGGCACCGTGTGTTCCGGTCGGGTCGTCGACGGTGGCCGCGAAGTACACCAGGTCACCGTCGAAGCGGTGGGGGCGATAGTCGTCGACCATGCGCATCGACGCGTGCGCGGCGTCGATGATGCGGGCGACGCGGGCGCGGTCGAGCGCGGCCAGCGGTCCGCCGAGACTCGCGGCGGCGGCGGTGAGTCCGTCGATGCCGAAGTCGAGGTCCGCACCGGCCAGGCCACCGAGCAGGTCGCCGACCGTCGGGGCCGGGGTGTCCTGCGGTCCGTCGCCGAGCCAGCTGTCCATCATGGCCAGACGCGCGACCTGTTCGCCCTCGGCGCGCAGACCGGTGGCGACCGCGTGCGCGAGCAGTCCACCGAGCGACCAGCCGAGCAGGTGGTACGGCCCCTCGGGCTGCACCGACCGGATGGCGTCGATGTAGCGCCGAGCCCAGGTGTCGATGCTGTCGGGCAGCGGTTCGTCGGCGGTCAGTGCCGGTGATTGCAGACCGTAGACGGGCCGTTGCGGGTCGAGGTGTCGGGTCAGTCCGGCGAACGACCAGGACAGGCCACCGACGGGGTGGATGCAGAACAGCGGTGCGCCGGTGCCGCCGGTGCGCAGGGGCAGCAGGACGGCGAAGGCATCGGTCTGCTCGTCACCACGCAACCGCTCGACGACGACCGCCGGGGTGGGGTCGGTGAAGAACCAGGCCACCGGTACCGGGGTACCGAGGGTTTCACTCAGGCGCGCGGCCAATCGGACGGCGGTCAGGGAGTTGCCACCGAGATCGAAGAAGTTGTCGTCCATCCCGATTCGGTCCAGGTCGAGGACCCGGGCGAATTCCGCGGCGACCCGCTGTTCGGTGTCGGTGACGGGCGCCCGGTAGGTGGTCTGACGCAGATGCGGGACCGGGAGGGCGCCCCGATCGAGCTTGCCCGAGGTGTTCACGGGGAACGCGTCGAGTTCGACGATCACCGACGGCACGAGGTAACCGGGTAGTTCGGCGGCCAGCGCCGACCGGATCGTAGCGCTGTCGAGCGCCGAGACACCTTGGGCCACCTGGGTTGCCGTGTCGACCGAGCCGGTGGCAACGATGTATCCGACGAGGCGGTCGGCACCCGCGCCCGGCACCACGGCGGCTGCTGCCCGCGCCACACCCGGTTGCCGGGACAGCACAGCTTCGACCTCGCCGAGTTCGATGCGCTGACCGTTGAGCTTCACCTGCAGATCGGATCGGCCGACGTATTCCAGTGCGACATCGCCGGTTCCACCGCGCAGCCGAACGAGGTCGCCGGTGCGGTACATCCGCGCGCCCGAGGCCCCGAACGGGTCGGCGACGAACCGTTCGGCGGTCAACGCCCCCGCACCGACATAACCGTGGGCGAGCTGGGCGCCACCGACGTACAACTCACCGACCACACCGGGCGGCACCGGCCGCAGTCGGGCGTCGAGCACGTACAGACCGGTGTTCCAGACCGGTGTGCCGATCGGCACCGTGACAGTGTCCCCGTCGGTGACGACATGGGTGCTCACCTGTACGGCGGTTTCGGTCGGCCCGTAGAGGTTCACCACCTCGGCACCGGTGGCGGCCCGCACCTGCTGGGCGAGAGCGGCGGGCAGCGCTTCACCACCGGCGAAGATCCGTCGCAGCGAGGCGACGGTGTTTCCGGTGCCTCGGTCACCAGGCGACCGAGACAGCGCCGCCGACGAGTCGGTGACGACGACCTCCGCGCTGTCGTCACCGGGCGCCCGGCGGACCACGACCTCCGAGCCGCCCCCGACAGCGCCGATCTGCGCGAGGTAGGCGGCCAGCAGCGTCGGTGCGAATTGCACTGTGTCGATCCGGTGTTCGGCGATGAGAGCCGACAGGTACGCCGGGTCACCGTGGCCGCCGGGACGCGCGATGACCGTCCGGGCACCGACACGGGGACCGAGGAACAGCTCCCAGACCGAGGCGTCGAAGGTGATCGGGGTCTTGTGCAGCAGCGTGTCACCGGCGGCGAAGCCGAATTCCTGTGCCAACCAGTCGAGTTGGTTGACGATCGCCCGGTGCGGCACCCCGACACCCTTGGGCAGCCCGGTGGAGCCGGAGGTGAAGATCACGTACGCGGTGTGTTCGGGACGCAACGGGTGGGTGCGTTCGCGATCGCCGACGGGTTCGCCGGACAGTCCAGCCAGCTCGACGTCGTCGAGCACGACCACGTCGATTCCCCGACCCGCCGAAGTCGGCAGGTCCGCGTGGTCGCGCCGCGTGGTGAGCAGGATGGCGGGGCGGGCGATGTCGAGAATGCGATCGATGCGTCCGGCCGGGTGGTCGGGGTCGACCGGCACGTAGGTACCACCGGCGACGATCACCGCGTACAGCCCGACCAGCAGGTCGATCGAGCGACGCGCCGCCACCGCCACCGAGGTGTCGGGGCCGACGCCGAGCGAGAGGAGATACCGGGCCGTGCGATTCACCCGGTCCGCGAAGTCGCCGTAGGTGACGCTCGTCGTGCCGTCGATGAACGCGACGGCTGTCGGTGTCGCCGCGACCTGCCGGTAGAAACCGTCGGCCACCGTCTCGGGCACGAGCACACGGGCTGTGTCGCACCAGCTTTCGAGGAGTCGGTGGTCGGGCCCGGTCAGCAGGTCGACATCACCGACGGCGACCCGCGGGTCGCCGGTTACCGCGTCGAGGACGCGCACGTACGCCTCGGTCATCCGGTGGGCCGTGGTGGCGTCGAACAGATCGGTGGCGTAAGTGAGCCGCACCGAGCAGCCGCCCTCGGCGGTGCCCGCCAGGACGAGGTCCAGGTCGAACTTGGCGACCGGCACGTCGGCCTCGACAGCGGTGACGGTGAGGTCGGGCAGCACCACCTCGGTGGGCGTGGCGTCGAGGTTCTGGAACGCGAGCATCACCTGGAACAGCGGGCTGTGCCCGGCCGAGCGCACCGGGTCGAGGACGTCGACCAGGCGTTCGAAGGGCACGTCGGCGTTGTCGAACGCGTCCAGATCGACCCGCCGAGTTTCGCGCAGCAGTGTGGCGAAGGAGGCCGCCGGGTCCACCGCGGTGCGCAGGACCAGGGTGTTGACGAACATACCGACCAGGTCGTCGAGCGCGGCGGCACCGCGACCGGCGACGGGCGTTCCGATGGCGATGTCGCCCGCCCCGCTGAGCCTGGCCAGCAGCACGGCCAGTGCCGCGTGCGCGACCATGAACTCAGTCGCCTCCGTGCGCCGCGCCACGGCGGTGACGCGCTGCCAGAGTGCCTGCGGCACGGTCGTTTCCACGCTCGCGCCGCACTGGGAGGCGACGGCGGGACGCGGCCGGTCGGTCGGCAGCTCGAGCAGCGGTGCGAGCCCGTCGAGTTCGCCGCGCCAGAATCGCAGCTGCCGGGCCGCCGGGGATTCGGGGTCGTGTTCGCCGCCGAGCACGGTGCGCTGCCACAGGGTGTAGTCGGCGTACTGGATCTCGAGCGGCGCCCAGCCCGGTGCGGTGCCCGCGCGGCGGGCGAGGTAGGCGGCGGCGGTGTCGCGCAGCAACGGTCCGGCGGAGAAACCGTCGGCACTGATGTGATGGATCACCACCACCAGCACCACTTCGTCGGCGGCGCAGCGCAATACGCGCACCCGCACCGGCGGGGCGACGGTGACGTCGAAGCCGCGGCCGATCTCGGCGGCCACGATCGAGGGCACCGCGATCGGATCGACGGTCTCCACCACGGGAGTCGGTACGAACTCCCACACGGCCTGGTGACCGATGCCGTCCACGGCCGGGTAGGCGGTGCGCAGCACCTCGTGCCGGTCCAGTACATCGGTGACGGCGGCGGCCAGGGCGTTGGCGTCGACGTCACCGGTGAGCCGCACCGCGATCGGGATGTTGTAGGCGGCCGAGGCCGGATCGAGCCGGTTGAGCAGCCACATGCGCTGTTGCGCGGCCGAGAGCGGAATCCGTTGCGGGCGAACGGCTGCCACCAGAGCGGTTCCCGCTCCACTGCCGACGTGGGTGGCGAGCAGCTCGGCCAGCCCCGCGACGGTGGTCGCCTCGAACAGGGTGCGCACCGGTACACGGGTGGACAGTGCCGCGCCGAGGCGGGCGGCGACGCGGGTGGCGACGAGCGAGTTGCCGCCGAGGTCGAAGAAGTCGTCGTCGAGGCCGACCTGTTCGCGGCCGAGCACCTCGGCGAACACCTGGGCCACGGCCAGCTGCACCGGGGTGACCGGTGCCCGGAACGGGCGGGCCACGAACTTCGGGGTCGGCAGCGCCGCGCGGTCGAGCTTGCCGGAGGTGTTGAGCGGGAACGCGTCGAGCACCACGACGACCGAGGGCACCATGTACGACGGCAGGACACCCCCGACCGCTGTGCGCAGCGCGGCCGGGTCGAGTTCGGCACCCGGCTGCGGCACCGTGTAACCGACGAGACGGTCCCCGGTCGGACTCGGCGACACGACCGCCGCGGCCTGCCGTACCCCGGGCAGCGCACGCAGCGCCGCTTCGATGTCACCGAGTTCGATGCGCTGCCCACGGAACTTCACCTGGAAGTCACGCCGGTCGAGGTAGACGAGCACACCGTCGCGGGTCCAGCGGACGAGGTCGCCGGTGCGGTACATCCGCTCGCCGGGCGCACGGAACGGGTCGGCGACGAAGCGGTCGGCGGTGAGGTCCGCGCGGCCGAGGTAGCCCCGGGCCAGCTGATCGCCCGCGAGGTACAGCTCACCCGCCACCCCGGGGGCGACCGGGCGCAGCCGGTCGTCGAGCACGTACACGCGGGTGTTCCATTCGGGCACACCGATCGGCACGGTCGGCCCGGTCGCGTCGTCGGCGGGCCAGGCGGTCACCGAGACGGCCGCCTCGGTCGGTCCGTACAGGTTGTGTAGTGCCGCATTGGATTTCGTCCGGAACGCGGCGACCGTGTCCGGCGTGAGCGCTTCGCCGATGGCGAGCACCAGACGCAAGCCGGCGAGCTGGTCGGCCTCGGCGTGCGCGGCGAACACACTCAGCATCGACGGCACGAAGTCCGCCACCGTGACGCGCTGTCGCGCGACGAGTTCCGCAAGGTACAGCGGGTCCCGATGCCCGTCGGGCGTGGCGAGCACGAGCGTCGCCCCCGCCGCGAGCGGCACGAAGTACCCCCACACCGACAGGTCGAAGGTCGCGGCCGACTTCTGCAGGTAGACATCCCCCGCGCCGAGCCGGTACTGCTCGATCATCCACGCCACCTGGTTGCGCACCCCGGCGTGGCTCATCGCCACACCCTTGGGCCGCCCGGTCGAGCCGGAGGTGAACAGGACATAGGCGAGGTGTGCGTCCCGCAGCGGCGCCCGGCGTTCCGCGTCGTCGACGGTCTGGGCCCGGTAGCGCGTCAGGTCGAGACGGTCGATGTGGACGACCCGCATCCCCACCGACGACGCTGCATGGTCACCGGGCGAGGAGCCGCCGAGAGCGTCGCCGTTCAGGGTGGCGGCAGACGACGCCTGGCCACCGGGCACAGAACCGCCGAGGCCGTCGCCCTTCAAGGTGGCGGCCGACGCCGATACCGCGTGGTCGGCAACCGAGAAATCGCCGAGGCCCTCGCCGTTCCGGGCGACAGCCGAGGACGAGGCCTGGCCACCTGGCAAGGAACCACCGACGCCATCGCCGGTGCGAGTGGCGGCCGACGAGGACGCGGCAGTCACCGTGGTCGTAGGCACGGCCGTATCCGGGGTGACCGCGCCGATGTCGAAGCGGTCGAGGGTGGTGGTGAGAACCACGTGGGGGCGGGCGGTGGTGAGGATCTGGGTGACGCGGTCGGCGGGATGGTCGGGGTCGATCGGCACGTAGGCGGCGCCCGCGGTGAGGACCGCGTACATCGCGACGACCAGGTCGACCGAGCGGCGCATGGCCAGGGCGACCAGGGTGTCGGGGGCGACGCCGTCGGCGATGAGGTGGCGTGCCAGGCGGTTGACCCGTGTGTCGAGCTCGCCGTAGGTGAGGTGTTCGTCCTCGGCGATCAGGGCCGTCGCCTCGGGGCTCGTGGCGACGTGGCGGCGGTACGGAGTCAGCAGTGTCGCCGCCCGGTCGATCGCGTGGTCGGTGTCGTTCCAGTGGTCGAGGATGCGGGTGCGTTCCTCGGCATCGAGGATGTCGATGCAGTCCACGGGGGTCCGAGGCGCCGCCGCGACGGCGGTGAGCAACCGTTCGAGGCGGGTGGCGACGGCAGCGGCGGTGTCGGGATCGAACACGTCGGCGGCGTAGGTGAGGACACCGGAAACACCGGCTGCCGCACCGTCGTCGGTGTAGGCGTCGCTGACGATCAGGTGCAGGTCGAACTGCGACAGCTCGCCGTCGGTGTCCAGGCCCGACACGGTGATGCCGGGCAGCTCGAGTTCGGCGCGTTCGAAGTTCTGGAAGGAGAAGCCCACCTGGAACAGCGGGTGCCTGGCCGTGGAACGCGCCGGATCGAGCACCTCGACGAGCCGTTCGAACGGGACCTCGGCGTTGGCGAACACCGCGAGGTCGGTGGCGCGCTGGCGGATCAGCAACTGGCGGAACGATTCTCCCGACCGCAGCCGCGTGCGGAACACCAGCGTGTTCACGAACATGCCCACGAGGTCTTCGAGCGCGGCCTCACCGCGTCCGGCCACCGGGGTGCCGACGGTGATGTCGGTGCTGTTCGACAGCCGTCCGAGCAGGGCGGCGAAGGCGGTGTGCACCACCATGAACAGCGTCGCACCGCAGTCGCGGGCCAGCTCGGTGAGCCGGGCGTGGGTGGCGGCGTCCAGGGTGACCGGCACCGTGCCGCCCGCCAGGGTCCGCACGGCCGGGCGTGGCCGGTCCAGCGGCAGCGCGAGTTCGTCGGGTACCCCGGCGAGCTCGGTGCGCCAGAAGTCGAGCTGGCGGGCGGCCACCGAATCGGGGTCGGTCTCGTCGCCGAGCACGGCTCGCTGCCACAGCGCGTAGTCCGCGTACTGCACCGGCAGCGGCGCCCAGGTGGGGGCGGTGCCGTCGCGACGGGCGAGGTAGGCGGTCATCAGGTCGCGCACCAGCGGCGGCACCGACGACCCGTCGGCACTGATGTGGTGCACGACCAGGGCCAGCACCGCGTCGTCGGCGTCGAGGCGGTACAGCACGACCCGCCACGGCACGCCCTCGGTGACATCGAAGGTGGTCGCGGCCAGGGCCCGCACCGCGTCGGCCACCTGGTCGGCGGCGATGTCGCGGATCTCCAGCGCGACCCCGGCCTCAGCCGCCGCGAGGATGCGCTGCACGGGGCCGTCGGCAGTCTCCGGGTAGTAGGTGCGCAGGACTTCGTGGCGGTCGACCAGGTCGTCGACAGCGGCGGACAGTGCCTCGGTGTCGAGCACGCCGCGCAGCCGGACGGCGATGGGCACGTTGTAGCCCACCGAGTCCGGGTCGAACCGATTGAGGAACCACATGCGCTGCTGGGCGGGTGAGAGCGGAACCTCGGCGGGCCGCTCCCCCGCCGTCAGCGCGCGGCGCGCGGTGCCGATCTCGGCATCGAGTGCGGCCGCGAGCGCGGCCACCATCGGCGCCTCGAAGACGCGGGCCACCGGCACCTGCCGGTCCAGTGCCGCCCCGAGCCGCGCCGCGACCCTGGTGGCGATCAGCGAGTTGCCGCCGAGGTCGAAGAAGTCGTCGTCGGCGCCGACCCGCTCGACACCGAGCACCTCACCGACGATCTCGGCCACCAGCATCTCGGTGGCCGTCGCGGGAACACGGAACTCCCGTGCCGTCAGCTCGGGGGCGGGCAGTGCCCGTCGGTCGAGCTTGCCCGAGGCGTTCACGGGCAGTGCCGCGAGGATCACGAACGCGCTCGGCACCATGTAGGCCGGAAGAGCCTCGCGCAGAGAGGTTTTCACACGCTCGAGGTCGATGCTCACCGCGGCGTCATCGCTGCTGTCCGTCGCGGACGAACCGGCCTGCGCGGGCACGAGGTAGGCCGCGAGGTAGGCGCCGGTGCCGTCGTCGCGCACGGTCACCACCGCACGATCGACAGCCTCGACGCTCCCGAGCACGGCCTCGATCTCGCCCAGCTCGATGCGCAGGCCGCGCACCTTCACCTGGAAATCGGTGCGGCCCAGGTACTCCAGCTCGCCGGAGCGAGTACGGACGACGAGGTCGCCGGTGCGGTACATGCGTTCGCCCGGCGCACCGTAGGGGTTGGCGACGAAGCGGTCGGCCGACAGGTCGGGGCGGCCGAGGTAGCCCCTGGCCAACTGCACCCCGGCCAGATAGAGCTCGCCGGGGGTGCCGACGGGCACGGGTCGCAGGCGGGCGTCGAGGACGTGCAGTGCGGTGTTCGCGATCGGCGCGCCGATCGGCACGGTGACGGTGTCGGCGTCGGTGACCTCGTGGAAGGTGACGTCGACGGCGGCCTCGGTCGGGCCGTACAGGTTGTGCACGGCCACACCGGGAATCAGCGCGCGCAGCCGCTGGGCGTCGGCGGCGGGCAGGGCCTCGCCGGAGGCGAAGACCTGACGCAGCGACACACACTCGGCGGAGCGTGATTCGGCGAGGAACGCGGCGAGCATCGACGGCACGAAGTGCGCCACCCGCACACCGGTGCGGGTGACGACCTCGGCCAGGTAGGCGGGGTCACGGTGCCCGTCCGGGCGGGCGATCACCAGGGTGGCACCGATCTGCAAGGGCCAGAACAGTTCCCACACCGACACGTCGAAGGTGATCGGCGTCTTCTGCAACACGGTGTCGGCCGGGGTGAGCCCGTAGGTGTCCTGCATCCAGACGAGTCGGTTGACGATGGCGGTGTGGCTCACCGCCACACCCTTCGGCTTCCCGGTCGACCCGGAGGTGAACAGCACGTACGCCAGGTCGGCGCCGCGCACCGGGCGGAGGCGGTCGGCATCGGTCACCGGGCAGGTGTCGAATCCGCCGAGCTCGAGGTCGCCGGGATCGACGGTGCGCGTGCCGGTCTCGGGGAACCCGGGCGCGGCCAGCACACAGACCGGGGTCGCGGTGGCGAGCACGTCGGCGATCCGGTCGGCCGGGTGGTCGGGGTCGAGCGGCAGGTAGGCCGCACCCGCGGCCTGCACCGCGTAGAGCGCGACGAGCAGGTCGATCCCGCGCCGCAGCCCGACACCGACGACCGCACCGGGTCCGACCCGTTCCCCGATCAGCCATCGAGCCAGCCGTGCGACGCGATCGGCGAACTCGCCGTAGGTGATGCGTTGCCCCTCGAAGTCGAGGGCGACCGCGTCGGGTGTGCGCCGTGCCTGGTCGGCGAACATCGACACGAGGGTCGCGTCGGTATCGAAGGGTGTGGTGGTGGAGTTCCAGGCCGCGAGCCGGGCCCGGTCGGTGTCGTCGAGCAGGTCGATCTCACCGACGACGGACGCGTCGTCGGCGACAACCGCCCGCAGTATCCGGACGAAGCGGGCACCGAAGGCGGTGACGGTGTCGGCGTCGAACAGATCGGTGGCGTAGCGCAACCACCCGCGCATCCCGGATACGCCGTCGGCGGCGATTTCGTCGACAGCGAGGGACAGGTCGAACTGGGTGGTCGCGGCGGGCAGCGCGAACTCACCGATCCGCAGGCCCGGCAGTTCGATGACGGTGTCGTCGCGGTGCTCGAAGGCGAGCATCACCTGCACGAGCGGCGCGTACGACGTGGAGCGCACGGGATCGAGGTCGTCGACGAGCTGTTCGAACGGCAGGTCGGCGTGCGCGAAGGCACGCAGATCCGCCTCGCGCACCGTGGTGAGCAGGTCGGCGAACGACGCGCCCGCGTCGACCGGGGTGCGCAGGACCAGGGTGTTGACGAACATGCCGACGAGGTCGTCGAGAGCGGGGTCGGCGCGTCCCGCGACCGGCGTGCCGATCGCGATGTCGTCGCCCGCGCCGTGCCGTGCCAGCAGCACCGCGAAGGCCGCGTGCACCACCATGAAGGTGGACACCGCGTGCCTGCGGGCCAGCGCCTCGATCCCGGCGACGACCTCGGCGGGCACCTCGAACCCGACAGCGGCGCCCTCGCCCCTGCGGGCAGCGGGACGCGGCCGGTCCGTCGCCAGTTCCAGCACCGGTGCCAGCCCGGCCAATTCGGCCCGCCAGTGCGCCGACTGTCGTACCAACCGCGACCGCGGATCGTCGGCTTCACCGAGCACGGCACGCTGCCACAGGGTGAAATCCGGGTACTGCACCGGCAGCGGCTCCCAGTGCGGCGCCGTGCCCGCCGTGCGCGCCGCGTACGCGGCGACCAGGTCGCGGGCCAGCGGGGTCACGGACACGCCGTCAGCCGCGATGTGATGCACGGCAAGCACGAAGACGTACTCGGAACCGTCCGCCGAGCGGTCCGACGCGACATCGAGAGGGCGCAGGAGGGCCGCGCGCAGCGGCGGCTGGACGGTCAGGTCGAAGCCGACACCGACAACGGCACGCACCGCGTCGGCGATGCCCGCTTCGGTGACCTCCTCGAGCACGGCGGCGGGCATGACCTGATCCACCGGGAGGACGACCTGGGTGGGGCCGTCGGCGTCTTCGGGGAAGACGGTGCGCAGCGCCTCGTGGCGGGCGAGCACATCGGCGAGGGCGGCCCACAGGGCGGCGGTGTCGAGGTCGCCGGTGAGGCGCAGGGCGATGGGCAAGGTGTAGACAGCCGAATCCGGGTCGATGCGGTTCAGCAGCCACAGCCGGGTCTGCGCCAGCGACAACGGGATCCGCTCGGGGCGCGGGTGCGTCGCCACCAGCGGTGCGAGCTGTTCGCCGACGGTGGCGCGGGCGGCCAACCCGGCCACGGTCGGTGCCTCGAACACATCGCGGACGTCGAGCGCACTGCCGAGCGCCGCGTTGGCGCGGGCGACCAGTCGCATGGCCAGCAGCGAGTTGCCGCCGACGGCGAAGAAGTCGTCGTCGGCACCGAGGCGGGCCACCCCGAGCAGGTCGGCGATCACCTCGGCGAGGGCGGTCTGTGTGCCGGGGCGTGGCGCCACGTAGGCGGTGGTGGCCGACAGGTCGGCGGCGGGCAGGGCGGTGCGGTCGAGTTTGCCCGCCGAGTTCAACGGCACCGTGTCGAGCACCACGAAGTGGGTGGGCACCATGTAGGCGGGGACGCGGCTCGCCACGTGCTCGCGCACCGTCGTCGCGTCGACGGCACCGGCCACGTAGCCGACCAGGCACTGGCGGCCCGCGTCGTCGGTGGCGGGCAGGACGGTCGCGTGCGTGACACCAGGTGCGTCGCCGAGCGCGGCCTCGATCTCGCCGAGCTCGATCCGCAGGCCGCGGATCTTGACCTGGAAGTCGTTGCGGCCCAAATAGATCAGGGCACCGGTGCGGTCGCGGCGCACCAGGTCGCCGGTGCGGTACATGCGGGTGCCGTGCGCGCCGAACGGGTCGGCGACGAAACGGTCGGCGGTCAGATCGGGTCGGCCGAGGTAGCCGCGGGCCAACTGGGCGCCCGCCAGGTACAACTCACCCGCGACTCCGGTGGGCACCGGATGCAGCCGTTCGTCGAGGACATAGGCGCGCACGTTCCAGGTTGGCCTGCCGATGGGCAGTTCGGTCTGCTCGACCGGTGCGGTGATCTCCTGGAACGTGCTGGTGATCGCCACCTCGGTCGGGCCGTAGGTGTTGTGCAGCTCGACCGACAGCGTGGCCAGCACGGTCGCCGCGAGCGGGGCGGGCAGCTCCTCACCACCCACGTGCAGCATCCGCAGCCCCCGCAGGGCGTCGCCGAGGCCCTCGGCCAGCATCGCCGACAGCACCGACGGCACCAGTTCCACCACGGTGACACGCTGTTCGCGCAGCACCCGCGCCTGATAGGCGAGGTCGAGGTGCCCGCCGGGACGCAGCAGCACCAGGGTGGCGCCGAGCAGGGCCGGGGCGAGCAGTTCCCACAGCGACACGTCGAAGGTGAGCGGGGCGCGCTGTAGCAGCCGGTCGTCGGCGGTCATCGCGTATTCGCCACGCAGCCAGCACAATTCGTTGACCACCGCGCGGTGTGTGATGAGCACACCCTTGGGCAGACCGGTGGAGCCGGAGGTGAACAGGGCATACGCCGGGTGGTCCGGTCGTAGCGGTGCCAGGCGTTCGGCGTCGGTGACCGGGGCGCCCGAGACCGGTGCCTGCGCGGGGTCCTCGAGCTGGGCGAGGGTGAGCACGGGGAACCCAGACCGTGAGGCCGCCGCGAAATGGACCGACGCGGTGGCGGACCGGATGCCCGCGTCCACGTGGTCGAGGTCGCCCGCCGCGGCCGCGACGACCAGGCGCGGTGCCGCCGTGGCCAGCACGTGGCCGATGCGGTCGGCGGGCTGGGCCGGGTCGATCGGCACGTACACGCCACCGGCGGCGAGCACACCGTGCAGCACGACGAGCAGGTCGATCCCGCGCGGGACGGCGACGGCGACCGGGGTCTCCGGTCCGACACCGCACGCGATGAGCCTGCGGGCCAGCCGGTTGGCCCGGGCCGCGAGCGCGCCGTAGGTGATGTCGGTGTCGTCGAAGACGGCGGCGATCGCCCGCGGATCGCGCGCGGCCGACGCATCGAGCAGACGAGCAGCCAGCGGGACATCGATGCCCAGCTCGGCCAGTTCCGTGTCGAGCGCGATCACCTCGCCGTGCGGGCCCCCCAGCAGCTCGGCACGGGCCGGTGCGGGCAGCAGCTCCAGGTCGCCGACGGCGGTGTCGGGTGCGTGCACGGCGGCGCGCAGCACGAGTTCGAGCATGGCGGCCATCGCCACGACGGTGTCGGCGTCGAAAAGGTCGGTGGCGTAGCGCAGTTCGAGGTCGAGGCCGTCGGGTTCGCCGTCGGCGCCGAACCGGTCGACGAAGGTGAAGTCCAGATCCACCTCGATCGGCGCATCCGGCAGTTCGAGCCCGGAGAGGGTGAGCCCGGGCAGTTCGAACGCGGCCCGCCGCTGATTCTGCAGGGCCAGCGACACCTGATACAACGGGGAATAGCCCTGCGAGCGCGCGGGATTCACGGTGTCGACGAGGGTTTCGAAGGGGACGTCGGCGTTGTCGAAGGCATCGAGGTCATCGGCGCGGATCTGGTCGAGCAGCGCGGCGAACCCGGTCTCGCCGCGCACGTCGGCACGCAGCACCAGCGTGTTGACGAACATACCGACGATGTCGTCGAGTTCGCGGTGCCCACGCCCGGCCACCGGGGTGCCGACCACGATGTCGGATCCCGCCGACAGCCTGGCCAGCAGCACCGCGAGACCCGCGTGCAGCACCATGAACGTGGTCGCCCGGCGCGCCCGAGCCAATTCCGTGATCCCCCGGTGCAGCTGCGCGTCGAGGGTGGTGGTGAACGTGGCGCCCCGGTTCGAGGCGACCAGCGGCCTGCGCCGATCCGTCGGCAGGGTGAGGACGTCGGGCAGTGCGGCCAGGCGGTGACGCCAGTAGCCGAGTTGGCGGGCCAGCGGGGCGTGCGGGTCGTCGACGCTGCCGAGCCCCTCGGTCTGCCACAGCGCGTAGTCGGCGTAGTGCACGGTGAGCGGCGGCAGTTGCGCGACTCCGCCCGAGACGCGGGCGGCGTAGGCGGCCACCAGATCACGGGTGAGCGGGGTCATCGACCAGCCGTCGGCGGCGATGTGGTGCACGACGAGCACCAGCACGTGCTCGGTCGGCGACACCCGCAGCAGGGCGACGCGCACCGGCACCTCGGTGGTGATGTCGAAACCGCCCGAGAGCACCTCGGCCACGGCACCGTGCACATCGGCGGCGGCCACCTCGGTGACGGGGAGGTCGGGGACCACCGGCTCGCCGACGAGTTGTGTTGCCCGACCGTCGAACTCGGGGTAGGTGGTGCGCAGGGTCTCGTGCCGGTCGACCAGGTCACCGAGGGCGCCGCGCAGTGCGGTGAGGTCGAGGTCGCCGCTGAGGCGGATGGCTACGGGGATGTGATAGGCGGCGGAGTCCGGGGCGAAGCGGTGCAGGAACCACATCCGCTGCTGGGCGGGCGACAACGGAATCCGTCGCGGGCGTTGTGCGGCCACCGGTCCGCGCCTGCTTCCGGTGCCGCGCACCGTGTCCAGGCGCCGCGCCAAACCGCCGACGGTGCTGTCCTCGAACAGTTCACGCACCGCGACCCGCGCGTCGAGTGCCGTCCCGAGGCGGGCCGTCACCTGGGTGGCCAGCAGGGAGTTGCCACCGAGGGCGAAGAAGTCGTCGTCGGCGCCCACCCGGTCCAGTTCCAGCACGGCGGCGAAGGTGGCGGCGACGATACGTTCCGTCGTCGTCACGGGCTCCCGGTAGCCGGTGCGTCGCGCCTCGGGCGCGGGCAGTGCCCGTCGGTCCAGCTTGCCGGAGGCGGTGAGCGGCAGTTCGTCGAGGAAGACGTAGGCGCCGGGCACCATGTAGGCGGGCAGGCCCGCGGCGACAGCGGCATCGAGCTCGGCCGGGGTAGGCCCGCTCGGGACCGCGCCGCCGACGATGTAGGCGACGAGTTGGTCCGGCTTGCCGTCCTCGGAGCGGACGACGACCACCGCGCGGCGAACACCGGGCACCGTGGTGAGGGCGGCTTCGATCTCGGCCGGTTCGATGCGCAGGCCGCGCAGTTTCACCTGGAAATCGGTGCGGCCCAGGTAGTGCAGAGCGGGACCGGTGGCGGTGGTGCGCCAGGTGACGAGGTCACCGGTGCGGTAGAGGCGCTCGCCGGAGCCGAAGGGGTTCGCGACGAAGCGTTCGGCGGTGAGATCGACGCGGCCGTGGTAGCCGTCCGCGAGTTGGACGCCACCCACGTACAGTTCGCCGGGCACACCGGCCGGAACCGGATGCAGGCGCGAATCGAGCACGTACACAGAGGTTTCGGCGACGGGGGAACCGATGGGGACGGTGGCGCCCGGGTCATCGGCGAACCGGTGGGTGGTGACCTGGACGGCGGTTTCGGTGGGCCCGTACAGATTCACCACCGCAGCGCCGGTGCGGTCGCGGACGGTGCGCGCCAGGTCGGCGGTGAGTGCCTCGCCACCGGCGAAGACCAGCCGCAGCGAGCATGCACCGCTCACGACGCGGTCGGGGGAGGCACCCTCCTGGGCGCCAGCGGCACGGTCGATGCAGATACCCGTCCGGGTACCAGCGGCACGGTCGGTACAGGCATCCGCCGGGGCGCCCGCGGCCATGACAGCGGTCAGCACCGACGGCACGTATTGCACCACGGTGACCCGGTGTCGGACGGTGGCGGCGGCCAGGTAGACCGGGTCGCGGTGGCCGTCGGGCGTTGCCAACACCAGTTTCGCGCCGACCTGCAAGGGCCACAACAGTTCCCAGACCGAGGCGTCGAAGGTGAACGGTGTCTTCTGCAGCACCACATCGTCGGCACCGAGCGGGTAGGTGCTCTGCAACCATCGCAGCTGGTTCACCACCGCACGGTGGGACACCGCGACGCCCTTGGGTCGACCGGTCGAGCCGGAGGTGAACAGCACATAGGCGAGGTTCTCGGGACGCAGTGGGGCGCGGCGCTCGTCGTCGGTGATCGGGTCGTCGGACAGCGCGGACAGGTCGAGGGTATCCACCTCGATCACCGACTCGCCAACTCCCACACCGGTTCCCGCGACGGTGAGCACACACACCGGTGCCGTCTGGTCGAGCGCGTACGCGGTTCGCTCGGCCGGATGATCCGGGTCGACGGGCACATAGGCCGCCCCGGCCGCCAGCACAGCGTGCACCGCGACCAACTGCTCGACGCCACGCCGCATCGCCACGGCCACCCGCGAACCCGGGCCCGCGCCGAGCCCGATCAGGTGCCGGGCCAATCGAGTGACGCGCCCCCCGAACTCGGCGTAGGTGAGTCGCACCGACGCCGAACCCTCGACGGTCAGCGCGCTGTCGGTGGCGGTGGCGGTGGCGATGCCGGTGGCGGCGGTGGCCGTGGCCGTGGCCGTGGCCGTGGCCGTGGCGACGGTGGAGGTGGTGGTCGACACCACACCGACCGTCTCCGGACGATCCGCAGCGCCCATTTCCCCAGGCTCGGCATCGAGGATGACAGCTGTCGCGTCAGGCTCGGCGGCGACCTGCTGGGCGAACAGGGAAGCCAGGGTGGCGGCGGCTGCGTCGCGATCGCCGAACCGTGTTACCAGGGCAGACGCGACAACGGAGGTCGCCGGAAGGGCAGCGTCAGCCTCGACCCGATCATCGGACTGCGATACCGACGCGGACGCGATACCAGAGCTCTCCGGGAGGCCAGCGTCGGACTCGACCCGACCGCCGAACCGCGATACCGAGGCAGACGCGACAGCAGAGGGCGCCGGAAGGGCAGGGTCGACTTCGGCGTGGTCGGTCGGCTGTGTCACCTGCGCGGAAACAGTCGCAGAAGGTCCGATACCGGTGGCGAGCAGATGCGCGCGTTCTGTGTGGTCGAGAAGGTCGATGTCACCGACCGGGCCTGTGGGATCTGTCAGCGCGCTGGTGAGGGTGCGGAGCAGACGGGTGGCGAAACCGGCGACGGTCGCCGCGTCGAACAGGTCGGTGGCGTAGAGGAACGCACCGGAAAGTCCAGCGGGCGAACCGTTCTCGTCGCGGTGTTCGGTGAGGGTGAGTTCCAGGTCGAACTTGGCGACGGTGGTCGGCAGGTCGACCCCGCCGACCGTCAGACCGGGCAGGGCGAGTTCGCGCGCGGTGTCCTCGTTCAGCGACAGCATCACCTGGAACAGCGGATTACGGGCCGTGGAACGCACCGGATCGAGCACCTCGACGAGCCGTTCGAACGGCACATCGGCGTGCTCGAACGCCGCCAGGTCGGTGTCGCGAACGCTCGCCACCAGCTCGGCGAACGGTGTCGCGGGCGCCACCTCGGTGCGCAGCACCAGCGTGTTGACGAACATGCCGACCAGATCGTCGAGTGCGCGATGACCACGCCCCGACACCGGCGTGCCGATCGCGATGTCGGTGGTCGCCGACAGACGCGCCAGCAACACGGCGAAGGCCGCGTGCACGACCATGAACACCGTCACCCCGTGCGCACGGGCGAATTCGGCCAGTGCACGGTGGGTCTCGGCGTCGAAGTCAAGGGCGTGCACCGCTCCCCCGCGTGAGGCGACCGCGGGCCGCACCCGATCGGCGGGCAACTCCAGCTGCTCCGGCAACCCGTCCAGCGTCCGACGCCAGAACGACAGTTGCTGCGCGGCAACCGATTCGACATCACCCGCGGCCCCGAGAACCGCGTGCTGCCACACCGCGTAATCGGCGTATTGCACACTCAACGGCGCCCAGGCCGGAGCCTCACCGGCCGCCCGCGCCCCGTACGCGGCGAGCACGTCCCGGATCAACGGTCCGAACGAAAACCCGTCGGCCGCAATGTGATGCAGCACGATCAGCAGCACATACTCGGTGTCACCCGAGACACCCGAACTCCGCTGCCCCGCCTGCGCCACCGACCGCGCCACCCGATCGTCGAGCCGGTCTTCGACATACGCGTTGTCACCGTATGCCGCGGATTCTGCCGACGCGGGCAGCCCACCGCCCTCGGACTCCGCGTCCCGATGACGCGGCGCTGCGACAGCATTCAGGCGGTCGTCAGAAAGCATGTGCCCGCCGGAGCGCACCGACGTGCTGGTCGGCTCGGGCTTGTCTGTCGCTCGCGCGGTGTCGCGCACGCGGAAGAGGGTGACGCGGAGGGGGGCGTCGGTGGTGAGGTCGAAGCCGGTGGTGGCGACGGTGCGGATCGCGGCGGGGAGAGCGTCGGCCGCGAGGATCTGGGGGTGGATATCGGGGAGAAGGCCGGGGGCGGGCAGGATTTCGGCGACCGCGTGGCCGTCGCGTTCGGGGTAGCGGGTGCGCAGGACCTCGTGGCGGTCGAGGACATCGGCGAGGGCTGTGCGCAGGGCGGGAACGTCGAGATCACCGGTGAGGCGCACGGCCATCGGGATGTTGTCGGCGGACGAACCGGGATCGAAGCGGTTCAGGAACCACATTCGCTGCTGGGCCGGGGACAGGGGCAGCGGGTCCGGGCGCACACCGGCGACCAACGCGGGACCGGCACCGGTGCCGCGCAGCCGATCGGCCGCGGCAGCCAGGGCACGCACCGAGGAGGTGTCGAACAGTTGCCGCACCGGGATGCGGATGTCGAGGTCCGTACCGATCCGGGCCATCACGCGGGTGGCGAGCAGCGAGTTGCCCCCGAGCTCGAAGAAGTCGTCGTCGCGGCCGACCCGGTCCACGCCGAGGACCTCGGCGAACGCGTCCGCCACCACCTGCTCGGCGTGGGTGGCCGGTGCACGGTAGGCGGCGGCCTCGAACACCGGCGCGGGCAAGGCCGAACGGTCCAGCTTGCCGACCGGGGTCAGGGGCACCGCGTCGAGCGTCAGCACCGCGGCGGGCACCATGTGCGTTGGCAGGTGCGCGGCGGCATGCGCGAGCAGCTCGGCGGTGTCGACGATCGACCCGGGCGCAGGCACCACATAGGACACCAGCAGGGTCGCACCCGCGTCGGTGCGGTGCCCGATCGTCGCGGCGAATCGCACCGTCGAGTACTTGGCGAGGACCGCGTCGATCTCGCCGAGTTCGATCCGGAAACCCCGAACCTTCACCTGGAAGTCGTTGCGCCCCAGGTATTCCAGGTCGTAGGACGCACCGCGACGCACCCAACGGACGGTGTCACCGGTGCGGTACATCCGCTCCCCCGGCCCGCCGTACGGGTTGGTGACGAACCGGCTCGCGGTCAGCGCCGGCCGACGGTGGTAGCCACGCGCCAACTGCGCGCCCGCGATGTAGAGCTCACCGACGACACCGGCGGGCACCGGGCGCAGACGCTCGTCGAGCACCAGTTCGGTGGTTCCCTCCACGGGCGCGCCGAGGGTGATCGGTGTGGTTGCGGTGAGTGGTTCGCTGATGTTGGTGACGATCGTGGTCTCGGTCGGCCCGTACCCGTTGCGGAACACCAGCCCCGGAATCGCCGCCGTCCAGCGCGCCACCAGCTCCGCCGGACACGCCTCACCACCCACCACGACGACCCGCAGCTGGTCGAGCCCCACCGGGTCGACCGTCGCCAGCGCCGACGGCGTGATGACCACATGCGTCACCCGCTCCACCCGCAGCAGTTCACCCAGCTCCGCCCCGCCGAAGACGCCGTTCGGCGCGACGACCATGGTGGCCCCGGCGCTGACGGTGAGCAGCAACTCGGCCACGGAGATGTCGAACGACGGCGAGGCCACATGCAATACCCGGGCGTCCGCCGCCGCCCGATACCGCCCCGCCTGCACCGGCAGGTAGGCGGCGACCGCCGCGTGCGGAATCACCACACCCTTGGGCAGACCGGTGGTGCCGGAGGTGTAGATGACATAGGCCGGGTCCAGCGGGTGGAGTCGACGCGAACCACCCGACACCGATTCCGCGGCGTCATCGCTTGGCGGCATGGTCGACTCGGCGACATCAGGAGTGATGCGCGGCGGACTGCCAGCGCACACCTCGGGGTCGACGACCAGCCAGTTCACGGTGGCGGGTAGGTCGCCGAGCACATCGGCGGTCGTGATGCCCGCGGCCGCACCGGAATCGGCGAGCATGTGGGTGATGCGGTCGGCCGGGTAGGTGGGGTCGACCGGGAGGAACCCCGCGCCCGCTTCGATGACCGCCCACACGGCGGTGACCGAGGCCGCCGAGCGCGGAATGCTCACGGCGACGACATCTCCGGGGCCGATGCCGGTAGCGGACAGCCGGGCGGCCAGGTCGGTGGCGGCGGCGGCGAGCTCGCCGTAGCTGACGGTCCGGTCGCCGTCGCGGATGGCGACGGCGACCGGGTCGGCCGCGGCACGGGCCAGTACTTCCGGCAGTAACGGTGCGGGCTCGGCGACACCGCCGGTGCGGGTGGTGAGTTCGGCGAGTTCGGCGTCGATCAGCAGCGGCAGATCGGCTACCGAGGTCTGCGGGGTGGCGGCGATCGCGGAAAGCAGACCGAGGAAACGGCGCGCCATGGCCGTGACCGTCGAGTCGTCGAACAGATCTGTGGCGTAGGAGAATTCGCCGGACAGACCAGCTGCGCCCTCGTGCAGCGTCACCGACAGGTCGAACTTCTCGATGTCGTAGGGCAGGTCGACGGCGGTGGCGCGCAGGCCGGGCAGTTCGAACGTGGTCGCGGGCAGGTTCTGCAACGACAGCGCCACCTGGAACAGGGGGTGTCGACCGGCCGAACGAGCGGGCGCCAGGACCTCGACGAGCCGTTCGAAGGGCAGGGTGGTGTGGGCGAAGGCGGCCAGGTCGTCGGCGCGAACCCGACCGAGCAGATCGGTGAACGGTTCCGCGGCGCGCACCTGGGTGCGCAGCACGGCGGTGTTGACGAACATGCCGATCACATCGTCGAGTTCGGCCGCACCGCGCCCGGCGACCGGGCTGCCGATCGCGACGTCCGCGTTTCCCGACAGGCGAGCGATGAGCACCGACAGTGCGGCATGCAGAACCATGAACAGCGTCGCCCCGTGTTCGGCGGCAACAGCGTTCAGCGCCGCGACGAGGTCCGCGTCGAGCGTGAATTCGACCCGCTGTCCGCGCAGCGAGGCAGTCGCCGGGCGAGGCCGATCCGTCGGCAGCCCCGACTCGTCCGGCAGCCCGGCCAGCGCCGACCGCCAGAACGCGATCTCGCGGCTCGCCTGCGACGCCGGATCGTCCTCTTCGCCGAGAACGTCCCGCTGCCACAGCGTGTAGTCGGCGTACTGCACCGTCAGCGGCTCCCAGTCGGGCGCCGCGCCACCGGTGCGAGCGTGATAGGCCGCCATCGTGTCGCGCACCAGCGGCCCGGCGGACCATCCGTCGGCCGCGATGTGGTGCACCACGAGCACCAGCACGTGGTCCCCGTCGACCTCGAACAACCGCACCCGAACCGGCGGCGCCACCGTCACATCGAAGCCCTGCAGGATCTCCGCCGCGAGCACGTCCCTGAGCCGTTCTGCCGCAACAACAACCGGCTCCAACAGCGCCACACCAGCGCCTTCACCACCGGCCACACCGGCACCGTCGCCGCCCGAGACCGCACCACGCTCCGCGGCCGCCGCACCGAGCACCGGTTCCGCACTCGCCGCACGACCGGCGACCGACACGACACCGGCACCACCATGGGCCCGCGCCCCGGCAGATGTCGAGCGCGCCGACTCGGCCACCAGCAGCGTGTAAGCCTCGGCGGGCTCGAGCACAACCTGGCTCCCGACCCCGTCGACCTCGGGGTAGACGGTTCGCAGCACTTCGTGGCGGGCGATCAGATCGCCGACCGCCGCGCGCAGAGCGGCATGATCCAGCGCACCGGACAGCCGCACCGCGATCGGGATGTTGTACGCACCGGTGGCCGGGTCGAAGCGGTTCAGGAACCACATCCGCTGCTGGGCAGGCGACAGGGGCAGCACGGCGGGGCGCGGTCCGGCGGCGAGTGTCGGCCGGTCGTCGGCGGCACCGGCGTCGATCAGTGCGGCGAGCACAGCGACGGTGGGACTGTCGAAGAAGTCCCGAACATCCACGCGCACACCGAAACCGGCGTGCAGGCGGGCGATGGCGCGGGTGGCGATCAGCGAGTTGCCGCCGAGCCGGAAGAAATCGTCGTCAAGGCCGACGGTCTCCACGTCGAGCAGTTCGGCGAACAACGCGGCCACCGCGCGTTCGGTCGTGGTGACGGGTGCGCGGAACTCGGCCGCCGCCACACGGAAATCGGGCTCGGGCAACGCTTTCCGATCCAGCTTGCCGCTGGCATTGATCGGCATGGTCGGCAGCTGCACCAGCAGCGACGGCACCATGTACTCCGGCATCGACGCCTTGGCATGGGCCACCAGTTCGGCCTCGTCGAGGAGTTCTCCGTCGACACTCACCACGTACCCGACCAGCGCCGCACCGGCCGCGTGCCGGTGCAGCACCACCGCGGCATTGCCGACGCGCGGATGCGCGGCCAACACCGCCTCGATCTCGCCCAGCTCGATCCGCAGACCACGCAGCTTCACCTGGAAGTCGCTGCGCCCCAGATACTCCAGTTCGACACCGCCGGGCAGCTGCCGCACGAGGTCACCCGTGCGATACATGCGTTCACCGGGTTCGCCGTACGGGTCGGCGACGAACCGGTCGGCGGTCAGGCCGGGCCGGGCGACATAGCCGCGGGCCAGCTGCACACCGGACAGGTACAGCTCGCCGACCACCCCGGCGGGCACCCGGTCGAGGTTCTCGTCGAGCACGAGCAGCCCGGTGTCGTCGGCGGGCCCGCCGATCGGCACCGACACCTCGTCGGCCTCGGTCACCTCGTGCGCGGTGACGTCGACCGCCGCCTCGGTCGGGCCGTACAGGTTGTGCAGGGCCGTCGCCGACAGCTTGCGCAGGCGCGCGGCGGTCGCGGCGGGCAACGCCTCACCCGAGGCGAACACCATGCGCAGCGACGACAGGTCCGCAGGCGACTCGTGCTCGGCGAGTTCGCCGACGAACGCGGCGAGCATCGACGGCACGAAGTGGGTCACCGTCACGCGATGCCGGGCGATCAGGTCGGCCAGGTAGGCGGGGTCACCGTGACGGCCGGGTTCGGCGACCACCAGCCTGGCACCGACCTGCAAGGGCCAGAACAGTTCCCACACCGACACGTCGAAGGTGTAGGGCGTCTTCTGTAACACCACGTCGGCTTCGGTCATCACGTAGCCGCGCTGACGCCAGTCCAGATTCGCCACGATCGCGGCGTGCGTCACCGCCACACCCTTGGGCCTGCCGGTGGAACCGGAGGTGAAGATGACGTAGGCGAGGTTTCCCGGCTGCGGCGGGGCCGTCACCGGGGCAGGTGTCGACGACCAGTCGATGTCGTCGGTACGCAGCACCGGCGCCCCGCCGAGATCGGGTTCGTCGCACGCCCGTGTCACCACGACCACCGGCCGGGCCACCTCGAGCACATAGTGCAACCGCTCCACCGGGTGATCAGGATCCAGCGGCACATAGGCCCCACCCGCCCGCACGATCGCGTGCACGGCGACGATCAACTCCACACTGCGCCGCATCGCCAACCCGACCAGCGCCTCCGGACCCACACCGAGCCCGACCAGTTGCCCGGCCAGCACCCGCACCCGGGCATCGAACTCGGCAAAGGTCAGCGTCTGGTCACCGAACTGCACGGCCACCCGGTCAGGCGTGCGGGCCAGCTGCTCGGCGAACCGGTCGACCAGCGTCGTCCCGACCGCGGGCGCCTCCAGACCGAGGACGCTCATCACGTCGGCGGCCAGTGTGGTCAGCAGCTGCCCGAACGTGCCCTCGGCCGCGTCCACCACCGTCGGGAACAGCTCGGCGAGCACGACCTGCACGAGGGTCTCGGGATCGAGCGCCCCGCCGGTGAGTTCCGCCATCAGTGTGAGCCGCGCGTCCAGCTCCGCGTAGGACACCGAGCCGCCGTCGAATCCGACGGCGCGCCGTTCCGGTTCCATCGCCGCGACCGTCGCCACCAGCGCCGCCAGCTGATCGATCTGCGCGCACGCCGGAGTGGGGTTGGTCATTGCAACACTGCCTTCCATCTACCGGCCACGGGTAACGCCACGCAGCCGCGAAAAACTCTCGGAACTCCCCCGGCTCCCGCCGGGTCGGGATCGGCGCGCGGACGGCCAACCCCGGGCACCCTGCCCGAAATCCGTCCGCTCACACCGGAATTCAGTGCGATCGGCTATGACACGATCGCGGCATTCCAGCTCGTCGCCACACAACCAGCAATGACTCGGTTATCTCCCGACCTCCATCGTCAACCCCGACACCCGACACACACGCCCGTAGACGACTGAAGCGTATTCGTTTCGATAATAAACCGGACCAGATTCCGTCAAAATCTCGGTTCGGAGGGCGAATCAGGCGGTCGCGGCAACCCGGCCGCACACGCCGAATCAGCGGCCGCGCGCCCGGTGTACCCACGGGCTACGTCACCGCCGCCGCGACAGCGTCGTACTGTGTCAGGACACACTAGGCGAGCCAACGTTGCATCACCGTTGCATCACCGTGATTCACGCCACTCTGGCGGCGAACACGACGAAGCCCCCCGCCATGATGCTCGGCGGGGGGCTCGGATGCCGGGGAGTTACTCGGCGGCAGCGGCCTCGGTCTCGGCCGACTCGGCGGGCGCGGCGGCCTCGTCCTCGACCGGAACCAGCGAGATCTTGCCACGGTTGTCGATATCGGCGATCTCCACGCGCAGCTTGTCGCCGACGTTCACCACGTCTTCGACCTTGGCCACGCGCTTGCCGTTGCCCAGCTTGGAGATGTGCACCAGACCGTCACGGCCCGGCAGCAGCGACACGAACGCGCCGAAGGCGGTGGTCTTGACGACCGTGCCGAGGAAGCGCTCGCCGACCTTGGGCAGCTGCGGGTTGGCGATGGCGTTGATCATGTCGATCGCGGCCTGGGCCGACGGGCCGTCGGTCGCACCGACGAACACGGTGCCGTCGTCCTCGATGGAGATGTTGGCGCCGGTGTCCTCGGTGATCTGGTTGATCATCTTGCCCTTGGGGCCGATGACCTCGCCGATCTTGTCCACCGGGATCTTGATCGCGGTGACGCGCGGCGCGTACGGGCTCATCTCGTCCGGGGTGGCGATGGCCTCGGCCATCACGTCCAGGATGGTGGTGCGGGCGTCGTGCGCCTGGTTCAGCGCACCGGCCAGCACCTGCGAGGGGATGCCGTCGAGCTTGGTGTCGAGTTGCAGGGCGGTGACGAAGTCACGGGTACCGGCAACCTTGAAGTCCATGTCGCCGAAGGCATCCTCGGCGCCGAGGATGTCGGTGAGGGCCACGTAGCGGACCTCGTCGACACCCTGGTCGTTGGTGACAGTGTCCGACACCAGGCCCATGGCGATACCCGCGACCGGCGCCTTCAGCGGCACACCGGCGTTGAGCAGCGACAGGGTCGAGGCACACACCGAACCCATCGAGGTGGAGCCGTTGGAGCCCAACGCCTCCGAGACCTGACGGATGGCGTAGGGGAACTCCTCCTGCGAGGGCAGCACCGGCATCAGCGCGCGCTCGGCCAGGGCACCGTGGCCGATCTCGCGACGCTTCGGCGAACCGACGCGACCGGTCTCACCGGTGGAGAACGGCGGGAAGTTGTAGTGGTGCATGTAGCGCTTGGAGGTCTCCGGGCCGAGCGAGTCGACCTGCTGGGCCATCTTCACCATGTCGAGGGTGGTGACGCCCATGATCTGGGTCTCGCCACGCTCGAACAGCGCCGAACCGTGGGCGCGCGGGATCACGTCGACCTCGGCGGACAGCTCACGGATATCGGCGAGACCACGACCGTCGATGCGGAAACCGTCGGTCAGGATGCGCTGGCGGACCAGCTTCTTGGTGACCGAGCGGAACGCGGCACCCAGCTCCTTCTCCCGACCGGCGAAGTCCTCACCCAGACGCGACAGCACCTCGACCTTGATCTCGTCGATCTTGGCTTCGCGGGCCTGCTTGTCGGCGATGCTCAGCGCCTGGTTCAGCTCGACCTTCGAGGTGCCCTCGACAGCCTCGAACACGTCCGGGCCGTAGGGCGGGAAGAGCGGGAACTCCTGGGTCGGCTTGGCCGCCAGGGTGGCCAGGTCGGCCTGGGCGCGGACCAGGCGCGCGATGAACGGCTTGGCCGCTTCCAGACCCTCGGCGACCACGGCTTCGGTCGGCGCCTGCGCACCGTCTTCGATCAGCGCGATCACCTTGTCGGTGGCCTCGGCCTCGACCATCATGATGGCGACGTCACCGGTCTCGGTGACACGACCCGCGACGACCATGTCGAACACGGCGCCCTCGAGCTGCTCGACGGTCGGGAACGCCACCCACTGGCCGCTGATCAGGGCCACACGCACGCCACCGATCGGGCCGGAGAACGGGATGCCCGACAGCTGGGTCGACGCCGAGGCGGCGTTGATGGCCAGCACGTCGTAGAGATCCTGGGGGTCCAGGCTCAGCACGGTGACCACGACCTGGATCTCGTTGCGCAGACCGTCGATGAAGGTCGGGCGCAGCGGGCGGTCGATCAGGCGGCAGGTCAGGATCGCGTCGGTGGAGGGACGACCCTCACGACGGAAGAACGAGCCAGGGATGCGGCCCGCGGCGTACATGCGCTCTTCGACGTCCACCGTCAGCGGGAAGAAGTCGAACTGGTCCTTGGGGTGCTTACCGGCGGTGGTCGCCGACAGCAGCATGGTCTCGTCGTCCAGGTAGGCGGCCACGGAGCCCGCGGCCTGCTTGGCCAGACGGCCGGTTTCGAAGCGGATGGTCCTGGTGCCGAAGCTGCCGTTGTCGATCAGCGCGACCGACTCGAAAACACCGGGTTCGACCTCGACCGCGGTCGAAGCACGTTCAGTTGTCTGCGTCATATTTCTCTCTCGACCTCTCGTCTCGCCGATTCGCGCGGCCGATGCCAGGCGTACTCGCCTGATGGGCGCGAACCAGCTTTTCGTCAGCCGTACCGACACGGACACGCGACAACCCTCCTGGCTGTCACGCGCAGCACCCGGCCGTATCCCCTCGGCTGGAATATTCCAATGAGGGGCGACGCGGTGGCGATCATCGATCGAAGCCCGACGGCGGTAGAACATCGCCTGCCGAAAGGCCACTACCGAAGACCGACGCCACGTGGACGGATGCACACGGCTGTCACATGTTGTAGTGCACCCGGAAACCCCATGGTCTCCGAATACACGAATAGCCAACAGAAAGAAGTGTACTTCTTCCTGTTGGCTACTCGCCGACCGCCTCAGCGTGGAGGCGTGTCGTAGCAGATCAGCGGCGCAGGCCGAGACGCTCGATGAGCGAACGGTAGCGGTTGATGTCCTTGGCCTGCAGGTACTTCGACAGGCGACGACGACGACCGATCAGGGCCAGCAGGCCGTGGCGGGTGTGGTGATCGTGCTTGTGCTGCTTGAGGTGCTCGGTGAGGTCCGAGATCCGCTTCGACAGCAGCGCGATCTGCGCCTCCGGCGAACCGGTGTCCTTCTCGTGCAGGCCGTACTCGGCCAGGATGGCCGACTTCTGCTCAGTGGTCAGCGCCATGTGGCTCGACTCCCTTTTTCAGTTCCGCGCTCGAATGTCCGGTTACCCGGGGCGGGCGCCACCGCGGACCGCAGCAAACCCGAGGAGCCACTTTACGTGACCGACCGGACCATGTTAAATCCGGCCTTTACCTGACCAGCGGAAGTGGCCTGGTCGCGGTCAGACCTCGGCGGCGGTGAGCACCTTGCGGGCGGCCTCGACGTCGCGGCCCATGGCCTCGACCAGCTCGTCGATCGACTCGAACTTGCGCATCCCGCGCAACTGCTCGACGAAGTCGACCGCCACGTGCTGGCCGTACAGATCGGCCTCACCGTCGAGGACATAGGCCTCGACCGTCCGTGAGCGACCCGAGAAGGTGGGGTTGGTGCCCACCGAGATCGCCGCCATCGCGCGCGCGCCCGCCTCGACCGTGCCGATGGTCGGGCCCGCGCCGAGCACGGTGAACCAACCCGCGTACACGCCGTCGGCGGGAATCGCGGCGTGCATCGGCGGCGCGACGTTCGCGGTCGGGAAGCCCAGTCCACGCCCACGGCCGTCACCGTGCACGACCACGCCCTCCACGCGGTGCGGGCGGCCGAGTGCCTCCGCGGCGGCGGCCATGTCGCCCGCGTCGACGCAGGCGCGGATGTAGGTGGAGGAGAAGGTGACGGCATGTTCGCCGAGCAGCGTCACCCCGTCGACCTCGAAGCCGAAACGCTCGCCGAGTTCGCGCATGGTGTCGACGGTGCCCGCCGCCTTCTTGCCGAAGGTGAAGTTGTCACCGACCACGACCTCGGTGACGTGCAACCGCTCCACGAGCAGGTCGTGCACGTAACCGGCGGGGGTGAGCTTCATGAATTCCTGGGTGAACGGCATCACGCAGAACACGTCGATACCGAGTTCCTCGGCCAGTTCGGCCCGCCGGGTGAGGGTGGTGAGTTGGGCGGGGTGCGAACCGGGCCGCACCACTTCCATCGGGTGCGGGTCGAAGGTCATCAGGACCGCGGGCACCCCACGCTTTTTCGCCGCCGCCACCGCACGGCTGATGAGCTGCGCGTGGCCACGATGTACCCCGTCGAACACGCCGATCGTGAGGACGCAACGTCCCCAGTCCGCGGGCACGTCGTCGAGACTTCGCCATCTCTGCACAGAGCGAAGCCTACGCAAAGCGGTGCGCGAACAGAATTCCGGTGTGATGTGATCGTGGCCGATTCGCCGATGTGTGATTCGGGCCAGGGATGCCTAACATTGACAACGTGCCAGGTAAACGAGAGGCCGGACTCGAGGTCACCGCAACGATCGCGCCCGAGCTGTCGGCGGTGGCACAGGACTATCTGAAGGTCATCTGGACCGCGCAGGAGTGGTCGCAGGAGAAGGTGTCGACCAAGCTGCTCGCCGAGCGCATCGGAGTGTCGGCCTCGACGGTGTCGGAGGCGGTGCGCAAGCTCGCCGATCAGGGTCTGGTCGAACACGCCCGCTACGGCGCGATCACCTTGACCGAGCACGGCCGGGTGGCCGCTGTGGCCATGGTGCGCCGCCACCGCCTCATCGAGACCTTCCTGGTGAACGAACTCGGTTACGGCTGGGACGAGGTGCACGACGAGGCGGAGGTGCTCGAGCACGCGGTGTCGGAACTGTTGGTGTCGCGCATCGACGCGAAACTCGGCCACCCCGACCGTGATCCGCACGGCGATCCCATCCCCTCGGTCGACGGCGCCGTCCCCACTCCGCCCGCCCGCAGGCTCAGCGATTTCGCGGCGGGCGAATCAGGCCGGGTGGCCCGCATCTCCGACTCCGACCCGGAGATGCTGCGTTATTTCGACTCGGTCGGCATCGCTCTCGACACCCCCATCGAGGTGGCCGAACGCCGCGACTTCGCCGGGACCATCGCGGTGCGCATCGCCACCGCCGACTCCCCAACCGAACTGGGCACCCTCGCGGCCGACGCGATCTGGCTCACCGCCTGAGGATCAGCAGCTGAAGTACGGGCGCAGCCGAGCGGGCACACCGTCGGATTCGGCGGTGTCCCAGCAGGTTTCGTGCGGGAACAGCAGGTAGGTGGTCCAGGTGCCGTCGACGCGCCGGATGATGCGCTGGTTGTCGCCAGGGGTGGCGAAGCGGACGACGGCCCACGTGCCGTCGCAGTCGATCACGGCGGCGTTGTCGAGCACGCCGAGGTCGGCGGAGATGCCGTCGGGATGACAGGGGCCCGCGCTGTCCTGGAAGCGCAGCAGGCCGTCGACGGTCGACCCTGCCGCGGTGAGGAAAGCCGAATGCATGCCCTCCGGAACAGGGTTCGTCCCGGCGGGGGCGGTCATGCCGAAGTAGTAGCACCCCACCGACACGGTGAAGGCGGCGCGGCCGTCACCGTCGGTCACGGCGTCGAATCGCTGGGTCTCGGTGGTCTCGCCCACCGGGATGTCGTGGGCCGCCGGGTCACAAGGTTCCTGGCGTGAAAGATGCACCGGCACAGCGGGAACCGCGACTCCGGACACGGTTTCCGTTCGCAACACGATGGTTCCGGTCGCCGGTGTCGGCGGCGGGCTCGGCCGAGCGGCCGTGGTGCTGGCAGGCACGCCGGTCACCTCGTCGACCGGACCGGCGGTGATCGCGACCTCAGGAGGCGGCGTCGCCACAGACGGCTGAGCCAAGGTGACCGGCGTGCGCGCGGGGGTCACCACCCGCGGTTCCTCCGACCCGCATCCGGCGAGCAGGAGCAGCGCCCCGACGACCGCACCCGACCAGGCTTTCCGTACCGCACCCATGGCCCACCTCTACGACACCGTCGGCTGTATACCGTGGCTATCGAGCAAGTTCGCGGGCCCGTTAGCCCTCGTCCAGAGGACATGACACAGCCGAAGTCCCGAGTCCGACCCCGGTCGGGACGTGGTGCGAACTTTCGATTCCACTCACCGGTCAGCGGCGCATTCGGCCAAGTTGGCGGCCAGCCGTGCGGCCGATTCAGCGGTGAGCGGCGCGCGATGGACACCCAAGCGATACCAGAGCACGCCGAATGCCTGATCGATCAGCAGTTCCGCGTCGGTGCCGTCGGCGATTTCGCCGCGAAGGCGGGCACGGTCGAAGATGCGGCGCATGGCGGCTCGACGGGTCTCGGCGAACCCCGCGAGCAGTCGGGAGGTCTCCGGATCACGTTGCGCGTCGGCGAGAATCGCGCACAGCAGATGGTGAGCGGGCGGCGTCGATGCGGCGAGAAAGGTGGCTCGCAGAAATGTGTCGAGCTCCGCCGGCAGAGTTTCGCCGGATGGTTCGGGAACTTCGGTGCCCGCCCACGCGCTCAGCGCGTCGAGCAGCAGCACGCCGCGCGAAGGCCACCACCGGTAGATCGTCTGCTTGCCGACCCCCGCCGCGGCGGCGATCTCGGTCATGGTGATGTCGGTGCCGTCGGCGGCGGCCAGCAGAGCAGGCACAGCATCCAGAATCGCCTGCCGCGCCGCGTCATTGCGTTTGCGACCGGTGTGCACACGACACGGCTTCGGGATCACATCATGGATCTTACCGTTGACGGAACGGGCAGTCTCGACAACACTCTTGTCTAGACATTCCGTCTCGACAAAGTAGGCAAATATGACGTACCCCCAGGTCAAGCGGCGCATTGTCACATGGCTTCACCGCCATCTCGCCAACCCGCTGGCGAAACCATTGGTCGGCCGCATTCCGGGCAACGCACTACTGGAGACGACCGGTCGCCGCTCAGGACTGGCCAGGCGAACGCCGATCGGTGGGCGTCTTGTCGGCTCCACGTTCTGGATGGTCAGCGATCACGGACGCGACTCCGCCTACGTCCGCAATATCGATGCCGACCCCCGTGTGCGACTCCAACTACGTTCCCGCTGGTACACGGGAACAGCTCGACCGCTCCCCGACGACGACGCACTGGCCCGGCTGCGGCGGTTGCCCCGGGTCAACAGTGCGATGGTCCGCCTGCTCGGTACGAATCTGCTCACCATCCGGATCGACCTGGACGCCCCCGGCGAGCCCGGTCGCTGAGTCTGCTCCGGTGAGAGCGTTGACGTCAGTCGCCGATGCCCTGGGGGCGGACGACCATCACCGAGGCCGCGCGTTTGCCGCTTTCCGTGAGCAGGGCGATGGCTCGGCCGGTGGGGTCGACGGCCGCGTAGACGCCTTTGATGCCGACGGGGTCGAGCCAGCGGCCGTTGCGCAGGTCGTTCGCCTGGGCCTCATCGATGTCGCGGTGGGGGAACGCGGTGCGGACGGCGGTGTCGATGTCGAGACTGAGCAGCGGCTGCTCTGCCTCGGCCGCGGCGGCGAGCTCGTCCAGCGTGCGGGCGTGTTCGAGGGTGAAGGGGCCGACTCGAGTGCGGCGCAGGGCGGTGAGGTGGCCGCCGACGCCGAGGGCGGCGCCGAGATCGCGGGCGAGAGCACGGATGTAGGTGCCCGAGGAACAGTCGACTTCCACGTCGAGGTCGACGAAGTCGCCGACGTCGCGGCGGGCCAGGACGTCGAAGCGGGAGACGGTCACCGGGCGAGCGGCCAGCTGCACGTCTTCGCCCGCGCGAGCCCGGGCGTAGGCGCGTTCGCCGTCGACCTTGATGGCGCTCACTGTGGCGGGTACCTGCTCGATGTCGCCGGTCAGCGCCGCCACACCCGCGGCGATCCGCTCGTCGGTGACGTGCGCCGCGGCGGTGGTCGATACGACGTCGCCCTCGGCGTCGTCGGTGATCGTCGACTGCCCCAGCCGGATCGTCGCCGTGTACGCCTTGGAGGTGAGGATCAGCTGACCGAGCAGTTTCGTCGCCCGCTCCACCCCGAGCACCAGCACCCCGGTGGCCATCGGATCGAGAGTGCCCGCGTGACCGACCTTCTTGGTGCGCAACAGCTTCCGGCTGCGGGCGACTACGTCGTGACTGGTCCAGCCGCCGTCCTTGTCCACGATCACCAATCCGCCGAGCGGGTCGACGGCCGGGGTACGCGCCGCCATCAGCCGTGCGCGATCGCGGTCAGGATCAGCCCGTCGGCGATCATCCAACGCCCGTCGAACGTGGTCAGCGGGATGCCACCGTCGGTGGTGAGACCGGGCACGAGCAACTTGGTGTGGAACGTTCCGGTGGCGGAATCGGCTGTGCGGGAACCGATCTCGAAGGTGATGTGGGCGTCTTCGAAACCGAGCCAGCGCAGGGTGAGCGGGAACCAGGCCTTGTAGGTCGCTTCCTTGGCACAGAACAGCAACCGGTCCAGGTGCAGTCCGTCGCCGGAGGTGCCGGCGAGCCACTCGCGTTCGGCGGGCAGGCTCACCGATTCCAGCACGCCCTCGGGCAGCGGACCGTGCGGCTCGGCGTCGATGCCGACCGACCGGAACCGCAGTGCGTGCGTCATCGCGGCGGCACGGTACCCATCGCAGTGGGTGAGGCTGCCGACGACACCACGCGGGAACAACGGCATACCGCGCTCGCCCTTGCCGATCGCCACCGGCGGCTCACCGAGTTCCGCCAGCGCCAGGCGCGCGCAGTGCCTGGCTCCGATGAAATCACGACGGCGCTTCTCCACGGACTTCGCGATGAGGTGCTCCTCGGCCGGATGGGCCTTCAGGTCCTCCGGATACGCCAGCAGCTCCGCGGTCGCGACCCCCGACGGCAGCAGTTTCTCAAGCACGCCCGCCTCCTCGGGACTCACGGCCGGACCGGAGTGGTTGTCCGGTGAGGTCGGCGGCTGGCCGGACGGAAGCGCCGCGTTCGCCCGTACCCGATGAGTTACCCATGTGCATCACCAAATCAGTGGTCGACCTTCTAAGCAAATCCGAACCCCGGTTCACATGCCCCGGCGCCGATCCGCCTTCGCGCGCATTTCCTCGGCCGCCGCTTCCATCTCCGGGGTGACGGCGAAGTGACCGCCCCACGCGTTGAGGTCGCCCTCGGCGTAGACCGGTTCGGGCAGGATCTGGCGCAGCAGCGGTTCGGGCATGCCGCGGCGCTTCCACTCACGCGGGTAGCCGAGGGACACCTCTTCGAAGCGGACGCCGTCGTAGTGGGTGGTGCGCGGGATGTGCAGGTGACCGTAGACCGAGCAGACCACGTTGTAGCTGGTGTGCCAGTCGGCGGTCAGATCGGTGCCGCACCACAGGGCGAACTCGGGGTAGAAGAGGATGTCGGTGGGCTGGCGGACCAGCGGGAAGTGGTTGATCAGCACCAGTGGGGTGTCCGGCGCCAGGGCGTCGAGGCGGCGCTGGGTGTACTGCACGCGGGCGTGGCACCAGGCGTCACGGGTGAGGTAGGGGTCGGGGTGGAGCAGGAATTCGTCGGTGGCGACCACATTGCGTTCCCGGGCCACCGCGAGCCCCTCGGCCTTGGTGTGAGTTCCGGCGGGCCGCCACGAGTAGTCGTAGAGCAGGAACATCGGCGCGAGCGTGACGCTGCCACCGAACTTCTCCGCCCCCGGTCCGTTCCACACCGGGAACGGGTCTTCCGGGGTGACGACATCGAGGTCACGACACATCGCCACCAGATAGTCGTAGCGGGCGGCGCCGTGCATCTGCACCGGATCCTTGGGGGTGGTCCACAGTTCGTGGTTGCCCGGCACCCAGATCACCTTGGCGAAGCGGGTGCGCAGCAACTCCAGCGCCCACCGCACCTCCTCGGCCTTCTCCCCCACGTCCCCGGCGACGATCAGCCAGTCCTCCGGGGAGTCCGGCCGGATCTGCTCGACGATCGGCTTGTTGCCCTGATGCCCCACGTGCACATCGCTGACCGCCCACAACTTCGGATTCACCTGTCCACAGTGACACACCGGTTGTCGACGGGCCCATCCCCGTCGGTCACCGGCGCCCGAGTTCGTCGGAATACGTCGTGCCGCGATCACGCGGAGCGGTTAGGATTTTCGTCCACGGCGTTGTGCCACAAGAGCTTCGGGGGATCTGGTGTTATTGGCAAAAGGGGGCAACTGTGTGCTGCCCGGCGGGCGTGTCGAGGTTCGCGTCGGTGTGGTCGACGGCCCGGTGCCGCGCGTGCTCGCGGTAGGTCTCGACGACAACGGTCGCTTACGTGACGGCCGCGACCTGGTGGTTCCCGGCGCGGACCGCTCGGCCGACGGTGCCGTCGAAGTCACAGAGGGGTCGGTGCGCATCGATCCCGCCCTGGTCGACGCCGGTATCGCGCGGGTCGTCGTGGCCGCGGCAACGGGCAGGCAGGGTTTCGCGGGCACCGAGGTCCGCAGCGTCGTGCACGGTGACGGCGCGGAATTCATCGCGGTGAGCAGCGGCTTCACGGCCGAGACACTGGTCAGGACGGTGGAGCTCTACCGCCATCAGGGCCGGTGGAAACTCCGGCACCTCGGTGACGGTTACGCCGACGGGATCACCGGCCTCGCGCGCGACATCGGACTCGAGCTGCCACCGCAGGCGGAACCACCGACGCGGGCGGAACCGTCCAGGCCGACGCGGGCGGAACCATCGGCGCCGAGACCACAGATCGAACCGATGCCGCCCGTCCGGGCGGCTGGTTCGTCGGCCGCCGCCGAGCGGTCGACTCCGGCGATGCGTGTGATGGGCTTCGTGATCGGTATCGCGATCATGCTGTTCTTCGGCGGCATCGCCTTCATGAGCATGAACGAGGACGATGCCGGTGTGCGCTGCGGCACCGAGACCATGAAAGCCGACGACATCTGCGTCACCAACAACTCGGCCCGCCACACCCGCGACGAACAGGAAGACATCAACGAGCGCGGCGACCTACTCGGATTCCTCTGTTTGGTCCCGCTCGCGCTGGTCGGGGGCGTCATCGCCGTCGGCTCGCTGATGAAGGATCCCGACTAGCTGCCGCTCCGCCCGGCCGCAACGCCGGTCAGGCCAGTAATTCGTCGACGAAGTCGAGTACCCGCTCGTGCGATTCCACGGCGATCTCCTCGTGGCCGCCCGGGTACTGGGCGAACTCCACGTCGGTGCCCGCCGATCGCATGCGGGTGAGCAGGGCGAGGGTCATCGGCAGCGGCACGACCGTGTCGGTGGCGCCGTGCGCGATGAGGATCGGTTGGCGGTAGCCGACCGTCGGCACCACCATGTAGTCGCGCAGGGCCGCGCCGATGCCGCCCTCGGCGATCGGTCGGGCCAGCAGCGATCCGAGCGACGCGGTGCCCGCCGCACGATCGAATTCGCCGACGCAACTGGTGGAGATCGCGTCGACCACTTGGCGGCCGCGCTCGGTGAGCGCCCCGTTCACGTCGAGGTCGGGACGGGCGGCGCGCAGCCCGGCGAGCATCCCCGCGAACGGGCCGACCATCCGGTCGACGACCGGAAGGTTCGGGACATGCGAGTCGAGCCGGGACAGGATCTCTTCGAAATGGGATTCCGGGGCCAGGGCGACGGTGCCTCGGAAGTCGAGTTCGGGGGCGTAGTCGGTGGCGAGATTGCCGGTGGCCAGGGCGGCGTGTCCACCTTGGGAGCCGCCGACCACCGCCCACGCGCGCGACAGATCCGGCGCGGCCGCCTGCGCGGCACGCACCAGGTCGATGGTCGCGGTCGCCTCCGTGCGGGTGTGCAGATAGGGGTGCACGGTGTCGGCACCCGCCGAGAGTCCGAGGTAGTCGGGAGCGACCACGGCCCAGCCGCGGTCGAGGAACGACTGCAGCAGCGGACGTTCGTGAGCCGCTTTGGACGTGGTGAGCCCGCAATGCGGCGCCAGCCCACTGGTGCCGTGGTCCCAGGCGACCACCGGATAACCACCGTCCGGTGCGGGCGCATCCGGAAGCAGCAGCAGCCCCGCCGAATTCGTGGTACCGCCGGTGACCGCCTCGGTGCTGTATTCGACGATCGAGGCCCGTGACCATTCGCCCCACCCGGCGGGCTGAGCGGCGTGTGACACCAGCCGACCCGGTGTCTCGGGTGCCGCCTGCGCCGTCGCGGGCAGCCCCATGACCACCGCAGCCAGTACGAGGACCCCCGCTGACATTGCCCGCCCGGCCTTCGAAATCACCTCGTGCACTCCGGTTTCGCCTCCCATATCCGCTCGAAGCCGTCTACCCGACGGTAGGCCATCGGCGACGAACCAGCACTACCCATGTTTTCGCCGACGAACCGGATTCCGCCCGAATCGCCCCGATCCGGCTCGGCTGATCGGGGCGGCTAGGCGGCGCCGCGTGGGAGTTCGGCGCCGACCTTGGCCCAGCGTCCGGATCGGGCGCGGGCGAGGACCGCGAGGAGCCGGGCGAGCATGAACACGACCAAGCCCGTCCAGATACCCGCTACGCCCCAGTCGAACACCAGTGACAGCCAGATCAGGGGCAGGAAGCCGCCGAGGGCTGCCGCCAGGGTGGCGGTGCGCAGGAAGGCCGCGTCGCCCGCGCCGAGGAGCACACCGTCGAGGCCGAAGACCACACCCGCGACCGGGATCATGGCGACGAAGAACCACCAGATCACGTGGGTGCGGTCGAGCACCGCGGCGTCGTCGGTGAACAGCAACGGCACCACACCGGCACCGACGGCGAAGATTCCGGCGAGGAGCAGCCCGAATATCCCCGACCACGTGGTGACGCGCCGGGCGATGCCCTTCGCACCCCGTGCGTTGCCCGCGCCGAGCGCCGCACCGACCAGTGTCTGTGCGGCGATAGCCAGCGAATCCAAGGTCAACGCAAGGAAATTCCACAGTTGCAGCACCAGTTGATGGGCGGCGACCGAGGCCGCGCCGAAGCGGGCCGCGACGGCGGCGGCCGAGACGAAACACAGCTGGAACGACAGGCTGCGCACGATGAGGTCGCGGCCGAGAACCAGTTGGGCGCGCATCACCTGCGGGCGCGGTCGCAACGAAACCCGTTCCCGCAGAAGGGCATAACCGAACAGCACACCCGACACCGACTGGCCGACGAGGTTGGCCACCGCCGATCCGGCCAGCTCCATTCGTGGCGCACCGAGCAACCCGTACACCAGAACCGGGCACAGGGCGGCCGAGAGCGCCAGGCCCGCAACGACATACACCAGCGGTCGACGCACGTCCTGCACCCCACGCATCCACCCGTTGCCCGCCATGGACAACAGGATCAACGGCACCCCAAAGAGCGCGATCCGCACCCAGGTGATCGCTTCGTCGGCGATCTCCCCGCCACCGGCGAGTACCGAACACAGTGGGCCCGCGAACAATTGGATCACCGCGACGATCACCACGCCGATCCCCAGCCCGACCCAACTCGCCTGCACACCTTCTTCGACCGCCCCCGCACGGTCGCCCGCACCGTTGCGTCGAGCCGCCCGCGCCGTGGTTCCGTAGGACAGGAACGTCAGCTGCGTACTCACCGTCCCCAGGATCACCCCACCGACCGCGAGCCCGGCCAAGGCCAGTGCCCCGAGGCGCCCGACCACCGCGATATCGAACAGCAGATACAGCGGCTCGGCGACGAGCACACCGAGCGTCGGCACCGCGATACCGAGAATCCGCCGGGGCCCGGCGTTCTCGATCATCGCGTCGTCATCGTCGGACACCATCGACCCCACACCAACCTCCCACCACCCGCATCCGATCCGCCGATACTGGCACAGACCACCGACAAGTCGGTGAGACACCGAGGGCCTGTGGCCACCCCGGCCGCCCCTCGCGGCGACTGGCCGCCTGAATCCGTCACGAATCGACAGCCTCGACGCGTTCGACCACAACACCGGTGCGTCAGGAGAGCTCGTCCACCAACGCGCGCACCACGGACTCGGCGCTCCCATAGGTCGTATACCCGGCCGCGAAGCGATGTCCCCCGCCACCGAACCGGCTCGCGATCGCCGCCACGTCGACACCGTCGGAAACACCGGGGGCCGAGTCGCGCGAACGCAGCGACACCGTCCAGCGGTCGTTCTGCCCGCGCGCCTCCTTGAAGACCACGGCGATTCCCGCCTCGGCGGTCGTGCGGATGACGTCGATGACGCTTTCGACTTCCTCCGGCCCCACCTCATGGGTGTCAGCGGCCCGGACCAGTGCGTACACCAGGCCCACACCCGCCGCACCGGGGACGACCACCGCCGAGGACAGCACCTTCGACAGCATCGGTAACCACGTGAAGGGGTGGGTGTCGAGCAGGGACCGGGTGATTTCGGAACCGTCGATGCCGGTGGCGAGCAGCCGCTCGGCCAACGCGTGGCTGCCCGGCCTGGCCCAGCGGAACGAACCGGTGTCGGTGACCAGGCCCGCGAACAGACAGTGCGCGATGGCGGCGTCGATCGGCACGCCCCACGCGTCGAGCAGGCGGGTGACCAGCTCGGTGGTCGAGGCCGCCGTCTCGTCGATCAGATCCACCGTGCCGAAACCGTCGTTGGCCCGGTGATGGTCGATCACCAGAGTCGTTGCCGCACCGGATAATCGGTCGGCGAGCGCGCCGAGTCTGCTGCGGGCGCCGCAATCGACGACCACCAGCAGGTCCACCTCGTGCGGAACCCGCGCGGGCGCGACGAGATGCTGCCCGCCGGGCAGGGTACGCAGCGAGGCGGGCAGTTCGGCCGGTTCGGCGAACGACACGCATACCGGCACGCCGCGGCGGTCGAGAGCCAGCGCCAAGGCCAGCCCGCTACCGACCGTGTCGGCATCGGGCTGTACGTGGCACAGGACGGTCACCGAACGGGCCACCGCCAGCAAGGCGACGGCGGCGTCCAGTTCGGTGCCGTCCCGAACACTGGTCACGCGGGCGTCCTACTCGTCCTCGTCGTCGCGTTCGGACTTGTAGGGGTCGGCATCACCGGCGTGCTTGGCGTTGGCGGCCACCTTGGCCACCTCGTCGTCGATGGCGCGAGCACGCGCCAGCAACGCCTCCATCTCGCGCGCCGCGTCGGGCACCTTGTCCAGACTGAACGACAGGATCGGCGTGAACTTCACGCCCGTCCCCGCGCCCACCTTGGACCGCAACACACCCTTGGCCGCGTCGAGACCGGCGGCGGCCGCCGCGTAATCGGGTTCGGCGTCGAGCGTCTCGCCCATCACCGTGTAGAAAATCGTCGCCTCACGCAGGTCGCCGGTCACCTTGGCATCGGTGACGGTGACGAACCGCAGCCGCGGATCCTTGATCTCGTACTCGATCGCGGTGGCCACGATCGCGGAAATCCGCTTGGCGAGTCGGCGAGCCCTGGCTTGATCCACCATGGGAACTCCTCTCCTAGGCGGGCACCGGGTGGTGACACCCGGGCCGCGCCTGTCAGTCTTCGGGTCCGAAGATCCGGCGGCGTACTGCCAGCAACTCTATCTCCGGACGGGCGGCAACGTGCCGCTCACATTTGTCGAGCACCTCGTTGAGGTGTCCGGTTTCCGCACTGACCATGGCCACACCGAGCAGCGCACGGCGGTGCAGGTCCTGATCTCCGGCCTCGGCGGCATTCACGCTGAAGCGTTTCTGCAGCTCAGCGAGGATGGGTCGGATCACCGACCGCTTCTCCTTGAGCGAATGCACGTCACCGAGCAGTAGATCGAATTCGAGTGCACCGATATACAGCGGTGCTCACCTCCTGGTAGATGGTTTGCACGCACGACCACACGCCGCACCCGAATGCTCGGGTGCGGCGTGCGGAACGGTGTGCGATATCAGTCGCGCGGCTTCTCGCGCAGCTCGTAGGCCTCGATGATGTCGCCGTCCTTGATGTCGTTGTAGGTCACGGTCATACCGCACTCGTAACCTTCGCGCACCTCGGTGGCGTCGTCCTTCTCCCGCTTGAGCGAGGAGATGGTCATCGTCTCGGCGATCACCCGGCCGTCGCGGATCAGGCGCGCCTTGGCGTTGCGCTTGACCGAACCCGACAGCACCATGCAACCGGCGATGTTGCCGACCTTCGACGAACGGAAGATCGCGCGGATCTCCGCCCGGCCCAGCTCGACCTCTTCGTAGATCGGCTTGAGCATGCCCTTGAGGGCCTTCTCGATCTCGTCGATGGCCTGGTAGATCACCGAGTAGTACCGGATGTCGACGCCCTCGCGGTTGGCCAGCTCGGTGGCCTTGCCCTCCGCACGAACGTTGAAGCCGATGATGATCGCGTTCGAGGCCGACGCCAGGTTGACGTTGGTCTCGGTGACGCCACCGACACCGCGGTCGATGACGCGCAGGCGCACCTCGTCGTCGATCTCGATACCGAGCAGGGCCTCTTCGAGGGCCTCGACGGTACCGGAGTTGTCGCCCTTGAGGATCAGGTTGAGCTCCGAAGTCTCCTTCAGGGCGGCATCCAGATCTTCCAGGCTGATCCGCTTGCGGCTGCGTGCGGCCAGCGCGTTGCGCTTGCGTGCGTTGCGGCGGTCGGCGATCTGACGGGCGATGCGGTCTTCTTCGACCACGATCAGGTTGTCACCGGCGCCGGGCACCGAGGTGAAACCGATGACCTGCACCGGGCGCGACGGGAGCGCCGCGTGGACGTCCTCGCCGTGCTCGTCGACCATGCGGCGCACGCGACCGTAGGCGTCGCCAGCCACGATCGAATCGCCGACACGGAGCGTGCCGCGCTGGATGAGCACAGTGGCCACCGGGCCACGGCCGCGGTCGAGGTGCGCCTCGATGGCGACACCCTGGGCGTCCATGTCCGGGTTGGCCCGCAGGTCGAGCGAGGCATCCGCGGTCAGCAGCACCGCCTCGAGCAGCGCGTCGATGTTGGTGCCCTGCTTGGCGGAGATGTCGACGAACATGGTGTCGCCACCGTATTCCTCGGTCACCAGGCCGTATTCGGTCAGCTGCTGCCGGATCTTGTCCGGGTTCGCGCCTTCCTTGTCGATCTTGTTGACCGCCACCACGATCGGCACGTCGGCCGCCTGGGCGTGGTTGATCGCTTCCACCGTCTGCGGCATGACGCCGTCGTCGGCCGCGACCACGAGGATCGCGATGTCGGTGGCCTTCGCACCACGGGCACGCATGGCGGTGAACGCCTCGTGACCCGGGGTGTCGATGAAGGTGATCAGGCGCTCTTCGTCGTTGAGGTTCGTCAGCACCTGGTAGGCACCGATGTGCTGGGTGATGCCACCGGCCTCGCCCTCACGGACGTTGGCCTTACGGATCGTGTCCAGCAGTCGGGTCTTACCGTGGTCGACGTGACCCATGACGGTCACGACCGGCGGACGCTGCTCGAGGTCTTCCTCGGTGCCCGCGTCCTCGCCGTAGGTGAGGTCGAAGGACTCGAGGAGCTCGCGGTCCTCGTCCTCGGGGCTGACCACGTGCACGACGTAGTTCATCTCGCTGCCGAGCAGCTCGAGGGTCTCGTCGTTCACCGACTGGGTCGCGGTGACCATCTCGCCGAGGTTGAACAGGGCCTGCACGAGAGCGGCCGGGTTCGCGTCGATCTTCTCGGCGAAGTCCGACAGCGAGGCGCCACGGGCGAGACGGATGATCTCGCCGTTGCCACGGGGCAGACGCACGCCGCCGACGGCGGGAGCCTGCATGTTCTCGTACTCGGCGCGCTTCGCCCGCTTCGACTTACGGCCACGGCGAACCGCGCCACCGGGACGACCGAAGGCGCCTGCGGCACCACCACGGCCACCGGGACCACCGGGGCGACCGCCGCCGCCACCGGGACGACCACGGAAACCACCGGCCGCGGGAGCACCGGCACCGGGAGCGCCGGGGGCACCGCCACCGCCACCTCGGTAGCCGCCACCGCCGCCACCACCGGGACGGCCCGCGCCGCCACCGGGGGCGCCGCCGGGACGACCCGGACGGCCACCGGCCGCGGGGCCGGGACGTGCGGAACGCGCGGGCATGGCGCCGGGGTTCGGACGCGGCGGCATCGAGCCCGGGTTGGGGCGCGGACCACCGGGACGCGGGGCACCGCCCTGCGCGGCGGCCGGACGCGGACCACCCTGACCCTGACCGGGGCGAGGACCGCCCTGGCCGGGAGCAGGACGCGGGCCACCCTGACCGGGAGCCGGACGGGGACCGCCCTGACCCGGCGTCGGGCGAGGACCGCCCTGCGGGGCGGGACGCGGTGCCGGACGCTCACGATCGGGAGCGGAGCTGAACGGGTTGTTGCCGACGCGCGGGGTCTTCGGGCCGGGCTTCGGGCCGGGACCGGCCGGACGCGGGGCCTGAGCACCCGGGGTCGGGGCGCCGGGGCGCGGCTGCTGCGGGGCCTGTCCCGACTGGCCCGGACGCGGAGCGCCGGGGGTCGGACGCGGGCCGGGAGCGGGCGCGTTGGCGGGCTTGGCCGGTGCGCTCTGCGCGGCGGCGGGCGTCGGCTTGGCGGCCGGAGTCGGCTTCACCTCGGGCGCCGGAGCCGGAGCCGGAGCGGGAGTCGCGGCGGCGGCGGGCGCCGGAGCCGGACGCGGGCCCGGACGGGGACCACCGGGGGTGGGCTTGGCGGCCGGACGGGCCGCCGACGACGGACCCGGACGGGCCGCCGACTTCGCGTCGCCCGCCGGAGCGGACTTCGACGCGAGTGATTCGCGCAGACGACGTGCGACGGGTGCTTCCACCGTCGAGGACGCCGACTTCACGAACTCGCCTTGCTCCTTGAGCTTCGCGAGTAGTTCCTTGCTTGTGACACCGAGTTCCTTGGCCAACTCGTGCACGCGGGCCTTGCCTGCCACTGCTCTCCTCACTGAGAGGTCGAGCAGGGCCGCCGCCTAGGGAAGGCGGGCCCGCACGACCTCGGGTTATCTCCGATGGACGTTCATCGTTGGTGCTTCACGGTGTGCTCATGAGTGCTCGTGCCTGTTCTCGAGGTACTGCTCCAGGGCTGAGATATCCAGATTTCCGGACACTCGTAGGGCTCTGCCGAATGCTCGGCGCCGCTCTGCGGAACGCAGACAAGCTGAGACGGGGTGCAACCAGGCACCCCGTCCGGGAAGTCTGCGCCGCGGGTCGGGGACGATGACCGCGGGGGCGGCAGTAGTACTGCCCGCCTCCCTTGGCTGCGTCGCGATCCGCAACAGGTCGGCAGACGGCTCGCGCTGACGGCATCCGATACAGGTTCGAACGGATTGCGCGGGCCGGTCCTTCACCCACTCTACCGGTGACCCGGTCATAACGACGAACCCCTCCCCTTCCGAAGTTATCAACCTGTCATCCGGTGGCCGGTATTCCGACGTGTGCGCGTCAACTACGGTGCGCCTGCGGCCGTGCCGAGTCGTCGGTTTCCGGGGCGGCATCACTGCGGATATCGATGCGCCAGCCCGTCAGGCGGGCAGCCAGGCGGGCGTTCTGCCCCTCCTTGCCGATGGCGAGCGACAGCTGGAAGTCCGGAACGATCACCCGCGCCGCGCGGGCGTCGGGATCGACGACAGTGACCGAAACCACTTTCGACGGCGAGAGCGCATTACCGACGAAGGTCGCCGGATCCTCGGCGTAGTCGATGATGTCGATCTTCTCGCCCGCCAGTTCGCTCATCACGTTGCGCACGCGCTGACCCATCGGGCCGATGCAGGCACCCTTGGCGTTCACCCCGGGCACGGTCGAACGGACCGCGATCTTGGAGCGGTGCCCCGACTCGCGCGCCACCGCGACGATCTCGACGGAGCCGTCGGCGATCTCGGGCACCTCCAGCGAGAACAGCCGCCGCACGAGGTTGGGGTGGGTGCGCGAGAGCTGGATCTGCGGGCCGCGCGGGCCGCGCGAGACACCGTAGACGTAACACTTGATGCGGTCGCCGTGCTCGTAGGTCTCCCCGGGCACCTGCTCCGCGGGCGGGATCAGGCCCTCGGCACCGTTGGCCTCGCTGCCGATGCGCACCACGACGATGCCGCGCGCGTTGGCCCTGGCGTCGCGCTGGACCACACCGCCGACGATGTCACCCTCGTGGGTGGAGAACTCGCCGAAGGACTTCTCGTTCTCGGCGTCACGCAGCCGCTGCAGCACCACCTGGCGGGCGGTGGTGGCGGCGATGCGACCGAAACCCTCAGGGGTGTCGTCCCATTCGGAGACGAGGTTGCCGTCGGCGTCGAGCTCGCGCGCCATCACCCGCACCACACCGGTCTTCTGGTTGATGTCGATGTAGGCGTTGGGCTGGTGGCCCTCGGTGTGCCGGTAGGCGGTGAGCAGTGCCGACTCGATCGCCGAGATCACGGTCTCGATCGGGATGCCCTTGTCGGCGACGATCGCGCGCAAGGCTTCGATTTCGATGTTCATTCCGCAACCCCTTCGGTGGGCGTGTCACTGTGTTGGCCTGCTGCGGCGAGGTCGGCGGGTTCCTCGCCCGGGACGGGGCGGCCCGCGGCGATTCCACCGGCGAGTTCGAGTTCGGCGGCGCCGGGTGCGTTGAATTCGACCTGGACGACCGCGGTGGCGATGTCGGCGAGGGGCACGTGCACCCGGTGCGGCTTGTTCTTACCCCCGAGCACGAGCGCGACGCTGCCGTCGTCGGCGAGCTGACCGACGCGGGCTTCGAACTTCTTCTTGCCCTCGACGGGTTCGGCGCCGTCGGCCAGCGCGATCCTCACCTTGCGACCCTGCGCCCGGCGCCAGTGCCGGTCGACGGTCAGCGGCCGGTCGACGCCGGGGGTGGTCACTTCGAGCAGGTAGGCGGATTCGCCGAAATCACCTGCCGCGTCGAGCGACTCGGACATCTCGCGGCTCAGGTCGGCGATCGCGTCGAGGTCGGCGGGCCCGTCGCTGTCCACCGTGACCTTCACCCGAACCGGAGCCAGTTCGTCCTTACCCGCGGCCGCGATCGCGACGCCCTCGAGGTCGAAACCCCGGCGTGCGACGAGCTCAGCGACGAGCTGGCTCACCCTTTCCTCGGTGGGCATCGGCATATGGGCGGCTCCTGGTTCAGTTGTGACGCGATCGGAAATTTCTACGCCGAAGGTCTAGCGTAACGCGCCACGAGAGTGTAAAGGACCAGCCACCGGGCAGTGTGCACCGGTCCGTGTCGGCGTGCCCCGCGCGGTCGCCGCCTGGCGATCCGCCGCCGCGACATCTGGCACGATGGTCCACGTGCATCACCGCCATACCGTCCCGCCGAGCGCCGGGCGACCTTCCGGCATGCGCCCCGACCACCGCGATTCCCACCCGCCGACCAACGGACTCCCGCGTGAGTTCGTGGGGGCGGCGCCCGTCTCGGCAGGCGCTGCGACAGCCGAACATGCCGTCGCGACGGGCATTCGGCCGGGCGCCCGGAGTGCCAGGCAGCTGACGTCGCCGTCCGACGACATCGCCGCGCCGCACCGGAAGTCGGCGGCGCACGCGGCCCAGCCACCGAAGTCGCCGAGCAACGACGCCGCCGAGCCGCACCCGAAGTCGGTGCGGAGTGCCGCCGCACCGCACCCGCGATCCCCGGAGCACGCTGCTCGGCACGCGAAGTCGACGGAGCGCCTACCCGCACCGGCTGCCGGACGCGCCCCACGCACCTGGCGTCGGCGGACGGTGCTGCGGGCGGCCGGGGCAGGTGTTGTCGCGGTTCCAGCGGTGGCCGTCCTGGCGTCGTGCGCCGAGGACGACACCGTGCACGCACCGGATCCCCTTGCCGCACACGAGGTTCTGGCTCGCGCCGATGCCGCCGCCGCGACGGCCGCGATCGCGCTCGCACCCCAGGCGCAGGCCGCGCTGACGACCATCGCCACCGAGCGAACCGCGCACGCCGATGCCTTGCGCGCCGAGATCGACCGGGTGATCGGCGTCTACGGCGACGGAACCACTCCTGTGCACCGCACCGGTGTCGTCACCGTGCCGGGTTCCGACGGCATGCCGGTTCCCGCAGCGGACCTCGTATCCGCGGCGCGGCAACCGATCAGCGTCGAACAGTTGCGCGCGCGACTACTGCACTCCCAGCAGGCCGCCGCCACCCTGGCCCGCACCGAATCCGGTTACCGCGCAGGGCTGCTCGCCTCGATCAGCGCGGCCTGTGCCACCGAGGCGGGAGTTCTGCTGTCATGACCGGTCAACGTGACGCGCTGCAACGCGCGCTCGACACCGAGTACGCGGCCGTGTACTCCTACGGCCTGATCGCCGCCTACGCCAACAGCGATCGGTCGCGCCTGGTCGCGGAGTTCAGTGCCGCGCACCGCGCCCGTCGGGACGCGACGATCGAACTACTCGAAGCCAGTGGCTCCGCGCCCGAGGCACCCGACGCCGCCTACCACCCGCCGTTCCCGGTCGACGACCCGATCCCGGCCGCGCACCTCGCTGTAGCGGTCGAATCCGATTGCGCCGCAGCATGGTACGCCGTGGTCGAACAGGCCACCGACCCCGCGGTCCGAGCGAGCGCCGTCGAAGCGCTCACCGAAGCGGCGGTGCGCCGCGCCCGATGGCAGGCGATCCTCGGCACGAACCCGGTCACCGTCAGCTTCCCGGGGCGGACCTAGCCCGGAAGCCCGACCGGGTCACGCGGGCTTCCGCACTGGAATACCGCCCCCGCACATCAGCCCGTCGCGACCGCGCCGACGTGCAGCCCCGAGTTCACCTGGAGAGCCGTGCCCGCCTCACAGCCCCGTGTGCGCTCGGCAGCGCCATGCCCGCGCGTCGGCCGCGCTCGGCGTGCGACGAACCGTCGCGGGAGCCCTCTTGCCGAACCGCCGCGGCACTCGACCCGAACGCGCGACAGCCTTCGAGCGCACTTCGCGACCTGTGGGAGCCACGATGGCCGCCCTCGTGGCAGAGCGACGGTCCCGCCCGTGGAGCAGGCCGGACCGTCGCCGTTCACTACGGACGCATCGCGTACGCGCCGTCGTAGGACTCCACCTGCTGCCACACCCGGTCGAACCGTGCGGCGTCGGCGACCGGCGTGCACAGGGCACCGACAGCCCAGTCGCGCTGTGCGTCGGTGACCGACGGCTTGCCCAGCAGCGCGGTGGCCTGGGTGTTGAAGTCGCGGATCTGGAAGTCGAAGATCTGGTCGAGCACGTCGCGATCGAGGCCGGTGAGTTCGGCCTGCTCGAGGATCAGCTGACCGTAGACCACCGTGGAGAACAGGTGGCCGACGGTGAGCATGAAGTCCAGGTCCTTCTGCTGCGCCTCGTCCGGTGCGGCGGTGAGCAGCAGTTCCCGCAGCGCCTTGGCCTGCTCGTAGAAGCGGCCCACGTTCGGCACGTCGGCGGCCGCCTCGTAGGGCGGGGTCCAGTCGGCGAAGCGCACCTTGCCCGCGCCGCGCGCCGGGCCCTGCTTCCAGAAGAACTCCTCGTCGCCCGCCTCGAGCCGGGTGGGGACCGCCGGGTATTCGGCCGGGTTGAGCAGGTAGTTCGGCATGAACTTGAGGATCTGACCCACGTTCACGTGCACCGTGCCCTCGAGCCGGGGCAGGTGGTTGATGTAGCGCGAGGCCTCGTGGAAGTAGGTGTCCTTCTCGAAACCCTTGGCCGCCAGCACATCCAGCAGCAGGGTCATGGCGACCTCGCCCTCGGAGGTGACCTTGGACTTGGTCATCGGGTTGAACAGCAGGTAGCGGCGGTCCTCGAGGGAGGCGCTGCGGAAGTAGTCGACGGCGCGGTCGCTGAACAGCTTCATCGCGATCAGGCGGGCGTAGGCGTCGACGAAATTGCCGCGCACGTGGGCGAAGTCGGTGACGGGCTTGCCGTAGAGGATGCGGTTGTTGGAGTGGGTGATGGCCTCGAAGAACGAGTGCTCGACCATGCCGATGCTGCCGTGGCAGAGGTTGAACTTGCCCACGTTCACCGTGTTGAGCGCGGCCGAGAACCCTTCGGGCCCTTCGTGGAGTACATCGGCGGCGGTCACCGGGTAGTTGTCCAGCCGGAAGTGGCTCACGTACATCTGCCCGTGGATGACGCTGTCGATCAGCTGGTAGTTGTCGTGGCGGGAGTCGGCGGCGAACCAGACGTACCCGTCGGCGCCATCGATGTCGGCGCGGCGGGAGAACACCGACACCATCGAGGCGACGTTGCCGTTGCCGATGTAGTACTTCTCGCCGTTGGCGCGGAACAGGATTCCCGCTTCCGCGTCGGCGCTGCCCGGCTCGCTCGGGGTGAGGATCAGGTCGGTGTTGTAGATGTCGGCGCCGTGGTCGCGCTCCGACAGCGCGAAGGCCATGACCTGACCGTCGGCGAGGTCGGCGGCGGCCTTGCGCTTGGCGATCTCGTTGTCGCTCTGCCAGATCGGGCCGAGGCCGAGGATGGTGACCTGCTCGGCGTACCAGTAGGCCAGACCGTAGAAGCCGAAGATCTCCGACAGTGCCGCGTTGCGCGCGGCGTCCCAGCGCCGGTTCGGATCACCGTCGGCGTAGGCGGCGGGGGTCAGGAAGGTGGCGAACAGCTTCTCCTTCGCCACGAAGTCGAGGAAGTCCTGCACCCACACCGCGTCCTGGTCGTCGGCCAGCAACCGCGCCTTGCCCTTGGACTCGAACCACTCGATGGTGGCCCGCAACAGCCGCCGAGTCTCGGCATCGAAATGCTGCGGGTCGTAGGTGGCGGGGTTGAACAACAGGCTGGGCGAACTCGTCATACCCGTCAACTTATCAGCGCCCCACCCCTTGCCACCCCGTCTACCTGCAGGTTTCCCCTACGTAAGCGTAAGTTCGTCCGACCGGATCCGCACGGTCCGCGATCGGCCGCCGCGCCGGGAAGATCCCGCCCGCCGGAAACGACGATCGCGCTGCCCCGGGTCGGTGGGACAGCGCGATCGTGGGAAACAGCTCAGCCGCGAACCCTCGCGGTGACCGCGCTGACGGCGTCCTCGGCCGCGATCTCCTCGGCCTCGCCGGTGCGGCGGTCGCGGAGTTCGACCTTGCCCTCGGCCCAGCCGCGGCCGATCACCAGGATCCACGGCATGCCGAGGAGTTCGGCGTCCTTGAACTTCACCCCGGGTGAGGCGGTGCGGTCGTCGAAGAGGACCTCGAGGCCTTCGGCGTTCAGACCGGCCACCACGTGTTCGGCGCCGTCGCGGGCGGCGGCGTCCTTGTTCGCGATCACCACGTGCACGTCGAAGGGGGCGACTTCGGCGGGCCAGCGCAGGCCCTTCTCGTCGTGCTGCTGTTCGGCGATCACCGCGACCATGCGGGAGATGCCGATGCCGTAGGAGCCCATGGTGAGGCGGACGGGTTTGCCGTTCTCGCCGAGCACGTCCACGTCGAAGGCGTCGGTGTACTTGCGGCCGAGTTGGAAGATGTGGCCGATCTCGATACCGCGCGCCGACACCAGCGGACCGGCACCGTCGGGCGAGGGGTCACCGTCGCGCACCTCGGCGGCCTCGATGGTGCCGTCCGGGGTGAAGTCGCGCCCGGCGACGAGGCCGACCACATGCTTGCCCTGCTCGTCGGCACCGGTGATCCAGGCGGTGCCGTCGACGACGCGAGGGTCGACGAGGTAGCGAACACCGTTGGCCTGCAAGCCCTTCGGGCCGATGTAGCCCTTCACCAGGAACGGGTTGGCGGCGAAGTCGGCCTCGGTGAGCAGTTCCACGGTGGCGGGTTCCACGGCGGCTTCGAGACGCTTGTCGTCGACCTCGCGATCGCCGGGGATGCCGATACCGAGGATCTCGGTCTTGCCGTCGGGGTGACGCAGCTTCACCATCACGTTCTTCAACGTGTCGGCGGCGGTGACCGCGCGGTCGAGCACCTTCGCCTCGTTGGCCCAGTCGACCAGGGTGGCGATGGTCGGCGTGTTCGGGGTGTGGTGTTCGACGGCGGCGGGCAGGCCGTCGATCGGCAGCGGCGCGGGCGCGGGCGTGACCACGGCTTCCACGTTGGCCGCGTACCCGGACTCCACACAGCGCACGTAGGTGTCCTCGCCCACGGGGCTCTCGGCGAGGAATTCCTCCGACGCGCTACCACCCATGGCGCCTGAGGTGGCGGCCACGATCACGTACTCGACGCCGAGCCGGTCGAAGATGCGCTGGTAGGCGGCGCGGTGGGTGGCGTAGCTGTTGGCGAGGCCGTCGTCGTCGAGATCGAAGGAGTAGGAGTCCTTCATGATGAACTCGCGGCCACGCAGAATGCCCGCGCGGGGACGTTCCTCGTCGCGGTACTTGGCCTGGATCTGGTACAGCGTGACCGGCAGATCCTTGTAGGAGTTGTACTCACCCTTCACGGTGAGCGCGAACAGTTCCTCGTGGGTGGGGCCGAGCAGGTAGTCGCCGCCCTTACGGTCCTGCAGCCGGAACAGCGCGTCACCGTATTCGGTCCACCGGTTGGTGGTCTCGTAGGGTTCGCGCGGCAGCAGCGCGGGCAGGGAGATCTCCTGGGCGCCGGTGGCGTCCATCTCCTGGCGCACGACGTCCTCGATCTTGCGCAGGGTGCGCAGACCGAGCGGCAACCACGAGTACACACCCGGGGCCACGCGGCGGACGTACCCGGCGCGGACGAGCAGTTTGTGGCTTGGCACCTCGGCGTCGGCGGGATCGTCTCGCAGGGTGCGCAGGAACAGGCGGGAGAGGCGGGTGATCACGGATGCACAGGGTAGTCCCTGGTCCGACACGGCCGACAGCCGATTACCACCTGCGCCACGAAAGGCCGCGTCGAATCCGCTCCCGCGCCCCGCCCGGGATCGGGCCGCGATTACCGTTGACGATCGTGCTGGTGCTGCTGCCTCCCTCCGAAACCAAATCCGACGGCGGTTCGGGCGCGCCGTTGAACCTCGACGATCTGGCGATGCCGCAGCTCAGCGCGGTCCGCGACAAGCTGGTGACCGAGGTGGTCCAGCTGGCCGCCGACCCGGCCACCGCCGCGTCCGTGCTCGGGCTCGGCAAGGGTGCCGACGCCGAGATCGCCCGCAACGCGGCCCTGCGCACGTCGCCCACCCGGCCCGCGCTCGAGCGCTACACCGGCGTGCTCTACGACGCGCTGGACGCGAAGTCGTTCACCAAGGCGCAGCGGGCCAAGGCCGGTGCCCGACTCGGCATCGGTTCGGCCCTGTTCGGCGCCGTCCGCGCGGATGATCCGATTCCCGCCTACCGCCTCTCCGGCGGCTCCAAACTCCCCGGCCTGCCCACGCTGTCGGCCGTGTGGCGCGACGTTCTCCCCGACGCCCTCTACGCCGAAGCCGCCGGTGAACTCGTCGTCGATCTGCGCTCGGGCACCTATCAGCAGCTGGGCCGGGTCCCCGACGCCATCACCGCGAATGTGCTCACCGAACACCCGGACGGTTCCCGCACCGTGGTCAGCCACTTCAACAAACACCACAAAGGGCTGCTCGCCCGGGCGCTCGTCCTCACCCGCGCCGAACCGGCCGACATCCGCGCCGTCGCCCGGGTCGCGACCAAGGCCGGACTGCGCACCGAAATCGCCTCCCCCACCGAACTTCTCATCATCACCTGACCCGGGATGCGCGCCGGGCCAACGGGCGGTAACGTTCCGCGGTTCGGTCGCGTCCGACCGGGCACGTGTGATCGAGAGAGTGCTCAATGGGTTTCGGTAGGGGTTTGTTCCGGCGTCGCGAATCTGCTTCGCGGGACGAGATTTTCGGCAAGTGGGCGGTCGACATCCTGCGGGCGTTCCCCGAGGTCGTCTCGGCGGAGTTCGATGCTGCCGAATTCCACGTCGACGTCGTCTACGCCGACGGCACACCACAGCAGTGCGGGCTGCGGACACCGTTCCGGCTGGCCGAGGGCCTCGACGGCGAGGAAGCGGTCCAACTACTCGCCGAGTATCTGCGCGGGGCGCTGGCAGCGAGCACAGCGATGGCCGAACCCGTCGCCGACTGGGCGACGATGGCACCGACGCTGCGCCCGGTGCTGCGACCGGCCGGTGACCTCACACTGGAGGTCCAGGGTCAACGCATCGGGGAGAACATCGTGTGGCGGCCGCTGTTGCCATGTCTCACCGAGCGCGTCGTGATCGATCTGCCGACCTCGATGCGCACGGTCAGTCCGGAAGATCTGGTCGAGTGGGGTGTGGATGCCCATACCGTCTTCGCGACCGCCCGTACCAACATGACCGACTTCGCGGTGGAGACCGTGTCGGGCTTCGACCCCGACGAAGGTGTGCACTTCCTTTCCGACGACGACGGCGATCTCTACGCAGGTTCTCTGCCGCTGGTCGAGGGCTGGCTGGCCGGGCTCGGAAACAAGGCAGGCGCACAGCCCCTGTGCTTCGTGCCGGGCAGTTTCGGTGTGCTCGCCGGGGTGGCCAGTTCGCCCGAGCGGGTCTGTGAACTGGTCGCCGTCGCCCGGGAAATGTTCGACAACGCCGTGCGGCCGGTCTCGCCGGTTCCGTACACGGTCGACGGACAGGGTCGACTCGTGCCGTTCACCGTACCGCTCGGCCACCCCGCGTGGGCGGCGATCCGTTCGGCCGAGGCCGCGCTCGCCGCGCCCGTCTATGCCGCCCAGTACCCGAGCCTGCAGGCTGACGTGGACTCCGGTCGGCGCACCGAGTATGTCGCCGAACTCCTGCATGTGCGGGCCCCGAACGGCATCGAAGACACGGTGGCCGCGTGGACCGACACCGTTCCCACCCTGCTTCCGCGGGCCCACGTAGTCAGCATGGTCGACCTGGCGACCGCGTCATTGTTCCCGGTTCCGTGGGAGGTTCTCGATCGCGAGGTCGGCTTGCGGTCCGTGCCCGGCCTGTTCCCGCCCCGCTTTCTGGTCGAACATCACCCCGATCAGGCGACGCTGGCCAGGTTGCGGGCCGCGGGGCGGTGGGGAACGGGTTAGCCCTGCGCCGCCGCGAGGGCCGCGCGCACCTCGTCGGCACTCGCGGGCTTGGAGGCGGGCGGCCAGTTGCTGTCGGCGGCGTACGGGTGCACGTAGACCGGCGTATCCCGTTGGGAGCGGCGGCTTTCCGTGAGCGGTCCGCCGTCGACCACGTCGTAGCCGAGGCTGTCGATGAACTCGGTGGCCAGCTTCTTGGCGTCGGCGTCGTCGCCGAAGATCGGCAGGGCGGAGCGGTCGGCGGCGCCTGCGGGGCGGGCGAGTTCGGCGAGGTTGGCGTAGGCGATGTTGTTGAAGGCCTTGACCACCGTCGACTCGGGCAGGTGCGCCTGCAGGAGTTCGCTGGTGGTGGTCTCGTCGGCGTCGAGTTCGGGGAACGCGCCGTCGCGCTCGGGGTAGTAGTTGTTGGTGTCGAACACCACCTTGCCCACCAGCGGCGCGACCGGAACCTCGCGATACGCCTTCAGCGGCACAGTGACCACGACATAGTCGCCCGCCTCGGCCGCTTCGGCGGGGGTGGCCGCGCGGGCGCGTGGGCCGAGCTCGGCGACCAGGTCCGCCAGGGTTTCCGGGCCGCGCGAATTGCTGAGGACCACGTCGTGACCCGCGTCGACCGCGAGCCGGGCCAGGGTGGAACCGATGAATCCGCTACCGATCAATCCGAGTGTCGTCATGTGCGGGGTCAACCGGCCACGCCCCACGATTGTTCCCCGAGGTCGCCGACCCCGGGCAACGCGCACCGGGGTCGGCGAAAGAGGTTGTCGTGGCGGCTATTCGGCGACGGGCGAGTTCAGGGAGATGAGGTTGCCGCAGGTGTCGTCGAAGATGGCGGTGGTCACCTGACCCATCGGCTGGGGCGGCTGGGTGAAGAACACGCCGAGGTCGCTGAGGCGGCGGTATTCGGCATCGATGTCGTCGACGGTGAAGATCATCATCGGGATGCCGTCGGCGCTCAGTGCCGTTTTGTAGGCCTTGGCGGCGGGGTGCTGGTCGGGCTCGAGCAGCAGTTCGATGCCGTCGGGATCGGCGGGCGAGACCACGGTCACCCACGAGTACTCACCGAGGGGCACTTTGTGTTTCACCTGGAAGCCGAGCACCTCGGTGTAGAACTTCTCGGCCTTGTCCTGGTCGTCGACGAAGACGCTGGTGACGCCGATGCGGATCATGTGTCCTCCTGGGAGATGGGCCACCGCGCCGTCAGTTCGCGCAGCGGGGTGAAGTCGCGGTAGTGGAATTTGTAGCGGCCGACGCGCCGCGAATGGACCAGGCCCGCCTGCTCGAGCACCCCGAGATGCTGGGTGATCGCCTGCCTCGACGAGCTGATGCCGTACTTCGTGACGAGCCTGCCGCACAGTTCGAACAGGGTCTGACCATCGCGATCGGCCAGTTCGTCGAGCAGTGCCCGACGGGTGGAGTCCGCGAGGGCGGTGAAGATATCGCTCACGGCGAGCACTCCTTCTCTCTTCCCCTGCCACAATAGGCAAGCAGCCACTTGCCTGTCAACCGCGGTCGTGACGAACCACAACGACTGCGGGGACGCACCACAATGACAGCGGCGACTCCGCGGCCCTAGCCTGGATTCGGCCGACCGGACCGGCGGCACGAGAGCTCTCCCCGTCAGGATGTTCGATGACCAACCCGTTGCGCGCCGTGCTGGCCGCGCTGATCGTTTCGGCATCCGCCCTGCTCCCGGCCGGTGCGCTGGCCGAGCCCGCGAGCGGTGCCGCCTACGTCGCGCTCGGCGATTCCGGGGCGGCCACCACGGGCGCCGCCGACCTCGATCTGGCCGCGCCGCTGCGTTGCCTGCGCTCGACCGCCAACGCCCCGAAGCTGGTGGCGCGAAGCCTCGGCCTCACCCTGGACGACCGCACCTGCAGCGCGGCCGAGATCGCGCACCTGTCCCAGCGGCAGGCACCCGACATCGCTCCGCAATTCGACGCGCTCGGTCCCGCGACTCGGCTGGTCACCCTGCACATCGGCGCCAACGACGCCGACATGACCGGGTACATCCTCGGCCACTGCCACCTGACCGGCTGCCCGAGCGAGAGCGAGTGGGGTGCGCGGATCGACGCGATCGCCCCGTCCTACGCGGCCGCCCTGGACGACATCGCCCGCCGCGCCCCGAACGCCGTGATCGTCGTCGACGGCTGGCCGACCTATCTCACCGACCGCGGCTGTCCCGCGATGGCCGGGCTGCGCGACGCCGACGCCGCCCACATCCAGTCCGCGTTCGAACGGCTCAACACGGTCGTCGCCCGCGAAGCCGTCGCACACGGCGCGCTCTACGTCGACACCGTCGCCGCGTCGCGTGCGTTCGGGATGTGCGCGGATCCGTCGGTGCGCTGGTTCGACCCGATCCTCGCCGACCGGACGCTGCTCCCCTATCACCCGACCCCGGCCGGGCAGCGCGGCGTGGCCGACCTCATCGTCGCCGCGATCGAATCGAACAACGCCCTCGCGCGCTGAGCGCGGCCCGGATAGCGTGAGGTCCATGGTCTCCTCGGGTGCGCTGGCGTCGTTCGCCGGTCTGGCGTTGCTGCTCGTTCTCGTGCCTGGTCCGAGTGTGTTGTTCACCATCGGACGGGCGCTGACCGCCGGTCGACGGACCGCGCTGCTGAACGTGGTCGGTAACGCTGTCGGCGTGTACCTCCAGGTCGTCGCCGTCGCGTTCGGTGTGGGGGCGGTGGTGACGGCATCGGCGACGGTGTTCACCGCGATCAAGCTCATCGGCGCGGGTTACCTTGTGTACCTCGGGATTCAATCCTTCCGGCACCGCACCCAGTTGCGCGACGCCCTGGCGATCGAACCCGACGGGCGCGACCGACGCGCGATCGCGGCGTTGCGTGACGGGTTCGTCGTCGGCCTCGCGAACCCGAAGACCATCGTCTTCCTCGCGGCCCTGCTGCCCCAGTTCGTCGACCCCACCCGTGGCGCCGTGGCACAGCAGATGCTGATCCTCGGTCTGTGTATCCCGTTGTTCGGCCTGATCTTCGACTCGCTGTGGGCCGTCGCGGCCGGGTCGGCCAGGTCCTGGTTCGCCCGCTCGCCGCGTCGGCTGGCGGCCGTCGGCGGCACCGGTGGGCTGGTGATGATCGGGCTCGGCGCCTCGCTCGCGCTGACCGGACGCAAGGACTAGCCGGACAAGCCGATGAGCTCGGCCGCGAGGTTGGCGCGGGCGGGCGCCTCGTACCGCTGGTAGGCCCGCGCGGTGCGGAACAGGCGCGGTTGTTCGGCGAGGTTGCGCAACACCGAGGCACGACCCGCCCGAAACAGGTCGTCGGGAACGTGCCGGTATTCGTCCCGGATGGCGGCCGCGTAGGTGGCGTACTCCTGCGCTGTCCCACCGAGGACCACCAGGTCGGCATCGCAGAGCACGGCGCCGTTGGCATCACCGGCTTCCGGGTTGTGGCCTCGGGTGAGAATCACCAGGCGCACCACCTCGTCGACGAGTTCGGGTGCGGCGCCGAGTGATTCGAGCACGTCACGGGCCAGGTCGGCGCTGCGTTCCTCGTTGTCGGCGCGGTCGACGGCGTAGATCGCGTCGTGGAAGAAGGCCGCGTAGCGCACCGCGTCGATATCGGTTGCGGCCTCGGCCAATTCGTCGACGGCGGCCAGCATCACCGACAGATGGGTGAGCGTGTGGTAGCGGCGATGCGGTTCGGCGTAGCGACCGATGATCCCGGCCCCGATGGCTTCGGAGCCGTTCGGGGCCAAGGCGATCCACCGGTCGAGCAGGTTCTCCGCGAGCACAGACATCCCTTCAGTCTCATGCCGCGTCAACCATCGGGCAACCCCGTCACGGGACCGATGGTCGAATGTCATTCTGCCGCAACGCCCCGGAATGCCCGCCCCGACCACCGTGTTCGTACCGACATGACCCGAACAACCGCGCTGTCCGAAGAGTTGTCCACCTATATCGACAACGAGAAGGCCTATGCCACCGTCGCCACTCTCGGCGCCGACGGCCATCCGCACCTGACTGTTGTCTGGATCAAACGCGACGGCGACGACTTGCTGTTCTCCACGACGGTCGCCCGTCAGCAGGCCAAGAACCTCGCCCGCGACCCGCGCGTGACGGTGATGGTCAACCCGCCCGAGCGCCCGTTCGTCTATGCCGCCGTCCGGGGCACCGCTACCCTCGTCCCGGATCCGGACCGCCTGCTGCCCGACGAATTGTCCCTGAAATACACCGGCCTGCCCTACGCCGAATTCAACCCGGCCTCGGCGCAGGACGCCGAACGGGTGACGGTTCGCATCACGCCCTACCAGGTGACCGGGCGCCTCTGAACTCAGCCCTGCTGGGCTTCCTCCTGGGCGTGCTGGGCCTGGGCCAGCTGGTTCGGCGTGAAGCGCAATGTCAGCGCCACCACGGCGGCCAGCAACGCCAACCCCGAGCAGACGAGCAGAACAGTGGTGTAGCCGCTGGTGAGCGCGTCCAGCTGGGGCCCGGTCATGGCCGACACCTTGGTGTCGGTGCTACCGCCGAGCGACAGGGTGCGCGAGGCCGCGATCGGGCTGAGCAGACCGATCGCGATCGGCGTGGCCAGGTTCATGAACATCTGCCCCACCGCCGACAGCGGGCCGATGTCGGACGGCGGCACGTCGACGAGCACACACAGCGGGGCCAGCACCATGGCCACGCCCACCCCGAAGCCGATCACGACCAGCAGCGGCAGCAGGGTGGTGACGTAGCTGATGTGCCGGTCCAGCGTGGACCCGAACAGCAGCGCCGCCGACAGCACGAGCGCGGCGGCCGCGAGCAGCCAGCGGGCGGGCACGAGCAGCGCGGCCTTGGAGGCAAGCGCGCCACCGACACCGATCCCGATGGTGAACGGGATGCAGGCGATACCGGCGTGCAGCGGGCTGTAGCCGAGCGAGTTCTGCAGCATCTGGGCGACGAAGAACGTCATCGCGCCGAGCACCGCACCGGCGAGGAAGATCAGCAGGAAGGTCGAGTTGCGGTCGCGGCTGTCGAACAGCGACCACGGCAGCAACGGGTCGGCCTCGTTGCGCTCGATGAGCACGAAGGCCACCAGCAGCACGACGCCGACGATCAGCGAGGTCAGGATGACGGGGCTGTCCCAGCCCCACGACGGTCCCTCGGTGGCGCCGAACACGACCAGCGCACAGGCCAGGGTCCCGAGCACCGCGCCCTTCACGTCGAGGGGTGCCCGGTGGTGCGCGGTGTCGGAGAGCGTGTAGACCGCCCCGAGCACGATCAGCGCGCCGATCGGCACATTGATGAGGAAGATCATCCGCCACGACATCTCGGTGAGCAGGCCACCGATCACCAGGCCGCTCACCGAACCGATCCCGGCCATCGATCCGACGACGGCCACCGCCTGGTTGCGCGCTTTGCCCGGCGCGAAGGTGGTGGCGACCAGCGCGAACGCCGTCGGTGCCGCGATCGCCGCGCCCGCGCCCTGGAACGCGCGCGCGATCAGCAGCGCCAGCTCTCCCTGGGCGAGGCCGCACGCCAGCGAGGCGACGGTGAACAGGCCGACCCCGGTGATGAGCATGCGTTTGCGGCCGAAGACGTCACCGAGGCGGCCACCCAGCAGCATCATGCCCGCGAAGGTCAGGCCGTAGGCGGTCACGGTCCACGCCCCGCCGGAGCTGGACAGGCCGAGCTCGTCCTGCAGCCGGGGCAGCGCGAAGATCACGACGGTGCCGTCGAGCACGACCATGAACTGCAGGCCGCTGAGGACGATGATCGCGAGCCCGAAGGCCGACTGCTTCACCGGGGACTGCTTCGAGGCAGCGGGGTTTTCGAGCACAGTCGACCACTGTAAACGACGGTGTCGGCGGCATCCGCCGAGATCGTGACCTCAGGCGGGCTCGGCGGACTCCGCGCCGAAGGCCGCCGTCGGCCCGATGACGATGATCGCGGGCGGCCGGATGCCCTCCTGCTTGACCCGCTCGGCGACGGTGGCCAGGTCGGCGCGCACCACCCGCTGGGTGCGCAGCGTGCCCTCCTGGATGACGGTGGCCGGGGTGTCGGCGGGCTTGCCGCCGTCGAGCAGGGCGGCGGCGAACTTGTCGATGCGTTCCACGGCCATCATCAGCACGAGGGTGCCGCGCAGCTTGGCCAGCGCCGACCAGTCGACCAGCGAGTCCGGGTGATCCGGAGCGACGTGCCCGCTCACGACCACGAACTCGTGGGTCACCCCGCGATGGGTCACCGGGATGCCCGCGGCACCGGGTACCGAGATGGGGCTGGTGATGCCGGGTACCACCGTCACCGGGATGCCCGCCTCGGCGCACGCCTCTAGCTCCTCGTACCCGCGCCCGAAGACGTACGGGTCGCCACCCTTGAGCCGCACGACGAATTTGCCCGCCTTCACGCCCTCGACGAGGGCGAGGTTGATCGCCTCCTGCGCCATGGACCGGCCGTAGGGGATCTTCGCCGCGTCGATCACCTCGACGTGTGGGCCGAGTTCGGCGAGCAGTTCCGGCGGCGCGAGCCGGTCGGCGACGACCAGGTCGGCGCGAGCGAGCAGGCGACGACCGCGCACGGTGATGAGGTCCGGGTCGCCCGGGCCACCACCCACCAGTGCGACGCCGGGCGTCACCGGTTCCGAATCGTCGGTCACCACACCGGATTGCAGCGCTTCGAGCAGGCCGTTGCGGACCGCGGCCGAGCGCCGGTGCGCGCCACCGGCCAGCACGCCGAGGCTGAGACCGTCGTAACGGGCGGTCGCCGGGGTGACGGCGGTGCCGTCGCGGGCGATATCGGCCCGCACGCAGAAGATCCGTTTCGCGGTGGCCTCGGCGACGACGGCCGCGTTGGTCTCGGGTTCGTCGGTGCAGGCCATCGCGTACCAGGCCTCGTCGAGATCACCGTCGCGATAGTCGCGCAGTTCGACGGTGAGTTGCCCGGCCGTTGCCATGCCCTCCACGGCGGGGGTCACGGCCCGGCTGATCACGTGCACGTCCGCACCGGCGGCCACGAGCAGCCCGAGCCGACGCTGGGCGACGGTGCCGCCGCCGACGACAACGACTCTGCGTCCACGCAGATCGAGCCCGACCAGGTAGTTCGGGTCCCCGGCGGGCTGGGTCGCTGCGGTGTCAGACGTGTTCGGCACAATCTCCGAGCCTAGTTCGTGACGCGCCGATCCCCGCACCCACCCGGCCGTTGCCGCGTCGACCCGCCGCCGGGCATCGGTCCACCCGTTGGACAGCTCTCCACACGGGCCCCACCGCACCGGGCCCGGCTCAGCCCACGTACGGATTGTTCTGCACCCACCGGAAACCGGTGCCGCGCAGGGGGAAGCCGTCGAGGTCGACGCGGGTGAGGACGACCGTCGCCTGCTCGCCCGCGAGGTCGCCGCGCAGGGTGAGCCGGTCGTCTGCCGCACGGTCCACGGCGAGGGTGGCGTACGGTGTCGGCGCCTGATCGGGTGCGCTCGGCGCGGTCGCGAGCGTGAGGCTCGCGGTCGCGGGGTCGAAGGTGGCCACGACCGGGACGATCGTGTCGTCCATGCGCTGATAGGCCGCGGTTCCCTTGTCGACGACGAGGCGCTGCCAGCGGACGGGGTCGGTGCTCAACGGCGGCACGGACGCCTGGTCGATCGTGAACTCCGACACCTCCCAGATGCCGTACAGCTCCGGTTCCGGTGCGCCACCGCCGTATTCGCGCCACGATTCGGCGGAGAACACGATCAACCCGACCACGATCCATGCCGCCGCCGCGACCTGGACCACGGTGGCCCACCGCTCGGCACGCGCGGACCGGAACAGCGGCGGTTGCGTCATCGGTTCCGAAGGACGTTGCAGCACCAGCACATCGAGCAACCGTCGCGCCTGCGGGGCCAGCAGCACCAGGCTCATCAGCAGCAGATGCCCCGACAGCATCTTCACCGGCACGTCGAAGGTGAGGTTCAGCAGGAACACCTGGGCCATGCTGATCACGCTGAGCATGGCGCCGAGGGTCGCGGTGCGCGGCCAGAACAGCAGCAGCCCGGCGAGCACCTCGGCCGCACCGAGCGCCACCTCGTAGGCGGGCGCCGAACCGACCTGGGTCCACAGCATCGACATCGGGCTCAGGTCGCCGACCCGGGTGAGCAGGGTGGTCAGTGCCGGTTCCGGCATCTGGGTGGGGACCAGTTTCGCGAAGCCGTAGAACAGCATCTGCCCGCCCACGGCCAGTCGGAGCCCGGCGAGGAACCAGCTCGCGCCCCGAGGGTAGGCACGTCGACGCCGGTCCAGAATCGACCACACCACGGTGACCAGCACCGCGACCACCAGCACCAGCCCGCACTGGATCCAGATGGCGGCCTGGTCGCCGCTGCCGTTCATCGTCAGTTCGGCCGCCACCCCGAACACGTGCTCACCGATCCAGCTGCTCACCGGGGCCAGCGTGAGCAGCTGCCAGGCGATGGCGTCCTCGGGGATCCGCAAGGCGATCACGCCGAGGAACACGTAGCTGATCTGTGCCATCCACAGGCAGAAGAGGCCGAGGTAGGCGACGCAGAACCGGAACGCGAGCCGGGTGAGCGGGTGCCACTCGGGCGCGAGTTCGCGCGCCGGTTCCTCGACCGCGTGCTCCGCGACAACTGCCGTCACTGCCTACCTCCACCTCGAAAAGGGTTGTCCGGCAAGCTTCACCGAGACCGACGCGGGCGCGCATCGGGGGAAACCCCGATCTTGGAGGTGTCAACCCTGAATCCCGCTCACCGACGCCCGGCTTACATTCCGGCCGGTCTTCCGGTACGCCGGTACGGAACACGTTTCACCACGCCGACAGGGGACTCCATACATGTCCGAGGACACCGACCACACCGCGCAGCAGTCGCTGACCGTCACCGAGCTCGATCTCGACGCATTCGGCGAGCGGCTCGCGCAGTGGCTCTCGGACAAGCTCGGTGCCGACGCACCCCCGACGATCAGCGCTCTCAGCAAGCCCGCCACCGGCGGTATGTCGAGCACCACGGTCCTGTTCGACGCCGCGTGGTCGGTGAACGGCGTCGCCGAGAGCGGCTCGTTCGTCGCGCGGATGGCGCCCGAGGACTCCTCGTTCCCGGTGTTCCAGTCCTACGACCTGCCGCTGCAGTACCAGGTGATGTCGGGTGTCGCGGCGGCGTCGCAGGTGCCGGTGCCCGCCCTGCGCTGGCTCGAGACCGACGAATCCGTGTTCGGCACACCATTTTTCGTCATGGACAAGGTCGAGGGCGAGGTGGCCGCCGACAACCCGCCCTACGTGTTCTTCGGCTGGGTGTTCGACGCGACCCCCGCCGAGCGCGGGGGCATCACCACCGCGACGGTCGAGGTGATCGCCCAGGTGCACGCGATCGACGACGCGGCCGAGCGCTTCCCCGCGCTGGACGGCGAAGGTTCCGCGCTGCGCAGGCATTTCGAGGCCCAGCGCGCCTGGTACCGGTGGGCGCTGGCCGACGACGGTATCGACATCCCGCTGATCGAGCGCGCGTTCGACTGGCTGGAGGCGCACTGGCCCGCCGAGACCGGCGCCGAGGTGCTCAACTGGGGTGACGCCCGTCCCGGCAACATCCTGTTCGACGGTTTCGCCCCCGTCGCCGTGCTGGACTGGGAGATGGCCACCCTCGGCCCCCGCGAGCTGGATCTGGGCTGGTTGATCTTCATCCACCGGTTCTTCCAAGACATCGCGACGAAGTTCGACCAGCCTGGCCTGGCCGATTTCCTTCGCCGCGACGACGTGGTCGCCGAGTACGAGAAGCGGACCGGTCACACCGTCACCGACCTCGACTTCTACATCGTGTACGCCGCACTGCGCCACGCGATCGTGATGGCACGGATCAAGCGGCGGATGATCCACTTCGGCGAGGACACCGTGCCCGACGAGCGCGACGACTACATCATGCACCGCAGCGGGCTCGAAGCGCTGCTCGACGGCACCTACGAATGGGACTGACGATGAACGCGATCATGCCCGTTCCGCTCGACGAGTACCCCGTCCACCAGACGCCGCTGTCGCTGGCCCGGGTGGCGACCAGCGACCGGAACTTCTACGACCGCTACTACTTCAACGCCTTCGACCCGGCCGGTGACACCATGCTCATCACCGGTTTCGGCGTGTACCCGAACCTGGGTGTGGTCGATGCGTTCGCGTGCGCGCGCCAGGGCGACACCCAGCACAGTGTACGGTTCTCCGACGCGCTCACCGCACGTGATCTCGACACGAGTGTCGGTGGCTACCGGATCGAGGTGATCGAGCCGCTGCGCAAGCTGCGCGTGGTCTGCGAGCACGACGACCTCGGTTTCGACCTCACCTGGACCGGTGCGCAGCCCGCCGTGCAGGAACAACCGCACCTGATCCTGTTGGGCACACGACCGATCATCGAGGCGTCGCGGTTCGCCCAATTGGGTTCGTGGGAGGGCACACTCGCGGTGCACGGCCGCGACCACACCGTCGATCCGGCGGTGTGGACCGGCAGTCGTGACCGCTCCTGGGGCATCCGTCCCTCCGGCGAACCCGACCCGGCGGGCAGGCCGACCGGCATGGGTGGTTTCTGGTGGTTGTACGCACCGCTGCGGTTCCCCGATTTCGCCATCGTGGTGATCGTGCAGGAGGAACCCGACGGCACCCGCACCCTCAACAACGCGGTGCGCGTCTGGAACGACGGCCGCAAGGAACAGCTCGGCTGGCCGCGCATGCACTGGGTCTACGAACCGGGCACCCGCCACCCTCGCTCGGTCCGGTTGGACATGACGACTCCCGACGGCAAGCCCCTCGAGGTCGAGATCGAATCCCGTCCCGGCATCGCCCTGCACGTGGGCTGCGGGTACGGCGCAGACCCGGACTGGACCCACGGTCGCTGGATGGGTGAGAACTGGTCGCTGTCGAGCACCTACGACCTCACCGACCCCGGTATCCGGGCCCGCGTCCCCTACGGCGTGATCGACCACATCGGGTACGCCCGCTGCGGCGACGCCGAGGGCTGGGGCCTGTTCGAACACGCCTCCATGGGTCGCCACGACCCCACCGGTTTCGCCGATTGGTCCTCGGTCGCCCCCTGAGGGTGAGGAACTTCCGCGCGAGAAGATAGGCGCCGCCGCGACAACGAGGTCGCGGCGGCTCCGTTTTCTACGCGGCCGTGGCGAAGTCGGCCAGCAGCGACGGCACCGCGGCGTCGAAACCGGCGACGTCGAGCATGCCCGCGTCGTCGGGGTCGGCGATGCTGAAGTTCGTCGCGGTCATCCCGACCACCACCAGCTTGGCGCGCGGGTTCACCTCGCGGCGGTAGCGAGCCAGCGCCTGGTGCGGGTGCGTCGAACCCGCCCACGTTTCGTTGTCGGTGTAGATCGAGAACACGTCGACCTCGATGCCCTTGTCCAAGGCGTGCAGCATCGGCAGCGCGCAGTCGGTTCCGCCGAACGGCAGACCCGACACCGCGCGTACCGCGTCGTCCAACCGCTGGCGCGGTGAGATCGTCAGCTCCGACAGCGCGTTCGACTGCGCCCACCCCTGACCGGCACTGGTGAACCCGACGATCTGGTGCCGGGGTTCGGTGCGGGCGGTGACGAGGGCGAGCGCGGCCGAGGCCTCCCGTGCCGACAGCGGCAGACCACTGATCGGCGCGATCATCGACCCGGACACGTCGAGCGCGAGCAGGTGCCGCAGACCGGTCGGCTGGACCAGCTCGAACGCCGCGTAGAACGCGGAATCGAGCGCGTCGACGACCGGCGCCGACGGTGTCCAGGTGCCCGAGCCGCGCGCCGAACGCCCGGACGCGTAGGTGCGCAGCGCGATCAGCACCGAGACCGGATGCACCCGGGCCGCGCGCAGTCGCGCCGGATCGGTGAGCTGAGCGCAGATCGCGGCCGTCCGCGATCCGAGCGGGTCCAGCAAGCCGAGCCGGGTCAGACGCGGAAGCTGACGCAACAGTGCTGTCTGCGGAATCCCGTTGTCCAGCAGCGCCTCCCACACCTCGGGGGTGTTCAGCGCGGCATCGGGCAGCATCTCCCAGCCGAGCCGGTACTCACGAACCAGCGCGGGCACCTGGACGACGGGGGCGGTCTGCGCACGCTGGAAGCCCTCGATCACGGCCAAGCCGTCGAGTTCGGTCACGCGACCGCAGATCCAGTCGAACAGCCTGCGCCGTTCGTCGTCGGTGGCCGCCGGGTGCGACAGGCGGAGCAGGTCGCGATGCGTCCAGCCTTCGCGCTGCCGGTACTTGACCGCTTGGAAGGCGAGCGCGTCGACCGGCTTGTCCAGGTACCAGTTCGCCACCGCCCGGCGCAGACCGCGACCCCAGCCGCGGAACTGCTCGATGTATCCGGCGAACAGGAACAGGTGTGTGCCGGTCCGCGCGACCTGCGGCAATGCGGCGAGGGCGGTCCGACGACCGTCGACATCGCCGACCGACGCCGCGGCGGCGAGGGCGAACAGCGCCGGGTTCTGTCGCGGCGCGCGACCGGCGGTGGAGATCTCCACGATCTCGCGCACCAGGTCGGCGGTGTGCTCGGCCGCGTACTCGACGAGGAACTCGGCATTGTCGGCGGTCAGCGCGGCGGGACTCACGTAGTACGTTCCCGATTCCGTGCCGAGCGTCAGGAAGCGACGCACTCGCGCCCGCGGGGTGATCTCGAAAACGTGGCCACCGGCATTGTTGGCGACCTGACGGCTGTCGGCCGGTGCGGTCTGCGGTGTGTTGCGACGGTCGAATCGCGACAGAATGTTCATTGTTCCCCTCCGAACGCCTGGCAGCGTTGTTTCGGCCCCGGACCCGACGGGGCAGGTACGCGGAGCGAGCGGGCATGGTGTTTCGACCGAAGACGGAAATCGCTTTCCGACGCGGGGTTCGAACCCGCCTTGACTTACGAGGTCACCAGATGATCGACCGAATTCGGCCCGCTCCACTCCGTCGCAATCGTACGACGGACGTGTGTGTCCCGACCGGACGCTCCGAGTGCTCTACCGGACTGAGCTACCGCCACCTGCGGTGGCGGACAGGATTCGAACCTGCGACCGCTTGGTTGAAAGGTAACCGATCAGTTCCGGCCCGCCGTACGACTGCTGGAACAGACATTACTGGCAGCGCTCGATCGTGCCCAGCGAATTAATTCGGTTCCGCCGATACCATTGCCACCACGATTCCGTCGACAATTGTTCGGGCGTCGACCGATTCGCCGTTCGCGGCGAGCAGCGCGGCGGCTTCGGCGACGCTCGGAGTTCCGACAGCCGCCGCGGTGCGCGAGGAACTGTGCGCGACAGTCACGGCGGACAGCTGTTCGGCGGTGAAGCCGAGCAGCGTCACCCCGAGGATGGTGGCGGCCGCCCGCACGTCGGGCTCGGCGGCGCGCGTATCGAGGGTCGCCAGGCAGGTGATCCGACGCTGTCCGACAACCACTTCGACGGCTCTCACGATGCGGTCCGCCGTGGTACCCGGACGAACGCCGATGCCGACGGCGACAGCTCGTTCAGCGCCCTCGTCATCGGGTTGCCCGGTCACCTTCGGTTCGGCACTGCCTACCATCAGCGGACCGCCACGTCGGGCACGGAGCGAGCCCCCGCTATCTGCGACCATGGCCTGCCCGGTCGAATCTCTGTGCGGCATCGACGAATCGGCGGATCGCGTCAGGGTTTCCAGCGGGGTGGGTGTGCAGATAGGAGGCGTGGACCTGTCGCATCACGGCGCCTTCGGATACGGAACCGGTTGTGCGCCAGCCCCATGCCGCGCTCGTGACGTCGGCGCGGATCAGGCGGGTGCGGTGGAATTCGTGGCCGCGCACACGGGCGCCCGCCTGCCACAGCACCGAGTCGTGCAGGGCGACGGCGTCGCGGTAGCCGAGGGTGAGTCGGGGGCCGAACTCGGCGTCGGCGTCGATGACACCGGCCATCGGGTGCCCGTCGAGGGCGCGGGTGAGATACAGCAGACCGGCGCATTCGGCGTGGACCGGGAGACCCCTGGCGGCGCCGTCGGCGATCGCATCGCGCAGGCCTGCATTCGCCGAGAGTTGGGCGGCGTGCTCCTCCGGAAAACCACCGGGCAGCACCAGACCCGCTGTGTCCTCGGGCAATTCGTCGGTCAGTGGATCGAAGACGACGACTCGCGCACCGGCGGCCAGCATCAGTTCGCGGTGCTCCGCGTAACCGAAAGTGAACGCGGGACCACCGGCCATCGCGATCACCGGCCCCCCACCCGACCATTCCGCGATGGCGGTGAGCTTGCTCGACGGCTCGGGATTCGCAGCCGATACGCCGGGTCCGGTCCGCGAGCTCGGCGTCGGGCCGGACAAGTCGGCTCCGTCGGACAGCGCGGCCCGGTCGGCGGCGGCCAGTTCGTTCAGTGGATCCCAGGCGGGACCCCGTGCCGATCCGCCTGCCAAGGCGACGATCGCGGGGATGTCGACGTGGGTGGCGACGAGAGTGGTCATCGCGTCGACGGCGCGGGTGGCGGCGGTGCCGTGTTCGACGGCGGGGATGAGGCCGAGATGGCGTGAGGGGACTTCCAATTCGGCCATGCGCGGGAGCACGCCGAGGACCGGGATGCCCACGCGGTCACAGGCCGAGCGCAGCACCTGTTCGTGGCGTTCGCTGCCGACGCGGTTGAGGATCACGCCGCCGAGACGGACGGCGGAGTCGAAGGTGGCGAAACCGTGGAGCAGGGCCGCCAGGCTCTGCGAATGCCCGCGCGCGTCGACGACGAGCACGACGGGCGCGCCGAGCAGACTCGCCACCTGCGCGGTGGAACCCTCGGCCACCGCCTCCGTCCGAAGCTCGTCGATGCGACCGTCGAACAGACCCATCACGCCCTCGACCACCGCGATATCGCACCCACGCGCACCGTGCCGGTACAGCGGGACCACCCGATCCTCGCCTACCAGAACAGGATCGAGGTTCCGGCCGGGACGCCCGGCGGCGAGCCCGTGATACCCGGGATCGATGTAGTCGGGGCCGACCTTGAACGGTGCCACCTGGTGCCCAGCCCGCCGCAACGCGCCGATGAGCCCGGTGGCCAGCGTCGTTTTGCCACTACCCGACGCGGGCGCCGCGATCACGATCGCCGGGGCGCTCACAGTCGGCACTCCCGCACGACCAACGGGCCACGCGCCGTTCGATCCATCACGGCCGCCGGGGTGATACCCATCGGATTCCGCACGGCTGTCGAGCCAGTCACCATTCGATGCCGCGCTGACCCTTGCGGCCCGCGTCCATCGGATGCTTCACCTTGGTCATCTCGGTGACCAGGTCGGCGGCATCGATCAGGGCCTGCGGTGCGTCGCGTCCGGTGATGACGACATGCTGGTTACCGGGGCGATCGGTGAGTGTCCGCACGACCTCGTCGATATCGACCCAGCCCCACTTCAGCGGGTAGGTGAACTCGTCGAGGACGTAGAAGCGGTGCTGTTCGGCCGCGAGGCGTCGCGCGATCTCCTGCCAACCCGCGAGCGCGGCGGCGGCGTGGTCTTCCTCGGTCCCGTGCTTGCGGGTCCACGACCACCCCTCCCCCATCTTGTGCCATTCCACCGCGCCACCCGCGCCGGTCTCCTCGTGCAGGGTGCCGAGCGTGCGGAACGCCGCTTCCTCCCCGACCTTCCACTTCGCGCTCTTCACGAACTGGAACACGGCGACGTCGAACCCCTGGTTCCAGGCCCGCAGCGCCATCCCGAACGCCGCCGTCGACTTCCCCTTGCCCGGCCCGGTGTGCACGGCGAGCACGGGTTGATTGCGCCGCTGCCGCGTGGTCAGCCCGTCGGCGGGAACGACCTCGGGAACACCCTTGGGCACAGCAACTCCTCTTCTCGACCCGCTCACACAGGTCAATTCACGGCCTCGAACGACACGGCCACCGGACCTACCGCACAGCGCCGACTCGGCATCATTTCTATCAGGACGTGCCGACACACCCGCCCGCACAGGCTCGGCTCGGCTCGGCTCGGCTCGGCTCGGCTCGGCTCGGCTCGGCTCGGCTCGGCTCGGCTCGGCTCGGCTCGGCTCGGACAGGTTTACGCCGCGCGACCCGACGCGCGGACGACATCGGCGACGGATTCGCCGGTGAGTTCGTCCAGGCGCAGGTAGCGGGCGTGCAGGTCGCGGGCCAGCTCGGCGGCCAGGCCGAGTCGGATCATGCCGCGCTCGCAGTCGATGACCATCGCGGTGTGGCCTTCGCCCGCGATCAGCCGGGCGGCGGTGCGGGCGCGCGGAAGGGGGTCGGTGCCGCCGGTCGCGCGGCCGTCGGTGAGCAACACCAGCATCGGCCGACGGCGCGGATCGCGGACGTGTTCGCGGGTGATCACCTCGCGGGCCTTCAACAGACCGACCGCGAGGGGCGTCTTGCCGCCGGTACGCAGACCGGCCAGGCGACGCACGGCGATGTCGACCGAGGAGGTCGGGGGCAGCACGAGTTCGGCCTCACTGCCGCGCATGCTGATCACGGCCACCTTGTCGCGGCGCTGGTAGGCGTCGCGCAGCAGGGTGACCACGGCGCCGGTGACGGCGGTGAGCCGGTCACGCGCGGCCATCGACCCGGAGGTGTCGACGACGAAGACGACCAGATTGCCTTCGCGCCCTTCGCGATACGCGCCGCGCAGGTCTTCGATCGCCAAGGCGAGGGGACCGGCGAACCGGCCGCGTTCGACCTGTTTCGGTGCCGCGGCGAACACCGTGCCGAGCAGGTGCAGGCCGGTGGCGGTGTCGGCGTGCGGGCGAACCATGCGGCCCGTACGGGTCCGGGCGCGGGAGCGGCGGCCGGGAGCACCTTCGCCGATGCCGGGAACTTCCCAGCGTGGTACGGGCTTGGAAGTGGAAGTCGGTGTGCCGGAGCGTCTCTCGGCGGCCGGGCGCGGAGGCTTGTCGTCGGAGCCGCTGTTGGAGCCGGTGCCGCTTGGACTGTTGCCATTCCGTCCGCTGCCGCCAGGGCCGCCACCGTCAGGTCGGCCGTCCGGACCGCCACCATCAGGTCCTCCGTCCGGGCCACCGCCGTCGGGTCCGCCATCCGGGCCCTCGTCATCCGGCCCGTCGCCATCCGGGTCGGCACCGTCGGGGCTACCGTGGCGCGCATCGTCGTCGCTCCCGAGGCGAGCCTCGGCGTCGCCGGGACCGCGCCCGCCGCGGCCGTCTTCCACCGACTCGGTGCTTGCTCGCTCATCGTCGGTCTGCTCGTCGGAATCGGACCACCCGTCGTCGAGTTCGTCATCGCCTGAGGCGTTCTCGACCTCGTCGGCCGCGGCTCGCATCGCCTCGTCCAGTTGTTCTTCACTGATCCCGGGCTCATCGAACGGGTCACGCCGCCGCCGGTGCGGCAAGGCCAACTCCGCCGCGATCCGCACATCGTCCTCGGTGACCCGATCGCGCCCCCGCCAGGCGGCATGCGCTGTCGCGGTCCGGGCGACGACCAGATCCGCCCGCATCCCGTCGACGTCGAACGCCGCGCACAGCGCCGCGATCCGGCGCAGCTCGCCATTGTCGAGCACCACACCGGGCAGCCGATCGCGCGCGGTCAGAATGCGTTCGGCGACAACCTGATCGGCGTCGGCGTAGCGGGCGGCGAAGGCGGCGGGGTCGGCTTCGTAGTCGAGGCGACGGCGGACCACGGCCATCCGGGTCGAGACGTCACGCGAGGCCGCCACGTCGACGGTGAGGCCGAAGCGGTCGAGTAGCTGCGGACGCAGCTCTCCCTCTTCGGGATTCATGGTGCCGACGAGCACGAACCGCGCCGGATGCGAGTGCGACACCCCGTCGCGCTCCACGTGCACACGGCCCATGGCCGCGGCGTCGAGCAGCACGTCGACCAGGTGGTCGTGCAGCAGGTTCACTTCGTCGACATAGAGCACACCGTGATGGGCCGCGGCCAGCAGACCGGGGCGGAACGCCTGCTCGCCGTCGCGCAGCACCCGCTCGAGGTCCAGTGAGCCGACCACCCGGTCCTCGGTGGCGCCGACGGGCAGTTCCACCAGCCGAGCTGGCCGTGCGCCGGTCTCGTCGACCACCGGCGGCAGCAACTGCGCGAGCGCGCGCACGACGGTCGACTTCGCGGTGCCCTTCTCCCCGCGCACGAGCACCCCACCGATTCCCGGGTGCACCGCCGACAAGATCAACGCCAGCTGCAAGCGCTCCTGCCCCACTACAGCGGAGAACGGGAACCCCGCCTCACCCACTCCCCGCGCAGCGGTGTGCGGACCAGCGGCAACATCAGCAAAACCAGGCACGCCCCCCACTGTATGCGCGCCCCGTCGACCCCTGACTCGCGGGCGTCACTGCCCGACGCGCGGCACCCGGTGCGCCGCTGACCGCGACTCCAGCGGCGACCCGCCGCACCAGTGTCGGGGAGTTCGGCTGACCGCTCTGTGCCCGCCGCGCGTGCGGGTGCCGCCGCCCAGCGTCCTGTGTTCCGCGATCTTCCGCGAGAACGCACGCGACGGCACTGTCGAGAACGTCGCTGCTTGGGCCGTCTCCCACGTGGGCGAGTCGGCACCAGGTGAAGCGCGGCCGGTGTCCCACCGTTCGACGATGGCATCTACGCCCGGACTCGCGGCGACCGCGGGTCAGCCTCGACGCATCGGGACGTGCATGATGCCGTCGTCGTCGTATTCCGGTCCGTCGACGGTGAAACCGAACTTGGCGTACATGCCGGTCAGGTGCGATTGGGCGTCCAATCGCACTGTCGCCGAACCGGTTTCGGCAAGCGCGGCCTGCATCAGCCGCGTGGTGTAGCCGCGCTTGCGGGCGTACGCCGCCACGCACACCCGGCCGATGCGGAACCCGTCCCGCTCTTCGAGCAGGCGCAGGGTCGCCGCGATCTCACCGTCGTCGTCGATCCACAGGTGCCGGGTGCCGGGCAGCAGGTCGCGCCCGTCCAGTTCGGGATAGGCGCATTCCTGCTCCACGACGAACACGTCGACACGCAACCGCAGCAGCCGGTAGAGGGTGGCGGAGTCGAGGTCCGCCGCCCACGACCGTTTCAGCACGACCGGCACGGCGGGCTATCGCACCTGGGCGAAGCCGAGCGCGTCTTCCTGGGTGGTCGCGGTGGCCTCGTCGAGCTTGAGGGTCTTGCTGGTCCAGTCCCACACTTCCTGGAACAGGGCCTGGTTCTCCGACAGCTTCTGACCCAGCGAGGGGATCATCTGCTGCAGCTGCGGGGTCCAGTCGGCGTATTCACGCGGGAAGCACCGCTGCATCACGTCGAGCATCGCGGTGACGCAGGTCGAGGCGCCGGGCGAGGCGCCGAGCAGACCGGCGATGGTGCCGTCCTGGGCGGAGATGACGGCGGTGCCGAACTCGAGCACGCCACCGGCGCCCTTACGCCGGATCACCTGCACACGCTGACCGGCGGTGATGAGCTCCCAGTCGCGGCCATCGGCACGCGGCAGGAACTCCTCGAGCACACCGACCTTGCCGTTCTGCGACTTCAGCAGCTCGCTGATCAGGTACTTGGTGAGACCCATCTCGGTGAGGCCGACGCCGATGAGCGAACCGATGTTGTTCGGCTTGATCGACTTGAACAGGTCGGCGTTGGAGCCGTCCTTGAGGAACTTGGGGGTCCAGCCCGCGTAGGGGCCGAACAGCAGTCCCTTCTTGCCGTTGATGACGCGGGTGTCCAAGTGCGGCACCGACATCGGCGGTGCGCCGACGGCGGCCTTGCCGTACACCTTGGCCTCGTGCGCGGCGATCAGGTCGGGGTTGGTCGAGCGCAGGAACTGGCCGCTGATCGGGAAGCCGCCGAAGCCCTTGGCCTCCTTGATGCCCGACTTCTGCAGCAGCGGCAACGCGCCACCACCGGCACCGACGAACACGAACTTCGCGTTGATGGTGCGCGACTGGTAGGTGCGCAGGTTGCGCACGGTGACGTTCCAGGAACCGTCGGACTGCTTGTCCAGGTCGCGGACCTCGGTGCCGAAGGCGATCTCGCCGCCGGAGCGGCCGATGTAGGCCAGCAGCTGCTTGGTGAGCGCGCCGAAGTCGATGTCGGTGCCGCCGTCGGTCCAGTTCAGGGCGATCGGGTCGGAGAAGTCACGGCCCTTGGCCATCAGCGGCAGACGCTTGGCGAACTCGTCGGGGGTGTCGATGTACTCCATTCCGCGGAACAGCGGGTGCGGGGCCAGTGCCTCGTAGCGCTTGCGCAGGTACTCGACGTTGTCGGCGCCGTGCACGAAGCTGACGTGCGGAATGGGGTTGATGAAGCCCGCGGGGTCGTCGAGTACCCCGGTGTCCACCGCCGAGGCCCAGAACTGGCGCGAGACCTGGAAGCGTTCGTTGATGTCGATCGCCTTGCTGACATCGACCGAGCCGTCGGCGTTCTGCGGGCTGTAGTTCAGCTCGCACAGTGCCGAGTGCCCGGTGCCCGCGTTGTTCCACGGGTCGCTGCTCTCGGCGGCGGCGGCGTCGAGCCGCTCGAACACCGAAACCGTCCAGTCCGGCTGCAACTGCCGCAGCAGCGCGCCCAGCGTGGCACTCATGATGCCTGCGCCGATGAGAACTACATCGGTCTTTTCAATCTTCGCAGCGTTCGGCACGGGTAGATCGACTTCCTTGTCCTTCTCAGCTAACCACCGGCGGGTAGGTTCGCTTGGCGCGGGCGCTTGGCAGTGTTGATGCGACTCGCGGTGAATCGCCGGGGGTAGGTTACCCGTCGTTCACCTGAACTCAATTGTGCACCTCAGCAGATCGGCTCACACCACCCGACCTGCCGAATGTGATGTAAACCAACCCTGCACGTCGCGCTGACCCCGCGATAGATTGACCGGTGTGACGAACGAAACCCACGGGATCGCCGACCGGACCGACGAGCAGTGGCAGACCGACATCCTCGGCACGGCGTACCAGCAGCGAACCCTGCCGCTCGGCACCGACCCCGACGGCGAGGGCGAGATCGTCGCCACCCTGGTGCGCTATCTGCCCGACGCCGCCGCCGCGGCGCACGAGCCGACAGTGCTGTACGTGCACGGCTTCACCGACTACTTCTTCCAGGAACACCTGGCCGAGCACTTCGCCGCGCGCGGGCACCGCTTCTACGCCCTCGACCTGCGTAAATGCGGTCGCTCACGGCGTGAGGGGCAGAGCGCGCACTACGTGAGCGACCTGGCGCTCTACGACACCGAACTCAGCGAGGCGCTGCGGATCGCGCGCGAGGAGACCGGCAACGATGTGCTGATCGTGGCGCACTCGACCGGCGGCCTGATCACACCGCTGTGGCTGGACCGGCTCGAGGCCGCGGGCGGCAGCGCGGCGGCGGGCGTGGCCGGGGTGGTACTCAACAGTCCCTGGTTCGATCTGCAGGGTCCGTCGTATTACCGCACCGTCGGCACGCCCATCATCAACGCCGTCGGCCGGTTCCGAGCGTTCGCGCAGATCCCCGGCATGGGGGTGAGCACCGCCTACGGCGACAGCCTGCACCACACCCGCTCCGGTGAGTGGGACTACAACCTGGATTGGAAGCCGTTGACCGGCGAACCGGTGCGCCTCGGCTGGTTGCGGGCGATCCGACAGGGTCACGCGCGGCTGCACCAGGGGCTCACCATCGGTGTGCCCGCGCTGATCCTGCGGTCGCGGGTCACCAAGTTCGCCCGGCAACACAGTTCCGCCGTCGACGTGGCCGATGCCGTGCTCGACGTGAAGCAGATCCAGCGCTGGGCAGGCTGCCTGGGCGAACGCACCACCATCGTCCCCATCGACGGCGCCCGCCACGACGTCTTCCTGTCCTCGGAGGCCGTACGCGCTGTCGCCTTCGCCGAAACCGACAGTTGGCTCGACTGGCTCGCCACGTATCGCAAGTCCTGAACCCCGACGATTGATCACCACGCTCTCAGTTCAGGAACACGCGAGAGCCGAACGCCACCGGAGCGTGGTGATCACGATTCACCAGAGGCTGGTGCGCAGCACGATCTCGGTGGCGAGTTCGTGGCCCGCCTCGGTGGCGATGTTGTCGACTTCCAGCGGCACGACGCGGAATTCGCCGTAGACGAAGCGGCCGGACGCATCGGCGGTGGCGCGCGGGAGGCTCTTGGTGACCATCATCGTCACCGGGAGTTCGAGCGGCGGGCAGGCCGCGTCGGGGACCGTACCGTCGGCGCCCGGCACGGCCGGGTGACCATGATCGGCGACGACGAGACTCATGAACCGGCCGAACCGGCCCGCGCACACACGCCACGCGAGTGCCGCGCCCGCCCCGCGACCGGCCACGTTGACGTAGGGCAGCTCGAGTTCGTCGAGAATAGCGTGCACCCCCGCGGGCTCGAGCCCTTCGACGGACTCGACGACCACGGTCTGCAGATCGGATTCGTGCAGCCGCGCGCACACCTTGTCGAACACGTCAGCAGGGTCGTCCACATCGGGAAGCAGCAGCACATTGTGCCGCGAGGAGGGCCCGTCGACCCGCACTGTCCAGGCCCGGTCACCGACCGTGATCTGCCGAGATTTCATGCCGGTTTACGGTACACGCCCACCCTGAACACCACCCGCCGTTCGACGGCGACGCCCCGCCCGCGCCGACCCCGTGTACTGGGCTTTCACTGCCCGGAACCCGGAAATTGCCGAACCTGTCACAAGGCAGCGGCCCAGCCGGTGAGGACGAGAGCGGACCCACACCGCGAACACGTCGCGACCTGCGGCACAGCCCGAGCAGGTCGACGCACGCAGCACGTCCCTGGTCATACGATCGACAATCGAAAGGGATCGGCCCGAAGAACCGACTCCGGTTGCACTGGTAATTCCAGCATTCGTACTGTCTGGAACAATGTGCTGGCTCGACATCGGGAACCACTGAGCCGGAGAAGCTGTGCACGACGAAGAGAACGAACAGAAACTGTCCTTGGCAATCGTGGAGGCCTTGAAGAACAAAGGGCTTTCACAGTCCGAAATCGCCAGGCAGTTCAACGTGACGCGACAGTACGTGTCGTGGATCAAGCACACGTACGGGGGGCGGCTCACCCCGACCGAGAAACTGCTCCGAGAGCATTTCCCTTGGAAATGCCCTGTTGTCTTCAGTCAGGCCGCACCCTACCAACGGCTGCGCAACCATGGGGAATTCGTCGCTACGGGCGGGAACGGGATGGCCGAATACAAGCTCGACCGCCTGCGCGGCTTCTACGGGAGGCTACGCGAGGGGTTCGTAGTCGAGTTCGACCCCGACTTACCACCGGAACGGAGGGTGAGCAACAAGGGTGGCTGGGCATATCGCGAGCGCCTGCCCGAGGATGGCGATCTGCTCATACGGGTCAACGAGCACACGAATCTCACTGAGGAAGGGGCGAGGATCTGGCGATTGCCCCTCGTCGATCCGTAGTCCCCGTCGAGTGTGCGATTCACCGTTGATTCAATTCGAGCCGATCGTCGCGGTCCGAATAACAGCACCACCGGAGGAACCTTCCCGGATCAGCGTCTCCAGGGCGGCGAGGTCGAGATTCTTCTCGATCAGATCGGCGAGGAGGTCGAGCTGGGCTTCGCGCACGGACGCGACCGAGGTGGCGGGGGCGACGACGAATTCGGGGCGCCCCGCTCGGTGCGCGACCTCAGTGAGCCAGCCGCGACGGAACTCGTCGGATTCGAGGACACCGTGGACGTGAGTCCCCCAGATCGCTTCCTGGGCACTGCCTTCCGGCGCGCCCGCGATGGTGAGCCAGGCCGGGTCGCCGGTGCGGTGCACCCGGCCGTGATGGATCTCGTAGCCGTGCACCGCGTGCTCTCCCGCCGCGCCGGTCACCTGCTGGGCGATCTTCGGGTCGGCGAATTCGATGTCGAGGTCGAGTAGGCCGAGTCCGTCGACCACGGTCGGTAGCGAGCCGTGCTCGGTGTCGACGTGTTCGACGCCGTCGACGATGCGGCGGCCGAGCATCTGGTAGCCGCCGCAGATGCCGAGGATGGGGCGGCCCGCCGCGGCGCGAGTGCACAGAGCCTCGCCCAATCCCTTGGCACGCAACCATTCCAGGTCGGAGATGGTGGATTTGGAACCGGGGACGACCACCAGGTCGGCGCTGGTGAGTTGGTGGGGGCTGTCGGCCCAGTGGACCGAGACGCCGGGTTCGCAGGCGAGGGCTTCGATGTCGGTGGAGTTGGAGATGCGGGGTAGGCGGATGGCGGCGACGGTGAGCCAGTCGGTGCCGTGCGGTGGGGCGGGACGGCCGACGGGGGTGCCCGCGACGGTGCCGAGGGAGTCCTCGGCGTCGAGCCAGAGGTCGTCGGCGAACGGGAGGACACCGAGGGTGGGGCGGCCGGTGAGGCCGGTGAGCTGGTCGATGCCGGGTTGCAGCAGGGAGACGTCGCCACGGAATTTGTTGACGATGAATCCCGAGATCAGTTGCTGGTCTTCGGGTTCCAGGACGGCGACGGTCCCGAACAGATGGGCCAACACCCCACCGCGATCGATATCGCCGACCAGGAGAACCGGAAGATCCGCCGCGCGCGCCAGACCCATGTTCGCCAGATCGGTCGCGCGCAGGTTGATCTCGGCGGGTGACCCGGCACCCTCGCAGATCACCACGTCGAATTCGGCACGCAGCGAGGCGAGTTCGTCGGCGACCACTTCCCGTAACTGCTGACGACGGGTGAAATAGTCACGCGCACCGACAGTTCCGATCGCCTTGCCGCGCACCACCAGCTGCGATCGGCGGTCACTGCCCGGCTTCAACAACACCGGGTTGAACCGCACGCTCGGCTCGAGGCCACAGGCGCGCGCCTGCAACGCCTGCGCGCGCCCGATCTCCCCACCGTCGAGCGTGACGACGGAATTGTTGGACATGTTCTGCGCCTTGAACGGCGCGACCCGCACCCCGCGCCGCGCCAGCATCCGGCAGATACCCGCCACCACAACACTTTTGCCCGCGTCGGAGGTGGTTCCGGCGATCAGCAGCGCCCCGCGCAGCGCACCGCTCACGGCAGGGTGAGGATTTCCGCGCCCGTCTCGGTGACCACGAGGGTGTGCTCGAACTGCGCGGTCCACTTGCGGTCCTTGGTGACCACGGTCCAGCCGTCGTCCCAGATGTCGTAGTCGATGCCGCCGAGGTTGATCATCGGCTCGATGGTGAAGGTCATGCCCGGCTCGATGACCGAGTCGATGTTCGGCTGGTCGTAGTGCAGGATCACCAGGCCGCTGTGGAAGGTGGGGCCGACACCGTGGCCGGTGAAGTCACGCACCACGCCGTAGCCGAAGCGGTTGGCGTAGGCCTCGATGACGCGGCCGATGACATTGAGCGCGCGCCCCGGCTTGACCGCCTTGATCGCCCGGTTGGTCGCCTCCTCGGTGCGCTCGACCAGCAGGCGCACCTCCTCGTCGACGTCACCGGCGAGGAAGGTCTTGTTGGTGTCGCCGTGCACGCCGTGGATGTAGGCGGTGACGTCGATGTTGACGATGTCGCCGTCCTCGATGACGGTGGAGTCGGGGATGCCGTGGCAGATCACCTCGTTGAGCGAGGTGCAGCACGACTTGGGGAACCCCTTGTATCCGAGGGTCGAGGGGTAGGCGCCGTGGTCGCACATGTATTCGTGGGCGATGCGGTCGAGTTCGTCGGTGGTGACACCGGGTGCCACCGCCTTGCCCGCTTCCTCGAGCGCCTGCGCGGCGATCTTGCCCGCGACGCGCATCTTCTCGATGGTCTCGGCCGTCTGCACCCAGGGCTCTTTGCCCTCGTTGACCGTCGGTTTCCACACGTATTCGGGGCGCTCGATGGAACGCGGGACGTCCCGCAGCGGCGACTGGGTGCCGGGGACGAGTGGCTGACGGGTGCGCACGGACATACCGGAAGTGTACTTAGCCGACGTCGGAACCGGCCGCGACGGGTTCGAGGCGCACGACGATCCCCTTGGAGGTCGGGGTGTTGCTGATGTCGGCGACGCTGTCGAGCGGGACCAGCACATTGGTCTCCGGGTAGTAGGCCGCCGCCGAACCCCGGCTCGCCGGGTAGGCGACGACGACGAACTTCTCCGCGCGGCGTTCGCTGCCGTCGTGCCACACGCTGACGATGTCGACCGTGTCGCCGTCGGCCAGGCCGCGTTCGGCGAGGTCGTCGGGGTTGACCAGCACCACGCGGCGCGCGTGGTGGATGCCGCGATAGCGGTCGTCGGGACCGTAGGGAACGGTGTTCCACTGGTCGTGGGACCGCAGCGATTGCAGCACCAGGTAGCCCGGTGGCACGTCGAGTGCGGTCACCTCGTTGCAGGTGAACCGCGCTTTTCCGGTGGCGGTGCGGAAGACGCCCTCGTTGACCGGGTTCACCAGTCGCAGCCCGCCCGGCCGGGTCACCCGGTCGTTGAAGTCCTCGAAACCGGGCACCACGCGCGCGATGCGGTCGCGGATGGTGCTGTAATCGGCGACGAACTCCTCCCAGGGAATCGCCGAGGCGCCCAGCGTGCGGCGCGCGAGCCGGGAGACGATGGCCACCTCGCTGAGCAGGTGCGGTGAGGCCGGGTCGAGGCGGCCGCGCGAGGCGTGCACCTCGCTCATCGAGTCCTCGACAGTGACGAACTGTTCGCCGCCCGCCTGGATGTCGCGATCGCTGCGGCCCAGCGTCGGCAGAATGAGCGCGGTGTCGCCGCACACCGTGTGGGAGCGATTGAGCTTGGTGGAGATCTGCACGGTGAGCGCGCAGCGGCGCAGCGCCGCCTCGGTGACCTCGCTGTCGGGCGTCGCGCGCACGAAATTGCCCGCGACACCGACGAATACCTTCGCCTCGCCGTCGCGCATCGCCCGGATGGACCCGACCGAATCCAGCCCGTGTTCGGTGGGCGGGGTGAAGGAGAACTCGGCGCCGAGGGCATCGAGGAACGCGCGCGGTGGCCGTTCCCAGATGCCCATCGTGCGGTCGCCCTGCACGTTGCTGTGCCCGCGCACCGGACACACCCCGGCGCCGGGGCGGCCGATATTGCCGCGCAGCAACAGGAAGTCGACGATCTCGCGGATGGTCGGCACGCCGTGTTTGTGCTGGGTGAGCCCCATCGCCCAGCACACGATGATCTTCTTGCTCGCCAGCACCCGCTGATGCACCTGTTCGATCTCCGCGCGTTCGAGACCGGTGGCCGCGAGCGCGGTGTCCCAGCTGATTTCGCGCGCCTGCCGCGCGTATTCGTCGAAACCGCTGGTGTTCTCGGCGATGAAGTCGTGGTCGAGCACGGTGCCGGGGGCGGCGTCCTCGGCGTCGAGCAGCAGCCGGTTCAGCATGCGGAACAGGGCCAGGTCACCGCCGGGACGGATCTTGAGGAACTGGTCGGCGATGGCGGTGCCGCGACCGAGCACACCGCGCGCCTTCTGCGGATTCTTGAACCGGATGAGTCCGGCCTCGGGCAACGGGTTGACCGCGACGATCGCGCCGCCGTTGCGTTTGGTCTGCTCGAGCGCCGAGAGCATGCGCGGATGGTTGGTGCCCGGGTTCTGGCCGACGACGAAGATCAGGTCGGCCTGGTAGATGTCGTCCAGCGACACGCTCCCCTTGCCCACCCCGAGCGTCTCGTTCAACGCCGACCCGCTGGACTCGTGGCACATGTTCGAGCAGTCCGGCAGGTTGTTGGTGCCGAAGGCGCGCACGAACAGCTGCAGCAGGAACGCGGCCTCGTTGCTGAGCCTGCCGGAGGTGTAGAACAGGGCCTGGTTCGGCGAGTCGAGGCCGTGCAGCGTGGTGGCGACGAGGTCGAGGGCCGCGTCCCAGCCGATGGGTTCGTAGTGGGTGGCGCCCGGGCGTTTGACCATCGGTTCGGTGAGTCGACCCTGCTGGTTGAGCCAGTAGTCCGACTTCGTGTCGAGTTCGGCGATCGGGTGCGCGCGGAAGAAGTCGGCGGTGACGCGGCGGGTGGTCGACTCGTCGGCGATGTGACGCGCGCCGTTCTCGCAGTACTCGTTGGTCGTCCGGTGCGCGGGTTCGGGCCACGCGCAGCCGGGGCAGTCGAAACCGTCGGGCTGATTGATATTCAGCAGGGTGAGCGCGGTTCGCGGCAAAGTGCTCTGCGACAGGGAGTACTTCAAGGCATTGACCACGGCGGGAACGCCGACCGCCCACTGCTTCGGCGGGGTGACGGTCAGGTCGTCGGCGGGGTCTTCGATCATGATGCTCTCAGCATATCGGGAATCATTTCGGACCACGGTCCGTTTATGCTGGAGAACAGCACGCGACCTGGAAACGAGGTTCACATGGAACTGGGGCTCACCACCTTCGCCGAGCGGTACCCCACGGGCGATCTGCCCGCGCCGACGGCGGCACAGCGGCTGCGTCAGGTGGTCGACGAGGCCGTGGCCACCGAGGCCGCGGGACTGGACGTGTACGGCGTCGGTGAGCATCATCGCCAGGATTTCGCGGCGTCCGCACCGGCCGTCGTACTGGCCGCAGCGGCCGCCCGCACCGAACGGATCCAGCTGACCAGCGCCGTGACAGTGCTCAGCTCCGACGACCCGGTGCGCGTGTATCAGGACTTCGCGACGCTGGACGGCCTGTCGAACGGGCGCGCCGAATTGATGGCCGGGCGTGGGTCTTTCACCGAATCGTTCCCCCTGTTCGGTTACGACCTGGGCGATTACGACGCACTGTTCGAGGAGAAGCTGGCCCTGCTGCTTCGCCTGCGCGAGGAGGAGCCGGTGACCTGGTCGGGCCGGTTCCGCGCACCGCTGCGCGAGGCCACCGTCTACCCGCGCACCGACGACCGGCCGCTGCCGGTGTGGATCGCGGTCGGCGGCAGTCCCGAATCGGTGATCCGCGCCGGGCTGCTCGGCCTGCCGTTGGCGATCGCCATCATCGGTGGGCAGCCCGCGCGGTTCAAGCCGCTGGTCGAGCTGTATCACCGGGCGCTGGCCGAGGGCGGTCACGAGAAGCAGCCGGTGGCGGTGCACGCGCACGGCTACCTCGCCGACACCGACGAGCAGGCGGTCGCCGACTTCTACGAGCCGTACGCGATGGCGATGTCGGTGATCGGCCGCGAGCGCGGATGGGGACCGATGACGCGTCAGCAGTTCGATGCGCTGCGTTCCCAGAGCGGGTCGCTGTTCGTCGGCACTCCCGACTACGTGGCCGCCAAGATCGCCGATGTCCGCGACACACTCAGGCTCGACCGGTTCATGCTGCACACCAGCGTCGGCACACTGGCGCCGGAGAAGGTGCTGCACACCATCGATCTGCTCGGTTCGAAGGTGGCACCGCAGCTGCGGTGACCTACTCGAGCGCGTCGACCGCCCGCGCCTGGCGCCGTTCTCTTCTGCGGCGCAGGTAGCGACGGATCCGGCTGGCACACGAGTACACGACCCACAACCCGATCGCCAGCAAGATCGCGGCGACAACGGCAGCCAACACCGGAAAGAACACAGCGAGGGTGATGATGCCGCCGACGCTCAAGTCCTCGGCGGTACTCATCGCGATATTGGTGACCGGTTCCGGTGAGGTGTTGATCGCCATCCGCGTTCCGGCTTTGACGATATGGCTGGCCAGCGCGGTCGTGCCGCCCACGGCGGCGGCGAACAATGTCGGCAGCGAATCATCCTGTCCGGCGATCAAAGCCGACACCACCGCACCGGAAGCCGGTCGCACCACCGTGTGCACCGCGTCCCAGAACGAGTCGAGATACGGGATCTTGTCGGCCACGGCTTCGATGAGGAACAGCACGCCCGCCGCGACGAGCACATCGGTGCGTTCCAACCCCGCGGGTACGTCGTCGGTCCAGCCGATCCGACCGAACAGGCCGAGCAGGAACACCACCGCGTACGCGTTGATCCCACTGGCCCAGCCAGCGGTGAAAATCAGAGGCAGCACCGACACGTGGTCAGCCTAAGCCCGCCTACCGACAGGGGACGGCGGCGTGGCCTAGATCGCCACGTTCACCGCGCCTCCAGTTCGGCGTCCTCCCGCTCGTCGTAAGCGGCCCGGGCTCGGTGGATCGCGGGCATCTGGTCCGCCGCCCAGGCGAGCAGGACATCGACCGGATGACGCAGGGTCTTGCCGAGCGGGGTGATCCGGTACTCGATCGCCACGGGACGCGTCCCGACCACGTCGCGTTCGACCACCCCGTTGCGCTCGAGTCTGCGCAGCGTCGCGGTGAGCGATTTCTGCGTCACCGTGGGGATCGCTCGGCGCAGTTCGTTGAATCTGGAAGGTCGTTCGCAGAGTTCGTTCAAGACACTGAGCGACCACTTGTCGAGCACCTGATCCAGCAGCTCGCGGTGGGCGGTGTCGATGCGGAGCTCGTCGGCGGTATCCATGCTGAAACCTGGTTTCGTTGAAGTGTCCTTCGTGCACTAAGTAGCTTAGCGATACTTACAACGAACGGAGCGGACCATGACTGTCGAGCACTTCACCCCCGAGGGGATGCTGCAGCCCACCCCTTACCATCACGTGGCAGTGGGCACCGGATCGCGGCACGTGCACATCAGCGGTCAGGTCGCGCGGCTGGCCGATGGCACGCCGGTCGCGCCGGGTGACCTCGCCGGGCAAGTCGCCCAGGCACTGCGCAACACCGCCGTCGGACTGGCCGGAGCGGGCGCGTCGTTCGCCGATGTCCTCCGCCTGACGTTCTACGTCACCGGATGGACCCCGGATCAGATGGGCGCGTTCATGGCCGGTGTGGAATCGGTCGCCGCGGAGATCGGCCTGCCGAACCCGATGCCGCCCGCATCGCTCATCGGCGTGGACTACCTGTTCGAAGCTGACATCATGGTGGAGTTGGAGGCGACGGCCATCGTCGATTGATCCTCGGCGAGAGCGGTCAATGCCGGGAGATCAGGCCCTCGGGGATAGGCGTCCAGGTATGCCCGTCGGTGGATCGCAGGTTGTCGTCGACGTCGATCAGGCAGATTCTCTCGCCGTCGCGCACCGTGAGGATGCGGCCGACCTCATCCAGCGTCATCGCATGACCGACGTCGTACAGCTCCCCCGAATGGGCGGTGAGGCCGAGGTCTGAGTCGCGGTCGCCGAGGTACAACGGCGCCCCACGGGTGACGGCGTCCGGCGGCGCCTTCCGCACATGCCATTGGAGGTCACCTTTGTACAGCCACGCCAGTACGCCACGCGGATGCCAGACAATGACTTCGGGAACGAAATCTTCGTCGTGGTCCCGGGCGGCGAGGCCCCATTCGAAAGCGGCGACCTCCCACGGCTGGTCTTGGCCACGGTGCAGCACCATGACAAAGCCCTGTCGATTGCCGAAGGAACCGTCCCAGTCGTAGGGCTGACCGGTATTCAGCGCGAGCACGAGCTGGTCGCTGCCGAGAAACTCGGCGTAGGTCCAGCTTTCGAACCAATCGATGTCGGGAACAACCGCTCGCGTCGTTCCCGACTGCAGTACACCGTCGGCGAATCGCCAGCTGTTGTCCGACGATTCGACCTCGACGCCGCCGGTGCCCTTCTCCGATGTCATGCCCCACCCCTCCAGCGACGGTACTTCAAGGTCGACGGTCCGCGCTGTCGCGCCAGTGGGTCGATCTGCCGGTGCCCGCACCACCCGAGAGCCTATTCCAGCGTGGGCGCTCGGACCGACCACGACCTCGGCACCACCTACGTAGGGGGTGGGCAGCGCGAAGGCGTCATCGCCGTCGACCACAGCCCCACGACGTTTGTGCGTGCCCCCTCGGATGACACCGCTCGCCTGCGGCCCTACCTCGCCTCCAGCGCGGCTGACTACGTTGGGGTGATGATCGGTGCGGCATCGGTTCGGCGGCGAGGACAATTGCGCGAGTTTCTGCGGGCCAGGCGAGAGCGGATATCTCCCGGCGAGGTCGGGTTGCCCATGGGTGGGCGGCGTCGGACGCCCGGACTACGCCGCGAGGAGGTCGCGATGCTTGCGGGAGTCGGCGTGTCTTGGTACACGTGGCTCGAGCAAGGACGCGACATTTCGGTCTCCAGCGATGTTCTCGATGCCGTCGCGCGGGTCCTGCGAATGAACGAGCCCGAACGTGCCCACCTGTATCTGCTCGCCGGACTCAACCCGCCGCCCGCGAATGGTTCGGGGGCGGAGGTGAGCGAGGAGGTCCGGGCGCTGCTCGACGGGTGGGAACGTGGGCCCGCGATAGTGCGCGACCGGTACTGGAACATTCTGGCGCTCAACACTCTTGCCGGTTGCGTATTCGGCTGCGACGACGGGGAACCACACAACTGCCTCGTCACCTTCTTCACCAGCCCCCGCTACCGCGGTCTGCCCGAGATCTGGGCCGAGGCGGCGCCCGGAGTCGTCGCGGCCTACCGAGCCGACGCGGCGCTCGTCCCGCACGACGACGAGTTCGACCGCGTGGCAAAGGAACTCGCCGCCGTCTCGCCCGAATTCGCACAGCTGTGGGATCGTCACGAAGTCGGCGTCCCCGCCCAAGCCGTCAACGCCCTGCACCATCCCGAAGTCGGTGAACTGTACTTCGACGCGACAACTCTCACCGTCGCCGACAACCCGAATTGGTCTGTGGTGCTCTACAACCCGAAACCTGGCACGTCCACTCGCGAGCGCCTGACCGCCCTCCCCCATCTCCGCCTCACCGAATCCGCCTGAGCTGTCGGCGGTGCGGCCAGGGCACATCGACACCCCCTTCCGCGCCGAACCACTGCGATACTCGACCTCGCCGCGACGTCCTATCCGCGAATCCGCGCGTCCGGCCACTGTTCGGTGTCGGTGATCTGGATCAGCGACGTGACCTTGTCGTCGGCGATCGTCAGGTCATGGGCGAACGCGGCCTCGAATGCGACACCGGTCGACCGGCTGGTTCCTCGGTACGCACCGAACACGATGACCCGGCCACCGCCCACCTCGACGAATTCGTCGGGATACGGCGCGGCGTCGTATGCGGCGAAGATGGCACCCCACACCTCGACCAGCATCGTCCGCGGATCGGGGATCGCGCCGCCGACACCCAGCGGCATACCCGCGCTGACCTGTGCCGTGAACGACGGATCGAGCAACGCCGCGAGCGCGCCACCATCGGATTCCGCGAACGCCGTGTACAGCTTCTCCGCCACGCTACGTGCAGTCATTCTCGACTCCTGTTTTTTAGAGATATGTCCCTAAAACGAAATTAGAGCATAGTCTCTACATCATGGGAAGACCCCCGCTGCATGATCACGACAGCTTCCTGGACGCCGCGGCTCGGCTGTTCGCCGCGCAGGGATCGCGTGCGGTGACGATGGCCGCCGTGGCGCGGTCGATCGGCGCACCGAGCGGCTCGATCTATCACCGTTTCCCGGACCGCCCCGCTCTGCTGGCCGCGCTGTGGTTGCGGTCCGGTCGTCGCTTCCTCGAGGGATATTCGCGCGTCGTCGGTGTCGCGCCGTCGACGGCGGACGCCGTTGCCGCCTCGGCCTGGATCGTCGACTGGTGCCGCGACAACCTCGCCGAGGCCATCGTGTTGCAAGCCGGTGCCAGGACCTTCACACCGGACGAGTGGCCGGAGTCGGCCCGCGCCGAGCTGGCCGAACACGACGCGATACGAAGACAAACCCTGCGGACCGCCGTCGCAGCACTCGCCGAACAGACCGGCCTCCCCCACGACCGCATCCTGTTCACCCTCGTCGACATGCCACTGGCCGTGGTCCGCCCCTACTTCCACAACGGTGAGCCACCGCCGGTGCGAGCGACCGAGTTGGCACGAGAGCTCGCCGAAACCCTGCTCACCTCACCACACACCGGATCCTGACCGCCGTCACGCGTCCGTGCGGCGGCCCACCCGCCCAGGGCGCCGCACCAGCCTGATTGATCACGTTGGGATACATGGTCGGAGTGGCATGAACGAGAACAGTTGCGGGATTTTCTGCGGTCCCGACGGGAGCGGATCGCGCCGGGTGAGTTCGGCCTGCCGGTGAGTGGTCGGCGGCGGACACCGGGATTGCGTCGCGAGCAGGTCGCGATGCTGGCCGGGGTCACATGTTGGTTACGCATTCCTTGTGTCGGGTCGCCGTTGGACGTGTGACAGCAGGTGCGGCCTGCCTATCCGGTGCCTGGTCAGCGTCGCGTCCAGGGGTCGTTCCAGACCCTTATAACCCCAGCTTCTCCATTGCCCAGTCAACGGCGGCTTCGCGCTGGTCGGCGGGAATGTCACAAGTGAAGTGGAGCGGCGGGGTGATCCACCTGACCGAGCGCCATCCACGGGCAGGGCGCACTGTCCAGCCGCCGTATTCCCGCGATGGTGAGAAGACCTTGGCGTTGCGGTCGCTGCGGTGATGACGGCGCTCGAACAGCAGGTACCGGAGCTTTGTCCGCGTATTGTTCAGTCGATGCACGGTCGGTCCTAGCAGCTGATGATGGCCTCGGTGGAACTGTCACTGTACGACCCGATGGCGTGGTTGTCCGAGATCGTAGCCACGACCCTCCATGCCCCCGGCTGGCACGGCGCGTAGGTGGCGATATTGAGCCGGGGGTCGGGGGTCTGGTCGGATGCCTCGGCGCCGCGCACCTGCCAGCTGCCACCCCGAGCTCGGTGCTGCACGGTAAGGGAGATGTGAAACACCTCGGGCCGCGTGCTACAGGTGACGTAGCCGCCGCCGATGACCGCGTTGTGCTGGAAGTACGGCTTGCCGTCATGGAAGTGCATCTGGCAACCGTGGCTGGACGTCGTACCTGCCATTGCGGTGGCAGCGGTGCCCCAGCAGATCAGGGCCGAAGTCGCGACGATGGCCGAAACAGACCGAGCCTTTATGTGAATCTCCTTGTGGCAGAGCGTATTAGATCGCTATGGGCGAAACTCGGCCCTCGTTGACATTCAGGCAGGCGTGAAGGCCATTCATCCTGTCGAGGGCGCGGTGGCGAGGCTGTGCAGGTCAGGGCAGCAAGAACAGACGTTCGTTCGGTAATCGCCGCAGCCCGGTGCAGCGAGCGACCTTCACGGCGATGGTGCAGTTGCGGCGGGCGGTGAGGTCTTGGACGAAGACCAGAGCAGCGGTCAGACAGGCAGCGAAATCCATTCGCACACTGGGGAACTCGATGCGGATGTGGATGTCGGGTTCCTGAGGTCGCGGGGACTCACTGCCGGTGCTCATCGCGGATACTGCCTGGGTAGGCAGGCACGGGCGCATTCGAGCACGACCGCCCCCGATGGCCGGAACGTGCCGATCGCCGGGGAAATCCAGGTGCGCAGGACAAGAGAGTTTGGCAGCGGTGAGGGCAAGGCGATATCGCCATCGCCGATCACCACGACGCGGGCTTTCCACAACCGGGCGACCTCGATCGCGTCCCCGACCGGGCGGATATCGGAGCGCACGAGGAATGTCCACATTCCGGCGCGGGGGTGCCCGATGATCGGCAACGGCGCGACACCGCGTTGATCGAGGAGAGTTTTGACCCGCTGGGCGAGTTCGGCGGGCATCATCACTGCCCCAACCAACCCGGCGCGCATCATGATCCGCCCGGTAGGTGGGTCGATCACTGTGGGCAGGTGACACACACGCCGGTAGAACTCGCACCGCGATTGGGGCGTTTCGGTAAAGTCCGTCACTGGTGGGCTGATCTGAGTCATCGGCCTGCTCCTCGGGCAACTCGGCCGTGACGGCACCGGTCGTGCCGAACGCGTCCAGTGCGTGCCTGGTGGTGAAGAATCCTGCTTCGCGCATGGCATCGAGTACCGGCGTCAGTTCGGCGACGGACGGCGGCCAGGGGACATCTGGGTCGAGGTGACTCATCGCGCGGCTCGCTGTTCGCTCATCGGGCCGACCGCCGCACCGGACGCCGCAACCCCGGCGAAATCTGCCACTGCCCGCGCCGATTCCCGAAGGCGCGGCCGGTGTCACGCAAGGCTTGCAGTACACGTACGACACGCCACCTCGGCGCGTTCAAGTTGTTGGCGATGGTGTCGGCGGTCAACATCCCGCCCGGTCGAAGCAAAGCAAGGACCTCAGTTTCGAAAGTATCGTCCATCGGTCCACCCCGGCGCGGGAAGTACCTGAAAAATTCAGGCATAAGGTCAACGCGGCCGATACGGGTGGGCTGTTGCATACGATTCCTCCTTGCGGCCAGTGTGTTGTTCGGATTGGCTAGCAGACGGAACGTCGGTCGTATGGCTTCGGCCGCTCGCGCTAACACGGTGTCAACTTTGTCGGTCCGGTCGGTATGGTGTCGTCGCCAGCTCTGTCTAATCTGCACCGCGCTTGTATGATCTAGTTTCTTCTGTGGCTCATCTCCGCTACGATCAGCCGAAACGGTCACAGGATGACGAGGGGTATAGCGTGGGGACAGTGCTCAAGGCTTTGCTTCAGCAACGACACATCCAGACAGTTTCCGCATTCAACCGCGAGTACGACGCGGCAGCGTCGAAGATCGACTCATCCGCCATCGGCGCCGGACCAAAGAAGGCGCAATTCTATCGGTGGTTGTCGGGAAACATTTCCACCCTGCCATACCCGCATCACTGCCGAATTCTTCAAGAGATGTTTCCCGGGTGGAGCATCGAGGAGCTGTTCTCGAATTACACGGGAGGTGCCGATCTACGTCAACACAAAACGATGGCGATACCGCCACTCGCGTCCAGCATTTCTGAAATATCTGACATCAAAAGTGTCTTTACGCGACGCGCCGAGTTTCTGAAAGCCAACCCGCCACAAGAGCTGTTCCACGAAGCCAGAACGATCGATCTCGTCGGCCTATCCTTGAACATCCTTTGCCAACAATGCTCGGACAGCGAAGTGTTACGAATGATGCGGAACGGGACGACGATACGCTGCCTGTTCCTTGACCCGGACGGGTCGAATATCACCGAACGCGAACATGAGGAAGGCCATGCAGCGGGTGCGCTGGCACATCTGACGAGGCTCAACATTCACATGTTGCAGCGAGTTCAGTCGAGTCGGACAGTTGAAACAGGCGGCAGGATACACATCCGTGTTTACGATGCGCCGGTACGCTTCAATTTGTGCATTATCGACTCGGAAGTATGCGTGATGCAGCCATACCTCCCCTTCGCCCGCGGGCTTGAATCGCCTACATTCGTGTCCAAGAGAAGAGAAATCGAAGGAACTTTCCAGACCTTCGCAACAGTATTCGAGGAAATGTGGAGAAAGGGAACGGAACCCGAAATTGAGTACAGCCAGGGAGTCACTGCTTGATATCGCACGCCGTGCAGTCTCCGGTGGTGTATCAATTCTCGAGTCGAAAACAATGGGTTCGGTTTCATCGAAAGGCGACCGCGACTTTGTTACAGATGTCGACGTAGCGGTACAAGAACATATCCGCCAGTTTCTCGCTAACGAGGCTCCGCACATAGCTTTCCTCGGCGAAGAGGGCGACCACCACCATCACCGCCTGGACGAAGGGCCTTGTTGGGCTCTGGATCCCATAGATGGAACGTCGAATTACATTCACGGTTTACCCCTCTTTGGTATATCGCTTGCGCTATTCGAAAACAATGAGCCGACGGTCGGCGTGATCAGAATTCCCGCGCTGCGTCGTGAGTACCATGCGGCAGCCGGAATGGGCGCCTATCGGAATGGTCAACGCATCCGAGTCGGGACGTCCTCACGAATATCAAAGTCGATAATTTCGATCGGCGACTATGCCGTAGGGCGGAATGCGGCACAACGAAACCGTCCACGGCTTTCGCTGACGGGGCTGTTGGCCGCTCGCGCCGAGAGGATCAGGATGTTCGGCTCAGCTGCCTTTGATCTCGCTTGTGTGGCAGATGGCAGCACAGACGGTTGCGTCATTCTGTCGAACAATCCGTGGGACATCGCCGCTGGCGCGGTCATCGTGCGCGAGAGCGGTGGCATGGTCTACGACTCAGACGGCAGCGCACACAACGTGAGGTCACGTCACACGATCGCAGGGAACGACCTAACAGCAAAGGAACTCGTCGCAATGGTGGGACAAGCGCATACCGAAGACGGCTGACGGCTGTCCGGGCAGAAAACCCTTCCGCCAGTGCAGCCTTGATCCCGGCCAGCCAGGCGGGTTTCTTCGTTGATCGACGGGACAACCTGAACTTGTCCGTGGTGCTGTACAACCCGAAACCGGGCGCCGATACCCGCCATCGCTTGATCAGGCTGCACCTCCCCGAATCCGCCTGAGGTACCGGCGCGGGATGTCAGGGTGGTGGTGGCGCACCCCTGATGAACGCGCACTGTCTGTTCCGCGTGCGGGCGCGCAGGGTGAGTGCATGACGCACAACAGCTTTCGATTCGACGGGAAGATCGCTCTGGTCACCGGGGGTAGCAGCGGGATGGGGTTGGCTGCGGCGCGGCGGTTGATCGAGGAGGGTGGGCAGGTCGTGGTGACCGGCCGGGACAAGGGGCGCCTGGAGGCGGCAGTGGAAGCCTTGGGAGACGGGGCGACCGGGGTGGCCGGTGACATGGCCGATCTCGGTGACCTGGCTGTCGTGATGCGGACGATCCGTGAGCGGTTCGGACGGCTCGATGTGGTGTTCGCCAACGCGGGGATCGGGTCGTTCCAACCGATCGAGCAGGTGAGCGACGACCTGTTCGGGCAGGTGATCGACAGCAACTTCAAGGGAGCGTTCTTCACGATCCAGCAGGCGTTGCCGGTGTTGGTCGACCACGGCGCCATCGTCATCAACGCGTCGTTCGGCCTGCATCGGGGTGTGCCGGGGGCGGCGTTGTATTCGGCGAGCAAGGCGGCCGTGCACAATCTGACGCGCACGCTCGCCGCCGAATTGGCGCCCCGCCGGATCAGGGTCAATTCGGTGAGCCCCGGCTACATCGACACACCCGCCTTCCGCGCCGAACTCTCCGAGGCCGCACAGGCCGGAGTCGCGGCCCTCTCCCCCGCCGGTCGCATCGGCACCCCGGACGATGTGGCCGCCGCCGTCGCCTTCCTCGCCTCCGCCGAGGCCGCCTACATCAACGGCCACGACCTACGCGTCGACGGCGGCCTGACCTCGGTCGACGCCGCGGCGCTCCTCTAGCCGCAGTTCAGCGGAGTGCGGCGCGGCCGCGCAACCGGCCGAGGACCACGAGGACGACGAGGGTCACCGTGACGAGGATCGTTGTGGCGGCGGCCGCGTCGAAGACCTCCCCTCGGTCGGTCTGGGCGAAGATGCTGACGGGCAACGTCTTCCAGGTGGCGGGGTACACCATGATCGTGGCGCCGAGTTCGCCCATGGAGAGGGCGATCGAGAGGCCCGCTGCCGCACCGAGCGCGGGCAGCAGCAGCGGCAGGGTGATCTGGGTCAGGACGCGGATCGGGCCCGCGCCCAGGGATTCGGCGGCTTGACGGTAGGCGGGGTCGAGGCGGTCGAGGGCAGCGGAGATGGCGCTGAAGGCGTAGGCGAGGACCAGGACGGTGTGGGCCAGGATGACGATCCACTTGGTGCCGCCCAGCAGCAGGGGGCGTTGGTTGAAGGCGATGAGGACACCGAGGCCGATGGCCACCGAGGGCACGGCGACCGGCAGGTGGAAGACGGCGTCGGTGACGCGGCGTAACCAGACGGGGGCTTCACGGGCGGCGAGGGCGGCCCAGGTGCCGACGAGCAGCGCGACAGCGCCCGCGAGCAGCGCGGTCTGCAGACTCACCGACAGACTCGCGGCCTGTTCGCCGCTCAGCGCGGTGCCGAGATTGGCGAAGCCGAGGTCCGACGGCAGCGGGCCGGTCCAGCTGCCCGCGAGCGCGGCGAGCACGACCGTCGCGAGGGGGGCCACGAAGACCACCGCCACAACCAGCCCGAAGACCGTGAGTACCAGCACTTTTCCACGGGAGGTCCAGACGAGCACGATCAGTCCTCCTTCGGACGGGCGATGAACCGGGCGAACACGAGCCGGTAGGTGAGGTACAGGGTGAGCGAGAGCACCACCTGCACGGTGGCGAGGACCGCCGCTCCCGGCAGGTCGAAGGCGACGATGCCGCGTGTATAGATCAGAGCGGGCAGGGTGATCACACCCTTGGCGCCGGTGAACAGCACGATGCCGAACTCGTTGAGCGTCAACAGCAAGACGAGGCTGCCGCCCGCCGCGAGCGCGGGCCACGCTTCGGGCAGCACCACCTGTCGCAGCACTCGCCACGGTGAGGCGCCGAGGCTGGCCGCCACATCGAGCTGTTCGCGGGGCAGTTGCGCGAACGCGGCGAGAACGGGTCGCACCACGAACGGTGTGAAGAAGGTGATCTCCGCGAGGATCACACCGAGTGGCGTGGTGAGGAAGTCGATGACCGGTGTTGTCGCCCCGGTCAATTCGGCGATCAACGCGTTCACCGCGCCCGCTGTGCCGTAGAGGAAGGTGAAGGCCAGGGTGATGAGGAACGACGGGAGGGTGAGGACGGTGTCGATCAGCCTGCCGACCACCCCTGAACCGGGAAACGGCACGAACGCGAGCACGATCGCGAGGAACGTACCGAGCACCAGACAGCCGAGCGTCGAGCACACGGCGATGGAAATGGTGCGCCACAACGCTTCCCGGAACGACGCCGAGCCGAGAACCGACGACCACACGTCGGTCCCGCGTCCAGTCGGTGTGCGCGTCGACTCCGTGAGGACCCGAAGAATCGGGTATCCGGCGATGCCGAGCACGATGAGCACGGGCGGCAGTGCCCAGAGGACAGGCATCCACGAGCGCCGCGCGCCACCGGATTCCGGCTTCGCGAGCACAGGCGGGTCGAGGACCGGTGTACTCATCGCTGTACCTCACCGTCGCAGGACAGATACTGATCGCCGAACACCTTCGCCGCCGGAATACGTGGTGCCGACCGGATTCCCGCGCCGAATGCAGTCGAGATCATGATGTCGCTCCCGAACCGGGAGTACCCATCCCGATCGTGTTCGCGATCAGGACACCGGCAGGATCGGGCAGGACAACACCGACCACCGAACCCACCGCTGCGGTGCAATGTCCGGGCACGTCGGCGGCCAGCACAGCAGGCAATCCGTCGACATCGAGCTCCACGCGAGTCGACGCACCTCGCCACACCGCGCTACGCACCGTGGCGCGCAACGCGTCGCGAGCCGAGGTCTTGCCGAGGGCGATGGTGTGCGGGCGCACGCACAGCAGCGCGTCGTCGTCGGGCTTCCACTCGTCCTGCCCGACACCGGGTACCGGCGCCTGGGCACGCAGCGTGGAGGTACCCGCGGTGACCAACGCCGCCGTCCCGGTGACGTGCTTCACCGTGCACGGCACCAGGTTCGCCCCGCCGAGGAACCCGGCGGTGAAATCGGACGGCGGTCGCTGCCAGAGGTTTTCGGCGGTGTCGATGTCGACGAGGCGGGCATCACGCATCACCGCGATCCGGTCGGCCAAGGCGAGCGCCTCAGCCTGATCGTGAGTGACGTACAGCATCGCCGTGTCGGGCAAGGCCTTACGCAACTCCTGCAGTTCGCCGAGCATCGAGTGGCGCAGTTGCGCGTCGAGCGCGGCGAGCGGTTCGTCGAGCAGCAGCACCTTGGGCCGGATGGCCAGCGCACGGGCGATCGCCACCCGCTGCTGCTGACCACCCGACAGTTCCCTCGGCAGGCGCCGCGCGTAGCCACCCATGCCGACCATGTCCAAGGCCTCGGTGACACGCGGCCCGATCTCGGCACGCGGCACCCGCTGCGCTTTCAGCCCGAACGCCACATTGCTGTGCACGTTCATGTGCGGGAACAGCGCATAGGACTGCACGACCACACCGATCCCCCGCTCGACGGGCGACAACGCGGTGACGTCGCGCCCGGCCAGACGGACCGAACCCGAGGTGGGACGGACGAATCCGGCCAGCGCCTTGAGCGCGGTCGACTTGCCCGACCCGCTCGGGCCGAGCAGCGCCACCGTCTCGCCGACGGCGACGCGCAGGTTGAACTCGGCCAGCGCGACAGCGGCTTTGCGGCCCCGGCCGTAGCTGACACCTACCCGGTCGAACACGATCGCGGGTTCGGTCGTCTCGGTCGTCACGGAAACGAGGGACCCCGTGCGGACGTCCTCATCGGACATTGTCGACTCCTTGTACAGGGGTTTCAGCTGCCGGTTGCCTTCTGGTATGCCGCGAGGTCGGCATCCAGCTCGGTGAGCACCTTGGTCCAGTCGACCGGAAGCACCTCGACGCCGCGCATGGTCGCGGCGGGGCCACCTTCGGCCGGAGCGGCGACGTCGGTGCGCGGCGACACCGCGAACGCCTCGGGCCCGAGCTCGGCCTGGGCCTCGGGCGACAGCAGGAACCGCATCAGCTCGGTGGCGTCGTCCTTGTGCGGGGCGCCCTTGGCCAGACCCATCATGTACGGCACCGCGACGGTGGACTTCTTGCCGTCGGCGGCGGGGAAGAAGACGTTGAACGCCGAACCCTTCTCCTTCACCGTGGTCAGGTTCATCTGCACGTCACCGTTGGCGATGAGCAGCTCGCCCTTGTCGACCTTGGCCTGCAGCTTGCCGGTCGACGACGACGGGCCGACATTGTTGGCCTGCAACGCGGCCAGGTAGTCCAGCGCGCCCTGCTTGCCGCGCAACTGCTGCAGCAACACGAGCACGGCGGTACCGTCACCGGCCTGGCCGGGCGTCGAATACTGCAGCTTGCCCCTGAACTCCGGTTTCAGCAGGTCGTCCCAGGTGAGCGCGGTGGCGTCGACCGACGGGTTGGCGATGAAGCACAGGAAGTTGTTGGCCATCGTCACGTAGTTGCCGTCGGGATCCTTGTCGGCGGCCGGGATGGCGGCGGTATCGATGCCGCTCGGCTGCAGCAGACCCGACTGTTCGGCCTTCTGGATGAACGGCGGCAGGGTGACGACGAGGTCGGCCTGCGGATTGGACTGTTCCTTGTCGACCCGGTTGACCACCTCGCCGGATCCGGCCTCGACCAGATTCACCGCTATCCCGGTCTGCTCGGTGAACTCGGCGAAGCGGTTCTTGTACCAGCCACCGACGCCGTCGGCGGAGTACACGGTGATGGTGCGGCCGTCGGCCGATTCGGTTCCGGTGCCGCCACACGCCGAGGAGAACGCGACGGCGGTGGCACCGGCCAGCAGCAACGCGGTGCGCGCGAGGCCACGTCTGGTGAGGGAAGTACGCACGATGACAGCAACTTTCGTTTCACGGAGGTGCATGCGCCGCGGCGGTCGCCGCGACGGAAGTTCAGGGCAGGAGCAAGGCGGGGAAGTCGACGACGGAGTCGACGATGTGGGTGGCGCCCGCCTCGCGCAGCTGGGCCGCGGTGTGCGCGCCGGTCAGGGTGCCCGCGACGACGCCTGCCCCGGCCGCGAGACCGGTGGCGATATCGCTGGTCGTGTCACCGAGGACGGCGATCCGGTCGACCGCGTCGACCCGCAGCCGCAGCGCCGCGGTGAGGACCATGTCCGGGTAGGGGCGACCACGGCCCGCGTCGGACGGGGCGAGGGTGAGGTCGGCGAGGTCGGTCCAGCCGAGGGCGGCCAGCAGCTTGTCCTGGGTGACGCGGCTGAACCCGGTGGTCAGCGCCACCCGCACGCCCGCGTCACGCAGGGCCGTGATCGCCTCCACCGCACCGGGAATCGGCGCGATATCAGCCTCGTCGACGAGGGCGTCGTAGGCGGCCTCGAAGGCGCGGTTACCGGCCTGGGCGGCGGCCTCGTCGCCGAGCAGCGCGCGGAAGACCTCGATCTTGGACTGCCCCATGGTGTCGAGCACGTAGCGGCGGGCCTGCTCGCGACGCGGGCCTGCCACCTCGATACCCACCGCTGTGGCGGCCTCCTCGAAGGCGCGCAGCACCAGCCCGCCGTCGGCGACGGTGGTACCGGCCATGTCGAGCACGGCCAGTTGAATCCTGTTGTCCGACATCGTGTTCCTCACAGTCCGATCTGGTCGGCGGTCTGTTCGCCGATCGCGGGGCCGAGCGTCATTCCGCGCCCGCCGGGGCCGGTGACCACCCAGACGTTGGTGTCGGCGCGGGCCCGGGTGACGATGGCGTCCGGATCGACGCTCTGGCTGTAGACACCCGCCCAGCGGCGCACCACCCGTGGCAGTCGGCGTCCGAGCAGTTCCTCGGTCACCTCGGTCAGGTGCTCGTAGGGTGCCTCGTCGACGTCGAAGGCGAACGGTTCGGTGTACTCGTGGGTGTCGCCGATGGTCAGCCCGCCGTGCAACCGCTGCACACACAGCAACTGCATCTTGTGCTCGGCGGCAGTGGCGGTCTGGGACTGCTCGGCTGTGAGCGAATCCACCTGCGGGCCAGCGAAACCCGGGTAGTAGCGGAAGCTGTCGCCGTCGGCGATCGCCGTGGTGAGTTCCTCGCCGAGTGGTTCGGTCTGCATCATCTGCAACCGCACCCGGCGCACCGGCAGCTCACCGGCCAGTTCCCTGGTGAGCCCGGAATGCGCGGCGCCCGGGCAGTGCACGACCAGGTCGGCCTCGTACCTGCGGCCCCGGTCGTCGAGCACCACCGCACCCGCGCCGGTGTCGGTGATCGAGCGCGCCTCGGTCGACTCGTGGAAGGTATAGCGACCGCTTGCCGCCATGTGGGCGCGCAGGGCCGGGAGCGCCTGACGCGACTCCACCGCCGCGTCGGTCGAACAGTGCAGCCCGGCAAGGTATTTGCCGCGCAATGCTGGATTCAGGGCGAGCACCTGCTCGGGTTCGAGCAGGGCGAAACCGCGAGCGGCCGCGGTCGGTCCCGAGGCGGCGGCCTCGGCGACGGCCAGCTCCGCCGGGGTACGGACCAGGGTGATCGACCCGGCGGGCCGGAAGCCGACGCCCGCGACCCGGCCGCCGATCTCCTCCCACAGCTCGCGCGAGCGCAGCGTGAGTTCCAGTTCCCCCGCCGAGCGGCCCGACACCCAGACCAGGCCGAAGTTGCGGACCGTCGCGCCACGCGCCTCGCGTTCGCGTTCCAGGTGGACGACCTCGTGGCCGCGGGCTATCGCGGCCCAGGCGTGCGCCGTGCCGAGAATCCCGCCGCCGATGATGACCAATCGCATGGCACCGATAGTTGCAAATGGTCTAGACCGATAGGTGTGGCCCGGGCGAACACCGCGTTAACTTTTGGTATAGACCAATCCGGGTACGCTGGGCGACATGGATTCACCGCACACCACGCGCGTCCCGAAGGTGTTCCGCGTCCGCACCGAAATCGACGCGATCCTCGCCGAACTCGCCGAGGGCGACCCCGTGCCCTCCGAACGCGAACTCGCCACCCGCTTCGGCGTGGCGCGCGAGACGGTGCGCCACGCGCTGCGGGAACTGTTGGTGGAGGGCAGGATTCGTCGACGTGGACGCGGAACGGTCGTGTCGCGGCCCAAACTCACCCAACCGCTGTCGCTTCGGTCCTACACCGAGGGCGCGATCAGCCTCGGGCGCGTACCCGGCCGCATCGTCGTCACCTGGGAGGACGTGGCCGCCGACGCGCAGACCGCGATCGATCTGGAGGTGGAACCCGGCATCCCGGTGATGCACCTCGAACGCGTCCTGCTCGCCGACGGTGAACGCATCGGGCTGGAAAGCACTTACCTGCCGCTGCACCGCTTCGGCGGGCTTCGCGGCAGTTACGACCCGACCACGTCGCTGTACGCGGCGATCCGCGCGACCGGCGTGAGTTTCGCCGGTGCGCGCGAACGCATCGAGACCGTACTCGCCTCCCCACGGGAGGCGGGTCTGCTCGAAAGCACTACCGCGTTACCGATGTTGCTGCTGCACCGACGAAGTGTCGATGCGGACGGCGCACCCATCGAACGGGTGCGCTCGCTCTACCGTGGTGACCGTGTCGCCTTCGAGGCGAGGTTGTCACCGGAAACCGGGTAGCCCCTACTGCTCGGGCAGCCTGCGCCGCCCACCGATCACATCGGTGACGAGGTCGGTGTAGCCGTCGACCAGTTCGGCGAGGTGATACCAGTGCTTGTGTGTGCTGTCGCTGCGCGCGCCGTCGAGGTCGATGGCCTGGTTGGCATCGACCCAACTGCGCGCCATCCGGTCGACGACAGCACCGAGACTCTCGGTGTGCAGCGACGCGCCCGCCCGATTCACCGGAATCTCGGCGACGATCCAGTCGTTGATGTCGTCGACGAGTTCTCCCCGACGGCAATCTATTTCGGCGATCAATGCGGCGTCACGCACCTGTGCCCGCCGTTCGTGCAGTTCGGCGAGCGCGTGCGCCGATCGCAACAATTCGCGATCCTGGAAACGCCGCCCCTGGAAGGCGCACAACAATTGTGGCGCCGTCGGCAGTACCCCACTCATCACCGGCGCGCTCATCGCAACGCCCCGAATTCACCCGACACCCAAGATTTGTCTACCAACATGATTGGCTCTCGATTCGGTTATCCCGGTCTTCTGTTCGGCTTGCTCGCAACCAGGCTAACTGGATCATGCTCGCTCACAACGGGAAACGCAAGATTGCGTTGTCACTCATGCAGTAAAGCCGCCCTGACGGAACCACCGGTCACATGACCGCACGCGAACAGGCCGACCGGCATTCTTTCCCGAACCCGTGACAGCATGGACGAGCAGCGCAATAATGCGATTCACGTAGCGCGCCACAGGCGAAGGGGCACCATGGCAGGCAAGCGAACCACTCTCACCGTCCGGCTTCGCAGGCTCGCCGCGATGCTTCGTGAGCTGCGCGAATCCGCCCAGCTCAGCAAAGAGGACGTGAGCGCGCGCACGGGCATCAACGTGACGACCCTGTACCGCATCGAAATGGCACAGGCGCGCCCACAGCGGCGAACTCTCAGCGCGATGCTCGACCTGTACCAGGTGAGCGACAAAATGCGCGAGGAGGCCATGAGCCTGCTCAGCGACGCGCTCAAACCGGGTATGTCCCACGCGTACGAGGGCGCGTTGTCGGAGGTCTACGCCACCTACATCAACTTCGAGGCGGAAGCACTTTCGGCACGTCAGTACCAGACTTCAACCGTTCCGGGACTTTTGCAGACCTTCGAATACGCGGCGGCGGTGATCGACACGTCGATGCCGCGCCTCGACGCCTCGGTGATGGAGAGCCGGGCGAAGGCACGCATGGACCGCGCCGTCAACCTCACGAAGGACGATCCGCTCGAGCTGTGGGTCGTGATGGACGAGGCGGCCATCCGCCGAGTGGTCGGCGGGCCGGTGACCATGGTCGGCCAGCTCGACCGGCTGCTGGAGGAAACCAAGCGCAAGAACGTGATCCTGCAGGTCCTGCCGTTCGAGGCGGGCGCGCATCCCGGCATGGCTGGCTCGTTCACCCTGCTCGACTTCCGCAATCCCGTCGACCCCGAACTGGTGTACGTGGAGAGCATGTCCGTCCACGACCTGGTCGAAGGCCATTCGGAGATCCGCCGGTTCGGCGTGATCTTCGACCAGTTACGGGCCATGGCGCTGAGCCCGCGTGATTCCGCCGCGCTGATTCAGCGGGCGCGCGACGAGATCGCGGCCAAGATCGATCCGGGACGGTAGCCGCTTTCACACGGTGAGCAGGTCGGCGACCAGGGCGAGGACCTCGGGTGCGAGGAGGTCGTCCAGGGTCGCGTCGACGGCGTGGCCCCTCACCGGGCCGAAGCGTCGCCGATTCCGCAGCGCGGCATCGGCGTCGGGCCGGTCGCGCTCGGGAACGACGAGGACGAGTTCGCCGGGCAGGTGCTGCGGGCGATGGGTTGCCGCCGCGCGGGTCAGGGCATCGGCGTGATCGATCAGGTTGCGCAGCTCGGCACCGGTCATGGCGATCGTGCGCGCGAGTGAGTCGGCGAAGTCGGTCGCTATCGTGTCGGTCGCTATCGTGTCGGTTTCCGAGTTCGGTGCGCCGCCTTCTTCGTCGACGATCAGCCGCTCGGTGAACCTCCGTGGGGTCGTCGTTGTCAGCTGTCCGGCGTCGAGATCGGAGCCGAGGAGGACAACCCGGACAACCTGCTCGTCCTCCCTCAGCCGCACCGCCATCTCCTGGGCGACGAGGCCGCCCACCGACCAACCGAGCAACTGATACGGCCCCGTCGGGACGATCCGGCGGATCTCGGCCAGGAAATGCCGCGCGTACTCCTCGATCGTCGGCAAGCTCACGACCGTCTGCAACCCGTAGACCGGAATCTCGGGTGCGAGATGGGCCAGCAGACCGGCGAACGGCCACGCCAGACCCGCCTCACCGGCCACACAGAACAGCGGTGTGCCGTCGACCCGATCGGCGCGCGGACGGATCGGCAGCACGGTCGACAGCGCGGCGGTCGGTCGTGCTTCAGCGTACACCTCGCGGGACCACTCACAGGTCCCCGCCTGCTCCTCGTCTGTGCGCACAACAAAGGGTACGTCGTACGAAAAGCCCTACCGAGCCGATGATTTCGGGGGCATCGATCAGTGGACCACTACGGGAAGACAGCGGGAACCTGCCCACAGCTCGTCGATCAGGCACTGATAGCTCTCGGCGAGGGCGTCGAGCCGGACCCATTCGTCGTAGAACTCGGCGTCGGGGGCGTCGACCAGCGTGACGAACAGGCGCACACTGTGGGCGGCGAGCCGGTCCACGAGCATGCCGAGGGTTTCGCAGTGCTCGGCCGCGATGACCGACGGCAGCGGGGCGGCCAGGATCACCCAGCGGTCGATCGCGCGCATCAACTGCGCGCGGCGGCGGTCGATCCCGACCGCCTCGAACGCCGGGGTGCGGTCACGCACCTGATGCAGCACGGCGAGCTCGGCCGCGGCATGCAGCACCGGGTGGTAACCCTCGGACAGTCCACGGAAGGCGGCGAGCATCAGCTCACGCCCGGGCAACCTGGTTCGGTCGACCGAAAACCGCGTCTCACAGCGCATCACCGTCATCTGGCACCTCCGGCTCGGCCACCCCGGCAAACACTCCGCCACCACTGTCCCCTACCGCAGTGCCAAACGGAAGCGAACAGGCCAGGCGGACATTCGGGTTGTCCTGTTCGCCTGGTGTGGTGCCCTCGCGCTACAGCGCCCGCAGACTGCCGAACAGGCCGTCCTTCTCGTCCCGTGGACCTGCCGTGAAGTACAGGGCGTTCGCGTCGCCCGCGCTCTCACCGTTGCCGAACGCCAACGCCCACAGTCCCTCGATCCGCACCGGCTCGCCTTCTCGGTCGCGCAGGTAGTCGACGAAGGTTCCGGTGGTGTCGTCGTAGGCGAGCACCCGGCCGAGGCCACCGGAGTTGCCGATCAGCAACTTGCCCGAGAGTGCGCCGAAATTCGACGGCGCGATCGTCACGGCCCAGGGGGCGTTGAGGCGACCGCCGTCGTCGATGATGCGCACGAGCTTGCCCGCGGCATCGAATTCGGCGACCTTGCCCTTGTCCGGGGTGCCGTCGGCCGCGTCGTCGGCCTCGGCGGCGAGCGAGACCTCCTCGCCCTTGTCGAATGCCTCGGGGTCCTTCGGGTCGGCCTTGGTCACGGCATAGGAGACGAACACCCGGCTGCCGACGGTGGTGACGTTGAACGGTGCCGGGTCGCCGGGTACGGCCTTGTTGCCCTTCTCGGGAGTGGCGGGGTCGATGGGCTTTCCGGTGGCGAACGGGTTGGCGAAACCGGTGGTCGCCACCGGCTGCCAGAACTTGTCGAAGGTGCGGATCTGCGGGTCGGCGCCGAAGTCGGCGGCGAGGAGTCTGTCACCGGACGGGGCCAGCGCCAGCCCGAGGAACGACATGCCCTGAGCCGCACCGTCGAAGACCTGGTTCGCGCCACCGTTGCGCCGGATGACGGCGCCGTCGGGTGCCTGCTCGGTCCAGGCGTCGATCTTGCCGGAATCGGTGGCGACGATGAATCGCGCCGAACCGCCGAGCGGGACCGGCATCCCGTTCAGATCCACCCACTGGTCGCGCACCACGAACAGATCGGAATTGACCGGGGCGGGGTTGAACACCACACCGGTCGTCTTGCCGACCGATTTGTCGGACGGGTCGGCATCGGCGCCGGGAATCGCGACGGACTCGAATTGGTCCCTGGTGAGTTTCCGCAGTGTGGGATCCGTCGATTCGCTGACGTCACCGAGGAACTGGAACGACTTGCCGCCCGCACCGACCCAGAAATGCCCGCCCGCGCCCTTGGGCCGGTTGGCCAGGCCCCAGGCGTCGACCATCTCGGCGATGGTGAACTGGGCGTGATAGGAGTCGGAGCTGGCGGCCAGATCCGTCTGGCTGTACCGGTTGCCGTCGAGGGCGGCGACACCGTCGCCCGCCGGTTCGGTGCTCGAGCACGCGGCCGCGACCAATAACACCGCGCCGAGAACCGCACCGCGCACCGGCCCGGACAGCACCCGGCGGGTGCCCCTCACATGTCCGTTCAACGTTCATTCCTTTCGACCTCCGCCGGACGGCGTTCAGGCGACGCTGACCTTATCCCGCCCCGTGTGGCGGTGTGCCGTGAACATGGCTGTGCCGACAGGTCTAGGCTGTCGCGCGTGGTCGAACCAAGCGCGCCCATCGCCCCGCATCCCGCCGTCGCCGCTCTCGCGCCGCTGCTCGGTACCTGGCGCGGGCGAGGTCACGGTGAGTATCCGACCATCGCCCCCTTCGACTACGTCGAGGAGATCACGTTCGGCCATCTCGGCCGCCCGTTCCTGACCTACCGGCAGCGCACGAGGTCCGGCGACGACGGCCGACCGCTGCACGCGGAGACGGGTTATCTGCGTGCCCCGGCCCCCGGCAAGGTGGAACTGGTACTCGCCCACCCCACCGGAATCACCGAGATCTGCGAGGGCACACTCACCGAAACCGTCGACGGAATTCGACTCGAATTGAATTCGACGAATATCGGGGTGAGCGGGTCGGCGAAATCGGTGACGGCCGTCGGTCGTTCATTCCATGTGACCGGCGACACGATCGAGTACACCCTGCGGATGGCCGCCGTCGGCGAATCCCTGCAGCACCACCTGAGCGCGACCCTGCAACGTGCGTGACAATGCAATTTCATTTGCACATGCCCGCTGAGCAGCATGTTCGATCGTCGGGGCGGATCGTCACGGTCGGATAGCGATTTCATTCGAACACGCCCGCACATATGGCAACAATTGTGTGTCGCTTGCTCCTGCCGCCTGTCGCCGGGCGCTCCAGCGTTCTACGGTTCTCCCATTCGGAACAACGTCGAAACCCTGGACGAGGGAGACGAATATGAGCCGTTCCACCCTGATTTTGACCACTGCTGGAATGATTCTCGGCGGTGCCATGGCCATCGATCTGCTCGACGCCCGAGTCCAATCCGCGCCGCCCAAACCGGCTCCCGGCTATGAAGTGGTCCACCGTGACGCGGTCGAACACACCGACAAGGACTCCTCCGTCGTCCCGCCGTATCGCGCTCAGTAGCCCGGCGGCAGTGCCGCGAACATGTCACGGGTGACGGCCACCGCGTTGTCGGAACTGCCGCCCTTGACCAGCAGGGTGGCGAAGGCGATATCACCTCGGTAGCCGACGAACCACGAGTGCGAGCCGCCCTCGACCTCGGCCTCACCGGTCTTGCCGTACACCTCGCCCTGATCCCGGATGCGTTCGGCGGTACCGCCGGTGACGACCATCCGCATCATCTCGCGCAGACCCGCGACCACCTCGGGCGCGAGTTCGGGCCGGTCCCCGACGATCTCGGTCGGCCTGCCCGCGATCAGATACGGCACCGGCGCCGACCCGTGCGCCACCGTGGCCGCCATCAGCGCCATCCCGAACGGACTCGCCACCACCCGGCCCTGTCCGATGCCGTCCTCGGCGCGTTGGACCAGCCCTTGCGCGGGCGGCACCGACCCCGACAACGTCGGCAACCCGGCCACCCGATAGTCCTGGCCGATCCCGAGGCGGGCGGCGGCCTGGGTGAGGGCGTCGGGTTCGAGCCGACTGGCCAGCCCGGCGAAGGTGGTGTTGCAGGAACGTTCGTAGGCGGTCGCCATCGGCACGTTGCCCACGGAGAAGAGGTTGTAGTTGGGAATCGTCCGCTCGCCGATGGTTGTCCGGCTCGGGCAGGGCAGCACCGTCTCCGGGGTGGCGATGCCCGCCGCCATCGCCGCCGACGCCGTCACCGTCTTGAAGATCGAGCCGGGCGGGTACTGACCGCTGGTGGCCACCGGACCGTCCCGGTCGGCGGCCTTGTTCTGGGCCACCGCGAGGATCGCGCCGGTCGAGGGCCGCAGCACCACCATCATCGTCTGCTCGGTGCGCAGATCGACCGCGTGCTGCGCCGAATTCTGCACGAACCGGTCGATACTCAGTGCGAACGACGGCGCGGGTTGGGCCGGGACCTCGTGCAGCACATCGAGATCCGCGCCGTTGGCATTGCGGGTCACCACACTCCACCCCGCCTTGCCGTCGACCTCGGCGATCACGGTCTTGCGGACCTGGGTGAGCAGGTCGGGGGCGAACTTGCGGTCGGTGGGCACCATGTCCCACTCCTGGGTGAGCGTCACACCCGGCAGGCCGATCAGGTGTCCACCGAGCGTCTCGGCCTCGTACTCGCTGAGCAGGATGACCGTGTACGCCCCATCGGCTGTGCGCGCGGCCGCGAGGATGGCCTGCGGGGTGTAGGCCACCGGGTCGATGCGGCTCAACGCACCCGCCAGCGCACCCGCGACCCGCTCGGGGTCGGGGGCGTCGGCGACGGTGAACCGCACCCGCGACACCTTGCCGGGCACGAGCACGTCGCTGCCCGCCGACTCGTTGACGCGCGCGCGGGGCGCGGGCTGCGTTCGCAGTTCCAGGGTTTGGGTGTCGCCGAGTTTGGGATGGATGTCGGTCGAAGTCCACCGCACGAGCCAGCGGCCCTCGCTGCGACCCATCTGCAGCTCGCCCGTGTAGGTCCACCGCCTGCCCTTGGGCAGCGTCCACTCGTAGGTGTAGTCGACGGTGGCGGTGTCGCCAGCGACGCGCGCGTCGCCGGTGCGGACGGTCAGCTTCTCGGCCTGCAGGGCGTCCCAGGTGGAAGCGAGTGCGGCCGTGGCCTTCTCGGGCGCGGTCGTCAGGCCGCCCGCGGTGACCAGGTCGCGGTCGGCCAGTGCCTCGGCGAAATCCTGTGCGGCGGGCACCGGTCCCTGCGGTCCCGCCGCACACGCGCCCGAGGACAACGCGAGCGCGAGCACCGCACAGGTGGTGAACATCCGAGTCCTCATCGGCACAGATGGTAACGGCGATTTCGACGCCGACCACGCAACAACGCCGGGTCAGCGGCGGGAAACTAGTCGACGAGAACGGTGGCGAAGGTGGCGATCTGACGGAAACCCACACGGCTGTAAGCACGTCGGGCGATCTCGTTGTAGTCGTTCACGTACAGGCTGGCCGTACGACCCGTCGACACAACGGCATTCGCGACGGCGGCCGTGCCCGCCGTCCCCACCCCGGCACCGCGATGCTCGGGGTGTACCCACACGCCCTGGATCTGGCCGGTGCGCCGCGACAACGACCCGATCTCGGCCTTGTACACCACTTCACCGTCGTCGAAACGTGCCCAGGCCCGGCCGGATTCGATGAGACTCTTGATGCGGCGGCGGTACCCGCGCCCGCCGTCGCCCGCGCGCGGGTCGATGCCGACCTCCTCGATGAACATCGAGATGGCGGCGGTGAGGTAGCGGTCGATCTCGTCGGGGCGCACCCGCCGCACGGCGCCGTCCGGGCGGGCGAGGGCGGGCCGGGCCAGCGCGAGCAGCGGCTGGTCGGCGCGTAACTCCCGGGCCGGACCCCAGGTCGGTGACAGCATCTCCCACAGCGGCAGCGCCAACTCCTGCCTGCCGACCACCGAGGAACACACGCGCGGCCATCGGGTCGCCCGGTCGGCGAACGCACGAAGGGCCTGCTGGTCGCCGCGCAGCGGGACCAGGTTCGCGCCGGAGAAACACAGCGAGTCGGCCGGACCGCCGCGACTCCACAGCTCACCGACTCCGGACCGGGTGTCGAGGCCGAATTCCTGGACTCGGGCCGCGATCATGCACGAGGCGACCGGGTCGGCATCGAGGACTCGCAGCACCTCGGCCAGGTCCCGCACGGTCACCGGACGCGCGGGGGTGGCCTTGGACCGTCGCGTCGGCTCCAGCAGACTCCGCACGGCACCAGCCTGCCACGAAAGCGGGCGCAGTGGTACGGGTCGGGGTGAATCCGTCGCCGGACTGTGAGGGATCAGCCCGCGGTGACCACCGGCTGGGTGCCCGGCTCGGTGCCCATCTCCTCGGCGATGCGCATCGCCTCCTCGATCAGGGTCTCCACGATCTGCGCCTCCGGCACGGTCTTGATGACCTCACCCTTGACGAAGATCTGTCCCTTGCCGTTGCCCGAGGCCACCCCGAGATCGGCTTCGCGCGCCTCGCCCGGACCGTTCACCACACAGCCCATCACCGCGACACGCAACGGGACCTCGAGCCCGTCGAGACCGGCGGCGACCGCGTCGGCCAGCGTGTACACGTCGACCTGGGCGCGCCCACACGACGGGCACGACACGATCTCGAGCTTGCGGGGGCGCAGGTTGAGCGACTGCAGGATCTGGCCGCCGACCTTCACCTCCTCGGCGGGCGGCGCCGACAGCGAGACGCGAATCGTGTCGCCGATGCCCTCGCTGAGCAGCGCGCCGAAGGCGACCGCGGACTTGACGGTGCCCTGGAACGCCGGGCCCGCCTCGGTGACACCGAGGTGCAACGGGTAGTCGCTGCGCGCGGCGAGCTGCCGGTAGGCCTCGACCATGACGACCGGGTCGTTGTGCTTGACCGAGATCTTGATGTCGCCGAAGCCGTGGTCCTCGAACAGGCTCGCCTCCCACAGCGCCGACTCGACCAACGCCTCGGGGGTGGCTTTGCCGTACTTCTCCATCATCCGCTTGTCCAGCGAACCGGCGTTCACACCGATGCGGATCGGGATGCCCGCCGCGCCCGCGGCCTTGGCCACCTCGCCGACACGGCCGTCGAATTCCTTGATGTTGCCTGGGTTCACGCGCACGGCGGCGCAACCGGCGTCGATGGCGGCAAAGATGTAGCGGGGCTGGAAGTGGATGTCGGCGATCACCGGGATCTGTGACTTCTTGGCGATGGTTGCCAGGGCGTCGGCGTCTTCCTGCCTCGGGCACGCCACACGCACGATGTCGCATCCCGAGGCGGTGAGTTCGGCGATCTGCTGCAGGGTGGCGTTCACGTCGTGGGTCTTGGTGGTCGTCATCGACTGCACCGAGATGGGATGGTCACTGCCCACGCCGACAGTGCCGACCATGAGCTGACGGGTCTTGCGCCGTGGTGCGAGAACAGCAGCGGGAGCGGCGGGCATCCCCAATCCGATGGTGCTGGTCACGGTCGGCTGCCTTCTTCCTACGGATCTCGAATCGACCTGGGCTGATTGCTTCCGAGCTTAGTCGCGTGCCTCGACACGGCCGTGTGAGGGGCACAACACGAGCCGGTGTGCGGCCGCCTCGATCTGGACTGACCAGAGGGTGCGACGAAGGAGTGCCTGGCGGGAGGGAAGATCGAGGAAACAGGCCGCACACTCGCGGCGCCAGCCGCCGAATTCACGGTAGGCGAATGGGGTTGACGATGTCGGCGGCGAGGGTGAGCAGCATGAACGCACCGCCGATCACGACCGCCACGTAGGTCACGGGGAGCAGTTTCAGGTAGTCGACGGGACCGGCGGGCGCCTTGCCACGCCAGGAGCGCACCACGTCGCGCACCTTCTCGTAGAGCACCACCGCGATGTGCCCGCCGTCCAGCGGCAGCAAGGGCAGCAGGTTGAACGCGCCGAGGAAGAAGTTCAGGCTGGCCAGCACCAGGATGAACATGCCCCACAGTCCACGCTCGGCGGTCTCGCCACCGATGCGGCTCGCGCCGTACACGCTGACCGGGGTCTCCGGGTCACGCTCACCGCCGGTGACCGCCTCCCACAGCGCCGACACCTTCTGCGGCATCTTGGCCAGCGACTTCACCGTCTCGACGAAGAAGTCACCGGTGAACACGATAGTCGCCGGGATCGCCTCGAGCACGCCGTACTGCTGCGGCTCGGCGAAATCGGGGCCGACACCGACCGCGGACACCTCGCGGGCCGGGCCCTCCTTGGGCGAGCGCAGCACCCGCTCGGGGGTCACGGGGACGGTGAGCGTCTCGCCGTCGCGTTCGATGGTGTAGGTGAAGGTGCCGGTCTGCTTCTGGGTTTCGGCCTGGAACTGGGCCCAGGTGGTCACCTCGACACCGTTCACGGCCTTCACGACGTCGCCGCGCCGCAATCCGGCGCGCTGGGCCGGACCGTCACCCGCGCACGGCGCGAGCTTCTTCTCGGGTGTCTCCTGTGCCACGCAGCTCATGGACCCGAGCGCGGTGGCGGGTGGCTGCTCGAGTTGCGGCAGGCCCCAGCCAACGGCAAGCACCACCAGCAGAATGAAGCCGAGCAGGAAGTTCATGGCGATGCCACCGAACATCACCACCAGCCGCTTCCAGGTGGACTGGCGATACATCGCGCGATCCACCTCTTCGGGCTCGAGCTCGTCCAGGGCCGTCATGCCCGCGATATCGCAGAAGCCACCCAGCGGCAGGGCCTTGAGGCCGTATTCGGTCTCGCCACGCCGGAACGAGAAGACGCGCGGCCCGAAACCGATGAAGTAGCGGCGCACTTTCATGCCGGTCGCCTGCGCCGCCCACATGTGTCCGCACTCGTGCAACGCGATCGAGATCGTGATACCGACGGCGAACAGGGCAAACCCGAACGCGAATACCATCTGGCCCCTTCTCTGGCTCCATCATTGCGGCTGGCGCCGCGGTTTCGGCCTCGTAACCCCGAATCCGAGGGGCGGCCGAAACGTGGGGGTCCCCGTGCCTCGGTCAGGTCAGGGCGTCGGTGCGTCGGCGACAGCCTCGGCGGCGAACTGCCTTGCCCAGCGGTCGGCCGCGAGGACGTCGTCCAGGTTATCGGGTTCGACGGTCCACCGGTCGGCGGCCTCGACCGCGCGGGTGACGGTGCGCACGATGTCCGGGAACCTGATCGCGCCGTCGAGGAAGGCCGAGACGGCGACCTCGTTGGCCGCGTTGTACACCGCGGTGACGCTGCCGCCCGCCTCACCGGCCTGCCGGGCCAGCCGCACGGCCGGGAAGACCGTGTCGTCGACGGGCTCGAACGTCCACGTCGAGGCCGTGCCGAAGTCGCAGGGCGTCGCCGCACGGGGCAGGCGGTCGGGCCAGCCGAGGGCCAACGCGATGGGCAGCTTCATATCGGGTGGGCTCGCCTGGGCGAGGGTGGAGCCGTCGGTGAAGGTGACCAGTGAATGCACGATCGACTGCGGGTGCACGGTGACATCGATGCGGTCGTAGGGCACCCCGAACAGCAGGTGCGTCTCGATCAGTTCCAGGCCCTTGTTCACCAGCGAGGCCGAGTTCAGGGTGTTCATCGGACCCATCGACCAGGTCGGATGCGTTTTCGCCTCGTCGGGATTCACCGATTCGAGCATCTCGGTGGTCCAGCCTCGAAACGGGCCGCCCGAGGCGGTGAGCACCAATCGGTCCACCTCCTCGGCGCGACCGCCGCGCAGACACTGCGCGAGGGCCGAATGCTCGGAGTCGACGGGGACGATCTGGCCGGGTGCGGCCGCCCGAGTCACCAGTGAACCACCGGCGACCAGTGACTCCTTGTTGGCCAGGGCCAGCCGGGTGCCCGCCTCGAGGGTGGCCAGGGTGGGTTCCAAGCCGAGTGAGCCGACCAGCGCGTTGAGCACCACGTCGGCCTCGGTGCGGCGCACGAGTTGGGTCACCGCGCCCGGCCCGCCCAGCTCCAGATCGAGACCGCAGGCGGCGGCCGGGTCGGCCACGGCGACATTGCGGGTACCGGTGGCGGCCATCTGCGCGGCGAGCAGCGCGGGGTTGCCGCCACGCGCGGCCAAGCCGACCACCTCGAAGCGGTCGGGGTTGGCCGCGATCACCTCTAACGCCTGGGTGCCGATCGAACCGGTACTGCCGAGGAGCAGCACCTTCACCCGGTCGGTCGACGTCGTAGTGCCGTGCGCGGCACGGGGTGCGTGGTGGGACACGGGCCCATTGTGGCAGGGCTGCTGGCTACGACGAACGGTCGTATGCCACGATATGCACACTCGCCCAACCAGAACTCGAGCCCTAAGGAGCGATCGTGGCCGCCACGGACCTCGAAAAAGCCAGCACCGAGCGCGCCGTCGCCACCAGCGTCGACCCCGCCGAGGTGCCCTCGGCAGCATGGGGCTGGAGCGGCGAGTCGCCCAAGACCTTCCGCATCGCCGGGTGGTTCGTCGTGATCGCCCTGCTCGGCATGACCATCGGCAACCACCAGGGACATGTCGAGGACATCTTCCTCATCGGGTTCGCCGGTCTGCTCGCGCTGGTCCTCGTCGTCGATTCGCTCACCAAGCGCATCCCGAGGTAGCACCGACGCCGATGCCTGCGGCCGCGATCCGATCGCGCCGCAGGCATTCTCGTGTCAGCGGCCGCGTCGCGCGCCGGGCTTGCGGCCGGTTTTCGCGGGCTTGCGCTGTGCCGCCGCCTTGGTCTGCTTCTTGGGCGCCTGCTTCTTCGGTGCGCGGTCGCGCTCCGGGCGGGCAGGTTCAGCGCCGCGCGAACTGTTGGCCGAGCGGCCGCGCACGATGCCGACGAATTCCTCGACCAGCTCCGACTCACCGTCGGCGGGCCAGGCCAGCGCGATCCGGGTGAACTCGGTGTCGCTGATCGGGCGGTACACCAGGTCGCGGCGATGGTGCAGGCGCGCGATCGACTGCGGCACGATCGCCACTCCACCGACGGCCGCGACCATCGCCAAGGCGTCTTCGGCCTGATCCAGATCGCCGCTGTCGTGGTGCTGTTCGTCGGTGAGGTCGGCCGGGCTCACCGTGTCGAGCAGCGACAACGCGTCGTCCTTGCGCACGACCGCGACCGGCGTCTCCTCCCACAGCGGGATCGCGTTCATCCCGGCCCGGTCCATCGGCAACCGCACGAAACACAGGTCGACCCGACCCTCGCGCAGCGCGTTCGCCTGCTCGCTCTGCGCGACGCCGAGCACCTCGAGTGGATGGTCCGGTAACCGCTCACCCCATACGCGCGCCCACTTCGACACCGTCACCCCGGGGACGAAGCCGACACGCAGACTCGCGGGCTCGTCCGGCTTCTGTTCACGCTGTGCCTGCTCGTCGGCACGGACCAGTTCCCGTGCGCGTTCGAGCAGGACCGCCCCGTCGTCGGACAGCTGGGTGGGCGAGGCGCCCGGCACGAACAGGCGCGTGCCGAGTTCGCCTTCCAGCTCGATCACCGTGGCGCTCAACGCTTGACGCGGAATCCGCAGCGCCTTCGCGGCCCGCGCGAAATGCAGTTCCTCGGCCACGGCGACGAAGCGACGCAACCGGGCGAGGTCGATGGAGTCGGCGGCGGTGACGTCGAAGTCGCTCATTCGGACCAGAATATGGCACGCGCCGAACGGCCCGGCGCGCCGATCACAGGTTCGACAACACCGCGATCAGCACCGCGATGCCGATCACGATGGCGAACACCACCAGCAACACCCCGACCATCGAACCCCAGCCACCGCCTGCGGGCGGCGGCGGAGGCGGCATCGGCGCACGCATCGCAGGCTGCGCCCAGGCGGCGGGAGTCGCAGGCCTCGGCGCCATCTGCGGAACCGGGGGCCTCGGGATCGCGGCGCCCGACGTGTTCACCGGCCGCATGGGCTGCATCCCGACGAACGGCTGCGCATGCGCCCCCGACGGTGGGCGGGCGATCGGACGGGCACCGGTGGTCCCCGTACGCAGGGCCCGCTGGGCGGCCTCGACGAACTCCTCGCAGGAGGTGAACCGGTCGGCGGGGCGCTTGGACAACGCGCGTGCCATCACCGCGTCCAGATTCGGTGGCAGACCGGCCCGGCGCGGGCTCACCGGCGGTGGCGGCGACTGCAGGTGCCCGGTGATGACCGCGGCCGGGCTCGGCGCCTCGAACGGGGCGGTGCCGGTGAGCAGGGTGTAGAGCGTGCAGGCCAGCGAATACTGGTCGGCGCGATGGTCGAGCGGGACACCGGTGAGTTGCTCGGGCGCCGCGTAGGCCAGGGTCGCGGTGAACGAGCCGGTCTCGGTGAGGTGACCGGAGTCGTCCCGCAGGCGCGCGATGCCGAAGTCGGTGAGGTACACCCGTTCCTGGCTGTTCGACCTGGCCAGCAGGATGTTGGCCGGTTTCACATCGCGGTGCAGCACACCCGCGCGATGCGCGAAATCCAGTGCGGCGGCGGTCTCCCGGATGATCTGCAACGCCCGATCCGGTGGCAACGTCGTCGGATCGAGCATCGATGCGTCGATCCCGTCGATGTACTGCATGCTGATCCACAGCTGGTCGTTCTCCACCCCGCGGTCGAACACCGTCACGATATTGGGGTGATCGAGTTGGGCGACCAGATCGGCTTCCCGCTCGAACCTGGCGCGGATCTCGGCGTCGGAGAACAGCTCCTGATTCAACAGTTTCAGCGCGGTCCACCTCGGCAGCCGAGGATGCCTGGCCAGATACACCGAACCCATCCCGCCGCGACCCAACTGCCGGTCGATCGTGTATCCGGCGAATACCGTCCCGTCAGAAACCATTCTGACCCCCGAATCTCGCTCGTCGTCCGACGCGCTGGACCCTACCAAAACGGTGTTCGTGCCGTCGCGGGCATCCGTGCGGTCGCTAGTTCATCGGGAAGTCCGTCAGTTCCCGGAGCAGCGCGGGCAGGTCCTGGTCGAGCAGATCCGAATCGCGCGAGAACAGGAACACCCAGCGTTCGCGGCCCGGGTCGGTGAACGTGGAGACGACCACGGTCATGGTGTAGGAATCCGCACCGTTCTGGTTCTTGCGGAACAGCGCCCGGTGGTCGTCGCTGCGGGTGCCCGAAGCTCCGCTGCCCACGTCTTTGGTCTCGCCCTCGAATCGGGTCACCGCGGCCTTGGCCGACTCCTCGGACGGGAACGCGTAGAAGGCGAATGTAGTCGCGTCGGGGTCGGCGGGTTTGCACGACCATTTGGCGTGTGCGTCCCGAAACGTCAGTTCCCACTGGAACTCGTTGCGCTTGGTCGTGTTGACGTAGGCCTCACAACTGCGGCCACCGGCACCGACTCCGGTGAGGTACGGGCTCGACCCCGACGCTCCGTCGGCGTCACCGGGTGGAAGCATCCGAGGGAACGCCGCCGACATCGCCGCGATGTCGCGATGGGCGCGGGAACGGTTGAGTATCTGCGACACCCACGTGCTCTCGTCCTGCCAGATCCAATACGAGGCCCCCGCGACGACCGCGAACACCGTCAGCAGGATCATCGCGACGACACCACGGGCTCGCCGCGGGGGCACCGGATAGTGCGCCATCATCGGCCTGACCGGCGGCGCGGGTACGGGCGACACGAACTGTCGCGGCACAGCGGCGGGACCGGCCCGATGCGCGAACACCGTCGGTTGCGCACCCGTTCCGGTGAGGGCCCGGCGAGCCGCGGCCGCGAATTCCGCACACGAGTCGAAACGGTCGGCCGGGCGCTTGGCCAGCGCCCGCGCCAGCACGGCGTCCAGGGCGACGGGCAGGTCCGGCCGGTGCCCGTGCACCGAGGGCGGTGGGGACTGCAGATGCCCCTGGATGACGAGCACCGGGTTCGTCGCCTCGTACGGTGCCCGGCCCGTGAGCAACGAGTACAGCGTGCACGCGAGCGAGTACTGGTCGGCGCGGTGGTCCAGCGGCGCGCCGGTGAGTTGCTCGGGGGACGCGAAAGCCAGGGTGGCGGTGAAGGTGCCGGTCTGGGTGAGGTGGTGGACGTCGTCGCGGGGCCGCGCGATACCGAAGTCGGTGAGCAGCACCCGCTCCGGGCCGTTGGCGTCGGCCAGCAGGATGTTGGCCGGTTTCACGTCGCGGTGCAGCACGCCGTTGCGGTGCGCGTGGTCGAGTGCGGCGGCGGTGCCCTCGATGATGTGCAGGGCGCGTGGGGCCGGGACCGGGTGCTCGATGGTTGCGGCGTCGACACCGTCGACGAACTGCATGCTGATCCACAGCCGTCCGTCGTCGACTCCCCGGTCGTACACGGTGACGATGTTCGGATGGTCGAGTTGTGCGGCGAGATCGGCTTCCCGCTCGAACCTGGCCCGGATCTCGTCGTCGGAGAACAGTTCCGGATTCAGCAGTTTGAGTGCGGTCTGGCGCGGCAGCCGAGGATGGCGGGCGAGGTACACCGACCCCATCCCGCCACGACCGAGCTGCCGTTCGATCGCGTACCCGGCGAAGACGTCCCCCGTCGCTAGCATGATCCCCCGTTGTCGCACCGATCGATTACCGATCCAACCTAGTGCAGACGACCGGGCGTCGGCGGCCGGGTCAGTCCTCCACCCGCACCCCCATCGACCGCGCCGTCCCGGCCACGATCCGCATCGCCGCGTCCACGTCGGTGGTGTTGAGGTCGGGCAGTTTGCGAATCGCGATACGGCGCACCTGGTCCCGACTGAGCGCCCCGACCGCCTTGTGCCCCGGTTGCGGCGAACCCGGTTGTCCGAGCGCGGCCCTGATGAGCGAGGCGGTCGGCGGCGTCTTGAGCCGCATCGTCCACCGTTTGCGGGCATCGATGGTGATGACGGCGGGGATGATCTCCCCGCGCCGATCCGCCGTCGCCGCATCGTATTTCCGTTTGACCTCGAACGGTGGGACACCGGTCGGCCCGAGCATCTTGCCGAGCGTCATCAGCGAGGCATTGCCCGCTTCGAGTTCGAGAGTGACTGTGACAGAGGCTGTTCCGCGCGCCATAGTCAACGATCTCGGACCCGCGCATCATTGCGGTCCCACGACGATAACGCCTGGGCCGCAACAGTTTCGGGTCAGCCCTCGGCGGCGAGCTGGCCGCAGGCCGCGGCGATCTCCTGGCCGCGCGTGTCACGCACCGTGCACGACACGCCCTGGGCGATCACCCGGCGCACGAACTCGCGCTCGACCGGCTTCGGACTGGCGTCCCATTCGCTGCCCGGGGTCGGGTTGAGCGGGATGAGGTTCACGTGCACCAGCGGGCCGAGGGCCTTGTGGAGCTTCTTGCCGAGCATGTCGGCGCGCCAGGGCTGGTCGTTCACATCGCGGATCAGCGCGTATTCGATCGAGACGCGGCGGCCGGACTTGTCGGCGTAGTAGCGGGCGGCGTCGAGCACCTCGGAGATGGGCCAGCGGTTGTTGACCGGAACCAGAGTGTCGCGCAGTTCGTCGTCGGGGGTGTGCAGCGAGACGGCCAGCCGCACCGACATGTCCTCGTCGGCCAGCTTGCGGATGGCGGGTGCCAACCCGACGGTCGAGACCGTCACCGAACGCTGCGAGATGCCGAGACCGTCGGGGGCGGGCGCGGTGATCCGGCGAACAGCGTTCACCACTCGCTTGTAGTTCGCGAGGGGCTCCCCCATGCCCATGAACACGATGTTGGACAACCGGCCGGGCCCACCGTGCACCTCGCCGTCACGCAGGGCGGCAGCCGCGGCGCGCACCTGGTCGACGATCTCCGCGGTCGACAGGTTACGGGTGAGGCCCGCTTGGCCGGTCGCGCAGAACGGGCAGGCCATGCCGCAGCCCGCCTGGCTCGAGATGCACAGCGTGTTGCGGTCCGGGTAGCGCATGAGCACGCTCTCGAGCAGCGTGCCGTCGTGGGCGCGCCAGAGGGTCTTGCGGGTGTCGCCCTCGTCGCAGGCCAGGTGGCGCACCACGTCCAGCAGCGGCGGGAACAGCGTCTCGCCCACCTTCTCACGCACGTCGGCGGGCAGGTCGGTCATCTGCGCGGGGTCGGACTGCAGGCGCCCGTAGTACTGGCGGGCCAGCTGGTCGGCACGGAACTTGGGCAGGCCGAGCTCCTGCACCGCGGCCTTGCGCTCGTCCGCGTCGAGATCGGCGAGGTGGCGCGGGGGCATACCGCGACGCGGGGCATCGAAGACGAGGGGCAGGGAGGTGGCCATAATTCCACCATTGTCCCAAACGCCGCGTCGCGGCCGCCACGCCGGTCGCTGTTATCGAGAAGATGCGTGCGCGAGTGATAGCCGTCGGCCATGATCGAGGCATGACCACCAACGCCGAATCCGGCGCCTCACCGGCCGAGCACGACCCGGCGTCCACCGGTCGCACCGACAAGTCGGACAAGCACGACCGGACCGTCGAACCGGTCGGCCGCGCCCGCGACGCGCTGCACGGGTCGCGCACCGGCTACACCTGGATCGGGTTGCTCACCGCGGCACTGCTGGGCATCGTGCTGCTTGTCTTCATCATCCAGAACCTCGACAAGGCCCGCGTGGAACTGTTGTTCTGGAGCTTCGAGCTGCCGCTCGGCATCACCGTGCTGCTGTCGGTGATCGCGGGTGCGCTGGTGATGGGCCTGCTCGGTAGCGTACGCATCCTGCAGTTGCGCCATGCCGCCAAGAAGCAGTCGTGACCGCTAGATCAGCGCGCTGAGCACCAGCCAGGACACGAACGCCGAAGGCAGCATCGAGTCGAGCCGGTCCATGATGCCGCCGTGGCCTGGCAGCAAGGTACCCATGTCCTTGATGCCGAGTTCGCGCTTGATCTGCGACTCGATCAGATCGCCGAGGGTCGCCACGACCACGAGGCCGACACCGAGCACCACACCGATCATCGAATTGGCCTCGAGCAGCAGCGTGACGGTGAGCAGGCCACCGATCACACTGAACACCAGCGAACCGCAGAACCCTTCCCACGACTTCTTCGGGCTGATCGCGGGCACCATCGGATGCCTGCCGAACAGCACACCCGCGACATAACCGCCCACGTCGGAGCAGACGACCAGGATCATGAACGTCAGCACCCGCAGGTTGCCGTCGGGTTCGAGCAGCAGCAGCGTCGAGAACGCCGCGAGCAGCGGGATCCACGACAGGGTGAAGACGGCGATCGCGGTGTCGCGCAGGAAGTTCTTCGGCGCGGTACTCAGGCCGTGATCGAACAGGCGCCAGACCATGCAGGTCAGCGCGGTCGCGGCGAACGCGCCGAGTACCCCGCTCGCGCCCCACGGCCAGCCGAGCCAGAACACCGCCTGCCCGCCGACCAGCAACGGGACACGCGGCACCAGGACGTCGGCTTCGCGCAGCCGCTTGGTGACCTCCCACATGGCCACGCCGACGCCGACACCGGCGACACCGATGAACACCTTCGGAACGAACAGCAGGATCGCGATCAGCGACAACCCGAGGCCCAACCCGACCGCCAGCGCCGCGGGCAGGTTGCGACCTGCCCGCGATGCCGGAGCCTGCGGCTGCGCCGCGGCACCGTCGGGTTCAACCCGCGCCGCGGCCGCGCCGGTCGCCTCGACCGTGTCCGGCATCGATTCCGGTTCCGGTGCCGCACCTGTGGCGGCGGCGTCTTCGGCCACGATTGTCCCGTCGCTCAACTCGTCGTTCCGTTCATCCCCCGCACAAGCGGGACTGGCGAGATCTGCGCTCAGACCTCGAGCAGTTCGGCTTCCTTGTGCTTGACCAATTCGTCGATCTGGCCCACGTACTTGGCGGTGGTCTTGTCGAGCTCCTTCTCGGCGCGCCCGACCTCGTCCTCACCCGCTTCGCCATCTTTCTGGATCCGGCTCAGTTCGTCCATCGCCTTGCGGCGGACGTTGCGGATCGAGACCTTGGCGTCCTCGCCCTTGCCCTTGGCCATCTTCACCATCTCGCGGCGCCGCTCCTCGGTGAGCTGCGGGACCGTGATGCGCAGGATGTCACCGTTGTTGGTGGGGTTCACGCCGAGATCGGAGTTGCGGATGGCGTTCTCGATCGGGCCGAGCTGGCTCTGCTCGTAGGGCTTGATCACCACCATGCGCGGTTCGGGCACGGTGATGCTGGACATCTGGGTGATCGGCGTGGGCGTGCCGTAGTAGTCGACCAGGACCCGGGTGAACATGCCCGGGTTGGCGCGCCCGGTGCGGATGCTGCCCAGATCGTCCTTCGCCACCGAGACGGCCTTCTCCATTTTCTCCTCGGCATCGAAGAGCGCTTCATCAATCACGACCGGTTCCTCCACAGCGTCGTCATCGTCATCGTCCGCGAGTGCGGGGTCAGGACCGAACCAAGGTGCCGATGTGTTCACCGGCCACCGCACGGGCAATATTGCCCTTGGTCAACAAATTGAACACCAGAATCGGCATCTGGTTGTCCATGCACAAACTGAAGCACGTGGCATCGGCCACCTTCAGGCCCTTCTCGAGAACTTCCTTGTACGTGATCTCGGTGTACATGCTCGCGTTCTTCTCCACGCGCGGATCGGCGTCGAAGACACCGTCGACAGCCTTGGCCATCAGCACCACGTCGGCGCCGATCTCGAGCGCGCGCTGCGCGGCCGTGGTGTCGGTGGAGAAGTAGGGCATGCCCATACCGGCGCCGAAGATCACCACGCGCCCCTTCTCCAGGTGTCGCTTGGCGCGCAGCGGGAGGTACGGCTCGGCGACCTGACCCATCGTGATGGCGGTCTGCACGCGCGTATCCACCCCCTGCTGCTGTAGGAAGTCTTGTAGCGCAAGGCTGTTCATCACGGTGCCGAGCATGCCCATGTAGTCGGAGCGGGCGCGCTCCATGCCGCGCTCCTCGAGCTCGGCGCCGCGGAAGAAGTTGCCGCCACCGATCACGACGGCCACCTGCACGCCGGTCTCGACGATCTCGGCGATCTGCTCGGCCACGGTCTGCACGACGTCGGGATCGAGCCCGACGCCACCGCCACCGAACATCTCCCCACCCAGCTTCAGCAGCACCCGGCGATATCCAGGGCGGTCGTTACCCGGGTCGGTCATGGGTGTTCGTCTCCTTCGGCGAGGTGAGATCGGTTCGAACTGCGGCGCGCGGAGCAGGCCGCACAGCAAGGCAGAGCGGCATCCATCCTGCCTTATCCGGTTACCGCCACCACACAAGACCCCCTTGCGCGCAACCCGCGCCCGGTCGGTCCGCACGGCGGCGGCACACGGCAAAACGCCCCCGATGCTGAGCGCATCGGGGGCGTCGGGTGGCCTGATCAGGCCTGGCCGACCTCGAAGCGCGCGAAACGCTTCACGGTCGCGCCTGCGTCCTCCAGAAGGGCCTTGACGGTCTTCTTGGAGTCGGTGACGGCGGCCTGCTCGAGCAGCACGACGTCCTTGAAGAAGCCGTTGACGCGGCCTTCGACGATCTTCGGCAGCGCGGCGTCGGGCTTGCCCTCTTCACGCGCGGTCTGCTCGGCGATGCGACGCTCGTTCTCGACGACGTCGGCGGGCACCTCGTCGCGGGTCAGGTACTTGGCCTTGAGGGCGGCGACCTGCATACCGGCGGCGCGCGCGGCCTCGGCGGCGGCGTCGCCGTCACCCTCGTACTCGACCAGCACGCCGACGGCGGGCGGCAGGTCCGAGGCACGCTTGTGCAGGTAGGTGGCGACCGGGCCGTCGAAGGACACGACGCGACGCAGTTCCAGCTTCTCGCCGATCTTGGCGGCGAGCGCCTGCACGGCCTCGTCGACGGTGCTGTTGTCCAGCTTCAGCGCCTTCAGGGCGTCCAGATCGGCCGGCTTGGCAGCGGCGGCCGCGGTGACGATCGCGTCGGCCAGCTCCTGGAACTCCGCGTTCTTGGCGACGAAGTCGGTCTCGGAGTTGATCTCGATCATGACGCCGTCCTTGGCGATGACCAGGCCCTCGGCGGTGGCGCGCTCGGCACGCTTGCCGACATCCTTGGCGCCCTTGATGCGCAGGACCTCGACGGCCTTGTCGAAATCGCCGTCGGTCTCGGCCAGCGCGTTCTTGCAGTCCATCATGCCGGAGCCGGTGAGCTCACGGAGCCGCTTCACGTCAGCAGCGGTGTAGTTCGCCATCGGGGGCGAGCCTCCTGTGTCTTTGGCGGCTGGCGCCGCGGGGTTTCTCGGCCCGGGGGGCCTCGATCTTCCCTCCCGGCGGGTACTCCTTCGTCGCACCCTCTGGTCAGTCCAGATCGAGGCGGCCGAGAAACCCAGGGAAAGCGAGCGTTCTCGGCCGGGGCCAGGCAAGTTGTTCTTCGGTATCTAGGCCACCTTGCCGACCTCGTCTGAATTCAGACGGGTCGGCAAGGTGAACAGTGTGCTACCGATCAGCTCAGAAGTCGGCCGGGGTGTGCTGGGCCGGGTCGGCCTTCACCTCGGCGGCGGCTTCGGCCGGGGTCTCGGCGGCCGGGGCCTCGGCGGCGGGAGCGTCGGCGGCCGGAGTCGCCTGAGCCAGCAGCTCCTGCTCCCACTCGGCGAGGGGCTCGCCTGCACCGGCCTCGGGCTTCGAGTCGCCGGAAGCGCGGCCCGCACGGGCCTGCACGCCCTCGGCCACCGCGGAGGCGACGACCTTGGTGAGCAGCGCGGCGGAACGGATCGCGTCGTCGTTACCCGGGATCGGGTAGTCGACCAGGTCGGGATCGCAGTTGGTGTCCAGGATCGCGATGACCGGGATGTTCAGCTTGCGGGCCTCGCCGACGGCGATGTGCTCCTTGTTGGTGTCGACGACCCAGATGGCCGAGGGCACCTTGGCCATGTCGCGGATACCACCGAGGGTGCGGTCCAGCTTGGTCATCTCACGCGTGAGCATGAGGATTTCCTTCTTGGTGCGACCCTCGAAGCCACCGGTCTGCTCCATGGCCTCGAGCTCCTTCAGGCGCTGCAGGCGCTTGTGGACGGTCGAGAAGTTGGTGAGCATGCCACCCAGCCAGCGCTGGTTGACGTAGGGCATCCCGACGCGAGTCGCCTCGGCCGCGATCGACTCCTGGGCCTGCTTCTTGGTGCCGACGAAGAGGACGGTGCCACCGTGGGCGACGGTCTCCTTGACGAACTCGTAGGCCTTGTCGATGTAGGTCAGCGTCTGCTGCAGGTCGATGATGTAGATGCCGTTGCGGTCGGTGAAGATGAACCGCTTCATCTTCGGGTTCCACCGACGAGTCTGGTGCCCGAAGTGCGCGCCGCTGTCGAGCAGCTGCTTCATGGTTACGACAGCCATAGCTCCCGTACTCTCTTTCGTTGCCGGTTGTCGCAGCCGATCGGCGATCGACTGCCCTGGCGCCACCGAAACCACCGGACCCGATTCGCTGAATCGGGACCAGCCGGAGATTTCACTGTTCATCCGCTGGAGAACTCGCGCTGACATGCCCTCTCGGACCGTCCGCGTTGCGAGCGACGACCGGATGGACGAGCACGGGTGGCGCGCGAAGTCGGTCCGTGCCGTGCACACGTGTTGCTGCTGAGCACAAACCGCTTGTTCAGTCTACGCGGCGCCGGGCCAAGGCCGAAATCGCCCCGCTCGTCGACCGGGAACTTCGGTGCTGAAATGCGCGATATCCACATGTGCCGACGTTGTCCACATTCGGGAAATCGTTGTCCCGCTCCGGGATCGCGAGCTCGACAGTTGATGCCATGAACACATCGACGCGCATCCTGATCGTCACCTTCCCCCTCCTCTGCGCGGTGGGGGTCGCGGCACCGGCCGCCGGGCACCCGGGCCCGGTGTGCGCGGGGCCGGTACTCGCGCAGCCACCGAGCCATGGGCAAGTGATTCTTCCGCCGTCGCGGGCGGCGGTCCCCGGATCGGTGCCGATCGCGCCGCCATCGCCTGGCGAAAGAATCGCGCCCGTGCCCGCCGATGCCGGGGTGATCGTGGTGCCGATCGCGCCACGGCCAAGTGGTGGCCGCGCCGTCAGTGGGCAGGTCGGTGCCGACGGCGGGAACGACGCCGCCGGGCGACCGGTTGTCGGCGCAGCGGCGGGAGGTGTCGGCGCCGACAAATCGGGGGCCGGTGGGGTGGGTGGGCCGGTAGGAGGCGACGTCGGAGATCATGCTGCGAGTCGGCCGTGTGCCGCTGTCGGCGCCGGGGCCGCGGGAGGCCTCGATCGGCGGGGTTCGGTGGTATGTGGCGGTCCTGGAGGTCCGGCCGAAGGCGGCGTGCCGGTGCAGCGACCTGGTCCCTGCGGTGAAGCGCCGATTCTGCGACCCGGGCAGGTTCCGCAGGGGTTGTTGGTTCCGGTCCCGGTTCAGGTCCGTGTTTCGGTGCACGACCTCGGATCGGCGGCACCGGCTCAGCAGCGGGGCAGGCCGGGACAGTCGCGCGGTTCGGAGCCCGAGCTCGAGATCCGCCTGCGCGCACGCGGCGGGAGTGGTTCGGCGGCTGAACTGCCCGCGGCCCTGCGTGAGCTCGCGCGCGTGCTGCTGCCGCAGCGTGTGCCCGCGCCACGCCCTCATCGCTGAGGTGCTCGACAATGGCGAGCCGGATCCGATCGCATGCCTGGATTTCGGGCACCGTTCTCGTACTGACGGTGATCATGACCGGGGCGGCGCCGGTCGGAGCCGCCGAGACCGGACCGTTCGGCTGGCCGCTGCGCCCGCGACCGACGGTGGAGCGGCCTTTCGACAAGCCGGAGCACAATTGGCTGCCGGGTCATCGCGGGGTCGACCTCGCTGGTACCGACGGGCAGTCAGTTCTCGCGGCGGGCGACGGAATCGTCGTCTTCGCGGGCACTGTCGCGGGCAAACCGGTGGTGTCGATCGATCACGAGGGCGGCTTGCGCACCACGTACGAACCGGTGCGGGCGCACGTTTCGGTGGGCGCCCGGGTGCACCGCGGCACCCCCATCGGCACCCTGGTTGCCGGACACGATGGTTGCCCGGCCCCGGCCTGTCTGCACTGGGGTGTGCGCCGCGAATCCAGCATCCACAGCCGCCGCGAGTACATCGACCCCTTGGGTCTCCTGCACGAGGTCCCGGTGCGCCTCAAACCCCTGGATCCGGCAGTGTGACCTCGACGACCCGGTACCTCACCGCGTCGGATCGCGACCACAATCGATACTGTGCCCGCAGACTCGATGCCCTTCACCTACCCCGATGTCGGCGCCACCCGCGCGCCCACGCTGCCCGCCGGTTACCACCGGTTCCGGCTCCGGCGCCCGATCGGACACGGTCGCGACCTGTTCGATCGCGCCGCGAGTCATGTCCTCGGCTTCGGAATGCAGAAGGGTGTCGGCATCTTTCAGCGTGCCAACACCGAAACAGCCCGGGAAGGAACCGAACTGATGGTGCGGCTGGGTGCCGGACCATTCGGTATCGACGCGCCGTGCCGGGTGGTCTATGTGCTCGACGATCCGAACCGTAGGGGGTTTGCCTACGGCACGTTGCCAGGGCATCCCGAACGGGGTGAGGAATTGTTCGCGGTCGAATACGACCCGGCCGATGACACGGTGTATGGACTGATCACGGCGTTTTCGACACCGGCCGCCTGGTACACCCGTCTCGGCGGGCCGATCGCGCGACTGGCTCAACGCTGGTTCGCCCACCGCTACCTCCGGACGTTGCCCAGTGGAACCGTGAGGTGAGCCGATCGGCCCGGATGTTCAGAGGAACGCGCTGAGTACGTCGGCTTCGGTGGTCACCTGGTCGCGCTGGTCCACCGCCCCGAGGCGGTCGTATTCCCCTGCGGTGATGCGCCTTTCGTTGATCTCGCGCCGGACGATCTCGACGACGTCGTCCTCGGTGAGTTCGCGGCGGCGGACCTCGGCGGCGCCGAGACCGACGGCGCTGCCTTCCAACGCCCCGGCTCGCACATCGCCGATGTCGACCGCTTCGGCGTTGTCGATGGCGGCCAGCGCCGATCGCAGTGCCGAGATCGCGCCGCGGTCCCTGGCTTTCATCGCGGTCTTCAGTGCGGTGCGCAGACTGTCCCGCAGCGTGACAACGGGCTGGTTCGACGATCCTGCGGTCATGGGTTCCGACTCTAATTCGCGACTCGGTGCCCGTCGATCGAATACCGCGATATCGCGGGCTCGAGCACGGCTCGCCGGTGGCGGTGCCCGGTCGCGGATGGCGGTGCCCGGTCGCGGATGGCGGTGCCCGGTCGCGGATGGCGGTGGCCGGTGGCCGGTCGCGGGTAGCCGGTCACGGGTGGCGGTAGCCGGTGGCCGCTCGCGGGTAGCCGGTGGCCGCTCGCGGGTAGCCGGTCGCCGGTGGCGGTAGCCGGTGGCCGGTCGCGGTGGCGGGTAGCCGCTCGCGGGTGGCGGGTAGCCGCTCGCGGGTAGCGGTAGCCGCT
>NZ_BDBE01000024.1 GCF_001612825.1 Nocardia caishijiensis NBRC 108228 | reverse complement strand
CGCGGGTAGCGGTAGCCGCTCGCGGGTAGCGGTAGCCGGTGGCCGGTCGCGGGTAGCGGGTAACCGGTCGCGGTGGCGCGTGCCCGGTGGCGGTGGCCGGTCGCGCTCTGCATGGTCGGCGATTCGAAACGTGCTCGGCGCGGTCGGCGATTCGAAACGTGCTCGGCATGGTCGGCGGCGCAGGGAATCAGTCGCGGTGAGCGCAGCTGGCTTGCGCTGGCCAGATCACACGAGCCGCCTGTTCCCGGTCAGCTGTCGAACACTACTTCGGCAACGGCGATGAGGACGACCAGAGTGACGGTGAGGGTGGTGGTCGCGACGAGGCGATGGCCACCCTCGATATGCCCTCGATGGAGAGATCGACCGCGGTACCAGCCCAGGACTGCCAGCAGTAGGGCCGCTGTGGTGGCGGCGAGTGGGAACACGATGTGGGCGCCGTCCTCGGTGGTCGCCTCATGGGCGAAGAGCAACGCGCAACCTGCGGCACCGAGGGCGGTGCGCCGCCAGGCCAGGGCGGTGCGTTCCCTGGCGAGCGTGGGTGCGGTCACGACAGTGCGACCGCCACACAGACGAGCGCCGCGATCACCGCGATACCGGCTGACAGCACCGGTACGAGCACCGTGCCCGGCAATGGGCCACCTGTGCGCATCGCCCGGTTCACCCGGTGCCAGTGCCGGTAGGCACCCAGGGCGACGGCCACCGACATCGCCAGACAGGCGAGCGTGATGACACCGGCGAACCCCGCCAATCGGGGCGGCTGGACGAGCGTGTGCACGGCGACGCCACCGGCGAGCAGACCGAGCGCGGTCCTGATCCACGCCAGAAAGGTCCGCTCGTTGGCGAGGGTGAACCGATAGTCGACCCCGTCCTCCCCGTCGTCGGATTCGGCGCCGACCTCGGGCAATGCCATCACCACCACCTCCGGCCTCCATCATGCGCTACCGCAGGCTCCTCCCCGATCAACTGCCCACGTCCGCCGAGTCGGGCCGCACCCTCATCAGCCCGGCCCCAGACGCGCCCCGGTGGAGCTCGCCGTCGTCGCCCCGCCTCTTCGACCGACAGGGCGGTCGAACGTGGTCGTTCGCTGAGCCACCGCGACAGTGATGGCGGCGTTCGAGATGTCACCGCCCACTGCGATCAGGCACGGGGGTGGGCTTGGTCGTGGACTCGTTTGAGCCGCTCGACGGAGACGTGTGTATAGAGCTGGGTGGTTGCCATGCTGGCGTGGCCGAGGAGTTCTTGGACGACGCGGAGGTCGGCGCCGCCTTCGAGAAGGTGTGTGGCGGCGGTGTGGCGCAGGCCGTGCGGGCCCATATCGGGGGCACCGGGTATGGCCGCGACGACCTCGTGGACGACGGTGCGGGCTTGGCGCTGGTCGAGGCGGCGGCCGCGCTGACCGAGAAACAGGGCCCGGCCGGACCGCTCGTTGGCCAGCGCAGGTCGCCCGGCCCGCAGCCAGGCGACCAGAGCGGCCTCGGCCGGGGCACCGAAAGGCACCGAACGCTCCTTGTTGCCTTTGCCGAGCACCCGGACGAGTTGGCGTTCACGGTCGATGTCGTCGAGGTCGAGACCGCACAGCTCGCTCACCCGGATACCGGTGGCATACAGCAACTCGACGATCAGCCGGTCACGCAGCGCCATCGGGTCCTGCTGTGCGGCACCGGATTCGGCCGCACCCATCGCCTGTGCGGCCTGCTCGCGTCCCAGCACCGCGGGCAGAACGCGGTGCGCCCTCGGTGCTTGCAGCCGCAACCCAGGATCGATGTCCAAGCGCCCGGTTTCGGTGAGCCACGCGGTGAAAGTCCGCGCGGCCGAGGCCCTTCGCGACAGCGTCGTCCGCGCGGCCCCACCCGCCGCGAGTTCGGCCAGCCACGACCGCAACACCCCGAGATCCAGCTCACCCAACGCCGCATCCGCCGACCGCGCGTACAGATGCTCGAGCAGAGACCGCACATCCCCCACATAAGCCCGCACCGTATGCGCCGACCGATTCCGCCCCAGCCGCAGATGCCGCCCGAACTCCCCCAGCAACGCGGTCAGATCCTCGGGCAGCACATCCATCCATCAACCGTCACCCTTCCACCGACCGCACGCAACCCACCACGCCGCACCCAGCATGCCCACCTGCCCGGGGATATTCCGGCTACGTCTCGCAACGGACCGTCGCCACCCCGCGCCGCACAACGGCTTGCCGCAGTCGTCCAGCCGACCTACCCGGGCCACGATCGGGGGGACCGTAGCGAACGCGGGCCGCGAACTTCGGGAATCAACGTCCTCCCGCTGCAGGCCTGTGACGCCACTGGACGACTCAGCTATCCACTGCGGCGGGTGCGGAACCAACCGTCGGAATCGCAGCCGACGAGGTCGGCCAGCTCCAAGCTGGGGAGCACCGCTCGGACGGTGGCCAGCTCCAGACCGGATTGTTGGGCCAGTTCACGGGGTTGACGTGAGCCGATGGCGGGCAGGGCCGCGTAGACCTCGGCTTCGGCGCCGCGCAGGTGGTGACCGGGGTCGGCGGCGTCGTCGCCCACCGGGAGGCGCAAGGGGCCCGCTTCCTCGATGACGTCTTCGGCACGGGTGACCAGTAGCGCCTCGCCTTCGCGGATCATCCGGTGGCAACCCGCCGACGAGGCCGAGCCAACCGGACCGGGGACCGCCATCGCCGGGCGACCGAGGCGCCGCGCCCACTTCACGGTGTTCCGCGCGCCGCTGCGCAAACCGGCCTCCACGACGAGCACGCCGTCGCCGAGGGTGGCGATGAGCCGGTTGCGGGCCAGGAACTGGTGTTTCTGGGCGGCGACGCCGGGCGGGTATTCGCTGACGACCAGACCGCTGTCGGCGATGGCGCCGAGCAGCCGATCGTGCTGGGCGGGGTAGGGCCGGTCGACACCGCACGCCAGGACGGCGACGGTCGGGCCGCCGACGGCGAGTGCGGCCCGGTGGGCGGCGGCGTCGATACCGAAGGCCGCGCCGGACACGATGGTCCAGCCGCGTCCGGCGAGCTCACAGGCGATGTCACCGGCCACCTGCATCCCGTACCCGCTGCTGCACCGCGAACCGACCACGGCCACAGCACGTTCCGACGCGCTGCGCAGGGACAGCGGTCCGCGCGCCCACAGCACGAGGGGTACAGCGGCTTCGCGGTCGCGATCGGTGTCGAGCTGGTCGAGACCGAGCATCCGCCATTGCGGCCACTCGTCGTCGTCGGGTGTGATGACCCGGCCGCCGATCCGCCGCATCGTCTCGAGATCCCTGGCGGCCGAGTCGATGTCGCGCCGCGCGGCGGTGGGACCACGCAGGGCGGCCGGCAACTCGTGTTCGCGGACCGCCCGCGCCGCCTCACACACCCCGACCGACGCGATGAGCGCCGACAGCGGCGCGCACGGGCCCTGGACCACCCGCGACAGGTAGACCCAGGCCAGCCTGCGTTCGTCCACGTCGAGGTCGACGGTGCCGACCGCCCGTGCCCCGGTCATTGCCCACCCCGCTGACGGAAGTTCAACGCCGACAGCACATCCTGCACGCTCGGCAGTTCCCCGCCGCGCAGGTCGCAGACCGTCCAGGCCACGCGCACCGCACGGTCGGCACCGCGCGCCGACATCCGACCCAACCGCAGGGCGGTCTCGATCGGCGCGATCGCATCAGCGGGCAGGCGGAAGCGTTGCCGCAGAATATGCCCGGGCACTTCGGCGTTGGTCGCCCAGCCGTCCGCGCTCCATCGAGCCGCGGCGCGTTCGCGCGCCTCGGCCACCCGGGCCGCGACGACAGCGCTGGTCTCGGCCTGCTGTTCGCCGAAGGTGGCACCGGCCTGACCGTGCATCCGCACCCAGATGTCGATCCGGTCGAGCAGGGGGCCGGACAGTTTGCCGAGGTAGCGGCGGCGTGCGAGCGGCGCGCAGATGCAGTCGACATCGCGGGCGGGCGCGCACGGACACGGGTTCGCCGCCAGCACGAGCTGGAACCGCGCCGGATACCGTGCGACGCCGTCCCGCCGGGCGATGCGCACCTCGCCCTCTTCGAGCGGGGTGCGCAGGGCCTCCAGCACCTTCGCGCCGATCTCGGCGCACTCGTCGAGGAACAGCACCCCGCGATGTGCCCGGCTGACCGCACCGGGCCTGGCCATACCGGAACCTCCGCCGATCATGGCGGTCACCGAGGTCGAGTGGTGTGGCGCGACGAACGGAGCGAGCGTCATCAACGGCTGTTCGGCCGTCAAGGAACCCGCCATCGAGTGAATCGCGGTCACTTCGAGCGACTCGGCCTCCGACAACGGCGGCAGCAATCCCGGAAGACGTTGCGCCAACATCGTTTTCCCGATACCGGGCGGACCCGTGAGCAGCAGATGATGACCACCCGCCGCGGCCACCTCCAACGCCCACCGCGCCTCGTCCTGGCCGACCACGTCGCGGAGGTCACCGCAGGGCACCTGATGACCCGGCGCCACACCATCGGGTTCGAGCAGTGTGCCTTCGCCACGCAGCCAGGCGATCACAGCACGCAGACTCGTCGCACCGAGCACCTCGACGCCTTCGACCAGTCCGGCTTCGGCCACCGCCTCGGCGGGAACCACCACGGTCGGGCAGCCCGCATTGCGCGCCGCGATCACCGCGGGCAGCACACCGCGCACCCGGCGGACCCGTCCGTCGAGCGCGAGTTCGCCCAGCAGCACGGTTTTCACGAGCCGGTCCCCCGGCACCGCACCGGAGGCATCGAGCACCGCCACGGCGAGCGCCAGATCGTAGACCGAGCCGACCTTCGGCAGCGTCGCGGGCGACAGCGCGAGGATCACCCGACCGTCCGGCCACTTCTCCCCTGTGTTGGCCACCGCGGAACGCACCCGGTTGCGCGATTCCTGCAGGGCGGTGTCGGGCAGCCCGACGAGGTTCACCGAGGGCAGCCCCTGGCCGATATCGGCCTCGATCTCCACCAGTTGCCCGTCGACGCCCGTCACCGCGACCGACAGCGCACGTCCGAGGGCCATCAGAACGCCCCCGTCAGGTGGTCGATCACCGGTTTGTCTCCGCGCGTGACGAGCACCGACACCACGTCGAACCGGATGCGCCGCCACGGCCCGTCCTGCTGGGCCAGCCACAGCAGGGCCAGTCGTCTGATCCGCTGTTGTTTGTGGAAGGTGACCGATTCGGCCGGGCTGCCGAAACCGAGACCGGACCGCGTTTTCACTTCAACGAACGCGGTCACCGACGGGTCCTGGACGATCAGGTCCAGTTCCCCGTACCGGCATCGCCAGTTGCGGGCGACGATCTGCATCCCGGCCTCGCACAGATACTGCGCGGCCAACTTCTCCCCGTATGCGCCGAGCGCCTGTTTGTCCGTCACGGGTGCAAGCGTGAGCCCGGCGTGGATCTAGGCCGGGATCACGACCTGCGGAAACACAAAACCTGTGGACAACTCGCCCCCTGTGGACAACTCCCCTATTCGGGCAAACGGAGGTCGGGCTTCTCCAGTTCCTCGATGTTGACGTCCTTGAACGTGATCACCCGAACGTGCTTGACGAAGCGGGCGGGACGGTACATGTCCCACACCCAGGCATCGCTCATCCGCACTTCGAAGTAGACCTCGCCGTCGGCGTTCTGTGGCCGCAATTCGACGGAATTGGCCAGGTAGAAGCGTCGTTCTGTCTCCACCACGTACGAGAACTGGCCGACGATGTCCTTGTACTCGCGGTACAACGACAGTTCCATCTCGGTTTCGTACTTCTCGAGGTCCTCAGCACTCATCGGGTGGGACATCCTCCTGCTAGCAGCGCCGCGTTCATTGATCACATCATCGCGCATGAGCCGCGCGCGTAGCCACCCGGCTACCGCCCGGCACCTCGAGTTCACGCACATTCCGCCAAGATCGGCGGTGTTCGGTGCTCGGTCCGAGCGCGCGCAGGGCCGCGGTGTGCTCGGGGGTGTTGTAGCCCTTGTGCGCGGCGAAACCGTAGCCGGGCAGTTCGGTGTCGAGCTCGACCATCATGCGGTCCCTGGTGACCTTGGCCAGGATGCTCGCGGCCGCGATGCACGCCGCGGACGCGTCGCCGCCGATCACCGGCAACGAGGGCGCGGGCAGGCCCGGGACCTTGAATCCGTCGGTCAGGATGTAACCGGGGGTGCGGCCGAGATGGGCGACCGCGCGGCGCATGCCCTCGATGTTGGCGACGTGGATACCGATGGCGTCGATCTCCCAGGCGGGGACCACCACCACGCTCCAGGCCAGCGCGAGGCGCTTGACCACCGGAAACAACTCCTCACGCGCCGCCTCGGTGAGTTTCTTGGAGTCGTCGAGCCCCGCCAGCTTGTCGTAGGCCTTGGGCGCGAGCAGGCACGCGGCGACCACCAGCGGTCCCGCACAGGGCCCGCGCCCGGCCTCGTCGACACCGGCCACCGGGCCGAGGCCGCTGCGGATGAGCGCCGCCTCGAGCGTGCGCAGGCCACCCGCCCGGCGCATCACCACCCGCGGCGGCCAGCTGGTCCGATCCTGCCCCACAGTTAGATTGTCCCCGTGTCTAGTTGTCCTGCGGATTCTGCGAGCTCACCGGCCCCATCCGGCCGGGCGGCCAGATCTTGAACACGGTCTTGCCGCGCACGTTGTCGACCGGGACGGTGCCCTGCAGGTCGTCGCTCACGTGGGCACGCGAGTCGGCCGACTCGTTGCGGTTGTCACCCATCACCCACAGATGCCCCTCGGGCACCTTCACCGGCCCGAACATGCGCCCGGCCGGATACACGGCGTTGGGGCGGTCGGTGAACCAGGGGTAGTCCTTCTTGATGTAGGGCTCGTCAAGCGGTTTCCCGTCGACCATCACCCGGCCCTGCGCGTCACAGCACTGCACGGTCTGCCCGCCGACGGCGATCACGCGCTTGACCAGATCGTTCTCGTCGGGCGGAACCAGGCCGAAGTAGGACAGGAAGTTCTGCACACCTCGGATGGCCGCGTTGTCGGAGCGGATGGACTTGTAGTGCCCGTTCCACGATTCGGGGCCGACGAACACCACCACATCGCCCGGTCCAGGCTCGGAACCGTAGTAGCTGATCTTCTGCACGTAGATGCGGTCGCCGATCTGGAGTGTGTCCTCCATCGACTGCGACGGGATCACGTAGGGCCGACCGACGAAGGTGACCATCAGGGCGGCGATCACCGCCGCGATCACGACCAGTATCGGCAGTTCCTGCCAGAACGGCCGTTGTTTCTTGTCGTCGGCCTTTTTCCTGCGCCGCTTGCCCTCGTCGCCCGAATCGGACACCGACACCGACCCACTTTCGTCTGCCACGCCGAACAGAGTAGCCCGGCACCCTGACGTGAGTCGGGTGCCGGGCTACTTGTCAAAGCTTCTGTGCCGGAAAGGGCTACCGTGCGGTCAGCGCTTTTCCTTGATCTTGGCGGCCTTGCCGCGCAGGTCGCGCAGGTAGTACAGCTTGGCGCGACGCACGTCACCACGGGTCACGACGTCGATGTGGTCGATGTTGGGGCTGTGCACGGGGAAGGTGCGCTCGACACCGACACCGAAGGACACCTTGCGGACCGTGAAGGTCTCGCCGATGCCGCCGCCCTGACGCCGGATCACGACGCCCTTGAAGACCTGGATGCGCTCCTTGGAGCCTTCGATGACCTTCACGTGCACGTTCAGGGTGTCACCGGGACGGAAGTCGGGGACATCGCTACGCAGCGACTTCTCGTCGACGAAATCAAGGGTGTTCATTTTCCACCTTTTCGGATTCTTCGCGCGAACAGAGGAACCTGGCGGCTCGCGCTCGACCGGTTCATGCTCAGTACAAGGGGTGCTCCCGGACACGACTCGCCCAAGGCAACCGGTTCATTGTGCCAGACGGGGTGGTCGCGACCGAAATCGGGCGGCACGGATCACTCGTCGGCGGTGGGCTCCGACCGCCGCCGCGAGAGCAGATGCGGGTGCGGCGGCGGAGCGGGCGGGGCGGCGACCACCTTGCGGCTCAACTCGGCTTCGGCCGCCGTGCGGGCGTGCTCGACGTCGGGTTTGCCCGCGATCAGGTCCTGGATGAAGATCTTGGCGCGGATCACGGGACGGCGATACCGCCGCTCCCTGGCCATGGCGCGGCTCATCGTGCGCGGCCGATGACCGTAGCGCCACCGCGCCCATGGCGCGCCGGGACGGCTCAGCCGCACGGCACCGACCAGCAGCAGCGGGGTGAAGAACATGCCGAACAGCCCGGTCCAGATCTTGCCCTTGGCGATCACCACCGCCGCGAGGGCGAGGTTGATCGCGACGGTGACGACGATGCCGACGCGCAACTCGACTCCGGCCGACTCCCGGAAGTCCTCGTAGTCGAGAAACGTCGCGGGCTGCACCCCGAGCAGCAGCAGCCCGGTGACGGCCAACGCGACGAACACCGCGTCGACCGAGGTGCGGCCCTGCTCCTCCCAGTACACATCGCGCAGGTAGAAGATCAACGCGAACTCGTCGAGCACCAGCGCCGCGCCGATGCCGAAGAAGGTGGCGAGCACGCTAGAGGTGACCTGTGTGGAGTCCTCGGCGGTGGCGATCAGCCCGATGCCCGACAGCAGCACCGTGATGACGCCGAACACCATGTGGTGGATGTGGGTGTCACCGGCCTTGAGGTTGCCCGGCCACCATTTCACCTGCGCGCGGATCAATCGCACGCTGATCCGGATCACCACGAAACCGAGGATGAACCCCAGCAGGAAGCAGAGCAGGGGCAGGCGGCCGTGCGCGATCACGTCGTCTTCGAGCCACCGTCGCATGCCGCCCGCCCTGTCGTCGACCTACTTGCCGAAACCTGCCCGGCGCAGTGCCTCGGCCATCGAACCGGTCGGCTCGGCCGTCGGCTTGCGCTGGTTGCCGCCGCGCGGTTGTGCTTGGCCGCGACCCTGCGCGCGTCCGCCACCCTGACCGCGACCGCCCTGCGGACGACCTTGGCCGCGCGGCGCACCGCCCCCACGATTGTCCCCCGTCGCGGGCTTGCCGGGTTCGTCGTCCAGCCGCAGCGACAGTCCGATGCGCTGACGCGCGACATCGACCTCGAGCACCTTCACCTTCACCACGTCACCGGACTTGACCACCTCACGCGGGTCCTTGACGAAGGTGTGCGAGAGCGCCGACACGTGCACGAGCCCGTCTTGGTGCACACCGACATCGACGAACGCACCGAAGGCGGCCACATTGGTGACCACGCCCTCGAGCACCATGCCCGGCTTCAAGTCGGCGACCTTCTCGATCCCCGCGGCGAATTCGGCGGTCTTGAATTCCGGGCGCGGGTCACGGCCCGGCTTCTCCAGCTCGGCGATGATGTCGCTGACGGTGGGCACACCGAACTTCTCGTCGGTGAAATCGACCGGTTTCAGCGAGCGCAGCACGGAGGTGTTGCCGATGACCTCGGCGATCGGCTTGCCGGTTCGCTCGAGAATTCGACGGACCACCGGGTAGGCCTCGGGGTGCACCGCGGAGGTGTCGAGCGGGTCCTCACCCCCACGGATCCGCAGGAAGCCCGCGCACTGCTCGAAAGCCTTGGGTCCCAGGCGCGGCACTTCGAGCAGCGCGGTGCGGCTGCGGAACGGGCCGTTCTGATCACGGTGGGCCACAATGCTTTCCGCGACCGAGCCGGACACGCCGGAGACGCGGGCCAGCAGCGGCACCGAGGCGGTGTTCACGTCGACACCGACCGCGTTCACCGCGTCTTCGACGACGGCGCCCAGCGAGCGCGCCAGCAGCGTTTCGGACACATCGTGCTGGTACTGGCCGACGCCGATCGACTTGGGATCGATCTTCACCAGCTCGGCGAGCGGGTCCTGCAGGCGGCGCGCGATCGATACCGCACCGCGCAGTGACACGTCCATGTCGGGAAGTTCCGCCGAGGCGTAGGCCGACGCGGAGTACACCGAGGCGCCCGCTTCCGAGACCACGATCTTGGTCGGCTTGTTCTCGGGGATGCGCGAGATCAGTTCGGTGGCAAGGGCATCGGTTTCGCGGGAGGCGGTGCCGTTGCCGATGGCGATGAGCTCGACGTCGAAGCGGGCGACCAGTGCGGCGAGCACGGCAAGGGACTTCTCGGTCTGCCCCTGCGGCTTGTGCGGATAGATGACCTCGGTCGCGACGGCCTTACCGGTGGCGTCGACAACGGCGACCTTCACACCGGTGCGGTAGCCCGGGTCCAAGCCCATCGTGGTGCGGGTACCCGCCGGTGCGGCGAGCAGCAGGTCGCGCAGGTTGGCGGCGAAGACGTCGACGGCGTCCTTCTCGGCGGCCTGACGCAATCGCATCCTGGTGTCGATACCGAGGCTCACCTGCAGTTTGGTCCGCCAGGCCCAGCGCACGGTGTCGAGCAGCCAGGTGTCGGCGGGGCGGCCCTGGTCGGCGATGCCGAAGGCCTTGGCGATGCGGCCCTCGTAGATGGTTCGTTCGCCGGGTTCGGGTTCTTCGGTGTCGGGTTCGAGGTGCAGGGTGAGCATCTCTTCCTTCTCCCCGCGCAGCAGCGCGAGGATCCGGTGGGAGGGAAGTTTGTGGAACGGCTCACTGAACTGGAAGTAGTCGGCGAACTTGGCGCCCGCCTCTTCCTTGCCCGCGCGCACCGTCGAGCTGACCTGTCCTCGGCTCCACATCATGTCGCGCAGCTCGCCGACGAGGTCGGCGTCTTCGGCGAAGCGTTCGACCAGGATCGCGCGGGCGCCGTCGAGTTGTTCGGCGGTGAAGCTCGCTGGGTCGGTGGTCGGGTCGGTGATGAGCGTATCGGCCACGGGTTCGTGCCCGGCCTCGCGCGCGATCTGCGCCTTGGTGCGGCGTTTGGGCTTGTAGGGCAGGTAGATGTCCTCGAGGCGGGCCTTGGTCTCGGCGAGCATGATCTGCTGGTGCAGGGCCGGATCGAGTTTGTCCTGGGCGCGGATGGATTCGATGATCGCCCCGCGCCGCTCGTCGAGCTCGCGCAGGTAGCCGAGCCGTTCCTCGAGCTGACGCAGCTGGGCATCGTCGAGGCCATCGGTGACCTCCTTGCGGTAGCGCGCGATGAACGGGACCGTCGAACCGCCGTCGAGCAGTTCGACGGCGGCGCGGACCTGCGTCTCGCGCACCCCCAATTCGTCGGCGATCCGCCTGCCCACGCTGGCCAGGGTGGTCGTGCTGTCGGTCGGAGTGCCGTTCGACGTCGAACGGGCGATCTCGGGCGCTGTCGTCACAGCCGCAGAGACTACAGCTCCCCGCCGACATGCGGCTCGATCCCAGGTCAGCGCACCGCCGTGAGCTCGGGGTCGGTGATCGGGCGATCCAGGAGGGTGTCGGGTCGGCCGAGCAGGAACTTGTCGAACATGGCGGCCACCGCGGAACGCACGAGGGTCGCCATTCGGTCGGTGTCGATGGCGCCGATGTACTGCGCGGCAGCGGGCTTGGCGACGGCGGGAACAAGTGCGGGCATGTCGGTGAAGTCGTAGTGCGCCGAATCCGCGATCGCCAGATGACGTTTCCAGCCGGTTGCCGCGCGCCAGAACGCGTCGAAGGAGGGGTTGCCGTCGCCGACCTGCTCGATCTGGGCGCTGGTCAGCACGAGCGTCGGCCTGTCGACGCCCTCGGTGATCGCGCGGCCGAAGGCCTCGTCGACGCCGATCTGGCCGTCCATGTCGACCGCGGCATCGATACGGCGGTCGAGGTGCATGGCTTCGACGGCGGTGTAGCCGCCCGAGGAATGGCCGACGGCGCCGATCCGCTCGAGATCGAGCACCCGGCCCAGATCGGTGGGCAGCGCGTCCTGTTCGGCGTCGGGATTCGTCCCGCTCGACAGCCCGGCGAGCGAGTCGAGGACGAACCGCAAGTCGAGCAGTCTTGCCGCGATGTACTTTTCGCGGATCGCCGGGTCGAAACCGTTCGGGGCGGGCGATGGTCGCACGAGGCGTCCGCCGGGGAATTCGACGGCCGGGCCCGTCTCGTAGGTGTGGTCGACGGTGACGACCACATAGCCGCGCGAGGCGAGGTCCTCGGCCAGGCCGGTACCGAGGACGCGCGAAACACCCGCGCCCGGGGTGTACAGCACGACCGGGTAGGTGGTTCCGGTGCGGGCGGGCGCGTCACGATGGGAGTGGGTGAGCACACCGGGCAGTTCCGTGCCGAGGGCCTTCTCGAGGCCGGGAATCAGTTCGGTGGACGCGTAATGCGCCACCGGGTGACGGTCCACGTCGGTGGCGGGGTAGAACACCGAGACCATCAGTTCCCGGCTGCGATCCGGCTCGAACGGGTCCGGCCTGGCCGCATCGACCAGGTGCAATGTGGTGGTGCCGACCGGCAACGTGCCGCCGGGGCGTGGCAGCACGGTGACTCCGGGCCCTGCGTGACCGGTGGCCCCGCTCGCCACGACCACTGCGCACGCCACCGCCATCACCATCGATCCGCGACGGATCACTGTGTCCCCCAGTTCTTTCCGCGACGGACATCGAACGTCCGCCCATCGCGAGCACGTTAGCAAACAGTGCCCGCGCCCGCGACGGATCTCAACCGAGCAGTTCGGTGGCCAGTTCCCGCATCTCGGCCTTGCGGACCTTGCCGGTGACCGTCATCGGGAACTCGTCGACGACATGGACGTAACGGGGGATCTTGTAGTGCGCGAGGCGACCGGCGCAGAAGTCGCGCAGGGTCTCGGCATCAAGCGGTGCGGCGCCCTCGCGCAGGCGCACCCAGGCCATCAGTTCCTCGCCGTACTTCTCGTCGGGTACTCCGATCACCTGCGCGTCGACGATGTCGGGGTGGGTGTAGAGAAATTCCTCGATCTCGCGGGGGTAGATGTTCTCGCCGCCGCGGATCACCATGTCCTTGATACGGCCGGTGACCGAGAGGTAGCCGTCGTCGTCCATCACACCGATGTCGCCGGTGTGCATCCAGCGCGCGGCGTCGATCGCCTCGGCGGTCTTGTCCGGCTGGTCCCAGTAGCCCAGCATCACCGAGTAGCCACGGGTACACAGCTCGCCGGGTTCGCCGCGCCCCACCGTGCGACCGGTGTCGGGGTCGATCACCTTCACCTCGAGGTGCGGTCCGACCCGGCCCACGGTGGCGGTGCGGCGTTCGATGCTGTCGTCACGGCGGGTCTGGGTGGACACGGGGCTGGTCTCGGTCATGCCGTAACAGATGGAGACCTCGGTCATCCCCATCCGATCGATCACCCGTTTCATCACCTCCACCGGGCACGGCGAACCGGCCATGATGCCGGTGCGCAGACTCGAGAGGTCGTGATTCGCACCGGCGTCCAACTCGGCCAGCATGGCGATGAACATGGTCGGCACACCGTAGAGCGAGGTGCACTGTTCGGCGGCCACCGCGGCAAGGGTGGCGGCCGGGTCGAACGACGGCGCCGGAATCACCACGGCGGCACCGTGTGAGGTGGCCGCGAGATTGCCCATCACCATGCCGAAACAGTGGTAGTAGGGAACCGGAACGCAGATCCGGTCGGCGCCGGTGTAGCCACAGAGTTCGCCGACGAAGAAGCCGTTGTTGAGGATGTTGTGATGGCTCAGGGTCGCGCCCTTGGGGAAACCGGTTGTGCCCGAGGTGTATTGGATGTTGATCGGGTCGTCGGCCGACAGCGTCGCCGCGATGGCGGCCAGACGGTCCGGGTCCGGTGCCGTCTCGGCCACCTGCTGCCATTGTGGGGTGCCGAGGATCAGGACCTGCTCCAGCGCAGGGCAAGTGGGCCGGACCTCCTCGATCATCGCCACGTAGTCCGAGGATTTGAACTCCGGGGCCGCGATCAGGGCTCTGACCCCGGCCTGCCCGAGGACGTACTCGAGTTCGGCGGTGCGGTAGGCGGGGTTGATGTTCACCAGGATCGCACCGAGCTTGGCGGTCGCGTACTGCACGAGGTACCACTCGGCGCAGTTCGGTGCCCAGATGCCGACGCGGTCGCCGCGCCCGATGCCGTGCGCGGCCAGTCCGGTGGCGAGGGCGTCGACGGCGGCGCCCACGGCGTGATAGGTCCATCGACGTCCTGTCGCCCGGTCGACGAGGGCGTCGTGATCGGGGCCTGCCGCGATGGTCCGGTCGAGATTCGCGCCGATGGTGTCGCCGAGCAGCGGGGCGCTCGCGGGACCGCAGGCGTAACTGAGTTCGGACATCACCGGCCTCCTTGCCGCGCGGCGGACGGCGCCGCACTCACTCGCCCCGAACGTACCCGCGCGGATGTGGGATCCGCCACATATTCGGACGGGACCGAGGGGACCGAAAGTGCCCAAAAGCGGCCGAGACCGGCTGAACCGGCGATGACCAGGGAGTCAGCCCGTCGCGAAACATGATGCGACACACACGGATACCCAGCTCCGCCGCCCCGAAGGCCTGACCGTACCGAACGGTTCCGTTCCGGACGGAACCAGCAACCCTCGTTCTGGACGTTCACACAACGAACAACCCCCAGTGATACCCAAATGTCTTTAGCGCAAAACAATCTCGGCGCCGAATCCGACCGGTACCGTCGATCCGATGACGGAGCCTTTTCAGCTGGCCGGACTATCCCTGGACTGCGCCGACCCCGAGTCTCTCGCCCGCTTCTACCTGGGGCTGCTCGGCGGCCGGGTCCTGTGGAACGACGAGCACAGCGTCGGTATCCGCATACCGTCGGGACTGACCATCGCCGCACAGTACGTGGAGGGCTACTACCCGCCGCAATGGCCCGGCACGCCAGCGGTGTACCTGGACCTCGCGGCCGACGCCGACCTGGACCTGTGCGAGCAACACGCCCTCGCGGTGGGCGCCAAACCCGCACCGGTTCAACAGGATCCGCGTTGGCGAGTGCTACTCGATCCGGCCGGGCACCCGTTCTGCATCACCACGCGGGTGATGGCGAC
>NZ_BDBE01000023.1 GCF_001612825.1 Nocardia caishijiensis NBRC 108228 | reverse complement strand
TCGGCCCGCCCCCGACCGAACCGGCCGACAGCCGACCCGGCTACTTCGCCAGCGGCTGGGCGTTGGTGACGGCCTGGGCCAGCGTGGTGAAGGCGGCTTCGTTGCCCGCGCCGGTGATCAGGACGCGGACCGCGCCCAGGTCGGCGATCCAGGCCGATTCCTCGGTGGGTTCGGTGTAGACGACCCACTTCTGCCCGGCGATGTCCTGTGTTCCGGTGGGATAGCGCGAACCGAGCACGTGCCGCGACAGCGCCTCCTCGGTGGCGTTGCTCTGCGAATACCGCATGTAGGTGCCCTGCGGGGTGATGTAGCCGACCGTGCTCACCGGCCCGCCCCCGGCGATGCTGATGTTCTCGCGACTGCCGGAGTTCGACACCCAGTCCTCCGGCAATGCCGGTTGACGGATCGGGAACGGCATCGATTTCGCGTCCGAACGCAGCGCGGCGGTGGCGTCGAAGAAGGGGATCTGGCCCTGGGTCGGGCCGTTGGTCGCCACCGTGCACTGGCTGGCCGCACCCGCGAGCACGACCGCGATCAGCACCAACGGAATCAGCGACCAGAACAGATCGCGGTAGTCGTTGAAGATGCGGTGCTTGGTCTGGGCCACGACTACCAGTATCCACTCGGCCCCTGACCTGGCCGCTCAGGGGTCGCGCCGGGAGGTCGTGCACGACCGTGCCGGTTCGGAATGCGACAATTGCCCCCGTATCACCAACGCCAAGGAGGCACTCCGCAATGACGGCATCTTCGCCCGCCCCCAGCCGCCGCGAGGCACCCGACCGGAACCTCGCCCTCGAGCTGGTACGTGTCACCGAGGCAGGAGCGATGGCCGCGGGCCGCTGGGTCGGCCGCGGAGACAAGGAAGGCGGCGACGGTGCGGCCGTCGACGCCATGCGTCAGCTGGTCAGCTCGGTGTCCATGAAGGGCATCGTCGTGATCGGTGAGGGCGAGAAGGACGAAGCGCCGATGCTCTACAACGGCGAAGCGGTCGGCGACGGCACCGGCCCCGAGGTGGACTTCGCGGTCGACCCGATCGACGGAACCACCCTGATGTCGAAGGGCTCGCCCGGCGCCATCTCGGTGCTCGCGGTCGCCGAGCGCGGCGCCATGTTCGACCCGTCGGCCGTGTTCTACATGCACAAGATCGCCGTCGGCCCCGATGCCGCCGGTTCGATCGACATCACCGCCCCGATCGGCGAGAACATCCGCCGCGTCGCCAAGGCCAAGCAGTCCTCGGTCTCCGACCTGACCGTGTGCATCCTGGACCGCCCCCGCCACGCCGACATCATCCAGCAGACCCGCGAGGCGGGCGCGCGCATCCGCCTGATCTCCGACGGTGACGTCGCCGGTGCCATCGCCGCCGCGCGTCCCGAGTCCGGCGTCGACATCCTGGTCGGCATCGGCGGCACCCCCGAGGGCATCATCGCCGCCGCCGCGCTGCGCTGTCTCGGCGGCGAGCTGCAGGGCATGCTCGCCCCCAAGGACGACGAGGAACGCCAGAAGGCGATCGACGCGGGCCACGACCTGGACCGTGTGCTTTCGACCACCGACCTGGTCTCCGGCGAGAACGTCTTCTTCTGCGCCACCGGCGTCACCGACGGTGACCTGCTGCGCGGCGTGCGCTACTTCGGTGGCGGCGCGTCGACCCAGTCGATCGTGATGCGCTCGAAGTCCGGCACGGTCCGCATGATCGACGCCTACCACCGCCTCACCAAGCTGCGCGAATACTCCTCGGTCGACTTCGACGGCGACGACAGCGCAAACCCGCCACTGCCGTAATTTTGGAGCGCTGGCGCGCTCGAGTTGGCGGCCACTGAGGTCCCGACGATCAGGCACCGTTGCTTGCTCCTTCGTCGCCTACGCAACGGTGCCTGATCGTCGGGACGGCCGCCAACCGCCGACTTCGTCGGCGATCCCTCCTCGAGGTCGGGATGTGGTGGCTGGGAGTGCGGTGATGGTGGACTGCGGGTCAGTCTCGATATTCCGCTGGACGGTGTGGGATATCGCGCGGGCGTGGCCGCCCCATTCAGCGGGTTCTCGTCCTAGGGTCGAGGTATGGCTGACGACGACGCGCAGTACCGCATCGAGCACGACACCATGGGGGAGGTCCGTGTCCCCGTCGACGCCCTGTGGCGGGCGCAGACGCAGCGGGCGGTGGAGAACTTCCCGATCAGTGGGCGTGGGCTCGAGCGGGCGCAGATTCGGGCGCTCGGGCTGCTGAAAGCCGCGTGCGCCCAGGTGAACAAGGACCTCGGGTTGCTCGATCCGGTCAAGGCCGAGGCGATCGTGGCGGCCGCGAACGAGATCGCCGACGGTCGCCACGATGACCAGTTCCCGATCGACGTGTTCCAGACCGGTTCGGGCACGAGCTCCAACATGAACGCCAACGAGGTGATCGCCTCGATCGCCGCGCGTAACGGCGTCACCGTGCATCCCAACGACGACGTGAACATGTCGCAGTCGTCCAACGACACCTTCCCCACCGCCACCCATCTGGCGGCGACCGAGGCCGTGATCGCGGAACTCGTTCCCGCACTGGAACATCTGCGCCTGGCCCTGCTGGACAAGTCGCAGCAGTGGCACTCGGTGGTGAAGTCGGGACGCACCCATCTGATGGACGCGGTGCCGGTGACCCTCGGCCAGGAATTCGGTGGGTACACCCGCCAGATCCAGGCGGGCATCGAACGCGTCATGGCCACCCTGCCGCGCCTGGGTGAGCTGCCGATCGGCGGCACCGCGGTCGGAACGGGCCTGAACGCGCCCGCCGGTTTCGGCGCGAAGGTCGTCGCGGAACTGGTGCGCGCCACCGAGATCGACGCCCTGCGCGAGGCGCGCGATCATTTCGAGGCTCAGGCCGCCCGCGACGGACTCGTCGAGGCCTCCGGCGCCTTGCGCACCATCGCCGTGAGCCTCACCAAGATCGCCAACGACATCCGCTGGATGGGTTCGGGCCCACTCACGGGCCTCGGTGAACTCCAGCTGCCCGACCTGCAGCCCGGCAGTTCGATCATGCCGGGCAAGGTGAATCCGGTTCTGCCCGAAGCGGTGACGCAGGTGGCGGTGCAGGTGGTCGGCAACGACGCGGCCATCGCCTTCGGTGGCGCCAGCGGGGCGTTCGAGCTCAATGTCTACATTCCGGTGATGGCGCGCAACCTGCTCGAGTCGATTCGCCTGCTCGCCAACGTGTCCCGCCTGTTCGCCGACAAGTGCGTCACCGGACTGGTCGCCAACGAAGAGCATCTGCGCACCCTCGCCGAGTCGTCGCCGTCGATCGTCACCCCGCTGAACTCGGCCATCGGCTACGAGGAGGCGGCCGCGGTCGCCAAACAGGCGCTGCGCGAGAAGAAGACGATCCGCCAGACCGTCATCGACCGCGGCCTCACCCCGGACAAGCTCAGCGTCGAGGAACTCGACCAGAAGCTCGACGTACTCGCCATGACCAACGTCGACCGTCGCGGAAACTAACAAACCCGGCCACGCACCCCCGACCTCGAGGAGGGGCGTTCGCGGCCGGGTCGCCGGTCAGGTGCCGCGGCGTAGGCGACGAAGGAGCAAGCCGCGGTGCCTGACCGGCGGCCCTTCGGGGCCGCGAACACGCGGCGCCAGCCGCTATTGATACAGCGCGAGTTCCGCGCGGGCTTTTTCGCCTTCTTCGCCGAGGTCGGTGCGGGTGAAGATGTTCCAGCGCCGCAGCAGCGGCCCGAACACCAGCTCACCTTCCTTGGCGGGGTCGTAGATGCCCGCTGCGGCCAGCGCCTCGTCGCTGGAACCGCCGCCGGGCAGGTCCACCTGCGGCACGCGGAACGCGGCGACCTGGTCGGCGATCGCGCGCACGGCCTGGTCGGGGACCAGATCGAGGGCGGCGGCGACGAGGACGGCGAAGAACTCGGCCTGCAGTTCGTCGTCCACGGCCAGCTTCTCGGCCATCGCGGTGACGATAGGGTTCTCACCCAGTGCGGCGGTGTTGCGGTGCCGGATCGCGGCGGCGGCCTCTTCGAAGGCGCAGGTGGCGAGGACATCGATGAGGTGCAGCGGCGGCCGGTTGAAACCGGCGGTCATGTGCGCCATCCGCGCCCGCTCCAGCGCGACGGGGTCGACCGCGCGGGTGAGCATCAGGTAGTTGCGGAGCATGATCTCGTGGCGGTTCTCCTCGGCCGTCCACCGGCCGACCCACCGCCACCACGGACCGGTGCGCAGGTGCTTGCCCAGTTCCCGGTGATAGGAGGGCAGGTTGTCGGCGACGAGCACGCTCACCGTGAGCGCCAGTTTGGCGGTCTCGCTGAGATCGGACTGGTCCGGCGCCCAGTCGGTACCGCCGAGGAAGGCGAAGTTGCGTCCGTCCGACCACGGCACGAGGTCGTGCGGTTGCCAGCCCTCGGCCGCCTCGATGTGCCGGGTCAGGTTGGTTTCCACCACATCGGCGAGCGCGTCCAGCAGTTCGCGGTCGGTCAAAGTTTTCTGCACGCAGCCAACCTAGTACTTCGCCGTCGGGCGCGGGAACCTACGCGGTGATCCGGTCCCCACGCCGCGGCGCGATTACTTCGGGGTGACGGTGGTCTGGCCACCGACCCAGGTGATGGTTCCGCCGGTGAAGTCGCTCTGCTTGCCGCCGGGGATGTCCTTCTCGTCGCTGGTCGGGTAGCCGAGGGTGCCGTTGGCGCCGCCGTTCTCCTCCCAGGCCTCGCGGATGTCGCCCCACACGATGTGGGCGCCGCTGTCGGAGCTCCAGTAGATGGTTCCGCCCTCGAAGTCCTGGTACTGGCCACCGTTGGGGCCCGACTCCTGGGCTTCCTCCGGCGCGCCGAGCGGGCTCGAGGCACCACCGGTGGCGACGTACTTCTTGTACACCTCGCCGGAGACCGTGATGTCACCGTTGGGGGTGGAGATGGTGGTCGACTCACCGGCGGCGGTCGCGGTGGCGCTTCCGGTGCCCTCCCCTGCCCCGGTGGTCGCCGTCGCCGACCCGTCGGTGTGGTCGGCGTGGTCGGTGGTCGTCTCCGAGCCCGCCCCGCCGGGCAGGGTGGTGATCACGCTGGAGATGGCCGAGTCGACCTTGTCGTTGCTGTCGTCGTCACCGCAACCCGCGGCGAGCAGAAGTCCGGTCGCGGCGACCAAGGCGGCGCCTCCGGCGGCGGTACGTCGAGCGAAGTGGTTCATATCCATCCTCTCGCGAGTGGCCCCCCGGGGGCGCGCCCCGGATATGGAGCCTGGCCGACATCCGCAACGGCCCGGCAGAACAGTGTTCGCCGAGCCGTTGCTGGAAAGGTGTCGCCGCGGATAATACCCACAGTTCGCCGATATCAAACGGATTCGGGCCGGTGACGCGGCCCGATTGCCCGATTACGCGTTCGGGCCGTACTCCTCGAGCATTTCGGTGACGAGCGCCGCGATCGGCGAGCGCTCACTGCGGGTCAGCGTGATGTGCGCGAAAAGCGGGTGCCCCTTGAGCTTTTCGATCACCGCAGCCACCCCGTCGTGCCTGCCGACACGCAGATTGTCGCGCTGGGCCACGTCGTGGGTGAGCACCACCCGCGATCCGGTGCCGAGCCTGCTCAACACGGTGAGCAGCACATTGCGTTCCAGCGATTGCGCCTCGTCGACGATCACGAACGAATCGTGCAGCGACCGGCCACGGATGTGGGTCAACGGCAGCACCTCGAGCATGTCGCGGCTGAGCACCTCGTCCATCACCTCGCGGCTGGCCAGCCCGTCGAGCGTGTCGAAGACGGCCTGGGCCCAGGGGCCCATCTTCTCGCTCTCCGAGCCCGGCAGGTAGCCGAGTTCCTGCCCACCCACCGCGTACAGCGGACGGAACACCACCACCTTGCGCTGGGTGCGCCGCTCGAGCACCGCCTCGAGCCCGGCGGTCAGCGCGAGCGCCGACTTACCCGTGCCCGCCCGGCCGCCCATCGACACGATGCCGATGCTCTCGTCGAGCAGCAGGTCGAGCGCGATGCGCTGTTCGGCCGAACGCCCGTGCAACCCGAACGCCTCGCGTTCGCGTACCAGCTGCACCCGCTTGTCGGCGGTGACCCTTCCGAGCGCGCTGGAGCTGCTGCCGAGCAGCCGGATGCCGGTGTGGCAGGGCAGTTCCCGCGCCTCGTCGAGGTCGATCACCGACTCGCTGTAGAGCTGGTCGATCTGGGAGCCCGCGACATCGAGTTCGACCATGCCGCTCCACCCGGAGGTCACCACGTCCTGGGCGTGGTATTCGTCGGCCGACAACCCGACCGCGCTGGCCTTCACCCGCAGCGGGATGTCCTTGGACACCAGCACCACGTCCTCACCCTCGGCGGCGAAGTTCAGCGCGCAGGCGAGGATGCGGGAATCGTTGGTGTCGGAACGGAATCCGGCGGGGAGCACCGAGGCATCGGTGTGGTTGAGCTCCACCTGCAGGGTGCCCCCGTCGGTGCCGATGGGCAGCGGCTGGTCGAGCCTGCCGTGCTGCATGCGCAGGTCGTCGAGCATGCGCAGCGCCTCCCTGGCGAACCAACCGAGCTCGTGGTGGTGCCGTTTGGCCTCCAGTTCGCTGATGACGACCAGCGGGAGGACCACGCGGTGTTCACCGAAACGGGTGACCGCCCAGGGGTCCGACAGCAGGACAGAGGTGTCTACGACGAAAGTCTTCAGACCGGAACGCGTGGGGCGAACACCCTTCTTCGAGGCCGAGGCCGTGTGCATCGCGTGAGCGGAAACGGAGCGTGCAGCAGTCACGGTGGGCTCCTTATGTGTTCGCACGGCACCCGCGCGAACGATCTCGCTGGACCGGTCCGTCCTGGTAGGTGGTGACGCTGTCAACCACCACTAGGGCCGGGTGCCGGCCCTCTCGCACTGAGTAGCTCAGTCACGGTCAGGACCTCCCGTACGAATCACACCGACGCGATCCGCATCTTCGACGCTACCGCCGAACCCGCGACGGCGCTGCCGGTCCGGCCCACGTGTCCGTGAATTCGAGGTTAACCAGCATGGTCGCCGCCGTTCGGCGCGTCGAGCGCTACAGTCGTGGCATGGCCGATGACCAGGATCTGGAGAAGCTGTCGTCGAAGGAACTGCACGATCGCGCGGTGAAGACGGCCGTGCGGCGCGGCGATGTGAAGTTCCTGTGGGACCTGTTGAAGGCGATTCCCGCGGCTCAGGCCGAAGCGGGCGATGTGGGCGAGAGCGAGGCCGACATCAAGTACGTGCTGCCGATGCTCGACGACTACATCCACGCCGGTGACGGAAAAATCGCCGAAGTCCTGCGTCCGACCTACCTGGATTATCTCCGCGAGCACCGGTAGGTCAGCGGCGGGCGATCGCCTTCGCGACCCCGACGACCGTGCCGCGCAACACATTGCCCTTGCTGAAGTGGTCGTCCCACAACACGATCCGGCCCGCCCGGATCGCGAAGGTGCCGGTGACCCAGAACCCGATGCGCACCGGACCGAACCGCAGGTAGTCGGTGCGGTCGGTGAGCACGATGTCGCCGTCGGCGGCGATGTGGTGCATCTCGGCCCAGAACCCGAGCGCCGGGCGGTCCAGTCCGCGCAACACCGTGGCGACCCGCTTCTTGCCCCGGATCGTCGGCAGCGAGGTGTTCTTCCAGACGATCTCCGGATCGAGGAGTTCCAGCGCCTCGTCGACCGCGTCGAGCTCGAGCGCGGCGAAGAATTCGCGCACCACGGTGACGGCGGGTTCGGGAAGTTCCTCGGTCATGGTGTGAGCCTAGGACTTCGGCGGCTCGTGGGCCAGAGCGGCGCGACGATCGATCAGGGCGGCGATGCCGTCGATACCGGCCGCATCGTTACGGCTGCACCGTCACCGCACTGCGCGGGACGCCGTCCGGCGTGCACGTCGAGTTCGAGCACGCCGCGGCCCGAGCCTTCGTGCTCGTATTCGGCGCGGACGGAATCTACTGTCGGGTGCGAAGTTCGGCCTTGGGCCCCGAGCGCGAGCACGACCACGCACAGGGCTTGACCTGGAGTGCACTCCAGGTCATAGGCTCGGTCGCATGAGCATTCGTCTCGGTTACCAGATGCCCAATTTCAGCAACACCTCCTCGATCCGCGAGTTGTTCCCGACGGTCGTCGCGCAGGCAAGGGAGGCGGAAGCGGCCGGATTCGACGCCGCCTTCGTGATGGACCACTTCTACCAGCTGCCGTTGATCGGCCCGCCCGACGCGCCGATGCTCGAGGCGTACTCCGCGCTCTCGGCGCTGGCCTTGGCGACGGACCGAATCCAGCTGTCCGCCTTGGTGACCGGCAACACCTACCGCAACCCGGCGCTGCTCGCCAAGACGGTGACCACCCTCGATGTGGTCAGCGGTGGACGCGCCGCACTCGGGATCGGCGCGGGCTGGTTCGAGCTCGAGCATCAGCAGTACGGCTTCGAATTCGGCACCTTCACCGAACGATTCGAACGTCTCGAGGAAGCCCTGCAGATCATCACACCGATGCTGCGCGGACAGCGACCGACCTTCGACGGCACCTGGTATCGCACCGAGAGCGCGATCAACGAGCCGCGCGTGCGCGACGACCTGCCGATCCTGCTCGGCGGTGCCGGAGAGAAGAAGACCTTCGCCCTGGCCGCGCGTTTCGCCGACCACCTCAACATCATCTGCAACGCTTCCGAGCTGCCGCGCAAAGTGGCCGTCCTGCACCAGCGTTGCGAAGAAGCCGACCGCGATCCCGCCACCCTCGAGACCAGCTTCCTCGCCTTCGTCATCGCCGACGAGGACGGCGACCGGGCCCGCAAGATCCAGTCCGACATGATGGCGCAGGTCGGCATCGACGTGGCGGCGCTCAGCGAGGCGGAACGCCGCGAGAGCGTCGTCGACCGTCAGTTCGTCGGCACCCCCGACGACGTCGCCGCCCAGATCAAGGACCGGGTGCTCGATCAGGGCATCGACGGTGTGATCGTGAACATGGTCGCCAACGGCCACGAACCGGGCGTGGTCGAGGCCGTCGGGCGCGCCCTGCTTCCCCTGGTGAAGTGATGCCTCACCAGGCGGCGAATTCGCCTTCGCCGCGCTGACGGATCTGCTGACGACGACGGAAGAAGACTTCCTCGGGGCTCGACGCGGTCAACGCGTCTGTGATCACGCCGAGGCGGGTGTCGTAGCGGTTCGTGCGGATGTGGCGGTCGATGCCCGCCTGCCATTCCGGTGGCAGGCGGGACCACGCGTCGGCCACCCTGGCCTGGGCGGCGGGTTCCGACTCGGCCAGCAGTTGCAGCAGCGCGGGCCAGTAGGTGGCGTCGGTGGCGTGGGCGGGCAGTGCCGCGATCGAGGCGGGGCTGAGTTCGGCGAGGGTGGCGGCGATCCGGCGGCGGGCGGGTTCGCTGAGCCGGGCCGACAGCGCGAACAGGCCGCGCCACGGCTCGGGTTCGGTGCGGCCGTCGAGGGCGCGAACCAGCCGGGTCAGCACGCCGGGGTCGGCCAGTTGCGGGTTGGTCGACAAGGCCCACAGGGCAACGGGATTGAGCCGCCCGATCACCGTGAGCAACGCGATCGAAGCGCGGCGGTCGACCGCGGTGAGCAGGAAGCGGCCGATCTCGTGGGCGGCGCCGCGTCCGAAGAAGATGTCGCCGATCGTGGCCGTCACCTCGGGATCGACCTTGCAGAACAAGGCGAGCATCGCGTGGTGCAGGTCGGGCGGACCGGCCAGCACCGTCTGCAACATGCCGGGAACCCGTCGGCGCGGGCCGTCGAGCAGTTGGCGCACGATCCGGCTCAGTGTGTGCGCGGGGTAGGCGTAGGCGGCGGTGTAGATCAGGCCCGCGTCGTCGAGGACGGTCTGCTCCAGTGCCGCGATCAGTGGTTCGTTCACCACGGAGAGGAACCGTGCGGCCGTCACATAGTCGCGGCGACGCAGCAATTCGTTGATGATGAGGGTGATCGGCTCCGGCCTGCCGTACCGCATCAACTGCTCGAAGACGTTCGGGTCGAGAAACGGGGCGCCGTCGGCCGCGTACACCGCGTCGACCATGCACAGCGCCTGCGCGCACTTCTCGGGATAGTGGATGCCGACCGCCCCGAGGAACCTGGCCGCGAGTACCGGCGGCACCACCCGTTCGAACAGGCCAACCCCGAGCGCGACCGGGAAGATCGGCACCACCGGCGTGACCCGTCGGAAGGTCTCCGCGTGCTCGGCGTGCAACGCGCGCAACATCTGCTGCTGAATCGCCGCGAGATGCGCCGCCCCGAGCCTGGTCAGCGGCGCCAGATGCTGCGGCGAAACCTGCAGGGTGCGGGCCAGCACCACCAACTGGGTCTGCGCCTCGAGCTCGGTTTCGATCATCGCTCACCGAAGATGATCCGGCGCGAGGCTCCCCGCAGCGGCGCGGGCATCGCGGACAACGCGGCATCGATAGCCCGATGCAACGCCCGATGCTCGTTCTCCCGCGCCCCACGGAACAACCGCAGCAACTCCGCCGCCTCCGCATCGGTGAGCAGATCGAAGGCGGGGACCATCCCACCTACCTCGCGTGCCAGCTCGCCTCGATGGTCCATACGAATCGACCATGCCCCATCCGCCCCCGATTGAGTACCGTTCGGAACTTTTTTGGTGCTCATGACAACGAAACCCATCACCGCTTCGTCCGATCACACTGCCCGAGCCCGCCGCGCCCCTACTACAAGTCGTCGGGGAGTATCCGGAATGCCGGGTGGCCGGTCAGCGGTTGGATCGCCCGGAAGTCACGCCGATCGAGGGTCAGGATGTCGGCGGTCTCGTACCGTTCGCCGAGGGCAACGTTGGTCGCGTCGGTCAAGTCCAGGCGCAGGGCGAGGTACCGGCCTTGGACGCGGTAACTTTCCGAAGGCAAACTCTGTGAAATGCGAACAGCCCCGTCAGGACGACGGGGCTGTTGCGGGAGAAGCGGGTCAGCCGAGGAGGCGCCAGTCTTCGAGGCCCTGGTAGAGGGGGACGCTCTGGGCCAGTTTGGCGACGCGGGCGCGCAGGGTCTCGGTGTCCGAGGTGCCCGCGAGGGCGGCGGCGATGATGTCGGCGACCTCGGTGAACTCGGTGTCGCCGAAGCCACGGGTGGCCAGGGCGGCGGTGCCGATACGCAGGCCGGAGGTGACCATCGGGGGGCGCGGGTCGAAGGGGACCGCGTTGCGGTTGACGGTGATGCCGACCTCGTGCAGGAGGTCCTCGGCCTGCTGACCGTCGAGCTCGGAGTTACGCAGGTCCACCAGCACCAGGTGCACGTCGGTGCCGCCGGTGAGGACGGACACGCCCTTGCCCGCCACGTCGGCACCGGTCAGGCGCTCGGCGAGGATGCGCGAACCCGACAGGGTGCGCACCTGACGGTCCTTGAACTCCTCGGTCGCGGCGATCTTGAAGGCGGCGGCCTTGGCGGCGATCACGTGCATGAGCGGGCCGCCCTGCTGACCGGGGAACACCGCCGAGTTCAGCTTCTTGGCGAACTCCTGCTTGGCCAGGATCAGGCCGGAGCGGGGGCCGCCGAGAGTCTTGTGCACGGTGGAGGACACCACGTCGGCGTACGGCACCGGCGAGGGGTGCAGACCGGCGGCGACCAGACCGGCGAAGTGCGCCATGTCGACCCACAGGTAGGCGCCGACCTCGTCGGCGATCTCGCGGAATTTCGCGAAGTCCTGGTGCCGCGGGTAAGCCGACCAACCGGCCACGATCACCTTCGGCTTGGCGGCCTTGGCGATATCGCGGACCTCGTCCATGTCGATGCGGTGGTCTTCCTTGGACACACCGTAGGAGTGGACGTCGTAGAGCTTGCCCGAGAAGTTCAGGCGCATGCCGTGGGTGAGGTGACCGCCGTGGGCCAGGTCGAGGCCGAGCAGGGTCTCGCCCGGGTTCATCAACGCCATCAGCACCGCGGCGTTGGCCTGCGCGCCCGAGTGGGGCTGCACGTTGGCGAACTCGGCGCCGAACAGTTCCTTGGCGCGATCGCGGGCCAGGGTCTCCACCACGTCGACGGCCTCGCAGCCACCGTAGTAGCGGCGGCCTGGGTAGCCCTCGGCGTACTTGTTGGTGAGCACGGAGCCCTGCGCCTGCAGGACCGCGCGCGGCACGAAGTTCTCCGAAGCGATCATCTCGAGGGTGTCGCGTTCGCGGGCGAGCTCGCCCGCCATCGCGGCGGCCAACTCGGGATCGAGCTCACCGAGAGACTGGGTATTCACCGAAGCGGTCGTCTGCGTCACGACCCTCAGTCTATGGCCCGGGCGCGGGCGTCCCGGCACGGGGATAGCGCGACTGCGCCGCGCCCGCCACCCGGGAGACCCGGCTCACACCGCGCTGACCAGGTTCGATAGCCGTCGAACAGGCTTTTCCGCCGTAACGCACCCGGTTCGGGTGACCGATGACACAGGTATGAACTTCGCACCCGTAGGCCCGATCGAGGCGCTGCTGCTCGCGGTTCGTCAGTTGGTCTGCACGCTGACCGGCGGCACGACCTGCGTGATCTACACCTGAGAGGATCAGTTATGCATCCCCTGCCCGTCACCCCGGCCGTCGCCCCGTCGAATCCGATCGAGGCGCTGGTGCTGTACCTGGGTTACCTCATCTGCTCACTGACCAACCCGGGCGGTTGCGCCGTCATCCAGTAGCCGTCGGATCGCCCCCGGCGTGAGCGGTTCGTCCAGCAGGCGCCCGAACCGTTGGACGCGGTCCTGCGCGTCGACGGCACCGTCGAGCCAGCCGCCGAGCAGGCGGTAACCCTCCACATAGGTGCTGATGTAGGCGCGCCACAGCGGCGAGGACAGGAACCGCAAGGACTGCCTGGCCCGTTCCGGTGTCGCCAGACTCCAGCGCTGCAGGAACTGCGCCACCTCGTCGTGACCTCGGTGCTTGTCGTGCAGCAGCAGCGCCGCGTCCTGGCGCACACTCAGCAGTTTCGCCGACGCGGCCGAGAGCCGTTCGGCCCGTTCACCATCGAAGCGCAGCCCGAGGTCGGCGTAGATCTCCTGCGCCCACGCGCCCCAGCCCGGCCCGACGATCGACTGCAACGCCAGATCGGCCAGACCCTCGGCCATCAGGCACTGCGGGGTGTTGACGAGAAACAGTGTCTGCTCGTCCTCACCCGCCGCGACCAGCCCGGCCTCCTTGCGGCAGTGCTCGGTGTGATGACCCGGGTAGGATTCGTGCGCGATGAGCGCGGGCAGATGCGCCATGTGCTGTTTGAGGTCGGAGTTGATCGCCACCGTTGAGCGGTAGTTGCCCAGGTAGTAGTTGAAACCCGACCACGGTTTGTCGCCGACCACCTCATAGCTGACGTGCTCGTGGTCGGGCAGCGGGTAGCGGGCGCGCACCCGCTCGCGCAGGGCGCTGGAGAACGCCTCCACGCATTCGGGCAGCCGCTCGGGCGGGATCTCGTCCCCGCGCCGGTGGGCGGCGACACGCTCGGCCAGCGGTCCGTCACCCCCGAGGACCTCGTCCATCAGCCGGTGCGCTTCGCGATAGTCGTCGGGGTCGCCCGGGGCGATGTCGACGTCGAAGTAGGCGCGGACCTCGTCTACGAAGCCGATCTCCTCACCCGCGAACTTGCGCGCGGAGCATTCCATCGCGATCAGGTGGGCGTCGAGGAACTCGGTTCGCTGGGGTCCGAGCCCGGCGTCGGGCAACGCCGCACGCAGATCGATCGCGCGGCGGACCAGATCGGCAGGTTCGGGCGCGGCGGCATTCTCGACCTCGCGGCGCAGCGCCGGATCGCCGGTGTAGGCGTCGACGAAGCCGGATTCGAGCCGATCGAAAGCCAGCCCGAGCCGCAGGTATTCGGTGACGAACGGATGAGACCCCATGCGCCGACCTTACGTGGTGAATTCGAAAAGCGGGCCCTACCTCGCGGTTGTTACTAGTTACCGACGGGTAGCCAAACCCCCCGTTGCGCACGGACGACCGGCACGGAGCACAATCGCCGCATGCGGTCAGAGTTATCCCGGATCTCACCGAACGGGCAGCCCAGCTGTGCGTGTTTGCCCGAACGGAGCGTCGGGTAAGTGGCACGGATGAGCGAGCCGAGCCCGTATGTGGAGTTCGACCGGAAGCAGTGGCGCACCCTGCGCAAGTCGACTCCCCTGGTCTTGACCGAGGAGGAACTGACCGGACTACGTGGCCTCGGCGAGCAGATCGACCTCGAGGAAGTCGCCGAGGTGTACCTGCCGCTCGCCCGACTGATCCACCTGCAGGTCGCCGCACGTCAGCGCCTGTTCGCCGCCACCGCGACCTTCCTCGGCGAGAAACACCCGGACAAGCAGGTGCCGTTCGTGATCGGCGTCGCGGGCAGCGTGGCGGTCGGTAAGTCGACCACCGCGCGCGTGCTGCAGGCGCTGCTGTCGCGCTGGGATCACCACCCGCGCGTCGACCTGGTGACCACCGACGGATTCCTCTATCCCACAGCCGAACTCACCCGCCGCGGCATCATGCACCGCAAGGGTTTCCCGGAGAGCTACGACCGGCGCAAACTGCTGCGCTTCGTCACCGAGGTGAAGTCGGGCGCCGAAGAGGTGTGCGCACCGGTCTATTCGCACATCTCCTACGACATCGTGCCCGATGAGAAGCACTGCGTGCACCAGCCCGACATCCTCATCGTCGAGGGTCTCAACGTGCTGCAGACCGGTCCGCGCCTGATGGTCTCGGACCTGTTCGACTTCTCCATCTACGTCGACGCGCGCATCGAGGACATCGAGAACTGGTACGTCCAGCGCTTTCTCGCGTTGCGCAAGACCGGCTTCGCCGACCCGAACGCGCACTTCCACCACTACGCGGGTTTCACCGACGAACAGGCCACCGCGGCCGCCCGCGACATCTGGAACTCCACCAACCGCCCGAACCTGGTCGACAACATTCTGCCGACCCGCCCACGCGCGACCCTGGTGTTGCGCAAGGACTCCGACCACACCATCAACCGGCTGCGCCTGCGCAAGCTCTAGATCGGCGACCCCAGCGACACGACATCGGTCGCCAATTCCGAACTGGCACCGCCCTTTTCGACGACGAGCACACCCTGCGGGGTGTCGCGAGCCGCGAGCGGCTCACCGCCGACCACGCGCAGGACGGTGTGTTCGGGGCGCGCGAGCAGGTCGATCACCGGTTGCTCGGCGACCGACGCCCAGCCCTGGGCACCCGAACGCAACCGGTCGACCGTGCCGGTCGCCCCGGCCACATCGGCCCATTTGCGCACCGCCACGCTGATGGTGTTGTCGCTGCCCCAGCGCGGGTTGTACACCGCGGAGCACTCACCGGGGACCGAGGGCAGATCCGAGACGGCATTGCTCCGTACGTCGATGGTCGCGACGAAACCGATGCCGCACGAGGCGCTGCGCGCGGTGGCGCCCGCGAGCACGAAGGTGTGCCCGTCGGGGCCCGCCGCGGCCGAGAGCTGGGAATCGATACCGGGCACCCGGCCCAGCGGCAGAATCGCCTCCGAGCCGATGGCGTAGAGGTGGTTCTTCTCCCACCACAGCCCCCGCGACTCCGACCGGGCCAGCAGCACGTACTCGTCGGTGGCCGCGACCAGGCGGGCACCGTCCCAGCTGCCGCCCGAGAGCGGGCTCGGCGAATCCGGGAGCACGAGGTCGCGTTCGGGTTCGGCGGGTGTGGTGCCCGCGAGGTCCTGGCTCATGATCTGGCCCGGCTCGCGCCACCAGCCGACCACCGCGTCGCGCAGGGCGACCGCGTCGGTGCAGTCGCATTCGGTGCGCGTCACCGAGCCGTTGTCGACGCTCAGCGCGACCAGGGTCTTGGACGCCGTCTCCACCGCGAACGCGAAGGCGCCGTCGCGGGTGAAGTTCACCGACGCGGCCGAATAGCCGAAATTGCCCGGTGCGCGCAGGGTTTCGTCACCACGAACGACCACCAGCTCGCCCGCGGTCCGGTACGCGAACACCCCGGAACGATCGGGCTGGTCGGCCGGGGTGATGACCGGTGCGGGTGTGCCCTCCACCCCACACCCGGCGACCAGACCGACCGCGCCGAGCACCGCGATCCACGCACCTGCCGTCCGCGCAACTCCCACCGCTGTCCCCTACCTGTGTCGACGGGTCAGTTCCGGGCAGCAGCCTAGCCCGCACACCCGCGAAACCGGGGCGACTCGTCACAACTTCCAGGCAGCGTCCAACCTGGTCGCCACATCGATGTTGCGCACGGCGGCGATCTCGGGTTTGCGGATCTCCTCGGACATGTACCTGGCGACGAACCGACGGATCTCGTGATCCACACTGGCCAGCACACGCAACAACTGACCGCGCTTGGTGGAACTGGCCACGTTCACCCGCACATCACCCGGCCTCGGCTCGGCGATATCGATGACCACCCGCAGCGGGTCGGCGGTGCGCGCCGTCAGATGTAGGTGCACGGTGCCGTCCACCCGGAAACGCGACCTGTCGACAGCGAGATCGACCACCAGATCCACATGCAACGGGATCGTCAGTTCGAAGGAGATGAACGCGTCGACGAAACGCAGAATGCGCGGCCGACCCAACTCCACCTGCGCGGTGACCTTCGCCAACCGGCCTGGCCCGACCCCGATCGGGCCGAAATCGAAAGCGGCACCGGTGAGCTCGCCGAACGCCTCGGCGATGCGCTGCTCGGAGACGGCGTACTCGAGAAAACGCCTACCGAACTCCTCATAGCTGATGTAAGACGCCTCATCAGGTTCCACGAACGCGACAGTACGCGAGGACTACGACATCACACCCCGAAGCGACGATGCCGCGCCGCGTAATCACGCAGCGCGCGAAGGAAGTCGACCCGGCGGAACTCCGGCCAGTACGCCTCGGTGAACCAGATCTCCGAATACGCGCTCTGCCACAACAGGAAACCCGAAAGCCGCTGCTCCCCAGAGGTTCTGATCACCAGATCCGGGTCAGGCTGGCCGGAGGTGTACAGATGCTGACCGATGGCGTCGACCGTGATCGACTGCACCAGATCCTCCCCCGACTCCCCCGCCGCGATCTCCTGGCGCACCAGCGACCGCACGGCGTCGGTGATCTCCTGCCTACCCCCGTACCCCACCGCCACATTCACATGGACACCGTCGCGCCCGCTGGTGCGCTCGGCCGCCACCCGCAGCCGCTTGGCGATCAACTCGGGAAAACCGGCGAGCGAACCGACGATCCGCACACTCCAGTTCTGCTCCGGCGCCGACAACTCCTCGACGACATCGGTGATCACCTCGAACAGCGTCTCGAGTTCCTCGGGATCGCGGCGGAGGTTCTCGGTCGACAACAGGTAGACGGTCACCATCTCGATACCCTCGTCGGCACACCAGCCGACCAGCTCGGCGATCTTCAACGCCCCGACCCGATGACCGTGGCTGACGTCGGCGAACCCGTTCTCCCGCGCCCAACGCCGGTTCCCGTCACACATCACCGCCACGTGGCGGGGGTGCTGCTTGTCGGCCAGGTGCTTGGACAGCCTGGCTTCGTAGACGCGGTACGGCAACCCACGCACCCGACCAAGAAACTCCACGCCCGCACCCTACGCTCCCCCGCCTCCCCGCGACTTTTGCCGGTCGTAAGCACGGGGCGAGGGGCGCGGCGGGCTGGCGGTGAGGAAGTACTGCGGTTTCGGGGTGGGTGGGGAGTTACCCATGTTCTTGCGAGATCAGGGGTCGGGAGCACGGGGGGTCGGTGTGGTGGGGTTTCGGGAAACTTCTTGTGTGGCTGTCGGCACCTTCTGGCGTGGTGGGGTGGGGTTTCACGTACCGTTGGGGCGTAACCTACGGTTCCGTAGGTTTTGACTGGGAGGTTGGTCGTGGAGGCGGTTGGGGCCGATTCGGGGGTTCCCGTTGCGCTGGTGAAGCCGCGGTTTCGGGGGTGGATCCATACGTGGGCCTTCGGGGTGGCAGTGGTCGCGGTGACGGTGCTCGCCGTGGCCGGGTTCGCGCGGTCGGCGACGGCGGGGTGGGCGACCGTGGTGTACGGAGTCGCGGTGTGCGGGCTGTTCGGCGTGAGCGCGGTGTATCACCGGGTGACGTGGGCCAGCGTGCGGACGCGGGTCCGGATGAAGCGGATGGATCATTCGATGATCTTTCTGTTCATCGCGGGCAGCTACACCCCGTTCGCGGTGCTCGGGCTGCCGGAAAGCACCGGACGGACCCTGCTGATCGTGGTGTGGGCGGGGGCCCTCGCGGGCGTGGCCCTCAAAGTGCAGTGGCCGACCGCGCCCCGATGGGTGGGGGTACCGCTGTATCTGCTGCTCGGCTGGGCCGTGGTGCCGGTCGCGCCGACCCTGCTGCACAACGTGGGCGTGCTCCCGCTGGTGCTGCTCGCCATCGGTGGCGTGATCTACAGCGTGGGGGCGGTGCTGTACGCGACGAAATGGCCGAATCCGTGGCCCGACTTCGGACACCACGAGTTCTTCCACGCGGCGACCGTCGTCGCGGCACTGTGCCACTACATCGCGATCTGGCTCGTCGTGCTCGGCTGAGCGGCGTGCGTTGCGTGGTGTCCCCACCCGCGCCTTCTATGCTGGACAGTTGTGTCGATCATTCGCGCGGCTCGCACCGCACCGACCCCGTCGCGGGGCGCGGTGGACGGGCGTGCGCGGTGAACCGGCTGGTCCGGTGGCTGCTGCGGTCGCACTGGGGGCTCGCCCTCGTGGTGATCACCGCCAACTTCGTCGGGGTCGGCGCCATCTTCCTCATCTCCTGGGCCGGTGGCGTGTTCAGCCGGGTCGGCGACGACTGGCACGACGCGGCGTGGCTCATCGCCATCTACCCGGCCTTCGGCTTCGCCCTCGGCATCGGCCTCGCGATCTACGACCGCCGAAAACACCTGCGCTGGCTCGACCAGGGCCGCAAACCGACACCCGAGGAAGCGCGACAACTGATCCGGCTGCCCGCCGCGATCACCGTGCGCGCCATCCTCATCTGGCTGCCCGGCATCCTCCTCACCGTGTGGCTGGTCGACCGATTCACCGAGTACCACAACACCGTCGTGATCGGGGCGGGCTTCATCCTCGGTGCGCTCGAATCGGCGGGCGTGATCTACCTGATCCTCGACCGGCTGATCCGCCCGACCGTCCCCATCGTCGCCGCCGTCCTCGGACCGACCGTGCACCCGAGCGCCACCGTGTTGGTCCGGGTGCTCGTCACCTGGGCGGTATCCGGTGCGCTGCCGGGCATCATCGTGATCGTCGTGCTCAGCGACCGCACGACACCCGCGAGCGACCGGGTGCGCGCGGCGTGGATGTTCTCCATCGTCGCCCTCGGCGTCGGCATGCTCGCCACCGCGCTGCTCGCGCGCTCGGTCGCCACCCCGATGCGGGCCATGTACCGGGCGCTGGACCGGATCACCCGTGGTGAACTCGACGTGCGCGTGCCCGTCGGCAGCGCGAGCGAGATCGGGCGGCTCGAGCACTCCGTCAACGAACTGGCCACCACCCTGCGCGAACAGGCGCACATGGAGGACATGTTCGGCAAGCACGTCGGCTCGACGGTCGCCGAGCGCGCCCTGGCGGGCAGCGCCGACCTCACCGGCGACGTGCGCACGGTGTCGGCGCTGTTCATCGATGTCACCGGCTCGGTCCGGTTGTCGGCCGAGATGGAACCGGTGGAGTTCGTCCACAAACTCAACCGGTTGCTCGCCACGGTGGTCGCGGCGACCGAGGACAACGGCGGGCTGGTCAACAAATTCCAGGGCGACGCCGCCCTCTGCATCTTCGGCGCACCCTCGGCGCTGCGCGACAACGCCACCCCCGCCCTGCGCGCCGCCCGCCGTATCCGCGACGAGGTGGTCGCCACCGGGGAACTCGACATCGGCATCGGCGTGGCGCGCGGTCAGGTATTCGCCGGGGACGTCGGCTCCGACACCCGCCTCGAGTTCACCGTCATCGGCGACGCCGTCAACGAGGCGGCGCGGCTCACCACCGTCGCCAAGGAGGTACAGCGCCGGGTGTTGGTCAGCGACGCGGTGGTTCAGGCCGCCGCACCCGCCGAGCGCGCGAAGTGGAAGCGTCACAAGGACATTCGGCTGCGCGGCATCCCCGGCCGCACCCGCACCTGGACCGATGTTCCACCGCCCCGCTGACCGGCGGCGTCACCCGGTGACCTGCTGACGCCGAATATCGATCCTGGGAATCAAGTGCGTAGTGCCAGGGTCAGGTCGGCGGGGTCGGTGACGGGGAGGTCGCAGATCGAGCCCCGGCAGACGTAGGCGGCGGGGTGACCGTCGACGAGGGGGCGGTCGGTGAGCAGTGGGGCGGCGTCCGGGGGTGCGGCGAGCACGATCGAGCCGCCCGGTGCGGCCGTGCGGGCAGCTGCGAGGAGTTCCATTGTGGCCGAGGTCTTTTCGGTTGCGGCGATGGCCACCTGGAACGGACCGCGGACGGCGGCTTCGGCGACGGCGAGCCAATGGCCCGCGGTGCGTGGTGCGCGGTCGAGCAGGAGTGCGCCTCGGGCGAGGGTGTGATCGGCCAGTTCCCGGTAGCGGACGGCGCGGTCGGGGTCGGCCACGGCAGCCGAGGTGAGCAGGGCCTCGGCGAGGGCGGAGGTGCCCGAGGGGGTGGCGCCGTCGATGGGGTCGCGGGGGCGGGTCACCAGGGTTTCGGCGTCGTCGGCGGTGTCGAACCAGCTGCCGGGACGGTCGGGGTCGGCGAAGTGCTCGATCGCCGAGTCGAGGATCACCTGGGCCGCGGCGAGCCAGTCGGGTTCGCCGGTGGCCTGGTAGAGAGCGAGCAGGCCGGTGGTGAGCCAGGCGTAGTCCTCGAGCACGGCGGGCGGGGCGCCCACGACACCGTCGAGGGAGGCACGGCGCAGGCGCCCGTCGACGAGATGCACGTCGAGCAGGAAACGCGCGCACCGCACGGCCGCCGCCACCCAGGACGGTTCCTCCAGCGCCGCACCGGCTTCCGCGAGCGCGGTGATGACCATCCCGTTCCAGGCGGTGACCACTTTGTCGTCGCGCGCCGGTTGCGGGCGCCGCGCGCGGATCTCGAACAGCTGGGTGCGCAAACGATCGAAACGAGCCGACTGTTCGGCGTCGACCGGGTCGCTGCGGCGGGTGAGCACCGAGGTGCCCTGCTCGAAATTGCCCGCCGTGGTGACGCCGAATGCATCGGCGGCCCACATGCCGTCGAGCGGACCGAGTTCACCGACCAGTTCGGCGGGCGTCCACACGTAGGTGGCGCCCTCCACGCCGGGACCGCCTGCTTCGAGCTGGGTGTCGGCGTCGAGCGCGGAGGCGAAACCACCCTCGGCGGTACCGAGGTCGGCGAGCAGGAACTCGACGGTCTCGCGGGAAACCCTGTGCGGCAACGATTCCAGCGGTGTCGCGGGGGTACGCCGGGCCAGGTGCGCGTAGGCGCGCAGCAGCAACGCGTTGTCGTAGAGCATCTTCTCGAAGTGCGGCACCAACCAGTTCGCGTCCACCGCGTACCTGGCGAACCCACCGCGCAACTGGTCGTAGATGCCGCCACGCGCCATCGCCTCGGCCGCGCGCTCCACCACGTCGAACACGGCCTGGTCGCCGGTGCGTTCCCAGTGCCGCAACAAACCCTCGAGCATCGCCGACGGCGGAAACTTCGGCGCCCCACCGAATCCGCCGTGCTCGCGGTCCTCGTCGGCGGCGACGGCGAGCACCGCTTTGTCGAGAAGTGCTGCGGTGAGGGCGATCTCGCCGTCGGGCAGGCCCGTCGCCTGCGCGCGCAGGGCCTCGGTGACCTGGTCGGCGGCCTTGTCCACCTCGTCGCGCCGGTTGCGCCACGTCTCGGTGATGGCCGTGAGCAACTGGGTGAACGACGGCATGCCGCCGCGCGGCTGCTTCGGGTAGTAGGTGCCGCAGTAGAACGGGGCGCCGTCGGGAGTGAGGAAGCACGTCATCGGCCACCCGCCCTGCCCGGTCATGGCGACGGTCGCGGCCATGTACACCGCGTCGAGGTCGGGACGTTCCTCCCGGTCGACCTTCACGCACACGAAATCGGCGTTCATCTGCTCGGCGGTCGCCACGTCCTCGAACGACTCGTGCGCCATCACATGGCACCAGTGACACGACGCGTACCCCACCGAGAGCAGGATCGGCACATCCCGCGCGGCCGCCTCGGCCAGCGCATCGGCATCCCACTCCCGCCAATGCACCGGGTTGTCGGCGTGCTGACGCAGATACGGTGAAGTCGCGCTACCCAACCGGTTCACGCTGCCAGCGTGCCACACCCACCGAGACACCGCCGCCAACCCTCGGCGGCGGGTTTCGCCCCCACCTCGGGAACGTGGTGTCACTGCCTGCTCGTCAACGGGTGATGCTGAGCTGCGAGACTGCCGAGCAATGCGGACAGCTCGGCGACCACGGGCTCGTCCTCGGGAAAACGGTGAATCGATGACCGCAACACCGTCACCGCGAGATCTGGGCGTGCGGCGGCCAGATGTTGCTGAGCCAGGAACAGGGCCGCTATACCCGCCGTGGAGTAATTGCCTGCGGACTGCAGCGTTTCTTGCGCACGCGCCGTATGCTCGAGCGCCGCCGTGGTTTCGCCCCGCGCGAACAGCACGTGCGCGGTTGCGAGATCGAGGCGCGCGGCATGGTCGGAGTCGGTGGACTCGATCCCGCGTGTCTGCTCGAGCGCTGTCTCCGCCGCCTCCACCGCACCAGCGCGCACGTGGGCTATCACCTCCTTCATCAGAAGGGTTCGCAGCACGCGCGGCGTCTGGGGCACCTGCGCGCTCAGGTCAGCCGCCGCGTGGAAATCGGCGGCCGCCGCGGCCGGACGATTGAGCCGCAGGAGCAGGTCGCCCGCCTGGCTGTGCGCGTACAGAGCGGTCTGGCGTCGATCGGCGGCCAGTGCCTCGTCGACGAGGGTGTGATATTCGCTCACCGCGCGATCGAGACGGCCGAGTTCGCGTAGCGAGTCGGCCAGGACGCTGCGCCCGGTGACCATCCTGGCGGCATCGCCGAGCACACCGTTTCGGCGGGCACGATCGGCCCACGCGCAGGCGTATTCGCTGTGCCGGTTGGCTTGTTCCCAGTCGCCGAGTGCGGCGCACACTTCGGCAAGCTTCACCCAGTAAGTCCGTTTCGAAGTGTTGAGAATATCGATCGCACCGTATTCGTGTGCGGCAAAGGACAATTCGACAACGGCATCCTCGTTGCGCCCAGCACTGTGCAATGTTTCACCGCGCAGCCACCGCAATCCCGCGATCACCAGACGTCCTGTGTGCGGTGGCAACGCGCTCTGGCATCGGTCGAGGCTGTCGAGCAAGGCGGCCCAGTCCTCGGTCTTTCTGAAGAAGGTGCCCAGCTGATGCAGCACTTGCCTGGCCCGGAAATCAGCACCGCCGGCGGCCAGCGCGCACACCGAGGCGATGTAGTCTGCGGCGATCGACTTCGCGTCGTCACCCCGCCCCTGTCGCATCCACGCGTATTGATAGCGAGCCTCACCGAGCAGTCGTTGGTCGCCGATCATCTCCGCGCGGCGAACGACTTCCTCGATCAGCGGATAGCCGTTGCCATCGCGCTCGAGGACGTACTGCAGAGCGGCCGCCGTCACCTCGGCGTGGCCGACCGATTCCGGGTCCGCGTCGGCGCGCAACCTTTCCAACGGTGCCGACAGCTCAGCCAGTGCCTCGGCCGAACGCTTTTCGCTCCGCAACCAATTCGCCGCGGCAACCAGGCACAAGTCGCCGCGCACGGGTTCGCCCGCTGCCACGAACGCCGCCGCGGCTTCGCGCAGCCGAGGCAGCGTGGTGTCGTCATCGGCGCGGCGAGCCTTCAGTTCGAGGACTCCCGCAGCGACAACCGGGTCTGTCGGCTCCCCGACCAGGCTGAGGTATTGCCCCGCCGCGATGCCGAGTCCTCGGTCGAGCAGCCAGCGCGCGGCGTGTACAGCAACGTCGGGCGGGCACCCGATCGGTGAGACACGGTGCATGACCGGTCGCGCGCCGGGGCGCAACGGCAGGAATTCGAGCAATGGTCCGGCCGACAATCTGCGCGTGACCTGCTCGGTCTGCCAGGTCGTTCCGTTGCGCGCGTCGAACGTCGCGGCCAGTGCCAGGGCCTCCGCCCGCAATTCGGTGTGCCGTTCGGACAGCGTCTTCGTCGGATGCTTGCCCGAGCAACCACGGCACGGCACAGCCTCGGGCCCGCGTCCCAGCCGAACCAGTCGTCCGAGGGCGACAGCGCAGCTCGTAGCGAATTCCATGCGGCCGTACGGGCGGCTCAGCGTGGTGAAGTGACACATCCGTCGCCGGTACCGCTCGAAGGCTTCCTCTTCGTTGCCCGTCAGCGCCAGGAATTCGATGACCTTGCTCGGATACTCGTACCGCCACGGGCCACCGTCGGCGAACCCGCGCTCCATCCGCTGGAATACCTCTGCCACCCGTTCGAGGGGGAGTCGAGTCGCCCAGAACGGGAGCATGTGGGCTTCGATCGGCGCGGTCGACTCGGCGAAGGTCAACCGGCCGTCGAGCACCGGCTCGGCGAGTGCGAGGGCGCGGTCGACGGAGACACGATCCCCGCGGTGAATCAGACGCTCGATCTCGGTTTCGAAGTCCCACATATAGTTCGGTTGCGGTCCACCAGCCAGGTGCCATTGCTGGTAGGCCACCTCCTCGGCAGCCCAATCCCCGCGCACATACGCCAGCCAACGCTCGGCCGTGTGCAAGCCGACGAGGCTGTGCCCGTGCGCGGCGAACCGGCGGCGTATATCGGCGTGCAGCCCAGCGATCTGTTCGACGCTGATCTCGGGATACTCCGCCATGGTCGTCACCGTGCGCACATACCACGAGCGCAGCGAGTACTCTTCCTGTGGACCGAAATCCGCTGGGCGGCTGTCGAACTCGGCCAGGCACCGCGCGAACAGCGGAAAGCCCTTCTCCCACTGGCCCGAGACACAGTGCCGGTTCGCCAGATCGCGTCGTGCGCGGAAGGCCAGCCGGTGGTAGCCCCCGGCTTCGGCGTGCGCGATGATCTCCGCCAGTTCGTCCAAGGCTGCCTGATGCCAGCCGGAATCCATGGTGCGATAGCGGGTTTGGAGCTCGGTTTCGCTGTAGCTCATCGGGCCGCGTCCTTGCCACGCATCGCCCACTGCAGCAGACCGCTGAACGAGCGGTTCATCAGCGCGCTCTCGGTGGCGCCGAGCGGATGCCTACCCTGCAGCAACGCTTGTGCGAACAACGACTCGATCGCCAGGCCGATCAGGTGCGGGTCGGTCAGGTCGAGCATGGTGACCACGATCGGATTGCGCAGATTGAGCACCAGTTGATGTGTGCCGTCGGGCTGGTCCGCCGTTTCGACGGCCGCCAGCACGTCGGCCCACAGGCCATCGGTGCGCGCCTTGGTCTCGCTGCGCTCCCTGGATCGGTAGACATCGCGGTCGGCGAGAAACAGCGCGGGCAGTTGCGCCGGATCGAAGGATTTGGCGACCGGCACGCAGTCCAGCGGCGCCAGGGTGGTCCGCGCGTGGCCGAGGATGTACGCCACGCGCGGATCGTTTCCGGGCGCCGCGTCGAATCGCGTGGCGAGTTCGGTCGGGTCGAGGCTTCGGACGACGAGCGTGGGGTCGAGGGTTGTCAGGCGGTCCATGATCGCCACGTCGTAGGTGTAGCCGCCGTTGATCAGGCCGATGCCTTGGGCGGCGGCCACGGCGGCCAGTTCGCGGAACTCGTCGGCGGTGGTGGTATAGCGCACGACGGGACTGCGGCGACAGAACTCCGCCAACGTCATCGGTCCCCAGCCGGTCTCCATCGGCCACCAGTCGAACACCAACCGCAGCATCGCGTCATCATGCAGGGCAAGCGCTTTCACGCCCAGGTGGTGCACGGCGAGGAAGGCGTGCAATGTCGACGGGTCGGTCACCGACAAGGTGACCAGCCAGTCGCGGATGCGGCTGCCGAGGGCTCGGCGGGTAGCCACGAGCAGATCGTCGGCGTACAGGGATTCGCGGCTCGCGGTCGGGCGCAGCTCGGTGGTGTCGACCACGCAGCGTGCGAAGAATGCCCACTCCGGCAGCAGGTCGGCCACCTCGTCGCCGAGCAGCATCCGTCGCAGGTACACCCGGTGTCCGCCGCGCACAGCAGGATTGGCGGGAACGGGCAGAATGAACGCGACACCCGTCAGCCCGGCTTCGGCCACGGACAAGTCGAGGCAGTCCAGTGGGCGGAAGCCGAAGGTCTGTTCGGCGTAGGCGTGCATGGCCGAGGTTCGCTCGGCGGCGGTTCGATACGGTACCTGCCACGGCAACGTCCCCACGGTCACCGGCGTGCCCGCGACCGACACCGGAACAGGCAGCAGCCCACCGAATTTCCGCGCGAGCTCGAGTACCGTCGCGTATTCGAACCAGCGGTTGTGGTCGGGGCGTGGTGAAAGCACCACTGTGGTACCGGGTTCCGGGCGTTCGATCGCCGCACGGGTCACGGAGTACTGGCCCGAGGATCGGCCGAGCCATTCCAGGGTCGGTCCCCCACGCGCGGATCTGGTCAGTACGCGGACGTGGTCGGACACCAGGAAACACGACAGCAGTCCGATCCCGAACTGACCGAGGAACTCCTGCCGGGTGAAACCCAGTTCATCGCGCTTGGAACTGTTGCCGATGGTTGCCAGGAAGGTGTGCACCTCGTCTTCGGTCAGGCCGATGCCGTTGTCATGGATACGCAACGTGCCGTCGCCGGTGTGCTCGATCGTCTCGATCTCGATCCGGCCCGCCCAGTGCGGGTGCAGTCCCCGCCGAGCCGCGATCGCATCGACACCGTTCTGCAGCACCTCCCGCAGGAAGACCTGTGGACTCGAATAGAGGTGGTGGCTGAGCAGATCGACGATGCCACGCAGATCTACCTGAAATGTCCGTTCCATGTGCATGCCCCCCGGCAGGTCGGTGAATCTGACCCGATCATTCTGGCCGTTGTGCTGTCGCGCTGCCTACTCGGCCGCCGTCGCAACCTGGGAGCAGCGGTCGCGTCGATCCCGGCACCACCCCCGAAACGGCTGTTGGGTCGCGCATCGGTGGGGCATCATTGGGGGCGAAGGCCCTGATAGCGATCGGACAGGAACCCCCATGGCATCGCAGCTGACGCTCTCGGCGCAGCGGGCTGCGCTGGAGCGGGAGTGGGCGCAGTGGGTGCCTGCGGGGGAATCGGCGCTCGGGCGGAGTTCCGGGGTGCGGGCCGAGGTGGCGCAGTCGTGGTTGCGGTCGTTGCGGACGGTCGATCCGGGGCGCGATTGCGCGCCCGAGAGCGAGACCGATATCGGACCGAAGTGGGCCGAGTCGCCGCTGCGTGGGCCGGTGAGCGAGTTGAAGGACCAGTTGCACAGCGTGGCCGACGACGCGGGGTATGTGGCGGCGGTGACCGATGCGTCGGGGACGATCCTGTGGACCTACGGTGGGCCGGTCATGCGCAGGCGCGCCGAGCAGGTGAACTTCGCGCCGGGTGGGCGGTGGGACGAGGCGCACATGGGGACGAACGCGTTGTCGCTGGCGTTGCGCACCGATCGACCGCACACCGTCTTCTCGGCCGAGCACCTCGTCGCGGCCCTGCACGGCTGGGTCTGCTACTGCGCACCGATCCGCGCCGCCGACGGCACCCTGCTCGGTGTGCTCGACCTGTCGACCACCTGGAAACGCTCGCATCCGCTGGCCATGGCCACGGTGCGCACCATGACCAGTGCCATCGAAGCGAAACTGCACGCGGCCGCACCCGCACCGGCGGGCATGCGGCTGACCTGTCTCGGCACCGGCCGGTTGATGCGCGACGGCACCTCGATCCGGTTGCGCCCACGTCAGCTGGAGATCCTCACCCTGCTCGCGCTCAGCGACGACGGCTACAGCCACGAACGCCTGCACTACGCCGTCTACGGCGACCGCGCGGTCGGCGCGAGCACCCTGAAATCGGAGATGTCGTACCTGCGCCGCGCCACCGGCGGCGACATCACCAGCCGCGTCTACCGCTTCACCACTCCCCTGTCCTGCGACGCGCTCGATGTCCTGCGCGCCCTGGAATCCGGCGACCTCGACACCGCCGTCCGCCTGTATCACGGTCCGCTGCTTCCGGATTCGGACACACCCGGCATCAGCGAATGGCGTGACTACCTCGCCGTCGCCATGCGCAACGCGGTCCTGGCCAGCCCCGACCCGCACCACGCCCTCACCTACGGCGAAGCCACCCCCGACGACATCGCCGTCCACGAACACGCCCTCACCCTGCTACCCCTGCGCGACCCCCGCCGCGCCGTGGCCACCGCCCGCCTGCACAGCGCCCTGCGCGCCTGATCGGCGGCGGCACAGGGAAGTGGCTCATCGAGCGTCCGCGACGCTCACCGGACTGGACAGCTCGTCCTTCCGTGCACCGCGCCGCACGAAGTACATTGCGCCCCCACCGATCAGCAGAAATGCCGCGCCGAACATGATGAGCAGACGGTACGGGTCGAGCCGCCCACCGTCGCCCGCGACGATCCCGCGCGTGCCCGCGAAGGCGAGCACCTGCGAGGCGAAGAGCGTCGACACCGCCGAGGTCATCGACACCAACGGCCCGAGTACCGCGCTGATTCTGCCCATGTATCCCTCGGGGACCGCCGATTGCAGAAGCGAGCCCTGGCACATGATGTAGATCGAGAAGACGGCCCCGCACACCAGCATCAGCACACAGGCGGTCGACAGCCGCCCGGCGCACGCGTATCCGGCATAGCCGACGCCGAGGGCAGTCAACGCAAGGAGATAGGCGCGACCGATGCCGAGCCCCTTGACGAACCTTCCCCCGACTGCCGCACCGATCATGTTCCCGAGTGGGAACATCATCGCCAGCACTCCATAGTGGCTCGGCGCCAAGTCAAGCGACTTCAGCCCGAACAGCGCGAGAACCGAATTGTTGATACCGAGGGATACTCCGTAGAAGCATGCCCCCACGAGCACCACCCGCAACATCGGCGCACGCCAGGCTACCCGCAGGCCATCGGAGAAATCGTGCCGGAAGCGCCCGACCGCCCGGCCCTGCGGGTGATACCGATCGCGCACCAGAACGGTCATGATGCCCGAGATCGCATAGGTGGCGATACACACCGAGACTGCCACCGCGGCACCGAACAATGCGAATACGGCAGGCCCCGCGGCGGAAGCGAGCACCGCGACTCCGGTGAGGGACAGCATCGACATACTCGCCGCGTCGACGCGACGGTCCTCGGGGACGACGAGTTGCATCACCGCGGCTCGAGATGGGTTGAAGAACTGTGCGCTCGTCGCGGACAGACAGATGCAGATCAGCAGGACCACGAACATCTCGGCGCTGGCAGCAGTGCCGGACAGCCCGAGCAGGAGCAGCGCCACGAACAGCCCGGCCCGCAGACAGTCGTTGACGATCATCGTCTTGCGCGCACGCCATCGATCCGCGTAGACCCCGGCGATCGGCCCGACAACGATGCGCGGAACCGACTCCGCCAGGATCACCGCCCCGACGAAAGCGGGCAGGCGTGGACTGTCCGGGAACAGGCGGGTCGCCACCCACACCGTGCTCGTGCCGGCGAAAAGGTACTCGCCGAACGACGAGAACGCCTGTGCCAGCCAGAGTCTGCGAAAGTCGGGCCCGATAGCCCACGCCGCAGCAAGACCACCAGTCGCCATCCGTTGCTCCCCTCGCGCGACAGGTCTTCGGCAATCCTTCAACGTTTCATCAACCCTCGGGGTGGATAGTGATGGGCGTCACGCATCACCGGAACCAGCGAGGAGTTTCCGCACATGATCTACGCCAAGCCGGGCGCCGAGGGCAGCATCGTCAGCTACGCCCCCAGGTATGACAACTTCATCGACGGCAAGTGGGTTCCGCCGGTCGAGGGCCGGTACTTCGAGAACACCTCGCCGGTGGACGGTCAGCCGTTCTGCGAGATCGCCCGGTCCACCGCCGCCGATGTCGAGTTGGCTCTCGATGCCGCGCATCGCGCCGCCGATGCCTGGGGTGCCACCTCCGCCGCCGAACGCGCCAACATCCTCAACAAGATCGCCGACCGGATCGAGTCGAATCTCGAGGCGCTCGCCGTCGCCGAGACCTGGGACAACGGCAAGCCGGTTCGCGAAACCCTCGCCGCCGACCTGCCGTTGGCGGTGGACCACTTCCGCTATTTCGCCGGGGTGTTGCGCGCGCAGGAGGGTGGGATCAGCGAGGTCGACGGTGACACCATCGCCTACCACTTCCACGAGCCGCTCGGCGTCGTCGCCCAGATCATTCCGTGGAACTTCCCGATCCTGATGGCCACCTGGAAGTTGGCGCCCGCGCTGGCCGCCGGAAATGCCGTGGTGCTCAAGCCCGCCGAGCAGACACCGGCCTCGATCATGAAGGTCGTCGAGCTCGTCGCGGATCTGCTGCCGCCGGGAGTTCTCAACGTGGTCAACGGTTTCGGTGTGGAGGCGGGCAAGCCGCTGGCGTCGAGCCCGCGCGTGGCCAAGGTCGCCTTCACCGGGGAGACCACCACCGGCCGCCTGATCATGCAGTACGCCAGCGAGAACATCATCCCGGTGACGCTCGAGCTGGGCGGCAAGAGCCCCAACATCTTCCTGCCCGATGTGCTGGCCGCCGACGACGACTTCCTCGACAAGGCGATCGAGGGCTTCGTGATGTTCGCGCTGAACCAGGGCGAGGTGTGCACCTGTCCGTCGCGCGCGCTGATCGCGTCGTCGATCTACGACGAATTCATGGCCCGCTGTATCGAACGCACCAAGGCGATCGTCAGCGGTAACCCGCTCGACGAGGCGACCATGATCGGCGCGCAGGCCAGCAACGACCAGTTCGAGAAGATCCTGTCCTACATCGATATCGGCAAGAAGGAAGGCGCCGAGGTGCTCACCGGCGGCGCGGTCCGCACCGTCGACGGCCTGGGCGACGGCTTCTACATCGAGCCGACGATCTTCAAGGGCAGCAACGACATGCGTGTGTTCCAGGAGGAGATCTTCGGCCCGGTCGTCGCGGTGACCACCTTCGACTCCACCGACGAGGCGCTGAAGATCGCCAACGACACCCTCTACGGCCTCGGCGCGGGCGTGTGGACACGCGACATGAACACCGCCTACCGCCTCGGTCGCGGCATCAAGGCCGGGCGGGTGTGGACCAACTGCTACCACGCCTACCCGGCACACGCGGCCTTCGGCGGGTACAAGAAGTCCGGCATCGGCCGCGAGAACCACAAGATGATGCTCGAGCACTACCAGCAGACCAAGAACCTGCTGGTCAGCTACTCGCCGCAGAAGCTCGGCTTCTTCTGATGGTGCGGCGCGTCGACCTCACCGACCAGGCGGCGACGCTGCTGCGGGACCTGACCGGGCGACACGGCCCGGTCATGTTCCACCAGTCCGGCGGCTGCTGTGACGGCAGCTCCCCCATGTGCTACCCGCGCGGCGAATTCCGGGTGGGTCGCTCGGACGTGCTGCTGGGACATCTGCCCGACGACATTCCGTTCTGGATGAGTGCCGACCAGTTCGAGTACTGGAAACACACCCATCTCACCGTCGACGTGGTGCCCGGCCGGGGCAGCGGCTTCTCGCTGGAAGCCCCCGAGGGCGTGCGGTTCCTGATCCGTTCCCGCCTGCTCACCGACGAGGAGATGGCGCAGCTGGACTCCGAGCCGCCACCACCGACCGGCGACACCGTTTCGCCGTGATGTGAAACACCATCTATCACACTGTTCCCGCAGGTCGGCGGCGTTCGATACGCGCCGCTGACCTGTGGGATCCACGTCCGTAACAGTCGTCAACCATTCTTCAACCCTCGACGATCACCGTTGCCGTCGCTACGCGCTTGTTTGTTGATGAGGAGCTCTACCTGTGAGTACCGACGCCGTTCCCACCCCCGACTATCTCGCCAAACGGACGCCACCCGCCGACGACTATCTCGCCAAACGCACCCTCCGATCCGGCACCGCGGGGTGGGTGCTGCTGGCCGGTCTCGGCGTGAGTTATGTGATCTCGGGCGACTATTCGGGCTGGAACTTCGGTCTGGGCGAGGGCGGATTCGGCGGCCTGCTGATCGCCACGGTGATCATCGCCTGCATGTATCTGGCCATGGTCCTCGGCATGGCCGAACTGTCCTCGGCGCTGCCCGCCGCGGGCGGTGGCTACACCTTCGCCCGCCGCGCCCTCGGCCCCTGGGGCGGATTCGCCACCGGTACAGCGGTTCTCATCGAATACGCCATCGCACCCGCCGCCATCGCCACCTTCATCGGCGCCTATGTGGAATCGCTCGACCTGTTCGGGATCACCGACGGCTGGTGGGTGTACCTGGCGGTGTACGCGCTGTTCATCGGCATCCATCTCGGTGGCGCCGGTGAAGCGCTCAAGGCGATGTTCGTGATCACCGCGATCGCGCTGGTCGGCCTGGTCGTCTTCGCGATCGCGGCGGTCGGCCGGTTCGATGCGGCCAACCTGACCAACATCGCGCCCGACGCGGCCGCGACCGGCTCCTCGGCGTTCCTCCCGTTCGGCTACCTGGGCATCTGGGCGGCGATTCCCTTCGCCATCTGGTTCTTCCTCGCCGTCGAAGGCGTGCCGCTGGCCGCGGAGGAGGCGCGTGAACCGGAGAAGAACGTGCCAAAGGGCATCATCGTGGCGATGCTGATGCTGATGGTCACCGGCGCGGTGGTGCTGTTGCTGGTGACCGGTGCGCTCGGTGCCCAGGACGCGTCCGCCTCGGGCAACCCGCTGGTCGAGGCGCTCGGCGACAGCCCGGCGGCCAAGGTCGTCAACTACATCGGCCTGGCCGGACTGGTCGCCAGCTTCTTCTCCATCGTCTACGCCTACTCGCGCCAGACCTTCGCGCTCTCCCGCGCCGGATACCTGCCGACCAGCCTGTCGGTGACCAACTCGCGCAAGGCGCCAGTGCTCGCGCTCGTCGTGCCGGGCATCATCGGCTTCGCGCTCTCCCTCACCGGTGAGGGAGCGATGCTGCTCAACATGGCGGTGTTCGGCGCGGCGGTGAGCTACGTGCTGATGATGGTGAGCCACATCGTGCTCCGCGTCCGTGAGCCGCAGATGCCCAGGCCCTACCGCACGCCGGGCGGCATCGTGACCACCTCGTTCGCACTCGTCATCGCCGCCGCGGCGGTGGCGGCGACCTTCCTGGTCGACCCGAAGGCCGCGCTGTTCACTCTCGGCGTGTTCTGCGCCTTCATGGCGTATTTCGGCCTCTACAGTCGCCACCACCTGGTCGCCAAGTCCCCTGACGAGGAATTCGCCGCGCTGGCCCGAGCCGAAGAGGAACTCGAGTGATCCGCTGACCATCGTCCCCGCTCGGCCACCTACCACGCATTCGCGAGAGGAGGACGGCGCCCCGGCGCCGCGCTTCGATGACGAAGTACCGCAGCACCATCGACGTCACCACCTACACCTTCGACGGGCTGGTCGACCTGCTGGCCAAGGCCACGCCGGTGCGCAGCGGCGACCAACTCGCCGGGTGTGCGGCCGACACGGACGCCGAGCGCGCGGCCGCGCAATGGGCGCTGGCGGACGTGCCGCTGCGGACCTTCCTCACCGAGGTGGTCGTGCCCTACGAATCCGACGAGGTCACCCGGCTGATCATCGACAGCCACGACCGCGCGGCCTTCGCGCCGATCGCGCACCTCACCGTCGGTGGGCTGCGCGACTGGCTGCTCGCGGTCGCCGCCACCGACGACGCGGCGGCGACCCTGGCCGCCGTCTCGCCCGGACTCACCCCGGAAATGGTTGCCTCGGTCAGCAAGATCATGCGCAACCAGGACCTGATCGCGGTGGCCAGGGCGGCAACGGTGACCTCGTCCTTCCGCACGACCATCGGGCTGCCCGGCCGGTTGAGCACTCGCCTGCAACCCAATCACCCGACCGACGACCCGCGCGGGATCGCCGCGGCCACCCTCGACGGGCTGCTGCTCGGCTGCGGTGACGCGGTGATCGGCATCAACCCGGCCACCGACTCACCGCAGGCCACCGCCGACCTGCTGCATCTGCTCGACGAGGTGCGCCAACGCTTCGACATCCCCACCCAGTCGTGCGTGCTCTCGCACGTGACCACGACCATCGGCCTGGTCGAAGCGGGTGCGCCGGTGGACCTGGTCTTCCAGTCGATCGCGGGCACCCAGGGCGCCAACGCCGGTTTCGGCGTGGACATCTCAGTGCTGCGCGAGGGCAACGAGGCGGGCCGTTCGCTGCGGCGCGGCACCGTGGGCGACAATGTGATGTACCTCGAGACCGGGCAGGGTTCGGCGCTGAGCGCGAATGCCCATCTGGGCGTGGGGAATCGGCCCGTCGACCAGCAGACGCTGGAAGCCCGCGCCTACGCCGTTGCCCGCGATCTCGAACCGCTGCTGGTGAACACGGTCGTCGGCTTCATCGGGCCCGAATACCTCTACGACGGCAAGCAGATCATCCGCGCCGGGCTCGAGGACCATTTCTGCGGCAAGCTCCTCGGCCTGCCGATGGGCGTCGACGTCTGCTACACCAATCACGCCGAAGCCGACGCCGACGACATGGACACCCTGCTCACGCTGCTCGGCGCGGCGGGCTGCGCGTTCGTCATCGCCGTACCCGGCGCCGACGACGTGATGCTGGGCTACCAGAGCCTGTCGTTCCACGACGCCCTCTACGCCCGCCAGGTCCTGAACCTGCGCCCCGCACCGGAATTCGAGGCATGGTTGTCGGGGCTCGGCCTGCTGGACGCGAAAGGTCATGTGCGACAAGTGGAACCGCTGTCGTCGCCGCTGCGGGCCCTGGCAGGTACGCGATGAACGGGCCGCGCGAGTCAGTGACCGAGCAGTATCCGGCATCCGACACAGCCGGTGAGGACCTCGACCAGACCGAGGCTCCGGGCCAGATGGAGGTCGACATGGACGAAACGGATAGCGGCTGGATGCGGGACGGGGCGGCCGCGCCCGAAGCGCAGGCCACAACCAGCGCGGCGGCTGTCCACGAGACAGGTACCGCACCCGGCGCGACAGCTGTGCGCGACGCGGCAGTGCGCGGCGTCGACCGGGTCGGTGTTCAAGAGTCCGGCCACGGATCCGCGGGCGTGGCGGAATCGGCCGACACCCAGGCCTTCTGGGCGCAACTGCGCAGCACAACCCAGGCCAGGATCGGTCTCGGCCGCACCGGCAACGCACTGCCGAGCAGCGAGGTACTCGCCCTGCGCGCCGCCCACGCCGCCGCAAGGGACGCCGTGCACGAACCCCTGCCGATCGACGAATTCGCCGCCCGGATAGCGGGTCTCGGCCTCGGCACGCCGGTGACGGTGACCAGCAGGGCCGCCGACCGCTCGGAGTACCTGCGCCGCCCCGACCTCGGCAGGCTCCCCGCCGACCTGTCCCAGATCACACCCGGCGACTTCGACATCGGCATCGTCCTCGCCGACGGATTGTCGCCGCGCGCCCTCACCGACCACGGCGCGGGCCTGCTCGCCGCGCTCGCCACCCAGCTCGGCGACTACACCGTCGCCCCACCCGTCATCGCCACCCAGGCGCGGGTGGCACTCGGCGACCACATCGGCGAGGCCATGGGTGTGCGAACCCTGCTCGTCGTCATCGGCGAACGACCGGGCCTGACGGTCGCCGACAGCCTCGGCATCTATCTCACGCACGCCCCGCGCCCCGGCCGCAGCGACGCCGAACGCAACTGCGTCTCCAACATCCACCCACCCGATGGCCTCGCCTACACCGAAGCGGCCCGCGTGGTCGCCGGGTTGGTCGCCGGTGCCCGCGAACTCGGTCGCTCCGGCGTGGAGTTGAAGGACACCTCGCGCACCGACGCGGTGACCGGCGGCGACACCCTCGTCATCGCGCAGGAAGGGAGCAGCTGACCCAGACACACCATGCGACGCCGCTCACGTTCGGGGTGAATCGGCGCCGTTCGATCCATAGAGTGATCCCCATGATCCGCACCGCCGCCCTCGCCCATGTCCGCGACCGCAGGCTGATCCAGACGCGCCCGGAAGGCAAGGATGTCTTCTACATGGCGGGCGGCAAGATCGATCCCGGCGAGACCCCTTTACAGGCGCTACATCGCGAGATCGAAGAGGAACTCGGCGTCGGTCTCGACGACGTGTCCGAACTCGGCATCTTCGAGGCCGAGGCCTTCGGCCACGGTCGCGACACACCCCTGCACATGACCTGTTTCCTGGCCGACCTCACCGGCGAACCCCGCGCCACCGGCGAAATCGCCGAATTCCGGTACTTCACCGTCAGCGAGTACGCCGCCATGACGCAGGTGGCCCCCGGGTCGATGATGGTCTTCCGCCGCCTGCACGAACTCGATCTCATCGACTGGTGATTCGCGTCGGCAACGATTGCGTCTCGGGCGAAACGAACCCACCACCTGCGGCGATGCCTTAGCTGTGACGATGACCCAGCCGACGACCTCCGACATGACACCGTCCGAGCGACGGGCTGCTCTGCGGCAGCTGATCATCGCGTTCGGGTTGATCAACAAGACCATCGAACTCAGTGCGAGCGGTGCGCCCCGGCAGGTCGCCGAACATGCCGAGGCCGCTCGCGATCTGATCGGTGAACTGGTGGCCGATCTGGCCCGTTAAGTCGCCGGTTTCGGCGGGTCGGTGGCGTCGACGTCCGGGATCGCGCCCGGATCGGTGCCGTCGTCGGCCTTCTGGTCCGGTTCCGGGTGCTCGGGTTCGAACGTCTCCGGCAGGCCCTTGAGGTGCTTGTTCATCGAGCGGACCAGCAGGACGGTGCCCGCCAGCAGGATCAACACGATCAGCAGACCGAGCGGGGAGGCCTTACCGAACTCCGGGCCGGTCGGGGTGCCGGGGTCTTGTGCGAGGAGAGCCAGAATCACCGGTCGGCGTCCTCGATACCGGCGAACAGGTCGGTCTCCGGGATGGCGGTGGACACTCTGGTCTTGGCCAATTCGAACTCCTCGGTCGGCCACAGCCGTTGCTGCATCTCCAACGGGATCGCGAAGAACGCGCCGTTGGGATCGATCTGGGTCGCGTGCGCGCGCAGGGCGTCGTCACGCTGGGGGAAGTACTTCGAGCACTCGATCTGGGTGGTCACGCGGGCCATGATGTCGCCGCGCTCGCCGGCGTACTGGCGCATCCGATCCAGCCACTCCTGCAGCGGGAACGGCTTGCCCTCCCGCTCGAACTCCGCGGCGAAGGTCTCGAGCCGCTTCATGCTGAAACCGTGGTCGTAGTACAGCTTCAGCGGGGTCCAGGGCTCGCCCGCGTCGGGGAACGCCTCGGGGTCGCCCGCCGCCTCGTACGCGGCGACCGACACCTCGTGGCAGCGGATGTGGTCGGGATGCGGGTAACCACCGTTTTCGTCATAGGTGGTGATCACGTGCGGTTTGAACTCACGCACCACCTTGACCAGTGCCTCGGTGGCCTCCTCGAGCGGGACCAGCGCGAAGCAACCCTCCGGCAGCGGCGGCAGCGGGTCGCCCTCGGGCAGGCCCGAGTCTACGAAGCCGAGCCACTGCTGGCGCACACCGAGCGCATGGGCGGCCGCGGCCATCTCCTCACGCCGGATCTCCTCGATCCGGTCGAGAACACCCGGGGTGTCCATGGCCGGATTCAGGATGCTGCCGCGTTCGCCACCGGTCAGGGTGACGACAAGGACATCGACGCCCTCGGCCGCGTACCTGGCCGTGGTCGCGGCGCCCTTGCTCGATTCGTCGTCGGGGTGGGCGTGCACCGCCATGAGGCGAAGGCCACTCACGTCTCGTTCACCATCGCTCTCGCTCGCGGGTGTCAGAACTACAGTCCCTATAGTTCCATCCGACCCCGCTTTTGTTCCGACCACCCCCGGGAGCGAGAACCGATGACCGAGCCCGCACCGCACGCCGCCGCGAGCCCGGCCGCCTCAGCCGCGCGACACGCCGATCGGTATGGCACAAAACCACCGGTGCGTCGCCCGTGGGTGCTCGGAGTTCTCGGCGTCGGCGTGGTGGTCGCCGGATTGATCGTCGCCTATCTCGGTTTCCAGAAGTACGGCCCGAAGGCGATCGAGACCGAGCAGCTCGGCTACGTGGTCGTCGACGACGCGACGCTCGAGATGCGGGTGAAGGTCACCCGCGACGAGCCGGGCAACGCCGTCGTGTGCTTCGTCCGGGCGATGGATCGCGACGGCGCCGAGGTGGGCAGACGCGAGGTACTCGTCCCTGGATCGAAGTCGACCAGCGTGCAGGTGAGCACCACGGTGAAGGCGTCGAGCCGCCCCTCGGCCGGTGACATCTACGGCTGCACCGAGGACGTCCCCAGCTACCTACGACTGCGCTGACGCCGCACGATCGGCCCTGACCTGCATCTTTGTGAGACATGCTAAAATAGCTGGATACACGGTTCCGGGGCTCGGAGCCGTGTTTGCTGCATTGGCGGCCAGCGATGCTGTTTCCGGGTTACAGGTTCACCCCCCAGGATCGCTCCAGCCGTCGGGCCGGTGCATGCCCTCTTAGCGGGGGCGTGGCGCCGGTTTCAGGGAATCCCGGTGCGCCGGGAACAACTACTAGGGAGTGATCGAGATGACCGAGAATGTGACCTGGCTTACCCAGGAGTCGCACGACAGGCTCAAGAGTGAGCTGGACTCGCTCATTGCCAATCGTCCGGTCATTGCCGCCGAGATCAACGAGCGTCGCGAAGAAGGCGACCTCAAGGAGAACGGTGGCTACCACGCCGCGCGTGAGGAGCAGGGTCAGCAGGAGGCGCGTATCCGCCAGCTGCAGGAGCTGCTCAACAACGCCAAGGTCGGCGTGGCACCCACCAAGTCCGGTGTGGCACTGCCCGGTTCGGTCGTCACCGTCTACTACGACGGCGACGAGAGCGACAAAGAGACCTTCCTCATCGCCACCCGCGAAGAGGGCCTCGGCGCCACCGATCTCGAGACCTACTCGCCGAACTCCCCGCTCGGCGGCGCGCTGATCGACGCCAAGGTGGGCGAGACCCGCGAATACACGCTGCCCAACGGCAACACCATGAAGGTGACCCTGGTCAGCGCGGAGCCCTACCACGGCTGAACCCGGCCGCCTCGAGCCCCGTGAACTAGAACCCGAACGCAAGCGGCCGCACCCGGATACCGGATGCGGCCGCTTCGTCATTCTCTGGTTCCCCGCTCAGCTCAGCGCTTGTTCGATGTCGGCGAGCAGGTCACTGATGTCCTCGATGCCCACCGAGAGCCGGACCAGGTCGGCGGGCACTTCCAGGGCCGAGCCCTCGGTGCTGGCGTGGGTCATGGCGCCCGGGTGCTCGATGAGCGACTCGATGCCGCCGAGCGATTCGGCGAGGGTGAAGATCGTGGTGCGCGAGCAGAACTTCAGCGCCGCCTCCCGGCCACCGGCCAGGCGCACCGAGATCATGCCGCCGCTGCGGCGCATCTGCTTCTGCGCGACCTCGTAGCCGGGGTGCGTCGGCATGCCCGGGTAGATCACCTTGGAGATGGCCGGGTGGTTCGACAGGAACTCCGCGATCACCTCGGCGTTGTCGCAGTGCTTCTCCATCCGCACGGCCAAGGTCTTGATGCCGCGCAGAGTGAGGAAGGCATCGAAGGGGCCGGGGACCGCGCCCGCGCCGTTCTGCAGGAACGCGAAGGCCTTGTCGAGTTCCGCGTCGTCGGTGATGAGCGCGCCGCCGACGACATCGGAGTGACCGCCGAGGTACTTGGTGGTCGAGTGCACGACGATGTCGGCGCCCAGCAGCAGCGGCTGCTGCAGGTACGGGGTGGCGAAGGTGTTGTCGACGACGAGCTTGGCGCCCGCCGCGTGGGCGATATCGGCGAGGGCGGGGATGTCACCGATGCTCAGCAGTGGGTTGGTCGGCGTCTCGATCCACACCAGTTTGGTGTTGGGGCGGATCGCCGCGCGCACCTCGTCGAGGTTCGCGATGTGGGCGGGCGAGTGCTCGATGCCCCACTGGCTGAACACCTTGTCGATGAGCCGGAAGGTGCCGCCGTAGGCGTCGTCGGGGATGACGATGTGGTCGCCGGGACGCAGCACCGCGCGCAGCGCACAGTCGGTCGCGGCCATGCCCGAGGCGAAGGCCCGACCGTAGCTGCCCGATTCGAGGGCGGCGAGGTTGGCTTCCAGGGCTGTGCGCGTCGGATTGCCGGTGCGTGCGTACTCGTAACCACCGCGCATACCGCCGACGCCGTCCTGGGCGAAGGTGGAGCTCGCGTAGATGGGGACGTTCACCGCACCGGTCTGAGGATCGGGTTCATATCCGGCGTGCACGGCCCTGGTCGAGAATCCCAGCTCACTCATGGGCTCAGACTAGTTGCCCGGATCCGGCTGTTCGCGCACGGGTAGCGCGCCCGTACGAAGTGCCCGATTCGGTGACGGCGCCGCGGTTAAGCTGACGCCATGGTGACCGTGGAAGAGTTGTTCGCGATCGATGCGTTGCTGTCCCCGGAGGAGCGCGAGATCCGGGATACCGTCGCCCGATTCGGCGAGAAACGCCTTCGCCCGCACATCGCGGAATGGTTCGAGGCGGGCACCTTCCCGGCGCGCGAGATCGCCCCCGAACTCGGCAAGCTCGGGCTGCTCGGCATGCACCTCGAGGGGTACGGCTGCGCGGGTGCCTCGGCCACCGCCTACGGCCTGGCCTGTCAGGAGCTGGAGGCCGTGGACTCCGGTGTGCGCAGCATGGTGTCGGTGCAGGGCTCGCTCGCCATGACGGCCATCCGCTTCTTCGGGTCCGAGGAGCAGAAGCAGCAGTACCTGCCCGCCATGGCGGCCGGTGAGCTGATCGGTTGTTTCGGGCTCACCGAACCCGATTACGGCTCCAACCCCGGCGGCATGCGTACCCGCGCGCGCCGCGACGGTGACGACTGGGTGCTCAACGGGTCGAAGATGTGGATCACCAACGGCTCGGTCGCCGATATCGCCGTGGTGTGGGCCTATGCCGAGGAGCCCGGCGACGACAAGCCACGGGTGCGTGGGTTCCTCGTACCGGCGGGCACCCCCGGGTTCACCGCGCGCGAGATCCACCGGAAGTTGTCGCTGCGCGCGTCGCTCACCGCCGCGCTGGATTTCGATGACGTGCGCCTGCCCGCGGACGCGGTGCTTCCCGAGTCACGCGGGTTGAGTTCGCCGCTGGCGTGCTTGAGCGAGGCGCGCTTCGGCATCGTCTTCGGTGCGCTCGGCGCCGCCCGCGACTGCCTCGCCGCCGCCGTGGACTACGCCCGCACCCGCGAGGTGTTCGACAAGCCGCTGGCCGGTTACCAGCTCACCCAGGCCAAGCTGGCTGATATGGCGCTGGAGCTCGGCAAGGGACAGCTGTTGGCCGTGCACCTGGGCCGGTTGAAGGACCGGCACGAGATCACGAGTGAGCAGATCAGCGCGGGCAAGCTCAACAGCACACGGGAGGCGATCCGCATCGCCCGCGAATGCCGCACGATCCTCGGCGCCAACGGGATCACCCTCGACTACCCGGTGCTGCGGCACGCGAACAACCTGGAGTCGGTGCTGACCTACGAGGGCACGGTCGAGGTGCATCAACTGGTGCTGGGCAAGGCGCTCACCGACGCGAACGCCTTCCGGTAGCGACCAGTCGGTGGTCGGATCAGTCCGTCGAGTCGGCGGTCGCGGGGCGGATCATGCCGCCGAGGAAGACAAGAGTGAGCGTGAGGGCGACCACGATGAGGACCGTGAGGGCGACCGGCAGGGTCGCGTCGAGAGGGACGCCGAGGGCGGTGAGCGAGGCGACTCCTCCGCTACCCCAGACGAATGCGGCGACGAACCGGCCGAGCACCCGCGCGTACGGCCGGTGGCGCAGCAGCCCCGTGACGCCGGAGCGGGCGGAGTAGCCCGCGCCCGCGGCGACGAGAGGGTTCGCCCACAGCAGCTGAACCGCCGAATCGGTGACGTGCACCGTAGATCCTTTCGCTCGCCGAGCTGGTTTGCCGAAAGTTCTCCCGAATCGGTTATACCCGCTCACAATCCATCGGTGAGCCACTTCACGCAAGTCTGTGCACAGGATCGTAAAGTTGCGCCGCGTTCGCCCGCCCATCACGGATTCGCTACCATCTGGTGGTGTTTTCGCTCGGCCCCGCACTGCTCGAACTTTCGGCACGGCGACATCTGCGACAGTTGAACATCGAATACGGTCTCCCCGCGGCCGCCGCCGCGGCGCAGCACCCCGGAGTGCTCGCGCAGCTGGATCAGCACGCCGCCGCCGTCCGCGACATCCTCGAGTACGGGGTAGAGGAGGCGGCGAGCCTTCCGCTGGCCATCCTGCTCGCCGGGTACGTGCGCGGACTGCTCGACCAGGTGGCCGAGCGAGCCGGGGTGTTCGCGGGCGTGGCGCCGCAGACCTGGCACGACGCCGACTGGCTGCAGTACCGGCTGGCCGCCGTCTGCCACCACGCGGGCGCCTGACAGCCGGAATCGGCGCCCCGCCACCTATGCGGTGACGGAACGCCTGCGCCGGATGGTTTTCTACCTCGCGGTTTCCCCGCCCCAGCCGGGCTGCTGACCCGTCTGCGGGTAGCCGCCCGCCTGCGGGCTGCCGCCCGCGCCCGGGGTGGCCCATTCCTGCTGGGTCTGCTGCGCGTGCGAACCCGGCACCCGCTGCCCCTCGCGCGTCATGTCCTCACGACCGCGCTGGTAGGCCTGCGCCTCGCCCTTGAGGGCGGGCATCTCCGACTCGATGTTGCCGAGCCAGTTGCCCCAGCGCTGCTCCATGGGCCGAACCAGGCCGCCGCCGACGCCGACGACGAGGATGCCGCCGATCGTGGCGAGCACCGCGATCAGGATCGGGGTGGTCACCGTGGTGGCGACGCCGATCTGGTTCAGTGCCGCGATGATACCGATCGCCCAGATGAACACCGAGGCGATGCGTCCGAGCAGCGAACCGTAGGACAGCCCACCGAGCGCGTTGGTGACCAGTTCGCCGACCGCGTGCGCGACCGCACCGGCGATCACCACGATCACGATCGCCACCGCCGCCTTCGGCAGCCAGGCCACGATACCGGTGAGCAGGTCACTGACCGGGTTGGGGCCGAACACACCGAAACCGATCTGCAGCGCGATCAGCAGAATCGCGTAGTAGGCCAGTTTGGCCAGCAGATCCGAGGCGTCGTACTTGCTCTTGGCCATCATCTTCTTGATCTGACCGCGCTCGACCAGCCGGTCGAAGCCGACCCGTTCGAGCACCGCGTTGACCACCTTCGCCACTACTTTCGCGATGATCCAGCCGATCAGCAGGATGGCGATGAAGGCAACCAATTTCGGCACGAATTGCGCTACCGAACTCCAAGCGTCATTGAAGCCTTGCTGGAAGTCGATCGCGACGACGGAGTTGTCCACAGCACTTCCTTTCGCTCTTCCCGCCCGATTTGCCGAGAGTGTCATCGGGGGCTTACCCGCCTGAATCGGTCCGAACCAGCCGGTTGCGAGAAATTTGCTTCCTTTCTCGCACGTGGGATGGACCACAGAATCGCTTCTTGTGCTCGTAGCTGTGGCGGCTCATTCTGTAAGTAAGTGGTTACTTACAGGAGAGGTACCGGTGGCACCGACGACGCGTGAGCGGATCATGACCGAGGCGCTGCGGTTGTTCGGCGAGCAGGGGTTCGCCAAGACGTCGGTGGCGCAGATCGAGCGGGCGGCGGGGTTGTCGAGCGGGGCCGGTGGCCTCTATCGGCACTTCCGGTCCAAGGACGAGCTGCTGGTCGAGGCGGTGTCGGCCCGGCTGTCCGAGCGCGGAGCGTTGCGGCTGTTCCTGGCGCCGGACTTCTCGATCGCGGCCACGCTCGCCCCCGAGGGATCGCTGGTCGACAAGTTGACGGCGCTGTGCCGGATCGGCCTCGACCGGATCGACCACGACCGCGACGTCAACCGCATCCTGATGCGCGACAACTCGGTTCCCGCCGACATGCTCGAGGTCTTCCGACAGCAGGAATACGCGGTCGTCATGCCGGTGGTCACCCGGGGGCTCGCCGAGCTGGCCGGTGACCACGGCCGCGCCCAGGACTGGGAGGCCACCGCCGCCGTGCTCGTCGGCGCGATCGCCCACTTCTGGCTGATCAGCGACATCTTCGACGGCGACCATCCGGCGAATGTCGAGGCCGAACGCTATCTGCGAGCAACCGCGGAAATGATCGCCGCCCGGCTCGAAGGGGCGGGCAACACACAGGAGGATCGACGATGAACACACCTGTCACGGTGATCGGTGGTGGCCTGGCCGGGCTCACCGCGGCGATCGCGGTCGCGGAATCCGGGGCGGTCGTGCGTCTGCACGAGGCGCACAGCACGCTCGGCGGTCGCGGTCGTGCCACCGAAGCACCGCATGTGGCACACGAGGGCGCGCATGTGTTCTACGCCGACGGGCCGCACTACACCTGGTTGAAGAAGCGCGGTTTCGTCGACGGCCTCGGCTGGCCCTCTCCTGTCGACGCGGCGAAGGTCGCGTTCCGGTGCGGCGGCACGCTGCGCCGTGTGCCGCCGCTGGCGATGCTGCGCGCGCAGGCCCGGATTCGACTCACCGCCCCCGTCGACGTCGACTTCCACACCTGGGCTTCCCAGCAGTGGGGCGAACGGACCGCCACGCGGATGGCCAACGCGATCAGTGTGGTGACCTACGACGCGGAAACCGGTCGACTCTCCGCCGCGTTCGTCTGGGATCTGTTCCAGCGCGTGCTCGGGGCGAAGGTTCCGGCCGTGCGCTGGGTACGCGGCGGGTGGCAGCGCACGATGGATCGCATGGTCACGCGGGCGACCGAACTCGGTGTCGCGATCGAAACCGGGTCGCGCCTCGATGCGGTGCCGACCGACGGGCCGGTCATCGTCGCCACGGACCTGGATTCCGCGCGCCGCCTCCTCGGCGACGAACTACCACGCGGCGCATCGGGTTTCGCCGCTCTCCTCGACATAGCCGTGACCGAGGACCGCCACGACCGCAGCCTGGTCTTCGACCTGGACGAAGGCGGGTTCCACGAGTCCTACACCATGCAGGACGACACCATCGCCCCCTCGGGCGAATCCCTCTACCAACTCCAGATGCCTGTGCGCCCCGGCGAATCCCGCGACGCCGCACACCACCGGCTCGAGGTCTTCGCCGACGCGACCATCCCGAACTGGCGCTCGCGCAGGACCTTCCATCGCAAGTCCACCGCCAAGAACCGCACCGGCGCCCTCGACCTCCCTGGCACCACCTGGCGCGACCGCCCCGCCATCGACCGAGGGAACGGAGTTTTCCTGGCCGGTGACATGGTCGCCGCCCCCGGCATGCGCGGCGAGATCTCCATCAACAGCGCGTTGATCGCCGCCGAGTCCGCGGTGGCTGCCCTGCGCACACGAACGATCAGCGGCGCCTGATCGGCGTTCGGCGCCCGGCCCACGCATCGGGCGCCGACCTGCCGTGTTCCCACGCGGTGTCGCCCGATCTCTGCCCGCAGCGCCACGGCACCGCGACCGCCTGTCGAAATTCGGTTGCGCTCCGAACAGGCCGAGTTCTAGCGTGATTCGCATGTCGTGCTGCATGTTCATCCGCATCCGCCACGCCCGGGCTCTGGCCCGCTAGCGGACGCGGATCTCCTCTCTCGCGTCCACCGGCGCGCCCAGGGCCCATCGAGACTCTTCCGACTCGATGACCCGAAGGGGCAACTGCCGTGGCACAGGATCACTCACACAAAAACTATTCGCATACCCAGCGCAAGGTCACCGCTCGTGGCGCCGGTCGCACGTCGCGTGACCTGAACAGAAGGACGCTGTCACAGAACTTCCTGGTCGACCCACACGCGGTCGACCTGCTGATGGCCGTCGCCGACCCCACAGGTGCCATCCTGGAACCGGGCGCGGGCGAAGGCGTGCTCACTCGGGCGCTGGCCCGGCGCGGGGCGACCGTCGCCGCCTACGAACTCGATCCGCTGCTGGCGGCGAAGCTCTCCGCCCAGACCAGGGGCGAGCACGGAATCCAGGTGGTCCGAGGCGATTTCGTCAAAGCCAAGGCGCCGCGCACCGAGTTCGCGGTGGTCGGCAACATCCCGTTCTCGATCACCTCGCCGATCGTGGGCTGGTGCCTCCAGGCCCCAGCCCTGACCTCGGCGACCCTGCTCACCCAACGCGAGTACGCCCGCAAACACACCGGCGACTACGGAAGGTGGAGCCTGACAACCGCCCTGACCTGGCCATGGTTCGACTGGCAACTACGCGGCCACATCCCTCGCACAAGCTTCCGCCCGATCCCGGCAGTCGACGCCGCCATCCTTCGCCTCGACCGCCGCCCGACACCCCCTGTCCTCCAACGCGATTCCTATACTGAACTGGTGCGCACCGCGTATACCGGAATCGGCGGCTCGGTCCGCACCGCGCTGCGAACCCGCTACCAGGACGTGGACTCCGCCCTGCACAGCGCGGGCATCGCCCACGACACCGTGGTCGCCTACGTCCACCCGGAGCAGTGGACAGCCCTGCACTCCGCACTGGTCTGATGAACCTCCCGCAGGGCCGTCGATCGGCGACCCTGCGGGACTTCAGCGCCAGACACGGTGACCTATGCTTCACTGCGACATCGGCATTCAAGGGGTGGAATGAACACACTGCGGCGACTTCTACCGATGCTGCTGATTCCGATACTCGCCGGATGTTCACAGACAGATCCCGGAGCACCCGAACCCACCACCATCGTCAGTACGACTTCGGCAGCAGCCACGAAATTCGGAGTTCCCGTCACCCCAGCGGATCAGCAAAAGCTGGAGCTCGCCGACCGGATTCGCACCGTCGACCCATGTGGGCTGTTTGATCGCGACCGACTCGCTACTCACGGCAAACTCACGACACTCGGCCCCTACCAGACGGTGACAGGGTGCCGACTCGGCCTGCTGACACCGCAGCAACGCGACGGCTCCGCGGTACACATCGTCGTCACCACCCAGGCACCGACTTCATTGGCGGGGAACACCGTTCAGATCTTCGACGAGACAGCGATAGTCACGGATGATGTGAACCCCGATCGCGCCTGTGCCCTCACGTTGCCGGTGCGTTTTCCCGAGCGGTCGGAGCCCGGTGCGCAAGACCGCACAACTGCAGAAACAGCGCACGTACGCGTCGAAGCCGGCCCGCTGATCGAGGCAATCGTTCTGTCAGGACCCCCGAGGGAACTCGGCAAACACCAAGTGATGGTGACACTGAGTGCTGCGTGTTCGGTCATCGACGACGTAGCGCCGATCGCTCTCGACCTGTTCGGCGCGAATCGCTGAAATACCCTCCCTGGCCCTGTGTTCAGGCACAGTTGGTGGCGTTCCAGGTCGCCTTTCTCAGCGAGTCACGCGACCGATCGGTGGCGATCTGCCACGCGACGAATTCGCACCATCATTGTCGAGGACGGGACGACCTTGCCGCTCATGTAGGTGGACAGTCGTGAGCCGGAAGTTCCGACGCAGGCGGCGAATTCGGCACTGGTCAACCCGGAATCCGCGACCGCCCGACGCACTTCGTCAGCGACTTCTCGGCGCTCTTCGGTCTCCGCGCGTTCGCGTGCCCGCTCGAGCAGCCCTTCCATCAATTCGGCGACCCCGTAGGGACGACTGTGCGAAAGGACTTCTTCCAATCGACGCGCGATCCGCCCCCACGGATCGCGCCGCAACTCCGCACCGATCCGCCGCCAATCACGAAGGTCGCCTCGCTCCAACGCGGTCTGCACCGCCTCGGTCGGCCACTCCGAAACCGGCGCGTCCGGGGAGATGTTCAGATTACGAAACTGGACCATCATCCCCGCCTTCCGCGAGAGCTATCGCCACTTCCCGACACCGATCCCGCACTCGATTCCAATCGTGCCACTTGTGATCGAGATTGCGATACGCCGCCAGCTGCTGAGTTACCGACGAGTCGGCGGGGCGCGGATCAGCGAGCTGACGCGCCACCTGAGAGGAGACGGGCAGTCCATCGATTCGCTGGTCGGCGTAGTAGTCATCGATGTGCGCAAGCACCGTAACCGCCTGGGCGATCCCCATCGCATCCGTCATCGCGGCAACATCGAGATAGTCGCGGGTCTGGTTGCGCCGCACGATCAGGAAGGCCTTGATACGCAGCGTTTCCGCAGCTGTCGGTACACACAACTGGCGCCCCGAGGGGAGTTCGATCGTCGCCGTTTCCAGCGGCCGAGCACGGATCAACTGCCGCACCCCGGCCTCGATATCGCCCAGTCGGCCAAGGATCAACTTCCCCGGCCGCACCCGGTTGGTGACCCACTCCCCCTCGGATTCGATGGCCTCGAGCACCATGTCGAAACGGTCTCGCAAGTCGCGTAGAACATGGTCGTGGTCATAGGAGTCACGGTGCCCCGCGTAGAGCGCCGCCGCTGAGCCTCCGACCAGCACCGCATCCGGCACCAATACCTGCAGCTTCGCCGCCGATTCCAGCACGGCTCGAAGTTCGTCACCAACGTCGTTCGGGTCACCGACCATGACGCCCATATTATCAGTTGTGATAATCAACCAGAACAGCTCGCCCCGCAGGCGGCGGGGTTTCCCATTGCACCGGCAGCATGAACTGGTGGACGTACCCGCAGTGCACACACACCACCCCGGTCGCGCTCTCGTTGAGCCAGTCCCAACCCATGAAGGTCATCCCCGGCGTGTTCATGCTGATCTGGCGTTGCTGGAATCTATCCCCGCGACACACCACGCATTGCAGGACTATTCGGCCTGCCACCATTACTCGAGCACCTGGCGGTGGGTTCATATCAACGCCCGCTGCTGCTGTCCATGCCCATCGAAACGAATGTCGATCCGATCCGTGGAAGGTTCGACCGCTCCCCGGTGGGTGCCAGCAGATCGGATGAGATATCAGGTGAGACGCTTGGATTCAGCTGGGCAGAGTTCCGCTCAACCGAATCAGCTGATGAGCCCCAGGGCGTCCTCGGGGTGAGGGGTTCCTCGTCCCAGAACTCGCAGAACCTCAGCTCACTGCCGCTATCCGGGCGGCCTTCGCGTTGGTCCGACCTCAGATCGAGCCGGTGCTGAGGAAGCCGAGGAGGTCGTGGCGGGTGATGACGCCGACGGGCTTGCCGTCTTCGACGACCATCAGCGCGTCGGTGTCGGACAAGGCCTTGGTGGCGGTGGAGAGGGGTTCGCCGGAGCCGATCAGGGGGAACGACGGGCTCATGTGCTGGGCCACCGAGTCGGTGAGCTGGGCGCGGCCCTCGAAGACGGCCGAGAGCAGGTCGCGTTCGGTGACGCTGCCCGCCACTTCGCCCGCCATCACCGGCGGCTCCGCGCCGACGACCGGCATCTGGGAGACGCCGTATTCGCGCAGGATCTCGATGGCGTCGCGCAGGGTTTCCGAGGGATGGGTGTGCACCAGGTCGGGCAGCTCGCCGGACTTGCCACGCAGCACGTCACCGACCAGCGGTTCCGGACCCGCCTCGAGCGGGGTGGTGAGGAAGCCGTAGGAGCTCATCCACTTGTCGTTGAAGATCTTCGACAGGTAGCCGCGGCCACCGTCGGGCAGCAGCACCACGACGACGGCGTCGGGGTCGCGCCGGGCCACCTCGATCGCGGCGACCACGGCCATGCCGCACGAGCCGCCGACCAGCAGGCCCTCTTCGCGCGCGAGGCGACGGGTCATCTCGAAGGAGTCGGCGTCGGAGACGGCGATGATCTCGTCGGGCACGGCCGGGTCGTAGGCGGTGGGCCAGAAGTCCTCACCGACGCCCTCGACGAGGTAGGGACGGCCGGTGCCGCCGGAGTACACCGAGCCCTCGGGGTCGGCGCCGATGATCTTCACCTTCCCGCCCGAGACCTCCTTGAGGTAGCGGCCGGTGCCGGTGATGGTGCCGCCGGTGCCGACGCCCGCGACGAAGTGGGTGATCTTGCCTTCGGTGTCGGCCCAGATCTCCGGGCCGGTGGTCTCGTAGTGGCTTTCCGGGCCGCCCGGGTTGGAGTACTGGTTGGGCTTCCAGGCGCCGTCGATCTCGCGGACCAGGCGATCGGAGACGTTGTAGTAGCTGTCGGGGTGCTCCGGTGGCACGGCCGTGGGGCACACCACGACCTCGGCGCCGTAGGCGCGCAGCACGTTGCGCTTGTCCTCGCTCACCTTGTCGGGGCAGACGAACACGCACTTGTATCCGCGCTGCTGGGCGACCAGAGCCAGGCCGACACCGGTGTTACCCGAGGTGGGCTCCACGATCGTGCCGCCCGGCTTCAGCAGGCCCTCCTCCTCGGCGGCATCGATCATCTTGACCGCGATGCGGTCCTTGGAGCTGCCGCCCGGGTTGAGGTACTCGACCTTGGCGGCGACCAGGCCCGCGTTCGGGCCGACCACCGAGTTCAACCGAACCAGTGGGGTGTTGCCGATGAGGTCGACGACATGATCCGCGATGCGCATGAGCTCCATAGTTGCAGAACCACGCGTGCGGGTCGCGACCTGGTCCGACACTGTGTGCCAGCACACCGGCCGATCAGCCCGCGGCGCGGCGCCCCGACAGGCCGACGGCGGTGACCCCCGCCGCGACGACCACCAGCGCAACACACCACCACAGCGCGCCGCGATAGGCCGAGGTGACGGCGTCGGGATCGGCGTAGGCGCGTCCGGACAGCCCGACCAGCAGCGGCAACGCGGCGACGGCGAGCAATCCGGCCGTGCGCGAGACCGCGTTGTTGATCCCGCTGGCCACGCCCGACCGACGCGCGGGCGCGGCCGCGAGGACGGTTCCGGTCAGCGGGGCGACCAGCATCGAGAGGCCGAGTCCCATCGCGAGCATGCCGGGCAGAATGCCGGTCACGAACCGCACCTCGCGCGGCGCCACCGCCAGCAACGCCAGCCCACCGGCCAGGACCAACGCACCGCCCACCATCGGCCCGCGCGGCCCGAACCGGGTGGCGAGCGCACCGAAACGGGCGGCGAGCAGGAACATCAGCACGCTGATCGGGACGCTCGCCGCCCCGGCCGCCAACGGCGACCAGCCCGCACCGACCTGCAGGAACAGGGCGATGAACACCATCGACCCGGACAACGCGGCGTAGACGAGCAACGTCACCACATTGATGAGGGTGAAGACGCGGTCGGCGAACATCTCCGGCGGCACCATCGGATACCGCGCCCGCCGTTCGACGACCACGAACGCCGTCGCCGCCGCCACTCCCGTCACCGCGGCGCCGATGGTGGCCGGGGTCGCGCCGCTGTCGGGCCACGCGGTCAGCGCCCAGGTGATCCCGGCCAGCGCCACCGGGGCCAGCACGATGCCGGGCAGGTCGAAGTGATTGCCCTCGGCGCGTTCGTCACGGGACTCGGGCGCACCCCGTAACAGCACCAGGGTGAGTACGGCCAGTGGCAGATTGATCGCGAACGCCCACCGCCACGACAATCCGACCAGCCAACCGCCGAGCACCGGGCCCGCGGCGGTGGCGATGCCGAGCGTGCCGGTCCACGCCCCGATGGCCCGCATCCGGTCGGCGCGCACGAACGACGACTCGACCAGCGCCAGACTGCCGGGAGTCAGCAGGGCCGCGGCGACGCCCTGCGCCAGCCGCGCCGCGATCAGGGCCTCGATCGTCGGCGCCAACGCGCACAGCACGGAGGTGACGGCGAACGCGGCCACACCCCAGGGGAACATCCGTTTGCGCCCGAACCGGTCACCGAGCGCGCCACCGACGAGGATCAGCGCGGCGAGCGCGAGGGTGTAGCCGTTGATCACCCACTGCAGCGCGGCCAGGTCGGCATGCAGTTCCGACCCGATGCGCGGCAGCGCGACATTGACGATGGTGCCGTCGAGAAACCCCATCCCCGAGCCGAGCACCGTGGCCGCGAGCAACCGTCGCCCGGCGGGTCGGTCGAGTCGCAAAAGCTCGGGCGCCTTCCCCACTCCCGCACCATAGTCCAGCGCCGCCCGGTCAGCGCCTCGGCGAGCGGTCCGACGCGCAACAACTGATCTCGTCAGGACATGGGTAACTCACCGGGCACGAGCCGACCCACCCACCTCACAAGAGCTTGCCGCGCCCCGAACTCGCCCCGCACCTGAGTCTGGCCAAAAGACGCGGAGAGGCGGATGAGCCGTAGAATTTTCGGGTGTGAGCGCACCTCGAATCAGCTGGCGCACGGCCGCGGTCACCGGCGCCACGACCGTCCTGGCCGGGTCGGGGGCGGGCACCGTGTCCTGGGCGACCTACCGGCTGCTGATGACCCAGGCCGGTGCCGCACGCGCGGTGATCGGCCGCGACACCTCCAAGCCACCCGAGGCCGACGGCGTGTACGCCCCCGGTGCGAACCTGCCCGAGCCGTGGCGCAAGAACGTTCCGTTCGACCTGCATCTGATGATCTTCGGCGACTCCACCGCCGCCGGTCTCGGCTGCCTCGGCGCCGCCGACGTGCCGGGTGTGCGGCTGGCGCGTGACCTGGCCGAGGCCACCGGGCTGCGGATCCGATTGAGCACCAAGGCCATTTCCGGCGCCACCTCCAAGGGCCTCGCCGGACAGGTCGACGCGATGTTCGTCGCCGGGCCGCCGCCGGATGCCGCGGTGATCCTGGTCGGCGCCAACGACATCACCAAGAAGCATTCGATCCGGGCCTCGGCCCGCAGGCTCGCCCAGGCGGTGTCGCGGTTGCGTGAGGCCGACGCGCTGGTCGTCGTCGGCACCTGCCCCAACCTGGGCACCGTCACCGCCATCCCGCAGCCGTTGCGTACGGTGGTGGCGAACTGGAGTGTGCGGCTCGGCAAGGCACAGACGGTGGCGACCACGCTGGCCGGGGGAATCGCGGTGCCGATGGGTTCGCCGCTGGTCGCCTCGGAGTTCCGGGCGGCGCCGGAGATCTTGTTCGCGACCGACGGTTTCCATCCCTCCGCCGCGGGCTACGAACTCGCGGCCGCTCAGTTGTCGCCGGTGCTGATCTCCGCGGTGCGAGCCCGCCCTGCCCTTCCGGTCGCGCACGGGGAGACGTAGATTCACGGCAGACCGGCAAGTGAAACAGCCGTTCGCGCCAGCCTTCCGAAAAGGAGTCCTCATGCCCGAGGCCGTCATCGTCTCCATCGCCCGCTCCCCGATCGGCCGTGCCGTGAAGGGGTCCCTGGCCGGGATGCGCCCGGACGACCTGACCGCACAGATGGTCAAGGCCGCGCTGGACAAGGTCCCCGCGCTCGACCCAACGCAGGTCGACGACATCATCCTCGGCACCGGCTCGCCCGCCGGTGAGGGTGGCTTCAACCAGGGTCGCATCGTGGCGGTGAAGCTCGGCCTGGACGTGGTGCCCGGCACCACCGTGCACCGGTACTGCGCGTCGTCGCTACAGACCACCCGGATGGCCTTCCACGCGATCAAGGCAGGCGAGGGTGACGTGTTCATCTCCGCCGGTGTGGAGACCGTGTCGCGCTACGCCAAGGGTTCGGCCGACAGCTCGCCCGACACCAAGAACCCCGAGTTCGCCGAGGCCGAGGCCCGCACCGCCAAGACCGCCGAGGGCGGCGCGGGCGCGTGGCACGACCCGCGCCAGGACGGCCTGCTGCCCGACGCCTACATCGCGATGGGTCAGACCGCCGAGAACGTCGCCTCCCTCACCGGCATCAGCCGTGAGGACCAGGACCACTGGGGTGTGCGCTCGCAGAACCGGGCCGAGGAGGCCATCAAGAACGGCTTCTTCGAGCGGGAGATCACCCCGGTGACCCTGCCCGACGGCACCGTCGTCAGCAAGGACGACGGCCCGCGCGCCGGTGTCACCTACGAAGCGGTGAGCCAGCTCAAGCCGGTGTTCCGTCCCGACGGCACCGTCACCGCGGGCAACTGTTGTCCGCTCAACGACGGCGCCGCGGCGCTGGTGATCATGAGCGACACCAAGGCCAAGGAGCTCGGCCTGACCCCGCTGGCCCGCATCGTGTCCACCGGCGTCTCCGGCCTGTCCCCGGAGATCATGGGCCTCGGCCCGATCGAGGCCGTCAAGAAGGCCCTGGCCCTGGCGGGCAAGTCGGTCTCCGACATCGACCTGTTCGAGATCAACGAGGCCTTCGCCGTCCAGGTGCTCGGCTCGGCTCGCGAGCTGAAGATCGATGAGGACAAGCTCAACGTCTCCGGCGGCGCTATCGCCCTCGGCCACCCCTTCGGCATGACCGGCGCCCGCATCACCGCCACCCTGCTGAACAACCTGCAGACCTACGACAAGCAGTTCGGCGTGGAAACCATGTGCGTCGGCGGCGGTCAGGGCATGGCCCTGGTCATCGAACGACTCAGCTGAGACAGGCACGAAAAAGCGGCCCACCGAATTCGGTGGGCCGCTTTCGTGTGTGTATCAGTCCCGCTGGAAGTAGCTCAGCAGGCGCAGGATCTCGACGTAGAGCCAGACCAGGGTGACGGTCAAGCCGAGGGCGACGCCCCAGGCGGCCTTCTCCGGGGCCTGGGCGCGGATCAGCTGGTCGGCCGAGTCGAAGTCCAGCAGGAAGCTGAACGCGGCGATGGCGATGCAGACCAGGCTGAACACGATGGCCAGCGGGCCGCCGTCGCGCAGGCCGAAGCCGCCGTCGGTGAAGAAGCTGGCGATCAGGTTGCCGAGCATCAGGACCAGCACGCCGACCATGGCGCCGAGCAGCATGCGGGTGAAGCGCGGGGTGACCCGGATCGCGCCGGTCTTGTAGACCACGAGCATGCCGAAGAACACGCCGAACGTGCCGAGCACCGCCTGGCCGATCAGGGCGCTACCGCCCACTCCGCCGAACTCGGTGCCGGTGAACATCAGCGACAGCGCGCCGAGGAACAGACCCTCGAACGCCGCGTACGACAGTACGAGCGCCGGGTTGTCCATCTTGTTGCCGAAACTCGCGACCATGACCAGCACGAAGCCGATCAGGCCGCCGCCGATGACGAACAGCGGCGCGAGCGACGGATTCGCCGTCGACAGCGCGAAGGAGATGATCGCCGAGACGGTGAGCACCGCGAGGGTGATACCGGTCTTGGTGACCACGTCGTCGATGGTCATGGCACGGGTCGCGGGCGCCTGCTGGTACTGCTGCCCGTACTGCTGACCGTATTCGCCGTACTGGTTGCCCAGCTGGCCCGCGCCGGTCACGCCCGAACCGAAGTTCGCGTAACCGCCGACTCCCTCTTGGCGAGGTAAGTTCTTGAACACCGGATTCGATGAGGTACGCACCGTGCGCCTTTCCTGGAGTGATGAAACGTCGTACAGCTCCAACTGCCCTGTTCAACGTGCCGTGAACGGACAAAGTTCCCGGCGTCGCGATCGATGATCGCCCCACCGTCCGTTCGGACAAATCGGACTCTACCCCGTTGGAGCGCCTCTATCGTTGTACGTCGCGCAGGCCACGGACAGACCGCGTCACCGTGAACTTCTGGTTCCGGTCGATCACATCGGTCCGCCCGACCATCCGTTCCACCACGCCCCGGTAGTTCAGGTGCGAGTTGTACACCGTCCACAATTCGCCGCCGGGGCGCAGCACCCGGCCGGTCTCGGCGAACATCTTGATGGCGGACCCGGTGTGCACGGCCGCGCCCACATGGAACGGCGGATTGCACAGCACCAGGTCGGCGCTGTTGTCGGCCGCCGAGGACATGGCGTCGTCGCGCACCACGGTGACCCGGTCGTCCACCCCGTTGACGGCGGCGGTCGCGCGCGCCGAGGCGACCGCGGCGCAGGACTGGTCGGTGCCGACCACCCGGATACGCGGCCGCGATTTGGCCAGGGCCACCGCGAGAATGCCGGTGCCGCAACCCAGATCGATGGCCTCGCGCGCGTCGGGTTTCATCCGGTCGAGATGCTCGAGCAGGAACCGGGTGCCGATGTCGAGGCGCGGGCCGGAGAACGCGGCACCGTAGGCGACCACGTCGCCGTCGATCTCGATGATGTTCTCGCGCACCGGGAAACGCGGTTCGCCGACGGGTAGCGGTTCACTGACGACGAGCACCCGTGACTTCTGCCTGCCCCGGCCCGCCCGCACCTGGCGGAACGTTTCGGCGAACACCTCGTTCATGGTCGGGGTGAGGTATTTGTCGCGGCCACCGGCGTAGACGACCACGTCGTCGGCGGCGTAACGGGCGATGGCCTCGGCGATCTCGGCGAGCCCGGCAAGCATTTTCGGCAACCGCATCACGACCACGCGGGTGCCGGTGAGCAGGTCCACGTCGAGACCGTGCACGGTGAAACGATCGGCGAGACCGAGGTTCTTGGCGTTGCCCGCGAGGGCGAGTTCGCCGGTGAGCAGGTCCTGGTGCACCCGGATGCCGGTGTGTCCGTGCCGTACCGCGATCCCGAGGGTCAGCGCGCCGTAGGCGTCGCCGATCACCGCCACCTCGCCGGTGCCCGCGCCCGCGAGCGCGTCGGCGGCGGTATCGAGGATCAACCGATCCGCGGCGTCGACGGCATAGAGATTCGGCGCCTCCACGTCCGGATACCGGCGCAGCCGGGTGAATACGTCCTCGACACTGTCCACCCGACAAGTGTGCTAGATCGTTGCCCCATCGTCACATCCGCCCCTGGCGCACTGCGGAACCGATGGACACATAGGCGCGCGGAGCATGGAAAAGACTGACGGCGAACAGGTTCCACTCACGCGTGCCGACTGCGCTGATCTCGTGATGTACGCACCCAGCAAACTCACAGCCTGGACACGCGCCCGAGTGATTCCCGCGACCCTCCAGTTCACCTGAGTACCATCGGTCACATGCGCAACGCCCCCGTGTTCGTGCTGATCGCCGCCGCGGCTCTGGTCCTGCCGAGCTGCGGTTCCGACGACGCGCCCGCCGCGACGCCGCCGACCACGACGACGAGCACCGCGAGCACCTTCGCCGACGCCACCGGCCCGCGCGACAACGCGGCGAAGTCCGGCGAGGCGAGCGACGGCGCCGCGCTCACCGTCACCGATGTGCGTCTGGGCAACCACCCCGGCTACGACCGGGTCGTCTACACCCTCGGCGGCACCGGCACCCCCGGCTGGCAGGTGGCCTACACCGACAGCGCCGTGCAGGACGCCAGTGGCCGGGCCGTCGACGTGGCCGGTAGTTCGATCCTCGAGGTGCGCATCCTCGGTTCGGCCTACCCGTTCGACTCGCCCGTCCCGCCGTTCGCCGGGCCCGACCCGGTGACCGACCCCAGCACACCGCGTATCACGGGTGTCTACAAATCGGTGGTGTACGAAGGCGTCACACAGTCGTTCGTCGGGCTCGACGCCGATCGGCCCGGCTTCACCGTGAGCACGCTCGCCGACCCACCGCGCCTGGTCGTCGACATCGCGAACGCGTAGTTCTACCCCTACCGTGTGCGGGTATTGCGAAGCCCGTGTGAGCACTGGTTAGACTCGTCGCCGTGACCGTCCAGCCTTCGCACGCGCGCTTCGTCCGGGCTCTCGCCGTGATGCTGCTGCTGGCCGGAATCGTCGCGATGCACTCCGCGGTCTTCGTCACCCCCGCGCATGCCCACACCGGTGAGCACGTCGAAGCCGTCGCACCCCAGGACGACCACGAACCGGATCACGGCTGCGGCAGCGGTGGTTGCGGTGAGCACGCGGCCGTCCACGGCTGCGTCTTCATCCTCGTCGCCCTGACCGTGCTGCTCGGCTGGATGCTGCTGACGCGGCTCACCGAAGACGGCGACGCCATCCGCCGGGCGACCAGAACCTGGCGCGGCCGCCGCGAGCGACCACCTCCCTGGACCGTGCTGTCCCTGTCCCAACTGGCGATTCTGCGGATCTGACAGGTCGGCCCGCGCGGCCCCTGTTCGACACCCACACCCGAATCCCCAGGAGGATCACTCATGTCCATCACCCGTACCGTTCTCGCCCTCGCCGCTGTCGCGGTGGTCGCCGCCGGTTGTAGCGACGACTCGACCACGCACAGCACCCAACACTCCTCGACCACGGCAAGCACGACCACCGCCGCGGCCCGCACCGATTTCAACGACGCCGATGTGAACTTCCTGCAGATGATGTACCCGCATCACGCGCAGGCGGTCGAGATGTCGAAGCTGGTGCCGAACCGCACCCAGAACCAGCAGCTGATCGCGCTGGCCGCGCAGATCGAGCAGGCGCAGGCGCCGGAGATGCGGCAGATCACCGATCTGCTCACCAGCTTCGGCGAACCCGCGCCGAGCGCCGAGGGGCACGGTGGCCACGGCATGCCGGGGATGATGACCGAGGAGCAGATGAGCGCGCTGGAAGCCGCCTCCGGCGCCGAGTTCGACCGGCAGTGGCTGCGGATGATGATCGAACACCATCAGGGCGCGGTCGAGATGGCCAAGCCCGAGCTGGCCCAAGGCGTCAATCCGGAGGCCAAGCGGCTCGCCACGAAGATCATCGCCGATCAGGAGGGTGAGATCGCGACCATGCGCGGCATGCTCGGCCAGAGCTGACCCGAGTGGCGCCGCGCCGGTTCGGCGCGGCGCCACCTGATCGTCGCCAAGCCAGTACCGTCGAGATGTTCGGCACCGCGACGGTGACCGACACTCCGGCGAGGGAGGAGAGGTTGATGCTGGTACGGGAACGAATGGGGCTCGGCACCGCACTGGTCGCCGTGGCGGGCACGCTCGCGCTGGCCGCCTGCACCAATCAGGTGCCGGGCACGGCCGAGGCCAATCTCACCGATCTCGCCGCGTACACATCCGAGGTCGCGGCCTCATCCACCGCCAAGGTGAAGGCGGCCAACGACTCGGCCTGCGACGGGCTGCGCGCGGCCAACAAGAGTTCGGTCGCCTCGTTCAACGCCTACATCGAGGCGAGCAACAACCAGGCGCCCGACACCGACACCAAGGCCAACGAGGCGGTTCCGGTGCTGCGCAACAATGCCAAGGACCTCGACCGCAAGATCACCCCCGAGGTGATCGCGGCGCTGGCCGAGCCGCTGCGCACCTATCGCGACAAGACCAACCTGCTCGCCGACACCCTAGAGCGTCGCGCGGCCACCGACGAACTCAACGGCGTGATCGATCAGTTCAACACCGCCAAGGACGCGGCGATCGAGGTCTGCCGACCCTACGGCCGCTAGTGACGTAACAGGAACATCACCGTTCGCGATTGTCACCCCGAGACAAGTCATCGGAGGGTTGCGTGCGTGGGTTCCTGAAATATGGTGCGGCGGTTGCGGTTACCGCGGTGTCGCTGACCTCGGCGGCAGTGTTGCCCGTCGCCGCGGCCGACCCGCCGACCGTGCGGCACTGCGAGGTCAGCTCCGGCCGGACCCCGCAGTCCGCCGCCCCCGCCGAGGTCGCCCTCGACCCCGATCGGGTCGCCGAGGCCATGCGCCTCGCCGTCGACCCCACGCGCTTCAACATCCAGCTCTACCGCAACAACTGCCTGGTCGCGGCGGGCCCGCGCAACGCCGAATCCGGTGGGGTGCCGTGGAATCTGTGGAGCGGCACCAAGAGCGTGGTGGCGCTGGTCGCGGGTGCGGCGGTGGACGACGGCGCCCTCGACGTCGACGCGCCCATCGGTCGCTACCTGCCCGACGGGCTCGGCGACGAGGGCCACCGGGCGATCACCGTGCGCAACCTGCTCACCGAATCATCGGGAATGGAGGTGGCGATCGCCGCCGAGGGCGCGACGGGGTTGGCCCAACTCGACCCGAATGTCGTCGCCCAGGCCCTGGCGATGCCGATCGAACGCCCGCAGGGCACCCAGTTCCGCTACAGCCAGCGCGCGGTCGACCTGCTCGTGTATGTCATCGCGCAGGCCGTCGGCACGGACTTCCAGGACTTCGCTCAGCGAAAGCTGTTCGACCCGTTGGGCATCCAACGCACCGACTACTACTGGGCCCGCGACCGCGCCGGAAACACCTACGGCCACGCGCATCTGCTGCTCCCGCCGGACGACTTCGCGAAACTCGGTCTGCTCGTGGGCAATCGGGGCCGGTGGAACGAACAGCAGGTGATCTCGGAGGCGTACCTGCACGAGGCCTTGTCACCCTCGCGGGCGATGCCTTGTTACGGCTTCCTGTTCGTCGTCAACGGCGCACCGTGCCGCCTCGAATTCCCCGGGCTGCCCGATGACGCCGTGAAGATGTCGGGGATGCTGCGCAACGACAGTTACATCGTGCCGAGTCTCGGGCTGGTACTGAACTGGACGGGCGTCGCCACACCCGGTGTGTCGACGACCTACACCCACGACGTGCTGCGCACACTGGTGTCGTCGTTCCGCGATGTCGCGGTGCCGGATCCGGGCCCGTACCGGGAGAAGCCGGATGTGAGCGTCACCGATCCGATGATCGCCCGGCCCGATCCGGTGTTCGGCACCTTCGGCCTCGGCCCGTACGCCTACCCGGGCTGCGGGTTCGTCGAATGCCTCGGCGAGACACCGAAAGCCCCGTTCGCCGACACCCCACCCGGCTGCGTGGTGCTCGGCTGCCTCGGCCCCGACCCGCGCACCCCCGGCATCCGCTGACGGCTGGCGTATCCTCGACAGCGACCGGACAGGACCAGTAGGGACCGGTTCGCCGAGAGGAGCCAGCCCCATGCCAGCACCGCTGCGAGACAGCGCAGTGCCCAAGCATGAACAGTTGCGCGCGATCCTGCTGCAGAAGTGCACGCGCGAACTGCAACCCGGCGATCTGCTCACCAGTGAGCGAAACCTGATGCAGGACTACGGCGTCAGTCGGATCACCGTGCGGGAGGCGGTGGGCCAACTGGTGAACGAGGGGTATCTGGTCCGGGTGCGCGGGAAGGGGACGTTCGTGGCGCACCGGCCGGTGCAGTCGCGCTTGCATCTGGCCTCGTTCACCGAGGAGATGCGTGCCCTCGGCCATCAGCCGAGTACGCTCGTCCTCGTCGCCGAAAAGGCGCCCGCGCCCGAGCCGACGGCCCGCGCACTCCGGCTGCCCCAGGGCGCCGACGCCTATCACGTGCGCCGGTTGCGCCTGGCCGACGACGACGCGGTGAGTGTCGACGACGCCTGGTTCAACCCGGAACTCGTCCCCGACCTCATCGCCCACGACCTCACCGGCTCGCTGTACCGCCTCGCCGCCGACCGCTACAACCGGCCGATCGAGCGCGCCGAGCAGACCGTCGACGCCCAGGCCGCCGACGCCGGGATCGCCGCCCTGCTCGGCGTACGCAAGGGCGCGCCCGTGCTGCACTTCGACCGGGTGTCGTTCAGCGCGGACGTGCCGGTCGAGCACACGCACAGCTGGTATCGCTCCGACCGGTACCGAGTGCAGATGGAAGTCGGAAGAAGCTCCTGAAACACTCATATTTCAGATACCGTATGGGCGCTATCACAGCGAAGTGCTCGGAGGTATCACCGTGTCCCTGTCCCCCACCCTCACCCGCGCGGGCGTTCTGACCGCGCTGGCCGCCACCGCCTTGCTCACCGCGAGCGGAACCGCCAACGCCGTCGGCAGCGCCGATTGGGATCTGCTCCCGTCCGGCTCGGTGGTGATCGGCCCACCCACCGGCAGCGCGGGCTCGGTCGACATCGGCCTGCCCACCGGTTCGGTCGACGCCGATTTCGGCTCGAGCGCGCCCACCCCGCCGCCGTCCTCGGGTTCGGCCGTAATGCCCGGCTCCGCAGGCTGATTCCGTGCGGCGCGTCATCTCGGCGAGGTGACGCGCCGCACTCGGAACGGCACCGATCGTGCCGCAGATACGTTCCAGCGCAACCGAAGCTGTTTCTTCCGCACCGAACCGGGCATACGCCCCACGGGACGTGCCACCCGGTGCGTCTGATCGTTACCCGAACAGGTGAGCTTCACATGATTCTTCTCGGTGCAATTCTTCTCATCGCCGGCCTCGTCTTCGGCATCCCGATTCTCAACACCGTCGGTGTGATCGTGCTCGTCATCGGCCTCGCGCTGCTCATCGCGGGCAGCGTCGGACGTCCGGTCGCCGGTCGCAGGCACTACTACTGAGTGCCGCCTGCCACCGGAAAGGACACATCATGACGAATACACCGCGCATCGCTTCGATTGTTGTGCTGGTCTGGTTACTGATCGGTGTCCTTGCCGCAGGTCAGCGCGGCTACTACACCGACCGCGACCAGAACTGCGCGTCGCTGGGCACCATCGTGGTCACCATGATCGCGGGCCCGCTGAACTACATGGGCGTCAACCCCAAGGTCGACGACTGTGCACTCCCGCAGCCCAGCTAGCCGGAATCCGCGCGCGAGCTATCTGGCTCGCGCGCGGATCAGGGCCGCCAACCGCCGCAGGGATTCCTGATTGCGCGCGGCGAAGGCCACGTCCTGGGCGATCCCGGGAATCAAGCTCGCGGGCCCGCGCGCGGCACGTTCGGTCATCCGGATCGTGGTGCGCCCGGGCTCGACTTCGGTCAGGGTGATCCGGATCAACGCCGACCCGACCGACCACAGCCGCGCCTCCAGTTCGAGTCGGTGCGGCGGGTCGATCGCGCGCACCTCGGTGGTGTCGCCGATCAGTACCGGCCACAGCCCGAAGCGGTAGTGGATACGGCTGCCGACGGCGGGCCAGTCGGCGTCGACCTCGCGGATATGGGAGGCCCCGACCACCCAGCTGGCGTACAGCCAGCCGTCCGACAGCGACGCGAACGCGACCTCGCACGCCACCGGCACGGTCACCTCGGCAGTCAGCACCAGACCAGCGTAATTCCCGCCCGCCCGGTCGGCGCGGCAACGCGGGCGCGACCCCGCGGCACGCCGAAACGAGACAGATGCGGGAAAATTGCTGTACATCGTTTCGACGTGGGATCGTTCCCTTATGTCCACGCAACACACGCGCCTCGGCGACCAGCCGGAGCCCGCCGACCCGGCGTCCGAACGCACCCTGTTCGGGCACCCGATCGGACTGACCAATCTGTTCGGCGTCGAGCTGTGGGAGCGTTTCTCCTTCTACGGCATGCTCACGATCCTCGGCTACTACCTCTACTACACGGCCGCGGACGGCGGACTCGGGATCGAGCAGAGCACGGCGCTCGGCATCGTCGGCGCCTACGGCGGATTGGTATACCTGTCCACGGTCCTCGGCGGCTGGATTGCCGACCGGGTGCTGGGCATGGAACGCACCGTGTTCTACGGCGGTGTGGTGGTGATGGCGGGCCACCTCGCGCTGGCGGTGTTGCCCGGATTGGCCGGTGTCGGTGTGGGTTTGGTGCTCGTGGCGCTCGGCAGCGGCGCGCTGAAGGCCAACGCCTCGTCCTTGCTCGGCACCCTCTACGCGCCCTCGGACGCGCGCGTGGACGGCGGCTTCACTCTCTTCTATCTCGGCATCAACATCGGTGCCTTCACCGGTCCACTGCTCACCGGTCTGCTGCAACGCGAATGGGGATTCCACGTCGGCTTCGGCGCGGCGGCGGTCGGCATGGCGCTCGGCCTCACCCAGTACGTGATCTTCCGGCGCAACCTCGGCACCCACGGTCGCGAGGTACCCAATCCCGTGACCCGCGCCGAACTACGGCCGGTGCTGATCGGCGTGGCCGTGGCCGCCGTGGTGGTCGGACTCGCGATCTGGGCGGGGTGGATCACCCTGGACAATCTCTCCGATGTCACCACCGGCGTCATCGTCGTCGCGTCCATCGCCTATTTCACGGTGATGCTCACCAGCGCGAAGGTGAATCCGGTCGAACGCACCCGGGTCGTGGCGTTCATTCCGCTGTTCCTGGCCAACGCGGTGTTCTGGTCGCTGTTCCAGCAGATGTTCACCATGCTCGCGGTGTACTCCGACGAGCGCGTCGACTGGCGCATCTTCGGCTGGGAGGCACCGGCCAGCTGGATCGGCTCGGTGGAACCGGTGTGGATCATCGCGCTCTCGCCGCTGTTCGCGCTGCTGTGGACCAAGCTCGGCAACCGGGCACCGAGCACCCCGATCAAGTTCGCGCTCGGTGTCATCGGCATGGGTGTCGCGTTCTGGTTGTTCGCGCTGCTGTCGGGTTTCGAGGGCAAGACCGTCCCGGTCCTCGCCGTGTTCGCCATCCTCGGCGGCTTCGCGATCTCGGAACTGCTGCTCTCCCCGATCGGCCTGGCGGTGACCACGCATCTCGCGCCCGCCGCGTTCCGCTCCCAAATGATGGCGCTGTACTTCTTCTCGGTCGGCATCGGCACGTCGATGGCGGGCACGCTGGCGCGCTACTACAGCCCCGACAGCGAGGGCACGTACTTCGGTGTCAGCGGTGCGGCCGCCATCGCGGCCGGACTCGTGGTCGTGGCCTGCGCGCCGTGGATCACGCGGCGCATGCAGGGTGTGCACTGACCAGCCGGGGTAACTCTTCTCACAACGTTTCGCACCGCAGAAGGAGAACAACGTGCCGACACCGGCAGAGACACCGCGCCGACGAGGTGGGGTGTTCCGCACCAAATCGGTCGAGCAGTCGATCCTCGACACCGATGAACCCGACTCCAAACTCCGCAAGGACCTGACCGCCTGGGATCTCACGATCTTCGGTGTCGCCGTCGTCGTCGGCGCGGGCATCTTCACCCTCACCGCGCGCACCGCGGGCAATGTGGCCGGACCGTCGGTGTCGCTGGCGTTCGTGTTCGCCGCCATCGCGTGCGGTCTCACCGCCGTCTGCTACGCCGAGTTCGCCTCGACCGTTCCGGTCGCTGGCAGCGCCTACACCTACTCCTACGCCACCTTCGGTGAGCTGGTCGCCTGGATCATCGGCTGGGACCTGATCCTGGAGTTCGCGCTGGCCGCGTCGGTGGTCGCCAAGGGCTGGTCGCAGTACCTCGGCACCGTCTTCGGATTCGAGTCGGCCACCGTGCAACTGGGGTCGATCACCTTCGACTGGGGCGCGGTGTCGCTGCTCGCGGTGCTCGGTGTGCTGCTCGCGGTCGGCACCAAGGTGTCCTCGCGCGTGTCGGCGATCGCGGTCGCCATCAAGCTCGGCGTGATCGCGCTGGTGCTCGTCCTCGGCGTCACCTACTTCAAGGCCTCGAACCTGAGCCCCTACATCCCGCCGTCGCAGCCCGCCGACGACGGCGCGAGCGGCCTGCACCAGTCGCTGTTCTCCTTCGTCACCGGCGCCGGTGACAGCAGCTTCGGCTGGTACGGCCTGCTCGCCGCGGCCAGCCTGGTGTTCTTCGCGTTCATCGGTTTCGACGTGGTCGCCACCGCCGCCGAGGAGACCAAGAACCCGCAGAAGGCGGTGCCGCGCGGCATCCTCGGTTCACTGCTCATCGTCACCGTGCTGTACGTGGCGGTGACCCTGGTGCTCACCGGCATGGTGCCCTACACCGAACTCGCGGGCGAGAACGCCACGCTGGCAACGGCATTCGCCATCCACGGCGTCGACTGGGCCAAGACCGTCATCTCCATCGGCGCCCTCGCGGGCCTCACCACCGTGGTGATGGTGCTGTTCCTCGGCCAGACCCGGGTGCTGTTCGCCATGGCCCGCGACGGCCTGCTGCCCCGCTGGCTGGCCCACACCGGCACCCGAGGCACCCCCGTGCGCCTGACCGTCATCGTCGGCATCGTCTGCTGCGTGCTCGCCGGTTTCGTCGACTTCGGCACGCTGGAGGAGATGGTCAACATCGGCACCCTGTTCGCCTTCGTGCTGGTGTCGGTCGGCGTGCTCATCCTGCGCCGCACCCGCCCCGACCTGCCCCGCGGCTTCCGTGTCCCCCTCGTCCCCCTCATCCCCATCCTGGCCGTCGCGGCCTGCCTGTGGCTGATGGTGAACCTGTCGGTGGAGACCTGGCTGCGCTTCCTGATCTGGATGGCACTCGGCTTCGTGATCTACTTCGCCTACAGCCGCCACCACTCCCTGCTCGGCAAGCAACAGACAGTAGCCAAGGACTGACCAGCACCGATAGACCTCCCGGCCGGATCGGCGTGCTCCAACACGACACGCCGATCCGACCGGGTCTACCGCCAAAATTCCGGTACACCCGTACGAGTCGCTAGGCTGTGGCGGACGCCCCTATAGCCCAATTGGCAGAGGCAGCGGACTTAAAATCCGTCGAGTCTGGGTTCGAGTCCCAGTGGGGGCACTTCGGTGCCAGGTCGCGATCGGTCATCGGTCGGACTTGCCATCCACCGCGCGATGCCGACCGGAGACCACCGCCCGACTCATTTCAGGTGCCGGGTGAAGAACCGGCCCGCCTCCGCTCCGGCGTGCGGCGGGACGCCGGTGTGCCCGCCCATGTTGGCGTTCAGGGTTTTCTCCTGGGAACCGAAGGCGTCGAAGAGGTCGAGGGCCATTCGGCGGTCGTTTCCTTTGTCGTCCCATTGCAGGAGGACGTGGAGGGGGATGGTGACAGTCCTGGCCTCCTCGATGATGGCGCGGGGGACGAAACTTCCGGCGAACAGGACGGCTGCGGTGATGCGGGGATCGACGGCCGCCAGTCGGGTGCCGATGGAGATGACTCCGCCCGAGTAGCCGACCGGGCCGCCGATTTCGGGGAGGGCGAGGAGGGCGTCCAGGGCGGCTTGCCACTCGGGGACGGCGTGGTCGACCAGCGGGAGGACGAGTCGGTCGACGATGTCGTCGTCGACGGGGCCGCCGGTCGCCAGCGCACGGCGCAGGTCGGTGAGGGCCTGGTCGGCGGCGGGCGAGCGGGGACGGTCGCCGCTGCCGGGGAGTTCGATGGTGGCCGCGGCGTAGCCCTCCGCGATGGTTGGCCGGACGCGGTCGAGCAGACGGGGGTACGCGGTGCGTAGTCCGAGCGGCGGAGGACCGACCAGGATCAGCGGCATCGGTGTGGCGACGGATGCGGGCGTCCACAGGAAGCCGGGGATGTCGCCGAGGAGGAACTCGCGTTCGCGCAGGTCGTGGTCGAGGAGTTGATCGGTGGTGAATCGCACGGTCGTGCCTTTCGGGAGTGCTGATGAACGGCGCTCCCGGACGACCTATCGCCCGACCGTGACTCCAGCGGAGAGCACCCACGTCGATACTGCGTTCACGGGTACCACCTCCTCGATCTCTGTCACGGAACTCGTGCAAGGTAGCAGTGGGCGCTGTCGTTCGCCAACGGATTTTCAAGCGCCGATGATGTCCGCGGGCAGGAACATCGCGCCGAGTTGGGTGGCGATGGCGAAGGTGTGGTCGACGAGTCGGGATGGTTCGACGTCGATGGTGCCGGTGCGCCAGGCCGTGAGGAGTTCGATGAAACCGCCGATGCCTGCCAGGGTGCTCATGCGCACGGCTGTTTCGTCGGCGTCGGGGCGCAGGTGGGGCCAGGCGGCGGCGAGCAGGAGGTCGGTGGCGTCGGTGAGCATGGCTTTGCGGCGTTGTTCGAGGACGGCGCTGCCCGCGTGGTCGGCGAGCAGGATGCGGGCCCGGCCGCGCAGGTCGGTCTGCAGTTCGACGGCGCGGGCGATGGCGGCGCGCAGGATTTCCATGGGTGCGCGGTCGGCGTTGTCGGCCAGGATGGTTGCCAGGTCGGCGAAGACCCCCGCGCACACCTCGTCCCAGACCACGGCGAGCAGATCGTCGCGGTCGGTGAAGTTCTCGTAGAAGTAGCGGTCGTTGAGCGCGGCCCGCTGGCAGACACCACGCATCGTCACCGCGGCCCATCCGCTGTCGAGCCAGATGTCGAGTGCCGCCGCGATCAGGTCGGCGCGGCGCTGCGCCCTGCGCTCTTCGGCGGTGCGGCCGCCCCAGGTCCGGGCCGGTACACGCACATCCATGGTTGACAAAGTACTCCGTCACGCGCCTAATTGGTGTCAGGTGCGGCCAATGGTGGCAGACGACACCAGTTCGGACCGGGCCGGTTGACCGAAGGAGTCGCCATGCGCCTGTTCCGACGCCGTCGAACCGAACACGCCGACGCGGTGGTCACCGGCGCGGGCAGCGGGATCGGGCGGGCCTTCGCCGTCGAACTGGGCGGACGCGGCGGACGGGTGGTGTGCTCCGATATCGACGCGGACCGCGCCGCCGAGACCGCGGTTCTCGTCGAGAACGCGGGCGGCAAGGCCATCGGCGCCCGCTGCGATGTCACCGCGATCGACGCGGTCACCGCACTGGCCACCCTCGCGCGGGACTGGTTCGGCGACGCGCCGACGCTCGTCATCAACAACGCCGGGATCGGCGCCGGTGGACCGCCCGTCGGTGAGTTCACCCTCGCCGATTGGGAACGCACGCTCGGGGTGAATCTGTGGGGCGTCATCAATGGCTGCCACGTCTTCACGCCCATCCTGCGCGCGGCCGGGCGGGGAACGGTGGTCAATGTCGCCTCCGCCGCCGCCTTCGGCGCGGCACCACGGATGGCGGCGTACAACGTGAGCAAGGCGGGAGTGCTCGCGCTGTCGGAGACCATGGCGGCCGAGTTGTCCGGAACGGGCGTCGGCGTCACCGTTCTCTGTCCCACGGCCGTGAAAACCGGAATCCTGCAGGCGGATTCGCCGCTGGACGCCACCGCCGAGCGGCTCGGCGAATCGCTGCTGCGTTGGACCGGCCGACCACCCGCGAGCATCGCGAAGACCACCCTCGACGCCGTCGACCGAGGCGACCTCTACGTGGTGCCACAACTGGAAGCCAAAGCGCTGTGGCAGGCCAAACGCTGGATGCCGACCACCTACACCCGGTCGGCGGGCCTGCTGAACCGGGTCGTGCGCTGAACCGAGAGGAGACGGACAATGACGTTCGCCTATCCCGACATGCTCGCCACCGTGCGCGCCAAGCAATGGGCCCTGGCCGATATCGACTGGGACGCACCGGGAGCCGAACTGATCACCGACGAGCAGCGACCACGACTGGCCGCGTTCATGTCCGATCTGGTGTGGATCGAACACGTCGGCGCCCGAGGTTTCGCCGCGCTGGTGCGGCAGGCGCCACCGGGTGCGCTGCGCGAGATCTACCGGCACTTCCACGCCGAGGAGCAGAAGCACGCCAATGCCGAGCTGGCGCTGATGCGCCGCTGGGGCATGCTCGACGGCGACGCGATGCCGGTGCCCAACAAGAACATTCGCCTCGTCATCAGTTGGCTCGACCGCTACGCCGAGCACCTGACCCTGCCGGTGCTCGGCACCGTCATCCCGTCGCTGGAGACGGCACTGGACGGCGCGCTGGTGAAGTTCCTGCTCGACGAGGTCGACGACCCGGTGTGTCACGAGGTCTTCCGACACATCAACAGCGACGAATCCCGGCACCTGGCCGTCGGTTTCCAGGTGCTCGAACAGCTCGGCGCCGGTCCGCTGCGCAGGATCGCCATCGAGACAGCCGGTTTCGCGGCACGACCGTCGTTCGTACTCGGCGCCCTGCTCTACGCGCCGCTGCTCTCCCGGATGGCGGCGAACATCGTGGCGCTCGGGCTGGACGAGGAGAAGCTGTGGAACGCGGTGCGCCGCTACGAGACCGTCGGTGAGCGCAGCCCGCAGATCAGGCGGCTGCCGCTCTATCACGTGGTGCGTCTGCACGCGAAGGCCACCATCGACCGTCGCCAGCCGTTCCAACTGCTCGCCGACGTGTCGAGCGCCTGCATCGACCGGTTTCCGATCCGGGTGCTCGGGCACCGTCCGTCGTGGGTCCGTGAACTCACCTACGATCCGGTCGCGAAATGAACAGGCTCCCTGGAACATTCGACGGCCGAATCGTCCACCACCTCGATTTCCAGCCGCGCCGGGAATTCACCGGCGAGCGGGTGGCGATCATCGGCTCCGGCGCGGCGGCGGCGCGGCTGCTGCCCGGCATCGCGGCCGAGGCGGCGCGGGTGACGGTCTTCCAGACCGAGGCCGTCTGGATCGTGCCACGCGCCCCACTGCCCGCGAGCGTGCTGCGACACGCGCCGGATCACCTGGTGCACCTCGCCGCACGCACGAATCTCCGTATACAGGTGCGTGATTCGTGGTTGCGGTACCGGCTCACCCCCGACGACGAGGCGGGTGTCGCCGTGCACGACAGCTACTACCGCACCCTGCGGAGACCGCACTGCCGCCTGGTCACCTGGCCGGTCGCGCGGCTGGTGCCGCTCGGCGTACGCACCGTCGACGGGATCGAGCACCGGGTGGACACCATCGTCTTCGCCGACGATGCCGACCACGTCGTGCGCACGATCGGTCGCGGTGATCAGTCGGACGACAGAGTCGGGGCATGCCCGCCGACTCGACGTGGGCGATGACCGACGACCACGCCGGGACCGCCGTTGTCGGCGTGAGCCTTCAGAAAGGAATCAGCATGATCGAGCGAATCAGCTACCCCAGTACCCGGCGCGTACCGGGACCGCGTCTGCGCGGGGCGGCGGCATGAGCACCATCGAGCACGAGATCATCATCGTCGGCGCCGGATTCTCCGGGATCGGTGCCGCCATCGCGCTGCGCGAGGCCGGATTCGAGGACTTCCTGCTGGTCGACGACGCCGACGGGGTCGGCGGAACCTGGCATTGGAACACCTATCCCGGTGTCGCCGTCGACATCCCGTCGTTCAGCTACCAGTTCTCGTTCGACCAGCGGACCGAGTGGTCGCGGGTGTACGCGCCGGGTCGCGAACTCAAGGCCTATGCCGAATCCTGTGTGGACAAGTACGGTCTGCGCCCGCATATCCGCTTCGCGACCACCGTGGTGGCCGCCGATTTCGACAGCGACGCCGATCGTTGGGTGTTGCGCACCGCCGAGGGCGCCGAGCTGACGGCCCGGTTCGTGCTGAGCGCGACCGGCGTGCTGACCCGACCGAAACTGCCCGACATTCCCGGGATCGAGACCTTCGCCGGAACCACGGTGCACACCGCACGCTGGGATCACGACCTCGAACTGCGCGGCAAGCGGGTCGCGGTCATCGGGACCGGCGCGTCGGCGGTGCAGGTGATCCCGGAGATCGCGCCTCAGGTCGAGCACCTCACGGTGTTCCAGCGCACCCCGATCTGGTGCCTGCCCCGCCCCGACCTGCCCCTGCCCGCGCCCGCGCGCTTGGCACTGCGCCTGCCCGGCGGCCGCACCCTCACCCGGCTGATCAGCCAGACCTATGTCGAAGTCACCTTCCCGCTGGCCGCCCACTACCACCGTTCGCTGCCAACCGCCGCGATCGGCGAGCGCACCGGGCTGGCCCATCTGCGCCGCCAGGTGAAAGACCCGGCCGTGCGCGCGAAACTCACCCCGAACTATGCCCTCGGCTGCAAACGGCCCAGCTTCTCCAACGACTACCTCGCCACCTACAACCGCGCGAACGTCACGCTGGAAACCGCGCCCATCACCGAGGTAACCGCGACCGGTGTGCGCACCTCCGACACCGAACACCCGGCCGACGTGCTGATCCTCGCCACCGGCTTCAAGGTGATGGAGTCGGGCAACATGCCCACCTACGACCTGCACGGCGTCGACGGCCTCGACCTGGAGAAGTGGTGGGACGAGAACCGGCTGCAGGCCTACGAGGGTGTCAGCGTGCCGGGGTTCCCCAACTATTTCTCCATCATGGGCCCTACGGCTACAACGGCGCCTCGTACTTCACGCTCATCGAGAACCAGACCCGCCACATCCTGCGCTGCCTGCGCCGGGCCCGCGACACCGGCGCCACCCGGGTGGAGGTCCGGCGCGAGGCCAACGACCGGTTCTTCCGCGAAGTGCTCGCCCGGCGCGACGGCCAGGTGTTCTGGCAGGACAGCTGCGCCAACGCGAACAGCTACTACTTCGACAAGCACGGCGATGTGCCGCTGCGCCCGTCGTCCACGCTGGAAGCCGCCTGGCGCAGCGGCCATTTCGACCTGTCCGACTACGTGTTCACCTCCCCCACCGGCCAGTTGGAGAACAGTCCGGCGCCGTAGGCGTCCACGACCTCGGCGCTATCACGCCCGGGAATACGGGTACTCATGAATATTGCACTTATAAGTGCAACTCCGGTATGCTGGCTCTACCGACGAGAACTGAGGGGAGTTCGAGGCCATGAGTACCTCATTCATTCGCGACGACAAGGCTGTGCTGTCGATCAGTGACAACGAGGTCGCCGAAGCCCGAACCTTCATCTCGGATGTCGAGCAAGCCAACGGCTCGCGACCGACTGCCGGCTCGGCGGGCATCACCGTCGCCCTGGAGACCGGCGCCTCGGTGGAGATGCCCGCCGGGCTCACCGCACTGATATCCCAGGTGCTGGATCTGGTCGCACGCGGATGCACCGTCACAGTCGGCAGTGTCCCCAACGAAGTGACGACAACGGTCGCCGCGCGCATGCTGGACATCTCGCGTCCGACCCTGGTCAAGCTCATCCGCGAAGGGCGGATCCCGGCACACAAGGTCGGCTCGCACACGCGACTGAAGACCGCCGACGTGTTGTCGCACCGAGACAGCCAACGCGCCGAGCAGCGAGCAGCCTTCGACGACCTGCGCGCATTCGAAGACGATCTCCACCTCCCGGAGTCATAGGCGGTTCGCCAATTCCGTTGGGCCCGTGGATGTCCTACTCGCCGGGTCACCGGGTACACGATCGACCGCTCGGTCACCTACTCCGATCCCGGTGACGCGCACGTCCATTGCGCCGCCGCACAGAGCAAGGCCGACATTCTGCTGACCGACAACGGCAAGGACTTCACACAACTCGGTGATCTGCCATACGAGATCTACACGGCCGACGAGTTCTTCGAATACGTCGACAGTGCGATGCCGCACGTGGTGCGAGCGGTGATCGGCGAACAACTCGTCTATCACATCAATCGCAGCGGGACAGGGAGTGTGAGCCTGCCCGACAGGCTCAGAGCAGCGGGAGCTTCGGTCTTCGCCGAACGAGTGCGTTCACATCTGCAGACCATCGATGTGAACGCTTTGCTGGACGGGAGCGGCTCGACCTCGGCGTCGGCCTGACGCGGCGTTAACCTGGGGTGATGAGTGATCGGACGGTGCCAGGGGGTGTGGTGCACGAGTTGCCCGCGGATCTTCGGGCGGCGTTGAGTGCGAACGCGGTGGCGTTGGCGGCGTGGCGCGACATCACGCCGTTGGCGCGCAACGAGTTCATCTGCTGGGTGGAGGACGCCAAGCAGGTCGCGACGCGGGAGCGGCGGATTCGGCGGACGCAGGAGGAGCTCGAAGAGGGGCAGCGGCGGCCGTGTTGCTGGCCTGGATGTCAGCATCGGGAACGCACGGGAAAGTAGCGCCCATCCGGGTCGGGTGGCTGGCCGAAATCCTTCCGTCAAACAGCTGTGCGGCTGCGACCGCCTGGACGGAAGTGATGGAAGACGATGCGATCTGTACGTAATTCCCTGATGGCGGCCCTGCTGCTCGGTTCGGTAGTCGGCCTGACGGCCTGTTCGCAGGACGACGAGGCCGACACGGCGACAGCCGCGAGCACCACGGCGGCCACCTCCTCGGCGATGGGCGCCCCGGCAGCCTCGGGCCCGGTCGGGCCGGGATGCGCGGAGTACGCGGCTCAGGTCCCCTCCGGCCCGGGCTCGGTGGCGGGCATGGCGCAGGACCCGGTCGCCGTGGCGGCGTCCAACAATCCGATGTTGACCACCCTCGTGTCGGCGGTGTCGGGCAAGCTCAACCCGGATGTGAATCTGGTCGACACGCTCAACGGCGGACAGTTCACCGTGTTCGCACCGGTCGACTCGGCGTTCGCGAAGATCGATCCCGCCACCATCGAGTCGTTGAAGACCGACTCGGCGACCTTGACGACCATCCTGACCTACCACGTGGTTCCCGGTCGGATCGAGCCCCCGCAGATCGCCGGTACACACGCGACGGTGCAGGGCGCCGACGTGAAGGTCAGCGGTTCCGGCGACAACCTGACGGTCAACGACGCGAAGGTGCTGTGCGGCGGGGTCCAAACCGCCAACGCCACCGTGTACATGATCGACACAGTGCTCATGCCACCAGCGTGAACACGCGGGCACTGGCGCGGACCGTACGCTCGGGAGAAGAATTCTGTCGCACCACCCATCCGGCGGCACGGGTGGTGCGAAATCCCTCCCATGCGCATGGAAACAGGGGATCAACGATGACGAATGTCCCCGAACCCTCGCCGATCCGCCTGCGATCGGTACCCACCGATCCGCCGCCCGCCTGTCCCACCGACCGCGGGGCGGACCGGGCTGTGCAGGCTCGGCTGGTGACACTGCTCTACGACGTCGCCGCGGGCAGTAGACCGGCGTTCACCGAGTTCTATCGGACCACCAGTCCACGGGTCTTCGGCCTCGCCCTGCGGGTCGTGCGTAGCCATGCCCTCGCCGAGGAGATCGCGCAGGAAGTCTTCCTGCAGGTCTGGTCGTTGGCCGCGGACTACGACCCGGACAAGGCGAGCCCGATCGGTTGGCTGATGATGCTCACCCACCGACGTGCTGTCGACCGGGTGCGCGCCGAGCAGTCCGCCACGAGTCGTGACATCGTGTTCGGCCACTGTCATCTCGGACGCGATCACGACGTGGTGTCCGAGGAAGTCACCCAGCGACTCGACGAGCAGTCGGTGCTGGATTGCCTGGAAACGATGACCGCCCTGCAGCGCGAAGCGGTCGCGCTCGCGTATTACAGCGGGCGCACATACGTCGAGGTCTCCGAGACCTTGGCAGTACCGTTGCCGACGGTGAAGAGCCGGATCCGGGACGGTTTGAAGAGGCTCGAGAACTGTTTGACCGGAGGGACTTCCCGATGAGCGATACAGATCGGCGGACCCCTTGGTCGTGGTTCGACCAGGCGTACCCCTACGCCTTGGACGCACTCGATGCCCGGGAACGCCACGATATCGAGGAGCGGCTGGCGGCCGAGGGAACCGTTGTGGCCGCCGAATTCCACGCCAACGTGCGGCGTATCCAGGAGACGCTCGCCGCGCTCACAGCGATGGACGTGGTGACACCGCCCGCCCAGCTGGAGGCGGCGATCTTGCAGGCGTTGGACCAGCGCGGCGCCCAGCCGCTGAGGACGAACTCCGTGGCTGGGCGCGGCCGAGCGCGATGGCTCGCGGCGGCAGCGGCAGCGGTCGTGCTCGCAGGTGCGGCTGTGGGCATCACAGTGACCGTAGACCGGGCGAACGACGGACCGGGCGCGGTCACCGCGCAACAGGTGCTGGAGCAGCCCGACAGCCGGACGGGTTCGGCCGCTGTCACCGGCGGCGGTGAAATGGTCGTGCACCTGTCGAAGGAGCTCGGCGCCGCGGCCGTGGAGTTCCACGATCTACCGGTTCTGCCCGCTGACCGGGCGTATCAGCTGTGGCGCGTGCCGCCCGGCGGGCAACCGGAATCGGTCGCCGTGCTGGCCGGACAGCCCATGATCGTCACCCCGGTCCGATCGGCCGACGTACTGGCCGTGACAGTCGAACCCACGGGCGGTTCGCCTGCCCCGACGCTCCCGGTGCTCACCGGCATGACGGTCGACTGACCCGCCCGAGGGAGACGTGCGGGCAGCCACATCTTCAGGAGGTCAGCATGGTCCACCCTGAGCCCAGGCGGCTGGGACATCTCGCGGCCGCGGCCGCCGCTACGGTGGCGGCGGCGGCCGTACTCACGGTCGGTCATCTCGTGGCCGCGGTCGTCGCGCCGTCCGCGTCGCCGTTCTTCGTACTCGGCGCCACGGTCGTGGACAACACACCGAAGTGGTTGAAGGACAGCGCGATCCGCTGGTTCGGCGCCAACGACAAACTGGCGCTGGCCATCTCGATGGGCGCGGTGATGGTGGTGGCGGCGAGCCTGCTCGGTGAGCTCGCCCGACGCCGCGTCACCCTCGCGGCGGGCGCGCTCACCGCGCTCGGCGTGCTCGTCGCCTTCCTGGCGGTGCGCCGTCCGAATGCCACCTTCTGGTTCGCGGTGCCCGCGCTCGCCGGAACTCTCGCGGGCGTGCTCGCGCTGACCGTGTTGTTCGTGCGATTCCCGGCATCTCCTGCTGCTCGGAGTGCTCGCGTGGCTCGAACGCGATCGCTCTCGGAGTCGCCCGGCGGAACGAGCCGACGTGGTTTCGTCCTGACCCTGACCGGCGTCACCGTAGGTGTCGTCGCGGCGGGCGTGGCCGGACGCTACCTGGCCACCCGATTGCGCGACATCGCGGCCGACCGTGCCGCCTTCGTGCTGCCCCGGGTCGCCGAACCCGCGCCGCCCGTGTCGGCGGGAACAGATCTGCCGGTTCAGGGCATCACCCCGTTCGTCACCGACGCCGACGATTTCTACCGCGTCGACACCGCACTGCAGTTGCCGTCACTGACTCGCGCGGACTGGCAGCTGCGCATCCACGGCATGGTCGAGCGCGAGATCCGGCTCGACTACGACGACCTCGCCGCACGCGAGGCCGTGGATTCGGTCATCACGCTCACCTGCGTCTCCAACGAGGTCGGCGGCGATCTGCTCGGCACGGCCCGCTGGACCGGCTACCGGCTGGCGGATCTGCTCGCCGAGGCATCCCCGTCCGCCGACGCCGACATGGTGTTGTCGCGCAGCATCGACGGTTTCACCGCCAGCACCCCGCTGGCCGCGCTCACCGACAACCGGGACGCGCTGCTCGCGGTCGCCATGAACGGCGCGGCCCTGCCGGTGCGGCACGGCTATCCCGCGCGAATGATCGTGCCCGGGCTGTACGGGTACGTCTCCGCGACCAAGTGGGTCGTCGACCTCGAGGTGACGCGCTTCGACCGCGCCGAGGCGTACTGGACGCGGCGCGGGTGGGCAGCTCGGGCACCGATCAAGACCGCGTCGCGCATCGACGTGCCCTCGGCCTTCGCGACCCTGCCAGCGGGCCAGGTCGTGGTCGCGGGCGTGGCCTGGGCGCAGGGCCGTGGCATCGCCACCGTCGAAGTCCAGGTCGATGACGGACCGTGGCAGCGAGCGACACTGGCCGAGGCGTACTCCCTCGATACGTGGCGCCAGTGGACCTGGCACTGGGACGCCTCCCCCGGCACGCACTCCCTACGAGTCCGGGCGACCGATGCTTCCGGCTACGTCCAGACAGCCGAGCGAGTCCCACCTTTTCCGGACGGCGCCACCGGCCTCCACACCCGCGTCCTGACCATCCGCTGAGCCGTATTTCCAGGGCGACCGGCTCAGCGATTGCCCGATTTTCAGTACCTGATCAAGTACCGGATCAGGTAACATTTTCCCATGCAGGCCATGCACCAGAGCTCCGCTCGGGAGAATTTCACCGCCGTTCTCGATGCCGCGACCGAAGACAACGACGAGGTGATCATCACCAGGTCCGGCGGCAAGGGGTCAGCCGTCGTGATCTCGCTCGCCGAGTACAACGCGTTGAAGGAAACGGCTTATCTGCTCGACAATCCCGCCAACGCCGCATGGCTGGCCAAGGGCATCGAGCAGGACAGGGCGGGGATGGCCGTCGCGCGCGAACTCATCGAGGTCGACGCGACCGAGGACGTCGAGGAATGAGCCGCAAGGTGACGTTCGTCGAAACCGGCTGGGCGGACTACACCTCCTGGCTCGCGGACGACCGCCGACTTCTTGCCAAGATCAACCGCTTGATCGGCGATATCGTCCGCAACGGCCAAGCCGAGGGCATCGGCAAGCCCGAACCGCTGCGTGCGAATCTCGCAGGATATCGGTCACGCCGTATCGACCAGGAACATCGACTGGTCTATCGCGCCACCGATGACGAAGTTGTCGTCATCGCCTGCCGTGGGCATGACGAATGAGCTCAGTTCTGCTCAGGCCCGGTCGAGGATCGACATGGCGATGCCGTCGAGGATGTCGTGTTCGCTGACGACGAGTTCGGTGACGCCGGCGCGGGCGGCGAGTTCGTCGGCCAGCACCTCGGTGATCACCGCGCCGCCGCCGATGACATCGACGCGGCCCGGGTGCATCGGACCGAGGGCGGCGCGCTCGTCGTGGTCCATGGAGACCAGCCGGTCACACACCTGGTGGACCTCGTCGAGGGTGAGTCGGGTCAGATGCACCCGCGCGGAATCGTATTCGGGGAGGTCGAGGGCGACAGCAGTGATCGTCGTCATGGTGCCCGCCACGCCCACCCAGGTGCGGACGCTGTCGACCGGCACCTTGGCGAATGCCTCGTCGAGCTTCTCCTGCGCGAATTCCTTTGCCGCCGCGATCTGTTCGCCGGTGGGCGGATTGCCGGGCAGGCAGCGCTCGGTGATGCGCACGCAGCCGATATCGGCGGAATGGGCCGCTTGGACACCGTTGCCGTCACCGACGACGAGTTCGGTCGACCCGCCGCCGAGGTCGACGACGACGAAAGGTCCTGCGTCGGCGGACAGTTCACCGACCGCACCCGCGAATGACAGGCGGGCCTCCTCGTCACCGGTGATGACCTCGGCGACGGCGCCCTCGACCACGCGGCCCAGTTCGGTGCGGGTCATGGCGAAGAAGTCGTCCCGGTTGGCGGCATCGCGAGTGGCCGAGGTCGCCACCATGCGGACACGCGAAACATCTTGCGCCAGCATCACATCGACATAGTCGGCCAGGGCCGCGCGGGTGCGCTCGATGGCTTCGGGCGCGAGCCGTCCGGTCGCGTCGACACCCTGGCCAAGTCGCACGATGCGCATTTCACGGTGCACATCGGTCAGTCCACCGTCGGCACCGACTTCGGAGATCAGCAGACGGATCGAGTTGGTTCCGCAATCCACTGCGGCGATGCGCTCACTCATGAGTGTTCCTCCAGGTCTCGACCGTTCACTGTCCGCGATTATGCCTGTTCGCCGCCGTCACCGGGCCGGTCGAGGACGATCAGGCCGTTTCGTCGGAGGGGCGCGGGCTCGGCCAGTCGGCGGGGACGGCGGTCCCGCGCAGCCCGGCATCAGCGGCCAGCGCCACCGACTCGTCACCGAACGGATTCACCCCCGGCCCCTTGGCCAGCGAATGCGCGATCAGCACGTGCAGGCACTTGACCCGGTCCGGCATTCCACCACCGGTGAAATCCGTTCCGAGCGACTCGATCTCGTTGCGCTCGGCCAGGTAGCTCTCGTGTGCGGCCCGGTAGGCGGCGGCCAGTTCGGGGTCGTGGGCGAGGCGTTCGGTCATCTCGCGCATCACCCCGGCCGACTCCTGCCTGCTCGCCTCAGCGGTGAGCCGGGGGTCGGTGAGGTAGTACAGGGTGGGGAACGGGGTGCCGTCGGGCAGGCGCGGCGCGGTCTTCACCACGGCGGGCAGACCGTCCGGGGTGCGGTAGGCGATCGCGAGGACTCCGCGCGGCTCGCGGCCCAGTTGCCGAGCGATGATCTCGAGGTCGCGCTCGTTCGGTGCGGTCACCTACGGTCCTTCCGGTGCTGGTTCGGAGATGCTGCGCCACAGGTCGGTGTACCAGGGGTCGGGCTCCGCTGTTCGGGTACTCATCGGCGGCGGTGCAGGCGCCTCGATGCCGGGAACCTGCACGATGTACGGGGTTTCGCCCGGCATCACGAGCCGGAGCCGTTCACGGGCCTCGGTGCGGATGTAGGCCGGATCCTGTTGCTGCGCACGACGATCGCGCAGCGCGGCCAGGTCGGCGTCGAGTTCCGCGCGTTCCTCGGCCAGCGCGGCCGCCTCGGCACGCTGACTGAAGTACGTGCGCGTCGGCACGGCCAGGGTGAGCGCCAGCCCGCACAGCACGGCGGCCAGGATCACCGCCTTGCCGGTGGACAGGCCGAGGATCGTGTGTTCGGTGCGTTCCAGCTTGCCGCTGGGCTTGCGGGTGGCCGTTTCCGGCCGCCGCCGGGTGGTGCGTTTGGCGGCGGTCGGACGACCGGGGGTGTCGAGCGGACTGGGGCGTGAGCGCGCGGCCCGCGACGTGCGCCGGTCGCCTCGTCCACCCGGACTGGTCCCCCGCGCACGTCGCTCGGTCATCGGCGCTCTACCCCATCATCTCCAGGTCCCGCGGTACTTCTCGGTCAGAACTCACCGGTGAAACGCGGGAAGGCCACGTCACCGGCGTAGCGTGCCGAATCACCGAGGGCGTCCTCGATGCGCAGCAGCTGGTTGTACTTGGCGACCCGCTCCGACCGCGCGGGGGCGCCGGTCTTGATCTGGCCGGAACCGACGGCGACCGCGAGGTCGGCGATGGTGGTGTCCTCGGTCTCGCCCGAACGGTGCGACATCATGGTCTTGTAGCCGTTGCGGTGGGCCAGGTCGACCGCGTCGAGGGTCTCGGTGAGGGTGCCGATCTGGTTGACCTTCACCAGGAGCGCGTTGGCCGCGCCCTTGGCGATGCCCTCTTCCAGGCGCTCCGGGTTGGTGACGAACAGGTCGTCGCCGACGAGCTGCACCTTGTCGCCGATGGCGTCGGTGAGCGCGACCCAGCCGTCCCAGTCGTCCTCCGACAGCGGGTCCTCGATGGAGACCAGCGGGTACTGGGTGAGCAGTTCCTCGTAGAACTGACCCATCTCCTCGGCCGAGCGGACCTTGCCCTCGAACTTGTAACCCTCACCGGCGGTGTAGAACTCGGTGGCGGCCACGTCGAGCGCGAGCGCGACATCGGTGCCGAGCTTGTAGCCCGCCTTCTGGATGGCCAGGCTGATCAGATCGAGTGCTTCCTTGGTGCCCGCGACGTCGGGGGCGAAGCCACCCTCGTCGCCCAGGCCGGTGGACAGGCCCTTCTCCTTGAGCACGGCCTTGAGCGAGTGGTACACCTCGGTGCCCCAGCGCAGCGCCTCGCGGAAGGTGGGGGCGCCGATCGGGGCGACCATGAATTCCTGCACGTCCACACCGGTGTCGGCGTGCGCGCCACCGTTGAGGATGTTCATCATCGGCACGGGCAGCACGTGGGCGTTCGGGCCGCCAAGGTAGCGGAACAGCTCGAGACCCGAGGACTCGGCGGCACCGCGCGCCACGGCCAGCGACACGCCGAGCAGGGCGTTCGCGCCGAGGCGGGACTTGTCGGGGGTGCCGTCCAGATCCAGCAGGACCTGGTCGACGGTGCGCTGCTCGACGGCGTCGAGGCCGATGATGGCGGGCGCGATCTCGTCGAGGACACCCTCGACGGCCTTGGTGACACCCTTGCCGTTGTAGCGGTCGCCACCGTCGCGCAGCTCGACGGCCTCGTGCTCACCGGTGGACGCGCCGGACGGCACGTCTGCCCTGGTCAGGGTGCCGTCGTCGAGGGCGATCTCGACCTCGACAGTGGGATTGCCGCGCGAATCCAGAATCTCGCGAGCTCCGACCTGTTCGATGATGGCCACGAAAACGACTCCTTACGACGGAAAGGCACGGTAGGTCTCACGGGATGGTCCGTGCGCAGCCGAGCCTATCGTCTCGCGGTGGCAGGCAGTAACCGGCACTCCGGGCAGGTGGCGACTAGGCGCGGCGCCCGATGCTGTAGGCGGCGGCGCGGTCCCGCACGACCTGCATGTATTTGTTCGACTGGTTGTAGGCGAACAGGGCACGCTGCCAGCCGTCGGCCGAGGTCAGGTTGCCGCCGCGGGTGCAGAGGTAGCGGGCGGCGGTGAGGGCGGCGTCATCGATGTTCTGCGGGTCGAGCACGCCGTCGCCGTTGGCGTCGACCGCCCAGCGCTGCCACGTCTCGGGGATGAACTGCAGCGGGCCGACCGCCCGGTCGTAGGTGGTGTCGCCGTCGAGGCGGCCGCCGTCGGTGTCGCGGATGACCGCATTGCCCTTGGTTCCGTCGAGGGCGACGCCGATGATCGCGGGACGAACGGTTCCGCTGTCGTCCACGTCGGCGCCGCGGTGGGTGCCGTGCCCGCTCTCCACGCTGGCGATGCCCGCGATGGTCGTCCAGGCGATACCGCACTCGGGCGCCGACCTGGCGAGCACGGCCGCTGCATAGCCGTAGGCCTCGAGGGCCACGGGCGCGATGCCGAGCGCGTCGGACTGCTCGTCGGCCCAGCCGCGTAATTGTGTGGCGGCGCGGCCCGGTGCATCGATATCGATGACGGGCAGGGCCACACCTGGTCCCGGCGGCATGTCACCGGGAATCGACGCGAGCGAACCGCACCCCGTGAGCAACGCGGTCACCGCCACGGCGACGATGACACCGGCTTTCTGCACAGACACTCAACCAATCATCCAGATCAGCACGCCACCATGCACATCTCACAGTGACTTCTCAGAGTTCTCACGTGGCGACGAGGCAGATGGTCGAGCCGTGGGACACGCCCGCCTCGCGTGACATTCGCGCCTCGGCGGCCGAACAACCGATGTTCGCTTCGTCGTACACGGACGTGACGCGACCGTCGGCGCTGCTGTCGTCACAGCTCACCAGCTTCGGCAGGCCCGCGGTGCCCGCGTAACCGGTGACGCAGTCGCCGGGGCGGGCGTATCCGAGGTGGTTCTGGTCGATCGGCCCAAGGCAGACGACGACGCGCAGGTCGGTGTTGTCGTTGAGCGAGACCGATGCCGCGTTGGCGTTGGTGACCTCCGCGCATTTCGGGTCGGCCGGTTCGGTGTACTGGGTCCGGACCGAGAGCACCCGGTGCGTGGCGGACCGGTGCGCGCACGCGATCGTCTTCATCGACACATTCGAAGCGCATTCGCCCACAAAGGCTCCCGCCATCGAGTCGGAGTCCTCGGCGGGTTTCGTGCAGATCACCACGGCACGGCCACCCAGGGACGACTGGGCGTAGGCTTCGCGGGTTTCCGGGTGGGATTCGCAGGCCCGATCGGTGACCGGGACCTTGACGTGCAGCTCGGTGGCGATCACAACGTGCGGTCCGCCGGTGAAGCCGCAAGTGCTGCGTTCGATTTCGCTACCGGACTCGCGCACATCGATGCAGTCGCCGGGGCGGAGGCCGCCCGCGTCGGTCGCGTTCTTCTCGGTCGGTTCCAGGCACAGCACGGTTTCGCCGTCGGTGGGGCTCGGGTCGGCCACCGCGCGGGTCGCCTTCTCGAATTTCATGCAGGCCAGCGCGAACGGGTGCTGCATCGGTTCCCTGGCGAGCACCCGGTATACGGCGGGGTCGTCGGCGCAGGCATATTCGACGGGCAGTTCGTCCCGGCTCACGCAATCGCCGACGGCCATGCGTGGTTCGCCGGGCCGGGTGAGGAAGTAGCCCGTGACTGCTCCGGCGGCGGTGAGCAATACGACGACGGCGACGATCGCGAGCATCACCAGGGATCTGCGACGCGCCGGGGTCGGTTCCGGCGCGGGACTCGGAGACGATTCCGCCCACGGCCGCACCACCGGAATGTCGGTCGACGGTGGCAGGCTCGGCGGCACAGCGCCCTCATGCGGAGGGGCGGGGTGGATCATCGGGGTTCGTCTCCTTGAAAACGCTTGGGGGACAACCCGATGTGATCGACTCCTGCCGCCGCGCCGTTACACCAACAGTTCGGCCGTGGCGCGATGCGTCGGCGCGGCGAGAACGGTCGCGGGATCACCTCTTTCGACGACCTCGCCGTGGTCGAGGACCAGCAGGTCGGTGCAGTGCCTGGCGACCAGGGCCATGTCGTGGCTGATGAGCAGGACAGCGGTGCCGCGCTCGGTGCGCAGTCGGTCGAGCAGGGCCATGACGGCCGCGGCCGTGTGCTGGTCGAGGGCGGTGGTGATCTCGTCGCAGATCAGGACCGCCGGGTCGGCGGCCAGGGCCCGCGCCAGGGCGACGCGCTGGCGCTGCCCGCCCGACAGTTCGTGCGGTCGTCTACCCGCCAGTTCGGGGGGCAGATCCACATCGGCGAGCAGGGCGTCGACCCGCTCCCGCAGTCGCGATTTCGGTACCCGCGCGATCCTTCGCAGCGGCCGGACCAGGGTCTGCTCGACGGATCGGCGCGGATTCAACGCCGCCAAGGGGTTCTGGGTCACCAACTGAGTCCCCCCGGCGCCCGCCCTGATCCGGCGCCGCTTCCCGACCGACGCGCGCACACCACCCGCGTCCACGACTCCCGCCGTCCCGACCTGCAACCCCGCGATCACCCGCGCCAGCGTGGTCTTCCCCGCTCCCGACGGACCGACAACCGCCAGCGCGGCACCGGCTCGCACCTCGAGGTCGATGTCGGTCAGGATCCGATGGTTCTCGACGGTGACGCTGATTCCGCCGGCGGACAGCGCGGTTCCCGATTCACCGGCGCTGCCGTTCGGCCTGGTGACAGCGGAGCGAACGTCTCCAAGCCGCTGGTCGGCGGGCAGGCTGGTGTCCTTGCCGATGGACACGGCGACTTCGTCGCCCTCCGCCATCGAGGCGAAGGCTTTTCGCCTGTCGTCCTGCGGGGCGGTGGTGTCCTCGATCGCCGCGACCCCTCGGGCCCGCTGATCGCGCTGGGCATCAGTGGGCGACGGGCCGACCGATATCGGACTCCGGCGCGACGGGTACCCGCTGGGCGGATGGACTTCGATCACCGTGTCGGCGATGGCGTGGACGGTGGTGGTGTCGTGACCGGAGAGGAGGACGGCGCTGGCGTCGGTGACGGCGAGATCGGCGATGAGACGGGCGATCTCGGTGCGCAGCGCACCGTGCAGACCGGCGAGGGGTTCGTCGAGGACGAGGACGGTGGGTCGGCGCAGGAGGGCGCGGGCCAGGGCGACCCGGCGTTGCTGACCGCCGGACAGGCGGCCGACACGGCGACGCAGGAAGCCGGAGTCGAGCCCGACCCGGTCGAGCATCGCCTGCCGTTCGGCCGCGGAACTGGTCGGCGCGGCCTCGGCGAGGAGCGCGCGGACCCGCAGCAGCGGGTTCAGTTCGGAACCGGGGTCCTGGCCGACGTAGGCGATGCGTTCCCGCCGGAACACCCGCAACGCGGCGGGATCGAGCGCGAAGACATCGTGCCCGGCGACCAGCACCGTTCCCGTGCAGCGCATTCCGGCGGGCGCGTGTCCGAGCAGCGCTCGCATCGCGGTCGACTTGCCAGCGCCGGACGCGCCCGTCAGTGCCGTCACGGTGCCTGCCCGCAACCGGAAGGACAAGGGCGCCAACAACACCGCTCCGGTGTCACTCAGCACGGTCAGCCCGTCGACCACCGCCACATCGCCCACATCGGAGTCGGCCGCACGAGGCGAGTCGACCGTGCCGCCACCGGCCGCATCCCCGGCGTCTACCACCGGACCAGAGTTCCGAGCCGAGGTCTCGGGCGACGTCACACGGCCCGCCGCGCGCACATCCGCCGCTTCGGCATCGAGCGGTGCCGGGCCGCCGCCGACCACGGTGCGATCGGCGGCGGGAGTCCGCCGACGTCGGGCGCCGTTACGCGCGGATCCGGCGGTCACCACCAGGTTCACCCCCACGGCGACGATCGCGATGGCAACGCTGGGAGCCAGCACCGACCAGGGGTTGAGGAGGATGCCGGCGGCGTTGTCGCGGACCATGATCGCCCAGTTGTCGGAACCGAGCGCGGGCACACCGAGGAAGGAGACGGTGCTCACCAGGTAGATGGCCACAACGAAACGCAGGCCGAGCTGGGTGGTGAAGACCGAACGCAAATTGGGCAGGATCTCGCGGAAGATCAAGTAGGGCAACGACTCCCCGCTCGCGACCGCCGCCTCGACGTAGCCGGTGGCGGCGATGCTCGCGGCGGAGGCGGCGAAGATCCGGGCGCAGTACGGCACACCGAACACCAGCGACACCACGATCAACGCCGCTACCCCACCCTGCGGCCAGGCGGTGAGCACCAGCAGGATGCCGAGCACGGCGGGCAGGAGAATGACGAGATCACCCGCGAGTTCGATCACCGAACCCGCGCGCGGCCGCACCGCCGCGACCGCGCCGAGCATCGCCGACAACACGGTCACCGCCACCGCGATCACCGCCGAGACCACGAGCAGCTGTGTCCCCCCGGTCAGCAGGTGACTGAACACATCGCGCCCGAGCCGATCGGTGCCGAGCACCGCGCCCCCACCCGGCTCCGTGAACGGAATCCCCACCGCCTCTTGGGCCCCGTGCGGCGCGAACAACGGCCCGACCAGCGCACACAACACCACCAGCCCCACCCCGAAACCCGCACCCCACCGCCACGAACGCACCACTCCCCCGAAGCCCCACGCCGGGCGCAAGGCGCTCCGGCCGAGCCCCCTCATCGGGCGCCCCGGGTGGACCAGGTGCGGACGAAGTCGGCGCAGGCGAGGAGGACCATGATGACGATGGCGGTGAGGGCGACCACGGCGGCGACGGTCGCGGTGTCGCGGTCGGCCACCGAGCCCGCGAGGACGGCGCCGACGCCGGGGTAGTTGAAGAGGGTTTCGACGACCAGGGCGCCGCCGAAGAGCATGCCGACCGAGGTCGCGTACCCGGCGACGATCGTGGGAGCCGCGAAGGGCACCATGTGGCGGAGCAGGATGGTTCGGCGCGGAAGCCCTTCCAGTACAGCACTTTCCACGTGTGGTGCGGCGGCGACATCGACGAGCGCCGACCGCACCACCCGGGTGTTCCAGCCGATCTGGGGAATCGCGAGCGCCAATACCGGCAGGACCAGCATCTCCGGGCCCGCCGGAAAGCCGGAGCGGTCGGTGATCGTGACGGCAGGCAACCAGCCGGTCGCCAGCGAGAACACCAGAATCAGCACAGTGCCGCAGACGAATTCGGGCACGGCGACAGCGATGGTGGTGGTGGGCTGCAGGATTCGCGAGCCCAGGGCCTTCGGCCGCATCGCCCACCAGCAGCCGAGGCCGAGCGAGCACACCACCGTGAGCAACAGGGCGATGCCGCCGAGCAGCAGGGTCTGCGGGAACTTGTCGGCGAGCATGTCACCGATCGAATTCCCCCGGGCGGTGCGCCCGAAATCTCCCGTCAGCACGCCGGAGAGCCACTGCCAGAACTGCACCGGCAGCGCGCGATCCAGGCCGAGCTCGTGCTCTTTGGCCGCGAGCTCGGCCTGACCCGCCTCCCGGCCGAGCACCGACCGGGCCGCGCTGCCCGGCAACAGGTCCACCGCGACGAACACGATGGCCAACAGAGTCACCAGCAGCACGACCCGGCGCAGCGCGGGCAGGGCGAAGGCTTTCACGGCGTTCACGCCAACCAGGCACGTTCCAGTTGGACGCGGGCGAAACCGCCTAGGGTCGGCAGCCCACGCACCGACGCGGCGGCGATGTCGACACCGTCGGCCATGCCCCACACCAGGTAGCCACCGCGCTCGAACTCGATGCGCTGCAACTCGCGCACCGCACGGCCGTACTCGTCGCCCGTCGCGGCGAGCGCCTTGGCGTTGGCGGCGTCGAATTCCGGGTCGCGAAAGGCGGTTTCGTTGCGGTTGGAGCCGGAAGTCATCAGCTTGTCGGCCAGGAAGAGCACCGAGTCGTTGGTGCCCCAGGACACGGTGTAGAGCGGGGCGTTCAACCAGGTCTGGTCGTAGAACGCGGCCGACTCGACCGTCTGCACGTCGAGGCGGACACCGATCTCGGCGAGCTGGGTGGCGATCACCTTCGCCGACTCGACCTCACCGGGCACCTCGGCCTTGGTGACGAACGGGTAGCTGCGGCCGGTATCGAAATTCGCCTCGCGCAGCAGGGTTTTCGCTCGCTCGATATCGCGACTGCGGCGCAGCGAGGTGTCGTAGAGCGGGTCGGCGGTGCCGAGCACATCGGCGGCGACCGTGCCGAACCCCGAGTGCACCTGGTTGATCAGCGCCTCCCGGTCCACGCCGAGCCGCAACGCGGTGCGCACCCGCGCGTCGGCGAACGGCCCGTCGGCGGCGCGCATCGCGACACCGAGCATGGTGTCGTCGGGGCGGCGGATCACCTGCAGGTCGCCGCGACCGGCGGCGGTGCGGCCCGCGATGGCACCGACATTGGAGGCGAGGTCGATCTGACCGCCGAGCACCGCGTTGCCGAGCGCGGTGACACTGTCGAACATGGTCACCTCGATGGCATCCAGCGACGGCGGGGTGCCGTGCCAGTTCTCGTTGCGTACCAGGCGAGCGTTGCCGTTCTGGTAGGACTCGAGCCGGAACGGACCGGAGCCGACGGCGGCGGCGAAGTCGGTGGTGCCCTGCGGGACGGTGAAGGTCATCAGCCGAAGCAGCAGCGGCAGTTGGGTATTGGGCGCGGGCACGGTGAAAACGACGCGGTCGGGCCCGTCGGCGGCGATGTCGTTCTCGGCGACCGGCATCTTCGACGCCCCGCCCACCGAGCGCAGCCGCCGCATCGACCACACCACGTCCTCGGCGGTGACCGGCGCGCCGTTGTGGAACTTGGCGCCGGGGGCGATGGTGAAGGTCCAGCGGCGGTTCTCGGCGTCGGCCTCCCAGCGCGAGGCCAGACGCGGCACGACATTCGGGTCGTCGCCGGGGACGGTCAGCGCGTCGTAGACGAGGGAGGCGATCAGGAAGTCGCTCTCGTTGCTGAGATTGGCGTGCGGATCGCGTTCGCTGCGTGCGGCGGTGCCGAGCGCGCCGACGCGCAGCGTGCCACCCGGCTTGACGGTTCCGTTCGACTCTTCCCCGCTGGTGCACGCCGCGGCGAGTAGCACTGCGGTGAGACCGATGCCGGATTGCAACAGCTGCCTGCGTGTGAGACTCATGGTGTTCCTCCTCGAGCGGCGGGCGCCGAACCCCTTCACCGGGCGCCGCAAACTAGGCGAGGCTAGCCTAAAACAGCGGCGCGGTGGTGGTCTTCCTTTCGACCGTGACCGTTCCGCCACGCCGTCCACAGCCCCCGATTCGGCGGCTGCCAGCGACTTCGGGTAGAACTCACGCTCATACCCATAAGCTATTTGCCATGAGAGCATGTTAGGTAAGTCTTGCCTAAACCCTTGCCAGGCACTACCTTCGCTCATCGAGTCTTCAAACCCGCGTTCGACCGATGCGAAGAAGGGAAGGCCGGTGAAAAGCGTTCTCTCCGAACGTCAATCGATTCACCTGCACGACATCGAGTACCGCGAGTTCGAGCCGGACGCCGCCATGGCCGTCCGCCGCCTCGCCGCCGACATTCGACATCAATCGAGTGATCTACAGCACACCGATACATTGCACGACCCGGCCCTGCTGGCCGAGATCGATCGCCGCGCAGGCGAACTTCCGGCATCCGTGCGACACGCCGTACGGCCGCCCGCAACCGCAGCGGGCGCGACCGTGGTGCGCGGGTTGCCCGTCAGCGATGCCGAATTCGGACCGACACCGCCGGATTGGCAGCGCGCGGCCGCCGAGGCGGGCGAGATCGGCCACCACGGTTCGCTGGAACTCGACATCGCGCTGCTGCTGCTCGCGCGGTGTGCCGGTGACCTTTTCGGCTGGCTGGGCCAGCAGAACGGGCGCCTGGTCAACAACATCGTGCCCGCCGCCGGACACGAACACGAACAGTCCGGTGCGAGCAGCACGACGCTGCTGAGTCCACACTCCGAGGACGCCTTCCACGCCGAACGCGCCAACCTGCTGATGCTGGCGTGTGTGCGCAATCCGGATCGCGTGGCAACCACCGTCTCCTCGATCCGGGAGGTCGACCTCGACGAGCAGGACCGCCGCATCCTGGCCACCCCGACGGTGCCGATCCTGCCCGATGTCTCCTACGGCACCGACTTCGGTCCGTACGCACCGCCGCTGCCGACCGTCTGGATCGACGAAAACGGTTGCGACACCATCAGATACGACCCCGCTTATACCCCGCTCGACGATGCCGACCCGGTGTTCCGCGCGGCCTACGCCCGGCTCACCGCCGAACTGGCGCGCGTGTGTCACGCACCCGCGCTCGCCCCCGGCGAGCTCCTGCTCGTCGACAACGACGTGGCCGTCCACGGCCGGGTGCCGTTCCGCGCCCGCTACGACGGCACCGATCGGTGGCTCAAGCGCGTCAACATCCGCCTGCCCGAACGTCGTCGACGAAGCGAGGAAGCGTCCGAGAATGGGTACGGGCAAGAGGTGATCGCGCCGTATCGCGCGCGCACTGTTCGGACGGCAGGGCAGGACGAGGCAGATGAACGAGGATCCGTTGAACAACCGTGACCGCACCGTCGGGCTGCGTGTACTCTCCCGCAGCGACCTGGCCGATGTGCCGATCACGCCCGCCGAGGTGGTGCGGGCCGTCGAGGAGGCCTACCTCGCCTTCGCCGCGGGCGAATCCGACAATCCGCGCAAGCTGAGCGTCGCCGATCCGGGCGGGTCGTCGGTGTCGTACGCGATGCTCGGCCGTGACGGCCGCAGGCGCGTGGTGGCGATGAAGACGTCCTACAAGTTCGATCCTGGACACGACCGCAGCACCAAGCGGTACTACACCACCATCACGCTCTACGACGACACCACCGGTGCACCCATCGCGATGATGGACTGCGCCCGGGTCGGGGCGTTGCGCACACCGGCGGTGTCGGCGCTGCTGGTGCGTGAGACGGTGCGCCGTGGCGCCGAGAGCGCACTGCTCATCGGCACCGGCACCCAGGGACGCAACGCACTTCCACACCTGCTCGCGGCGAACCCGCAGCTGCGCAAGTTGATGGTGTACGGCACCCATGCCGAAGGGCTGGCGGCAGTGCACGCACAGTTGGCCGCAGAGGTGCCGCACGCGGTGCTCGAACAGGTCGACGATCCGTACGCGGCGGCCCCCACGGCAGACGTGGTGCTGGCGACGGCCGGTCCCGGCACCGAGGTGGCGCTCGAATCCTCGCATCTGGCAACGGGTTCCGTCGCGGTGCTCGTCGGCTACGGGCTCGCCCCGTCGACGCTGGTCGATGCCGACCGGGTGGTGGCGACCAGTGCGGCGCAGATGGCGTTGACCGGCACCGACATGGCCGGACCCGACGGCACACTGCGCTCGGTGGACGCCGAACTCCCCCAGATCCTCACCCGCGCGGCGACGGCCCGCCGCTCCGACGACGAGAAGATCTTCGTCTACAACAGCGGGCTGGTGCTCACCGATATCGCCGTCGCCCATGCGCTGGCGGCGCGGGCGATCGCGGAGGGGCGCGGGACGGAGGTGCCCCTGTGGGACTAGCCGCGACGAACCCGGGCGCCGATCCGACCTCGCGACCGTCGAGCGACCGCGTCGAGGACACCGACGTCAGGGCTCCCGACGGCGTCGGCGCGGTCGACCTGCCCACCCATTGCTCGCCACCGCTGCGAGCCCACACCGACGAGGTGGAGCAACGCCTGCTCGCCGATCCACAACTGCTCGATGACATCGCCGAAGCCGTAGCCGGGCCGTTCCATGTGTTGTTTCCGGAACGGGTCTCGCGGAATGTCAGAGCATTCCAGGCCGCGCTCACCGACACGGGTGTCGACGGGTTCGTCTACTTCGGGAAGAAGGCGAACAAGGCGGCGTGTGTGGTGCGCGCCTGCGCCGAGGCGGGCGCCGGGGTGGATGTGGCGAGCACCGGTGAGTTGGTCGCGGCGCTGGCGCAGGGGGTGCGCGGTGCGGATCTGATGATCACCGGGCCCGCCAAGTCCGACGAGCTGTTGTGGCTGGCGGCACGCCACCGGGCGCTGATCGCGGTCGACGCCGTCGATGAACTCGACCGGGTGGCCGCGCTCGGTGTGCCCGCGCGCGTTCTGCTGCGGGTGCTGCCGGAGGGGTCGACGAGCCGGTTCGGTCTGACTCGCCCGGAGCTGGAGCAGGCCGTGCGGACCATCGCGCCGAACGGACCGATCACCCTGTGCGGCTTCAGTTTCCATCTGTCCGGGTACGACGCGACCGCCCGCGCCGAACAGGCCGTCGAACTGGTCGGCCACTGTCTGCGGGCGCGGTCCGATGGCCACCCGGCCGACACCATCTCGATCGGCGGTGGCTTCGGTGTGGACTATCTCGACGCCGTGTCCTGGGCCCGGTTCCGGGAAGCGCTCAGCGCCAAGTGGTTCCACGGATCAGCGCCGTCCGGCGACTACTACCCCTACCACTTCCCGACGCCCGGTGCGGCCATGCTCACCACCGTCCTCACACACAACGATCTCGCAGCTGTGTTGCGCGAGAACAGTATTCGCGTGGCAGTCGAACCGGGTCGAGCCCTGCTCGATCGCGCGGGCAGCTCCGTCTTCCGCGTCCAAGGCGTGAAAACCCGGGCCGCCGAGGGCAACCCGTACGACATCCTCACCGTCGACGGCACCAGCCTCAGCCTCTCCGAACAGTGGTTCGACAGCGAATACCTGCCCGACCCGGTGCTGTGGCCGCACCGACCCGGCGACACCACACCCACCTGTGTCGGGGCAACCACCTGTTTGGAATCCGACCTGCTCAGCAGGCGGCGTATCCCGCTGCCCCGCCGCGCCCGCGTCGGCGACCTGCTGATCTACCCGAACACCGCCGGGTATCAGATGGACTCCAACGAATCACCGTTCCACGAACTCCCCCTGCCGCCCAAGGTCGTGCTGCGCGAGCGCGCCGACCGGCTGCGCTGGACGCTCGACGCCACTTCCCGCTGATCCACTTCCGATGGAGGAACACCCCATGGCTCTCGTCACGCGCGTGACGGATCTGATCGGCCGCACACCCCTGTTCGAGCTGGCCGTCACCGACACCGGCACCCGCCTGCTGCTCAAGCTCGAACAGTTCAACCCCACCGGCGCCGCCAAGATCAGAATGGCCCGGTCGATGGTCGACGACGCCGAGCGGCGTGGTTTGCTGCGCGATGGCGGGCATATCATCGAATCTACGTCCGGCAATACCGGGCTCGGCTTGGCGGTGGTCGCGGCCGAACGTGGCTATCGGTTCACCGCCGTGGTCGACAACCACGCCTGTAAGGACAAACTGCGCGCGATGAAGGCCATGGGCACCGACCTGGTGTTCGTCGCCGACGACGGTGACGACGAACTGGCCACCTCGGCACGGGAGGACCTCGCCGAGGCGATGGCCGCCGCCCGCGACGACGCCTTCTTCACCGAACAGCACAACAACGACGCCAACGCCGTCGGCTACTACGCGGTCGCTGAGGAATTGCTGGCCGACGTGGAGCGGGTCGACATCCTGCTGTCGGCGGTCGGCACCGGCGGGTCGCTGTTCGGCACCGCCACCCGCCTGCGCGAACTCGGCTGCGTGCCGAAGGTGATCGGGGTGGAGCCGGTCGGGTCCATCGCCTTCGGCGGCGAGGGCGGCCCGTACTGGCAATCGGGCACCGGCACCCCGCCGGGCGCGACCATCGGCACGGCGGTCGACTACAGCCTGCTCGACGAGGGGGTGAAGGTGAGCGATGTGGACGCCTTCGCCACCGCCCGCGCCGTCGCCAGGACACACGGGCTGTTGATCGGTGGTTCCGCGGGCGGTTCGGTGCACAATGCTCTGGCCCGGCTCGAGGAATTCCCGGCCGGTTCCACCGTCGTCACCATCGTGTGCGACGGTGGCGAGAAGTACTTGGACACCGTGTTCGACGACGACTGGATGAGCGCGCGCGAGTTGCTCGACCCGGCGGCCGAATGCGAGGTCACCACCCTGCTGCGCCGGTACTCGCCGCTGCGGCGCCACGACGAACTGATGGAGGTCAGGTGAGCGCGATCGCGCCACGCCGACAGTCCGACCACCGCACGCCGCCGCTGAGCAGGCGGGGTGACCAGCCGCGGAGCGGCGCACGCGCGCACCGCGGCGGGGTGCGTCGGTGAGCGAGACGCGAGCCGACAACCGCGCGCTGGCCAAGCTGGCGACGCCGATCGCGTTGACCCAACTGGCCCAGATCGCGGTGTCGACCACCAATCTCGTGCTGATGGGCACGCTCGGTGTCGCCCAGGTCGCGGCGGGTGGCTTGGCGTTGGTGCTGTTCAACCAGATCCGCACCATGTGTGTCGGCCTGATCACCGGCACCGGCAACCAGATCGCGGGCGCCCTCGGTGCGGCGGGCAAGCGTGGTGAGTCGGCCGACGACGAGGTGCGCGCGGTGGTGCGCGCGGCGTTCGTCATCGCCACCATCGCCGGTCTGCTCGGCGGAGCCGTGCTGATCGGTCTGGGCTGGGCGCTGTCGTGGCTCGGGCAGGACACGGCCGTGCTCGACCTGGCCCGACCGATGATGATCGCGCTGGCGCCCGGTCTGCTGCCGTGCCTGTGGTTCCAGGTGTTGCGTCAGTACACCGTCGGGATGCAGCGGCCGCAGGCGCTGCTGATGGTGACGCTGGGTTCGGTCGCGCTGAACCTGGTGCTCGCGCTCGCCTTCATCCACGGGTTGGCGGGTCTGCCCGCGTTCGGCCTGACCGGTGTCGGTATCGCCACCTCGCTGGTCTTCCTCATCACCTTCGGCGTGTTCTGGGCAATGGTGCGCCACGACGAACAGCTCGGCGCCACCTTGCCGCGCACCCCGTGGCCGGTGCGCTGGGCGACCGTGCGCGAGGAACTGCGCCTCGGCACCCCCATCGCCTTGACCTACGGTTCCGAAGCGGGCATGTTCTCCGTGCTCGCGCTGGTGATGGGCAGTTTCGGACCGGCCGCGCTGGCCGCCCACAATGTCGTCTACCAGATCATCTACATCGTGTTCCAGGTCGCGATCGGCCTTTCGCACGGTGCGTCGATCCTGGTCAGTCATGCCGTCGGACGCGACGAGTACAGCCACGCCAGGTCGCTCGCCTGGCTCGCGGTGCGTCATGCGGGCGTGCTCGCCCTCGTCACCGGCGCGGTCTACGTCCTCGCCCCCGACCTGGTGCTCGCGCCCTTCCTCGACACCTCCGACACCGCGACCGTCGACATCGCCCACACCCTGCTGCTCATCGGCATCGTGCTGCAGTTCTTCGACGCCGCCCAGAACATCGGTACGGGCTTGCTGCGCGGCCTGAAGGAGACCTCGGCGGGCTTCCGGCTCTCGCTCGTCGGCTACTGGGGCATCGGCATCCCCGCTGCCCTGCTGTTCGCGTTCCCCCTGCACCTCGGCGCGGCGGGTGTCTGGTGGGGCCTCACGGCGGGCCTGGCCACCACGGCCGCCCTGATGTTGCGCAAGTACTTCAGCCTGCTCGACCAGGCCGACGCGACTCCGCTCCCCCGCGTCCACGCGACCCAGGCAGGATGACCGGGCGGCGGTCCGACGACCGCCGCCCGCTCGTCGCACAGACCGTCAGATGTTGACGCCGTAATCGCGGGCGATCCCCGCGAGACCCGACGCGTATCCCTGCCCGATGGCCCGGAACTTCCACTCGTTATTGTGCCGGTACAGCTCACCGAAGACCATCGCGGTCTCGGTGGACGCGTCCTCGGACAGGTCGTAGCGGGCCAGCTCCACCCCGGTGTTGGCGTCGGTGACCCGGATGTAGGCATTGCGGATCTGACCGAAGGACTGCCCACGCGCCTGCGCGTCGTGGATCGACACGGGGAAGAAGATGTTCGTGATCGACGGCGGCGTGGCGGCCAAGTCGACGTTGATCACCTCGTCGTCACCGTCGCCCTCACCGGTCAGGTTGTCGCCGGTGTGCTCGATGGTGCCCTCGGGCGAACGCAGGTTGTTGTAGAAGACGAAATGCTGGTCCGAGAGCACCTTCAGGTTGGCCCCGGTCGCCAACGCACTGGCATCGAGATCGTGGTCGGCGCCGGTGGTGGTGCGCACATCCCAGCCGAGGCCGACCGCGACCTTGGTGAGGTTGTCGGTCTGCTTCGACAGCGAGACATTGCCGCCCTTGGCGAGTGAGACGCTCATGAAAACCCTTCTGTCCTGATCGTGTTCAGTGCTGCTGCTCGGCCCAGGCGCGCAAGGTCTCGACACGGCCCTCCAGGGCGCGCAGTTCGGTGTCGTCGAGCACCGTCCGCTGGATACCCCGGTCCACCGCGAAGGCCGACTGACGGTGGTCGTCGATCACATCGACGTCGATCCGCACCGCGGCGTAGTCCTCGGCGTCGGGCATCTGCTCGACGATCACACTCGCCCGGCCCCTGGCCGACAGCGCCACATTGCCGCCACCGAGAATCAACAACGCCACCTCGGGCCGCTCCCGCAACCGGGCCAGCGACCCGCGATTGGTGCGCAGGCTGATGAAGATCCGGCGGTCACCCGCACGGACCGGCCAGGACACGGGAATGGCGTGCGGACCGCTGTCGGTGGTGACGAAGACCGCGATGGTTTCCTGCGGCCACACCGGCAACACGTCGAGTTCGGGATGGTCCGTCAACGCGTCGTTTTCCACCGGATCGACTTCTGTAGCCATCTACCTCACCTCGACGATCGTCGGACAGCCCCGCCCGCTGCGGGCCACGAGCTCGCCACCGAGTCTAAAGCGCTGTGCCACTTGCCGCTAACGTCTCGGCAGCGATCATCGGGCATTCACCCGACCAAGATCGTTAGCCATCAGGTAACTGACACCCTCTTCGCTGGTGCGCCGGAACCGGTCTCGCGGCGTCACCTGTGGTCAGCGCGGCCAGTGGCCACGCCAGTCGTCGGCGGTGAGCGGTAACCGCTCCGTACGCGCCGTTTCTGCCGCGTCCTCGGCCGCACGGATGGCCGCGGCGAAGTCGAGAGTGGCCTTGCGCAGGCGCTCCTCGGCGGAATCCGGACCACCGAGGTCGACTGTGCGCAGGGTGGCGGGGACGAGGTCGTCCGGTAGGCCCGCGCGGGCGGCGCGGGATCGGATCTTCTCGGCCAGGGCGAGCGCTGGCTGGGCCATGGCGATGCCGTCGAGGCAGGAGCGCCTCGACTTCTCCTCGGATTTGCGTTCCTCCCAAGCCTTTTCCTGCGCCGCGATCTTCTCGGCCACGGAGATTCCGGGCGGTAGGTCGGCTTCGATCAGGTGGGGGCTGCGGTGGACGAGTTTGTCGACCAGCGCGGCGGCCACCTCGTCGACCGTGAATTCGCCTGCGGCCTCGGCGATCCGGGAGTGGAACAGCACCTGCAGCAGCAGGTCGCCCAGTTCCTCCTTGATGGTCTCGTAGTCGCCGGAGCCGATGGCGTCGAGCAGTTCGTAGGTCTCCTCGAGCAGGTAGGGGCGCAGTGAGTCGTGGGTCTGGGTGGTTTCCCAGCCGCCGAAGTGCCACAGCCGGTCCATCACCCGCACGGCCTCGGCCAGGCCCGCGGCGACCACGGCGGTGTCGGCCGCTTCCTGTGCCTCGCTCATACGCTCGCCTCGGTGGCCACCGAGAGATCGACCATGCCCTGCGGTTTGCCGTCGAGGACCAGCAGCAGGTCGGCGACGTATTGCAGCACCGCGACATCGCGCACCCGGTCGGCGCCGACGCTGTCGGTGACGCGCGGCAACGGCAGCTGCACGAGCCCGCTGGCCGCGCGGTACGTGGCACTGGGGTAGATCCGCTTGAGCCGCAACTGTTTCGAGTCGGGCAGGTTCAGCGGGGCGATCTTCAGGGTCGAACCGGTGACCACGATCTCGGATACGTCGTACTCGCGCGCCAGCAGCCGCAGCTTGGCCACCGACACCAACCTGCCGACCTCCACCGGCACCGGCCCGTACCGGTCGACGAGTTCCTCGACGACGGCGGCCAGCGCCGAATCGTCCTGTGCGGAGGCGAGTTTGCGGTACGCCTCGAGTCGCAGCCGGTCGCTGGCGATGTAGTCGGGCGGGATGTGCGCGTCCACCGGCAGGTCGATGCGCACCTCCTTGGTCTCCTCGGTGACGATCGGTTTGCCGTCGGCCGCCGCCCGGTAGGCCTCGACGGCCTCACCGACCAGGCGCACGTACAGGTCGAAACCGACACCGGCCACGTGACCGGACTGTTCGGCACCGAGCACATTGCCCGCGCCACGGATCTCGAGGTCTTTCATCGCCACCGCCATACCGGCGCCGAGATCGGAGTTCTGGGCGATGGTCGCCAACCGGTCGTAGGCGGTCTCGGTGAGCGGCTTCTCCGGCGGGTACAGGAAGTAGGCGTACCCGCGCTCGCGCGAACGGCCGACCCGGCCGCGCAACTGGTGCAGCTGCGACAGGCCGAGGGAGTCGGCGCGTTCCACGATCAGGGTGTTGGCGTTGGAGATGTCGAGACCGGTCTCGATGATCGTCGTACACACCAGCACGTCGTATTCGCGCTGCCAGAAGCCCTGCACGGTGCGTTCGAGCTGGTCCTCGTTCATCTGCCCGTGCGCGACGACCACCCGCGCCTCGGGCACCAGATCGCGAATCTTCTTGGCGGCCTTGTCGATCGAGGACACCCGATTGTGGACGTAGAACACCTGGCCGTCGCGCATCAGCTCGCGGCGGATGGCGGCGGTGACCTGCTTGTCGTTGTAGGCGCCCACGTAGGTGAGCACCGGGTGACGTTCCTCGGGCGGGGTGAGGATGGTCGACATCTCGCGGATGCCGGCCAGACTCATCTCCAGGGTGCGCGGGATCGGGGTGGCCGACATGGTGAGCACGTCGACGTGGGTGCGCAGCGCCTTGATGTGCTCCTTGTGTTCCACACCGAAGCGCTGTTCCTCGTCGACGATCACCAGGCCGAGGTCTTTCCAGCGCACGCCGGTCTGCAGCAGGCGGTGGGTGCCGACCACGATGTCGACCGACCCGTCGGCCATTCCGGCCATGATCTCCTTGGACTCGGCCGCGTCGGTGAAGCGCGACAGGCCCTTCACCGTCACCGGGAACCCCGCGACCCGCTCGGTGAAGGTCTGCAGGTGCTGCTGGGCCAGCAGGGTGGTCGGGACGAGGACCACCACCTGCTTGCCGTCCTGCACCGCCTTGAATGCCGCACGAACGGCGATCTCGGTCTTGCCGTAGCCGACGTCGCCGCAGACCACCCGGTCCATCGGGACCGGCTTCTCCATGTCGGCTTTCACGTCGGTGATGGCGGTCATCTGGTCGACGGTCTCGGTGAACGCGAAGGCGTCCTCCATTTCCTGCTGCCACGGGGTGTCCGGGCCGAAGGCGTGTCCCGGCGCGGCCTGACGGGCGGCGTAGAGCTGCACCAGCTCGCCCGCGATCTCGCGAACGGCCTTGCGCGCCTTACGTTTCGTGTTGGCCCAGTCCGAACCGCCGAGCTTGGACAGGCTCGGCAGCTCGCCACCGACATAGCGGGAGAGCTGGTCGAGCGACTCCATCGGCACGAACAACCGGTCGCCGGGCTGACCGCGCTTGCTCGGCGCGTACTCGATCACCAGGTATTCGCGGCGGGCACCGCCGACGGTGCGCTCGATCATCTCGACGAACCGGCCGATGCCGTGCTGGTCGTGCACGACCATGTCACCGGCCGACAGCGCGAGCGGGTCGACCTGGTTGCGACGCTTGGCGGGCAGCCGTTTGCCCTCGGTCGGGGCGGTGACCCGGTTGCCGGTGAGGTCGGACTCGGCGACGACGACCAGGCCCGCGTCGTCGAAGATCACGCCGTCGTGCAGCGAACCGCACAGCACACCGACCACACCCGGCTCCGGCACCGCACCGGGCGGCAGCAGCGCGGCGGGCACCTCGGCCTCACCGAGGCGCTCCAGCACGCGCTGGGCGGTGCCGTGCCCGGTGACAACGACGACGGCGCGCCCACCGGTCGCCACGTGCGCGCGCAGCGAGGCGAAGATGGTCGCGACCAGTTCCTCCGACCCGCGTGCGGTCGGCCCCGCGAGCACCGGCAGGTTCACCTCGACCGGGTCGCCGGAGCTGAGTGGGCTCAGCGTCCACCAGGGCAGGCCGAGTTCGTCCGCGCTGCCGCGCAGTTCGGGCAGCGAACGGTAGCCGGAGGCGGCCAGGTCGAGGCCGTGCGCGCCCAGCGGGGCATCGCTGCCGAAGGAAGCCGCCGTCCAGGATGCCTCGAGGAATTCCTCGCCGGTGCGCACCAGGTCGGCCGCGCGGGTGCGGATCTTCTCCGGGTCGCACAGCACCAGGTGGGTGCCCTCGGGCAGGGACTCGGTGAGCAGGCTGAGCTGGCCGGGGGCCAGGACGGGAAGCAGCGCCTCCATGCCGTCGACGGGGATGCCCTCGGCGATCTTGTCGAGCATCTCGACCAGCGCGGCGTCGGCGGCATTGTCGACCGCCACCGCGGCGGCACGTTCCCGTACCGGCTCGGTGAGCAGCAGCTCCCGGCACGGCTGGGCCACCACCACCTCGACGCCGAGATCGTCGATGGAGCGCTGATCGGCCACCGAGAACGGGCGGAGTTCGGTGACCTCGTCACCCCAGAACTCCACGCGCACAGGATGATCCGCCGTCGGCGGGAACAGGTCGAGGATGCCGCCGCGCACCGCGAACTCGCCACGCTTGCCGACCATGTCGACGCGGGTGTAGGCGAACTCGACCAGCCGCGCGAGCAGGGCCTCGAAATCGTGGTCCTCACCGACCCGCAACACGATGGGGTCGATATCGCCGAGGCCCGCCGTCATCGGCTGCATCAGCGACCGGACCGTGGTGACCACCACGCGCAGCGGTTCCGGGTAGACGGGATCATCGGGGTTGGCCAGCCTGCGCAGCACCTCCATCCTGCGTCCGACCGTGTCGGCGCCCGGCGAGAGGCGTTCGTGCGGCAGCGTCTCCCAGGACGGGAACATCGCCACCGAGGCGCCGAGCATCTCGGCCAGCTCGACGGTCAGGTCGTCGGCCTCACGGCCGGTCGCCGTGACGACGACCAGCGGCCGCTGGGCGGCCACGGTGCTCGCGACGAACGCCCGTACCGCCGAGGGGGCCACCAGCTCCACCCCGGACTTGCCCACCAGATCGGCCACCGTCCGCAGCGCGGCATCACCCCCAGCCGCCTCGACCAGACCGGCGAGCGGGGGACGAAGGGAGGACATGAACGCTCCTGAATGCGCAGACGGGATGGTCGAGGAGGACGTAACGAAGTCTAGTCACCGGCTCCGACATCTCCCGAGCTGGGCGAGACACCGCCGCCTCGGCGTAGGGTCGCAGGCGTGAGTCTGGCTCAACGTGAACGGCACGCCCTTGTCCAGTCGGCGCTCGCGGCGGGCGCCGACGCACCGACGCTGTGCGGCACCTGGACGGTCTACGACCTCGCCGCCCACCTGGTGGTGCGCGAACGCAGGCCCGACGCCGCGCTCGGCATCCTGCTGAAGCCCCTGTCCGGCTATCTCGACAAGCAGCAGGCCAAGATCCGGCAGCGCCCGTTCCCGGTGCTCGCCGAGCAGATCCGCACCGGACCACCGCTGTGGTCGCCGCTGCGCCCGGTCGACGCGATCGCGAACCTGACCGAGATGTTCATCCATCACGAGGACATCCGCCGTGGCGAACCCGGTTGGGAACCAAGGCAATTGGCCGAGGCCGACGAGGCGCGGCTGTGGCGGGCACTGCGCGCGGTCGCCCGGGCGAACTATCGCAAGTCACCGGCGCCGCTGGTTCTGGCCACCCCGGCGGGCGAGCGGATCACCGCGCACGCGGGCACCGGCGACGCGGTGGTGCTCACCGGGCAGCCGTCGGAACTGCTGCTGCACGCCTTCGGCCGCGACGAGGTGCGGATCGCGGCGAGTGGCGCCGACGCGGACGTGCGGGCCGTGCTCGCCACCGACCGCAGCGTCTAGACCACGTAGCGGCGCAACCTGCGCGCCGCGAACTCCCGGAAATACGACAGCTTCTCGGGCGGAACGATCGAGGGCAACAGGAAGTACCAGGCCCGTTCCATCCGGGTGGCCATCTGGTCCATCGCCTCGGTGCCGACCGCGACGATGTGCACACCGGCGGTGAGCTCCTGCAACAGCAGCCCGACCACCTCGGCGTCGAGATCGGCGAGCAGGTCGCCCTGGGAGATCGCGCGCTCCGACAGCACCCGGTACGTCTCGCCCCAGGTCTTGGCGATGTTGTCGCCCTGGGCGCCGCGATAGTCACCGATCTGATGGGTGAGCTTGAGCATCGCACCGACCATCGGATCGTTCATCGACAGGTCGGCAACCACGTAGGTGATGCCGATACACGCCTCGAGCGCGGGCACCCGGGAATCGAAGAAGCCCTGACACGACCCGATGAGCCGTTCGTTGCCCTGATCGACCACCGCCCGCGCCAGCTCCTCCTTGGAGCCGAAGTGAAAGTACAAGGCACCCTTGGTCACATTGGACTGCGCGATGATTTCGCTGAGGCTCGCGTTGGCGTAGCCCAAACGGAGAAAGACATCGGCAGCGCCAGCAAGGACGGAGTCGCGGGTGATCTCCGCGCGCGCTTGCCTAGCCATCAGATCCGCCTGTCATCCAATAATCCAGCCATCCTGAAGTAGACCGACATCCCGAAGTTGATCGACATACCGCCCGGCAGCACCCAAAAGGATGGGTGAACCGTACCACCAGACCCTTCGGGGGCACCCGAATCCTGGATTCGCTTCCGGCACGGGCGCTATCGACCGGTTACCCCGGCTTGGGTCCCGCGATGTTCGTATTCCATTCGGAGCTGAGACCCGGTTCGGCTTCCAAGTGGCTCAAACCGTTCCAGCACAGATTCACCAGATGCGCGGCGACCACTTCCTTCGGTGGGTCACGCTCGTCGAGCCACCAGGTGGCCGCTGTCGAGACCATGCCGACGAGCGCCTGGGCGTAGAGCGGGGCGAGACTGGTGTCCAGATCGCGGCGACCGAAGTCGCCCGCGAGGATGTGCGCCACCTGGTTGACGGCCTCGTTGAGCAGGCTCGAGTACCGGCCGTCGGCATTCGGGGCGGGTTGGTCACGCACCAGGATGCGGAAGCCGTCGGTGCGTTCCTCGATGTAGGTGAGCAGCGCGAGCGCCACCTGCTCGAGCCGCAACCGCGAACGGTTCTGGGTGAGCGAGGAGGTGACCATGTCGAGCAACATCGACATCTCGCGGTCGACCACCACCGCGTAGAGCCCTTCCTTACCCCCGAAATGCTCGTAGACCACCGGCTTGGACACCTGCGCCCGCTGCGCGATCTCCTCGATCGACGTGGCGTCGTACCCCCGTTCGGCGAACAACGCGCGACCGATCTCGATCAACTGCTGACGCCGCTGCGTCCCCGTCATCCTCGGTCTGGCAACACGCCCCGGTTCACTAGAAGACAACTTCCCTGCCTCTCCACCACCTACCGGACCCACCACCCCCAACTGTCTCAGACCACACGACGCCACCACATCCCCACCCTGCCGACGACTGATCTCGCGAGCACATGGGCAACTCGTCGGGTACCGGCTGACCAGGCCACTTCCGCACGCTTGCCGCGTTCCCAACTCTCCACGCACCTGAGTCCGGCCAAATTCGCGGAGTGGCGGACAAGCCAAAATTCGCGGAGAGGCGGGCCGCTATGCGAGGATCATGGCCGTGCCGTAGCACAGTGGTGGGCTCTGGCAGCCCACTGGTGTGGCGATCCGCCGTAGTGTAATGGCAGCACCTCTGATTTTGGTTCAGATAGTTCAGGTTCGAGTCCTGGCGGCGGAGCACACACGGGCACAGTGACGTATCGTCGGCCCGCACCCCATCACCGACCGACCGAACCCGCCACAGCACACTCGCTGATCGGCAGCCGAGGGAGATCCATGCCACCGCAGACCGCCGTCGTCGTTCTCGCAGCAGGGGCTGGGACGCGAATGCGGTCGAAGACCCCGAAGGTGCTGCATCCGCTCGCGGGACGCTCGATGCTCTCGCACGCGCTGCACGCCGCGGCGGAGATCGACCCCACGCATCTGATCACCGTCGTCGGGCACGATCGCGACAAGGTGGGGGCCGCCGTCGCCGAGGTCGGCAAGGAACTCGGACGCGAAATCGTCTGCGCGGTACAGGAACAGCAGCTCGGCACCGGCCACGCCGTGCAGTGCGCGCTCGAGGCCGTGCCCGCCGATTTCACCGGTGATCTGCTGGTGACCTCCGCCGATGTGCCGCTGCTCGACGGGCACACCCTCGGCGCCCTGCTCGACGAGCACCGCAGCTACGCCGAACGACCGGCGGTCACCGTGCTCACCTTCGTCCCCGACGACCCGAACGGTTACGGCCGGATCGTGCGCGACGACGACGGTCAGGTCGCCGAGATCGTGGAGCACGCCGACGCGACCCCGGCCCAGGCCAAGATCAAAGAGGTCAATTCCGGCGTCTACGCCTTCGACGCCGCCGTGCTTCGCACCATGATCGGGCGGCTGTCCACGGCCAATGCCCAGCACGAGCTCTACCTCACCGACGTGCTGCGGCTGGCCCGCGAGGCCGGGCACCCGGTGCACGGCGCCCGGCTGGTCGACTCGAACAAGGTCACCGGGGTGAACGACCGGGTGCAGCTGTCGCAGGCCGGTGCCACGCTCAACCGGTACATCCTGGAACGGCACATGCGCGCGGGCGTCACCGTCATCGATCCGGCCACCACCTGGGTCGACGCGAGCGTGCGGATCGGGCGCGACGCGGTGCTCCGCCCCGGCACCCAGCTGTTCGGCGAGACCCACATCGGGGAGGACGCCGAGATCGGCCCCGACACCACGCTCACCGATGTGATCGTCGGCGCGGGTGCCAAGGTGGTGCGCACCCACGGCGAGCAGGCCGAAATCGGCGACGGCGCGAACGTCGGCCCGTTCAGTTACCTGCGTCCCGGCACGGTGCTCGGCGAGGAAGGCAAGCTCGGCGCGTTCGTCGAGACCAAGAACGCGACGGTCGGCGCGCACTCCAAGGTGCCGCACCTGACCTACGTCGGTGACGCGACGATCGGCGAGTACAGCAACATCGGCGCGTCCAGCGTTTTCGTGAACTACGACGGGGTGAACAAGCACCACACCGTGGTCGGTTCCCATGTGCGCACCGGCAGCGACACCATGTTCATCGCTCCGGTCACCGTGGGTGACGGCGCCTATACGGGTGCGGGTACTGTACTGCGCAGGAGCGTTCCACCGGGGGCACTTGCCGTGTCGGGTGGACCACAGCGCACCATTGAGAACTGGGTGCAGCGTTACCGTCCAGGAACCGCTGCGGCACGCGCGGCGGCGGAAGCCATCGCAGCAGACGAGACGTCGAACAAGGCAATCGAGCAAAAGGATGGCAACCAGCAGTGACCGCGTTCTCGATCGACAATCAGAAGAACTTGATGCTCTTCGCAGGCCGGTCCCATCCTGAGCTTGCCGAGCAGGTCGCCAAGGAACTCGATGTCGACATCACCCCGCAGACCGCGCGCGAGTTCGCCAACGGCGAGATCTTCGTCCGGTTCGAGGAGTCGGTGCGCGGCTCCGACGCCTTCGTGCTGCAGAGCTTCCCGGCGCCGCTGAACCAGTGGCTGATGGAACAGCTCATCATGATCGACGCGCTCAAGCGCGGTTCGGCCAAGCGCATCACCGCCGTGCTGCCGTTCTACCCGTACGCGCGCCAGGACAAGAAGCACCGCGGCCGCGAGCCCATCTCCGCCCGCCTCGTCGCCGACCTGCTCAAGACGGCAGGCGCCGACCGCATCATCACCGTCGACCTGCACACCGATCAGATCCAGGGCTTCTTCGACGGCCCGGTCGATCACATGCACGCGTTGGTGCAGCTCTCGGAGTACATCCGCACCAACTACCCGTCGGACAACCTGGCCGTGGTCTCCCCCGACGCCGGTCGCGTGAAGGTCGCCGAGAAGTGGGCCGACGCCCTCGGCGGCACGCCGCTGTCGTTCATCCACAAGACTCGCGACCCGCTGGTCCCCAACCAGGTGAAGTCCAACCGCGTCGTCGGTGACGTCGAAGGCCGCACCTGCGTGCTGATCGACGACATGATCGACACCGGTGGCACCATCGCGGGCGCGGTGAAGGTGCTCAAGGAAGCGGGCGCGGGCGATGTCATCATCGCGGCCACCCACGGTGTGCTCAGCGACCCGGCCGCCGAGCGGCTGGCCTCCTGCGGTGCCAAGGAAGTGGTCATCACGAACACGCTCCCGATCAGCGAGGAGAAGAAGTTCCCGACGCTGACGGTGCTGTCGATCGCGCCGCTGCTGGCTCGCACGATCCGCGAGGTCTTCGAAAACGGCTCCGTCACCGGCTTGTTCAACGGCAACGCTTGAGCTGTTCCGCCTCCCCGCGTCTTTTGGCCAGATTCAGGCGCGGGGTTGAGTCGGGGACGCGGCAAGCTTCGTGAGGTGGGTGGGTCAGCTCGTACCCGGTGAGTTACCCATGTGCTCACGAAATCAGTTGTCGATGTCCGAGGTCGGGTTCTTGTTGGGTGATACTGGAGACGGTAGCCCCGCGATAGCCCGATCTGGGAGGTCTCGATGAGTGCATCGCAGGAATCCGAATCCGGGGGCGGCGAGTATCGGCCTCGGCATGCCAAGCCGGAGCGGCCCGAGGTGTCGTATTCGCTGTCCGATGAGCCGGTCGAGCCGTCCCACGGGGCGCACGAGGCCAGGTATCCGGGTCGGCCCGAGGTCTCCTACGGCGGGTTGCCGGTCGGGGACACCGACGCCGAGGCCGAGGCGCCCGAGGGTAAAACCTGGTCGACGGTGGCGTTCGTGTTCGCCGTGATCGCCCTGCTGTTCTTCCCGATCATCTTCGGCGTGCTCGGGATAGCGGCTGGGCTGTACGGGAACAAGAAAGGTGAGCCGCTCGGTAACTGGTCGGCCGTGGCGGCGCTGTTCGCGTTGCTCGCGGGGCTGGCGATCCGGGTGTTCTTCTTCGACGCCGACATCATCCCGTCACAGAACTGAGAACCGCACGCACGATGAACGCTTTCACCGGTTTCCCCCTGGCCGGTCTCGATTTCTACGAGGATCTCGAGGCCGACAACTCCAAGGCCTTCTGGACGGCGCACAAGCAGACCTACGACGACGCGGTGCGGGCGCCGATGGTCGCGCTGACCGCCGAACTGACGGCGGAGTTCGGCGAGGCCAGGGTTTTCCGGCCCTACCGTGACGTGCGATTCTCCGCCGACAAGACCCCGTACAAGACTCATCAGGGCGCAGTCGTGCATCTCGCGCCGGGAGTCGGCTGGTACGTGCAGATCAGCGCGGCCGGACTGTCCGTCGGCGGCGGCTGCTTCCGGCCCGAACCGAGCGCCCTGGCCGCCCTGCGCGCCACCATCGACAACGACGTGCGCGGCCGCGAGCTCGAACACATCCTGGCCACGATCACGGCCGCGGGTTACGTCCTCGGCGGCGAACAGCTCAAGACCAGACCCAAGGGCTATCCCGCCGACCATCCGCGTCTCGCGCTGCTGCGCCACAAGTCGCTGATCGTCCGCCGCGAGCACGGCGCACCCGACTGGCTGGAGACCCCCGCCGCTGTGACCGAGGTCCGGCGCGCCTGGAACGAACTGCGCCCACTCGTCGAATGGCTGGCCGCGGTCCTCGAAGGCGTCGACTGATCCGCACTGGCGTGGCGTCCTGGCACCGGTCGGCGCACCGGCCGATACTGGCCTCATGAGCCGTGAACCGCTGGACATGGACATGGGCGATGACGATCAGGCCGACGACATCATCGAATACGAACGCAATGTCGAGGACCCGCCCGCCGACTACGTCATCCGCAATCGCGAAGCCGACGACGACGGCTTCCTCGGCATCGACGAGGAACTGTCCGAGGAGTGGACCGAGGGCGGCGCCCGCCGCGAGGAAGGGGAAGAGGACGAGCGCCCCGCCGAGGAGGCCGCCGTCCGCGCCTTCGACGAGGACTCCCTCGACAACGCCGACCTCGACGGAGACGAGAACCTGATCAGCGGCGAGGGTCTCGCCGACGAACTCGACCTCTAGGCGACGTCCCGACCCGGCAAACGACTCGGTCGACACCTGCGGCCGACTCGAATCGCCCGTGTAACCCGGGCGCTCGGAGCTCCCGCCCGCCTGCGGCAGGGGCGACAGCTCGTCGCTCGGGTCAGCGGCGTTCGGCCAGCACGAGGGTGAAGCGGTCGTCGGCGTCGGTCCAGGTGTGGGTGGGGGTGAAACCGGCCGTGTCGAGTTCGGCAGCCAAGCCTTCAGGGCGGAACTTGGCCGAGATCTCGGTGCGCATCTCCTCGCCCTCGGCGAAGTCGACGGTGAGACCGAGATCGGTGACCGTGGCGGTCGTGGCCTCGGTGGCGCGCAGGCGCATCTCGATCCACTCGTTCGCCGGATCCCAGAGCGCGACATGCTCGAACTTGTCCGGCTCGAAATCGGCGGACAGGCGCTGGTTGAGGACGTGCAGGACATTGCGGTTGAACTCGGCGGTGACCCCCGCGGCGTCGTCGTAGGCGGGGACGACGATCTCGGGGTCGACCACCAGGCCCGCGCCGAGCAACAGCAGCTCACCGGGTTCGAGAACCTCATGGATGCCCGTCAGGAACTCGGCACGCTCGGCAGGCACCAGGTTACCGATGGTTCCGCCGAGGAAGGCGATCATGCGCCGCCCGCCCCTCGGCAGGTTGTGCAGGGTGTCGGTGAAATCGCTGACCACGCCGTGCACCGAAAGACCCGGGTACTCGGCGGCGAGTTCGGTCGCCGCACCACGCAGCGCTGATGCGGACACATCCTGCGGCACATACGTTTTCAGGGTCCCGACGGCGGTGAGCGCATCCAGGAGCAGTCGGGTCTTGGCCGCCGACCCCGCACCCAGCTCCACCAGCACGTCGGCGCGGGCCGCGGCCGCGATCTCACCGACCACCTCGCGCAGCAGCGCCCGCTCGGTGCGGGTCGGGTAGTACTCGGGCAGCGCGGTGATCGCCTCGAACAATTCGCTGCCGCGCGCGTCGTAGAACCACTTGGGCGGCAGCGACTTCGGGTCGGCGGTGAGCCCGGCGCGAGCGTCGGAACGCAGGGCCTCGGTGAGATCGGCGTCGGTGAGGTGGATGTCCAGCAGCGGCGCGGTCATGAACGGACCCTTTCGGAGGCGGGGAATTCCAGAGCGGTGATGGTGCAGTGGCCGGGCGAGGCGGTCACCAGCTGACGATCGGCGATCGGTCGCCACCGTGGATCGGCGTCGTACGGTTCGGAGGAGAGCACGGCGTAGTCGTCGGTGACCAGCACCGACAGGGCATGCCAGCAGGTGGTCGCCCAGAGCTCGGAACCGTTGCCCAGCAACAGGTTCAAGCGCGCGGTTGGCTGATGACGCAGCACCGAGTTCACCAGCAGTCGCAGCGCTTCACCTGCGGAAGTGACCGGGCCGTCAGGGTCGATCACGGCCAGCAGTTCGCGTAGTACGACCCACAACGCGGCCGCGTCGGTGAGAGCTTCGGCCCGCAGGAACACCGAGGCCGACGCGAACCGGTCGGCCTCGGCCGGACCGGGTGCCGGTGGTCGATGCGCTGCGTCGATCGCCGGGTCCGGCACGGCGGACTCGGCCGCCCGGTCGGTCGCACCGTTCCCATACGCCGCCGCGTCGACCGCAGCGTTCGGCGAGGCGAACTCGGGCGCCCGGTCGGTCACACCGTTCCCGTATGCCGCCGGGCGACGCGCGGACGCGTTCAGGATTGGCGCGAGGTCGGCGAGGACGGCGGGGAGGGTGGTTCGCCAGTCCGGCACGACACCGTTGTGACTGAATGCCCAGTGGTCGTCGGTGAAGGGAGCGCACGCGGAGCGTTCGATCGGCATGCCGACGGTCGCCGAGCGGACGGCGGCGAGCACGGCGCGCGACTCCAGCTGGCCGAGCACCTCGGCGACGGCCGGGTCCGTCCAGATGGGGGCGGGGTTGCGGTAGCGGGTCACCGCGTCACGGACGTCGGCCACACCCACCTCCGCGCGACGCCACCAGGCGACGCCGAAACCGTCGGCGTTGATGGTGCCGCCAGCGCGCATGTCCAGCGGTGCCCACGACTGGGCGTAGAGCGAATGCGTTCCGCGCAAGACCAATTCGCCGACCGCGACCGGCGGGCCGACGTAGCCGAGGTGTCTGCACATCAGCGTTCGTCCTCGCGCAGGTCACGGGCCAGCCGGAATCCGGCGAAGATCTGCCTGCGGATCGGGTGGTCCCAGTTGCGGAAGGTGCCGCGACAGGCCACCTCGTCGGTGCCGAACGAGCCGCCGCGCAGGATCCGGTAGTCACCACCGAAGAAGACCTCCGAGTACTCCCGGTAGGGGAACGCGCGGAACCCCGGATAGGCCTCGAAACCGGAGGAACACCACTCCCAGACGTCACCGATCAACTGATGCACCCCCGTTGCCGACGCACCGGCCGGATACGCGCCGACCTCCGCCGGTTCCAGGTGCCGCTGACCGAGATTGGCGGTGCGCTCGCTCGGCTCGTCCGCACCCCAGGGGTAGCGCCGCGACGAACCGGTGGCCGGATCGAACCGTGCCGCCTTCTCCCATTCCGCCTCGGTCGGCAGGCGTTTTCCCGCCCACCGCGCGAACGCCTCGGCTTCGAACCAGCACACGTGCACGACCGGCTGACGTGGCCGCAGCGCGCCGCGCACCCCGAAAACCCGTCGACTCCACTGGTTCCCCTCGCGCTCCCAGAACTGCGGCGCGACGAGCCCCGCCTCCTGCCGGTGCGCCCAACCACGCTCCGACCACAGCTCGCGCCGCTCGTACCCGCCGTCATCGATGAAGGCCAGGTACTGCTCGTTGGTCACCGGGGCGACGTCGATGGCGAAGCCCTCGACATACACCGGATGCGCCGGACGTTCGTTGTCCAGCGCCCACGGGTCGGCGGAGGTACCCATCGTGAATTCGCCCGCGGGAACGATCACCTCACCGCCGACCGGCACCGGCGCGGACGGCGCGGGTGGCGCCGACAGCACCGGCCCGCCGAGGCGCAACTGGTGGGTGGCGAGCATGGTCTCATCGTGCTGCTGTTCGTGCTGGGCGATCATGCCGAACGCGAAACCATTGTCCACCAGGGGGTTTCCGAGTAAAGGGCTCGATTCGAGAACATCGAACACCTTCTCTCGGACGGTGCCGACGTAGCCACGCGCCTGCGCCGGGTTCAGCAGCGGCAGGGCGGGGCGGTTCGCCCTCGCGTGTTTGAACGCGTCGTACAGTTCGTCGATATCGCCGCGCACCGGTTCGCGACCGCCGACATCACGGACCAGCCAGAGCTCCTCCTGGTTGCCGATATGCGCGAGATCCCAGACCAGCGGCGACATCAGCGGGGAATGCTGTGCGACGAGGTCGGCTTCGTCGACACTGTCGGTGAGCAGTGCGGTACGACGGCGAGCCCGGGCGAGCACCTCGGCGATCTTCGCCCGGGTGCGTTCACGGTCGGCATGGTCGGCGGGTGCGGAAAGAGTCACGAGTGGATCTCCGAAGAATGCTGGGTGGCAGGGGTGTTCGAACAACGGCCGGGGTGCGCGCGGCGGCGATTCATCGCGGGCCGTCCGTGCCGTTCAGCTTGTCCACCGGGCTGCGGGCCTGGCGACATCGCTGTGCCGCATCGGCCAATTCCTGTGCCGCGGCGGGTGTTCGGGCATGGTCGGCCGCGAGCTCGAGCACCTCCACCGCGACCCGGCGCACCTGCGGGTCGAGCAATCCGCAGCGCGCCGCTGTCGCCCACTCCCCCGCGACCGGCGCGGCGAGGGCCGTCGCCTCGGCGACCACCTCGGGTGTGGAGAGCAGTGCGTCGAAGAGGTGGATCGGGGTCGTCCAGGACTCGCCGGGCTGAGTGTCGAGGTAGCGCACCTCGAGGTGGCCCGACGCGCGGACCGGCGGAAACAGGGTGGTGAGGTGATAGTCGAGGTCGGCGCGGGTCGGTCGGCGGCCGACCTCGTCGTCGAGCGCGCCCGAGAGCCAGTCGGCGAAGGTCGCACCGGGCGGCGGCGACCAGTCGGCCTCCGGCTCGGTGCAGCGCACGCACAGCAGCGGCACGTCGAGGGCCCAGCGGGCGTAGGAGGTGATCGGCTCGGCCCAGTCCGACACCGGCGGCCTGGTGCGGGCCGGATCGAGCCGCAACCAGGTGCGCATCCGCTGGGAAGCCCAATCGCCGCAGGGAATTCCGTGCAAGGTGGGTGAGCAGGCGAAAGCCGCGATGAGCGCGGGACCGAGGACGTAGAGCGCCGTCCAGCGGGCACGCACCTGCGCGGCGTCGGCGCCCGCGTCGACGCTGACCTGGGTGGCGGCGGTATTGCACATCATCAGCGCACCGAACGGGCCGATTCCGGCGAACGCCCGCTCCATCGCCGCGTAACGGGGCAGCCGGAGCAGCCGCTCGGCCGGGCGGTGCGCGTCGGCGGCCGCGGCGGTGACGGTGATGTCGCTGGTGGCGAGCAGCTCCCGCAAACGGGCCGCATCTGCGCGCAACTGTCGCGTGAGCTCCATGGGATCGGCGAAGGGCGCGCTGGAGAGTTCGATCTGACCACCGGGTTCGATGGTCACGGCGCTGCCACCGGGCAGGGGAAAGGCGGGTGAGGCAGGCGCGAGGGAGGTGGGAGCGTGGGGCCCGAGGGCCGAGGTCAGCTGGTGGAGGGTGGGGCGGGCGCCGGTCGGGCCCGCGGTGAGCCATTCGAGTTCGGCACCGATCAGAGTGGGTGGACCGAGCTTGAAACAGACCCCGCCCACGTAGGCCTCGGCCGCTGCCCGGGAGGACAGTCCGCCCTGGTCGCAGGCGGAATCGGGCCAAGAGGAACGTTCCAGGGTGACCGCCATGCCAACCTCCACGTGGTGAGCGCCGCCGGGGCTCGGCGCATGTCGTTGTCTCCAGGGTAGCGAGGGTCACCGACAGAAAAAGTGACCAGAAGCCGAACATCGATCGGCGCTAGGGTCGTCGCCATGCTTGATCTCGCCGCAATCACCGCCGCCACGCCGGGCCTCGCCGACGGCAAAATCTTCCTCGACAGCGCGGGCTCGTCCCTGCCGCCACGCGTCGTCACCGACACCGTGATCGCCCATCTGCGCCGCGAAGCCGACATCGGTGGCTACCGTGCGGCAAATGAACGGCTCGACGACCTCGCCGCCGTGAAGACCTCCATCGCCACCCTGATCGGCGCCACCCCGGACACCATCGCGCTCAACGACAGTGCCACCAGGTCATGGGCGGATTTCGCCTACTCGGTGCCGCTGCGCCCCGGTGACCGAGTGCTCATCTCCGGCGCCGATTACGCGAGCAACGCCATCGGCGCGCTGCAACGTGCCGCCGCGACCGGAGCGGTCGTCGAGCGCATTCCCAGCGACGACACCGGCCGCCTCGACACCACCGCACTGGCGAACATGCTCGACAAGCGCGTCCGGCTGGTCTCGCTGCAGCACGCGCCGACCAACGGTGGGCTGGTGAATCCGGTCGCCGAAGCCGCTCGCATCGCCAAACAGGCCGGGGCGCTCGTTCTGCTCGACGCCTGCCAATCGATCGGCCAGTTGTCGATCGATGTCGTCGAACTGGGCGTCGACGCCCTGTCGGCCACCGGGCGCAAATGGTTGCGCGGTCCACGCGGCACCGGATTCCTGTACGTGCGTGACGAACTGGCGCACACGATGGAACCCGCCCGACTCGACCTGCACAGCGCCACCTGGACCGGCCCCACCGACTACCGCCTCGCCGACGGAGCCCAGCGCTTCGAATTCTGGGAATGCGATGTGGCCGCCCGCCTCGGCCTCGGCGCCGCCGTGGACTACCTGCTCGAGCTCGGGCCCGCCGAGGCCTACGCGGCGGTGGCCGAGGGCGCGCAGTACCTGCGCACCGCGATGGCCGAGCTGCCGGGGGTCACCGTGCGTGATCTCGGCACCGAACACAGCGGCATCGTCTCGTTCACCGTCGACGGCCACGATCCGGACCAGCTGCGCGACCGGCTCGCCGAACACGCGATCACCGTGACCGTCAGCCGTGCCACCTCGTCGCTGCTCGACATGAGCGAGCGTGGCATCCCCGCCATCCTGCGCGCCTCACCGCACTACTTCGTCAGCCGCTCCGATCTCGACCGCTTCGTCGCCACCCTGGCGACCCTGACATCGCGCTGACCGGGCGCCGACGCCGTCGGCTCGCGGCCTCGGGCAAACAATTACCCCGGTGTGGACAGAGCTGTCGGAGACAACGGCTATCGTGTTCACACAGGGGTACCCGGGGGCAATTGGGATCGACACCGAAATCACGGGGCGGGATCTGTTGGGAGCACGGCCGTAACCGATCGTTGGCGTAAAGGGAGTCCGACGTTGAGCAGGTTCACCGACGAAATGTTTGCCACAGCGCTGTCCAGCCCGCGTGGGCTGGTCACCGGAGAACCCGAGGAACCGCTTCGGCAGACCTGGGGGGAGATCCATCGCCAGGCGCGGCGGATGGCGGGCGGTCTCGCGGCCGCCGGAATCGGGCACGGCGATGCCGTCGGCGTGCTCGCCGGGCTGCCGGTCGACATCGCCCCTGTGTGCCAAGGGATCTGGATGCGTGGCGCCTCGATCACCATGCTGCACCAGCCGACCCCACGCACCGACCTCGCGGTCTGGGTACGCGACACCGAGACGGTGCTGAACATGATCGAGGCGAAAGCCGTTGTGCTCGGCGAGCCGTTCGCCGCCGCCGAACCGGTGCTGCGGGAACGCGGGATCGCGGTGGTGAAGGTGGCCGAACTGGTCGAGGGCGCCGACACCGACCCGGTGCCGACCACCGAGACCGATATCGCCCTGCAGCAGTTGACCTCCGGGTCGACGGGCTCACCCAAGGCCGTGCGCATCACCCACGGCAACTTCTACGTCAACGCCTACGCGATGTTCAATCGCGTCAAGTTCCAGACCGACGACGACGTGATGATCAGCTGGCTGCCGCTGTTCCACGACATGGGCATGGTCGGCTTCCTCAGCGTGCCCATGCAGTTCGGCGCCGAAGTGGTGTGCGTGACCCCGCTCGACTTCCTCGCCCGACCACTGCTGTGGGCCGAACTCATCGACAAGTACCGCGGAACCGTGACCGCCGCACCGAATTTCGCGTACTCACTGCTGGCCCGCAGGCTGCGCCAAGCCGAACCGGGCAGCATGGACTTGTCCAGCGTGCGGTACATGTGGAACGGTGCCGAACCAGTCGACCCCGACACGATGACCACGCTGGCCGAGGCCGGAAAACAGTTCGGGCTCAACCCGTCCGCCCTCACCCCCGTCTACGGCATGGCCGAAACCACCCTCGCCGTGTCGATTCCCGACCCCGGCCACGGCATGGTGCTCGACATCGTCGACGCCGATCTGCTCGAGGCCGTCGGCAAGGCGGTGCCGGTCGCCGAGGACGGCCATCACGGCACGCCACGCCGCCTGCCCACCCTCGGCCACCTGGTCGACGATCTCGAGGGCCGCGTGGTCGACGACGAACGTCAGACGCTGCCGGTGCGCACGGTTGGCGTCATCGAATTGCGTGGGCCCGCTGTCACTTCGGGGTACGTGACCGTCGACGGGTTCCGGCCCGCGCAGGATGCCGACGGGTGGCTCGACACCGGCGACATCGGCTACTTCACCGACGACGGTCTCATCGTGGTGTGCGGGCGGATGAAGGACGTCATCATCATGGGTGGGCGCAACATCTACCCGACCGATATCGAGCGGGCCGCGTTGCGGGTGGCGGGAGTTCGGCCGGGGAACGCGGTGGCGGTGCGGTTGGACGCGGGCGATAAGCGGGAGAGTTTCGCTGTGGTGGTCGAATCCAATGATCACCAGGTGCCGGATGAGGTGAAGCGGATCGAACGGGAGATTGTGCACGAGGTGTTCGCTGAGGTGGGGGTGCGGCCTCGGACTGTTGCCATTCTCGGGCCTGGGGCGTTGCCCAAGACTTCTTCGGGGAAGCTTCGGCGGACGGCTACGGCGGTTCATTTGCGTTGAGGGGTGGGGGTTGACGGGGCTCGAGGGGGGATCTGACGGGTTGTTTGGTGTGCGGAACACGCTCGGGTTTTGCACCAGCACGGTGCACGGAACACGCTCGAGGTTTTGTGCACCACCACAGTGCACGGAAGACGCTTGAGGTTTTGTGCACCACAAAGGTATTGGACTGTGTTTGTT
>NZ_BDBE01000022.1 GCF_001612825.1 Nocardia caishijiensis NBRC 108228 | reverse complement strand
GGGTCGTACGGGGCTGGGAGTGCGGTCATGGCGGACTCGAGTAGCGCCGTATGGCCGGGAATGCGGAAGGGTGGTCTCCCAGGTGATGGCTCGCCGGGAGGCGGCTGCGGGAAGGTCCGCGGTTCGGGGGAACCGTCACAAGCGCGGGTGGGCGCTCAATGTAGTTGGTTCTGGGCGGTTTCCAGGCCTGCCTTCAGGAGTAGCTCTACCGCGTCGGCGGCTTGCTCCACTATCACCGGTACCTCTTTGCGTTCGGGGGCCGCGAAGGGTTTGAGGACGTAGTCGGCGGGGTCCTGGCGGCCGGGTGGGCGGCTGATGCCGATGCGGGTGCGCAGGTAGTCCTTGGTGGTGAGGGCCTGGGAGATGGATCGTAGGCCGTTGTGACCGCCTTCGCCGCCGCCCTGTTTGAGGCGGATGGTGCCGAACGGGAGGTCCAGTTCGTCGTGGACGACGATCACCTGGGCGGGGGGAACCTGGAAGAACTTGGCGAGGGCGGCGACGGGGCGGCCGGACAGGTTCATGTAGGTGCGTGGTTTGGCGATGAGGATCTGGCGGCCGTCGAGGCGGGCCTGCAGCAGATCGGCGCCGGACTTCTTGTGCACGGCGAAACGGCCGCCGACGCGCTCGGCGAGCACGTCGGCGACCAGGAAGCCCACATTGTGGCGGGTGCGCTCGTATTCGGGGCCGGGGTTGCCCAGCCCAACTACGAGTGCGGGCCCGGAGGATTCGGTCATCGGCCGAACCGTCGAGTGTCTTACTCGGTCTCTTCGGCGGGGGTGTCGCCCGCCTCGGCATCGCCTTCGCCCTCTTCGTCGAGCTGAGCGGCCGACGGGGCGGCGATCACGTTGATGACGAGCGCTTCGGCGTCACCGGCGAGGGTCACACCGGCGGGCAGCTCGATGCCACCGGCCAGGATCTGGGTGCCTGCCTCGATACCCTCGACGGAGACCTCGATGGTCTCGGGCAGCTTCAGCGCGTCGGCCTCGATGGAGATGGTGTTGGCTTCCTGGGTGACCAGGGTGCCCGCGGCGGCATCGCCCGCGACGACGACGGGGACGTCGGTGACGACGCGCTCGCCACGCTTGACGATCAGCAGGTCGGCGTGCTCGATGTAGCGACGGATCGGGTGGACGACGACCGACTTGGTCATGGCCAGCTGCTGCTTGCCGTCGACGACGAGGTTCAGAATGGCGTTGGTGCCGTGCTCACGCAGGATGGCGGCGAAGGCCTTGGCGTTGAGCGACAGGTGCTGCGGCTCGGCCTGGTGGCCGTACAGCACGGCGGGCACGTTGCCGTCGCGACGGGTACGGCGAGCGGCACCCTTACCGAATTCGGTACGGACGGCGGCTTCGATCTGGTTCACGTCGGACATGACTGATGCGCTCCTACGGCTCTTCCGGGCTGGTCAAGGGCGACCCATCTACCGGGGTCTTGGTCTACTCGTCGGACGAAGAACGAACGAGGACGACCAGGAAGGCCGAGCCGCGTCGATCACGGTGAGCACACGGGGTGCGACTCACCCTCGCCGAGACAACCCCACAACCATACCCCACCGACATCGCCCACCTGAAACCGCTCCCACGTCCGATTCCCAACCATCACGCCCCGACCTCCAGGAGGGGCAGGCCGTCGCGGCGGGACCGGAGGGGCCGCGACCTCGAGCGCGCCAGCGCTCCAATAAGCTCAGCTGTGTGTTGACCGAGCCCGGAGAAAGCGCCACACCCACTCCACGCGGATTGCCCGCCGAGGTGGCCCGTCGGCGCACGTTCGCCGTGATCTCGCACCCCGACGCGGGTAAGTCGACGCTCACCGAGGCGCTGGCATTGCACGCGAAGATGATTTCCGAGGCGGGTGCCATCCACGGCAAGGCGGGTCGCAAGTCGACCGTCTCGGACTGGATGGAGATGGAGAAGGCGCGCGGTATCTCCGTGAGTTCGACCGCGCTGCAGTTCAATTACCGCGCGGCCGGTTCGACTGTCGACAATGTCATCAACCTCGTCGACACCCCCGGTCACTCCGATTTCTCCGAGGACACCTACCGGGTGCTCACCGCCGTCGACGCCGCGGTGATGCTGATCGACGCCGCCAAGGGCCTCGAGCCGCAGACGCTGAAACTGTTCCAGGTGTGCCGCCATCGCGGCATCCCGGTGATCACCGTCATCAACAAGTGGGACCGTCCCGGTCAGGCGCCGCTGGAACTGCTCGACGAGATCAGCGAACGCATCGGCCTCACCCCGACCCCGCTGTTCCTGCCGGTCGGCATCGCGGGCGATTTCCGCGGCCTACTGCGTCGCGGACCCGAGGGCGCGGCGACCGAGTACATCCACTTCACCCGCACCGCCGGTGGCGCGACGATCGCGCCCGAGGAGTCGCTGACGCCCGCCGAGGCCGAGGCGCGCGAGGGCGAGGCGTGGACCACCGCCGCCGAGGAGAGCGAACTGCTCTCGGCCACCGGACAGGACCACGACCAGGAACTGTTCCTCGCCGGGCAGACCTCGCCGGTCATCTACGCCTCGGCGATGCTGAATTTCGGTGTGCGCCAACTGCTGGAGACGCTGGTCGCGTTGGCGCCAGCGCCCGGCTCCCGCGCCGACGTGACCGGCAAGGACCGTGCGACCGACGACCCGTTCAGCGCGGTGGTGTTCAAGGTGCAGGCGGGTATGGACACCGCCCACCGCGACCGGTTGGCGTTCATGCGGATCGTGTCGGGTGAGTTCGAGCGCGGCATGGTCGTCACGCACGCCCAGACCGGTCGCCCGTTCGCGACCAAGTACGCGCTCACGGTGTTCGGCCGCGAACGCACCACCGTCGACACCGCCTACCCCGGCGACGTGGTCGGCCTGGTGAACGCGACCGCACTGGCACCGGGACACACCCTGTTCGTCGACAAGAAGGTCGAGTTCCCGCCGATCCCGAGCTTCGCCCCCGAACACTTCGCGACGCTGCGCGCCCAGAGCGCGGGCAAGTACAAGCAGTTCCGCAAGGCCATCGACCAGCTCGACTCCGAAGGCGTCGTGCAGGTGCTGCGCAACGACGCGCGCGGTGACGCCTCGCCGGTGCTCGCCGCGGTCGGTCCCATGCAGTTCGAGGTGGTCACCGCGCGGATGCAGGCCGAGTTCAATGTCGAGACCCAACTCGACTTCCTCGGTTACAGCCTGGCCAGGCGCACCGATGCCGAATCGGCGCCGGAGCTGGACCGCCAGCGCGGGGTCGAGGTGTTCACCCGCACCGACGGTGCGATCCTCGCGCTGTTCAGCGACAAGTGGCGGTTGCAGTACATCGAGAAGGAACACCCGGACCTCACCCTCGAGCCGCTGGTCGCCACGGCAGACTAGCTGTCTGGGTCGCGAGGCTACGCCTCGGGTTCGCGTTCCACCCGGGCGACTTCCTGGGAGATCATGCCCCAGCGGCTCGCGGTGAGTCGCAGGCTCGGCAGGTCGCTGAGCGAGAGGACGACCTCGTAGGTCCGTTCGTAGCCGGTGTGCGCGATGCGCCAGTACCCGTCGTCGCAGCGCACGTAGCGGTCGGTATAGAACGCGGCGCCGTGCAGGCACATGTTGTGTTCGGGAATGAGCACGGTGTCGGCGAGGTACCAGGTTCCGGTGGCGGTGTCGCCGTCGACGTCGATCTCGGGGTGGTCGCACCGGTGCTCGGTGATGACGTGCGGACCGAGGGTGTTGCGCAGGAAGGCGAGGAACGCCTCGCGCGACTCGAACTGCAGGTATTCGCTGTAGGTGGCGGTGGCCTCGGGGACGAGGGTGTCGGCGAACTCGTCCCAGGACTTGGTGTCCAGCGTGCGCAGGTACCGGAATTTCAGTCTGCTGATGGCGGTGACGTCGTCGGGGTGCTCGGGCGGACGCGGCTTCGGCGGCTCGGGCTCGGCGGCGGCCTGTTCGTCGTCGGCGATCACGCTGTCCGTGCCGTAACCGGCGACCAACGGCTCCTCCGCCCCGGGTAACAGCGGCCCCGGGCGTTCGGGACGCACGTCGACCTCCTCGACACGCGCGTTCACTGACCCGGGCCCCTGCTCCATCTCTCCACGATCCCACCGGATCGCTCTCGCGAGGCGTATCTGTACCCGATCGCTACCCCTGTCGAAACCGGAGCGTGACCTGCGACCGTCGCGCAGGCGGCCCTCCGGCCTAGCCGATGGTGAAGCAGGTGCGGCAGAAGTCCTCGCCGAACTCCGACAGACGCAGGCTCTTGCGCACGATCTTGGGCGCGCGGCCCGCCTTCTTGAGCGCTTCCTCGACCACCGGCTGCACCTCGAGCACCATGTAGCGACTGAGCACGACCGGGTCGTCGGAGGTGAGGGTGAGGCCGAGACGGTTGAGGTTGATGAGGTAGGAGCGAGCCCGGTCGGGATACCGCACCCCCGCCTGCTCGGGTACCGAGGTCAGGTCGCCCTGCACCAGCTCCGAGCCGATGCCGAGCGGGCGGTTGGTGCGCACGTCGACGGCGGGCTGGGGGCCGTTGAGTGCCATGAACCGCAGGATGCGCGCTTCGTCGGGGGCGATCTCGTCGAGGATGCGGTCGTAGGCGGGGTGCACGTCCTCGGTGAAGTAGACGTCGGCCGAGCGGGCGAGCAGGGCGTCGCCCCGGCGGCGCAGATCCTCGGTGGTCGAGGAGCGCAGGTACGGGCCGACGGCGAGGGACTGCTGCGCCGAACCGTTGGCGGTGGGCACGTAGCTGACGATCTCGCGCACCGAGCCCTCGGTGACGCCGAGCGCGCTGCGGGCGATCGAACGCAGCGCGTTGCCGGTGCGTTCGGCGATGTCGGCGGACGACTCACCGTCGAGCGCGGCCTGCGCCAACTCCTTGGTGACCTCGTAGGTGGTGCCGACAGCCCACTGGCTGCCGCGCACGGCGGTGCCCGCGGCCAGTCCGGCGGCCCGGAAGACGCCGCGGATCAGGCGGGCTTCGTTACTGATCTGTCGCTGCTCGACATCCGAGCTGCGCTCGACGGCGCGGGTACCGGCACGGGCCAGGTCCTGTCCGGTCCTGTCGTCTGTCAACGTCCTACTCCGAAGTCTCGCCGTGGACAACGATCGCCCACCAGATTATTGCCCGACCACGCTCCAGGCACAGTGCGTCTACCGCGCGCCCCTACCCGCGCCTCGATTGTGGCCTGTCACGAAATGTGGTGCTGATCATTGTTCCGACTCGGTGGGCCGAGTGCGGCATCCGTGACAGGTTCTGTGACTGATGTCTCAGACACTACCCTGTGGCCTGGAGCACGGCGAATGGACCCGGTTCCGTACCTCACAGTAGGGTCACCTCGCCGCGGGGGTGCTAGTTTTTTGAACGCCGGTGCGGGCGGTGGTCACCGGGTATCGGCAGGAGGGTGTCGTAGTGCTGGAAAGTGTGTTCGGTATACATCCGACGCTCCTGCTCGAAATTCTGACCATCCCGTTGTTCACAGGCGTCATCGGTTACATCACCAACTGGACCGGCATTCTCATGCTGTTCCGGCCGCTCGAGTTCCACGGCGTCAAACTGCCCGGGCTGCGCACGGTGTTTCCCTACCTGCCCAAGCGCATCCAGGTATTGCCGCTGCTGAGTTACGACGGCCGCATCGGCTGGCAGGGCATCGTCCCCTCGCGCGCCGACAAAATGGCGAGCATCGCCGTCGACAAGGGCCTGTCGAAATTGGGCAGCGTCTCGGACTTCTACCGCGAACTCGAGCCCGACAAACTCGCCGAGCACCTGGCCGAGGTGGCCGACGCGCAGATCCGCGACATCGTCGAGGTCATCCTGCGCCGCGAGCATCCGCAGCTCTGGTACAACCTGCCCACCCAGGTCAGGGAGATGATCCACCAGCGGGTGCGCTCGCAACTGCCCGAGATTCTGCGCGAACTCACCATCGAACTCGGCACCAATATCGATCAGCTGCTCGATGTGAAGCAGATGGTGATCCGCTATTTCCAGGCGCGCCCGCAATTGCTCAACCAGTTGTTCCAGGTGCTCGGCGCCAAAGAACTCCGGTTCATGCAGAATTTCGGTTTCTATTTCGGCGCGCCCTGCGGTCTGCTGCTGGTGCTCGCCCTGCACACCACCTCGCTCTCACCGCTGGTCGTGCTGCCGCTCGGCGGCATCGTGATCGGCTGGGTGGTGAACTGGGTGGGTCTGAACATGATCTTCGCGCCCGCCGAACCCAAGTGGTGGTGCCCATGGCGCCAGGGTCTGCTCATCAAGCGTCAGCCCGAAATCACCTCCGGCTACGCGGCTCTGGTCTCGACCGAGGTGCTCACCGTCGCCAATATCGGTGACGAACTGCTCAACGGCCCGCGCTCGGATCGCACGCTGCAGATGCTCGAGGACACCCTGCGCCCGGCCGCCGACCGAGCCCTCGGACCGGCCAGACCCGCGGTGAAGTTCATGCTCGGCAGCCGCGAATACGACTCGCTGCAGTCCACCCTCACCGCCGAGGCCATGACGATCGCGCCCATGGCCTTCGCCGACCCGGCATTCAACGTCCAGCAGGGCCGCCAGGTCAACGAATTCATCGCCAGGCAAATGTCCGCGCTTTCGCCGCACGACTTCGTGGACATGCTGCGCTCGGCGATCAAACAGGACGAATGGTTGCTTTTCGTCCATGGCGGCGCGCTCGGGCTCATTGCCGGATACGCTCACATCCTGGTCTTCGGAACTGGAGTAGCGACGACATGGATGTAGACGACGGACCCCCGTCCACCGAACTGGTGCGGCGGTCGGTGCCGTCGCCCGATACCCGCCGAGGGGTGCTGCCGGTGTCGCCGGTACGCACCGTCCGCGCGGCGACCGGTGTCGCCCGCGTGGCGATCACCGCCGCGTCGGGGATGACGATGTGGACGCTGGACACCGCGGTCGGTGTCACGGTCACGGTGCTGCGCGGCAGCATCGCGGGGGCACCGCCCGCCGAGGTGCTGGCCGACGCGGAAACCGAGGTGCGCGATCGTCTCCGACTCGCCCTCGGCCTGCCCCCGAGTGGCGAACAGCACGGTGGCCCGGGCATGCCGACCCTGCGCGAACAGGGCGCCGAACTGCTTCGGCTCTCGGCGAGTACCCATGCGGTGGCACCGGATTCGCATCCCGCCTACCCCGGCATCCTCGCCGAGATCACCCCCGACGAAGCGCGCATCCTGCGGTTCCTGCACGTGGACGGACCGCAGCCGTCGATCGACGTGCGCACCGGACGTCAGCGGGCGTTCGGCGGCGAACGTCTCATCAGCGGACTCACCATGCTCGGCGAGCACGCGGGTCTGCGTTTTCCGAACCGGGTCCCGCAATACCTGCCGAACCTGCGCAGGCTAGGACTCATCGAGTCCACCCGCGAACCGGTGGGCAACCCCAGCCGCTACCAGCTGATCGAGGCCCAGGAGCAGGTGCGAGAGGCGTTGAAGCGCGCCAGTTTCGGCACCAAGGTGAGCTACCGCAGCATCGTGCTCACCGAGTTCGGCGCCGACTTCGTCCAGACCTGCCTACCCGTCGTCATCAACGACGGACGCGAAGCTGCCCCGCCGCTCCGCGACTTCGGGCCGGACTCGGGTGCCCGGTCGCGCAGCGTCGGCGGCTGACGAGATCACTGGTCTTCGGCGAGCTCCAGCCAGCGCTCTTCGGCCGCTTCCTTTTCCGCGACGACCTCTTTGAGCTCGGTGTTGAGCTTGACGAGTTTGTCCGGGTCGGTGGCGGCGTCGGCGAGGGCGGTGTGGAGCTTCTGCTCGCGCTCGTCGAGCTTGGCGATGGTGCGTTCCAGGCGCGAGAGTTCCTTGCGGGCGGCGCGGCGGTCGGCCGAATCCGTGGTCTTGGCAGTCGATTTGGGCGCGATCGGCTTGGCCGTGTGGGTCTGGGCGGCGCGGCGGGTGAGGTACTGGTCGATCCCGCCGGGCAGGTTGGTGAGCTTGCCGTCGCCGAAGAGGGCCCAGGTGGAGTCACAGATACGTTCGACCAGATAGCGGTCGTGACTGATGACCACGAGGGTGCCCGCCCAGTTGTCGAGCAGGTCTTCGAGCTGCTGCAGGGTGTCGATATCGAGGTCGTTGGTCGGCTCGTCGAGCAGCAGCACGTTCGGTTCGGCCATCAGGATGCGGGTGAGCTGCAGGCGGCGGCGTTCACCACCGGAGAGGTCACCGACCGGGGTGCGCTGACGCGCCGGGGTGAAGCCGAGCCGTTCGGCGAGCTGACCGGCCGAGATCTCCTTGTCGCCGAGCATGATTCGCTGCGCGATCTGCTGCACGGCCTCGAGTACCCGCATGTCGGTCGGCAGATCGTCGAGTTCCTGGCGCAGCCAACCGATCTGCACGGTCTGGCCCTGGATCCGCTTGCCCGCCGCCGGTTCCACGTCACCGGCGAGGGCGCGCAGCAGGGTGGTCTTGCCCGAACCGTTCACACCGACGAGACCGACGCGTTCGCCGGGCGCGAGTCGCCAGGTGAGGTCGCCGACCAGCTCCCGACCGTCGGGGGTGGTGAGGGTGGCGTCCTCCAGCTCGATCACCACGCGGCCGAGCCGTTTGCGGGCGAAGGCGGCCAGCGAGACGGAGTCACGTGGCGGCGGCACATCGGCGATCAACGCCTCGGCGGCCTCGACGCGATAGCGCGGCTTGGACGTGCGGGCCTTGGCGCCCCGGCGCAACCAGGCCAGTTCCTTGCGGGCCAGGTTGGCGCGGCGGGCCTCGGTGGCGTCGGCCTGGCGGGCGCGTTCGGCGCGGGCGTAGATCCAGTCGCCGTAGCCGCCCTCGTAGGTCTCCACCTTGCCGCCGACGACCTCCCAGGTGCGGGTGGCGACGGTGTCGAGGAACCAGCGATCGTGGGTGACCACGACCAGCGCGGTGCGGCGGGCAACCAGGTGCTCGGCCAACCACTGCACGCCCTCGATGTCGAGGTGGTTGGTCGGTTCATCGAGGACGAGCAGGTCCAGGTCGCGCACGAGGGCCGCGGCCAGCGCGACGCGACGGCGTTCCCCACCGGACAGGTTGGCGACCGAGGTGTCGAGGCCGAGGTCGGCGATGCCGATGCCCTCGAGCACCGAGCGGATGCGCGCGTCGGCGGCCCACTCGTGTTCGGCGATGTCGACTGTCGACAGGTCGTCGGACAGACCGGCGAGCACCACCGACCCGACCGTCGCGCCCTCGGGCAGCACACCGCGCTGGGTGACCACGGCCATCCGCAGGCCACCGACCCGGCTCACCCGGCCGTTGTCCGGCGGTTCCAGCCCGGTCAGCACCTCGAGCAGCGTGGTCTTGCCGCCGCCGTTGAGGCCGACCACCCCGATCCGTTCCCCGGCGTGGATACCGAGGGAGACGTCGTCCAACAGCGGCTTGATGCCGAAGCTCTTGGAGACCTGTTCGAGGTTGATCAGGTTAGACATGGGTGTTGCTCGCCCGCCTTCCGCGTGACTGTTCGGCTCGGCCGAGCCTACTCACCGGGCACCGGGGCGCCGCGTTCAGTGCGCTTCCAGGTCGAGCACCCGCGCGCCGGGCACCGGTCCGCTCGCCGTACGCACGCTGCGGCACACGCCCGCGCCCGCCAGTTCCGCCGCGACCGCGATGGCCGCCTCCTCGGTGTCGCACAGGAACGCGCAGGTCGGCCCCGATCCGGACACCAACCCGGCCAACGCGCCCGCGCCGACGCCCGCACGCAGGGTGCGACGCAGCTCCGGCTTCAGCGACAGCGCCGCCGCCTGCAGGTCGTTGCCGAGCAGCGGGGCGAGCGCGTGCGGGTCGCCCGCGGCCAGCGCCTGCAGGAGTTTCTGCGGGTCGCCCAGGCGCGGTGGGTCGCCCTCCGCGCGCAGCCGGTCGAGTTCGCGGAAGACCGACGGGGTGGACAACCCGTCCTTGGCCAGGGCGAGCACCCAGTGGAAGGTGTTGCGCGACAGCACCGGAAGCAGCCGTTCGCCCCGGCCGGTGCCGAGCGCGGTGCCACCGTGCAGGGCGAAGGGCACATCGCTGCCGAGTTCGGCGGCGACCGAGGCGAGTTCGTCGCGGCCGAGCCCGAGGTCCCACAGCTCGTTGAGACCGACGAGCGCGGCCGCCGCGTCGGCGCTGCCGCCCGCCATGCCACCGGCCACCGGAATGCCCTTGGTGATGGCGATCTCCACCAGCGGCGCCCGCCCGGCGAGGTGGCCGAGCGCGACGGCGGCCTGCCAGACGAGGTTGGTCCGGTCGGTGGGCACGTGGGCGGCACCCTCGCCGCTCACCCGGACGGTGAGCGAGGCGGCGGGGGCCAAGCGTAGGTCGTCGGAGAGGGATAATGCCTGGAAGACGGTGGTCAGGTCGTGGTACCCGTCGGCGCGCGGATCACCGACTCCGAGATGCAGATTCACCTTCGAAGGAGCGCGCACGACGACCGGGCTGGGCACAACTGACAGCACGGTGACCAAGCGTAACCGGTAGTACCGACGAGTATGTGCGCCGAAACGGCCGACCGGTCGGTGGGTATCCGCGATGGACGAACCGAGGGCTTGCGCCAAGTACCCGTGGGGGGTATGTTCACTGGTGTCGGGGGATACCCCGGGACCGTATATTCGAGCGAAGGAGCGGCCATGGCCACCACCACTTACACCGTCACCGGGATGACCTGCGGACACTGCGTGAGCTCGGTCAAGCAGGAGATCGGCAAGATCGACGGCGTCACCAGCGTCGACGTGGACCTGGCCAGCGGGCTGGTCCGGGTCGACAGCGCGAGCGAGGTCGCCGAGGCCGATGTGGCCGCCGCCGTCGACGAGGCGGGCTACGAGCTGGCCCGCTGACCCTGCCGTGGCCCGCACCGACACCGGTGCGGGCCACAAGGGCTACCCCTGCGCGGCCAGTTTCACGAACGCGGCGGTCTCGAGGGTCTCGCCGCGCGCGGTCGGATCAATGCCCGCGGCGACGAGCCTGCGCTCGGCCTCGGCGGGTGAACCGGCCCAGCCGGACAGGGCCGCCCGCAATGTCTTGCGTCGCTGCGCGAAGGCCGAGTCGATCACCTCGAACACGCGTCGGCGGTGCGCGTCGTCCATCGGCCACGGCGGTTCGGCGTACCGATCGATCCGGACCAGGCCCGATTCCACCCTCGGCACCGGCCAGAACACCTGCGTCCCCACATGACCCGCGCGCCGGACCTTGCCGAAGAACCCCGCCTTCACACTCGGCACGCCGTACACCCGGTTACCCGGTTCGGCGGCGAGCCGGTCGGCCACCTCGGCCTGCACCATCACCAGCGAGACCGTGATGCTCGGCAGCTCGGCCAGCAGGTGCAGCAGCACCGGCACCGCCACGTTGTACGGCAGGTTGGCCACCAGCGCGGTCGGCTCGGCGGGCAGCTGATCGGCGCGCACCCGCAGCGCGTCGGCCTCGACCACCCGGAGGTTCGCGGCCAGGCCGGGCGCGCGATCGGCGACGGTTTCGGGCAGGTAGTTCGCCAGTACCGGGTCGATCTCCACGGCGACCACCTGGTCGACCACGTCGAGCAGGGCCAACGTCAGCGAGCCGAGACCTGGACCGACCTCGAGCACCGTGTCGCCCGGACCGACACCGGCCGCCGCCACGATGCGTCGCACCGTGTTCGCGTCGTGCACGAAGTTCTGCCCGAGCTGTTTGGTCGGTCGCACGCCGAAACGTTCGGCCAGCGTACGCACCTCGGCGGGACCGAGCAGCGCGGCGCAACCGCGAGCGGAATTATCGGGTTCGGACACCGCTAGAACTTACCAACCCCGCCGATCGGGCAGCTCAGCGCTGTGGCGGGGCGGCGTTCACACGGGCGAGGAAGGCGTCGATGGCCTCGAGCTGCGCGGGTGTCACCGACCCGTGCGGGCCGGTGCCGGGCAAGACCTGCTGGTCGACGCCGTTGGCGGCGAACTGCGCGACCAGGGCCGCGTGCAGCGGGGACGGGACGATCGTGTCGGTGACGTTCATCGTCAGCAGGATCGGTGCGTCGTAGCCGCTGGTCGGCAGGGTCATGTACGCGGCGAGCGGGCCGCGCAGCGGTTCGAGGGGACGGACGAGCAGGTCGGCCGAGGTGACGCCCTTGGTCTCGGCGAGGATCGCGTCCAGGCATCGGCCGCCCGCCGCGTCGACGATCGACTTGCCGCGCGGGGTCAGGTAGGAATCCACCGCGAGGTCGGGGTGGGTGGCCCGCAGACCGGCCAGGATGCTGATCAGGAACCCCGTGCTTCCCGACGGGCCGGGCAGATCGGGACCGATGAACGGCAGCACCTTCTCGACGTCGGAGGCGGCGTCGATGGCCACGGTGCCACGGAAATCCAGTTCCGGGGCGTAAGAGGACTGAACGTGGGCGGCGCTGAGGGCCGCGTGCCCACCCTGTGAGGTGCCTGCCACGCTCCACGTCCGCGAGAGTGCCGGGTCGACCGCGCGGGCGGCCCGGACCAGGTCGATGGTCGCGGTCGCCTCGCTGCGCACCTCGAGATAGGGATGCGGGCCGGTGTCGAACCGACCGAGACCAAGGTAATCAGGGGTGACGACGGCATAGCCCTGGTCGACGAGCCGTTTGATGAGCCGGTCCTCGGCGGCGCGCTGCGTCGGGAACGGCGCCGTCTCGGGATCGGCCTGACCACCGCAGCCCGGGCCCGAGCCGGAACTGCCGTGGGCGTAGGCGATGATCGGCCAGCCGCCCTCCGGCACGTCACCGGTGGGGACGAAGAGCGCGCCGCTGGCCGGGCGTTCCGCGCCCGAGGAGTCCTGCGTCGTGTACTCCACCGCCGAACCGCCGCCGGGCAGACCGTGCCAGCCCGAGGGCCGGGCCTCGGCGGAGAGCACATCGCCGGGCGCCGCGCCCGCCGGGGCGTTGGTGGCGGCCAGCAGCGCGGCGGCGGCGACCACGGCCGTCATCGCGGCGCGGCTCATCGTCTTCGACATCGGGGGAACCTTTCGGGCCGAGCAGTACTTGGACAAACGTACAGTCACCGGTCACCGAACCACACGATTCAGGAATTCATCGATCGCCGCCCACATCGCCGGGTTCAGCTGCGTATGGCTGCCTGTACCGACCACGGTGTCGAATGCCACTCCGCCAGCGGCGAATTGGGCCGCGAGCGCCGCGTGCAGCGGCGAGGGCACCGTCTTGTCGGTGGCATTGACCAGCAGCAGGATCGGGGCGTCGTAGCCACTGGTCGGTACGGCCATGTAGTCGGTCATCACCGAGCGCAGCGGCTCCTCGCCGAGGGACCGCGACAGCAGGTCACCGAGATAGAGATCGGCGACCCGCTCGTCGATGGCGTCCTGACACAGGCTGCCGATCTCGTCGAGCACCCGACGACCCAGCGGGCTGAGGTAGCTGTCGACCTGGGCCTCCGGCCGGGCCGCGCGCAACCCGGCGAGGATGCTCGCCGAGAAGCCGAGGGTGCCACCGCTGACGCGGTCCGGGTTGCCCGGTCCGAGCAGCGGGGCGACCTTCTCCACATCGGAGGCCGGGTCGACGGCGATGGTGCCGCGGAAGTCCAGTTCGGGCGCGTAGTCGTGCTGCCGGTGCGCGGTGGCGAGGGCGGCATGCCCACCCTGCGACATTCCCGAGGCCGACCACACCGCCGACAGTTCCGGGTGCACCGACCGGGCGGCACGAAGCAGGTCGAGTGTGGCGGTCGCCTCGGTGTCGATGTCGAGGTAGGGGTGCGGGCCGGTGTCGAACCGACCAAGACCCAGGTAATCGGGGGCGACGACCGCGAATCCCCGCGACACCACGTGCCGGATGAACTCGTCCTGCCCCACCTGCGATTCCGGCCAGGGCGCCCCCGCCGGATCCGACTGCCCACCACACCCGGAACCGAGCCCGGTGGTGCCGTGGTCGTAGGCGACGATCGGCCACCCGCCCTCGGGCGCGGCACCGTCGGGCAGGTACAGCACGCCGCTGGCCGGTTGGGTCGCCCCGCCCACTCCCCTGGTCCAGTAGTCGATGATCTCGGCGTCCGCGATCCCACGCAGGTCCGCCGACGTCACCGAGATCACCTCACCGGGTGTTTCCGCGTGCGCACCGGGCGCCGAGAAGACGAGCCCCACCGAGAAAGCCACCGCCACGGCCGCCGATCGCACCGCCGAAACCCCGAGCATGCCAACCACCCGTCGACTCGTCCGAAGCCGACCCCACCGCACGAGCACAGCGGACCCGGCGAAACGAGAGCACGCTACCGCACGTCAAGCGCCCGCCGCCGCAGCGACGTACCGGCGATCAGCTGAGGCCGAGGCGGCCGGTGCAGGCGGGCCAGGCGCCCCAGCCCTGGCGGGCGCGGGTCACTTCGGCGATGGCGATCTGTTCCTCGCGGGTGGCCAGGTCGGCGCGGGGGGCGTATTTGAGGCCGCCCTGGCGCTCCCAGGTGCTCTGGTCGAACTGGATGCCGCCGTAGTAGCCGTTGCCGGTGTTGATGGCCCAGTTGCCGGTCGACTCGCACTTGGCCAGCGCGTCCCAGATGTCACCGTCGCGAACCGGCGGCACCTCGGTGCCGGGCTTGGCGCCCTTGCGGATGGTCTTGGGCTGAGCCGGGGTGATGACGTTGGAATTGGTCTGCACGCGATGGGTTTCCACGCCGTTGACCATGGTCACCGCGAAGGTGGCCTCGTGCAGGCCGGGCGCACCTGGGTTCTCCACCACGGTGCGGCTCATGTTCATCGTGGCGTCCTCGATCACCTGCTCGGTGGGTTCCAGCGGCAGGGTCTCGGTGCGCTCCTCCACCCGCTGACGGGTGACGGTCACCGTCAGGTCGCCGGTGAGCGGGGTGCTCGCGGCGGGCTCGGTGAAGTCCTGATCCTTCAGCGGGATGCCAGCGGCGGCGAGGAAGTCGCCGATGGTCGGGGCCGCCAGGCGCACGTCGACCGGTTCGCCACCGCCGTCCACCACGGTGACGGTGCGCGGGGTGTACACGCTGAGTTCGGCACCGGCCAGCGGCAGCTTCTCGGTACGGGTCGGCACCACGTGGGTGTCGGCCGGGATCTGCATCTGCGCCAGCGCCTCACCGGCGGTGAGACCGGTGGTCCACACCGTGCGTTCGGTGCCGTCGACGACCACCGTGATCTCGCGTCCTCGGTTGAGGGTGATGGTCGCACCGTCGGACACCTTGGTGCCCGCCGCCGGGCGGACGTCGTCGTGTTCGGTGAGCTCGTACCCCGCGTCGTCGAGGATGGCGCGCACGTCGCGCGACATGGTGGTGAGTTCGGTGCGCTCACCGTCGACGACGATCGCCACGGTCTTGTGGTTGACGATGGCCATCGAGGCGCCGACGAGCAACACCAGCAACAGGGCCGCCGCCGCCGCGTACAGCAGCGGCGAGCGAGACGAGTTGATCCGCGCGAAAGCCGACATGGTTACGGAACGATAACGAGCATGTCGACCCGGGACAACAGGGTGCCACCCGATCAGCGGGACCACACATTACGATTCGATATAGACATCGCAGGTAGATAACAGCTTCGTCACGCGAAATGTGAGCTGAGACACGTTTATCGTCCAGCCCCCTGGCAATACGCGAAACGGGCTTATCGGATTCTGTAGAGCCTGCGCGCGTTCGCCGTGGTGATTTCCGCGAGGTCGGCCGGATCCTGGTCACGGATCTCGGCAAGCGCGCGCACTGTGTACGGCAGGCAGTACGACTCGTTCGGCGCTCCGCGATACGGGTGCGGCGTCAGATAGGGCGCGTCGGTTTCGACCAGGATCTGATCGTCGGGCACCAGTTTCGCCGCCTCGCGCAGTTCGTGCGCGTTCTTGAAACTCACCGTTCCCGAGAAGCTGAGTACGTACCCCTCGGCCACGCACGCCTGCGCCATGTTCGCGTCCGAGGAGAAGCAGTGGAAGATCACCGTGTCGGGCGCGCCCTCGTCGAGGAGCACGGTGAGCAGGTCGTGGTCGGCTTCCCGGTTGTGGATCATCAGCGGCTTGCGCACGCGCTTGGCCAGGTCGATGTGCCAGCGGAAGCCGTCGATCTGGGTCTCGATGTCGGCGCAGCCGTCGAGCTTGCCCGGCCAGTAGTAGTCCAGGCCGGTCTCGCCGATCGCGACGACGCGGGGGTCGGTGGCGAGGTTCTCCAGTTCGGCCATGGCCTTGTCGTCGAGGGCGTTCGCACGGGTGGGATGCAGGGCGACAGCGGCGTACACGCGCTCGTCCCAGTGCGCGGCGCGCACCGCCCACTGCGCGGCGGCGAGATCGTCGGCGACCGTCACCACGTGACCCACCCCGACGGCGGCGGCCCGGTCGACGACGGCGGCGGTCGAGGCGGCATCGGTCGCACCACAGGCGTCGAGGTGGGTGTGCGCGTCGATCAGCGGCGCGAGCGGCGCGGGAGGAGGCGGAGCCGGACGATTCTGGTTTGCCACGCGGATTACAGTAGTTGCCATCATGAGCGAGCGAAGCGAGCCCCAGCCTGCCTTCTACATCACCACGGCCATCGCCTACCCGAACGGTGCGCCGCATATGGGGCACGCGTACGAGTACATCTCCACCGACGCGCTGGCCCGCTTCAAGCGTCTCGACGGATACGACGTGTTCTTCATGACCGGTACCGACGAGCACGGCCAGAAGATGCAGCAGACCGCCGCCTCCGAAGGCGTCCCGGTGCAGGAGCTCGCGGCCCGCAACTCCGACGTCTTCGAAGCCATGGACAAGGCGCTCGACGTCTCCTACGACCGCTTCATCCGCACCACCGACGAGGACCACAAGGCGGCGAGCGTCGCCATCTGGGAGCGGATGCTCGCCAACGGCGACATCTACCTCGGCAACTACTCCGGCTGGTACTCGGTGCGCGACGAGGCGTTCTACACCGAGGAGGAGACCACCCTCCTCGACGACGGCACCCGCGTGTCCACCGAGTCGCAGACCCCGGTCACATGGACCGAGGAGTCGAACTTCTTCTTCAAACTGTCCGAGTACCAGGACAAGCTGCTCGAGCTCTACGAAAACCACCCGGAGTTCATCGCGCCCGCCACCCGGCGCAACGAGATCGTCAGCTACGTCAAGGCCGGGCTGAAGGATCTGTCGATCTCACGCACCACCTTCGACTGGGGCGTTCCGGTGCCGGGGCACCCCGATCACGTGATGTACGTGTGGGTCGACGCGCTCACCAATTATCTGACCGGCGTGGGCTTCCCGGACACCGATTCCGATCGGTTCCGCAAGTTCTGGCCCGCGAACGTGCACATCATCGGCAAGGACATCACCCGCTTCCACACGGTGTACTGGCCCGCGTTCCTGATGTCGGCGGGCATCGAACTGCCGGAGCGCGTCTTCGTGCACGGGTTCCTGTACAACAAGGGCGAGAAGATGTCGAAGTCGACGGGCAACATCGTCGACCCGCTCGATCTGGTCGCCACCTACGGCCTCGACCAGGTGCGCTTCTTCCTGCTGCGCGAGATCTCCTACGGCCAGGACGGCAGCTACAGCAACGAGGCCATCGCGGGCCGCATCAACAGCGACCTGGCCAACGAGTTCGGCAACCTGGCGCAGCGCAGCCTGACCATGGTCAACAAGAACTGCGACGCCAAGGTGCCGACACCGGGCGAGTTCACCGCCGACGACCGCGCCCTACTCGACCGCGCCGCCGGTCTGCTCGACAAGTGCCGCACCGAATTCGACGCCCAGCAGATGCACCTGGCGTTGGAAGCCATCTGGCTCACCCTCGGCGAGACCAACCGCTACTTCTCGGCCAACGCCCCCTGGGCGCTGCGCAAGTCGGGCACCGAGGAAGACCTGGCCCGCATGGCGACGGTCCTCTACGTCACCCTCGAAGTGGTCCGCGTGGTCGCGATCCTGGTCCAGCCGGTGATGCCCGGCTCGGCCGCCAAGCTCCTCGACCTGCTCGGCCAGGAGGCCCGCACCTTCGCCGACCTGTCCACCCCCCTCGCCCCCGGCACCGACCTTCCCGCCCCGGAACCGGTCTTCCCCCGGTACGTGGAACCGAAGGATTAGATCGAAAACCGTTGCGGCGCACCTGGTCTCCGGGTGCGCCGCAGGCGATTCACTTCCAGGCGTCGAGCAGGCGGGTGGCCTCGGTGGCGAGTGCGGCCTGGAGGAAGGGGCCGAAGCTGACGCGGGCCACACCCAGCTCGGCGAAGTAGGACTTGGCCGGTGTGCCCGGCTGACCGATCGCGTTGACCGGGCGCGGGAGTTCGGTGGTGAGACGGCGCAGGACGTCGTCGGCGTGGCGGCCGACCGGGTAGAGGACGTCGGCCCCCGCCTCGGCGGCGAGGGTCAGCCGGGCGACGGCGCGGTCGACGCGGTCGGCTTCGTCGCCGTCCTGGCGCAGGAACAGGTCGGTGCGGGCGTTCACGACGACGTGCACGCCGGTGGCATCGGCGGCCTCACGCAGGCCGCGCACCAGGTCGGCGTGCTCCTGGGCGTCACGCAGCCGCTTGCCCTCGCTGTGCACGGTGTCCTCGATGTTGAGGCCTACGGCGCCTGCCGCGAGCAGGCCGTCGATGAGCTGCAACGGCTCGAGTCCGTACCCGGACTCGATGTCGACCGACACCGGCACCTGCACCGACGCGGTCACCTGCGCGACCCGAGCGAGCAGTTCGTCGAAGCTCATCCCCTCGCCGTCGGGGCGCCCGATCGAGTCGGCCACCGGGTGGCTGCCCATCGTCAGGCCCGAAAAACCGGCGCTCACAGCGACATTCGCCGACCAGGCGTCCCACACCGTCGGCAGGACCACCGGGTCGCCGGGGCGGTGCAGCGCGAGCAGGGTCTTGGCGCGGGTCTCGAGAGAAGTCATACCGCGATGATGCCCGAGCCGTCCGAGCGCGGCTAGGCGCAGCCGCTTTTCGGTGGGCAGTTCAGGTGCACGTCGAGCACGCGCGCGCCCGGCCCCTCCGCGCCGAGGCGGTCGTGTTCGTTGACGAGCTTGCACGAGCCGAGCGACAGGCATCCACAACCGATGCACCCGGTCAGGTTGTCGCGCAGGCGCGTGAGCTGGGTGATCCGTTCGTCGAGGTCAGCACGCCAAGTGGTCGACACGGCCTCCCAATCGCGTCGGGTCGGTGTGCGGCCCTCGGGCAGCCGGTCGAGGGCGGAACGGATGTCGCTGAGCGGGATACCGACGCGCTGGGAGATGCGGATGAACGCCACCCGCCGCAGCGTCTCGCGCGCGTAGCGGCGTTGATTGCCACTGGTTCGACGACTCGTTATGAGACCTTCGCGTTCGTAGAAGTGCAACGCGGACACTGCAACTCCACTACGCTCGGAAAGCTGACCTGGGGTCAGCTCCTTCGTTTGCCAATCGGCCGTCGTCATTTCCTGTCTCCTCCCGCTTTCACCTCAACAATACTTGAGGTACTTGTGTGGTGTACGAAAACGGGGTGACTCGGTGCGGGTCTTCCTGGCAGCCACGCCCCGCTCGCATTACGGTTTCGGCATGGGAACGGACTCGCGCCTGGCTGTCACCTCCGAGGTGGGCACATTGCGCACGGTGCTGCTGCACCGGCCCGGCGATGAGCTGCGCAGGCTCACCCCGAGCAACAACGATCAGCTGCTCTTCGACGGCATCCCCTGGGTGGAACGCGCCCAGGAGGAACACGACGCCTTCGCCGCCGTGCTGCGCGGGCGAGGAGTCGAGGTCCTGCTGCTCGCCGACCTGCTCACCGAAACCCTCGCGACCAGCGGCGCCGCCCGCATCCAGGGCATCTCCGCCGCCGTCGACGCGCGACGGCTCGGCCACGATCTCGCCGACCAGCTCGCCGCCGAACTCCGCAAGGTCGAGGCACCCGAGCTGGCCGACATCCTCATGGCCGGAATGACATTCGACGAACTCCCGTTCGGCCCCGACACCACTTCGCTGGTGCGGCGGATGCACCACGGCGCCGATTTCGTCATCGACCCGCTGCCCAACCTGCTGTTCACCCGCGACTCCTCGTTCTGGGTGGGCCCCAAGGTGGCGATCACCTCGCTCGCCCTGCCCGCGCGCAGTCGCGAAACCTCCATCACCGACCTCGTCTACGCCTTCCACCCGCGCTTCCTGGGCGTGCGCCGGGCCTACGAATCCCACACCGCCCCCATCGAAGGCGGCGATGTGCTCCTGCTCGCCCCCGGCGTCGTCGCGGTCGGTGTCGGCGAGCGGACCACCCCGGCGGGTGCGGAAGCGTTGGCGCGCAGCCTCTTCGACGACGACCTGGCCCACACCGTGCTCGTCGTGCCGATCGCTCAGAACCGCGCGACCATGCACCTGGACACCGTGTGCACCATGGTCGACACCGATGCGGTGGTGATGTACCCCGGCGTCCGGGAAACGCTGCGCGCGTTCACGATCCGCCGCGAGGACGGCTTCACCGGACGCGGCGACACCGAGCGCATCAGCATCAGCGGCCCCGAACCGTTCCTGCCCGCCGCGGCCGCCGCGATGGGCATCGAGACGCTGCGGGTGATCGATACCGGGCGCGACGGGCCCGCCGCCGAACGTGAGCAGTGGGACGACGGCAACAACACCCTCGCGCTCGCCCCCGGCGTCGTGGTGGCCTACGAACGCAACGAGATGACCAACTCCCGCCTGACCGACGCGGGGATCGAGGTGCTCACCATCCAGGGTTCGGAGCTGGGGTCCGGGCGCGGCGGACCCCGGTGCATGTCCTGTCCGCTGTCCCGAGACGAGGTGTGATGTTCCACGTCGAGCTGTCCAGCGATTCCACCCAGCCGCCGTACGAGCAGTTGCGCCTGGCGGTGATCGAACAGGTCCGCGCGGGCACACTCACGGCGGGCACCAAGATCCCGACGGTGCGGGCGCTGGCCGCCGACCTCGGTATCGCGCCCAACACCGTTGCCCGCGCCTACCGCGAACTCGAGGCCGACGGGGTACTCGAAACCCGGGGCCGCCAGGGCTCTTTCATCGCGTCGTCGGGCGATCCGACCCGCGATGTCGCCGGTCGCGCCGCCGTCGACTACGTGACGACCATCCGCAGGCTCGGCCTCACCGACAGCGATGCCATCGACTTCGTGCACCGCGCGCTCGGCTGAACGGTCAGCGCCAGCTCGGTAACCAGAGATGGTCCTGCCAGGTGGCGGTGCTGATCGGCATGCCCGTGAGAATGGGCCACAACCAGACGAAGTTCGCGACCACCAGGCCGAGATAGATGGAGACGATCAACAGCCCGAGGGCGTAGCGCTCGTCGACCCGGGCGGGCAGGTAGGTCCCGGTCGGGCTGCGCGGCACTCCGCCGCGCTGCGACGGTCCGAGGATGTCGCCGAGGACCAGCGCGACACCCATCGCGAGGAACGGGGCGAGCACGACGGCGTAGAAGAAGTACATCTGTCGGTCGAGGGTGAGGAACCAGGGCAGCAGACCGGCGCCGTACCCGACGAGCACCGCCGCGTACCGCCAGTCGCGTCGGGTCACCGCGCGCCAGATCATCCAGCCGAGCGCGGGCAGGGCCAGCCACCACAGCGCCGGGGTGCCGACGGCCATCACGGCCTTCACGCACTGCGCCTCGCCGCACCCGGTGACGGTGCCGTCGGCGTAGTAGTAGAGCATCGGGCGCAGACCCATCGGCCAGGTCCACGGCTTGGATTCCCACGGGTGGTGATTGCCCGCCGAATTGGTGAGCGTCGAATGGAAGTCCAGGGTTTCGCCCTGGTAGTACCAGAGCGAGCGCAGCGCGTCGGGCAGGAAGGCGAATCCGCCGCCGGTGCCGACGTAGTTGCCGACCGCGTGCCGATAGGTCCCGGTCTCGCTGGCGAACCACGCCCAGTACGACGACAGGTACACCACCAGCGGAATCACGACCAGGGCGTACAGCGCGGGCCCGACGTCACGCACCAGCGTGCCGACCCACGGCCTGCGCACCCCGTACGCGCGCCGGGCGCTCACGTCGAAGGCCACGCTCATCAGACCGAAGAACATGACGAAATAGATGCCCGACCATTTCGTTCCGCAGGCGAGACCGAGCAGCACGCCCGCGCCGAAACGCCACCAGCGCACCCCGAGTCGCGGTCCCAAGTCGGTGCGGCCGACGCGCCCGGCCAGGTCGGCGCGGGCCATCCGCTCGCGTACGTCGTCGCGGTCGACGATCAGGCAGCCGAACGCGGCGGTGACCAGCAGCGCCATGAAGATGTCGAGCATGCCGATGCGTGAGGACACGAAGGTGAGGCCGTCGGCGATGAGCAGGATGCCCGCGAACGCGCCGATCAGCGTCGACCGCGACATCCGCCGCACGATCCGGATCACCAGCAGCACCAGCACGGTGCCCGCCAGGGCGGCGGTGCCGCGCCAACCCCAGGCGTTGTAACCGAACAGTGCCTCGCTGACGGCGATGAACTGTTTGCCGACCGGGGGGTGTACGACCAGGCCGTAGGCGGGGTTGTCCTCGACGCCGCCGCCGGTGACCATCTGCCAGGCCTGTGGGGCGTAGTGCTTCTCGTCGAAAACCGGTGTGCGCGCGTCGGTGGGGTAGTTCAGATTCACGATGCGGGTGATGGCCGCGATCAGCGTGAGGACCAGGGTGACCACCCAGCCGCGTGCCCTGTCGAGCGGCCCGAAATCGGGGGCCGGGCGCAGCGGGGCCGGGCTCACCACGGCTGGCACCGGGCGCGTCGAACGGGCTTCGGTCACCGGGATCACGCCCCGATCGTAGGCGGTGGCACCGACTCGGGCCGAGCCGACACCGGTCCGGACCGGGTCACCTGACAGAATGGGCGGCGCGCCACCCACTGGCACCGCGCGCCGCACGCACCGCCTGCGGCCGAACTCCCGGAGAGGCGGAACCCCACCGTGTTGGTCCTAGCGGCAACCCCGATGGGCGATATCGGCGACGCGTCGCAGCGGCTGCGCGACGCGCTCGGCACGGCCGATGTGGTCGCCGCCGAGGACACCCGCCGCACCCGATCCCTGGCCAAGGCACTCGGGGTGGAGATCACCGGTCGCGTCGTCAGCTTCTACGACCATGTCGAGACCGCGCGCATCCCCGCCCTGCTCGACGACATCGCCGGGGGGCTCACGGTGCTCCTGGTGACCGATGCGGGCATGCCGTCGGTGAGCGACCCCGGCTATCGGCTGGTGGCCGCCGCCGTGGAGCGTGAGCTGCCGGTGACCTGCCTGCCCGGGCCGTCGGCCGTCACCACCGCGCTGGCCCTGTCGGGGCTGCCGGTGGAGCGGTTCTGCTTCGACGGTTTCGCCCCGCGCAAAGGCGGCCAGCGCCGGGAGTGGTTGCGCACCTTGACCTCCGAGCAGCGTGCCTGCGTGTTCTTCGAGGCACCCCACCGGCTCGCCGAGTGCCTCGCCGACGCGGTCGCCGTGCTCGGTCCCGACCGCCGCGCCGCCGTCTGCCGTGAACTCACCAAGACCTACGAGGAGGTGGTTCGCGGCACCCTCGGTGAACTGGCCGACTGGGCGGTCGACGGCGCGCGTGGTGAGATCACCGTGGTTCTCGAAGGCGCCCAACCGGTTTCGGCCGAACCGGCCCAACTCGTCGACGAGGTCGAGACTCTGGTCGCGGGCGGCATGCGCCTCAAGGACGCGTGCGCGGAAGTGTCGGCGGGCCGAGGCGCCTCGCGCCGCGAACTCTACGACGCCGTCCTGGCCGCCCGCTCGGCCGACTGACCACAGCGAGCGCGGCGGCCACCGGGCGCGCACGAGCAACAGCGACGCGCAGCCGGTCGGGTCAGCGGTCGAGCACCGCGAGCATGCCCGCGACAGCTCGCGGCCAGGTGAATTGCTCGGCGCGGTGGCGGGCGGCCCGGCGGCGGTGGGTGGTCGGCATGGCGAGAACATCGGTGACGGCGCGGGCGAAGGCCCGGGGTCGGTCGGCGGCGACCGCCCCGCATTCGGTGGTGATGATGTCGGCCAGCGCCGAGGAGCGGCTGGCCACGACCGGGGTGCCCGCGGCGAGGGCTTCCAGGGCGGCCAGGCCGAAGGTTTCGTGTGGGCCGGGAGCCAGGGAGACATCGGCGGTGGCCAACAGCGCCGCCACCTCGCCGCGATCGCTGAGGAAGCCGGTGAAGCGCACGGCCGGTTCGCCACCGGGCAGGGGTGGCAGGGTGCGGGCCCGGCGCTCGAGCGATTCGCGGCGTGGCCCGTCGCCCGCCACGACCAGTCGGGTCGGCATACCGGCGCGGTGCAGTGCGCCGATCGCCTCGATGCTGCGGTCGACCCGTTTCTCCACCGACAGTCGCCCGCAGTGCACCAGCAACGGGTGACCCGCCACGCCGAGGTCGGCCCGCAGTCGCTGGTCGCGCCTGCGCGGGCTGAACAGGTCGAGATCCACCCCGAGCGGCACCAATTCGACGTTGGGGGCACCGATCCGGTGGAATTCCTCGCGGGCGAAATCGGTGGTGCACACGACCATGTCGTAGTCGTCGGCGGTGCGCCGGTTGGCGAGGTCGGCGCAGCGACGGGCGGCGGGCCCGGGGAGCACCTGACCGAGCAGCCGGTCGAGCCGCTCGTGCGAGATCATCACACTGGTCACTCCGCGCCGCCCGGCCCACCGCCCGAACCCGCGCAGGGTGAGCCGGTCCGACACCTCGAGCACATCGGGTCGCAGCCCGGCGAGGACATCGGCCACCGCCCTCGGGTCGGCCGCCCGGTAGCCGCCGGTGAACGGAATCCCGAACGCGGGCAGCGTGATCCGCAACGCACCCGTGGACAACACTTCCTCGCTGCGGCGCGGCCCCGGCACGATCAACACCACCTCGTGCCCGGCGGCCACATACCCTTCCCCCAGATGGTGCAGCGCGGTGCGCAGCCCACCGGATCGTGGGCCGTAGAAGTTCGCCAACTGCACGATGCGCACATGCCGATCGTCCAGCCGCCCGGGTTACTCGCGGCTCCCGCCCGTGAAATGGCGCGTGAACACCCGTGAAAGAGCCGCTTAACCCGCCTCGCCCTCGACCGAGGGCCGGACCCGGAGCAACCCGTGTCCGGTGGCGGCCGTCGTGATCGTGGCCAGCTCGGCGTGCGCACGGACCCACTCGCCGTCGGCGAAGCGCACCCGCAGTGTCAGCTGCCGCGTGGTGTCCGGCGCCTGGGTCAGCTCGACGCACGCGGCGCGCAGGGCGGCCAGATCAGCGGCGTCGATCACCGGTCGCTCGACGGTCCACCGGTCCAGCGGTGGCGGCGGATCGGCCACCCACTCGTAGATGACGGCGCCGGACAGCAAGATCAGACCGGCGCCGACACCTACCCCCTTGGACACGGCGCGCAGCATCGCGACGTCGAGATCGACCGTGTCGCCGCCCCGTTCGGGCACGGCGTGCATCAATCCGCTCACCCGGCCGAGGCCCGGCCTGGCCCGCGCCACCATCTGGAACCGGCGGACCCGGTCGTCGTCGCCGAGCACGTCGACCTCGCCCTGCCAGCGCCCGCCGGGCTCCAGCGTGCTCGCCATCGCGAAGTAGTCGACCCGGCCGTCGAACCGCACCATCCGCCCGAACGCCTCGGGCGGCGTGCGTACCACCCGCACCGCGCCCGGTTCGCGCGCGAAGATCAGTTCCTCCAACCCCGGTCCGTGGTGGGCGAGTTCGGTGCGGGCATCCCAATCCCAGGCGCCCACGTGGCGCGGGGGCGGCACGGGCCGGTCGGCGGGACCGATCCACACCTGCGACCCGTGGACCCCACCCAGCGCGCAGCGCACAGGTTCCACGACGACGACGGTGTCGCCCACCCGCGCGGACTCACCGCGACGCACCGCGTCGAGCAGCAGCTTGGCCCTGGCCGGACCGATCGCCCGCGACCAGCGCGACGGCGCGACCCATTCCCTGATCCGCCCGGCGTCGGCCACCAGTGCCGGGTCGAGATCCTCGGTGAGGGTCTCGACCAGTAACCACCCGTCGGCAGTCATTCAGCTGGGTGCCACGCCACGCCCGGCCCGTGGCAGGTCGAGATCGAGCGGAATGCGCCCCTCCCGCAGCTGCACCTCGACGTCCTCGGCGGGCATCGGCCGGGCGATCAGGAATCCCTGGGCGCGGTAGCAACCGAGACCGACCAGAGTGCGGGCCGCCATCGCGGTCTCCACCCCCTCGCCCACCACGCCGAGACCGAACGAACCGGCCAGGCCGATGATGGATTTCACGATGGCGAGGTCGTCGTTGCTGTCGCCGAGGCGCTGCACGAATCCCCGGTCGATCTTCACCGCGTCCACCGGCAGTGCCTTGAGATGCGACAGCGAGCTGTACCCGGTGCCGAAGTCGTCGATGGCGATCTGCACGCCCATCCGTTTGAGCCCGCGCAGGGTCACCCGGGTGCGCACCAGGTCCTGCACGACGACGTGCTCGGTGATCTCGAGACACACCGAGCTGCCGTCGATCTCGAACAGGCGAAGAATGTCCTCGATGCGCTCGACGAAGTCGGCACTCACCAGCTGCACCGGCGACACATTGATGCGGATCACCACGTTGGCGGCCAGCCCACGCCTGCGCCAGTCGGCGAATTGGGAACAGGCCGAACGGATCACCCAGCGGCCGAGTTCGCCCGCCAGATTGGTCGCCTCGGCCACCGACACGAACGCGCCCGGCGGTAACAGGCCACGGGTGGGGTGCTGCCAGCGCACCAGCGCCTCCAGCGCGACGATCCGGCCGGTGCGCAGGTCGACTTCGGGTTGGTAGTGCAGGATCAGCGATCCGTCGGAGACGGCGCTGCGCAGGTTCAGCTCCACGTCGTCCTGCAGTTCGAACTGGGCGCGCATGGCATCGGTGAACACCGCGACGCCGTTGCCGCCACCGGATTTGGCTGACAGCAGGGCGTGATCGGCCCGGCGCAACACATCCGACACCGAGGTCTCGCCCGGAATACCCAGTGCCACACCGACACTCACACCTCGGCTCACCGACTCCTGACCCACCGAAACGCGGCGTCCGATGAGTTGCTGGATCCGCGCGGCCTCCAGTTCGGCGGCGACCGCGTCCATCGGCTCGGCGGGCACGATGACGAATTCGTCGCCACCGAGACGGGCGATCATGTCCTCGGGGCCGAGATTCTGTTTGAGTCTGCGGGCCAGGGTGCGGATGAAATTGTCACCGGCACTGTGGCCGAGGAAATCGTTGAGCGCCTTGAGCCGGTCGAGATCGAGAAAGAACGTGGCGACCGGTCCGGGGTTTTCCGGGTCGAGCCTGCGCTCCATGTATTCGAGCAGAGCGCGGCGGTTGGCCAGCCCGGTCAGGTCGTCGTGCAGGGCGATATATCGCAGTTTCTCCTCGGCGACAACTCGTGCTTGCAATTGCGCGAACAGCGCGGCGATCGCCTTGAGCACGTTGAGTTCGCGGGTGGTCCAGGTGCGGTCGCCCATCTTCACGAAACCGAGCACGCCGGTGGACTCGCCGCGCGAAACCAGCGGCACGCACGCCATGGCGACCTGCGGGATACCGGAGGATTTGCGGATCGTTTCCTGGTAGTCCTCGCTCTCGTTACCCGGACGAACGATGAGCGGTTCGGTGGCGAATTCCAGCGCGCGGAACACAGAGTCGGCCTTCTCGAACTCCACCACCCGTAACGGGTCGGGCACCGGTGTTTCCGCGCGCTGCGGCCATTCGGCGACGAGCACGGTGGCGCGGCGGCTGCGGTCGGTATGCCGCAGATAGCTGAAATCGACGTCGAAATGCTCGACGAGTGCGGCGAGCACCCGCTCGCTCGCCGCCACCATGGTCGTGGCGTCGACACCCATCAACTCGGAGGCGACCTCGGTCACCAGTGAGTCGAGCGATTGCCGATGCACGCTGTCTCCGATCCGCGCTATCCGTCGTTCCTACTGCCAGGCACCGGCAACCGTCGACTGCGAACGCTCGCAGCGGCGGCGTAGCTCAGACGAAGAACCAATGCCACGTTCTCATCCTCAGAGATTTCCAGCATGTCCAGGAAACGCCTCTGAATGCTGGCAAGTGTATCTGTGAACTCGGGAGAAACGCTGCGCAAATCCTCGCGCCGGTTCGCGTACAGGAACACCGGCGACACCGGCTGCACCGCCAGCCCCAGCAGTTGCGCCCGCAACCAGACCTTTTCGACCGCGGCACCGGCGCGCGCGTAGTCCGCCAGATCCGGTTCCCCACCGCGCGCCCGGAACCCGATGGCCACGAGCGCGGAACTCGACCGCACCCGGTCGACGGTGAATTCGCCGAGGGCGGTGCCCGCCGACCATTCGCGCAACCGGTCCATCACGTCGGTGCGGCTGCCGACCTGGAGTTTGGCGAGTTCGTCCGGCGCCGGGTCGAGGGTCCGTACGTCGATGCCGGTGCGCACGTCCTCGCCCGGCCACCGCAATTCGGCGTAGAGCTGCTGGTGCAGTTGCGGACTGAGGTAGCGGACCCGATCGCTGGCACCGAGCAGATCCGCCACCTCGGCGAGACCCCGCGCGCCCGTGATCGCGTGCACGACGGCCTGGTCACCGGCGGCCCGCGCGAGGTCGGGCAGCACCGAATCGGGCAGGTCGGCGGCGTCCCCGAGGCGCCGGTTGGTATGCCGGGCCAGGGCGAACGGGTAGTCGGCGGCGAGTTCGGGGTCGCTGCCGGGCCGCAGTCGCAGGCGGGCGATCAGCGGTGCGGACGGATCGTCGACGAGCAGTCGCGGATCACCGAGCAGCCCGTGTGCCGCGGCCGCGGTGGTGGCGTTGTACAGGGCGGCACCGACGGCGACCGCGCTGCCGCGCAGGCCGATGTCCATCGCCGTCGTGCTCGTCGGGTCGAGCGCGATCTCGATGAGCTCGGTGTCGGCGCGCAGGATCCACGGCTGGCTGTTGCCGCCCGAGGGCGCGCGTTGCGCGCAGGCGAGGATGGCGCCGATCGGGTCGGCGGGTGGTTGTTCGTCGTCGGGTCCGGTGACGTGGTCGTCGGTGTGGTCGTCGAGGTAGCCGGGTTCGGCGAGCGAGTCGAGGGCGGCCTCGAGGTCGATGCGGGTTCGGCCCGAGGACAGCTTCGTCCCGAGCCCGATCCGGCGGATGGCCGCGCTCACGATCGCGGCGCCCAGCTGCACCTCACCGCCCAATTGCGGCCAGGTGGTGATGGTTTCGCCGACCTCGGCCAGGCTCGCGGCCATCCGCGCCGACAGCTGGGTCGGGTCGAGGATGCGCAGCACATGCGGCGCTTTCGATCGGGTGTCCAGCCCGGCGAGCGCGGCGCCGGTCGTCGCGCCGAGCAGCCCGTGGAACGGTTCACGACCGGGTTCGAGGTCGTAGCGTTCGACGTCGAACAGGCCACGGTCGTTGGTGTCCATCAGCAGCGGGACGCGCCGACGGCGAGCGGCTTCGCGGACCGCGAATTTGATGTCGAGCGAATCGCATTCCTCGACGACGACGGAGAGTCCGTCGAGGAATTCGTCGGCGGTCTCGGCGAGCACGCCGTCGCGCCAGATCTCCACGGGCAGATAGGGGTCGAGTTCGGCGATCCGGCGGGCGGTGACCACCGCTTTGTTCACGCCGACGTCGAAGAGCCCGGTCGGCACCCGATTGAGGTTCGACAGCTCGATGGTGTCGAAGTCGGCCAGGCGCAACAGGCCGCAGGTGCCCTCGAGGGCCAGCGTGTAGGCCACCGAATGGCCGACGCTCTGGCCGACGACGCCGACCCGCAGTGCCCGCAGCTTGCGCTGTTCATCGCGGGTGAGCTTGTTGCGGTTGCGGTCCGAGCGGATCGCGGCGAACGCGTCGGGTCCGAGGACGGCGACGAGGGCGTTTCGCCACGGGTAGTACACCCAGCGTTCCTCGTCGGGGTCGAGTCCCGGTGGTGGATTGATGAGCCGGTCGAGTTCGGCGCGCAGTCCGACGCGCAGATCGATGGTTTGGACGCCGGGGCTCTCGGTGAGCTGCCGCAGGGTTGCCCGGTCGGTGGGATCACGCGGATCGAGCAGACGCGGCCGATACTCCGCCGTCTGTGGTGCTGGTGCCGCCATCTATCGATCGACCCCACGAGAACGTGCCGTCGCGACCACGTCGGCGTGACGGTGAATCCGCCGCAACCGGGTTTCGCCGCATGCTGCTTCGACAGCCATCGGGTTCCTACTCCATGCTCCACGCCCGCGAGGGGTCGGCGTCCCACCGATGCCGACTGGTGCAGTATCCGTCATCGGTTACGAATCCACCAGACAAGTGGCTAATTTCCCGGAAACCTTCTGAGCCAGTTGAAATAACCGCAGGTCAGAAGCGGTTAGGGTGCACTGAGTAGATTTTTGCAGACCGTACGGTCCGAATACAGCTACCCGTCAGTTATCGACCTGGATGGACACGAACAACTCCACGTCGCTCGGCCCGTGCCAGACCTCGATCTCCTCGCGATAGGCGCGCGAGATCTCGGCCGAGGCGGTGGCGTCGTCGACCTGGGCCCAGACGTCCTCGACCGGGTCGTGATAGTCGCCGTTGGGCGCGAAACGGGCGTAGATACCCTTGGGCACGACGACCATGAGGTCGCCGACGGGCACCTCACCTGGCGTGGCGAATTCACGGGCGACCAGGGCGTTCCAGTTACCCGCCGGGTCGGGCACATAGACCGTGTGCAGCGGTTCGTTGCCATCGGGCCGGTCGCGCAGCCGGTCCTTGAGGAACTCGATCAGATCGCTGTTGGACACCTTGAAACTGGGATGGACCCTCGGCACGACCAGGCCGCCGTAGAGCGCCCCGCCGCGGACCACGATCGTGTAGCTCATCGCGGATCGACCGCCAGGTAGAGGTCGATCTTGTAGGCGTGCGGGTAGCACTCGAAATCGCCGGTGAACGTGCGCTTGATCTGGTTGTGTTCCTCGGCGAAGGCGATCTGGGTCCACAGATCCGTCATCACCTGGGGAAAGTTACCGACCGAGGAGAAGCGGGCATAGGTGCCGCGCGGGAGCCGGGCGGTGAGGTGGCCACGGGTCACCTGATCGAGCGCGTCGCACTGGTAGCCGACGATCTGGGTGTTGTAGGTGCCGAGATCGCCACTGAAGTCGGTATAGGCGCTGGCAAGAGGCCCGCCGAGATCCTGGTGCAGGACCGCCGACCAGGCGGCTTCGAGGTCGTGGTCGCGCAGCTTACCGAGTGCGCGTTTGGGACTGCGGACCGGCAAACCGGCCACCCAGGTCTCGTCCCGCTCGACGATTTCGAACTGCATTGATGACTCTCTCGAAGGTCGGCACGGTTGGGCCATGCTATCAACATCGGTCGACCCCACCTAACCACAGCTGAGCTGGTCAAACGTCCATCACCACGCTGGGCATTGTCCGATTCACCTCCATGCCCTAAGCTCCCGCGCTCGTGTGGGTACGCGCGGCGCTCGAACCGCGAAAACAAGTGATGCGATGGGCAGGACTTGTCGTCGTCGCGGTCCTGGCGGGGTACATCGCGGTGTTGCTCGGCGACGCGCGGCACTTCTACACCGACGATACCGAGGCACAGTACGTGCCGATGTGGCAGCTGCTCGGCGCCGAACTGCGCGCGGGCCGGTTCCCGGCGATGGTCCCGTGGGAATGGATGGCGGGCAACTACAGCCTCGAGGAGGCCGGACTCTACAACCCCGCTCAGCTGCTGGTGTATCTGCTCGCGCCCTCGTTCGACAATCTGGCCGGGTACGCCACGGCCGTGAAATTCGTCTTCTCGGCGATCGCCGCGCTCGGCGTGTTCCGCATCTGCCTGGCCTACGGTGCGCGGGCGCCGTTGGCGGCGCTGGCGGGCGTGGCGTTCCCCTTCAGCGGTTGGTTCCTGTTCTTCGACGAAGCCAGCTGGTTCACCTCGCAGACGGGCACCGCGTGGCTCGTGCACGCCTGGGCCTCGGCGGTGCTCTACGCGCGCAAACGGTCCGGCCCCATCCCGCTGTTCGTCTTCCTGTACCTGGCGTTGACGATCCAGTACGTCTTCCCCGCGGTCGAAGCCGCGCTGATGATCGTGGCCGTGGCCGCCGGGGAGTACCTGTACCGGCGCGAGTGGGCACCCGTGCTGCGGATGCTCACCGCCGCCGGTCTCGCCGCGCTCGCCTCGCTGATCGCGAATCTGCCGCTGCTGCTGTCGTCGCAGGCCACCTGGCGCGGTGACGTCTCGACCATCCACAACGACCCGTTCCTCACCGTGCCGTGGTCGGAATCGCTCAATGCCAGTCTGCCGAGCACGGTTCCGGCGTTCACCGCCTGGTGGGGGCATGTGCAACCGCTGCCGATGGTCTACATCGCGTGGTTCGTGATTCCGGCGTTGGCCTTCATCGATTGGAAGGCGGCGGCGAAGTCGGCGAGCGAGTGGAGCGGGATCGCGCTGTTCGGCGTGGCGACGCTGATGTGGACGGCGGGACCCGGCGCGATCGGGCCGCTGCGCTGGCCCGCCCGCGTGCTGCCGATGCTCGCCATCGCCGTGCTCGTGCTGGTCTGCGTCCTGCTCAGCCGGTACGGGGTGTTCGTCTCCTCGCGGCGCCGATACGCGGCGGCGGGCGCGTTGATCGGGCTGCTGTTCATCCGGTCCTTCTCGGCCGCACCGGAACTGCTCGTCCGGCATGTGCTCGCGGTCGTCGTGGTCGTGGCGATGGGCGCGGGCGCGCTGTGGCTCGCGCGTCACCGTGGCGTGGCAGCGGCGGCGACGGCGATGATCGCCGCGACCATGCCCATCGCGTTCGCGCAGGTCGCGGCCGCTCCCGAAACACCGCTGTCCTACGGGTTCCCGGAGCGACGCTCGGAGATGCTGGCAACGTTCCCCGATTTCGGCGGGCGCACACTGCAATTGGCCGACCGCATCGCGGTGCGCGACGAGGAACGCACGCTGGCGGGCACATACGGCTCGATCGCACTCGGCAGCTACGCCAAGAACATGGGCCTGCAGTACGTGAACGGCTACACCCCCGTCGGGCACGCCGCCTTCGCCGGACTGCTGTGCATGGCGTGGGACGGTGGCACCTGCCCGGACGCCTATCGCCGGGTGTTCGCCGTCGAACCGTCGACCGATACGCCGATCGTCGACCTGATGCGGCTGGACCGGGTGGTGCTGCAACGCGCCCAGTACCCCGACGCCGGGGAGAAGCCCGCGCCCTCGGGCTGGATGTTCGTGCGCTATCCCGGCCACGAACACCAGATCTGGGTGTTGGAACGGGTGAATCCGCTGCCCTCCCCCGGCGACATGATCGCCCACGGATCCGGTGTGCACGCCACCGTGATGCCCGAGGCCGGGCTCACCAACCGCGCGACCGTGTCCTCCGGCACCGGTGGCCGCATCGTGTTCGCCCGCCTGGCCTGGCCCGGGTACACCGCCACCCTCGGGGCGAGCGAGATCCCGACTCGGGCGGTGGCGGGAACCTTCCTCGCCGTCGATATCCCGCCCGGCACCCACCAAGCCGAACTCACCGTCACCTGGCGTCCGCCCGGCCTGTCGATCAGTCTCGCGGCGGCGTTGCTCGCGGTGCTGGCGATCGGTGCGCTGCACTGGTGGTATCGGCGCACGGACGGACCGGCGGTCGAGGAAACGACCGCCGAGCGCGCTCGCGTCGCGGTCAGCTGATGGCGGCGGCCAGGTGCGGCCAGGCTTCGTGGAGGTCCGACTCGAACTGACCCCAGGTGTGTGAACCGGTCGGCCGATGCACGTGCACGGCCGGGATACCCAGCTGGGCGAGGCGGCCCGCGAAGGCGGCCGTGCAGGCACCGGCGATGGTCTCGAGCGGCGGCATCGGCAGACCACGGTCGGCCGCACCCGGTGCGCCCGTCGCGGCCGCGAGGAAGATCGCCTTGCCCGCGAGGCGACCGGCATTGGCGAACACGTCGTGCTCGCGCCACGCGGGTCCGCCCGGCACGCCCCACATGTTGCCGGGGTTGCCGCCGCCGCGCACGGCCTGGGCGCTCGCCATCGCGATCCCCGTCGGGTCCGCCGCCCACGGGCATCCGCTGAGCGCCGCGACCGCCGAGAACCTCGGGCCGCCCTGGATCGCCAGGTCAAGGGCCGACGCCGCGCTCATCGATACGCCCGCGATGGCATTGCGACCGTTGGTGCCGAGGAGTCCGTCGATCACGCCGGGCAGTTCCTGGGTCAGGTAGGTCTCCCACCGCACTCGACCGACGGCCGGATCATCGGAGATCCAGTCGGTGTACAGGGTGAACGCGCCACCGACCGGCATCACCACATTGACGAACTTGTCGGCGAAGAAGTGCCGCACATCGGTGTTGTCCCACCAGGAGATGCCGTCGGCGCCGCCGCCCGCGCCGGTGAGCAGGTACAGCGTCGGTGCCCCCGCACCGGCCGCCTTGATGACCTTGTTCTGGATGACCCGCCCCATCGCGGGCGAGTACACGTCGATCTGGGCGGCCCGGCCACCCAACGGCGCCTCCCCCGTCACATGAGCCCCCGGATCGGCTGCCGCCCGGCCCCCACCGACCACGGCGACGATCGCGCACACCACAGCAAGCCACGCCCTCGATGTAGTCACCGCCCTGGTATACCCCCTGATCTCGTGTTCGACACGCAACCACACACCCTCGGCCGACACCGCCGCCGGATGGTGACCAGGCTCACTGTCGCCTGGACGTGTGTTCTACGAGGCGCTGGTGAGCTGCTGTTTTCGCCGACAGCCGGGGGCGCGGCCCCCGGAAAACCAGATGATTTGTGTCGGTGGTGACCGGAATACTTGCCCGCGCCCGATGAGTTGGACCGACGGCCCCCGTCTTCTTTCTTGTGGTGCCCGCACACCCGCCGTTCCCCGCCCCGGAGGTTTACCCCGCATGCCAGCCGACATATCCGCACCTGCCGCGAAGGAGCGGACGCCCACTGTCATCCGGGTGCTGGTGCTCGCGACCTTCGTCGTGATCCTCAACGAAACCATCATGATCAACGCGATCCCCCGTCTGATGGAGGATCTGAAGGTCACCGAGGTGGCCGCGCAGTGGGTGTCCACCGCGTTCATGCTCACCATGGCCGCCATCATCCCCACCACGGGCTGGTTCCTGCAGCGCGTCACCACCAGGACGGCCTACGCCACCGCGATGGCCACCTTCATGGCGGGCACCGTGCTCTCGGCCGTCGCGCCGACCTTCGCCGTGCTGCTGATCGGCCGGATCATCCAGGCCGGTGGCACCGCGGTGATGATGCCGCTGCTGATGACCACGCTGATGACCGTGGTCGCGGAGAAGGATCGCGGCCGGGTGATGGGCAACGTCACCCTGGCCATCTCGGTCGCCCCCGCGATGGGTCCGGTGGTGTCCGGGCTGATCCTGCAGGTGAGCGTGCCCCAGATCGACTCGTGGCGACTGCTTTTCGTCGTGATGCTGCCGATCACCGCGATCGTCACCTGGCTGGGTCTTCGTCAGCTCGAGAACGTCGGCGAACCGGTGGCCGGGTCCATCGACCTGTTCAGTGTCGCGCTGGCGGCGCTCGGTTTCGGTGGGCTGGTGTACGGGCTGAGCAAGTTCCACGGTGACGACTACACGACCGCGATCGTGATCGTCGCCGTCGGCCTGGCGCTGATCGGTGTGTTCGCCCTGCGTCAAGTGCGGTTGCAGCGCACCGGTACGCCGCTGCTCGACCTGCGCGTGCTGTTGGCGGGCACCTACACCAAGGCACTCGTGCTGATGTCGGTGGCGTTCCTGGCGATGATGGGTTCGATGATCCTGCTGCCGCTGTACCTGCAGAACCTGCGGCACCTGAGCCCGTTGGAGACCGGCCTGCTGGTGATGCCGGGTGGTCTGGCGATGGGCCTGCTCGGTCCGACCGTCGGCAAGCTGTTCGACAAGTTCGGTGGGCGCGTGCTGGTGATCCCCGGCTCGATCGGCATCACCGCGTCGCTGGCGGGCTTCACCCAGATCTCGACGGACATGCCCTACTGGCAGCTGCTCGGCCTGCACATCCTGATGATGGTGTCGCTGGCGGCCACGTTCACCCCGGTGTTCACCCTCGGCCTCGGTGCCCTGCCGATGAACCTGTACTCGCACGGCAGCTCGATGCTCGGCACCCTGCAGCAGGTGGCCGCTGCCTTCGGCACCGCGCTGGTCGTCACCGTGATGTCGGCGCGCAGCACCTCGCTCATCGACGCGGGCACCGATCCGGCGACGGCGGGCCTGGACGGTATGCGCCTGGCCTTCGGCGTCTCGGCTGTCCTCGCTCTGATCGTGATCGCCATGGCCGTGCTGCTCCCGGCCCGTGCGGAGAGCGATCCGCACGCGGCCCCGCCGGTGCTGGACGCGGAAGAGGAGACCCCGGAGCTGGTCAAGAACTGACCCGTTCCCCCGAAGCCCCCCGTTCACCAACGGGGGGCTTCGTCGTGTCGGTCGAGGGATACCGGCACCATGTCGACCGATCGGGCCGCGACGCGCCGGGGGTCGTCGTCGGGCAGGGAGTCGATGCGGACCCGCCGCGGGTGCGCGGTCGTCCCGGTCACCAGGTACTGCTGACCGGGCCGCACCCGGGCGGCCGCGGCGTGGTTGTCGTCGACCGCGGGTACGTCGACGGGGTCACGCAGGGCGTCGCCCACGATGCGACGAGGATCGTACCGACGCAACGACTCCCATTCGCTGCGCTGAAGAGGCACACCGATCTCCCGTTCCGCGGCGGTGCGCTGCGTTTCGACGAACTCGCGCAGCGCCCGGACGGTTCGGGCGAGCTGGTTGGCGTAGCCGGGCAGGCGTGCCGGGCCGAGCACGAACCCCGCGACGACGGCGACGAGGAACAGCTTTTCGAAGGTCAGACCGAACATGGCGATGCTCCGGATTTCCTGGGATCGGGGTGGCGGGCCGAGCGCCGGTCGTGCAGTGTCGCGATCGCGAGAGCGGCACCGAACAGCGCCGACATCGGCACCGCCACCAGGAACATGGACAACACGTCGGCCGCCGGGGTGATGAGCGCGCTGAACACGACGATGGTCACGACGATGATCCGCCAGCTGCCGCGCAACGTTCGCGCGGAAACGATGCCGAGGAAGTTCAGCATCACCAGCAGTGCGGGCAGCACGAAGGCGAGACCGGTGGCAAGCACGATCTTCATCACGAAATCCACGTAGTACGAGGCGTTGAGAATCGTGCTGTCCTGGTCGGCGGAGAAGCCGACGAGCACACCGACCATGCGCGGGAAGATCTGGAATCCGAACGCACACCCGGCGACGAAGAGCGGGACGGCGGCAGCCGAGAAACCGAGGACGTGTGCGCGCTCGCGCCGGGTCAGGCCGGGGGTGATGTAGGCGAACAGTTCACGCAACCACACCGGGCTCGACAGGATCACGCCCGAGAACAGCGCGATCTTCAGTTCGAGGTCGAACGCACCGGTGACCGTGTCGTAGTTCAGACTGGCCTGCCGGGTGCGGGCGAGTTCTTCCACGGGTGCGCGCAGGATGTCGAGGATCTGATCGGAGAGCACGAATCCGAGCACGATGCCGACCAGCAGTGATACCGCCGCACGCGTCGCGCGGCGGCGCGCCTCGCGCAGGTGCCCGCTGAGCGGCATCGTGCCCCGCGCGGCGGTGGTCGCGGTCATGCCGCGCGGTCGCGCGCCGGTGTCTCCTCACGCACCTCGTCCTCGAGGATGCGCAGGGACTGACCGACGCCCTTGGCGAGTGAGGGCAGTTTGGTCGAGCCGAAGACGAGGAGCAGGATCGCGAGCACGATGAGGGCGTGCCAGCCGGTGAGGTTGTGCAGCATGGGTTTTCCCTTCGGGTGATGGTGGTCAGTTCGTCGGGGGCGCGCCGTTGCCCATCGGGGGCGCGCCACCGCCGGGTGCGCCGGGTTCGGTGGTGGTGTCCACCGCGACCGTCAGCGCTGCGACGAAGCCCGAGGCGGCGTCGCCGGAGTAGGTCGGCAGCTGTGTGTCGTAGCCGTCGCGGAAGATCCCGTCGTCGTCGATGCTGCCGACCCGGGCCAGGTTCTGTGCCGATGCCGGGTACGCGTCGAGCTGGTAGACCGGGTCGAGCAGGTCCTTCGGGAAGGCGATCTGCGAGGTCGCGATCACGTTGGCGACATCGGTCGCGGCGGCGGCGTCGGGGTAGATCTCGAAGTGGATGTGGGTCCAGCGACCGGCGTAGCAACCCGGCACGATGGTCCGGAAGCTGACTTTGCCCTCGGCATCGGCGACCTGGATGCCACGCAGATAGGTTTCGTCCTCGGCGCCCTCGGAGTACATCGAGTACAAGCCCTGTGCGTCGCATTGCCAGACGTACACGGCGGCGCCCGCGAAAGCCTTGTCGCCGTTGGCGACATCGATGACGGTGAGGTCGAGCGTGAGTGGTGTCCCGGCGATCCTGGTTCCGCCCTCGAGGCTGGAGGTGATGTCGCTGCGGACGATGCCCGATTCCCCGAGGATGTTGACACCGTTCGTGCCGTCCGCCGGGTAGGGCCCGTTGGTCTCCTCGGGGATCTCGCGCACGGCTGCGCTCGCGGCGGCGGGCTGCGCGGCACCGGTGTCACCCGAGCAGGCGGCGAGTGCGATCGCGCCTGCCCCGGCACCGACGACACCCAGCACCCGGCGGCGGGTGACGAGGGTGGCGATGTCGAAGCCCGCGCCCTGATCGACCACCTCCTCGGTCGGTCTGTCGAGCAGGCGGCCTTCATAGGCGGGCCCCGCCGGGGTCGAGAGGGGTTCGGGTATGCGGGTCATCCGTGTCTCCTTCGGTCTGACACTCGGCGAACTCGGTACCACCGATACTTCGTGTCGAACCGGGGAGGGCCCTGGACCTTGTCTGGAAGGATCCTGGGAACTCAGCGGCGGCGCCCGTGTGCCGGACGCCGCTCGTCAGGCCGGGACGGCCGGTCGGATGATGATGTCGCCGACGGAGTTCCGGGCGTGCAGGCGCACCGATTCGCCGTTCGGGGCGGCCGGGACGATGGTGTTGCGCACGGCACCGACGGCCGTCTCGGTCTCCAACTGCACGGCGGTGCCGGGACGGATCCCCACCTCCAGCTCACCCATGGAGGTCTCCACCTGGATCTCGCCGCGGGTCACCTCGCCGATGCGGATGTCGCCCTTGGCGACCTTCGCGGTGACCGGTCCCTGCGGGCATTCGAGCACGATGTCGCCGAGCGAGATCGACAGGTCGCAGGCGCCGAGCGCGCCGTTGCCACGCAGCTGGCCCACCCCGGCCGTGCCGGTGAGGTGCGAACCGGCGGGCACCTCGATGGTCAGCTCGATCGACGGGTTGCCACCGAACGGGCTGTGGGTGCGCCAACTCTTGGGTGTCACCACGGTGAGGGTGCCGTCGGCGAATTCGACCAGGGTCTGTTCGGCGGCGCGCACATCGCCTTTCTTGCCCGCGTCGGACGGTGCGACGGTGACGACGGCATCGGTGCGGTCGGAGGCGATGACCGTGACCCCCGCCGACAGGACATCGACGCTGACGGTGACCGGCGCGGTGGTGGCGAAGGTGTACATCGGGTGCTCCTCGGTGAATCCGTTCGGTTGATGACCATACTGTCGCGACCGGCGCTGACACAGAGCTGACACCACCCTGACGCACCCGAGCACACCATATCCGGACAAGCGACCAGCTGTGCTGGGCGTGGCCAGGTGACCCGGTGCACAATGGGCGACGTGCAGATCGGAATGCTCGGACCGCTGGAGATCCGGACCCAGGACGGTGGATCGATAGCGATACCCGGCGCCCGATTGCGGGCCCTGCTCATCGCCCTCGCACTGGAACCCGGCCGGGCCGTCCCGAAAACCCGCCTGGTCGACCTGATCTGGGACGAACAACCGCCCGCCGACGCGGCGAACGCCTTGCAGGCGTTGGTGTCCCGACTGCGCCGACTCCTCCCGGACGGTTCACTCGAGGTGCGGGCAGGCGGCTACCGTCTCGCCGTCGACCCCGATGCCGTCGACACCGTGCGGTTCGAACGGCTGCTCGACGAGGCGCGGGGCACCGACGACCTCCGCCGTGCCGAACTGCTGCGCGAGGCGCTGGAACTCTTTCGTGGCGAACCGCTGCAGGACGTCGCCGACAGCGCCCCCTTCGACCCGGTCGTCACCCGTTTCCACGGCCTGCGGCTGGCCGCGCTGGAGGACCGATACGAGGCCGAGGTGCAGCTGGGTCGCGGCCAGGAGGTCGTCGCGGAACTCACCGAAGTCGTTGCGCGGCACCCGGTTCAGGAACGGTTGGTCGCCGCGCTGATGCGCGCGCTCGGCGCGGCGGGGCGCGGGCCCGAGGCGCTGGTGGTGTACCAGCGCACCCGCGAGGCACTGGCCGAGGAACTCGGTGTCGACCCGTCACCGGAGCTGTCGGAATTGCACGTCGCGCTCCTGCGCGGCGAGGTCGGCGCCCGGCCGACGCAACGCTGCACCAACCTGCGCGCCGAGCTCACCAGCTATATCGGCAAGCACGGCGACATCGCGGTGGTGCGCGAACTCCTCGCCAACCATCGCCTGACGACGATCACCGGACCGGGCGGCTCCGGCAAGACCCGGCTCGCGGTGGAAACCGCTCGCACCATGCTCGACGATCTCCCCGAGGGCGCCTGGCTGGTGGAACTGGCCGCCACCGACGCGGGCGGCGACCTGGCGCAGCTGGCCTTCGCGGCCCTCGGCCGCCGCGACGCTCTGATCGGTGACACCCCGAACGCCGAACCGATGGACCGGCTCGTCGCTGCCGTCGGCGACCGGGAAACCCTGCTCATCCTCGACAACTGCGAGCACGTGATCGAGGCGGCCGCCACCTTCGCCCACCGGATCCTCGGTGAGTGCACGGGCCTGCGCGTGTTGGCGACGAGCCGGGAACCGCTCGGCATCACCGGCGAGGCGCTGTGGCAGGTCGCGCCGCTCACGGTGCCGAGGGAGAACGCCGATCCGCGGGCGATCGCGGCCTCCCCCGCCGTCGTCCTGCTGCGTGATCGGGCGAGCGCGGTGCGCAACGACCTCGGCTCCGACGCGGCGGCGTTGGCGACGATGGCCCGGGTCTGCCGTGCCCTCGACGGCATCCCCCTGGCCATCGAGCTGGCGGCGGCCAGGTTGCGCACCATGTCGCTCGAGCAGCTCGCCCATCGCCTCGATGACCGGTTCCGCCTGCTCACCGGTGGCAGCCGCACCGCGATCGCACAGCACCGCACGTTGCGCGCGGTCGTCGACTGGAGTTGGGAACTGCTGTCGGACGCCGAGAAGACGGTACTGCGCAGGCTCTCGGTGTTCTCCGGCGGCGCGAGCCTCGAGGCGGCCGAAAAGGTTTGCGCGAGTGCGACGGTCGAGGACTGGGAGGTCCTCGAACACCTCACGACACTCACCGAGAAGTCGTTGCTCACCGTGTCGGAGAATCCGCAGCCCCGGTACCGCATGCTCGAGACCATCAAGCAGTACGCCGCCGAACGCCTCGACGCGGCGGGCGACACCGAATCCGCACGGCGAGCGCACATCTCACACTTCACAGCCCTGGCCGCCGCGGCCGAACCGCATCTGCGCCGTGCCGAGCAGCTCGACTGGCTCGCCGTGCTCGAGGCCGACCACGACAACCTCGCGGTCGCCATGCGCACCGCCCTCGCCTCGGCGGACTCCGACGCCGCGATGCGCTTGGCCGCCGCGGCGGGCTGGTACTGGTGGCTGGCCGGTCACAAGGGCGAGGGCACCGACTTCGTCCTCGCCGCCGCCGAACTGCCCGGGGAGGTGGACGACGAGACGCGAGCGACCGTGTGCGCCCTTGTCGTGCACTTCCTCAGCGGCGGTCGCAGCGGTGAACACGAGGTCGGCGAATGGATCCGCAAGGCCAACCGGTACGGCCGCGACATCAGGGGCGGCCATCCCGCGCTGCGGTTCACCGGGGCGCTCGAGCGCATCCTGGCCGGTCCCGAGCACTACCTGCCCGCGTTCGAATCGCTGCTCGCCGACGACGACCCGTGGGTGCGCGCCCTGGCCCGGCTACAACTGGGCAAGCTGCGCACCGTGCTCGGTCATCCGGGTCGGGCGGCCGACGAACTCCTCGAACAGGCACTCGCCGAATTCCGCGCGATCGGTGAGCGCTGGGGCATGTCGTTCGCGCTCACCGAGTTGGCCAACCGCACCGCCCTGCGCGGCGAATTCGACGCCGCGTGCGCCCTTTTCGAGGAAGCGGTCGCGGTGGTCACCGAGGTCGGCACGCTCGAGGCCGTGGTGCGGGTGCGCGGTCGACAGGCCCAGCTGTACTGGTTGCTCGGCGACACCGAGGCGAGCGAGGCGGCGCTGGCCGACGCGCAGGAGTGCGCGGACCGCACCGGCTGGCCGACGTCGCTGGCCGAGGTCGCGCTCATCCGCGCCGAATTGGCCAGGTGGAGTGGCGAATCCGCGGCGGCGCAGCAGCAGATGGAGCTGGCCCGCAAGCTGCTCGGTGACGAGGCCGACCAGCCCGTGGTCAGCGCGATGGCCCACGACCTGCGCGGCTACCTCGCCGCCGACCTCGACGAGGCCCGGGCCAGTCACCGGGCGGCCTTCCAGGCGGCGTCGGCGGCCGGTCACGCCGCGTTGCTCGCCCAGATCGTCGTCGGCATCGCGGATCTGGCGTTGCGTGCCGGACAGCCCGAACAGGCCGCCCGACTGCTCGGTGCCGCCACCGCCACCCGAGGCGTGCCCGACGTGTCGCTGCCCGACGTGGCCCGTATCGAGGAGCAGGCACGCCGAAGCCTCGGCGAAGCGGGCTTCGCCGAGGCAGTGGCTGGTGGTGCGGACGCGGATGTGGCCGAACTGGTCGGCCTCACACTCGCTTGCTGAAGGTCGAACGCGACCACAGATAGCCGATCACGGCGAACCCGGCGCACCAGGCCAGCGCGGCGAGAGTGTGCCCGCCGGAGGGCGTACCGGCCAGGAACCCGCGCACCGACTCGATGATGGGCGTGAAGGGCTGGTACTCGGCGAACTGCCGCACTCCGGGCCCCATCTTCTCGGCGGGCACGATCGCGCTGCTCACGAAGGGCAGCATGAGCATCGGGACCACCGACATCCCCGCGCCCTCCGGACTTTCGGCGGCCATGCCGAGGGCGACGGTGAGCCAGGCGGCGGCGAAGGCGGTGGCCAGCAGCACACCAAGCGCGCCGAGCCACTGCACCGCGCTCGCCGGTGAACGGAAGCCGAGCGCGAAGCCGACGCCGAGCACGGCCGTCAGGGCGATCACGTTGGTGACGATGCTGGCCGCGACGTGGCCGGTGAGTACGGCACCCCGCGACACATCCATCACCTTGAACCGGTTGATGACCCCCTTGGTCATGTCCGAGCTCACCGACACCGCGGTGCCGGACAGCCCGTAGCTGATGGCGAGCATGAGCATGCCCGGCACCGCGTAGTCGATGTAGTTCGCGCCGACGTCGAAGGCGTCACCGAAGACGTAGACGAAGATCAGCATCGCCATCACCGGCATCAACGCGGCGTTGAAGAGGGCGACGGGGCTGCGGGTGATGTGGGTGAAGTTGCGCCGCAACATCACCGACGAGTCGAACAGCGCATTGGTGGTGGTGCTCATCGGGTTTCGGCCTCCTGGGTGGCTCGCCCGGTGAGGGCGAGGAAAACGTCGTCGAGATCGGGGGTGTGGATGGAGACCTCGTCGGCCTCGAGGTGGTGGGCGGCGAGCTGATCCATCAGCGCGCGAAGGTTTCTCGTGCCACCGTCGCCAGGGACGCTCAGCGTGAGATCGTCCGCGTCGGGAGTCGAACCGGCCACGGCCCGCGCGGCGGCGGCGAGCTCGGTGCTGTCGGCGAAGCGGAATCTGATGTGGCTGCCGGGAATTCGGCGCTTGAGTTCGCTCGCGGTGCCCTCGGCGACGATGCTGCCCTGGTCGAGCACCGCGATCTTGTCGGCGAGCTGGTCGGCTTCCTCCAGGTACTGGGTGGTGAGAAAGATCGTGACGCCCGCACCGGTCAGTTCGCGCACCATGTCCCACACGGTGCGGCGACTGCGCGGGTCGAGGCCGGTGGTCGGCTCGTCGAGGAAGATGATCCGCGGCTTGGTCACCAGCGTCATCGCGAGGTCGAGCTTGCGGCGCATGCCGCCGGAGTAGCTGCCCGCCTGCTTGTTCGCCGCGTCGACCAGGTCGAAGCGCTCGAGCAGGTCAGCGACCACCCGTCTGCCCGCCGCGCCGCGCAGGCGGTGCAGGTCGGCCATCAGGCGCAGGTTCTCCGCACCGGTGAGCAGGTCGTCGACGGCGGCGAACTGGCCGGTGACGCCGATCGCCTTGCGGACCGCCCTGGTCTGGGTCGTCAGGTCGTGGCCCGCCACCCGTGCGGTGCCCGCGTCGGCCCGCAGCAGTGTGGTGAGGACGTTGACGGTGGTGGTCTTGCCCGCGCCGTTGGGGCCGAGCAGGGAGAAGATGGTGCCCGCCTCGACGGTGAGATCGATGCCGTCGAGCACCTTCTTGTCCCCGTAGGACTTCCGCAGCCCCGAGGCGGCGATTGCTGTGCTGTTCATGCCGACAACATTCGGGCGGCCCGCTGATACCGTGCTGACGGCGCACTGACACCCCCGCTGACATCTGTCCGAGGCGGTGTCTGTCAGTCCGGCGTCAGCTCCGCGTCAGCACAGCGGGCGACGGTTCTTCTCGTGAACAGCATCGCCATCGCCCCCGTCGTCGGTCCCCTCGTCGTCCCCGCACCGGACTGGTCCCGTCTGTACGCCTGGGCCCGTCGCTTCGCGCTCGGCGATCACCCCCTCGCCCAGCTCCTGCGCTTCGCGGTGGTCGGTGGCACCAGCAACATCGCCTACCTCCTGCTGTTCACGGCCTGCGCCGACCTCGGCCCCCTCACCGCCAACATCGCGGGCTCCGTCGTGAGCACGGCGATCGCCAACGAACTACACCGCCGCCTCACCTTCCGCACCACCGCCGTCCCCTGGTTCACCGCCCAATGCCAGGGCACCGGCCTCGCCCTGATCGGCCTCGGCATCACCACCGCCGCCCTGGCCACCCTCGACTCCCTCGCCCCCACCCTCGGCAACCTCACCCAGGCCACCACCATGCTGGCGATCATGGCCACCGTGGGCCTGGCCCGCTTCCTGATCCTCCGCTCCCTGATCGGCTGAACCGAGCGGACGTGAGCGCGTAGCGGAGTCGGCGGCCCCGGCTACTGGGAGATCCGGCTCAACAACCCGAGTTCCTCGGCGAGCGCACCGTCCTGGCCGAGCGCGGTGAAGTCGGCCTCGATATCGGCGAGCGCCAGCCTGCCCGCACGCACCGCTCGGTAGCGCACGTACGACCACAGGAAGACGTCGAGGTTGTCGAAACGGGTGTCGCCCTCGAGCACTTCCTCCTCGTGGAACCACACCGCGACCTGCCCGGTGGTGAGCAGCACATACAGGTTGCCGCCCCCGTCGGCGCCGAGGGAGAACACGTCGTCGTCAGCCAGTTCGGTGCTGTAGTCCGCGTCGAGGATCCCGCAGCCGTTGGCAGCGAAGTCGAACGCGTAGGACCACTCGAAGATGTCGAGGAATTGCGGCATCCGTCCGGAGCGGACTCTGCGATCGAAGGCCGCGAGCGCGGCGGCGTCGGCCGGGGCGAGTCGTTCGAGAAATGGTTCGACCGCCCGGGTTTCGGTGGGGATCGATACGGGGTCGGCGTCCGGAAACCAGCGGGCCAGATCGGCGTCGAGACCCCGATCGGTATAGCCGGTGAGTTCGGCGAGAGTGAGCGTCACCGGGGGATTGTCCCCGAGGAGCCGTTGTGAGCGCTCAGCGAACGGCACACCAGCCCACTGACCGGACAACACAGAAGGCTCATGTTCCGGAGAACATGAGCCTTTTTGTGGAGCTAAGGGGAATCGAACCCCTGACCTTCTCGATGCGAACGAGACGCGCTACCAACTGCGCTATAGCCCCGTGCGGCTCTGGCGAACCGCGCTGTGACACTGTATCAGGCGGTGCGGCCGGATACCGAATCGGCATCCTGACCTGCGGATCTTCGACTATTCGCCGACTGCTCGACCGAGGTCTTCGACGCGGTGGCGGAGGGCGCGGGCGGTGGCCGGGTCGAAGGTTTCGAGGTGTTCGAACATCGGGTCCTCGTCGTCGGTGTCGAGGAGGGTGGAGCGGCGGCGCAGGGCGCGGGCGGTGTCGCGGTCCATGGTGCGGCGGGTGGTGGCCGCCTCGGGGGTGGCGGTGTCGGTGTCGCGGGTGCGGCCGCGGGCGAGGCGGGCCATGCGGCGACGCCGGATCTCCTCTTCGACGTGCACCTGCTTGCGCAGGTACGCCAGGTAGCCGGTGAGCACGGCGGCGGACAGACCGCAGGCCCACCAGAACATCGAGTTCAGCAGCAGCCCGAAGGCCGCGAACAGGATGACCGCGATGATGAGACCGAGCACCGCGCGCTGACGGAAGCTGTAGCGGGCGGCGCGGGCGATGGCGTCGGCCTCGGGGTCGTAGCCGCCGCGTCCGCGCCGCGACGGGACGAAGTCGTCATCGTCGTCCTCGACAGCGGGTTCGGGCAGATCGTCGAGGCGGGCGGGCGGCGCGGGTGGGATGCGCGCGGCGACCGACGGCTCCTGCGTGCCGTCCTCGTCCGGATCGGCTTCGGCCGCTTCGTCTTCGACCTCGGCGTCGGTGAGTTCGGCGGTGTCGCCGGGATCTTCGTCGGGGCCGTGCTCGGGATTGTCGAGTTCTGCTGTGACGGTGGGCTTTTCGTCATCGCCTTCGGTGACGGGCTCATCGGTCGTCATCCGATCCTCCGAATCGGTACGGTGGGGGCGTTTGCTCAGCGCACGGGGGCGGTAGTCGGGGTCACTCTCGTGACCGCCCGCCGCCCCGATGCGAATCCGTCGTTCGGCCCCGCCACGGTGCAGCACGCGCGTGGCGAGTGCGGCGTCGGTGGTGCGGCGGATCCGGGGATGCCGGTCCGCGAGAATCGGGAACAGGACGAATACCCACAGAACGACCAGTCCGATCCACAGGATCGAATTAGGCATCGCGGTCATCACCTCCCGTCCCCGCCAACGTGTCGTCCATCCGTGGACGCACTACCGACGTCCGTAGGTTAATTCGGGCACGCGCGCCCGTGTGGCAGGCGCGCCGTGCACACCTGCCACATGAGTAACAGAATTTTCACGGCAGCGCCGCTCGACCCTCCCTGACCAGGCGATCGACGACGGTGCCCATTACTTCTTCGACAGTCAAGCCCACCAGCAGGTGATCGCGCCACGCACCGTCCACGTCGAGGTAACGCCGCAGCAAACCCTCTTCCCGGAACCCGACGTTGCGCAGGACAGCTTGGCTGGCAAGGTTTTCCGGCCGCACCGTGGCCTCGACCCGGTGCAGTCCGACGGGCCCGAAGCAGTGGTCGAGGCCGAGCCCGAGCGCCGCCGTCGCCACCCCCTGGCCACCGAGATCCTTGGCCACCCAGTACCCGATCCAGGCCGAACGCAGCGCCCCACGCACGATGTTGCCGATGGTGAGCTGCCCGCTGAACTGCCCGTCGACCTCGATGACCAGCGGGATCATCGCGCCGCGCCGCGCCTCGGCCTTGAGACTGGTCCACAGCGACGGCCAGTTGGAGGCGTGATTGCGCGCCTCCCAACTGCCACGGCCGGTCGGTTCCCACGGTTCGAGGTGGTCGCGATCGCGCAGCCGGATGCGACTCCAGGCGGCGGCGTCGCGAAAACGCACCGGCCGCAACGTGACCTGGCCGCCCGCCACGATCACCGGCCCGAGACGAGCGGGCCACCCGGGATGCTGACCGGCCCGGAAGACGTTCATGGACTCCACTTCTCAGCCGCGCTGCGCCAGGAACGCGACCCGCACCTCGTCACCGGTGCGGAAATCGGTGTCGTCGGGTTCGACCACGATCAGGCTGTTGGCCTCGGCCAGCGTCGCGAGCAGGTGCGAGGAACCGCCGTTGCCGTTGCCGAGCGGCTGCACCAGGTAGTCACCGGTGGCCTCGTCACGCAGCAGCTGGGCGCGCAGGTAGCCCTTGCGGCCCGGCATCGAGGTGATGGGAGTGATGGTGCGCGCGTTCACGATTCGCCGCATCGGCTGACGCCGTCCGAGCGCGATGCGGATCAGCGGCCGCACCATCACCTCGAACACCACCAGGGCGCTCACCGGATTCGACGGCAGCAGGAAGGTCGGCACTTCGTCGCGCCCGAGCCGTCCGAAGCCCTGCACGGACCCGGGGTGCATGGCCACCCGGTCCACCTCGAGCTCGCCGAGCCCGTCGAGCGCCTCGCGTACCTGCTCCGAGGCCCACCCGCCGACCGCGCCCGCGATCACCACGACCTCCGAGCGCACCAGCTGGCCTTCGACCACATCGCGCAGGCGACGCGGGTCGGCGCTGACGATGCCAACCCGGTTCACGTCGGCGCCCGCGTCACGTGCGGCGGCGGCCAGCGCGTAGGAGTTCACGTCGTAGACCTGGCCGGGGCCGGGTGTGCGGTCGATATCGATCAGTTCGCCACCGATGGAGATCACCGACAGCCGAGGCCGCGGATGCACCAGCACCTTGTCCTGGCCGACGGCGGCGAGCAGGCCCACCTGGGCCGCGCCGATGATGGTTCCGGCACGCACCGCCACATCACCGGGCTGCACATCGTCGCCGACGCGGCGCACGTAGTCGCCGGAGCGCACGGGCTCGAACACCTTGATCCTGGCCCGCCCGCCGTCGGTGAAGTCGACCGGGAGTACCGCGTCGGCCAGCGTCGGCATGGGTGCGCCGGTGTCGACGCGCACCGTCTGCCTCGGCTGCAGCCGGATCGGCTGACGCGAACCCGCGACCACCTCACCGACCACCGGCAGGGTGAGGTCGATGAGTTCGCCCTCTTCGTCGCGCACCTCGGCACCGGCGGCGCTCACGTCGACGCTGCGCACCGCGTAGCCGTCGATGGCGGCCTGGTCGAAGCCGGGCAGCGGCCGTTCGGTGACCACGTCCTCGGCGCACAGCAAACCCTGGGCCTCGGAAATCGCCACCCGGACCGGCCGGGGCGCGACCGCTGCCGCGGTGACCTTGATCAGCTGATCCTCAACCGAGCGCATCGAGCTCCTGTGTGTATCGGCGACGGCTTCGCCGGTTCCCATCGTTTTACGCGACCGGCGCTTGCGGGTCCCATTCCGGGCTGAGCCGGAACTTCAGCCACTCGCGCAGTTGCGGCCCGTATTCGTCCCGCTCGAGGGCGAAATCGACGGCAGCTCGAAGATAACCGCCCGGGTTGCCCAAATCGTGGCGCGACCCACGATGGACCACTACATGGACCGGGTGATCCTCGGCGATGAGCAGGGCGATGGCATCGGTGAGCTGCAACTCGCCGCCCGCGCCCGGCTCGATGCGGCGCAGGGCGTCGAAGATCGCGCGGTCGAGCAGGTAGCGACCGGCGGCGGCCAGCGTCGACGGCGCGTCGGCCAGGTCGGGCTTCTCGACCATGCCGCGCACCCGCAGGACGTCGGCCTCCGCGCCCTCGGCCAGGTCCTCCACGTCGAACACGCCATAGGCGCTGACCTGTGACTTCGGCACGTCGATGGCGCACAGCACAGTGCCGCCACGCTCCCGGCGCACCCGGCTCATCGTCTCGAGCACACCGCAGGGCAGCACCAGGTCGTCGGGCAGCAGCACCGCGATCGCGTCCTCGTCGGCGTCGAGAACGGGCTCGGCCTGGGCGACGGCATGACCGAGACCGAGCGGCTCCTCCTGCACGACGGAGGTGACGTCGAGCAGGCCCGGCGCCTTGCGTACCTTCTCGAGCAGCGCGAACTTGCCGCGCTCGGCGAGCGTGCTCTCCAGGACCAGGTCTTCGACGAAGTGGGCGACCACACCGTCCTTGCCCGGCGAGGTGACGATCACCAGCCGGTCGGCGCCGGAATCGGCCGCCTCGGCCGCGACCAGTTCGATGCCGGGCGTGTCGACCACCGGCAGCAGCTCCTTGGGCACCGTCTTGGTCGCAGGCAGAAAACGCGTTCCGAGTCCGGCCGCGGGGACAACCGCAGTGCGGAAACCGGAAGTCTTGTCTGTCATGCGCATACCCTATCCATTCAGCGTGCCGTCCGATCGCCCGTCGCGACGATCCGGCGTCGGCAAGAGCTTAGGGTGGTCGCTGTGGAGATGCCCGGTGAGCGCACGAAATATGCGTGGCGACGTGAGATCCTGGCCACCCGGGCGGCCCTCGGACCCGCCGAACACGCCCGCGAGGCGAGTGCCCTCGCGGCGGCCGCGGCCCTGCTGGCCGGGGCGGACGAGGTGGTGTGCGCCTACGTGCCGACCCGTGGCGAACCGGGCGATCTACGCATGCTCGACGCCCTGCGCGAGCGCGGCGCCACAGTGTTGCTGCCGGTCACCGGAGCGCCCGGTCCGCTGAGTTGGGCGCGCTACGCGGGCGCCGATTCGCTGCGTCGCGCGCGCTACGGCCTGCTCGAACCGACCACCGAGACCTTGCCGCCCGCGACGGTCGCCGACGCCGCGACGATTCTGGTGCCCGCGCTGGCGGTCGACCGGCGTGGCGTACGGCTCGGCCGCGGTGCGGGCTACTACGACCGCACGCTCGGCGCGGCCGACGCGGACGCTCGGTTGATCGCGGTCGTCCGGGACGCCGAGCTGGTGGCCGAGCTGCCCGAGGAACCGCACGACCGGCGGATGGGCTGGGCGTTGACCCCCGGAGCAGGGCTCGGCGAACTGGGCGATTCCCCCGCGCGAGCGGCGGAATGAAAAGGCGATTGGCGAGGTTGGCAGTGTCGGCGGTAGAGTGCTAGATCGACGAGACTTGCGGAGGATCCTGTGCCAACTTATTCATACGCGTGCACCGAGTGTGACAACCGCTTCGACATCGTTCAGTCCTTCTCCGAGGATTCACTGACGGAATGCCCGCAGTGCACGGGGAAGCTGCGGAAGCTGTTCAACTCGGTCGGGATCGTGTTCAAGGGCAGCGGTTTCTACCGCACCGACAGCCGTGGTGGCGCGTCGACCGCGAGCGAGCCCGCGAAGACCTCGGACGGTAACGGCAGCTCCACGAGCGGGTCGTCGTCGAGCGGGTCGTCGTCGAGCGCCGCCGCTCCGGCCGCCGCCAGCTGATCGAAAGTTCTCCACACCCCCGAGTTGTCCACAGGCGGGCTTTCGCCGCTGTCGGTGACCCCGCCGCGTTCCTAGGCTTCGGGCATGACTCGCAGCCTTGCCGACCTGGGACGTGGCAGCTCCTGGCGGTTCGCCCTCGGTAATCGCCCCGCCTGGGCCGATGCTCTGCTGGCGCGGCGAATCGTCGCCGCCGCGCTCGCGGTGGTCGCGGTGGTCCTGTTCGTGCGCGGCGATCCGGGAGGGGCGCGACAATCCGTGGTGGTCGCGGCCAACGATCTGGCGCCGGGCCGGGTGCTCACCGCCGACGACATGCGAGTCGATCAGCACGAAACCCGAACGCTGCCAACCGGTTTCGCCACCGACACCGCTCCCCTACTCGGTGCGACCCTCACCGGGGCGATGCGCGCGGGCGAGACATTCACCGATCTGCGGGTGGTCGGGCCACGATTGGCGGCAGCCGCGGCGGGTACCGAGGACGCCCGCATCGTGCCGATCCGATTGGCCGATTCGGCGGTGGCCGAGGTGCTGCGCGCGGGTGACCGGGTGGACGTGGTCGGCGTGGAAGACACAGGTGACTCGGCTGCCCGGGCACGCACTCTCGCCACGGATGCGGCCGTCGTGCTGGTCACCGCGTCAGCCGATCGGCGAGCTGAGCGAGTTGTGCTCGTAGCGCTGGCCACCGAGTACGCGACCGCTGTGGCCGGTGCGTCGTTACGCACGGCACTGACGGTGGTTTTCCATTGATGCCGCTCGGCGACCGGTTCGGTTCGCGGACACGAGGTTTCGGGGTCGCGCACACAGCACGACCCCGAAACCCCGGTAGCGCGGACTGTTCCGATGCGCGATCAGCCGAGGCTGAAGGGCTGCCCCCACAGCGTCACCCAGCTGATGACGTTGTCGGTCTCGACCTCAACACTGACGAACGAGCGCGCCTGCGCGTAGCCGCCGCAGCCGGACAGGCCGATGGTTTCGTCGGCCCAGGTCACCGAGCCGTTGGAACCCTTGAATTTGTTGTTCTTGGAATGCGATTCGTTGCCGTAGTCGTCGGCCTTCTCGAGATCGAGCACGTAGAACGACTGCGCCTGGCCCGGACCGAGCGACAGCTCGCCGCCGGTGCCGATGCCGCCGGTTCCCGTGCCCGCGTTGTCGATCTCGCCCTCGGCCTCGCCGCTCACTCCACCACCGGCGATATTCACCTGGCAACCGACGGTGTAGCCGGGGTAGATCTTGCCTCCGGACGCATCACCACCACCGGACACCGACACCTGGGCACTGCCCGACACCCAGGCATTGCGGTGCACGGGAGTGGAACCCATCGACGGGCTGATGGTTGCCGATTCGCCGACCATCTTGATGGTCACGACGGTTCCGTCCGACAGCGTCTTGGTGATCTCGCCGCCGGGCAGCGGGATGAAGGTGTCGGCATGGGCGGCACCGACGGAGCACAATCCGATGGTGCAGGACACGGCGGCAGCCACGCCCGCCGCCCGCGTCAGACTCTTGCGATTGATCATCTCAGTAGACCCCTCGAGGGTGAATTCGATCGAGCTGGCAGGTTTTTCGGTGAATCGCCCGGCTCAGCCGATGCTGAAGGGCATGCCGTAGAGCGTGGTCTTGGAGTAGTGGTCGCCGATGATCTCGACCACCGTGTACGCGCGGGCCTGCGCGTAGCCGCCGCAGCCCTGGACCTGGATCTCGGCGTCCTGGTAGTCGATGGCGTAGACGCCGGGCTTGGTGATGTCCTTCGAACTGATCTGCGCGAACGCCACCTCACCCGGGCCGAGATTGAGCCCGATCGAACCACCGGCGCTCACGCCACCGGTGCTCACGCCACCGGACACACCGGCGCCGATCGCGTCGTCGGCGATGCTCACCTGGCAACCGACGATGTAGCCGGTGTTCAGCTGCGACGTGCCGTGGGTGGACGAATTGTTGGAGCCGGGACGACCCGACGGACCGTTCCACGGTCCCGGTTCGCCCTCGGGTGTCTGCTGCACGTCGGCCACGACGCTGCCGGTCACCCAGGCCACCCGGCCCGCGCCGTTGGCGGCCAGCGACGGCGAGATGGTCGCCCGCTCGCCAACGCGGGTGATGTTCAGACCGGGCCCAGCCTTGTGGCCGTCGGGCAGCGGCACGAAGGTATCGGCGTTGGCGGCACCGGCCGACAGCAGGCCGATCGCCACCGCCGCCGCGGCGCCTGCGCTCCAGGCGCTGCGCACACGATTGGTGCGGTTCTCGCTCATTGTTCCCCTCGAGGTATACGCAAATCGACCTCGACCATCGAGGTCGATATCTGTCGAGCGCCCGGACCCAGCCGAGTGTGCCGCAAGGGCAGAGCACCGCTGGCAACAGGACAGACAGTCCTGCCGGGAGGTGGATCGAGAAGCTGGCGGTCGCCGAATCGGCGCGAGCTCAGCCGATCGGCGAACGAAACACGGACGAATCCGACCGCGAGAGCGGTCGATTCGCAACAAACATAATGAGAGCCCTTGGCTATGTCCAGCGAACACCGAAAGGACCCGTGCACACGCACGGGCCCTTTCGCTTACCGATCAGCTGATCTCGCACCGACATGGGTAACTCGCCGGGGACGGGCTGACCCCGCCACCATCCTGGTCCGGCCGCCGACGCAAGCCTCCCCGCGCCCAGGTCTGGCCTGAATTCGCGGGGAGGCGGGACAACAGGTCAGCCGAGGCTGAAGGGCTGGCCCCACAGGGTGACCCAGCTGATCACGTTGTCGGTCTCGACCTCGACGCTCACGAAGGCACGAGCCTGCGCGTAACCGGCGCAGCCGGACAGGCCGATGGTGGTGTCCGACCAGGTCACCGAGCCGTTGCCGTTCTTGAACTTGTTGTTCTTGCTGTGCGATTCGTTGCCGTAGTCGTCGGCCTTCTCGATGTCGAGAACGTAGAACGACTTCGCCTGGCCGGGGCCGAGCGAGAGCTCGCCGCCGGTGCCGATGCCGCCGGAAGCGTTGCCTTCCCAATCGGATTCGACCGAGCCGTCACCGGAGACACCGCCACCGGCGATGTTCACCTGGCAACCGACGGTGTAGCCCGGGTAGATCTTGCCGCTGCCACCGTCGGAGACGCTGACCTGGGCACTACCGGACACCCACGCGTTGCGGTGGACCGGGGTGGAACCCATCGACGGGCTGATGAGCGCGGACTCGCCGACCAGGCTGATGTCGACGACGGTGCCGTCGGACAGGGTCTTGGTGATGTGGCCGCCCGGCAGCGGCACGAAGGTATCGGCATTGGCCGCGCCCGTGGAGAACAGGCCGACAGCCACGGTGGCCGCGGCGCCGACGCCCGCCATCCGCGCCATGAACTTACGGTTGATCATAGGATTTGTCCCTCGAGGAGTGAGTTCGCCGTAGCGAGAGGAAAGTTCGTACCGGATCGAAAGACGTCAGCCGATGCTGAACGGCGCGCCGTACAGGGTGGTCTTCGAGTAGTGGTCGCCGATGATCTCGACCACGGTGTACGCCCGGGCCTGCGCGTAACCGGCGCAGCCCTGGATCTCGATCTCCGCGTCCTGGTAATCGATCGCGTAGACACCGGCCTTCAGGATGTCCTTCGAGCTGATCTGCACGAACTTGACCTCACCGGGGCCCAGGTTGACACCGATCGAACCGCCTGCGCTCACGCCGCCGGTGCTCACGCCACCGGACACACCGGCGCCGATCGCGTCGTCGGCGATGCTCACCTGGCAACCGACGATGTAGCCGGTGTTCAGCTGGGAGGTGCCGTGGGTGGAGGAGTTGTTGGAGCCGTCGCGGCCGCTCGGACCGTTCCAGGGGCCTGCCTCGCCCTCGGGGGTCGCGGTGACGTCGGCGATGGCCGAGCCGGAGACCCACACGACGCGACCGGCGCCGTTGGCCGCCAGGGACGGCGAGATCAGGGCGTGCTCGCCGGTGCGGGTGATGGTCACCCCGGGGCCTGCCTTCTGGCCGTCCGGCAACGGCACGAAGGTATCTGCGTTGGCGGCACCGGTCGACAGCAGGCCGATGGCCATGGCGGCCGCGGCAGCGCCGACGCCCGCGGCACGGGCGCCGCGGCGCACACCGGTGGTGCGGTTCTCGCTCATACTTCCCCTCATCAGTGTTCTCTAACAGCCGGTCTCGACTTTCGTGACCGGACGGGTGGACCTCACAGGCCCAGCTCAGTGTGTCGCCCCTTTGTTGCCATCACGTAACCGACTGTTATTTCGGCGATACGAGGAAGGGGTCGGTGAAGTTACCCGGGGGTAGGTCTGCACCGGTGTTCAACACACAGAAGTTGAGTACTGCGGGGACCGATTGTGGTGGTTCTGGATGGCGAACATTAAACGCCGCGCGGCAGTTCCAGCAACCGAAGAGTTCGTAAATTTCACTGTGACAACCACCACAAGTTCATACATTGCCACATGCTTTGACGTGCATTAATGCTGCGATCCCCGGGCCTGTCAAGTGGGATGAACGGCTCCACTTCCAAAACCGCGAAACGGTCGCTTATACGACAAAGGACCACACTTCGCGTGTGGTCCTGAGGAAATGTAGCGGCTTCGCAACGGGTTAATGCCGGATTAACGGAGGCTGGCTATCACGTAGCGGGATAGGCGGATAACGGGCCGGTCACCCGTGATGTGGCGGTATTTGCGAACGCAGCCACTCGTCGTCGTCGGAACCGCGCGAACCGTCGCCGCGCTCGTCAGCGGTGGTTTCGGGCAGCACATCGCCGAAGATCCGCGCGAGCCGAGCCGCTTCGGCGGCCTTGTGCCGCGCGGCCTCGCGCTCCTCGGGCGATGTGCTGTCCGCCGCGTTCATCGAATCACTCGTCCAGACCGGAGAGTTCGCCGATCACCCGGCTCGCCAGCGGGCCGAGGGTGGCCATACCGTCGCGCACCGCCGAACGGGTGCCCGGCAGGTTCACCACCAGGGTGCTGCCCGAGATGCCGGAGACCCCGCGCGAAAGACCCGCGTCGAGCGACCCGGCCACGCGACCCGACGCCCGCAGCGCCTCGGTGATGCCGGGCAGTTCCCGATCGAGCACCTGCGCGGTGGCCTCAGGGGTGACATCGCGCGGCGACATCCCCGTGCCGCCGACCGAGATCACCAGGTCGACCCCGCCGATCACGGCGGTGTTGAGCGCGTTGCGGATCTCGACCTCGTCGGCCTGCACGGTCACCGAGGCGTCGACCAGAAAACCCGCCTCGTTGAGCAATTCGGTGACGAGCGGGCCGAGCGAGTCGACGCCGCCGTGCGCCGTCCGGTCGTCGACGACCACTACCAGTGCCCGCCCTGCCACGGGAGCATCGATGTCCATGGTCATCACCGTAGCGCCTACGCACGACAGTGCCGCGTTCGATCGCATCATCGGCCGCTCTCCGCCGCGGCGGCCGTGAGGGTGACGTCCACGGTCCTGGCGTTTCCGCCCTGTTCGTCGGTGTAGGTGATCTTCACAGTGTCTCCTGGCTGGCGGGAACGGACGGCGGCGATGAGGGCGTCGCCGGAATCGATGGGCCGGTCGTCGAGGCGGGTGATGACGGCGCCCGCCGGGATGCCCGCCTTGGCGGCGGGCCCGTCCGGGGTCGCCTCGAGCACCCGGGCGGCCGTGTCGAGCGGACGCAGTTTGATGCCGATCTGGGCGTAGGTGGCCTTGCCGGTCTTGATGAGTTCGTCGGCGACGCGGCGAGCCTGGTCGACCGGGATGGCGAAGCCGAGGCCGATGGATCCGCTCTGCGCACCGCTCATCTCGCCGCCGAGGCTGGCGATGGCGGTGTTGATGCCGATGAGCTTGCCCTGGCCGTCGACGAGCGCGCCACCGGAGTTGCCCGGGTTGATCGCGGCGTCGGTCTGGATCGCGTCGATGACCGGGTTCACCTGGCTCGGTGTGCCCTCACCGCTGGTGGAGACGGGCCGGTTGAGCGCGGAGACGATGCCGGTGGTGACGGTGCCCGCCAGGCCGAGCGGCGAGCCGATGGCGATCACCGGCTGCCCGACCGCTAGCCCGTCGGAGGTGCCGAGTTCGATCGGGGTGAGGCCGGTCTTGTCGGCCTTGATGACGGCCAGGTCGGACACAGGGTCGGCGCCGATCATGGTGGCGGGCGCGGTGCTGCCGTCGTTGAACACCACCTCCATCTTCGCCCCTGACCCGGCGCCCGCGGCGACGTGGTTGTTGGTGAGGATCAACCCGTCCGAGGACAGCACCACCCCGGACCCCTCGCCGGACGCGCGGGTGCCCGCGACCTTGATCATCACCACGCTCGGCAGCACCCGCTGCGCGACCGCCTGGGTCGACCCGGCGGGCGCGTTGGCGGCGTTGTTCACCTCGGGTCGTGGCGCCTCGAGCGCGTTGGTCACCGGCGCCGGATCGGTGTCGGCGGCGAGCACGCCGACCACGCCGCCGACACCGCCGCTGACCAGTGCCAGCGCCGTGGCCCCGGCGATCAGACCGAGCCGCAACGGCTTTCGTGGCGGCGTCGGCGGGGCGACAGGAGGCTGCTGGGGATACGGCTGCGGCCCGAAGCCGTGCTGCGCGGGCCCGTACGGGTGGCTACCGGGCACGGTGGCGGGCTGATCCGCCTGCCCCGGCCCGAGGGGGTGGTCGGCGGACCACTGCTTGGCATCGTCGTTCATGGTCACCTTCTCTCACGCTTGTCGACAAGCTTGGCGACGGCTACTGAGAGGCGCCTGAGACCGGACCGTCAGTTACCCGAGACTCACGACGCCGGGTCCGAATCGTCCGCCACGGGCGCCGCCTCACCGGGCAGCACGATGCGGACCAAAGCGCCGCCCCGGTCGGAGGTATCGATCGCGATCGTCCCGCCGTGCTTGGTGACGACCTGTTTCACGATCGCCAACCCGAGCCCGGAACCCGGCATCGACCTGGACGCGGTGGTCCGGTAGAAGCGTTCGAACACCAGCTCGCGTTCACCCGGCGGAATGCCGGGTCCCGCGTCGGCGACGGCGAGTTCGAGCAGTCCCGGGCCGGCGGGGCGCATGGTGATCCGCACGACGGCGTCGGGCGGGCTCCACTTGGCCGCGTTGTCGAGCACGTTGAGGACGGCGCGTTCCAGGCCCGTTTCGTGCCCGTAGACGAACCAGGGGCACAGGTCGGCCACGAAGGTGATGCCCGCGCGCCGCCGCCTGGCCCGTTCCAGCGCCCGCTCGGCGACCTCCCCGAGATCCACCCGCTCGTAGACCGTTTCCGGGGCATCCTCCCGGGCGAGGTCCACCAGGTCGCCGACGAGGGTGGACAGCTCCTCGATCTGGGCGACCACGTCGGCGCGCAGCTCCACCATGTCCTCGTCGGGCACCTGGGGCGCGCCCGGCCTGCTCGAGGCGATGAGCAGTTCCATGTTGGTGCGTAGCGAGGTGAGCGGGGTACGCAGTTCGTGACCGGCGTCGGCGACGAGCCTGCGCTGGCGGTCGCGCGATTCGGCGAGTGCCCGCAGCATGGTGTTGAAACTCTCGGTGAGCCTGGCCAATTCGTCGTCACCGGTGACCGGGATCGGGGTCAGGTCGTCGGTGCGGGCGACCCGTTCGGTCGCGGCGGTCAGGCGGGCGATCGGGCGCAGGCCGGTGCGGCCGACGGCGGTTCCGGCCGCGGCGGCGAGCACGACGCCACACGCGCCGACGACGAACAGCAGCCAGGCCAGCCGGTCGAGCACCTCGCGGGTGCGGTAGAGCTTCTGCGAGATGATGAGCGTCGCGCCGCTGTGCGTGCGCGCCGCGAGGACCCGCTGGTCACCGACGGTGCGCAACGAGGAGTTGAGCTTGCCGTCGGCCACCGCGAGTTCCTGGGCGCCGACCGGCGGAATCGTCTGCTGCGGCGGCATGTACGGCTTGTGATCGGCGTAGATCAGCGCCACACCGACCTCGTTGGAGTACAACCCGGCGAGCACGATCGACTGGAACCCGATCGACTCGAAATTGTTGTTGATCATGGTCGCCGCCCGCGCCTCCAACTGGGCGTCGACATCGGCGTAGAGGGCACGCGCGACCATGGCGTACGCCGCGATCGAGGTGACGGCCACCGCGATCAGCACCACCGAGGCGGCCAGCAGGGTCACCCGCCAGCGCAGCGACACCGAGCGCGTGAGCGGCATCGGTGGACGCATCTCGCCGGGGTCGAGCGGGCGGCCGAGCCCGGCGACCACGGGTTCCTTGTGTGCCATCCGCGCGGCCTAGGGCGGTGTCTCGCGCAGCACGTACCCGACGCCGCGCACCGTGTGGATCAAGCGCTCCTCGCCGTCGGCCTCGGTTTTGCGCCGCAAATAGCCGATGTAGACCTCGAGCGCGTTGCCGGAGGTGGGAAAGTCGTAACCCCACACCTCTTCCAGGATCCGCCCACGGGTGAGCACCCGGCGCGGATTGGTCATCAACATCTCCAGCAGCGAGAACTCGGTACGAGTCAAGCTGATCGAACGTTCGCCGCGCGAAACTTCCCGGGTCACCGGGTCCAGCGACAGATCAGCGAACACCATCGCTTCGGACGCTTCGCCGAGATCGGGCGCCCGCCTGCGCAGCAAAGCGCGTAAACGCGCGAGCAATTCCTCGAGCGCGAAAGGCTTCGGCAAATAATCGTCGGCACCCGCGTCGAGCCCGGCCACCCGTTCGGAGACCGAATCGCGCGCGGTCAAAACGAGAATCGGCAGATCGTCGCCCGTGCTGCGCAGCCGACGGCACACCTCGAGCCCGTCGAGACGGGGCATCATCACATCGAGAACGAGCGCATCGGGCCTGGCAGTTGTGACTTTCTCCAAAGCATCCATGCCGTCGACGGCCAGGTCGACGGTGTAGCCGTTGAAGCTCAGTGATCGGCGCAGTGATTCCCGCACCGCGCGATCGTCGTCGACAACCAGAATGCGCATGTCCTCAGTTTGCCGTGACCGACTGAGAACGTACTGAGAGGGTCGCGGGTCGGCGTTGCGTCAGCACATATTCGGCGATTTCTCCGCTGTCCGGCCCGGATTGCCGTTGACCACCCGGCACGGTATCTTTCCTGCGATAAAAGAAGACCTTCAGTTGGTTCTGCGCTCGCATCGGTCCGCGACCTCCCCCGCGCGGGCCGGGGTCACACGTGGAAGCAGAGGCAACGCACGCGGATGGAACCTGCATCGCGCTCCTGGCAATTCAGCCTGTCGAACTGGTCGGTAACGCGCAAGGTCGGTGTGGTTCTCGTGCTGCCGGTGATGCTCGCGACCACGTTCGCCGTGCTGCGCATCAATGCCGAACTCGAGACCATGACCCAACTCGGTGCGGCGACCGAACAGGCCGCCGTCATCCGGCCCGTCGTCAAATTCGCCACCGCCACCGAACAACTCGCCGTCGCCGCGACCGCCAACTGGGGTGCGATCGCCGACCCGCAGACCGACGCCGCGCTCACCACCTACGACCAGGCCCTCGCCGAGGTGCAGAGCGCGCTGCGGATGGCAAGCATCGATCGGGCGGTCGCCGACGAACTCACCGCCGCGACCACCACCGGCGCCACCCTGCGCAACACCGTGCGCAGCGGCTCGCCCGCGATGGTCGGCGAGCAGACCGACGAGATCGGCGAACGCATCGGCAACGCCCTCGCCAAGACGCCCGTGGTCGAGGACTACGTCGTGCAGCGCTACTTCCTGCAGCTCACCGCGCTGCACCAGGCGCGCCGGGTGCTCACCCGCGAGCGCACGCTCGTGGTCTCGCCCGACGCGGGAACGAGCCAGAGCGCGCGCTCACGGATGCTGGTGGAGCTCGGTTCCGAGCAGACCATGATCAAGACCTACGCGATGATCCTGCCCGGCAACGCGGGCAGCATGGCCTCGCTGCTCGACGCCGTGCAGACCAGGATCAGCGTGTTCAGCCAGAACAACGGCGACCCGACGACCAACGCGGCGGTGCTCAACACCCTGCAGGTCAGCGCCGACACCTACGCGGCAACCATCTCGGCCCTGCTCGACGAGATCGACAAGACCCTCGACCTCAACACCTCGACCGCCCAGACCGCCGCGCTGCGTGAGGCCACCCTGGTCCTCGGCATGCTGCTCTCCGGCCTGGCACTGGCGCTCGCGGTGGCACGCACGCTGGTCGTGCCGGTGCGCAGGCTGCGCCGCGACGCGCTCGAGGTGGCGCACGTGAAGCTGCCCGACGAGCTCGCCGTGGTGCGCAGCGGCGGCGCGACGCCGGAGATCGCGCCGGTGGGCGTGCACTCCACCGACGAGATCGGTCAGCTCGCCCGCGCCGTCGACGAGATGCACGAGCAGGCCCTGAACCTGGCCGCCGACCAGGCGCGGCTGCGCCTGCAGATCGGCAACATGTTCGAGACGCTGTCGCGGCGCAGCCAGTCGCTGGTCGAGCAGCAGCTCGCGCTCATCGAGGAACTCGAGCACGACGAGGACAACCCCTCGCGCCTGCAGACCCTGTTCCGCCTCGACCACCTCGCCACCCGCATGCGCCGCAACGGCGACAACCTGCTCGTGCTGGCCGGTACCGCGCTGCGCCGAGGTCACCTGCCGCCGGTGCCGCTGTCGGACATGCTCTGGAGCGCGGTGTCGCAGGTGGAGGACTACCAGCGCGTCGAGATCGGCAATGTGCCCGACGGGGTGGTGGCCGGTGAGTCGGCCGTCGACATCGAGCACCTGCTGGCCGAGCTCATCGACAACGCGCTGCGCTACTCGCCGCCGAGCACCTCGGTGGCGGTGATCGTCGGCCGGGCGGTCGACGGTGGGTACCTGATCGAGATCACCGACCGCGGCCTCGGCATGTCGGCCGACGACCTGCGCACCACCAACGAACGGCTCGCCTCCGGTGGTGAGGTGACCATCGAAACCGCCCGCCGGATGGGTCTTTTCGTCGTCGGCAGACTCGCCAAGCGGCACACCATCACCGTGAGCCTGCGCCGCACCAACGGCTCGGCGCCGCAGCCGGGCATCACCGCGAGCGTGCACCTGCCCAGCGCGCTCGTCGCGCCGCCGCCGCCCTCGTCGGGCCCGGCCACCGGGCCCAACCCGCTGGTGTCGACCGGGCCGAATCCGCTCGTCCCGGCGGGGCTCACGGCCGCCGACGTCACCGGGCCCAACCCGATCGTGGGTCTCGGCACCCCGAATCCGCTGATCCCGGCCGCGAACCCGCTCGTGCCGCCGCAGTACGGTGCGACCACCGGCGCCTACGACGCGAGTGATTACCGGGCGCCGCTCACCAAGGCCGGGCTGCCGCAACGTGTTTCGACGACCCCCGAACCCGAGCCGGTGGAGGAGGTGCCGAGCGGTCTGTGGGCCGAGCACCCGGTCGAGGAACTCCCCGAGCCGAAGGCCGAGACCACCGGGCTGCCGCAGCGCACCCCGTCCGCGACCTGGCAGGTCCCGCCGCCCGTCCGGCCGTCGACCGACCAGTCGACGGCCGCCTGGCCGCTGCCGACCCGCGACCGCTCCGACGCCTCGGGACGGTCTGCTCCCGCCCGCCTGCAACCGCTCGATGGCTTCGGCGCGGACACGTCCGCCCCGCACCCACTCGACCCACGTCCGGACTCGCCCGCCGACGAGACTGCGGCGGCCCGCCCGCACCTGCTGGGCGACGAGACCGCGGACACCGCGCGCCGACCCGATTCGGAACCCCTCGACGATCGCCGTTACAAGCCGACCGACCTCAACCGACCCGACGGCGGCGAAGACGACGACACGACATCCTCCGCCCAGCCGCTCGAACCGGTCGCCTCGGCACCGGAGCAGGCTGCCCCGGCTCCTGCCGAGGACACCACCCAGGACCCCGTGCCCACCTCCTCGACCAGGTTGCAGCCGGTCAACGGTGAGGCGCCGACGCCGATCTATCAGCGCATGGTTTCCGAATGGCTCGTCGAACCTTCCACAGCCGCAAGCGAATCCACGCCGAACGGGGCATCATGGAGCTCCCCCGGTGACGCGGGATGGTCGGCGGCGGCCAGCGCGGACTCCCCGCCGACCTCCGCACGCACCTCCGGTGGCCTGCCGATCCGCAAACCGGGCGCACAACTGGTGCCCGGCGGACTGGCACCGGCCGAAGAGGCGGGCGCCCGCGACCCCGAGGAGATCCGCAACAACTTGACCCGACATCTCAGCGGCGTCCGCAGTGGCCGTGCCGAGATCCAGTACAACGACGGAGGCCTCGAATGAGCAACGCGCACCCCACAGACGAGAATCTGAACTGGCTGGTCGCCCGCTTCACCCGGGACGTGCCCGGTGTCTCGCACGCGGTGCTGGTCTCGGCCGACGGACTGCTGCAGGCAACCAGTCCACATCTACCCGCGGATCGCGCCGAGCAGCTGGCCGCGGTGACCGCGGGTCTGGCGAGCCTGTCGACCGGTGCCGCGCAACTGTTCGACGGCGGCAAGGTGATGCAGTCGATCGTCGAGATGCAGCGTGGGTACCTGCTGGTGATGAGCGTCGGAAACGGTTCGCACCTGGCGGTTCTGGCCAACAAGAGCCATGACATCGGCCGTATCGGCTACGAGATGGCGCTGCTCGTCGACCGGGTGGGCTCGGCGGTCACCGCCACCGCCCGCTCCGCCGGCTGAGGTGAGATGTCGAGCCCGTACGGATCCGAAATCCGGCCCACCACACGGGTCAGGCCCTATGCCCTGACCGCGGGCCGCACCGAACCCGCGATCGCGTTGCCACTCGAGGCGGTCGTGGAGACGGTTTCCTATACCGCGCACCTGGAATGGCCCGCAGGCGATCTGCGTAGTGAAATAGTGCGCCTGGCCACACATCGCCTGTCGGTGGCCGAGATCGCGGCATACCTGTCACGCCCACTGGGTATGGTCCGGGTGATGATCGGCGATCTCGTTGTGGGCGGGATACTTCGAGTGCACTCGACGCTGACCGAGCAGGCGAGCTACGACGAACGCCGATCACTGATGGAGAGGACTTTGCGTGGACTCCGTGGCCTCTGAGGGCGCACCGCGCCAGCAGGCACCCGAGCAACGGGTCGCCTCGACGAAGATCGTGGTGGCGGGCGGTTTCGGCGCCGGGAAGACGACCTTCGTCGGCTCGGTGTCGGAGATCGTTCCGCTGCGTACCGAAGCGATGGTCACCCATTTCTCCGACGGTATCGACGATCTCGCCGAGACACCGGAGAAGGAGACCACCACCGTCGCGATGGACTTCGGTCGCATCGTGCTGCCGGGGAACCTGGTGCTGTACCTGTTCGGCACCCCCGGCCAGAAACGCTTCTGGTTCATGTGGGACGACCTGATCCGCGGCGCCATCGGCGCGGTGGTGCTGATCGATACCCGCAGGCTGGAGGACAGTTTCGCCGCCGTCGACTTCTTCGAGGCGCGCGGTCTCCCGTTCCTGATCGCGGTGAACCGCTTCCCGAACGCCCCGCGTTTCCCGATCGCCGAACTGCGCGAGGCGCTCTCGGTGCGGGAGGGCATTCCGATCGTCGACATCGACGCGCGCAATGCCGTCGAGGTCCGTCAGGCGCTGGCGGCGGTGACCGAATACGCCATCGCCCAGCTCGAGCCGCAGCAGTTCGAGGGAGCTGGCAGGCGTGGTTGATCTCCTCGCGACCGGAGCGGAGGTGTTCGGTCGCGGTACGGGTGTGGCGTGGCTGGCGTTCGATCTGTCGGCCGTCGGCGCGGTCGTGGCGTTCGCCTGTGTGCGGCACGCGAAGTATTCGGTGCGTTTCCGGATCGTCTGGCTCACGATGGCCGCCGTCTCGCTCGGTGGGGTCGGCCTGTGGCTGGCGAATTCCGTTGCGTTGCTCGGCATCCACGTCGAGGGCAGCGCGGTGCGCTACAACCTCGCGCTCGGCACGGCCTCCGCGGCCATCGCGGTGGTCGCCGTGTTCGCCGGATTCTTGATCGGTGGGCGCCGTCTCGATCTGCCTCGGCTGGTGATCGGTGGGCTCACGATGGGGGTCGGCGTCGGCCTGTCGACGTATCTCACGTTGGACGCGCTCGCGGTGCAGGGCAGCGTGGAGGAATCGCTCGGCCTCATCGGGCTCGTGCTGCTGATGTCGATGGCACTGTGCACGGGTGTGCTGTGGGCCGGTCAGACGGTGCGCCTGATCGCGCTGCGGGTGGTGCTGGCGCTGTTGTTCGCCGTCGGCGTCGCGGCGCTGTACTACACGGCGGTCGGCGCGTTGGAGTTCGACGTGAATCCCGGTGCGCGCACGCCCGACGGTTTGCAGCTGTTCGACCTGGTGTTCCCGATGTTCGTGCTCGGTTCGCTCGGCCTCACGGTGCCCATCACGGCGATCCTGGTGGCGCCCGATCGGCGGGATGCCATCGCGGCGGCCGAGAAGGCTGAAACCGTGGGTGCGCGATAACTGGCTAACGTCCGGTTTGTCGGGATCGTTACCAACTTCCAGCCCGCTGCGTGAATGCCGTCCGGCGGTGGTGGATTCGGGCGAAAACAGCCCCTGAAGTGGCGATGAGCGGGTTCTCCTTGGTAGGAGAACCCGCCCTCCCGCACGAGAGTACATACCCGTGCATGACTCCGCATCAGTGATTCAGGATTTTTCCTGTGCTGAAAAACAAACTCCGAGTTGGTATCTGGGTATGCAGCAATCTCCCGGCAAGCCCGCTCCGGCGGCAAGACCACGTGGCATGCGTCACACCGATAACCGGCCGATTGCCCCACCCCTGCGGGCAAGCCGCTGATCAGGCATGACAAGTGGCCAGCAAGCCCCCTGAACGCCAAGGTTCCCCGCTCGACCGGAAGATGGTGCCGTTGGGCCCCATCCGTGCTTCGCGCGGGTTATCGTCCCCGCAGGGCGCTTTCGTCTCGCCCGGCACATCCAAGGTTCGTTCGAAGGAGTTCGCATGGCCGTCAACGTGGTGCTCGACAAAGTTCTCGACAAGGAATACGAGAACAAGACGCTGAAGGAAATCCTGTCCGCGCCGCCGTCGGCCCTGGCCGGGCTGGCCGCCGGCGTCGACCAGCAGCTGCTCGACGCGCTGAAGATCAAGACCATCGCCGACCTGGGCACCAACAAGTACATCAAGCTCGCCGTCGCCCTGGTCGCACTCGCCGAGCAAGAGGGCTAGCACCGGACAGGGCAACGGCCTGTCGAGGTTCACACCTCGACAGGCCGTTGCATTTTTGTCCGATACCCCGCTTCGGGTTGTCCCCTCCGAACCGGCTCTCGAACACCCTGGGAAGGTCAGGAGATCCGCGCGGGATCGATCAAGCCCTTCCGTACGGCACCAACGATACGACGTGGCACCCGATATTCGACACCCGCCACGGTCACCGGGACGAGTTGCGGCGCCTCCGCCTTCCACTGCGAACGCCTGCTCCTGGTGTTCGACCGCGACATCCTGCGCTTGGGAACCGCCATCGCTCAGCCCTCCTTACCCGGGCGCGAGCGCTTGCCGTAGCGGCGCTCGAACTTCTCCACCCGGCCCTGGGTGTCGAGATTGCGCGCCGTGCCCGTCCAGAACGGGTGCGAATCCGAGGTCACGTCAACGATGAGCAGCGGGTAGGTGTTCCCGTCCTCCCAGTCGACGGTCCGGTCGCTGGTGGCCGTCGACCGGGTCAGGAACTTCTTGCCGGTGCTCGCGTCCTCGAACACGACCGGGTGGTAGTCGGGATGGATGCCCGCTTTCATGCCGTTTCTCCTCTCGGGTTGGTGCGCTCGCTCGCCGCGGCCGGAGCCTCGGCGGGGTCGGCGCACGGGTCTTCGTGCCATTCGCCGAACGGGTCCTCCCACCGCGCGACCCGCTCCGGGGCGCGATCGACGAGCAGCAGTTCGTCGTCCTCGACGAGCGCCCAGTGCAGGGCATGGCGGATCTCGGTGGGATCGGCGTCGTGAGCGAGGATCACCAGCGACACGTCGCGGTCGCCGAACCGGTCGTCCCAGCCGAGCGCCGCCATCGCGCGCCGCGCGGGATCGGCCTCGGCCTGCTCCTCGGGGGTCATCGCGGCCAACCACTTCCCGGCGCCGCCGACGCGCAGCCCGCCACCGGCCGACTCGAGCCACACCACCTGTTCGGGTTGGGTGGCCAGCCAGATCCGGCCGCGCGCGGTGACCACACCGTCGAACAGCACGTCGAGGGCCTCGTGCAGCCGGGCCGGATGGAACGGTCTGCGGGCGGCGAATTCGATGATCGACACACCGCAGTCGGTGCTCAGCGGCGGCTGGCCGCGCAGCAGCGGGGCGTGCGCGTCGAAGACGCGGCCGCGCCGGGCGTCGGCGGGTACACGGGTGAGCAGCGCACCGATCTCCATCGCGTCGAAGGTGGACGCGTCGTCCAGCCATGCGGTCGGGGCGCCCGGGGCCAACCGGGCGAGCACCGCGCCGAGGCGTTCGCGGTCGAGCGGTTCGACGTCGCCGAGCACCACCAGCGCGTCGGCGAAGTCGACCTGACCGACGGCCACCTGGGCGACGGTGCGTTCGTCGTCGGCGGAGGCCGGCCCGCGGTCGGCCAGCGCTTCGTCACCGGTGGCGTCGGCGAGCCACTGGTTACCGTCCACGCAGGTGAGCACGGCCTCGATGCGCACATTCCGGGCCGAGGGGCCGTCGACCCGGTCGGCCACCCCGGTCACCTCGACGGTCTGGATCGCGTGGCACAGCGCCTCGGCCTCGATGGCCGGATCGAGCGCGAGCACGATGCGCCGCACCGACTCGCGCGCCGCGAGCGTGCACAGCATGGGCAGCAGATCGGCGCGCAGCGTGCACGACACACAGCCGTGGGCCAGTTCGAGCACCGTCGTGGTCACGTTGCCCGAGGTGCGCACCGTGCGCCGGACCACGCCCTCGCGCAGTTCGGCGAGGTCGTGGTGCACGACGACCGTGCCCGCGTCCTCGCTCAGTACGGCCGCGATGTGCTCGACGCCGGTCATGGCGGGTCCGGCGAAACCGGCCAGCAGCACCACGGGTGTTCTCCGGTCGGACTGGTCAAGCACCCGGTACCCCTTTCGATAACGATTTTCATTTACTCCGACGGCAACGGTACAGTGCGGAATAAGCATTGTCGAAAATGGTTGTCATAACCGTGGAGGGAGGTCGCATGTCGGCCCACTGCCAGGTCACCGGACGCAAGCCCGGCTTCGGAAAAGCCGTCTCGCATTCGCACCGACGCACGAACCGGCGCTGGAACCCCAACATCCAGCGCAAGACCTACTACCTGCCCAGCGAGGGCCGCCGCGTCACGCTGACGGTCTCCGCCAAGGGCATCAAGACCATCGACCGCGACGGGATCGAGGCCGTGGTGGCCCGCATCCGTGCTCGCGGCGACAAGATCTAGGAGCACGCATGGCCTCGAAGTCGACCGAACTGCGGCCGATCGTCAAACTCAAGTCCACCGCGGGCACCGGCTACACCTACGTCACCCGCAAGAACCGCCGCAACGACCCCGACCGGATGGTCCTGCGCAAATACGACCCCGTCGTGCGCAAGCACGTCGATTTCCGCGAGGAGCGCTGACGCTCCCTGAGCTCAGGGGCCGCCAGGCGGCAGCGAAGCATAACCACGTAGGCCCAGTGAAGGGAGCCGATAGATATGGCGAAGAAGTCGAAGATCGCTCGTAACGAGCAGCGGCGGGTGATCGTCGAGCGTTGCGCCGCGCGCCGGGCCGAGCTCAAGGAGATCATCCGCAAGCCGAGCACCGGCGACGACGAGCGTGCCGCGGCCCAGGCCGAACTGCGCGCCCAGCCCCGCGATGCCAGTCCGGTACGATTGCGCAATCGGGATGCGGCCGATGGTCGGCCACGCGGCCATCTCAGGAAGTTCGGGCTCTCCCGAGTACGTGTGCGCGAGATGGCCCACCGGGGCGAGCTCCCTGGGGTCCACAAATCGAGCTGGTAGACACCCACTGATCTCGTGAGAAGGAAAATCCCATGGCAGTGAAGCGAGCACCGTCCAAGAAGGCACGCGCCGAGCAGGGCCGCAAGCCGAAGAAGAACCCGCTGATCGCCGCGGGCATCGAATACGTCGACTACAAAGACGTCAACCTGCTGCGCACCTTCATCTCCGATCGCGGCAAGATCCGGAGCCGTCGCGTCACCGGTCTGACCCCGCAGCAGCAGCGTCAGGTCGCCGTCGCGGTGAAGAACGCGCGCGAGATGGCGTTGCTGCCGTTCACGACCACCAAGTGAGCTGGTGAGAGATGGCCCCGGAGCTGGTGCTCCGGGGCCTTTTCGTGGCGTGACTAGGGTGGACGCCATGAGATCGCTGTCGCGCCGCTGTGCCCTCGTCGCGAGCCTGGCCGTGCTGCTGGTACCGGCCTGTGCGAGTTCCGGGGACATCGCACCCACCTCGGCACCGACGAACACCCGCCCGGAGAGCACCGCTCCCGGTGTCGGCCGACCGTTCACCACCGACCCGAACCTGGTCGACCCGCGTCCGCTGCCGTTCACCGCGTGGCGGCGGGTGGGCGAGACCACGATCGCGGTCGACTTCCAGACCGGCAATCCGCAGTGCAACGGCGTCGACGCCACGGTCACCGAAACCGCCGACACGGTCACCGTCGCGCTGCGCGCCGGTACCCCCGCCGACGCCGTCGGCAGGATGTGCACGATGGAGGCCGTCTTCGGCACGCTGGAACTCACCCTCGACGCGCCGCTGGGCTCCCGGCAGGTCCTCGACGCGGCCTGAAACGGCGACGGGTGCCGCACCGGTACGGTGCGGCACCCGTTGCGGGACGAGCTGACTCAGTGCGCGAAGTGGCGCGCACCCGTCAGGTACAGCGTGACGCCCGCTTCCTTGCACAGTTCGACGGTGTCCTTGTCGCGGATCGAACCACCCGGGTGGACGATGGCGCGCACGCCCGCGGCCACCAGGATCTGCGGACCGTCGGAGAACGGGAAGAACGCGTCCGAGGCGGCGACCGAACCCTTGGCCCGCTCCCCCGCGCGTTCCACCGCGAGCTTGCAGGAGTCGACCCGGTTCACCTGACCCATGCCGACGCCGACAGCGGCGCCGTCGTCGGCCAGCAGGATCGCGTTCGACTTCACGGCACGGCAAGCGCGCCAAGCGAATTCGAGGTCGGCCAGGGTGGTGGCGTCGGCCGGGTCGCCCGCGGCGAGGGTCCAGTTGGCCGGATCGTCGCCCGCGGCGTCGAGCACGTCGCGGTCCTGCAGCAGCGCGCCGCCGCTGATCGGACGCAGCTCCACCCCCTTGCGCTGCGGCGGCTCGGCCACCAGCACGCGCACATTCTTCTTGCGCTGCAACACTTCCACCGCACCGGGCGCGTAGCCGGGAGCCACGATCACCTCGGTGAAGATCTCGGCGACCTGCTCGGCCATCTCGACGCTCACCTCACGGTTGGCGGCGATCACGCCACCGTAGGCACTCACCGGGTCGGTGGCGTGCGCCTTGCGGTGCGCCTCGGCGATATCGGCGCCGACGGCGATGCCACACGGGTTGGCGTGCTTGATGACCGCCACGGCGGGCTCGTCGAAGTCGAACGCGGCGCGCCAGGCGGCGTCACCGTCGGTGTAGTTGTTGTACGACATCTCCTTGCCGTGCAACTGCTGCGCCTGGGCGATGCCGACGGTGCCGTCGTTGCTGGTGTACAGCGCGGCGGCCTGATGCGGGTTCTCGCCGTACCGCAGCACCGCGGCACGCTCCCACGAACCGGCGACCCAGCCCGGGAACTGCTCGGTCTCGGGCTGCACGGCGGGCACGGCGACCGAGCCCATCCAGCTCGCCACGGCCACGTCGTAGTTCGCGGTGTGCTGGAAAGCCTTGGCGGCCAGCGCGGTCCGCTCGGCGAGGGTGAAGCCACCGGACTTCACGGCGGCGAGCACGTCGTCGTAGTCGGTGACGTCGACGACCACGCCGACCGACGGGTGGTTCTTGGCGGCGGCACGCACCATCGACGGGCCGCCGATGTCGATCTGCTCCACGCACTCGTCCACCCCGGCGCCGCTGGCAACGGTCTGGGTGAACGGGTAGAGGTTGACCACCACCAGCTCGAACGCTTCGACGCCGAGCTCGGTGAGCTGGTCGAGGTGCTCGGCGCGGCGGGTGTCGGCGAGGATGCCCGCGTGCACGCGCGGATGCAGCGTCTTCACGCGGCCGTCGAGGGTCTCCGGGAAACCGGTCAGGTCCTCGACCCGGGTGACCGGAATGCCCGCCTCGGCGATCTTGCCCGCGGTCGAACCGGTCGACACCAACTCCACGCCCGCGGCGTGCAGTCCGGTGGCCAGCTCGACGAGCCCGGTCTTGTCGTAGACGCTCACCAGCGCCCTGCGGATCGCCTTACGTTCACTCACCGGTGTGCTCGCTCATCTGGTATCTCTGCCTTTCGTCCGTCGGAGACAATGCCTCGCGTCGCGACGGCGGCGATGACCTGCGTCAGCAACCGTCGCTCGACAACCTTGATGCGCTCGTGCAGGGCGGCCTCGTCGTCGCCGGGCAGCACGTCGACCGCCTCCTGCGCGAGGATCGGGCCCGTGTCGACCCCGCCGTCGACCAGGTGCACCGTGCAGCCGGTGACCTTGGCGCCGTAGGCCAGCGCGTCCCGCACGCCGTGCGCACCGGGAAACGACGGCAGCAGCGCGGGATGGGTGTTGATGAACCGGCCACCGAAGCGTTCCAGGAACGCGGGGCCGACGATCTTCATGAAGCCCGCGGAGACGACCAGGTCGGGTTCGAACGCGGCCACCGCATCGGTGAGCCCGCGATCCCAGGCGGCACGGTCGTCGAAATCCTTGACCGCGACGCGGAAGTGGTCGATCCCCGCCGCCTCGGCGTGCTGGGTGGCCTGGCACACGCGATCCACACCGACGGCGACGATCTTCGCGGGATAACCGGGCTCGCGGGCGGCGGCCAGCAGTGCGTTGAGCAGCGAGCCGGTGCCCGAGGCGAGGACGACGACGGTGGCCGGGGTCCGTGCGGGCTTCCACGGGGCAAACGAGGACGTCAGCGCTCTACTCCTGCGTGTGGTCGGGTGGCGGCGGTCGACAGTGCGCCGGGTCGAGCTTAACGACCGGTGTCCCCGTCACCCTCCGGCAGGTCCGGCTCCACCACCTCCGCGTCGACGATCTCGTCCGTCGGCGGGGTCACCGAGCCGGGGGCGGCGATGCTCACCTCGGGTTCGTCGTCGATGTCCTCGACGAGTTCGGCGTCGACTTCCACGGCCGGGTCGGCGGGGTATTCGTCGTCGTCGGCGTAGTCGTCGTCGGTGTACTCGTCGTCGTCGGCGTAGTCGTCTTCGTAGTAGTAGTCGTCGTCCTCGTCGTAGGCGTAATCGGCGTACCCGGTGGCCGGTGCGAGGAAGCGGCGGGCGAAGACCATGCCGACGAAGCCACCGAACCCGATCCAGGTGACCATCAACACGACGAGCATCAGCAGGTCGGGCCCCACCCAGCCCACGGCACCGAGCTGACCGCTGCTCAGGACCGCCAGGACCAGAAAGGTGAAGGTGGACAGTCCCGCACAGGTGAGCGTGGCCCACGGGGCGCCCGGCCGGTCGTCGCTGGTGCGACCGAGTTCCACACCGCCGAGCACACCGACGGCGAGCGGAACCAGCAGCAACACCGGCCACCAGGCCGAGGCGGGCCCGGTGGGCAGCGGAATCAACGCGGGCACGGGCGGCACCTGTCCGGCGCTGACCCCGAACAGCCCCACCGACCCGGCCCCGAACTGCACCGCGGCACCGCTGAGCATCCCGGCGGCGCCGACGATCACATTCGGCAGATAGAGCAGCGAGACCACGGTCATGCCGAGCACATCGGTCACGTCGTGCGCCTGACGGTACGTCTCGCCGACGCGAGACAGGTGCGTGCAGAACGAGATCACCGTCGCCATCGCCGCGCAGGCGAGCAGGCGCAGCACCGTGCGGCGGGCGGCGCGCGCACCGAGCACCGCCCACTCGGGCACGTCGACGGAGACGAGCGCGCACAGCGAATCCCAGGCGCGACCGCAGATCCCGGCGGCGGCCGCGGCCAGGTACAGCACCAGCACCCAGCCGAACGCCGTGACCGGTCCCGGCGGCTCGAGGGGGGTGACGCCCGCGGCGTCACCGACCACGGCCAGACACACCGACGTCACGACGAGCGGCCCGGCGAGGACGGCGGCGGCGAGCCAGCCGAGATCGACCGGAGTCGGCCGATCCGGCACTGCCCTGGCGCATTCGCGGGCAGCCAGCCACACCAGCACGACGGTCGGCACCAGCGGCAACAGCCCGAGGGTCGTCCGGCCGACGGTGAGGGGAATCTGATGGGCCGCGAGCCAGGTCGCCGCCACGGCACCGGGCGCACTGGTGAGCTCGGTGCCCGAGGTGAGCATCACCAGCAGCACCACGACGACCATCACGGTCAGCGCGCAGATCGTCGGCCGCGCGGCGACGAGCAACAGGGTCCTTGCCCGCTCCGGTGGCAGCGACCACCAGGCGGGTTCCGGCCCGGACGGTGCGGCGGCACTCGCCCCGCCGCGCGACCCGGAGGTCCGGCGCACGAGGGCGTTACGAGAACTCATGACAATTCAGCGTGGCAGCTTCCCCGGCGAGCGCGGGTCAGGCGCGCCGGGGAAGCGGTGCCCACGACAGCCGTCGGTTCTTCTACTTCTGGTCGTCGCTCGGACGGAACGCGGTGGTCGCGTCGGCCGCCGGGTCGGCGTTCTGCTCGCCGCCGAACGGCTTGGCCTGGCCCTGCTGGGGAGCCGAGCCCTGCTGCGCGCCACCGTAGTTGGGCGCACCGAACGGCTGACCACCAGGCTGACCACCGAAGGTCTGCGTGGCGCTCTCGTCCGGACGCGGCTGCGCCTGCGGCGCCGCACCGTAGGGCTGCTGCTGCGGAGCGGCACCGTACTGCTGGCCGTAGGGCGACTGCTGCTGCGCCTGACCGTACCCCGGCTGCTGACCCGGCTGACCGTAGGACGGCTGCGCCTGCGGCACCGACGGCGAACTCTGCTGACCGTACGGCGACTGCGTGGGGTACTGCCCACCGGTCGACGCCTGGCCGTAGCCCTGCTGCCCGAACGACTGCTGCTGGCCCGGCTGGCCGTAGCCCTGCTGGCCGTAGCCCTGCTGCCCGTACTGCCCGTACTGACCCGGCTGCTGCGGCTGCGCGGGTCGCGGCGCGGGCGGCTTGATGATGCCCAACTGGAACAGCACGGCGACCACGAGCAGAACGGTCACGATGAAGGCGAACAGGGCTACGACGATCGCGCCCCACTCCAGGTCGCTCTCGGAGGTGATGAACGACACCACGATGCCGACGAATCCCGCGGCGGCCAGCGCGACGGCCACCGGGAGGTTGCCCAGCTTGGGTAGCAACGACAGTCCGGCCACGATCGCGGCGGCCAGGATCAGCAGTACGAGCTCGTCCGCACCGGATTCGAACATGTCGTACGTTCTGGTGGTTCCCCCGACGGAGGATCCGTGGAACGGTGCGAAGCCGAGCAGGAAGGTGACAACACCGAGTCCGGTGGCCGCGGCGGTGAGAATGAAGGGCAGCCCCTTGGCACCGGCGTCGTCCACGGACGCGGCCGCGGCGGCTCCGGTGCTCGGGCCCGGTGTGGGCGCGGCGGGTGTCGCGGGTGCGTTGTACCCGGAGCCCCCTGTCGGGTAGGACATGTCGTCGTCTCCTTGTCGAGTCGTGCGCATCGGTCGCGTCGAACTGACTGGTGCCTGATCCGGTACCTGACGCTACTGCACGCCACGCTCGCGGTCATCACCTACCGATACCGGCTGTGGATGAACCACCGCCTGTGGATGAATCGACGAAGGCCGCCCAGGCTAAACCTGAAAGCGGCCTTCGACGTTGTGAATTGTGGGTCAGGCAGTGTCAATTCGCCTGCCCCGGAGGCCCTGCGTGGTTACGCAAGCTACCGCCTCCGGGCCCTGACCGGGTCAGGCAGTGTCAATTCGCCTGCCCCGGAGGCCCTGCGTGGTTACGCAAGCTACCGCCTCCGGGCCCTGACCGGGTCAGGCGGACGCGATGGACGCCTTTTCCAGGATCTCGCGAGCGAGCGCGGCGGTGGCGGACGGCGTCTTGCCGACCTTCACACCCGCGGCCTCGAGCGCTTCCTGCTTGGCCTGCGCGGTGCCGCCACCGGAGGAGACGATGGCGCCCGCGTGGCCCATGGTCTTGCCCTCGGGCGCGGTGAAACCGGCGACGTAGCCGACGACCGGCTTGGTCACGTTGGCCTTGATGTAGGCCGCGGCACGCTCCTCGGCGTCACCACCGATCTCGCCGATCATCACGATGATCTTGGTCTCGGGGTCCTTCTCGAACGCCTCGATGGCGTCGATATGGGTGGTGCCGATGACCGGGTCGCCGCCGATGCCGATCGCGGTCGAGAAACCGAAATCGCGCAGCTCGTACATCATCTGGTAGGTCAGGGTGCCCGACTTCGACACCAGGCCGACCGGACCCTTGCCGGTGATGTTGTTCGGGGTGATGCCGACCAGCGCCTCGCCCGGGGTGATGATGCCGGGGCAGTTCGGGCCGATGATGCGGGTCTTCTCGCCCTTTTCGACGTTGTAGGCCCACGCGTAGGCGGAGTCCTGCACCGGGATGCCCTCGGTGATGACCACGAGCAGCGGGATCTCCGCGTCGATGGCCTCGATGATGGCGTCCTTGGAGAAGGCGGGCGGCACGAACGCGATGGAGGTGTCGGCGCCGGTCTTCGCCATGGCCTCGGCCACGGAAGCGAACACGGGCAGCTCGATCTCGTTGCCGTCTTTGTCCGTGTGCTTGACCGTGGTACCGGCCTTACGGGCGTTGACGCCGCCGACGATGTTGGTGCCCGCCTTCAGCATCAGCGCGGTGTGCTTGGTGCCTTCGCCGCCGGTGATGCCCTGGACGATGACCTTGTTGTCCTTGTTCAGGAAGATGGACATGTTTGCGGTTCCTTACTTGGCTGCGGCGAGTTCGGCGGCCTTGTCGGCGCCTTCGTCCATGGTCTGGGCCAGCGTCACCAGCGGGTGGTTGGCCTCGGCGAGGATCTTGCGGCCCTCCTCGACCTTGTTGCCGTCGAGACGGACGACCAGCGGCTTGGTGGCCGCGTCACCGAGCACCTCGAGGGCACCCACGATGCCGTTGGCGACGGCGTCACACGCGGTGATGCCGCCGAAGACGTTGACGAACACGCTCTTGACCTGCGCGTCGCCAAGGATCACGTCCAGACCCGCTGCCATCACGGCCGCCGAGGCGCCGCCGCCGATGTCGAGGAAGTTGGCCGGCTTCACGCCGCCGTGGTTCTCGCCCGCGTAGGCGACGACGTCCAGGGTCGACATGACCAGACCGGCGCCGTTGCCGATGATGCCGACCTCGCCGTCGAGCTTGACGTAGTTGAGGTCGTTCTCCTTGGCCTTGAGCTCGAGCGGGTCGGTCGCGTCGACGTCGGCGAACTCGAGGTGGCCGGGCTGACGGAACTCGGCGTTCTCGTCCAGGGTGACCTTGCCGTCGAGGGCGAGGATCTCGTCGCCGGGGGTGCGCACCAGCGGGTTGACCTCGACCAGGGTGGTGTCTTCCTTGGTGAAGACCTCCCACAGCTTCTGGATGGTCACGGCCGCGGCGTCGAGCACCTCGGCGGGCAGGTGGCCCTTCTCGGCGATCTCACGGGCGAAGGCCAGGTCGACACCCTTGACGGCGTCCACCGGGATCTTGGCCAGGCGCTCGGGGGTCTTCTCGGCGACCTCTTCGATCTCCATGCCGCCCTCGACCGAACACATGGCCAGGTAGGTGCGGTTGGAGCGGTCGAGCAGGAAGGAGATGTAGTACTCCTCCGCGATGTCCTTGGCCTCGGCGACCAGGAGCTTCTTGACGATGTGGCCCTTGATGTCGAGGCCGAGGATGTTCTGCGCGTGGGTGAACGCGTCTTCCGGGGTGGCGGCGTACTTCACGCCACCCGCCTTGCCGCGACCGCCCACCTTGACCTGCGCCTTGACCATGACCGGCTTGCCGATCTCCTCGGCAATGGCGCGTGCTTCTTCGGCCGTGTCGCAAACACGACCCTCGGACGAAGGCACTCCGTGCTTAACGAAGAGCTCCTTCGCCTGATATTCGAAGAGATCCATGTACTCACCGTCTCGTCTGCGTTGCTATGACAACGTCTTTGTTGGCGGCCCGACGTCGGTAGCGGGTCGGTCGGACTCTAACTAGTCACGGGGAGGGCTAAACGACCACATTCATCCTAAGTGGCGCAGGTCACGACGGGTGCGGGGAGGTCACCAAAACCGCTGGCCAAGGCTACTGGCGAGTAGTTTTTCCACCCGTGGCAGGTCGGAACGCCTAAAGGGGAAAGGCCCTGCCATCTACTACGTTATGTCGTCGACAGACCTCACCCGAGATGTCGCGAATCGGTGAGTTGTTCTGCGGCATTACGGTGACGAATCTCACAAGAAAGTGTAGGTTCTCGACCAGCGCTTGCCACTCTGCAATCGCTTCGTTACCGTCAATGCGGTCGATGTCACAACCAGGTCACGACAACCAGGTCACGACTGGCAGGTCAGGACTGAGGAGGACGACAAGCTTGAGGAACGTCAGGCGCAGCCGATGAACCACCGCTCCACCTTCCCAGTTGAAGATCGCGACAGCTCAGGCCACCGTTACCGGTACGCGGACGAGTTCACCTCGCACCCGCGCAGCCCCCGCGCCGCCGCGCCGCAACCGCAGCAGCCCGCCTGGCCGAGCACCGACTCGTGGCACACCGAGAACTCCTGGTCCGGAAACGACGCCTGGGCCGAGAACACCGCGTGGACCCCTGCCGAGGACGAATGGACCGCCGACGAGTCGGGCACCTACGACTCCGGCACCTATGAAACCGACTGGGCACCCGCCGAACCCGAGGCCCCGGCACCCGCACCGCGTCGCGCCGAGCGCCGCGGCGGTGCCCACCGCGTGCCCGCACCGCCCACCGCACTGAAGGGCCGCGCCGCAGTCATCGCCGTCGCCGCGGGCGCGGTCGTCGCCGCGGGCCAGGCCGCCATGGCCTCCCCACCGCAGCCCGACACTGGCGTCGACTACGAAGCCGCAGGCCAGATCCACGAGATCGCCGCCCAGTCGATGAGCACCGCCGAGGTCACCGACCACGTCACCGGCGCCTCGCCGCAGGTACTCGACGCCACCACGGTGGCCGACAAGAGCCACTTCGACGACATCCTCGCCAAGGGCCAGAAGTTCGCCGAAGACCTCGCCGCGCAGGAATCCGCCAAGCTGCGGCCCCTGTTCGCCAAGTTCACCACCGGTAACTACACCTCCGGTTTCGGCGCCCGCTGGGGTGTCCAGCACCTCGGCATCGACGTGGCGGGCCCCATCGGCACCCCGATCTACGCCGTCGCCGACGGCACCGTGATCGAGGCGGGCCCCGCCTCCGGTTTCGGCATGTGGGTGCGCATCCTGCACGACGACGGCACCGTCACCATCTACGGCCACATCGACACCGCGACGGTCTCGCAGGGCGAACGCGTGATGGCGGGCGACCAGATCGCCACCATGGGCAACCGCGGCTTCTCCACCGGCCCGCACGTGCACTTCGAGGTGTGGCAGAACGGCACCGACAAGATCGACCCCATCCCGTGGCTCGCCACCCGAGGCATCAGCCTCGGTGCCCAGCGCGACTGAGCAGGGGTGACCAGCAGCACGGTTCCGCTACCCCGCTAGCGGGGTAGCGTTTTCGTATGGCTGGTACAACGAAGTACACCCAGTTCATCGCCCTGCCACCGGAATCGGTGTGGGCGGTACTGGCGGATCTCACGCAATGGCCCGTGTGGAACCCGGGAGTGCGTGCGGTGCACCTGCACGGGGCCGTCGCGGCCGGTGCCACCGGCGATTACGTGCCCGACGGGAATCTCGCGGCGCGTGTGCACGAGCGGTTCGGCGCCGCCTTCACCGTCAAAACCTTTGTGCCGGAACGTGAACTGACCGTCGAACAGCCCGAACCAGCCGGAAGCATGCTGCTCACCTGGCGTCTCGAACCGCGCGACGGCGGAACCGACGTCACCCAGGAACTGCGCTTCACCGGCGTCTCCGCCTCGGCCATGCGGGCGGCCGCCGGGCCGTTCATCGAAACCGCTGCGCGCGTGAACTTCTCGCGACTGGCCCGGCTCGCGGGCCTCGTCCCGGCCGATGACGCCATGAACGTGGTGATCGCCGGTGGCACCGGGGCACTCGGTGTGCAGATCGCCGCCGACCTCACCTGCCGAGGACAGCGCGTCACCCTGCTCACCCGGCGCCGCGACCCGGCACTACCGTTCCGCCAGACCGAATGGGACGGCCGCTCGGTCGGTGCCTGGGCCGCCGAGCTGCGCGAGCCGGGCCCGATCGCGGTCGTCAACCTCGCGGGCAAGCTCGTCGACTGTCGTCCGACCCAACGCAATATCGCCGAACTGCGTAGCAGCCGTGTCGATTCCACCGCCGCCCTGGTCGCGGCCGCACGCACCCGCGACACCCCCGTCGACTACTGGGTGCAGGCCAGCACCACTGCCATCTGGTCCGACGCGGGCGAAACCCGCTGCACGGAAACGACACCGGTGCCCGAGGGGCTCCCGCAGATGACCGGGGTCGCGCAACCGTGGGAGGAAGCGTTCGACCCGGCCCAGGCCGACCACTGGACCATCCTGCGCACCTCGATCGTGCTCGACCCGGACGCCCCCGCGCTCAAACGGCTGAGCCAGCTCACCAAGGCGGGCCTCGGCGGACGGGTCGGCCCCGGCGACCAGTGGTTCAGCTGGATCCACATCGAGGACTGGCTGCGTATCGTGCGCGCCTGCCTCGGCCTCGAGCCCGAGGTGAGCATCCCCGACGGCATCCTGGTCGCCGCCACCGAGAACCCCGTCCGCAACGCGGAACTCATGGCCACCCTACGCCGCACCCTGCATCGTCCGGCTGCCCCGCCGACACCGAAGGCTTTGCTTTCGGTGGGCGCCGTCGTCCTGCGCTCGGACCCGGCACTCGGCCTCACCGGCCGCCACGCCACCTCGGAGGTGCTGCCGAAAACCGGCTTCACCTTCCGCTACCCCACCCTCGACAAAGCCCTCACCGACCTGTTGCCGGGTTAGAGCTTGACGATGGTCCGGCTGAACTGGGGAATCAGCCGGATCTTTCCGGCGGTGCCGAAGTCGATGGTGACGGTCGCCAGTGGGCCGACGCCGTCGGCGGCGACCACCCGGCCGAGGCCGTATTTGTCGTCGGTGACCCGATCACCCACGGCGAGAACGAGATCGGTGTTGTTGCGCTTGACCGCGCCACCCGGTGCGGGCCGACGGGTACCGGTGCCGCCGCGCACCCCCGGCCGCTGATCCCAGCCGTCGCCACGCGTCCAGTCCCGATCGAATCCGCTGTCCTCGCCGCGCCTGCGGCCACGCTGCACCGACGACACCACCGGCTCGAGCCTGCGCCAATCCAGCAGGTGCTGCGGGATCTCCTGCAGGAACCGCGATTCCGGGTTCGACACCGGCTGCCCCCAGCCCGACCGCACCACCGCACGCGACAGATACAGGCGTTGCCGCGCGCGGGTGATGCCAACGTAGGCCAGCCTGCGTTCCTCGGCCAGCTCGTTCGCATCACCGAGTGCCCGCATGTGCGGGAACTGGCCGTCCTCCCAGCCGGTGACGAAAACGACCGGGAACTCGAGACCCTTGGCGGTGTGCAGGGTCATCATGGTGACCACGCCGGAGCCCTCGTCCGGGATCTGGTCGGTATCGGCGACCAGCGACACCCGCTCGAGGAACGCCGCGAGCGAACCGGGTTCGGGTTCACCGTCGCCCGCCTCGGGCAGCAGGCCCTCCTCGCGCGCGGCCTCGGCGTTGTTGAACGCCTCGGAACTGAATTCGCGCGCGACGCTGACCAATTCGTTGAGGTTGTCCAGGCGAGCGCCGTCCTGCGGGTCGTCGGAAGCCTCGAGTTCGGCGCGGTAACCGGTGCGGTCGAGCACCGCGTCGACCACGTTGCCGACATCGGGGTACTCACTGTCGGCGCGCTGCCCCGCCGCCCGGATCTCGTCGAGCAGGTCGAGGAAACCGGCGATGGCCCGCTGCGCACGGGTGTTGAGCAGCGCCACCTTGCCGTCGGCCGCGTCGCGCAGGGCCGCCGCGAAACCGACGTCGCGCTGCTCGGCGTGCACCGCCACACAGGCCTCCGCGCGGTCACCGATGCCGCGACGCGGGGTGTTGAGGATGCGACGCAGGCTCACCGCGTCGTCGGGGTTCTCCAGCACGCGCAGATAGGCCACCACATCGCGCACTTCCTTGCGCTCGTAGAAGCGGACCCCACCGACCACCTTGTACGGCAGGCCCATGCGGATGAAGATCTCTTCGAGGGCACGCGAATTGTTGTTGGTGCGGTAGAACACCGCCACATCGCCGTAGGTGGCCTCACCCGCGTCGACCAACCGGTCGATTTCCTTCGCGACGAACGAGGCCTCGTCGTGTTCGTTGTCGGCGACGTAGCCGGTGATGAGCTCGCCCTCACCGGAATCGGTCCACAGCTTCTTCTCGCGCCTGCCCTCGTTGCGGGCGATCACCGCGTTGGCCGCCGACAGGATGTGCTGGGTGGACCGGTAGTTCTGTTCCAGCAGAATGGTTTCGGCGTCGGGGAAATCGCGTTCGAATTCCTCGATATTGCGGATGGTCGCGCCTCGGAAGGCGTAGATGGACTGGTCGGCGTCACCGACCACGCACAGCTCGCTCGGCGGTACCCGGTCGTCGCCGGAATCGCCGTCGTGCCCGACGAGTTCGCGCACCAGCACGTACTGGGCGTGGTTGGTGTCCTGGTACTCGTCGACGAGCACGTGCCGGAACCGGCGCCGGTAGTACTCGGCCACCTGTGGATGGTTCTGCAACAGGGCGACCGTTTCGCCGATCAGGTCGTCGAAGTCGAGGGCGTTGGCCGCGCGCAGCCGCTTCTGGTACTCGCCGTACACCCGGGCGACCAGCGCGGGCAGTTCGGTGTCGTCGGCCTCGGCGTCGCGGGCGGCCTGTTCCGGCCCGATCAATTCGTTCTTCAAATTCGAGATGGCCGTCGACAGCAGTCGCGCCGAATATTTTTTGGTGTCGATGTCGAAATCGCGGCTGATCATGGTGAGCAATCGGCGCGAATCGTCGGCATCGTAGATGGAGAAATTCGAATTCAAGCCCGGCAGCAAAGCCGCCTGCATGCGAAGAATGCGCACACAGCTGGAATGGAAAGTCGACACCCACATGCTCGCGGCGCGCGGGCCGACGAGCCCGGCCACCCGCTCCCGCATCTCGGCAGCAGCCTTGTTGGTGAACGTGATCGCCAGGATCTGCCCGGTCTGCACCCCGCGCGCGGCGAGCAGATAGGCGATGCGGCGGGTGAGGACGGCCGTCTTGCCCGAGCCCGCCCCGGCCACGATCAGCAGCGGTGACCCGGCGTGCACCACCGCGGCGCGCTGTTGTGGATTGAGTCCGTCGAGGAGGCGTTCGGTTTCCTCGACGCGACGCTGTTCGCGCTCCTTACGGCGCTGTTCCTGCTCGGCGCTGTGCCGCAGCGCGGCCTCGGCCAGACCGCGCGTCGAGGCACCACCGCCACCGCCGTCACCCTGTGGTTCGGCGGTGTTGTCCGGTGCCGCGACCGGCGTGTTCGGCGCGGTGGACGACGTTTCGTCTGCGGAGGGAGCGACCGTGATATCCATCGTCTGTCCACGCTACCGGCGGGCACCGACAAGCGGCCAACCGCCGTCGATCCGGCCACCGACCGGCAAACCTGGGGTGAACCGGGCGAGCGTCGCGGTCGTAGCCATCCGTGTGAATGTTCTCAGCTGATTCACAAACACAACTGTTTTGCATACCTACCGACCCGTGGCAGACTGGGCCGCATGGTCAGCGCTGCTTCGCCCGCCCGGATCGGCAACCGATCCGATATCGTGACCGCAGGCGCCGAGGCCGGAAAGTTTTTCAGGGTGAAGGAACAGATCGGTAGTAACAGGACGTCCGTATCGACCGATCCCAGTTCTGACACGAGGAGATGAATGATGAGCACCCCCGCTACAACCGCCGGGTCCGATGCGGCACTGCCGCAATCGGAGGCGGAGATCGAGAAGCTTCGTCTCGAAATCGATGAACTCGATGCCACCATCCTCGCCGCGATCAAACGTCGGAGCGAGATCTCGCGGATCATCGGGCGTACCCGGATGGCCTCTGGTGGCCCGCGGCTGGTGCACAGCCGTGAGATGAAGGTGCTCGAACGCTTCAGCGAGCTCGGCCAGGAGGGCCACACCCTCGCCATGCTCCTGCTCCGCCTCGGTCGCGGACGCCTCGGCCGCTAGGCCACACCGACCACGCGGCGCTCGCCAAGAGCGCCGCTGACAAAAAGCCGCCCCGGGTGCGACAACACCCCCGGGGCGGTTCTTTTTTCGCTCAGGACAGCGCGATGTACTTGGTGTCGAGGTATTCCTCGATGCCCTCGGTGCCGCCCTCGCGGCCGAAGCCCGACTCCTTGACGCCGCCGAACGGCGCCGCCGGGTCGGAGATGACGCCCCGGTTCACGCCGACCATGCCGGTCTCCATCGCCTCCGAGACTCGAAGCGCACGGTCCAGGTCGCGGGTGTAGACGTAGCTGACCAGGCCGTATCGCGTGTCGTTCGCGGCGGCGACCCCCTCTTCCTCGGTGTCGAAGGCGACGATCGGCGCCACCGGCCCGAACACTTCCTCGCGCAGGATGCGGGCGGCGGGCGGCACGTCGGCGAGCACGGTCGCCGGGTAGAACCAGCCCGGCCCGTCGGGGGTCTGTCCGCCGAGCAGCAGCTTCGCGCCGGTGCTCACCGCGTCGTCGACGAGTTCGGCCACCGTCTCGCGCTGCTCGGCGCTCACCAGCGGCCCGAGGGTGGTGGAATCGTCGGTGCCTGGACCGAGCACCACCGATTCGGTCATCGCCGCCACCAGCTTCTCGGTGAATTCCGCGACCACACCGCGCTGCACGTGGAAGCGGTTGGCGGCGGTGCAGGCTTCCCCGCCGTTGCGCAGTTTCGCCTGCATGGCACCGGCCACCGCGCTGTCGATGTCGGCGTCGTCGAACACCACGAACGGCGCGTTGCCGCCCAGTTCCATCGAGGTGCGCAGCAGCCGGTTCGCCGACGACGCGACCAGTTTCTTGCCGACCTCGGTCGAGCCGGTGAAGGTGAGCTTGCGCAGGCGCGGATCGTCGATCAGCGGGCCCGTGACGGCACTGGAACGGCTCGTGGTGACCACCGACAGCACCCCGTCGGGCAGCCCCGCCTCGCTGCACAGGCGGGCCAGCGCGAGCATGGTGAGCGGCGTCGCCGAGGCGGGCTTGACGATCATCGTGCAACCGGCCGCCAGCGCCGGACCGATCTTGCGCGTGCCCATGGCCAGCGGGAAATTCCACGGCGTGATCGCCAGACACGGCCCAACCGGCTGCTTGGCCACCATGATCCGCCCCGTGCCCGACGGTGCGTGCAGGTACCGCCCGTGCACCCGCACCGCTTCCTCGCTGAACCACCGGAAGAATTCCGCGCCGTAGCGCACCTCGTTGCGGCTCTCCCCCAGCGCCTTGCCCATTTCGAGCGTCATCAGCAGCGCGAACTCCTCCGCCCGCGCCGTGAGTTCGGTGAACACCGCCCGCAGGATCTCCCCCCGTTCCCGCGACGGCGTCGCCGCCCATTCCCGCCCCGCCGCCACCGCCGCGTCGAGCGCCCGCATCGCGTCCTCCGGCGTCGCATCCGCGACCTCCGCGATCACCGACCCGTCAGCCGGATTGTGCACGGCAAATGTGGCCCCACCCGTGGCGTCCACCGCCCCCGACCCGATCCACAAACCCTTTGGTACGAACTCGATGACATCCCGTTCAGAAACCATGCCCCCACCCTATGCCGACCTCCACCCGAGCATCCGCCGAACACCACACCACCCACCGACTCAAAAAGCCCCACAACCACATTCCCGGACACCCACGACAGCACCGACGAAACCGCATTCGCAGACACACACGACTGGGACCGACATGACCGCATTCCCAGCCACAACATCCCGACCTCGAGGAGGGATCGCCGCGAAGCGGCGGTTCGCGGCCGTCCCGACGATCAGGTGCCGGTGCGTAGGCGACGAA
>NZ_BDBE01000021.1 GCF_001612825.1 Nocardia caishijiensis NBRC 108228 | reverse complement strand
CTCGAGCGCGCCAGCGCTCCAATGACCCAGTACTCTCGGGCGGGTGAGCAGCGACATCACCGCGTCGGCGGCCTGGCAGGCACTGCAAACCAATCACCGCACTGTCGCACCCCTGCATCTGCGGCAGTTGTTCGCCGAGGATCCGGCGCGCGGCCGTGAGTTGACCGTCCAGGTCGCCGATCTGCACATCGATTACAGCAAACATCGCGTGACCCGCGAAACCTTGCGTCTGCTGGTGGATCTCGCGCGGGCGGCCGGGGTGCCGCAGCGGCGTGACGAGATGTATTCCGGCAAGCACATCAACACTTCCGAGGACCGCGCCGTCGGGCATATCGCGTTGCGTCTGCCGGTGGGCGAGCAGCTCGACATCGATGGCACCGATGCCGATGCGGCGGTGCACGACGTGTTGCGCCGGATGGGCGAGTTCGCCGATTCGGTGCGTTCGGGTGCGTGGCGTGGGGCGACCGGTGAGCGCATCACGACGGTGGTCAATATCGGGATCGGTGGCTCGGATCTGGGGCCGGACATGGTGTATCGCGCGTTGCGTCACTATGCCGATCCGGAGATCGAGGCGCGGTTCGTGTCGAATGTCGATCCGGCCGATCTGGTGTCGAAGCTGGCTGGTCTCGATCCGGCGCGCACCTTGTTCATCGTGGCGTCGAAGACGTTCTCCACCTTGGAGACGCTCACCAACGCGACGGCGGCGCGCCGCTGGCTGGTCGCCGCGCTCGGTGAGGACGCGGTGGCCAAGCATTTCGTCGCGGTGTCGACGAACGAGGAGCGGGTGGCCGCGTTCGGTATCGATACCGCGCACATGTTCGGTTTCTGGGATTGGGTCGGCGGCCGGTATTCGGTGGATTCGGCGATCGGTCTTTCGGTGATGGTGACGATCGGCAAGGAACGGTTCGGCGAGTTCCTCAGCGGAATGCACGCGGTCGACCGGCATTTCGCGTCGGAGCCGTTGGCGTCGAACGGTCCGGTGCTGCTGGCGATGCTCGGGGTCTGGTATTCGAACTTCTTCGGTGCGGAATCGCGGGTGGTGCTGCCGTATTCGAACGATATGGCGCGTTTCCCCGCGTATCTGCAGCAGTTGACGATGGAGTCGAACGGTAAGTCGGTGCGGGCCGACGGAACTGCGGTGACGTCGTCGACGGGTGAGATCTTCTGGGGTGAGCCCGGTACCAACGGCCAGCACGCTTTCTATCAGTTGCTGCATCAGGGCACGCGGTTGATTCCGGCCGATTTCCTCGGTTTCGCGCGGTCGACCGACGACCTGCCGACCCGCGACGGCACCGGCAGCATGCAGGACATTCTGATGAGCAATCTGTTCGCCCAGACCAAGGTGCTCGCGTTCGGCAAGACCGCCGAGGAGATCGCCGCCGAGGGCACCGATCCGAAGTTGGTGCCGCACAAGGTGATGCCGGGTAATCGGCCGAGTACCACGATCATGGCACCGGAGCTCACGCCGTCGACGATGGGTCAGCTGATCGCGCTGTACGAGCATCAGGTGTTCGTCGAGGGCATCATCTGGGGTATCGACAGTTTCGACCAGTGGGGCGTGGAATTGGGTAAGCAGCAGGCGCTGGCGTTGATGCCGTTGCTGAGTGGTTCGGAAGATCCCGAGTCGGTGGGTGATTCGTCGACCGACGCGCTCATCGAGTGGTATCGCGAGCGGCGTCGCTGACCGCGTTCGCGGCCCGGATCCGGCTGGTGACACTGGTGGTGACGATGGCGAGCAGGGTGCCGAGGACCACCAGGTCGAACACGATCTGCACCATGGTGACGATGCGTGCGGCTTGGCCGGTGGCGTGGATGTCGCCGTAGCCGATGGTTCCGAGGGTGACCAGTGTGTAGTACAGCGCGTCGGTCCGGGTCTCGAGTCCGGTGAACTGGTTCGGGTAGAGGTGCTGCATGCGGTAGTAGACGAGGGCGAACACCACGCACACGATGCACAGCAGGAGCAGTACTCCGTCGACACGCTCCCCCACCGCGGTCGACTCGCCGAGGAGGTGCTCGATCCGCCGCCACACGAGCCAGCCGAGTCCGGCGACGCTCGCGACGAAGACGACGATCCCGACGACCCGGCCCGGCCACGAGTCGAGTTCGAACACCCACCCCACCGGCACGCTGTAGTACAGCAACAGCGCGCAGACCGCTGCCGCGCCGTTGCGGATCGCGTGCACGGGGACTCGTCGCGTCATCAGTCCATGATTGCGCCGAGTCAGCCGCTTTCCGCGCCACCCACGCTCGGCGTGCCGCGACCGACAAGGGGCGGCTGAAGCAGTGCCGTGCGGCGCCGGGGCGTGGTCGCGGGAAGTGTGCGGCGGCGCGAAGGCGGTCAGGCCAGGGCGTAGCCAGGGCCCGTCGCGATCACGATGCGATCCGCGCGGCTTCGGGTGGCTGCGATCAGGTCGGCGTTGCGCAGGTCGCTGGCCGTCACTTTCACCCGCGCCTCGTCCGGGGTGCGTCCGCCTGCGATGTGTCGGTCGAGCAGGCGTTCGGTGAGTACCTGCCGTGGCGCGTCGAGGTACCAGCATTCATCGAGCAACCCGCGTACCGGCGCCCATTCCGGTGCATCGGTGAGCAGCAGGTAGTTCCCCTCGACGATCACCACACGTTCGTCACGCACCAAGACACCGGCTTCGGTCGGCTCGTCGACCGCGCGGTCGAACAACGGCCACGGCACCGGTGCGCCGATGGGCGTGTCCCGGAGCAGGCGGAGATCGGCGACGAACGCGGCCGCGTCGAAGGTGTCGGGTTCTCCTTTGCGTGCCAGCGCGCCCCGGCCGCGCAACACATCGTTGCGCAGGTGATAGCCGTCCATCGGCGCGACCACCGCGGCCCGTCCGCACCGGTCCAGTTCGGCGCGGAGATGCTGTGCGAGGGTCGATTTCCCGGCTCCGGGCGGGCCAGCGATCCCCAGTAGGAACCGGTCGGCGCGCACCGGCACCAGCCCGGCGAGGTCGCCCACTGTCCACACGTCGTCCGCCCGAGCCACGCGGGTCACGGTACTCGGTGCCGTCGAGGCGAGTCGTTCGTCGCCACCGACGCGAGCCGTCCGCCACACCATGCCCGATTCTCGAATGCAGGAAGTCGAGTTCGCCGCCGGGTTCGATCAGGGCGCAACCGGCGGGCCGAGCGCACGAATACCCTGCCACCATGGCGGACCGGCACAGCGCGGCACGGTGTCGCCCATCCCGATATCGTCGTTCCGGGCCTCGGGGTGCGTCCCGCCACCGAGCTCGCCCGGCGGGTCTGATGCTCGGCGAATCCGGGTGTGGCCTGCGGTCCGAGCCGACCGGTCCCGCCTCGGCTCAGAGGGTATCGACGAACCCTCGTTCGAGGATCGCGCCGGTGTCCACGCCGACCGGCAGCGTGCCGAAGGCGATGCCCCAATCGCCGCCGAGTCGTGTCGCGCAGAAGGCATCGGCGACGGCGGGGTGCCCGTTTCGCACGAGTTGCGCGCCTTGGAGCACCAGCGCCATCAGCTCGACCACCCGACGGGCTCGGTATTCGATGTCGGACAGATCGGTGAGTTCCTTGCCGACCCGGTCGATGGCGTCGTCGAGGCGCGGGTCCGCCCCACGCGCCAGACCGACCTCGGCGAAGTAGGCCTCGACCGTCTCCGGCTGACGGCCCATGGCGCGCAGGGCATCCAACGCCGCCACATTGCCCGACCCCTCCCAGATCGACATGAGCGGTGCCTCCCGGTACAGGCGCGGCATCCCCGATTCCTCGGCATATCCGTTGCCGCCAAGGCATTCCAGCGCTTCGGCCGCGTGCGCGGGCGCCCGTTTGCACACCCAGTACTTGGTGATGGCCAGCGCGATCCGGCGCAGCGCCGCCTCCGCCGGGTCGGTGCCCGCACGGTCGGTCGCTCCGGCCAGCCGCATCATGACGGTGGTCGCGGCATCGGATTCGACGATCAGGTCGGCCAGCACGTTGCGCATGGCGGGCTGGTCGATCAGCGCGGCGCCGAACGCTTTCCGGTGCCTGGCGTGATGCACGGCGGTGACCGCGCCCACCCGCATGCCGGTGGCCGAGCCGATCACGCAGTCGAGCCGGGTCATGTTGACCATCTCGATGATCGTCTTCACTCCGGCGCCCTCGGCGCCGACCAGCCACCCGGTGGCGTTCTCGTATTCGATCTCCGAGGAGGCGTTGGACTTGTTGCCGAGTTTGTCCTTGAGCCGCTGGATCCGGATCGGGTTGCGGGTGCCGTCGGGCAGCACGCGGGGCAGCAGGAAACACGACAGCCCGCCCGGTGCCTGCGCGAGGGTGAGGAACATGTCCGACATGGGCGCCGAGGTGAACCACTTGTGCCCGACGACGCGATACGACCCGTCCGATCGCGGGGTGGCGGTGGTGGTGTTGGCGCGCACGTCGGAGCCGCCCTGCTTCTCGGTCATCGACATGCCCGCGATCAGCCCGGCTTTCGACGACGGCTCCCGCAGCCCGAAATCGTAGGTGCGCGAACCGAGTAGCGGTTCGAAGCGGGCGGCGAGTTCCGGATTGTGGCGAAGGGCGGGCACCACCGCGTAGGTCATCGAGATGGGGCACATGTGTCCGGCGTCGGCCACACCCCAGGTGAAGAACTTGGCCGCGCGGGCGGTGTGCGCGCCGGGGCGGTCGTCGAGCCACGGCGAGCCGTGCAGACCGTGCCGCACCGCCATGTCCATCAGGTCGTGCCAGTGCGGATGGAACTCGACCTCGTCGACCCGGTGCCCCCATCGGTCGTGGGTGTGCAGCACCGGCGGGTATTCGTTGGCCAACCTGCCCCACTCCTGCGCCGCGAAACCGCCTGCCAGGGCGCCGAGTTCGCGTGCTTCGGCCTCGGCCCAGCCCGCGCCCTCGCGGTGCAGGCCCTCGATCAGCGCGGGGTTGCGCGCGGCGTCGAAGGGAACGAGCGGGGGTACCTGGTTGAACACGTCATGGGTGAGCACGGGCGGAACTCCTCGGGGTTACAACGATTCCGAGCGCGCGAACAGCGAAGACGACCAGTTCGGGGACGACGGACTCGGCGGGCGGGTCGGTGGCGAGGGGGCCGACGAGAACCTCCCCGATGGCGCCGACGAGCGCGGCCGCCGACAGATGCGAATCCTGCGGCGGCAGGGCGCCTTCAGCGACGCCGTTGGCGATGGCCGCTTCGAACGAGGCGGTGAAGGCACGCCGGAATTCCAGTCGTTGCGCGTCGACCGCGGCGTCGACCGGTTCGGCGAGCAGCACATAGGCCAGGCGCGGATTCTTCAGCGCGCGCCCGGCGAAGGTCTCCACGGCCGCGGTGACGCGCCGCACCACATCGCCGTCGGCGACCGCCGCCCGCACCGCCGCGACCTCACGGGCGACCACCTTCTCGAACGCCGCCGACACCAACGCGGCCTTGTTCTCGAACTGCTTGTACACCGTGCCGGTGGCGATCCCGGCCTCGGCGGCGACCGCGGCCATCGACAGCCCGGCGAACCCGTCGCGGGAGAGCACGGCGGTGGCGCCCTGCACGATCAGCGCCCGCTGCGCGTCGAGCCGGGCCTGTACGGCCGGGGTCCTGCGGTACACCATACGAAGAAGTGAACCACTGATTCACCTCTTCGCACAAGGGTGGGTCTCCGACCGCGCACGGGAGGGTGCGGCCCGGCTCAGCGCCGGTGCGGTCGGACACCGCGCTACCGTCACGTGGTGATGGACCGCCTGACCGTCGTCGACGAGATCTTCCTGCGTACCCATCGAGGAATGGGCACGCCGATCGCCATGCAAGGCCTGTGGCGAACTCCGGACGCGATGGACCCGGCCCTGCTCCGGCGAATCCACCACGAGTTGAGCCATGGTCCGCTGGGCCGCAGGGTCGTCCGCCCCCGTGTTCCCGGCGCCCGCCGCGCCTGGCAACCCACCGTCCGCGCCCACCCGCTCGACTACGTGGCGGCTCCGCCCCTGCGCGAAGAGGACATCCTGCCGTGGGCCGACACGCTCGGCGCCGACCTCGATCCCGAGTTCTTTCCCGGTTGGCGATTGTCGGCGGTGACTCTCACCGACGGCGGCACCGTTGTGGCCCTGACCTGCTCGCACACCCTCGCCGACGCGCGAGGTTTGATCCACGCGGTCGCGCTGGCCCTGCGATCGGTGAACGGCCCATCAGTGGCTTCCGAACTCGCCACACCGCGGCACGCAACCGGCGCAACGGACCGGTCCGGCGAGCAAGAGGCCAAGGGACCCTCGAGAGTTGTCGACTTCGATGAGCGACCGTCAGCGGACGGGAATCGCTCGGACTGGGCCGATGCTCGGGCACAGTTGGCGCGGGTTCTCGGCGGAACCGCCCGCGCGGTGCGCCACGGCATCCCCCGACCGCCGGAGACCGTTGATCCGTCATCGACGACAGACCGCGCCGTCCACAGCTCCCTGCTGTCTTTCGAGGCGCGGCAGTGGGATCGTGTCGCGGCGGAAGCCGGTGGCACACCGAACAGCCTGTTCGTCCATGCTGTCGCGAACATTCTGTGGGCAACCGACTTCGGTGACGACACCATCGCCGCGAGCCTGCCGGTGGACACCCGCGACGAACCACGTGTGGACAACGATCTCGCCGTGACCGAGATCCGGATCGACCGCACCGACACCCCGGCGACGATCCGCGCGAAAGCCCGCGAGGCGTACCTGCGCCGCATGTCGGCGCCCGCCGGGCTGCCCGAGGAGATCCTGCAGGTGCTCCCCGACCGCTGGGCCTACGCGCTCAGCAGAGGTGCCGGTGAACGCGACATCCTGTGCTCCAATATCGGCACCATGCCCGACATCCTCGGCACTGTCGGCCCACACGTCTGCACGCGCGTGGCCGCCCGCGCGATCCATCCGGGCATCACGGTTTTTCCGCGCACCCGGCTCTCGGGTTATCTCTCACGCTCGGCCGACACCTACACGCTCGCGCTGGTCAGCCTGGACACGCACGAATCGCTGGCTGCCGCGACAGATCGGGTGCTGTCGAAGGTGGGGTTGTCCGCCGTGCCCTGGTGAGAAGGCGGCGGCTCAGCTCGCCGTCATCCCCACGAGCAGCACCCGCAGACCCCAGACGAACTGGTCGACCGATGTCCAGGCCGCGATCTCGTCGACGTGCGCGGCTGTCCGCGTCCAACGATCCACATCCAGATCTCGGAGTTGGGCACGTCGACGCTCGATACGTTCCGAATCCGGTGGTAGCGGCGGCCTTCCGTCCGTCTCCGCGATATCGAGCGCCGTGGAGCCCAACACGTAGACGAGCACCGCGTACACCCCGTGCGCCCGCATCTGCGTGTGCAGGCCGCCGCGCGCGAAGCAGGCGAACAAGGCCTCCTCGATATCGCGGGCGGCTGGCCCGTCATCGGCCGGACCATCGTGCGGACCCGACATCATCAGCACGGCGACCGCCGGGTGTTCCCACAGCCGCGACCGCATGCTCAGCGCCAATTGGATCACCGCCGAGACCCATTCGACCCCCGGGTCGTAGAGCGGCCCGAGCCGCACAGTCGACAGCACCCGTTCGATGGCGGCCCGTTCCAGCCCGCTGCGGTCGCAGGCCAGCGCGCCGGGATCGACGCCGAGCCGCCCGGCCACCGCCTCGACCGTGAGCGCGCCCGCCCCGCCCTCGTCGAGTACCGCCAGGACCGCGTCGACCACCCGGTCCTCGGTACACGACAACTGTTCGGGCGGCTCGCCCCCGCTGCGCGGACCAGACGACATAGGCCGGACTGTACCGAGCCGACACCCGTCCCCCGGGGTGCCACGACGAACGGATCCCAGGTCCCTATCGCAGCGCGACCGGCGTCGCCGACTCCACCCGGTCCATCACCGCGGCGGGCACCTCGACCCCCGGCTCCAGATCGACCGACGACACCGGCGCGTCCCACACCTGCCGCAGCGGAAGTTCCCCGGCCCACACCCCGCCCGCGGCGATATCGTCCTCGTCGTCCTTCGGCCCACCGGTGCGGACTTTCACCGACGCCTCGGTGAGGTCGAGGGCCAGCACCATCGTGGCCGCCATCTCCTTGCGGTTGGGCGGGCGGACCCGGTCCCAGGAGCCCGGCGCCGAATGCTCGACGATCACGCGGAGCGCTTCGAGCTGTTCGTCCTCGTCGGTGACGAGTTCGGCCCGTCCCCGGATCACCGCCGACCGGTAGTTCATCGAGAAGTGCATGGCGGAGCGGGCGTAGATCAGACCGTCGACGTGGGTCACCGCGACGCTGATGTCGGTACCGATCGCGGCGCGCATATTGCCCGCGCCGGTGGACCCGTGCAGGTAGATCCGGTCTCCCGCGCGCCCGTACACGGTCGGCACCACCAGCGGCGAACCACCGAGCACGACACCGAGGTGACAGATCAGTCCCGCGTCGAGCACCGCGTCCAGTTCGGCGCGGTCGCTGCGGGCGCGTTCCTTGGATCTGGTGACCGTGGTGCGTGGGGTCGGGGACAGCGGCGGTCTTGTATGCGTGCTCATAAGATGAGCTTCGCGCGGCGATTGGCACAGGCACAGGTCCAATTCGGCGTAACTACAACAGTCCAATCCGAGGTGGCCGATGCTCGACGACTTCCCGATCCCGCTCGACCGCTCCTCGTCCGAGCCCCTGTCGGTGCAGGTGGCCGACGCGCTGCGCACCGCCGCGACCACCCGCGTCCTGCGCGTCGGCGACCGGCTGCCGCCCTCGCGCACCCTCGCGCAACGGCTGGGGGTGAGTCGCGCGGTGATCGCCGCCGCCTACGACCAGTTGCACGCCGAGGGCTGGCTCACCGGTCGCCGCGGGTCCGGCACCTACCTGAGCACCGCCCCCGCGACAGCACCACCCAGCGCCGTCACCACCCCGGGCACCGAGGACGAACCGCCGCTGCTCGATCTCGCCGCGGGCGCACCGTGCATCGAGGCCATCGACCCCGCGGCCTGGCGACGCGCGTGGCGCGCGGCCGGTGACCGCACCCCCGAGGCCAGGAAGGACCGAGCGGGCGAACCCGGCTACCGCGAGGCCGTGGCCGAGCACCTGCTCCGGCATCGCGGCCTGGCCGCGGGCACGGCGCCGGTGGTCCTGGCGACCGGCGGCACGAGCACCGCCGTCGGCGAACTCGCCTCGGCCCTGCTGCGACCGGGGGACACGGTGGCCATCGAAGACCCCGGCTACCTGCGCGCGGTCGGCGCGTTCCGAGCCGAGGGGATGACGGTCCTTCCGGTGCCCGTCGACGCGCACGGGCTGTGCGTCGACCGCATTCCGCCGGGCGTCCGCGCCGTGTACTGCACACCGGCGCACCAGTTCCCGATGGGCGCGCGGATGCCCGCCCGCCGCCGGGTGGAACTGGTCGAATTCGCCCGCAGCACCGGCACGTTGGTCATCGAGGACGACTACGACGGCGAATTGCGCTACGACACGACACCCTTGCCCCTGCTCGCGGCGATGGCGCCGGACGTGGTGGTGCATCTCGGCACCACGAGCAAGATCATCGCGCCCACCCTCGGTGTCGGCTGGCTCGTCGCCCGGCCCGACATCACCGAGGCGGTCCTCGCGCACCGTACCCGCGTCGGCAGTTCGCCGAGCCCGGCCGGACAACTGGTGCTCACCGAATTCGCCCGCAACGGCGACCTCGCCCGGCACCTGCGCCGCCTGCGCCGCGTGGTCCCGCCCCGACGCGCGCTGCTCGTCGGTGAACTGACCCGCCGGGGACTGCCGGTCCTCGGTGACGACGCCGGATCGCACGTGGTCGTCGAACTGCCCGACGCCGCCGCCGAGACCGCCGCGGTCGAGGCCGCCCGGGTACGCGGAGTGCTGCTCGACGGGCTGGCCCGCCATCATCTCGCCACGCCGCACAGATTCGGCGTCGCCCTCGGTTACACGGCCCTGACCAGCACGGATTTGGCCCGCGCGGTACCGATTGCGGCCGACTGTCTCGCCGCGGATGTCACCGGGCGGTCGTAGCATGGAGCACGACCCGCGCGGGTCGCGGTTCGTCCGGCACTACCCCTGCGAGCATCGAAGTGGTGAGCACATGACCGATCAGGACATCCTGGCCAAGATCAAGCAGCTGGTCGACGAAGAACACGAACTGCGGTCCAAGGCGACGGCGGGCGAGATCGATCAGGTCACCGAGCGCAAGCAGCTCGCCGAGCTGGAGGTGATGCTCGACCAGGCCTGGGATCTGCTGCGTCAGCGCCGGGCCCGCGCCGGTGCCGACGCCTCCCCCGAGGACACCCAGATGCGTTCGCCCCGTGAGGTCGAGGGCTACTTGCAGTGATCGACGAGTACGACGTCATCGTGATCGGTGGCGGCCCGGCGGGCGAGAACGCCGCCACGTACGCCATCGCGGGCAGCGACCGCACCGCCGCGCTCGTCGAGCGCGAACTGTTCGGTGGCGAATGCAGCTATTGGGCGTGCATCCCCAGCAAGGCGCTGCTGCGCACGGGCGCGGTGCTCGACCTCGCCGCCGGATTGCCCGGGCTCACGGCGAGCGGTCCGCAGGTGGCCGACGTGCTCGCGCGCCGCGACGCCTTCGTCCACCACCGCGACGACACCTCCCAGGTCGACTGGGCGAAATCGGCCCGCATCGATCCGATCCGAGGCGCGGGCAGGCTCGCCGGGGAGCGCCTGGTCGAGGTGCACACCGACGACGGGGTGCGGCGCCTGCGGGCCAGGCACGCCGTCGTGATCGCCACCGGAACGACGGCGGCGATTCCCGACACCACGGGTCTGCGCGATGCCCTGCCCTGGACCTCACGTGACGCCACGAACCTCACGGTCGTCCCGCGTCGGGTGGCGATCATCGGCGGCGGTGTGGTCGCGTGCGAGACCGCGACCTGGCTGATCGAGTTGGGCGCGGCCGAGGTGACCCTGCTGGTGCGCGGCGACCGACTGCTGCCACGAGTTGAGCCCTTCGCCGCCGACCTGGTGCTGCGCGGCCTGCGTGACAAGGGTGTCGCGGTCCGCCTGCACACCGAGCCGCTGATGGTGTCACGCCGCGACCCCGCCGACACCGGTGTCGGCCGGATCCACGGCGGACCGGTGACGCTGGTGCTCGACAACGGCGAACTCGAGGTGGACGAACTGGTCGTCGCGACCGGTCGCGCGCCCGCCACCCGCGACCTCGGCGTCGACACCGTCGGCCTGCCCGAGGGCTACCTCGACGTCGACGACCACCTGACCGTGCGCGATGTGCCCGGCGAATGGCTGTACGCGGTGGGCGATGTGAATCACCGTGCGGCACTGACCCACATGGGCAAATACCAGGCGCGGGTGTGCGGTGACGTCATCGCGGCGCGAGCACAGGGAAAACCGCTCGACCGGAGTCGCTACACCGCGAGCGCCGACCACGAGCAGATTCCCCAGGTCGTCTACACCGCACCGGAACTCGCCGCCGTCGGCCTCACCGAGCAGCAGGCCCGCGAGGCCGGATACGCGGTCGACACTGTCGAATCGGACATCGCCGTGGCCGGTTCGGCCCTGTCGCGCGACGATTTCCACGGCCGCGCCAAGCTCGTCGTCGACACCACCGACAACCGGCTACTCGGTGCCACTTTCGTCGGCCCCGACATGGGCGAACACCTGCACGCCGCGACCATCGCGGTGGTCGGCCGGGTGCCCCTGGACACGCTGTGGCACGCGGTGCCCGCGTTTCCCACGGTCAGCGAATTCTGGCTGCGGTTGCTGGAGGCCTGGCGGGACCGCTGACTACTTGAGCAACCGTGACATCCGCCGGTCGGCGAGCACCTTGCCGCCGGTCTGGCAGGTCGGGCAGTACTGAAAGGAACGCTCCGCGTAGGACACTTCGCGTACTGTGTCGCCACACACCGGACACGGTTGTCCCGTCCTGGCGTGCACCCGCATACCGGAGCGCTTCTCCCCCTTCAACCGCGCCGCGTCCTGTCCGGTCGAACGCTCGACGGCATCCAGCAACACCGAACGCATCGCGGAGTACAACTGCGAAACAGTGTCGGCGGACATCGTTTTCGTATTCGCGAACGGTGAAATGCGCGCGGTGTGCAGTATTTCGTCGGAGTAGGCGTTACCGATACCAGCCAGCAGGGTCTGATCCACCAGGGCCGTCTTGATGCGCTGCGACGTGCCGTGCAGCAGGGCCGCGAATTCGTCCTCGGTCACCGCGAGCGCGTCGGGCCCGAGCCGGGCGATACCCGGAACCGCTTGCGGGTCCGCCACGACGTATACCGCGAGGCGTTTCTTGGTTCCCGCTTCGGTGAGATCGATGGCCGGTGTCGCGCCCTCCGGTGTGAAGAAATGCACGCGCAACGCGAGCGGGCTTTTACCACCGGGTTTGGGCGGCAACGGATTCGGTTCGTCGACCCACCGCAACCAGCCGCCGCGCGACAGGTGGGTGATCAACCACAGCCCCCCACAATCCATTCCGAGAAACTTGCCCCACCGCCCGGCACCGGTCACATCCCGCCCGGACAGCGCGGTCACCGGTGGGTCGAACGTCTTCACCGCACTCAGCGCGGCCACGTCGACGCGACCGACCACCGAACCGACCGCATGATCCCGGAGGAACTGCGCCAACGCCTCTACCTCGGGTAACTCGGGCACAAAGGTCAGTCTAGCTATTCGGACCGCAACAGGTAGACGTCCATGATCCAGCCTTTCTCCGCCCGCAATTCGGCCCGACGTTCGAGAATGGTTTTCTCCACCTCGCGCAGATTTCCTTCGATCAATATCTCGTCGGGCATACCGAGATAAGCACCCCACCAGATGTGCACATCGTCGCCGGGCACCTCGGTGAACGAGCATTCGCCATCGAGCATCACCACCGTCGAACCCGATCCGAGGCCGTCTTCGCGCAGCTTGCGCCCCGTGGTGACGTGCACGGGTTCACCGATGCGATGCAGTACCACCCGGTGCGCGGCGGCCAGGGCCGCGACGCTGGTGACGCCGGGAATCACCTCGTAGTCGAACCGCACACGACCACGGTCGAGTACCCGCTCCACCATGCGCAGGGTGCTGTCGTAGAGCGCTGGATCGCCCCAGACGAGGATCGCGCCGTCGCCGTCGACCTGTTCGAACGCCTCCTCCAGCAGCACGGCGCGCCGCTCGTGCCAGTCCCGCACCACCTCGGCGTAGTCGGCGGGTGCGCGGTCGCGGGGCGGGTCGGCGATCTCGAGTACCCGGTGCGGGCCCTCGACGTACTCGCGCAGGATCGCGGTGCGCACGTCGAGGAGTTCCCGCTTCTCGGCGCCCTTGCCGATCACGAAGAACACCTCGGCCCGCCGCATGGCCTTGACCGCCTGCATCGTCACCTGGTCGGGGTCACCGGCACCGATACCGATCACGTAGAGCTTGCGCATACGGAAGAGCTTGCCAGGTGCACACGGCAGTAGACTCGGCAGGCGTGGCCACCCCTGATACGCAGTACGAAGATCTGCTCCGGCGCGTGCTCGAACACGGCACGCCGAAAGCCGATCGGACCGGCACCGGCACCCGGAGCATCTTCGGCCATCAGCTGCGTTACGACCTGGCCGAGGCGTTTCCGCTCGTCACCACCAAGCGGGTGCACCTGAAGTCCATCGTCTACGAATTGCTGTGGTTCCTGCGCGGCGACTCCAACGTCTCGTGGCTGCGCGAACACGGCGTCACCATCTGGGACGAATGGGCCGACGCGAACGGCGAGCTCGGCCCGGTCTACGGCGTGCAGTGGCGTTCCTGGCCAACGCCCGACGGCACCCACATCGACCAGATCGCCCAGGTCCTGCACACCCTGCGCACCGATCCGGATTCGCGCCGGATGATCGTGTCGGCGTGGAACGTGGCCGACCTGGACAAGATGGCGCTGGCCCCCTGCCACGCCTTCTTCCAGTTCTATGTGGCCGACGGCAAGCTGTCGTGCCAGCTGTACCAGCGCAGCGCCGACCTGTTCCTCGGTGTGCCGTTCAACATCGCCAGCTACGCCCTGCTCACCCTGATGGTCGCCCAGCAGACCGAGCTGGAACCGGGCGAGTTCATCTGGACCGGCGGCGACGTGCACATCTACGACAACCACGTCGACCAGGTGCGCGAACAGCTCACCCGCGCGCCCTATCCCTTCCCCACCCTGCACCTGCGCCCGGCCACCAGCCTGTTCGACTACGCCTACGACGACATCGAGCTGTCCGGTTACCAGCACCACCCGGCCATCAAGGCGCCGGTGGCGGTGTGAGTCGGGTGATCGGCCTCATCTGGGCGCAGGCCAACGACGGCGTGATCGGTGTGGACAACACCATCCCCTGGCGCCTGCCCGAGGACATGGTCAATTTCCGGGAGACCACCACCGGCCATCCGGTGATCATGGGCAGGCGCACCTGGGACTCCCTGCCCGCCGCCTTCCGGCCGCTGGCCGGGCGACGCAATATCGTCGTCACCCGTCAGCCCGACTGGGCGGACGAGGGCGCCGAACGCGCCGCCTCGCTGCCCGACGCGCTTGCCATGACCGGCACGGCCGATACCTGGATCGCCGGTGGCGGCGAGATCTACCGCCAGGCGCTGCCGTCGGCGACCACCCTGCTGGTCACCGAGATCGACACGACGGTGGCCGGTGATGCCTTCGCCCCGGTCATCGGCCCGGAATGGCAGGCACCGGACACCCCGTGGCGCACCGCGAAAAACGGCCTGCGCTACCGCATTCGCCGCTACACCCGGCACTGACAACACGTCGCTAACGGTCGCGGCAAAACACCCGAGCGCGGGTGTGATGTCGGGCATACTCCCAGGCGAAGACCTGCCCGCGAGAAGCCTGCGAAAGGCGCGTTCCCATGGACAAGAAATCGCTGACCGCGGTGGCCCGTCAACAGTTGAAGCTGGCGGCCACCTCGACGAGTGGCCGGAGTTCGCAAACCCTGATCGGCGGCCACACCCACGCCCTGCGTCAGACCGTCGTCGCGCTGGCCGAAGGGCAGAGCCTGGCCGAACACGACAACGCGGGCGATGCCACGATCCAGGTCCTCACCGGCACGCTGGTGCTCATCGCGGGCACCGACGAGTGGAAGGGTTCGGCGGGCGATCTGATCGTGGTTCCGCGCGCCCGCCACAGCGTCAAAGCCATCGACGACGTGACCTTCCTGCTCACCGTCGCCAAATAAGTACCTGTCGGTACGGCGTCGTACTCTTGACGCCATGGGTGAGCCACAACCGATTCTCGATCCACTGTCGCCTGCCGCGCTCTTCCTCGTCGTCACCATCGACGAGGGCGGCGAATCGGTGGTGCGCGATGTGCTCGCCGATATCAACGGTTTACGGCGATCGGTCGGATTCCGGGTGCCCGGCGAGGGCCTGAGTTGCATCACCTCGATCGGTTCCGCCGCGTGGGACCGTCTGTTCGATGGGCCGAAACCCGCTGAGCTGCACGAGTTCCCTGGCTACACCGGTCCGGTGCACAGCGCCCCCGCCACCCCGGGCGACCTGCTGTTCCACATCCGCGCCGAAACCCAGGGCCCGTGTTTCGAATTGGGCATGGTGATCGCCGAACGGCTGCGTGGCGCGGCGACGGTCGTCGACGAGGTGGTCGGGTTCCGCTACTTCGAACAGCGCGATCTGCTCGGCTTCGTCGACGGCACGGAGAACCCCGAGGGTGGTGCCGCGGCGGCCGCCGCCCTGATCGGCGCCGATGACCCCGAATTCACCGGGGGCAGTTACGTGATCGTGCAGAAGTACACCCACCCGCTCGACCAGTGGAACGCGCTGTCGATCGAGGAACAGGAACGGGTGATCGGGCGCACCAAGCTCGGCGACTACGAACTGCCCGACGACGTGAAGCCCGCCGATTCGCATGTGGCGGTGAACACCATCGTCGACGACGACGGCACCGAGCGCCAGATCGTCCGTGCCAACATGCCTTTCGGCTCGGTCGCCGACGGCGAGTTCGGCACCTACTACGTCGCCTACGCCGCCACCCCGAGCGTCACCGAGCGGATGCTCGAGCGCATGTTCCTCGGCACCTCCGAAGCCGCCTACGACCGCATCCTCGATTTCTCGGTCGCGGTCACCGGCACTCTGTTCTTCACCCCGACCGTCGATTTCCTCGACGATCTGCCCGACGCGCCCGCGACCATCGCCGCCGAGGCGGAATCGGGACCCTTGCCCGAGATAATTCCGGTGGAACGGGCAAATACCTCCGCAGCGGGTTCCGACGGCGCCCTCGCCATCGGCTCGATGAAAACTCGATGAGAAGGAGTATCCGAATGAACAACCTGCATCGCGAACTCGCGCCGATCACCGACGAGGCCTGGGCCGAGATCGAGGAGGAGGCCACCCGCACGTTCAAGCGCAATATCGCCGGACGCCGCGTGGTCGATGTCTCGGGCCCCCACGGCGTCGGCTACTCGGCGCTCAACCGAGGCAGGCTCACCCCGATCGACTCCCCCGACGACGGTGTGCAGGCACACCAGCGTGTGGTACAGCCGCTCGTGGAACTCCGGGTGCCCTTCACATTGAAGCGCTCCGAACTCGACGACATCGAGCGCGGCGCCCCCGACGCCGACCTCGACAACCTCAAAGACGCAGCCCAGAAGATCGCCTTCGCCGAGGACCGCGCGATCTTCGAGGGCTACGCCGCCGCGGGCATCACCGGTATCCGCGCCGCCGCCTCCAACTCCCCTGTCGCACTGCCGAGCAATGTGGTCGACATCCCCGACGCCATCTCGCGGGCCCTCACCGGTCTGCGCCTGTCCGGCGTGCAGGGCCCGTACTCGGTGCTGCTGAGCGCCGAGCTGTACACCAAGGTCAGCGAGACCTCCGACCACGGTCACCCGATCCGCACCCACATCGAGCGCCTCATCGACGGCGAGATCATCTGGGCACCGGCCATCACCGGTGGCTTCGCCCTCACCACCCGCGGCGGCGACTTCGAACTCGCCATCGGCCAGGACCTGTCGATCGGCTACCTCAGCCACGACGCCGAGACCGTCCAGCTGTACTTCCAGGAGACCTTCACCTTCCTGGTCGAGACCTCCGAAGCGGCGGTATCGCTCGGGTCGTGAGCCCGATCGCGTGACCGGCGCTAGGGTTGGCCTCGAATCGTGAGAGGGAGGTCCGCATGGCCGACGTGCGTGCCGGGGTCGTGCCCGCGAGCAGGAGCCTGTTCTACTGCCTGATCGGGCTGCTGGTCACCATCGGCATCGCCGGGCTGGTGGTGGCGATGTTCGGCGCCAACCGGGTGGTGACCGGCCTGCTGGTCGGCGCCGTCGGCGGTGTGGCGGCGGGTGTCGCGCTGTTCACGCGCGATGTCGTCGAGCTCACCGAGCACGGTATCTACGTGCGGACCCCGTTCCGCGCGGCCACCGTGCGGTGGGAGCGGGTGGTGGCGGGCCGATTCACCCTCGACGAACGCGGCCGCTGGGCCATCGCCCTCGACCTCAGTGAGAACGGCGACGAACTCGTCCTGCTGTCGATCCCGCCGGTCATGCGCCCGGTCTCGGGCGCTTACGACATGCGCAAGCGTGAACAGGTGAACGAGATCCGCGCGATATTGCGCACCAAGCGGGTTCCGATCACGGTGCTGCCCGAGATCGCCACCGCTCTCAACGAACACTGGCAGGTCGCGCCGCCGACCTCGCGCTGACCCAGACTCTGAGCCCGGCGGTGGACACTCAGTCCGACAGGCGGTCGAGCAAAGCGTCGGCAGCCACTCGCACCGCGTCCATCGCACCCTGGTGACCGACGATGCGCACGATCGCGTCGGGGATGACGCGGTCGGCCTCGGCGGGTCCGTCGTCGGACCTGATCGCGATCACCGTCTCGACGAGCCGGAACGGCAGAACGCACGCGTCCTCGGATACGCCTGTCGCCGTGAGCGATTCGACGGCGAGTTGTTCGTAGTGCCCGCGCAGTTCGTCGCGGCGGCGACGGAAGGCGGCGAAACGTTCGGTCCGCAGTTCGGGCAGCAGGTACAGGGCGCCGAGATTCCAACGCGCGCCGCGTAATTGCCGCACGTCGAACAGGGCGAGCGCGTAGAGCTTGGTGGTGGCGTCCTCGGGTTCGGCGTGCAGACGCCGCGCCAATTCGGCCGGTCCCGCGATGGTTTCGGCGAGTAGCGCGTCGAGGATGTCGTCCTTGGCGGCGAAGTGGTGGTACAGCGAAGCCTGCCGGATACCGACCGCGTCGGCGACCGCGCGGGTGGAGGTGTTGGCATAGCCCTTGGTGGTGAACAGTTCCGCCGCGGCGTCGAGAATCTCCGCGCGCGGCGTCGTCCCGCGTCGTCGGCGCTGTTCCAGCCGGGGGCGCCCGGGTCCGAGGTTTGCCACGTCCTCGATTGTGTCACCGGCGCGGCTGCCGCTCCGCAATGGGCACCTCACCAGGTCCGACACGGTCCGGTCCAATTTCTGTCATTTGACAGAAACGTAGGCAACACAGAAGTTACGGCACGCCTCGGAGTCGATACACGCACGACACCGTTCGAGCGATCGCGAGCGCAAAACTATCGACTGATAGATATTGGCCGCACCGCCGAAGGACTCCGACATGGCCACAACGCTCGCCACCCCAGCCCCGCCCGACGCCGCACGCGACGGCGCCGACCTCGCCCAGTTCGGCTACGAACCCGTCCTGCACCGCAAGCTCGGGCGCTACGCCTCCTTCGCGGCGGGCTTCTCGTTCGTCTCCATCCTCACCACCATCTTCCAGTTCTTCGGCTTCGGTTATTCGTTCGGCGGCGCCGCCTTCTTCTGGACGTGGCCGCTGGTCTTCGCCGGGCAGTTCCTGGTCGCGCTGAACTTCGCCGAGCTCGCCGCGCGGTATCCGATCTCGGGCTGCATCTATCAGTGGTCGCGCCGGTTGGCCGGTGGCCTCGTCGGCTGGTTCGCCGGGTGGATGATGGTGATCGCCCAGGTGGTCACCGCGGCGGCCGCCGCCATCGCCCTGCAGGTGGTGCTGCCGACGATCTGGAGCGGCTTCCAGATCATCGGCACCGACACCGCGCTCACCTCCCGCGACGGTGCCATGAACGCGGTACTACTCGGCAGCGCGCTGCTCGTGGTCACCACCACCATCAATGTGATCGGGATCGATCTGATGGCGCGGATCAATTCGATCGGCGTCACCATCGAGATCGTCGGCGTGCTCGCCATCATCGGACTGTTCTTCGTCGGCACCGAACGCGGCCCGGACGTGGTGTTGCGGACCGATCAGGCCGCACCGGGTCCGTTCTGGGCGGCATTCCTGATCTCGGGCCTGATGGCGGCGTACGTGATGGTCGGATTCGATTCCGCCGGTGAGCTTTCCGAGGAGACGAAGAATCCGCGCCGGGTCGCGCCGCGCACGATTCTGCTGGCGCTGTCGGTGTCGGCGCTCGGCGGTGGCCTCATGCTGCTCGGCGCGCTGATGGCGGCGCCGAGCCTGACCGACGGCGAATTGGCCTCCGGCGGTTTGGCTTACGTCATCATGGCCAAGCTCGACAGCCCGGCCGGGTCGGTGCTGCTCGGCTGTGTCGCGGTAGCGGTGATCGTGTGCACCCTCGCGATCCAGACGGCCGGGTCGCGGCTGCTGTTCTCGATGGCCCGCGACGGCAAGCTGCCCTTCTCGAAGGCGCTGTCCACGGTGCATCCTCGTTTCGGCACGCCGGTGTGGCCTGCCGTGGTGATCGGCGCGCTCGGCATCGGCCTGCTGGTGTTGAACCTGGGCAACCCGGCCATCTTCGCGACCCTGGCCAGCGTGTGCATCGTAAGCCTGTATCTGGCGTATTTGCTGGTCACGGTGCCGCTGCTGGTGCGCCGGATCAAGGGGTTGCCCGCGCCCGAGGACACGACGCTGTTCACCCTCGGCCGCTGGGGCGTTCCGGTCAACGCGCTCGCGGTGATCTGGGGCACCGCGATGGTGGTCAACCTCGCCTGGCCGCGCCCCGAGGTGTACACGCCCGCCGGTGGTAGCTGGTGGCAGTTGTGGGCAGGGCCGCTGTCGGTCGCCGTGATTCTCGCCGTTGGGGCGGTGGTGTACCGGGTGGTGGTCACGAAATCCGAGTCGGCCGAACCGGTGATCGCGCCCGCTCCCGCCTGAGCCCTCGCTCGAGATCACCACGCTCTGGTGGCGGCATCGCCCGAGAGACTCGCCACCAGAGCGTGGTGGTCACCCGACCTGTTCGTCCACTGACGGTGGGGACCACCCCACCGCCATTTCAGTCCGAATGCTGGGACCGCCGAGGTGAAATCGGCCAGGCCGGCACCTTCCGCCGAGAGTTCTCGGCATCGAGCATCGAGGAGTTCGTGATGACGAGTACTCAGTCCAGGGAGGGCGCGCGGGCTCAGAACACCACGCCCGCTCCCGCCCACACCGAGGAAATCGCGATTGCGACCGGGTCCACCGACGGCGCACGGGCCCACGCGCGCGCCCAGGCCGCGGCCGCCACGATCGCTCGCCCGGAGGTACCGCCGGGCGTCGAACCCACTCTGGCCCTGCGCGTTCCGTCCGGCGGCTATGCGAATGTCGTCCTCGGCCGCGGCACCAGGGTTCGCTTGTCCGACCCCGCCGGGACCACGTGTGCGCACCTGTTCCTGCTGCGCGCCGAATCTCCCTGGGAGCGACTCAATGTCGCCGACACCGTCAAGGTGCCGTGGCAGGCGTATCTGAGTGCCGGTCACCCCCTGTTGTCGGATCAGGGGCGGGTGCTTGCCACCGTCCTCGTCGACACCTCGGGTCAGCACGACACCCTGTGCGGTCCGACCGGCGAAGCCCGCCACCAACTGCACCTGGCGGCGGCCAAACAGGGGCTGGAGCCGCGTGATGTGGGGCCGTCGATCGCCCTGTTCCGCGGGGTGCGGGTGGCCGCCGACGGCGCCCTCACCGCCACCGGCAACGGTCCGGCGGGCGGCGCGATCGACCTGTTCGTGCATCTTCCGGTGACCCTGCTCGTCGCCAACGCGCCCCACCCACTCGACGATCGCCCCACCGGCGACCTCGACCTGATCGCTTGGCCCGCAGCCACTCTCGACGCCCCCAACGACGACCCCGAGTACCGACGGGCCGTGGAGAACACCGAGGCCGCGTGGGCGGCCGCACAGCACACGGAGGTTCCGGCATGACAACGACCACCCGCACCGTCGTCCTCGACGAGACCGTTCCGGCGCAGGCGCCGTGGTCGGCGATCGTCCGCGCCGGTGAGCACCTCGAGATCATCGACCTGCACGGCAACCAGGCCGTCGACTGCCTGCTGTACTCCGCCGCCGACCACACCGACCGCTACAGCGCCCAGGCCACCGTCGCCGCCCAGCGCAACATCTTCCTCACCACCGGCAGCGCGCTGCGCACCGAACGCGGCACCGCGCTGATGACCGTGGTCGCCGACGAGGTCGGTAACCACGACACCATCGCAGGCGCCTGCTCCCAGGAATCCAACACCCTCCGCTACGGCCACCACACCCGCCACCAGCACGCCTGTGTGGAGAACTTCCTGACCGCCGCTCTCGAATGGGGCCTCGGCAAGCGGGATCTGGTGTCCAACATCAACTGGTTCATGAATGTGCCGGTGGAGGCGGACGGCACGCTCGGCATCGTCGACGGTTTGTCCGCACCGGGCAAGAAGGTGACCTTACGCGCGGAGATCGACACCCTCGTCCTGGTCTCCAACTGCCCCCAGATCAACAACCCGTGCAACGGCTTCGACCCCACTCCCGTCCGCATGGTGGTGACCCGATGAGCCGCACCCACACAGATCCCGGCGTCACGCGGGCAGGTAGGTGCGTAGAGGGCACCCGCGATCACGTGCGCGCGGCCCCGGCCGAAGCTGCCCCCGCCACCGGTGCCGGTGCTGCCCAGGCATCGAAATCGGCACCCGCGTCAGCCGCGCCGGACGCCGCAGACCAGGGGCCGACGTTCGCGACTGCGCTGTTGGAGGGCGCCCGCGATCGCGTGCCTACGACCCCGGCCGAAGCTGTCTCTCCGGCCACGGGTGCCAACACCGTCCAGGCCTCGAAATCGGCACCCGTCTCGGACACCGACGCCGCAGGCCAGGAGCCCACCGCCGCAGCGGCGGCGACCTCGCACGCCGGTCCACCTGGGACTGCCGGCACCATCATGGCGAGCGGCACCGACAGCGCGGCCCTTTCTATTCCTGACCAGCTGACCTCGTCCGAGCGACGGATCGAGGTCGTCCGGGCCGGAATGCAGACCACCGTCCAGGACTGGCCGGGACGAATCGGCTACTGGCACATCGGCGTTCCACCGTCCGGGCCCATGGACGACCTCTCGTTCCGGCTAGGCAACCGGGTACTGGGTAACGACGAGGGCGCGGCCGGGCTGGAATGCACCCTTGGTGGGCCCGCGCTGCGGTTCACCGAGGCGACGTGGGTGTGTGTCACCGGCGCGGTTGCCGAGGTGCGGGTCGACGGTCGACCGGTCGAGCAGTGGCGCACCATCGAGGTGCGCGCCGGTGGTGTGCTCGACATCGGCGCGATCCGTGGGCCCGGCATGCGCACCTACGTGCTGGTTTCCGGCGGAATCCAGGTCGAGCAGTTCCTCGGCAGCGCGGCGACGTTCACCCTCGGCAAGTTCGGCGGCGGCACCGGGGCCGCCCTGCGCACCGACGACGCCCTCGTACTGGGCGAGCCGACGACCCGCCTCGCCTCCGCCGTGCCCATGACCGACATCCCCGCCTTCGGCAAACGCTGGGAACTCGCCGTCACCGAAGGACCGCATGGCGCACCGGAGTTCTTCACCCGCAAGGATTTCGACACCATCCTCGGCACCGACTACGAAGTGCACTTCAACTCCGACCGCACCGGTGTGCGCCTGATCGGCCCGAAACCCGAGTGGGCCCGCACCGACGGTGGCGAAGCGGGCCTGCACCCCTCGAACATCCACGACAACGCGTACTCGATCGGCGCGCTCGACTTCACCGGCGACACTCCCATCCTCCTCGGCCCCGACGGCCCGAGTCTCGGCGGTTTCGTCTGCCCGGTGACGGTGGTGGCCGCCGACCGGTGGAAACTCGGTCAGCTCACACCGGGCGACACCGTGCGATTCGTCGCGATTCGCGCCGAAAATGCCGCTCCCGCAGCGAAATTGGGCCCAGAGCGGCGCGCCGCCATGAGCACGGTCCTCTCGGCGGGCCGCGACGGCGACGACGGTGTCCTACGCCGCACCGAAGCCGACGACGAGACCAGCGTGACCTACCGCCGCCAAGGTGACGACGGTGTCCTCGTCGAATACGGCACCCTCACCCTCGATCTCGGCCTGCGGGCTCGCGTCCACGCCCTGCACCAGCATCTCGTCGCCCTCGGCGCGCGCGGTGTCCTCGAGCTCACCCCCGGCATCCGCTCCCTACAGATCCGGGTCGATCCGGCCCTGCTGCCCGTCCCGAAGCTGCTCGACCTGCTCACCGAAGCCGAAGCGCAGCTGCCGAATTCGGATCAGCTGGTCGTCCCCAGCCGCACCGTTCACCTGCCCCTGTCCTGGGACGATCCGTCCACCCGTGAAGCGATCACCCGCTACATGCACGGCGTCCGCGCCGACGCCCCGTGGTGCCCGTGGAACATCGAATTCATCCGCCGCATGAACGGCCTGGCCTCCGTAGACGACGTGTACCGCACGGTTTTCGACGCCGAATACCTGGTGCTGGGCTTGGGCGACGTCTACCTCGGCGCCCCCGTCGCCACCCCCACCGACCCCCGCCACCGCCTTGTCACCACCAAGTACAACCCCGCACGCACCTGGACGCCCGAAAACGCCGTCGGCATCGGCGGTGCCTACCTGTGCATCTACGGCATGGAGGGTCCCGGCGGCTACCAGTTCGTCGGCCGAACCACTCAGGTCTGGAACCATCGGGCCCGGCCTTCCGGCACTGCGGGCCCCGGTGTCGACCGCTTCGTCGAGGAAGCCGAAACACCCTGGCTGCTCCGCTATTTCGACCGTATTCGCTGGCATCCCGTGGAAGCCGACGAATTGCTCGACCTCCGCGCCGACTTCGCGGCGGGAAAGGTGGATATCACCGCACAGGACGGCGAATTCCGCCTCGCCGACTACCGGCGCTTCCTCACCGACAACGCCGACTCGATCGCGACCTTCCGGTCCACCCAGGCCGAAGCGTTCGATGCGGAGCGCCAATCCTGGCGCAGCGCAGGCGAACTCGACTGAGCTCAGTTGGCAACAACGGCGGCCACCGCTTCGATCTCGACGAGCGCGCCCTCGACGGCCAGGTTCGAGACGAAAGCGGCGGTGATCGCGGGCGGGTTCGGCAGGTACCCCCACTCGGCACCGAAGGCGGCGAAACCCTCCTGCAGGCTGACCCCCTCTTTGATGAGCAGCGTCCACTTGACCACGTCGGACGGCTCCGCACCCGCGGCGGCCAGGCACGCCCGCAGGTTCACCAGCGACTGACGCACCTGCGCGGCCAGGTCGGGTCCGACCACGCGACCGCTGGCGTCGACGCCGTTCTGACCACCCACATAGACCAGGTCGGCGCCAGCCGGGACGCGCACCACCTGCGAGAACGCCGGGTTGGAGTGCAGGGATTCGGGATTGATGTAAGTCGCGATTGCCATGCCGCCACCGTAACTGGTTAAACTGGTGTCATGCAAGACCGAAAATCACTCCCACCCGCCGTGCGTCGCCGCTTCCAGACCGGGCGCCCGTGCCTCGACTTGGCGCACACCGGCGGCGAAGACGAGTTCGCGGTCTGGGAGATCGTCCACACCCCCGCTGATCTGGGGCACTGGCTCGGCGTGATCCTCGACATCCCCGAGATCGCCACCGACCCCGCCGACCTGCCCACCTTCCGAACCCTGCGCGCCGCACTCGACCGCACCGCCCGAGGCGCCGCCGAATCGAACCCACCACACCCCACCGACATCGACACCATCAACACCATCGCCCGCACCCCACCCCTGATCCCCCACCTGACACCCGACGCCTCGCTCACCTACCCCGCCCCCACCGCCCAGGCCGCCCTGTCCACCCTCGCCCGCGACGCGATCGACCTCTTCGCCAGCCCCCTGGCCACCCGAATCCGAGTCTGCGCCTCCGACAACTGTGCCCTACTGTTCGTCGACGCCTCCCGCCCAGGCCGCCGCCGCTGGTGCTCCATGGACCGCTGCGGCAACCTCACCAAGGTCCGCAAATACCGCACCACCGACTGACCCGCCCGAGTCGGCCCGCCGAGTCCGTACGCGCGGGCCGGATTGTCACCACCCGGACAGCGCCCGAACGGAGCCCCAGCCCTCGGAGCGGTGGGATTCGCCCAACAACGTCAGTGACCTCACACACGGTGGAGGTGCCGCCATTCGTTCGCTACCGTAGGTGCCTGATTTGTCCGAGGGGAGATCGGGAGCGGACATGACGATGATCGAGGTCGATTCAGCGCGCCTGCGTTCTGAAATCGCCGCCTTCTACGCCGGTTTCGGTGTGCAGAACGAATTGACGGCAGCGTTCGACGAGTCGACGCTTTTGGTGCCACTATCGGGTCCCGAAGACCGGGTGTACACGCTGGAGTCCGGTGGGGTTGCCTGGTTGTGCGCCTTCACCGGTGTGCGGGAGTACGCGCAGTTCATGCATGCCCGCAGGGTGGTCGCGGATCAGGAGTACCGGTTCCACACCTTCCTCGGCCGCCGCTTGCGTGAATTCGCCGAGAGGCAGCAGCAGCCGGTCGGAGTGGCAGTAGACATGTCGGGCACGGCGCCGATGGTGTTCCCGCCAGCCGTGTCGGAGGAACCATCTGCCGATACCGGGCGTCTCTGATGACAGAGTTGAAGGTCGACCCGGCGCTGCTGACCCAAGCCGCGAACGGGATCAATACCATCATCAGCGAACTCAAAGAATTCGGCATCGAGGAGACCGCTGCGACTGGTCGGGGGTTCGCAGAGCTGACGATGTCGGCAATGGAGGCAGGTAGAGCGAATGTGCAGACCTCCTTCGAAAAGTTCGCCGAGCGCTGGTCATGGGGGGTGCGGGCGTTGGTTCAGTCAGGGAACGCGATCGCCGAAATTCTCGACTTGTCCGCAGGCCGCTATCACCTGATCGATGACCAGATCTCCACCTCCTTCAAGCAAATGTTCACCCACCTCGCGGGTAATCCGCATCTGACCAAAGCGGATATCGAAGCGATGGACTGGGGCGAGGTCTTGTCGAACAACACCTGGAATCTCGCGACCCAAGCCGACTACAGCGCGGATTCTTTCGGCAAGGCGTTCTCACACATGGGTGACAACCTGTCGACGTTGGGGCAGGTCGGCGAGTATGTGGTGTCCGGCGACACACCTGATCAGAGCGGTTTGGGCAGCATGTTCCTGCCGGACACCGGGGTCGCGGCCAAGGTCGCGGAAATTCAGCAAGCCAAGCAAGCCGCCGGGGGGCAGTGACAATGGGTATCGGCGATTTCATCAATGATCTCGGTGACTCGATCGAAGAGGGTCTCGAGTCCGCGACCGAAAAGGTCGGTCAGGCCTACAACTCTGCCTTGGACACCTGGTCTGGCGCCGCGAAAGCTGTTGGTGCCGACGGGTTGTCGGAATGGCTCGACGACGCGGGCGACAAGATCGTCGACGCGACCGGCGGTGCGGTACCAGAGAAGGAACTCGGAGACACCACCGATCCGAAAGAGCTGATCCGCGGCGAGCCGACGAAGATCAGAGAGGTCGCCGAACAACTCGGTCAGATCGGAACGGCGATCGATCAGACCGGTGATGCCCTCCGCAAGATCGATGTGTCCGACTGGTCGGGTGAAGCATCCACAGCGTTCCACGAAGAGTTCGACAAGCAGCCGAAATTGTGGTGGGACGGCGCCGACGCCATGGCCAAAGCGAAGGGAGCGCTGGATGCCTGGGTGCACGAAGTCGAAGCCGCGCAAACCAAAGCAGCAGAGGCGATAGCGAAATGGCAGGCTGCCGACACCGAGGAACGTGATCGAAAGAACGAGTGGAACGCCAAGTCCGACCAAGAACGCGACGGCAAGAGCCTGCCCGACACGTGGACCGCGATGCGCGACGAGGCGCGGTCCATCCTCAACGGCGCGCGCACCCAGCGGGACAATGCGGCGAACACCGCTGTGACAGCCATCGACGCTGCCACGGAGACCGCGCCGGAGGAACCACCGTTCCTGTCGCGATGGGGAAGCAACTTCGAAGATCTCGGCGCGGCACTCGAACACGGTCAGGCGAACATCACGACCGGTCTGCTGACCTCGCTGACCGGCCTGGTGCAATTCGTGCGGTCGATTACGCCGTTCGACCTGTACAACGCGACCCACCCCGCCGAATACATGTCGAAGATGTCGGACATGAGCACGGGGATGATCCTCGCGACCGCAGACCCGAAAGCGACTGCCTCCGCGATGCTCGCCGGGTTCAAGGCGAACCCGACCGAGGCGTTGGGCGCTCTCACCGGCGACGCCCTGACAACCCTCGCGACGGGTGGCGCTGGTGGCGCCGCGAAGCTGACCACCAGCGCCGTGAACCGGGTGACCGATGTGGCCGACGCGGGCAACACCGCCCGCAACGTCCTCGAGAACGCGGCCGGGGCAGGCGGGCGCAACGCACCCGAAGCGCCATCCGCACCCGCACAGTCGGTCGCCAATCCGGCCGACAATCCGTCCGCACCGGCAACGAATCCCGCGGGCACGTCTCCCGACGCGCCGCCGACCAACCCGGCCGCGCAAGCGGGCGATCCGGCTCCCACCAACCCCGACGGACAATCGGGCGCGCCCGCCGAGACGAATCCCGCTGGACAAACAGGCGACGCCGCGAACCCCGCCGACAACGATGCGCCCAACGAACAACCTGCCGCGAACCCGAACAACGCCGACGAGCCGCCCGCCAGCCAATCGAAGCCGGATACGGACGAATCGTCACCGAACGACACCACGCCGGACGGACATGACGACACCCCGCCCAAGCAGGAGGGCGCACCGTCCCCCGACGCCGACGATCCCGCTTCGGTCAATAACGGTGGCCACGACGGTGACTCGTCCCACCCGACCGAACCGGGTGGTCAAGACAACTCGAACAACAACGCCGATCCTCACGTTCGTTCCGAGGTAGACACCGGCGGGGATGGCAAACCCAGTGTCGGTGAAGAGGCCGACAACGGTGGTCCCGCCAGTAACAGCACCGACGAACAAACACCAAAGGTCGGTGACCCGGTCAACCCCGCGACCGGCGAGTTTCTACTTCCGCTCACCGATCTCGACCTTCCCGGCGTCCTTCGGTTGGTCCTGAAGCGCGCCCACCATTCCAACTATCGTTTCGGGCGCTGGTTCGGCCCTTCTTGGTCGGCCACCTTGGATATGCGAGTAGTTGTCGAAGAGCACTGCGTCACGGTAGTTTTCGAAGACGGCATGATGCTGCCCTACCCGCATGCCGAGATCGGCGTCGGTGTCGAGCCGATTACGGGTGGTCAGCGCTGGAAGCTCACCCGCACCGAAACCGGTGGCTACCGGTTGTGGGACCCGGATCGGGAACTGGTGTGGCACTTCGCCCCCGAACCCGCGCTCAACGGAATCGACACGCTTCTCGGCAATTTCGCCATCTCAGCGATCACCGACCGCCATTACAACCGCATCAGATTCCACTACAACAGCAATGGCGACCCGACTGAGGTCACCCATTCCGGTGGCTACCGAGTCCTCCTGAGCACCGGCAACGGTCGAGTCACAACCATCTCCGTGGCGGGCCACACACACGGGACCGAAACTGTTACTGCTGTCCGAGAATTCGGCTACGACAGTGGCGAATTGACGACGGAGATCAACGGCATAGGCGGCACGACCCGTTTCGCCTACGACGAACACCACCGCATGCTGTCCTGGACGGATTCCAACGGCAGCTGGGTGGTCAACACCTACGACGAAGCAGGCCGCGTCATCACCCAGCGCGGCGCCGACGGTGTGTTCAACGCGGATTACGAATACCTCGAACTCGGCGACGGCACGGGTCGTCTCACCCGGCTCACCGACTCCCGTGGCGCTGTCACCGGCTACGGATTCGACAACGACCTACGCCTGCGTGACTTCCACGCCGCCGACGGCGGCCGCCGCCACATCGACTACAACATCGCCCGAAAACCACTGAAGGTCACCGAACCCGACGGCGCGATCACCCGCTACGAATACACCTCTGACGGCGACGTAGCCAAGATCATCCGCCCGGACGGCACCGACATCACCGTCGAGTACGCGTATGCCAACCGTCCCACCGCGATCACCCAGCCGGACAGCACAACCGTGCACCGCGAGTGGGACAAAGCCGGAAACCTCGTCGCCATCACCGATGCCGCAGGCGCTCGCACCGAATACACCCACCATCCCTGCGGTGCGGTCAGCGAAGTCCGCGACCCCGACGGTGCTGTCACCAGGATCGACGTCGACGCGGCAGGCTTGCCTGTCACCATTACCGATCCCTACGGCGCGACTACCGAAATCCGCCGCGACACCTTCGGCCGTCCCGTCGAGGTCACCGACCCGCTGGGCCAGAAGACCCACTACGAATGGACGCCCTCGGGTCGCCCCGCCCGCCGGACCGACCCCGACGGCTTCGCCGAAACCTGGACCTACGACGGCGAGAACAACCTCCTCACCCACACCGACCGCAACGGCGGCGTCACCCGCTACACCTACGGCGGCTTCGACAAGGTCTCCACCCGCACCGACCCCGACGGCTCGACCACCCGCTACCTCTATAACACCGAACGCCAACTCATCGCCGTCATCAACCCACTCGGCCAACGCTGGACCTACGAATACGACCTCGCGGGCCGACTGACCGCCGAAACCGACTACACCGGCGCCACCACCACCTACACCCACACCATCACCGGACGCGTCGCGACAGTCACGCCCGCCACCGGCGTCACCCGCCACCACCGCTACGACATCCTCGGCAACCTCACCTCCATCACCGCCGACACCGGCGAATTCCTCTCCTACACCCACGACCCCGCGGGCCGAGTCCTCACCGCCATCAACGGCACCGACGAAACCGTCACCCACACACTGCGATTCACCTACACCCCCACCGGCCAGGTAGCCACCCAACAACTCGATGACCAACCACCCCTGGTCAACGACTACGACCACCGCGGCCGCCGCATCCGCCGCACCACCCCCACCGGCTCCGTCACCACCTGGCGCCACAACACCCTCGGCCAAGTCACCGCCCTCCACGCCGACGACACCGAAATAACCTTCAACCACGACCCCGCAGGTCGCCTCACCGGCTGGCGCGTAGGCGAAGTCCAAATCGACCGAACCTTCACCCCCACCGGCAACATCGCCACCCAACAGGTCACCGGCTTCCCCGCCCAAGAATTCACCCTCGACTTCGGCGACTTCGGCCCCTCCACCGCAAACCGCCCCGCCCCCTTCACCATCCGCCGCGACGACTACACCTACCGCCCCGACGGCTACCTCACCCACCACACCACCACCCGCCCCAACGAAACCGCCACCCACGCCACCTACACCCTCGACCCCATCGGCCGGGTCAACACCATCACCCGCGACAACACCCTCACCGAAGCCTACGAATACGACCCCCTCTCCAACATCACCGCCAGCCTCCCCACCCCCGACCCCTCCGAACCACCGGCCCCCCAACGAATGGAAGGCCGCGAATACCACAACAACCTCCTCACCCGAGACGGCCGCAACCACTACTACTACGACCCCGCAGGCCGCCTCATCCGCAAAGTAACCACCCGAATCTCCCGAAAACCCGCCATCTGGCACTACCGCTACAACGCCTTCGACCAGCTGACCGACGTCTACACGCCAGATCTTCTCTGGTGGCGCTACTCCTACGATGCAAATGGCCGCCGAGTATCCAAGGAGCGGGTACATAGAGACGGCACAGAGCTCGAATCACGCTCCTTCACATGGGACGGCTCGAATCTTGCCGAGGAATTGTTCAGATCCGAACAAGTCCGTTGGCAATATCTGCCGCAGTCCTTCATACCGATTACTCAACAAAAGTCGACAAACCCTTCACCAGCAGCAATCGTTTCACTCCCGAATGGCGCACCCGGTGCACTCATAGAATGCCATTCTGGATCGGCAACTTCGCCCAGGAAAGACAGCCTGTGGGGCCACTCCGACTGGCAGACATCTTGTTCAATAGCCTTGCGGCTCCCCGGCCAATATTTCGATAGCGAATCGGGGCTGCATCATAGTATGCATCGAATATACGACCCGGGAACGGGTCGATTCCTCACCCCCGATCCAGTTGGGTTGTCACCGAATAGCAATAACTACACTTATCCTTCGAATCCGACTCGATGGTCCGACCCGCTGGGTCTGATGCCCGACTCCTGCACCGGCACAGTTTGGGACTCCATCAAACCCACCCAACCGAATTACCCCGGAAGTGAGTTGCCCAGATCGTTTGAGATGGACGCAGATGGTACACCGGTCTGGGTGAATGGGAATGCAACTGAACACATGGCTGAGTACCTCAGAGCAATCGCTGAGCGTGGCGCCACGCGGGCTGACGTCGATCTTGCTACCCAGGGCCAACTGTCCAGTCTTCGTGCCGCCATAACCGAGGCTACACGTGACGGCGTGCCGTTCGATAGAATGTTGACCTCAGGCGGTTGGGAACTCAAATTCGGTCAACCACGTTTCGAGGGAGGGCTGCCGGTTGTATTCCACGCACTTTTCAAAGGAGGCTGAGAAATGATCACCGTAGAAGGTCGAGCGACATGCAGAATGGCATTCGACTATTCCGACGAATGGATCCCAGTAAAAGTGACATGGGACATCGAACAGCCCAGAAACCTATGCTATCTACGAATATCCGGAAAGAATGGCGGCGAGTTAGAGATGAAAGTTGATTCTTCCACTGGCGCGATATATCAATTTATTGCACTCGAACTTCCTACCACAGAAGCGACGATGACAGACAAAGGAGCAAAGTCCCGCATAGATACTGCTCCTATTATCGATTTAAGCCCATGGGGGGAGCAATCCCCCTTCCCTGGGTCGATGCAGCCGAAGTACGTAACAGCCGATATCGGTATAATAAAAACAGACAAGTCCACTATTGTGGCTGTTCAGAATTCCGAAGTTTATGAATGGCTTATATGCGGCCCGGTTTTCGTTGGAGTTTCCGAGGCCGGGGCCCTGGTTGCAATTGGACTGCACCCGCACAGCGAGAGCCTTCTCCACCGAGCGAGGTGATCCTGCAACGGCGCGATGGTTGCGTCCAATAGCGTGATGTACGACCGGGCATCAGCAACCAGCTGGCGTGTCATAGCCCGCAAGCGAGAGGTCACCGCGTGATCCTTCTAGAGACCGTCCAAAGTCACTAAGACCGTGTCTCACGACGTGAGTTTCGTGATGTGATCGATTGTGCCGCATAATCGTTGGCCGTGACCGACGCCTTGTCGAGGCGGCTGGTGCCCGACGAGTTGTGGGCGCTGGTGGAGCCTCTGCTGCCGAAGTTCTCTGTCCGTCGTCAAGGTGGTGGTACCGCTCCCACCGATGAACGGGCGGTGTTCACTGCCGTCGTGTACGTGCTGACCAGCGGTTGCGCCTGGCGGATGCTGCCATCGTCGCTCGGTGTCACGGCGCCGACCGCGCACCGTGGATTCACCGCTTGGACCGAGGCGGGGCTATGGCGGCAGCTACAGATGGCCGTGCTCGACGAGCTCGGCAGCCAAGGATTGCTCGACTGGTCGCGCGTCGTGGTCGACGGTGCGTCGGTACGAGCAAAGAGGGGGCCCGATGACCGGCCCGAATCCGGTCGATCGCGGTAGATCCGGCTCCAAGATCCATGTCCTGTCCGACCGTCACGGCATTCCGATCACCGTGGCAGTCTCGGCCGCCAACACTCCCGATGCCGATGCGCTGGGTCCGCTCGTGCGGGCGATCCCAGCGGTTCGGTCGCGCCGCGGACCGCGGCGCCGGAGTCCGGGAAAGCTGCACGCGGACAAGGCCTACGACCACCACGAACTGCGCCGATGGGTTGCCGAGTGTGGCATCGGAGTTCGGATCGCCCGCAAGAGTGTCGAGTCCTCCGAACGCCTCGGTCGACACCGCTGGATGATCGAGCGAACGATGTCGTGGCTGACCGGTTATCACCGGCTCTCGATTCGCGACGACCGCAAGGACACTCACTTCTGCGCCTTCCTCACACTGGCCGGCGCACTCACCGGGTACAAGAAGCTCACGAAGGCCCGATCAACCGCATGAGACACGGTCTAAATAGATTCTTCTTGAAGGTACTCCAGGTACTCACTTTCGGAATCTGTGAGTGCATTTTAACACTTTGAGTGCGAACAAATCGTTCGCTCGGAGATGGTCAGAATCGTCCAGCTCAGACAGTGCGTGCAATTGGCAGCAGTCTGGTTTCTCTGATCGTCAAGGTATCCTCCGTCTACGGTTCGAAAGGTCTCAATCGCCTACAACCCCGCTCCGGGATACTCGCTTGGCGCGCAACTACGGTCTATTATCAGTTCCGAATTCCAGACATCGGACGGCACTGCTTCGGCAGTTTCGCAAGGACGGCGCTCATCCTTGTGGTGCGAGGAGTGCGTCGACGCACCCGATTTTCAACGCACGTCCATCGTTTTGCTCCTCGGTTTCAGGCCCACGCGCTCATACCGTGGGGCGCGCCCACAACTGGGTGCATCGCGCACAGATAGGGCTTTAGCAACCATATTCGACCGCATGGACGTCTTCATGCAGAATCAGCCTCTGAACCGATTCGGACGGCAATTTCGTCCGGGACTGGGTACCGACGCTCCACGGGCAACAATTTATTCGCCATATCCACACGCCCTTCAGTGATAAGATCTCTAATTTCCTTGGCACGATCTGTTTGATTTGAAATCGCGACAATCCAGTGATTGCAGTAGAGGTGGACCGCCTCGCCAGACAGGCCTACTTGCAGCGAACGGCGTGACAACCTATTAAGGCTTATGTCACGTTCCGGGTCCCATTGAATCCTCACCGGCTCACATAGCGACGATTTCCAGTGTTCCTTGTTGTTGTGGATCTTGGCCTCATAATGCGAGAGGGCTGACCTGCTCAGTGCCCACTCGAAACCGGTTCGAGTTATTTCAATAGCAAGTATGCATTCTTGTCCCGGTTTACTGGCCCAGCCGGATCTATACATCATCCATAGGAACGACGGCTTGATCCATGTCATTCGATCGTACTTAAACCCCGAACCGAACTTCCCGGTCTCCGCAGCTGGTAGTGCGATCTCCGGCATGAAGGCCTGATACACCGTGATCGTCGTTTCGTTGAAATTGGCGCGCACCTCCCTAAGTTCTTTCATGCACTTACAATAGCAAGCAAACTCAAAGGCGGCCACTTATGCTCCAACGCCATGTAGCGTAAGTGGGTCTCTTTTCGGGATCAGACTTCCGGAATGGGCGGGAGTGGATGGCCTAACGCCAAGCATCTCGGAGATGGCTTGCAAGAAGTTCGAATCAAGCTGTACCCGAACGATATTCGGTTGACCTGTTGGCTCGCCGAGGGGGAAGCGGGTTGCTGACGGCGTTTTCGAAGGACAAAAGTCGGCAGGTGGGCGAGGTGGATCGCGCCAGACTCGCCATGAAGCTGTGCCAGGCGGGCGGCCCCGATCACCATGCCGAACCGTTTGCGACAGGTGGATGTCATATGAGTACTCCACATCGCCGCTGGAAGTTGCGCCGGAACGACACCGATGGGCTCTCGGACGAAATGCGGCGCGCCTACGAGGATGCGCGGCGGGCCTACGAACTGGCCGAAGCAGCGCGCACTCGGCGTCTCGAATTAGGGCTGACCCAGACCGAGGTCGCACGCCATGCGGGTATTCCGCAGCCTTCACTGTCGCGGATCGAGGGTGGCGCTGGAACACCAACGATCGCCCACGTTGAACCGCCTCGCCGAGGCTCTCGAGATGACCTTTGTGGCCCGATTCGAGAAGGCACGGCCTGCCACACCGGCATGAAGGTGTTCACGGCCAGGTCCGGCGAACACCATGCGCTGTCACGGCATACGCAGCTGGGCCACTACGCTCGATGGCGAGATGGATCGCTGAACGAGCACCGTGCACCCGCTCGATCATCGCGCTGATCGTCAGTTGCTGGTTGTCCAGGTAGAACATGACCGCGGTGTGCTTTTCCAGCGGGGCGCGCTCGGCGGCGCGACCTTTGATCCGTCCGTCTTTACAGAGCGGAACCCAGCCTCGGGTCAGACCGAACTCGATCCATTGCTCGTCCGTCGTCTCCTGAGCATCGTTGGGAAAGCGGTCGACGAACCGGTGGATCCGCCATCCCAGTTCGAGCAGCCCAGCGGCGACTCCCTTGCCGAGTCCCCGATCGAGGAAGAATTCAGGCGGCTGCTGGTAGCTCGGCTCGGACGATGGCTTGGACTTCTTGTTCGTCGAGCTCGTATTCCCCCGCGACGACATTGATGGACTCTCCGGCCTTGAAGAGGTCGATGATTGCGCTGACCGGGGCTTTTGTCCGTTCGAGAACCGGGCCACCCCAGTTGAACTGTGGATCTATCACCACGGGCGCGGCCGCGGGAAAGCGCGGTAGGTGCAGGCGGGTGGCGTAACCGGCCTCGCCCCAATCTATGTAGCGCAGATAGTCGCTGATGAACTCGCGCACCGGTATCTGCCGATCGTGCACGCGGGCGAATTCGCCGTCGCTGTATTCGACGAAGAGGTCGATACCGTCGGTGGCGATGCGTTTACTGGCCAGGGCGTACTCGGTGTCGAACTCTGCTCGCAGCGCCGACACCGCCGCCTGGATGCGGGGCGTACTGAAACGCAGTTCGGTGCGCAGCGCCCGCAGAACGTAGGCCTCGACCATCGCTATGAACGGCACGCTGGCTCGACCACGTCGTTCCGGCTGCACCCGGTGGACCAGGGGGTGGCCGTCGGCGTCCTTCGAGAGCCACGAGTAGACGGTGCTCCTCGGGATCACCAGCTGGCGCGCCACATCAGCCGGGGTGAACAGTGCATCGGTGAACACATCGACCATCGGCACACCTCCTCGGCCTCGTCTGAGTATGTCACTACGACGATTGATAGCAGATGATCTGCCGACACGCTCAGACGAGCGCGCCGACCGACGGTGAGGACACCGTGGTCATCGGGCAGGCCACCCTGTCAGCAACGTTTTCCCAGAGGCGTGTCCTTCGGCGAAAAGACTGATCGCGGCTGCGGCCTCCGACAGGGGTAGGCGGCGCTGGATCACGGGGCGCAGGGCTCCGGTGGTCGCTAGTTCGGCCAGGTACCGCAGGTCTGTCGTGGTGGGGCGCATGAGGAGTGGTTTGAGGGTTTGACGGGTGAAGAGGTTGGTGATGAGGACTGAGCCGAGCCAGCGGATCGGGCCGAACCAGTTGCCGCCCGGTGCGCCCGCCGAGGAGATGAAGGTGCCGTTCGGGGTGAGTGCGCGGCGGCAGTCGCGGAGTTTGCGATTGCCCGCGAGGTCGAAAATGACGTCGTAGGTGTCGCCAGTGGTGATGAAATCCGTTGTGGTGTAGTCGATAACGATGTCGGCGCCGATATCGTGCACCATGTCGAGGTGGCGGGTGCCGCACACGGCCGTTACGTGGGCGCCGAGAGCTTTCGCTATCTGCACCGCGAAAGTTCCCACGCCACCGGACGCGCCGTTGATCAGCACTCGGTGCCCCGGCCCGACTTTGCCGATGTCTCGTAGGCCCTGTAGCGCGGTCATGCCCGAATCGGGGATCGCCGCCGCGGTTTCCATCTCCATGTCGTCGGGCACCAGGGCGAACGACTGCACATCCGCCCGGACGAACTCCGCGAACGCACCGCTCGGCACCTCACCGAAAACCCTGTCCCCGAGCTGGAACTCGCTCACCTTGATACCGACGGCGACGACCTCACCGGCAAGGTTCTGGCCGATCATCCGATGCTTCGGCCTCCGTAGGCCGAAGCCGAGGCGAAGCAAGTACGGCGTCCCGTTGAGCAGGTGCAGGTCACCGCTACACAGCGAGGCCGCGCGTACGCGGACGATCACATCCCGTTCGCCGGGCACCGGCCGGGGCACGACTTCGGTGCGCAACACTTCCCCACCGCCATAGCGCGGGGCCACCCATGCCGTCATTCGGGCGGTATCCACCTCGGTCATGAGCACTCTTCCTCTCACACTTACAGCGTAAGTCGCTGACCTCAGACGCTACACTTACGCCGTAAGTAGGTCAAGGAGGAGAACGTGCCGCAACGCACCCCACTGAGCAGGGAACGAATCCTGCGCGTGGCGATCGACCTGGCCGATGCGGAGGGCCTCGACACGCTGTCGATGCGCAAGCTCGCCAAGGCTCTCGGTGTCGAAGCCATGTCGCTGTACAACCATGTCGCCCACAAGGAGGACATCCTCGACGGGCTCATCGACCTGGTCGTCGCGGAGATCTACGTGCCGGAAGCGGGTGGCGACTGGCAGGAAGAACTACGCCGCCGCGCCGTTTCTGCCCACGAGGTGCTGCTCCGGCACCGCTGGGCCACCGGACTGCTCGGCTCCCGCGTGAATGTCGGCCCCGCGATGCTGCGGTATGTCGAGGCGACTCTCGCCTGTCTGATCGCCGCGGGTTTCACCTACGAACAAGCCGACCGCGCCTGGAACGCCCTCGACAGCCACATCTACGGCTTCACCCTCCAGGCCGTCAACTTCCCTCTAGCCCCCTCCGAATACGCTTCGGCCGCCGAGCAATTCCTTCCGCTCATCCCCACCGAAACCCATCCGCACATGCACACACTCGCCTCCCTAGTGATCACCGGAACCCACACCGGTGCAGCCGATTTCACCTTCGGCTTGAGTCTGCTCCTCGCCGGACTGGCCGACCTGCTCCAACGCTGACGCTCGCCGGGTGGCGACGTCAGATTCGTCAACGCGGCAGCAAGACGCCCGGATCGAACGTGACCTCGAAGGGCGTACGCAAGGCCACCGGGACTCCTGCGGATGCGCGGTGAGTGAGCATGTATTCACCGTCGGCACCGAGCGAATATGCGAACAACACCGGCAACTGTTCGTCCGCCAGGCGGCTCCTGAACGAGTTGATCTCGAAACGCCAGTACGTGGGAATGCCAGCCTGCGCGTACAACACCGGCTTCACCATCCGATCCTGCAACGTCGTCGACCTCGACACGACTTCGACGGCGAGTTCGACCTGTCCCACCGGCACACCACGCCCATGCCAATCGATCGATCCCTCGACCACCATCAGATCGGGTATCGGCTCGTCGTCACCGATGAGCACGCCGACACCGTCCAACACCAACCGGTCGGCGGGGACAGCTGCGTAGAGCACCTGAGTGAGCCGCTTGATCAACCATTGATGCACCGGCTTCGGGGCGACAGTCACGACGAGCTGGCCGTTCAGCACCTCGTAGCGCGAACCGTCATCGGGCAACTGCTCGAGGTCGACGGCGGTCCAATGATCGGAGCGCGGTACGGGCATCGCCACCTACTTCGCGAGTTGGCCGATCCGCTGGCGGGCGACATTGAGCAGCGTTGCGACGTCGACATCGGGGACATCTTCGCGGCGCAGTTCTCGCACGAGTGAGCGCTGCTCCTCGTTCAATTCGTCGGTGAGACGTTCGATTTCCGATCGGAGATCGGAAATATGCTGAACTCGTCCACTGACATCACGCGCATCGCCGAAATCGTCGACGATCAGCTTCGTTTCGACATGGGACAGTGGGACATCCAACTTGGCAGCGATGATGGTGCGCGCTTCGTATCCCACATCCGTGAGATGCCTCGCCTGTCCACACGGATCGTCGCCGTAGACGTCGGGCACGGCGATCTCCCACCACCGCCCGACGCGACTCGCGTGTACCTCGTAGGTGATCGGTGTGCTCATGATTCGTCCTCCTTCGGGCAATCGCACGCCGCGACCACTTTGTTGATGGTCCGAACCACCCCTGGCGAGATGGTCCGGTGCCCATCGGGAACGCTCACGTCGTGCTTGCCTGAACGGCAGCCATAGATCGAGTGACTACCAGCTCCATCGCGAAGCTTCGACCAGCCCTCCTTCTTCAGGGCTTGCAGGCCTTCCTGGTCGGTTGCTCCGCGATCATCCAGCAACGCTACCAAGGTAGCATCATTATCGGCAAGCTGGCTAGCGCGAAAAGCGGCTAGCCAGCTAGCACATCGTCACACGGCGACGACGACCACCGACACTTCACCGTCGGCGGGGCCGGTGTCCTCGCCTGCCACCACGAACCAGTGCGTGACCTCGCCGTCGGCCAGGTCGTCTTCGACCGGGCCTGCGGGGAGGACCGACAGGGCGCCCGCGGTGGCCGACACCAGGAATTCCTGGATTGCGGCCGGGCCGGAGGCGTGGGTGGTGTAGGTGGTGCATTCGTAGTCGATGCCGTGTTCGTCGCGGAGGCGTTCGGCCAGGGCGACGGCTTCGGACTGGGTGAGCACCGCTGTGGTGTCGGCGGTGACCTGGACGAAGGCCGGGTGGTCTTCGGCCAGGGGGCGGATCCGGTCGGCGTAGGAGACGGGATGCGCTGCGGCTGCGGCGATCTCGTCTTCCACGTCGGGCAGGACCAGCCATTCGCCAGCCACCCCGGCGACCGGAGCCGCGCTGATGCCGTACGCCGCACCGGCGGCGGCCAGCTCGACGCCGGTCAGGTCGCCCGCGAACAGCACTGCGGCACCGGCCTTCTGCACCGCCCAGGCGGCGAGCACCGAATCGACACCCCGCGGCAGCGAGACCGCGACCACGTCGCCCGGACCGGCACCGCGCGCGATGAGCACGCGGGCCAGCTGCGACGACTTGCGGTCAAGGGCGCTGTAGGCGATCTCGTTGTCGCCGCGCAGCAGGGCGGGTGCCTGCGGGTCGGCTTCGACGACCTCGGCAAGCACCTTGGCCACTGTCTGCGCACCGACACCGGTCACCGCGACGGGTGCCGAAACCGCGGCTGTCACACCGGATTCGGCGAGCAGCTTGGCGCGTTCGGTGGCATCGAGGATGTCGATGTCACCGACCAGGCCGGTCGGGTTCTCCAGCAGTTCGTCGAGCACCCGCAGCAGTCGCGCCGACAGGGTGCGGACTTCGTCCTCGGTGAAGGTGCTGCGCAGGTAGCGCATGGTGATCTCGATGGTCGACTCGGCCATCACCACCAGCGTGAGCGGGTAGTGGGTGGCGTCGTCGAGGCCGACACCGGTGACCTGCATGCCGTCGATCGAGCTCGCCGCGGTGACGGCGTCCTTGTCCATCGGGTAGGACTCGAACACCAGCAGCGTGTCGAACTGCGAACCGGCACCGGCCACCCGCTGGATGTCGGACAGGCCGACGAAGTGGTGGCTGAGCAGTTCGGCCTGTTCGGACTGCACCTTCTGGGTGAGCTTCTCCGCCGTCATCCGGTCGTCGATCCTGATGCGCACCGGCAGGGTGTTGATGAACAGGCCGACCATCGACTCCACGCCGGGCAGTTCGGCCGGACGACCGGAGACGGTCGCACCGAACACCACGTCGTCGCGGCCGGTGAGGCGCCCGACGACGATGCCCCACGCGGTCTGCAGCAGCGTGTTCACGGTGACACCGAGTTCACCGGCGAACTTGCCGAGCGCCCGGGTGCGGTCGTTGTCGATCTCGACGACGACCTTGTCGATCTCGAAGCGCTCCTCGGTGCGCGGCGGCGGCGCCAGCTGGGTGGGTCCTTCCACCCCGGCCAGAGCGTCGGCCCAGGCCCGCAGCGACACGTCGCGATCCCAGCCCGAGAGCCAGGACAGGAAGTTGCGGTAGGACGCTACGCGCGGCAGGGCGGTGAGGTCGCCGTGCACCGCGTAGAGCACGAGCAGATCACGCATGAGCAGCGGCATCGACCAGCCGTCGACCAGGATGTGGTGCACCGTGATCGACAGGTGCGCCTTGTCCTCGGCGGTCTTGAACAGACCGAAGCGGATCAGCGGCGCGGTCGCCATGTCGAACTGGTTGGCCCGGTCGGCGGCGAGCAGTTGCTGCATGCGCGGCATGCGCACGTCCTCGGGCAGCTCGGTCAGGTCGACCTCACGCCACGGCACCTCGAGCTCGCCGAGCACCACCTGCACCGGCTGACCGGCCGAGTCGGTGACGAAGGCGGTCCGCAGGTTCGGGTAGCGGTCGAGCACGCCCTGGGCGGCCTTGCGCAGCCGCTCGGCGTCGAGGGTGCCGGTCAGGTCGAGGACGGCCTGCACGGTGTACACGTCGACGGTCGCCGAGCTGATCATGGCGTGGAACATCAGGCCCGCCTGCAGCGGCGAGAGTGGCCACACCTCCGACAGCGCGGGGTAATCGCGTTCCCACACATCCAGATCGGACTGTTCGACGCGCACCAGCGGCATGTCGGACGGGGTGAAACCGCCCGCGTCGGAGCGCTGCGCGTGCGTGGCGAGCGCGGTGAGCGCGGCCACGAACAGGTCGGCGAACTCCTGTGCCTGTTCGACGGTGAGCAGCCCGGTCGGGAAGGCGATGTTCGCGCCGAGCTGCGGGCCGTCCTCGCCCTCATCGACGATGGCGTTGATGTCCAGCGTCGCGTTGGCGGGCATGTCGAGGTCCATCTCGGCGTCGAGCTGACCCAGGTCGGCCACCGGGATCCAGCCGAGTTCGGCCAGTTCGGCGGGGATCTCGCCCGCGCCCGCCCTGCCCAGGTAGTTGAAGCTGATCTGGCCGACGCTCGGCAGATCGGCACCCTGCTCGGTGAGGTACTTGAGCATGCCGTAGCCGATGCCCTTGTCGGGCACGGCGAGCATCTGCTCCTTGACCGACTTGATCACGTCACCGAGCACGGCGCCGCCCGCGAAGGCGTCGTCGAGATCAGCGCCTGCCAGGTCCAGCCGGACCGGGAAGGCGGTGGTGAACCAGCCGACGGTGCGCGACAGGTCGGCACCGGCGACGATCTCTTCCTGACGGCCGTGGCCCTCCAGCTTGATCAACGCCGGGGAACCGGATTCGTCTCCGCGCCAACGGGATACAGCCAACGCCAAAGCGGTGAGCAGACCGTCGTTGACACCGCCGTGGTAGAGGCCGGGGATCGCGGTGAGCACCGCGTCGGTGACCTCCGGCGACAGGGTGACCTGCACGCGGTCGACGGTGGCGAAGGTGTCGACCTTCGGGTCGAACGGACGCGAACCAAGCAGCGGGTCGGGCGTCGAGGACACCTCACGCCAGAACGGCAGTTCCGTGCGACGGTCCTCGGCCTGCTCGACCAAGCTGTGCGCCCAGCGCCGCATGGACGTGCCGTTGGCGGGCAGGTTCACCGGCTGACCGGCCGCGATCTGACCCCAGGCCATGCCGAGGTCCGGGATCAGGATGCGCCAGGACACACCGTCGATCACGAAGTGGTGGCCGACGATGAGCAGGGCGTCGCGGCGGCGGGGGCTCTGTGTCGGTGCGCCGAAGGCGAACCACACGAACTGCACCATGGCGGCACCGGCCGGGTCGAGGCGACCCATGGCCTGGTCGTACTCGGCGCTGGCCAGGGCGGACAGTTCCTCGTCGGTGACGTCACCGGACATCTCGACGCGACGCACCAGGGCGCTCACATCGACCGCGCCGGGCGCCAATGCCTCGAACTGCCAACCCTTCTCGCTGTCACCCTGCTGCGCTCCCGAGAGCCCTGCGTGGTCACGCTCCGCTACCGCCTCCGGGCTCACCGCTCGCTCCGCGCGAGCGACCCGTGAGCGGAGCACATCGTGGTGATCGAAAACCGCACCGATGGTGGCGTGCAGGACCTCTTCGGAGATGTTCTCCGGCAGGCGCAGCACCATCGACTGGGAGAACCGGTCGTAGGTGGAACCGCTGCTGAGGATCTGGCGCATGATCGGCAGCATCGGGATGTCGCCGACACCGCCACCGGGCAGTTCCTCGAGCACGATCTGCTCGGTGTCGCCCGCGAGGACCGCGATCTCGGCCAGCCCGGCCACGCTGCGCTTCTCGAACACGTCGCGCGGCTTGAACAGCACGCCGCGGTCCTTGGCCCGCGACACCAGCTGGATGGACAGGATCGAGTCACCGCCGAGGGCGAAGAACGAATCGTCCAGGCCGACCGCGTCGACACCGAGGACCTCGGCGAAGACGGCGGCGATGATCGCCTCGATATCGCTTGTCGGCGTGCGGAACTCGCGCGGGGCGAGCACCGGTTCGGGCAGGGCGCGACGATCCAGCTTGCCCGCGGGGGTCAGCGGGATCTCGTCGAGCACCATCACTGAGGCGGGCACCATGTGCGCGGGCAGCTGCTGCGACACGAACTCGACCAGGGCGCCGGGTTCGACAGCACTGCCGGGAACCGGTCGCACGTAGGACACCAGGATGGTCGCGCCCGCGTCGGTGGTGCGGCCGATGGTCGCCGCGAAATCGACGTCGGGGTGCGCGGTGAGTACGGCGTCGATCTCGCCCAGTTCGATGCGGAAGCCGCGGATCTTCACCTGGAAGTCGTTGCGGCCCACGTATTCCACGACGGGCTTGCCGTTGACGGTGCGCCAGGCGACCACGTCACCGGTGCGGTACAGGCGCGAGCCCGGTTCACCGTAGGGGTTGGCCACGAAGCGTTCGGCGGTCAGGCCGAGGCGCTCGTGGTAGCCGCGGGCCAGCGGCACGCCACCCAGGTACAGCTCACCGGACACACCCTCGGGGACCGGATGCAGGCGACTGTCGAGAACCAGGACGGTCGCGCCGGGGATCGGGCCACCGATGTTCATGGTGTCGCCGGGCAGCAGCGCGTCGGACAGGTTGGTCGCGATGGTCGCCTCGGTGGGGCCGTAGGCGTTGTAGAACCGGTGACGCGCCGGGTCGGTTCCCGCGCTGTGCCAGTTCGCCACCAGGTCGACCGGCGCCTTGTCGCCACCGACGATCAGCGCTTCCAGCCCGGCCAGCGCCGACGGTTCCATCGACGCCGCGACGAGCGGGGTGAGGAACACATGGGTCAGGCCCTGGCCGACGATGATCTCGGCCAGTTCCTCACCACCGACCACGCCGACCGGCGTGATCACCAGGGTGCCCGCCGACCCGACGGCCAGCAGGAACTCGAGGATCGACGCGTCGAACGACGGCGAGGCGAACGCGAGGGTCCGCGCGTCCTTGCCGAGCCCGAACTGCGCCACCTCGGCGGCGGCGAAGTTGGCCACACCGGTGTGGGTGACGACGACGCCCTTGGGCAGACCAGTCGAACCCGAGGTGTAGATCATGTACGCGGTGTTGTCCGCGCGGACGGCGCCGCGACGGTCCGCATCGGTGACCGGCGCCCCCGACTGCTCGGCGACCTGCGCGTGCAGCGCCGCGTCGTCGAGGACGAGCCAGTCGCCCAGTGCGGGCGCGGGCAGGTGGTCGGCCTCGGCCGACACCGTGATGCCGAGGGCCGCACCCGAATCCGACATCATGTGCGCGATGCGCTCAGCCGGGTACTTCGGGTCGACCGGCAGGAACGCCGCACCCGACTTCACGACCGCCCAGATGGCGAGGGTGGTCTCGAGCGAACGCTGCATGGCGATGGCGACGACCGTCTCCGGTGCGGCGCCGCGCTCGATGAGCACCCGGGCCAGACGCGACGACGCGGCGTCGAGCTGGGCGTAGGTCAGCGAGCGGACATCGCCCGCCGCAGCCGACCCGGTTACCGCCGACCCGGCGCCTGCCGCAGCCGATGATCCGGCTCCGGCCTCGACCGACGGCATGCGCGAGTCGAGCGCGAGCGCATCCGCAGGGGACCCTGCGTCCGCACTGGTTTCGACATCTACACGCAGTGCCGAGGTGAGCGCGCGGATCAGGCCGGTGTCGACCGACTCGCCGGGGGCGACGATCGCCTGACCGGTCGGGTTGATCGCGACGGCCTGGGCCAGCAGCTCGGGCAGCGTGCTCGTGGCGAGCGCGGGACCACCTGTGCGGGTGAGCAATTCGGTGCGCTCGACGGTGTCGAGGAGTTCCAGATCGCCCACCGGGGTGGTGGTGTCGGCGACGACCTCGGCGAGCAGACGGCGGAACCGCTGCGCGAACTTCTCCACCGTCGACTGATCGAAAAGATCACTGGCGTAGGAGAACTCGGCGTAAGCACCGACGGTGCCCGATTGGCCGCCCTCCCGGGTCGCTGCGTGGTCACGCTCCGCTTCCACCTCCGCGCCCGTCGCTCGCGCGGCGGGGTCGCCCGCTCCGGCCTCGCGGACGGTGAGCAGCAGGTCGAACTTGGCCGTGTCGACGTCGAAGTCGACCGCCGAGACCGACAGGCCCGGCAGCTCGAAGCCCGCGTCGGGCAGGTTCTCGAACGACAGCGCCACCTGGAACAGCGGGTGCCGCGCGGTGGAACGCTCGGGGTTGAGCAGTTCCACCAGGCGCTCGAACGGGATGTCGGCGTGGGCGAAGGCGGCCAGGTCGGCCTCCTTGGCCTGCGCGAGCAGGTCGCCGAAGCTCTGCTGCCCGTCCACCTGCGTGCGCAGGGCGAGGGTGTTGACGAACATGCCGATCACGTCGTCGAGTTCGGCCTCACCACGGCCCGCGATCGGGGTGCCGACGACGATGTCCTCGGTGCCCGACAGGCGTGCGAGGAAGATCGCGAGTGCGGTGTGCACGACCATGAACAGGGTCGCGTTCTGCTCGCGAGCGATGGCGGTGAGACCGGCGTGGATGTCGGTGTCGATCGGGAACAGCACCCGGCCACCGGCGAAGGACTGCGTGCTCGGACGCGGCCGGTCCAGCGGCAGGTTCAGCTCGTCGGGCACACCGGCCAGCGCACGCTTCCAGTACGCGGCCTGCTGGGACAGCAGGCTGTTCTCGTCGGTCTCCGCGCCCAGCACCTCGCGCTGCCAGATGCTGAAGTCGGCATACTGCACCGCCAGCGGCGCCCAGCCGGGCGCCTCACCTGCCGCGCGGGCGGCGTAGGCGATCATCACGTCGCGGGTCAGCGGGCCCATGGACCAGCCGTCGGCGCTGATGTGGTGGGCCACGAACACCAGGACGTACTCACCCTCGGCGACCGCGGAGCGAGCCGCCACGGCGGCGCTCAGCGACCCTTCGCCGACGAAGACAGCGTCATCCCCGGCAGCGCTCGCGGCGTCGGCCGTTGCGGGGCCCTGCGCGGACGCGTCGCCGACAGCAGCATTGGTGACGACCGGCGACACGATCCGCATCAGCTTCGCGCGCAACGGCACTTCGCCGACCACGTCGAAGCCGGTCGAGATCAGTTCGGCGATCTTGTCGCGAACCTGGTCGGGGACAACATCTTCCGGTGTCAGGTCCGGCACATTGCCCTCGACCGGCAGGATCACCTGGTGCGGTGTGCCGTTGGCCGACGGGTACACCGTGCGCAGGGTTTCGTGGCGGGCGAGCACGTCGGCGACGGCCAGCTGCAACGCCTCGACATCCAGCGCGCCCGACAGGCGGACGGCGACCGGAATGTTGTTCACCGAGGAACTGGTGTCGAACTGGTTGAGGAACCACATGCGCTGCTGCGCGAGCGAGAGCGGCACCTGGTCCGGTCGCGGTGCGGCGACCAGCGCGCGACGCCCACCGGCACCGGCACCCTGCTCGACCTTCACCGCGAGCCCGGCCACCGTCGACGCCTCGAACAGCAGGCGCACGGGCACCCGGCTGTCCAACGCGGCACCGAGGCGGGCCGCCACCTGGGTGGCCAGCAGCGAGTTACCGCCGAGGGCGAAGAAGTCGTCGTCGGCACCGACCCGCTCGACGCCGAGCACGTCGGCGAACACGCCCGCCACGATCTCCTCGATCGGGGTGGACGGCGCGCGGAACGCCTGGGCCTCGAACTCCGGCTCCGGCAGTGCCTTGCGGTCGAGCTTGCCGTTCACATTGAGCGGCAGCGCGTCGAGCACGACGAACGCGGCGGGCACCATGTACGACGGCAGGCTCGCGGCCAGCGTCGACTTCACCTGTGCCACATCTACATCCGCACCGACCAGGTACGCCACGAGACGGTCGCCCGTACGCGGATCGGACTTGGCGATGACGGCGGCCTGCGCGATCTGCGGCAGCGCGAGCAGCGCGGCCTCGATCTCGCCGAGCTCGATACGGAAACCACGGATCTTCACCTGGAAGTCGGTGCGGCCTCGGTAGTCGAGTTCGCCACGCCCCTCGGGAGTATCGCCATCAATACGGCGCCAGGCCACCAGGTCACCGGTGCGGTACATGCGGGTGCCGGTGCCGAACGGGTTGGCGACGAAGCGGTCGGCGGTGAGGTCGGCGCGGCCGAAGTAGCCGCGGGCCAGTTGGGCACCGGCGAGGTACAGCTCACCGGCGACACCGTCGGGCACCGGGCGCAGCCGCTCGTCGAGCACGTAGACCTGGCTGTTCCATTCGGGCGAACCGATGGACACCGACCCCTGGTCGGCCGCGCTCACCCGGTGCGCGGTGATCGAGACCGCGGCCTCGGTGGGGCCGTACAGGTTGAACAGCTCGGTGCGCGGGAACGCGGTGCGGAACCGCTGCGCCAGCGAACCGGGCAGCGCCTCACCGATGGCGAGGACCCGCCACAGCGAATCCGGCATGCCTGTGCTGAATGGCGCCGAACCCGAGGGCCCTGCGTGGTCACGCTTCGCTACCGCCTCCGGGCCCGCCGGGCGCGGCGCGGCGGCCAGCAGCGCGTCGAGCATCGACGGCACCACGTGCAGTGTGGTGACCCACTCCCGGGTCATCAGCTCGTTGAGGTAGGCCGGGTCGCGGTGCCCGTCGGGCGACGCGATCACCAGGCGACCACCACACACCGCCGCCGACCAGAACTCCCAGACCGAGAGGTCGAAGGTGGCCGCGGTCTTGAGCAGCACCGCGTCGGCGGCGTCGAGGCCGAATTCCACCAGCTTCCACTGCAATTGGTTGGCGATTGCGCCGTGCGGCACCGCCACACCCTTCGGGCGGCCGGTGGAACCGGAGGTGAAGATCACGTACGCGGTGTTGTCCGGACGCAGCGGCTCGATCCGCTCCGCATCGGAAACCGGTGCGGCGCTGAGCTGCTCCAGCGCGAGTTCGTCGATGCGCACCACCGGTGCGGCATCGGTGGTGAACTCGTCGGCGGTGAGCACGCAGACCGGTGCCGCGGTGGTGAGGATGTAGTCGGTGCGTTCGGCCGCCTGGTCCGGGTCGACCGGCACGTACGCGCCGCCGGACTTGGCCACCGCGTACATCGCGACGATCAGGTCAACCGAGCGGCGCATGGCCAGCGCCACCCGGGCCTCCGGGCCGACGCCGAGCGAGATCAGGTGACGCGCGAGGCGGTTCACCCGAGCGTCGAGTTCGGCGTAGGTGAGCTGGTTGCCGTCGTCGGTGACCAGGGCGGTCGCCTTCGGGTCGGCCGCAACGGTGGCGTCGAGCAGCGAGACCAGGGTGGCCTCGGTGTCGACCGGGTTGGCGGTGTTGTTGCGGCCGTCGAGCAGTTCGGCGCGCTCGGCCGGGGCGAGCAGTTCGATATCGCCCACGGCGGTGCGCGGGGTGGCGACGATCGCCTCGAGCAGGCGCTCGAAGCGACGCAGGAACCCGTCGACCGTGGCGCGGTCGAACAGATCGGTGGCGTAGGTGAGCAGACCCGAAATGCCTTCGGGCTCACCGGTTTCGTCATAGACGTCACTGATGATGAGGTGCAGGTCGAACTGCGACAGGTTGCTGTCGACGTCGAGACCCGACACCGTCAGCCCGGGCAGTTCCAGGGTGGCGCGGCTGAGGTTCTGGAACGACAGACCCACCTGGAACAGCGGGTGCCGCGCGGTGGAACGCACCGGGTTGAGCACCTCGACCAGGCGCTCGAACGGCACGTCGGCATTGGCGAAGGCGGCGATGTCGTCTTCGCGTTGACGCGCCAGCAGGTCGGTGAAGGCCTCACCGCGCCGCACCTGGGTGCGGAACACCAGGGTGTTGACGAACATGCCGATCATGTCGTCGAGCACGGCCTCGCCACGACCGGCCATCGGGGTGCCGATGGCGATGTCGTCGGTGCCGGACAGCCGTGCGAGCAGCACCGCGAGCGCGGTGTGCACGACCATGAACAGGGTCGCGCCCTCCGCGCGGGCCAGTTCTACCAGCGCGCGGTGGGTTTCGGCGTCGATCCGCACGTCGACCTTGCTGCCCGCGAAGCTCTGCACGGCCGGACGCGGGCGGTCGGCGGGCAGGTCGAGCTGATCGGGCAGCTCGGCCAGTGCGTGCTTCCAGTAGGCCACCTGCTTGCTGGCCATCGAGTCCGAATCGTCCTCGCTGCCGAGCAGCTCGCGCTGCCAGATGCTGTAGTCCGCGTACTGCACGGGCAGCGGCACCCAACCGGGCTCGGTGCCCGCGGCCCTGGCGGCGTAGGCGGTCATCAGGTCGCGGGTCAGCGGGGCGACGGAGGAACCGTCACCGGAGATGTGGTGCACGACCATCGCGAGGACGAAGTCCGCACTGTTCTCCACTCGGAACAGGGCGACCCGCAGCGGCACCTCGACGGTGACGTCGAAGATCGTCGAGAGCAGCTCGCCGACAGCGGATTCCACCTCGTCGGCGGTGACCGTGCGCTCGAGCAGTTCCGGTGCGGCCTGCGCGGGCGACAGGATCACCTGTGCCGCACCGGCTTCGGTCTGCGGGTAGACGGTGCGCAGGATCTCGTGGCGACTCACCAGGTCGAGGATCGCCGCGCGCAACGCGGCCACGTCGAGCTCACCGGACAGGCGGACCGCGACGGGCACGTTGTAGGCCGCCGACTGGGTGTCGAAGCGGTTGAGGAACCACATCCGCTGCTGGGCCGGCGACAGCGGGATGTGCTCCGGTCGCGGACCGGCCGTCAGCGCCTTGCGGTCACCGGTCTCGGCGTGCTGCTCGATGCGCTGGGCCAATGCCGACACGGTCGACGCCTCGAACAGCAACCGCACCGGGATGCGGGTGTCGAGCGCCTCGCCGAGGCGGGCGGCGACCTGCGTGGCCAGCAGCGAGTTGCCGCCCCAGGCGAAGAAGTCGTCGTCCAGACCGAACCGCTTGTCGCCTTCCAGTCGCAGCACCTCGGCGAACGTCGCCGCGACGAGCTGTTCGCTCGGGCTCACCGGCGCGCGGAACACGGCCTTCTCGACCTCGGGCTCCGGCAGGGCCTTGCGGTCGAGCTTGCCGTTGGCGTTCAGCGGCAGGGCGTCGAGCCGCAGGAACACGGTCGGAACCATGTAGGACGGCAGCTCTGCGGCCAGTGCGGTGCGCAAGGCGGCCTTGTCGATTTCGGCGCCGACCCCCTCGGTCGCTGCCACGACGTAGGCGACCAGGCGATCGCCGACGACCGGATCGGTGTGGGCGAGCACGGCGGCGGAAGCGATGCCGGGCTGACGCAGCAGCGCCGCCTCGATCTCGCCGAGTTCGATACGGAAACCGCGGATCTTCACCTGGAAGTCGGTGCGGCCCCGGTAGTCGAGTTCGCCGTCGACGTTCCACGCGACCAGGTCACCGGTGCGGTACATGCGCGCACCGGACACCGAGAACGGGTCGGCGACGAAGCGGTCGGCGGTCAGATCAGCACGACCGTGGTAGCCGCGCGCCAGCTGGGCACCGGCCAGGTACAGCTCACCGGAGACACCGACCGGGACCGGGCGCAGACGCGAATCCAGCACGTAGACACGGCTGTTCCACTCCGGGCCACCGATCGACACCGACACCTGGTTGGCGTCGGTCACGGCGTGACTGGTGATCGAGACCGCGGCCTCGGTGGGGCCGTAGAGGTTGAACAGCGCGGCCGTGTTGTTGGTGCGGAATCGCTGTGCGGTCGCGGCGGGCAGCGCCTCACCGATCGCGAGCACGCGGCGCAGCGTGCGCGGCAGTGCGGCACCGGATTCGGTGAGCAGCGCGTCGAGCATCGAGGGCACCACGTGCAGGGTGGTGACGGCGGTGGCCCGCATCAGGTCGTTGAGGTAGGCCGGGTCGCGGTGACCGTCGGCCGTGGCGACGACGAGGCGGGCACCGGCGACGGCGGCGGTCCAGAACTCCCAGACCGACAGGTCGAAGGTGGCGGCGGTCTTGAGCAGCACCGCATCGTCGGCGCCGATCCCGAATTCGGCGGTCTCCCAGAGCAACTGGTTGACGATCGCGCCGTGCGGAACCGAGACACCCTTGGGCTTGCCGGTGGAACCGGAGGTGAAGATGACGTACGCGGTGTTCGCGGGGCGCAGGTCGCGACCCGTGATCGCCGCAGCGCTCACCGAGCTCAGGTCCAGGTCGTCGAGGACAACCACTTCCGCTGCCGCCGTGCCGAATTCGGCGCTCGCCGTGGTGAGCACCACTGCGGGAGCGGCGGTTTCGAGGATGTAGTCGGTGCGCTCGGCAGGCTGATCCGGGTCGATCGGCACATACGCCGCGCCCGTACGGGCCACCGCGTACATCGCGATGATCAGTTCGGCGGAGCGACGGATCGCCAGCGCCACCCGATCCTCGGCGCCGACCCCGCGCTCGATCAGGTACCGCGCGAGGCGGTTGACCTCGGCATCGAGTTCGACGTAGGTGAACTCGCGACGACCCGCGACAATCCGACCGGAAGCACCGACGGCGATCTGGCCCGGGACAACTGCGCCGCGCTGCGCGGGCGTGGCCTCGGTAGCAGCGGTACCGGAGTCCGCCTGTGGCTCGTCCACAACCAGCGCGATCGCGTCCGGGGCGGCCGCCACGGTCGCATCGAGCAGCGACACCAGGGTGGCGTCGGCGTCGACCGCGTGCGCGGTGTCGTTCCACGCCGTGAGGATGCGCTCGGCTTCCGGCTCGTCGAGCAGGTCGATGTCGCCCACCGGCACGCCCGCGTCGGCGGTGACCGCGTCGAGCACCCGCACGAACCGGTCCGCGAAGGCCTGCACGGTCGCTTCGTCGAACAGGTCGATGGCGTAACCGAATTCGGTGACCAGCTGGGCCGGTGCGCCGTCGTCGGTGTAGCGGTCGTAGAGGGTGACGTGCAGGTCGGTCTTGGCCAGCTGTGAGTCGTAGTCGACCGCGCTCACGGTGAGCCCGGGCAGTTCGAAGGTGGTCTCGGCCAGGTTCTGGAACGACAGGCCAACCTGGAACAGCGGGTTACGGGCGGTCGAGCGCACCGGGTTGAGCACCTCGACCAGGCGCTCGAACGGCACGTCGGCGTTGGCGAAGGCTTCCAGGTCGCGTTCGCGCACGTCGGCGAGCAGGTCGGCGAAGGTGGCGCCGGGGTCGACGGCGGTGCGGAACACCAGGGTGTTGACGAACATGCCGATCAGGTCGTCGAGTTCGCGTTCACCACGACCGGCGATGGGGGTACCGACGGCGATGTCGTCGGTACCCGACAGGCGGGCGAGCAGCACCGCGAGCGCGGCGTGCACGACCATGAACAGCGAGGCGTTGTTGGCCCGGGCCAGGTTGTGCAGTGCGGCGTGGCGCTGCGGGTCGATCTCGAAGCGGATCGCCTTGCCCTGGAACGACTGCGCGGGCGGGCGCGGCCGGTCGGCGGGCAGTTCGAGCTGGTCGGGCAGACCGGCCAGCGCCTCGGTCCAGTACGCGACCTGCTTGGCTGCGAGAGATTCCGGATCGGATTCGTCGCCGAGCACCTCGCGCTGCCACAGCGCGTAGTCGGCGTACTGCACCGGCAGCGGCGCCCACTGCGGCGCCTCGCCCTGCGAACGGGCGACGTAGGCGGCCATGATGTCGCGGGCCAGCGGGCCCATGGAGGAACCGTCGGCCGAGACGTGGTGCACGGTGAACGCGAGCACATAGTCGGCTTCATTGATTTCGAACAGGGCCACCGCGAGCGGCACCTCGCGGGTGACGTCGAAGGTGGTCATCGCGAATTCGATGACCGCGCCGAGCAATTCGTCCTCGTCGACCTCGATGTGGTGCACCTGCGCGCTGATCTGGGAGTTCGGCAGGATCACCTGGCGCGGGCCGTCGGCCGAGGCCGGGTAGGTGGTGCGCAGCATCTCGTGGCGGGCGAACACGTCGCCGATGGCCTGTTCGAGCGCGGGCACGTCGAGGTCGCCGGTGAGGCGGACCGCCAGCGGGATGTTGTCCACCGCCGAGGTCGAGGTGTCGAACTGGTTGAGGAACCAGTAGCGCTGCTGGGCGGGCGAGAGCGGGATGACGGCGGGCCGCTCCCCCGAGGTCAGGCGCGGCCGCGCCCGGCCCGAACCGGCGTTGTGCTCCGCGCGGGCGGCAAGCGCCGACACGGTCGAGGCCTCGAATAGGTCGCGGACCGCGAGCTGGGTGTCCAGGGCGGCACCGATGCGGGCGGTGACCTGGGTGGCCAGCAGCGAGTTGCCGCCGAGTTCGAAGAAGTCGTCGTCGGCGCCGACGCGGGTCACACCGAGCACGTCGCCGAAGGTGCCCGCCACGATCTCCTCGATCGGGGTCGAGGGCGCGCGGAAGGCCTTGGTCTCGAACACCGGTGCGGGCAGCGCCTTGCGGTCGAGCTTGCCCGAGGCGTTGAGCGGGAAGGCGTCCAGGATCACGAACGCGGTCGGCACCATGTACGCGGGCAGGGCACTGCCGAGTTCGGCACGCACGGCGTCGGTATCGATGGTGCTGCCCGCCGCGGGGATCAGGTAGCCGACGAGCTGGTCGCCGAGGCGTTCGTCGCCACGGACGACGACCACCGACTGGGCGATCGACCCAAGCGCGGTGAGCGCGGACTCGATCTCGCCGAGTTCGATGCGCAGACCACGCAGCTTCACCTGGAAGTCGGTGCGGCCCAGGTATTCCAGCTCGCCGTGCTCGGTCCAGGTGACGAGGTCACCGGTGCGGTACATGCGGGCGCCGTCGGTGCCGTACGGGTCGGCGACGAAACGGTCGGCGGTGAGATCCGGGCGGTTCACGTAGCCACGGGCCAGTTGGACACCGGCCAGGTACAGCTCGCCCGCGACCCCGACGGGAACCGGGTGCAGTCGCGAATCCAGCACGTACACCTGGGTGTTGAACACCGGCGCACCGATCGGCACCGAGGTGGTGTCGGCGTCGGTGACCTCATGGAAGGTGACGTCGACGGCGGCCTCGGTCGGGCCGTACAGGTTGTGCACGGCGGCCCCGGTGAGGGCGCGCATGCGCTGGGCGGTCGGCGCGGGCAAGGCCTCGCCGGAGGCGAAGACCAGGCGCAGGCTGTCGGCGCGGCGGTCGTCCTCGGCCAGTTCGGCCACGAACACCGACATCATCGACGGCACGAAGTGCGTGGTGGTGACGGTCTCGGCGGCGATGAGCTCGGCGAGGTAGGCCGGGTCGCGATGACCGTCCGGCTTGGCCACGATCAGGCGCGCACCGACCTGCAAGGGCCAGAAGAACTCCCACACCGACACGTCGAACGTGGCGGGCGTCTTCTGCAGGACGACATCGGCCTCGGTCAGGCCGTACGCCGTCTGCATCCACACCAGGCGGTTCACGATCGCGGCGTGGCTGACCGCCACACCCTTCGGCCGACCCGTCGAACCCGACGTGAAGATCACGTAGGCGGTATTCGACGGACGCAGCGGGGCGATCCGGTCGGCATCGGTGACGGGCGCGTCCGAGTAGGACGACAGGTCGAGGCTGTCGATGTGCAGCGCGGTGGCAGAACCCGCGTCGAATTCGTCACGGGCCGTGGTCAGTACGCACACCGGTGCCGCGATCTCGAGCACGTAGTCGGTGCGCTCGGCCGGGTGGTCGGGGTCCAGCGGCACATAGGCGCCACCGGCCACGCTCACCGCGTACATGCCGATCACCAGGTCGAGCGAGCGGCGCATACCGAGCGCGACCATGGTGTCGGGGCCGACGCCCTGGGCGATCAGGTGCCGGGCCAAGCGGTTCACCTGCGCGGCGAACCCGGCGTAGGACAGAGTTGTCCCCTCGAAGGTGAGGGCAGGTGCGTTCGCGCTGGTCGCGGCCTGTTCCTGGAACATCGACACCAGGGTCGCGTCCTGATCGACCGGGTGCGCGGTGGCATTCCAGCCTGCTACGACCTGGCGGTATTCGACCGGCGCCAGCAGCTCGACGTCACCGATCGCGCGGGTCGGGTCGGCGACGACCGACGACAGCAGCCGCACCAGGCGTTCGGCCAGGCTCGCGATGGTGGCCGCGTCGAACATGTCTGTCGCGTAGGCGAATTCGGCGGTCATGCCGTCGGCGGAACCGTCGGCGCGGTAGCGGTCGGTCAGGTTCAGGTGCAGATCGAACTTGGCCGTGACCACGTCGAGCGGCACGCCCGCGACCTCGAGGCCGGGCAGTTCGAACGAGGCCTCGCCGGTGTTCTGGAACGACAGCATCACCTGGAACAGTGGGTGGCGTGCCTGCGAACGGGCCGGGTTGAGGATCTCGACGAGCCGCTCGAACGGCAGGTCGGCGTGGCCGAAGGCGGCCAGGTCGTGCTCCCGCGTCGCGGCGAGCAGTTCGGCGAACGACTGCGCCGGGTCGACCGTGCTGCGCAGCACGAGGGTGTTGACGAACATGCCGATGGCGTCGTCGAGCACCGCTTCACCACGGCCCGCGACGGCGGTGCCGATGGCGATGTCGTCGCTGTTGGACAGGCGCGCGAGCAGGGCGGCGAACGCGGCGTGCACCACCATGAACAGGCTGGCGCCGTGTTCGCGGGCCAGTGCGTTGAGGCTGTGCGTCAGCGCCGGGTCGATCGAGAACTCGTGCACCCCACCGCGGTTGGACGCCACGGCCGGACGCGGCCGGTCGCTCGGCAGATCCAGCTGGTCGGGCAGCCCGGCCAGGGTGGTCGACCAGTAGGCGACCTGCTGGGCGATCATCGACGACGGGTCGGACTCGGAGCCGAGGGTTTCGCGCTGCCACAGCGCGTAGTCGGCGTACTGCACCGGCAGCGGCGCCCAGCCCGGTGCCTCACCGCGCGAGCGGGCGGCGTAGGCGATCATCACGTCGCGGGCCAGCGGACGCACCGACCAGCCGTCACCGGAGATGTGGTGCACCACGAAGACGAGCACGTGGGTGTCGGGGTGCGAGCCGTCCATGGAACCGGCCACGCGCAGCAGTTCGGCGCGCACCGGGACCTGCGCGGTCACGTCGAAACCGGCGAGCACGAGTTCGCTGATGCGGTCGCGGATCTCGTCTTCGCCGATCGTGACCGGGTCGATCGTGATCGGCACCTGCGCGGCGGGCAGCACGACCTGTACGCCGTGACCGTCGGCCGTTTCCGGGTACACGGTGCGCAGCACTTCGTGCCGCTCCACCACGTCGGCCACGGCTTGGCGCAGCGCGTCCACGTCGAGGTCGCCGGTCAGACGAACGGCCAGGGGGATGTTGTTGACGCCGGTGGCGCTGTCGAACCGGTTGAGGAACCACATGCGCTGCTGAGCCAGCGAGAGCGGCACCTGCTCGGGGCGTGGCCCGGCGACGAGCTCGCGACGGCTGCCGCTGCCCGCGTGGGTCTCCACCTTGGCGGCCAGCGCCGACACCGACGGCGCCTCGAACAGCACCCGCACCGGAACCCGGGTGTCGAGTGCGGCGCCGAGGCGGGCGACGACCTGGGTGGCGATGAGGGAGTTGCCGCCGAGGTCGAAGAAGTCGTCGTCGCGGCCGACCGGCTGGTCCTCGGAAAGTCCGAGCACCTCGGCGAAGGTGGCGGCGACGATCTCCTCGATCGGGGTGCTCGGGGCGCGGAACTCGCGGGCCTCGAACACCGGATCGGGCAGGGCGCGGCGGTCGAGCTTGCCGTTGGCGCTCAGCGGCATCTCGTCGAGCACGACGAACGCGGCCGGAACCATGTACGACGGCAGTTGCGCACCGAGATGCGCACGCAGCGTTTCGGTGTCGACGGTCGCACCCGCCGAGGGCACCACGTAGCCGACCAGCTGGTCGCCGGTGCGGGCATCCGAACGCACGACCACTACGGCCTGGCCGACGGTGTCGTGGGCGGTGAGGGCGGCCTCGATCTCGCCGAGCTCGATACGCAGACCGCGCAGCTTCACCTGGAAGTCGGTGCGGCCGAGGTAGGTGATCACACCGTGCTCGTCACGGCGCACCAGGTCGCCGGTGCGGTACATGCGGGCGCCGTCGTCGCCGAACGGATCGGCGACGAAGCGGTCGGCGGTGAGGTCGGGGCGGCCGAAGTAGCCGCGCGCCAGCTGCGAACCGGCCAGGTACAGCTCACCCGCGACCCCGGCGGGAACCGGGTGTAGGCGGGCGTCGAGCACGTAGGCCTCGGCGTTCCAGACCGGCGCGCCGATCGGGACGGCGCCGTCGACCTGGTCGGCGACCGGGGCGTGCGTGGCGTGCACGGTGAACTCGGTCGGGCCGTACAGGTTGAACAGGGCCGCGTCACTCACCCGGCGCAGGGCCGCGACGGCGTCCCCGGTGAACGCCTCACCGGCGATCAGCAGGGCGCGCAGCGAGGACAGAGCTCCGCCCTGGACTGCGGCGTCATCGATGCTGCCCGCGAAAACGGTGAGCATCGACGGCACGAACGAAGTCATCGTGACCCGTTGTGCCGCAATGACATCCGCGAGGTACTGCGGGTCACGGTGACCGTCGGGGCTCGCGACGACCAAGCGGCCGCCGGTGCTCAACGGACCGAACAGCTCCCACACCGACACGTCGAAGGTGGCGGGCGTCTTGAACAACACCACGTCGTCGGCGCCGATGCCGTATTCGCCGGTGATCCAACGGATCTGGTTCACCACCGCCGTGTGCGGCACCGCCACACCCTTCGGGCGACCGGTGGAACCGGAGGTGAAGATGACGTAAGCCGGGTGTTGCGGGCGCAGCGGCGCGATGCGCTCGGCATCGGTGACCGGGGCGTCCGAGTAGGCGGACAGGTCGACCGCGTCGATGACCAAGGTGGTCGGCTCGTCGACGGCGAAGCCGTCGCGGGACGTGGTCAGCACGACCACCGGGTTCGCCGTTTCGAGCACGTAGGCGATGCGGTCGGCGGGCTGGTCGAGGTCGAGCGGGACGTAACCGCCGCCTGCTTCCTGCACCGCGTACGCGGCGACGACCAGGTCGATGCTGCGGCGCAGGCCGAGGGCGACCAGTCGCTCCGGGCCGACCCCGGCCTCGATCAGGCGGTGCGCCAAACGGTGTACGCGCGAGGCGAATTCGGCGTAGGTGAGGGTCTCGCCGGTGGCCGGGTCGATGAGGGCGACCGCGTTCGGGGTGGCCGTGGCCTGACGGGCGAACTCCTCGACCAGGGTGCCCGCACCGGGCAGCTCGCGGGCGGTGTCGTTCCACCCGCGAACGGCCAGTTGCACCTCGGCGGCATCCAGCAGCGGGATGTCGCCCACGGCGCGGTTCGGAGTGGCCGCGATGGCGTTGAGCAGGCGGGTGAAGCGGGCAGCGAAGCTGCTCATGGTCGACGCGTCGAACAGGTCGGTCGCGTAGATCAGCTCGGCGACCATCCCGGCGGTGTCACCTGGCTTCTCGGTGAGCACCACCTGCAGGTCGAACTTCGCCACATCGATCGGCAGCTCCACACCGCTGGCGGTGAGGCCGGGCAGTTCGAGGCTGGCCTGGCCGGTGTTCTGGAAGGCCAGCATCACCTGGAACAGCGGGTGACGCGCCTGCGAACGGGCTGGGTTGAGGATCTCGACCAGCCGCTCGAAGGGCAGGTCGGCGTGCCCGAACGAGGCGATGTCGCTCGTGCGGACCTGGCCGAGCAGCTCGCTGAAGCTCGCCGCGCCGTCGACTTCGGTCCGCAGCACCAGGGTGTTGACGAACATGCCGATCAGGTCGTCGAGCGCGCGCTCGCCACGACCGGCGATGGGCGTACCGATGGCGATGTCGGACTCACCGGACAGCCGCGAGAGCAGCAGGGCCAGCGCCGCGTGGGTGACCATGAACAGCGTCGCGCCACGGGCGCGGGCCAGTTCGGCCAGCGCGGCGTGGGTGCGGGCATCGATCTCGAAGGTGTGGGTGGCGCCGCGACCGCTGGCGACCGCGGGGCGCGGCCGGTCGGCGGGCAGGTCGAGCTGTTCGGGCAGGCCACGCAGGTGTTCGCGCCAGAAGGCGATCTGCTGGGCGATCACCGAGCGGGTGTCGTCCTCGTCGCCGAGCACCCCGCGCTGCCAGAGCGCGAAGTCGGCGTACTGGACCTCGAGCGGACGCCAGGCCGGTTCGGCGCCTTCCACGCGGGCGCTGTAGGCGGTCATCACGTCACGGGTGAGCGGGCCCATGGAGAAGCCGTCGGCCGAGATGTGGTGCACCACGAGGGCGAGCACGTGTTCGGTCGGGCTCACCTCGAACAGGGCCGCACGGAACGGCACCTCGGCGGTGACGTCGAACGCGGTCAGCACGAGCTGCGAAAGCCGCTGCGGCAGTTCGGCTTCGGTGGTCTCGATCGGGGCGAGGTCCGGGATGACCTTGCCGGTCGCGACGATCACCTGATGGGCGGCGCCGCCGGCCACCGCGGGGCGGTCGGCGGGCCCGGAGGCGGTAGCGGAGCCCGACCACGCAGGGCCCTCGGCCGCCCCGCCATTGGACACAGGGTAGTAGGTGCGCAGCGACTCGTGCCGTGCGAGCACGTCGGCCACGGCCACCTGTAGCGCCTGGCGGTCGAGCAGACCGGACAGGCGGACGGCGGCGGGAATGTTGTCGACGGCCGACTCGGGGTCGAAGCGGTTGAGGAACCACATGCGCTGCTGGGCCAGCGACAGCGGCACCCGCGCGGGACGCTGCTGCGGAACCAGCGGCGCGCGCCGCTCGTCACCGGAATGTGTTTCGGCCCGCGCGGCCAGCGCGGCGACCGTGGACGCCTCGAAAAGTTCGCGCACGCCGATATCGGATTCCAGGGCGGCCGACAGGCGCGCGGCGACCTGAGTGGCGGTCAGCGAGTTGCCGCCGAGGGCGAAGAAGTCGTCGTCGAGGCCGACCCGGTCCAGGCCGAGCACATCGGCGAAGGTGGCGGCGACGATCTCCTCGACCGGTGTGGTCGGCGCGCGGAACACCGCGGCCTCGAACACCGGGGCGGGCAGGGCCTTGCGGTCGAGCTTGCCGGAGGCGTTGAGCGGGAACTCGTCGAGGACGATGATCACCGACGGCACCATGTAGGCGGGCAGGTTGTTGCCCAGTTCCTCGCGGGCGTCCTCGATGTCGACGGTGCGGCCGACGGCGGGGATGACGTAGGCAACCAGCTGGTCGCCGGTGTGCTGGTCGCTGCGGACAACCACCACCGACTGTGCGACCTCGTCGAGACCGGTGAGCGCCGACTCGATCTCACCGAGTTCGATGCGCAGACCACGCAGCTTCACCTGGAAGTCGGTGCGGCCCAGGTATTCCAGTTCACCGTGCTCGGTCCAGGCGACGAGGTCACCGGTGCGGTACATGCGGGCGCCGTTCTCATCGAACGGGTTCGCGACGAAGCGGTCGGCGGTGAGGTCGGGGCGGGCGACGTAGCCGCGGGCCAGTTGGGTGCCCGCGAGGTAGAGCTCACCCGCGACACCGACCGGGACCGGGCGCAGGCGCGCGTCGAGGACGTAGACCTCGGTGTTGAACACCGGGGCGCCGATCGGCACGGTGTCGGTGTCGGTGTCGACGACCTCGTGGAAGGTGACGTCGACCGCGGCCTCGGTGGGGCCGTACAGGTTGTGCAGCGCCGCACCGGTGAGCTCGCGCAGGCGGTGCGCGGGCTTGGGCGGCAGTGCCTCACCGGAGGCGAACACCATCCGCAGCGAATCACACTGCGCGGCAGCGGCGTCGGCGACGAACACCGCGAGCATCGACGGCACGAAGTGGGTGACGGTGACGCCCTCGGCCGCGATGATCTCGGCCAGGTAGGCCGGATCACGATGACCGTCCGGCTTGGCCACGACCAGGCGCGCACCGATCTGCAAGGGCCAGAAGAACTCCCACACCGACACGTCGAACGTGGCGGGCGTCTTCTGCAGGACGACATCGGCCTCGGTCAGGCCGTACGCCGTCTGCATCCACACCAGGCGGTTCACGATCGCGCCGTGGCTGACGGCGACACCCTTCGGACGACCCGTCGAACCGGAGGTGAAGATCACGTACGCGGTGTTCGACGGACGCAGCGGGGAGGTGCGTTCGGCGTCGGTGAGGCGGGTGTCGGCGTAGCCGGACAGGTCGAGCAGATCGATGCGGACCTGCGCGGTGTCGATCTCGAGATCGGTGTCCGAGGTGAGCACACACACCGGATCCGCCGTCGCGAGAATGTATTCCGTGCGCTCGGCCGGATGATCGGGGTCGAGCGGCACGTAGGCGCCACCGGCAACGCTCACCGCGTACATGCCGATCACCAGATCGAGCGAGCGGCGCATACCAAGGGCCACATAGGTTTCCGGGCCGACGCCGCGATCCACGAGCCAGCGGGCCAGGCGGTACACCCGGGCCGCGAACTCGGCGTAGGACAGACTCGTCCCCTCGAAGGTGAGGGCGGTGGCCTGCGGGGTGCGGGCCAGCTGCGCCTCGAACATCGAGACCAGGGTGGCGCGCTGATCCACCTCGTGCGCGGTGGCGTTCCACTCGTGCACCACGAGTGCGCGTTCGGCGGCATCGAGCAGTTCGATATCGCCAACGGCCACAGACGGTTCGGCCGTGATCGCGGTGAGCACCCGGATGAGGCGCTCGGCGATGCGATGCACGGTGGCGGCGTCGAACAGGTCGCTCAGGTACCCGGCGCGGATGCGCAGCTGGGTGTCGAGCTGGGCGATGAGCGAGAGCGGGTAGTGGGTGGCGTCGGCGGCGTCCAGGCCGGTGACGGCCATGCCGTCGATGTCGGCGGCCTGGGCCTTGATGCCCTCGGCGTCGACCGGGTAGGACTCGAAGACCACCAGCGAGTCGAACAGGCCACCGATCCCGGCGGCCGACTGGATCTCGGCCAGGCCGATGTAGTGGTGGTCGAGCAGGTCGGCCTGCTCGCCCTGGGTGCGGGTCAGCACGTCGCGCACCGATTCGGCGGCGTCGAAGCGGACGCGCACCGGCACGGTGTTGATGAACAGACCGACCATCGACTCCACGCCCGACAGCTGCGCGGGACGACCGGAGACGGTGGTGCCGAACAGCACGTCGTCGCGACCGGTCATCCGGCCGAGCACGATCGACCACGCCACCTGCAGCACCGTGTTCGGGGTGACGCCGAGCTCGGCGGCCAACGCGACCAGACGGCCGGTGGTGGTCTCGTCCAGGTCGAACAGGTACTCGTCCGACAGGGCGGTGATCTCGCGGCTCGCGTCCGGGCGGGCGAGCAGCGTGGGCTCGATGACCCCGCGCAGCGCATCGGACCAGACAGCCACCGAGGCCGAATGATCCTGCTGGGCAACCCATTCCAGGAAGTGGCGATAGGAGCGGACGGCGGGCAGCGCGCTCGCGTCGCCGTGCAGGGCGTAGAGCGCGAGCAGGTCGCGCATCACCAACGGCATCGACCAGCCGTCGAGCAGGATGTGGTGGTTGGCCACCACGAAACGCCATTCGTGCTCGCCCACCCTGATCAGGGTGAAGCGGATGAGCGGCGGCTCGGCCAGGTCGAAGCGGGCGTTGCGGTCGGCCTCGACGAGGTCGGCGAACTCGCCCGTGGCCGCGGTGCGACCGGCGGGCCCGGAGGAGGTAGCGGAGCGTGACCCCGCAGGGCCTTCGGGAGTACCGCCATTGGGCACAGTGCGGTCGTGTTCGGCCCAGACGACGCGGGCGTTGTCGAGGACGATCTGCACGGCATTGCCGTCGTGATCGGTGACGAACGCGGTGCGCAGGGTCTCGTGTCGGTCGAGCAGGGCCTGGGCGGCGGCGCGCAGACGGGTGGCGTCGACATGACCGGTGAGCGTCAGTACCGCCTGGGCGGTGTAGACGTCGACCGAGCTCGCGGCGAGGCGGGCGTGGAAGAACAGACCGGCCTGCAGCGCGGCCAGCGGCCACACCTGGGTGAGCTCGGGGTAGCGCTGTTCCCAGCCGTCGATGTCACGCTGGGTGGCGCGCACGAGTGCGAAGTCCGACGGCGTGTGACCACCGGCGTCGGCCGAGTTGGCGTGGCGGGCAACGGCTTCCAGCGCGGTGACCCACAGGTCGGCGAACTCGCGGACCTCGGCTTCGCCGAGCAGGGTGCTCGGGTAACCGATATTGGCACTGAGCTTGTCGCCGACGACGATCGCGTTGACATCCAACGGTGCCATCGCGGGCATGTCGGCGTCGTAGGCGCCGCCGAGGGAGGCCAGCTCCGAGGCGGGGATCCAGCCGAAACCGCGCAGCGCGTCGGGGACATCGCTGTCGGCGACCCGACCGAGGTAGTTGAAGCTGATCTGGCCGGGCAGCTCGGTGGGCAGCTCGGCGGCGGTGTCGGCGTTCATGTACCGCAGCAGGCCGTACCCGATGCCCTTGTCGGGCACCGAGAGCAGCTGTTCCTTGACCGCCTTCACGGCCTGACCGATCGCCGGACCACCGGCCAGGGCGGCGTCGAGATCGATGCCGGTCAGGTCGAGGCGCACCGGGAAGATCGCGGTGAACCAGCCGACCGTGCGCGACAGGTCGGCACCGGGCGCGACCTCTTCCTCACGGCCGTGGCCTTCCAGGCGCACCAGCAGGGCGTCGTCCGAGTCGGTGACGCGACGCGAACGCCACTTGGCGGCGGCCAGGGCCAGCGCGGTGAGCAGACCGTCGTTCACCCCGCCGTGGAACAGGGCGGGCACCGTGGTGAGCAGTGCCTTGGTGACCTCGGCGGACACCTCCACCGGCAGCTTCTCGATCACACCCGACACGTCGACGGCCGGGTTCATCGGCCGCTCGGTGAGCAGCGGATCGGGCGTCGCGACGACCGAACGCCAGAAGTCGAGCTCGGCGACCCGCTCGGGGTCGCGTGCCTCGTCGGCCAGGGCGTGGGCCCAGGCGCGCATGGAGGTGGCGGGGGCGAGGAGTTCCGGCTGCTGACCCGAGGTCAGCTGACCCCAGGCGGAGACGAAGTCGGGCACCAGGATTCGCCACGACACACCGTCGACGACGAGGTGATGGGCGACCACGATCAGTCGCCCGGCCCGACGCGCAGGCTCGGCTCCCGCGGACTCCGCACCGGCAATCCGCGTGACATCACCGGCCGACGCAGTACCACCGACGGACGCGGCGCCATCTGCGGACGCGACTCCACCCGGCACGACAGCGCCTGCCGACGCGGCGGCACCGGCGGACGCAGCATCGGCGGTGGCGGCGTTGCCCGGCAGCGAGATGGTCGGGGTCATCGACTCGGTGGGCTCCAACCACACGAAGCGGACGACGACACCGTTGGCCGGGTCGAGCCGTTCCAGACTGGAATCCAGTGCGGCCGAGGCGATCTCGAACAGTTCGGCGTCGGAGACGTTCGGGTCGAAGGTGGTGCGGTCGATCAGGGTGTCGGCGTCGACGGTGCCCGTGGTCGCCGTGGTGACGACCCAGCGGCCGTCGACCTGGTGCAGGCGCGAGCGCAGCATGTCGTGCCGGTCGATGACGGCACCGACGGTGGCCGCGATGCCCGCCCGGTCGATGCCGACGGGCAGTTCCAGCGCCATGGTCTGGTTGAACCGGTCGAAGGAACCGGAACGCTCGGCCATGAATCGCACGACCGGCGTCAGCGGCATCTCACCGACACCACCGCCGGGAAGTTCCGCGAGCGTCACGGCGGAAGCCGCTGCCACATCGGCGGTTTCGGCGACCGAGGCCAGACCGGCGACGGTGCGCTGCTCGAACACGTGGCGCGGGGTGAACAGCACGCCGCGCGCCTTGGCCCGGGAGACGAGCTGGATGGAGACGATCGAGTCGCCGCCGAGGGCGAAGAACGAGTCGTCCACACCGACCCGCTCCACGCCGAGGACCTCGGCGAACACCTCGGCGATGGTCTGCTCGATCGGGGTGCGCGCGGCCCGGAAGGAGACCTCGGTGGCGAACACCGGCTCCGGCAGCGCCTTGCGGTCGAGCTTGCCGACCGGGGTGAGCGGCACCCGGTCGATCACCATGATCGACGACGGAACCATGTAGGCGGGCAGGCGTTCCTCGACGTGCGCGGTGAGCGCGGCCACATCGATCGAACGGCCCGGCGCGGCAACGACATACGACACCAGCGAGACGGCGCCCGCGGTGCTCTTGTGCCCGAGGGTGACGGCGAAGTCGACCGTGTCGTGCGAGGCGAGGGCGGAGTCGATCTCGCCCAGTTCGATACGGAAACCGCGGATCTTCACCTGGAAGTCGGAGCGGCCGACGTACTCGACGGTGCGTTCCGGGGTCCAGCGCACGACGTCACCGGTGCGGTACATCCGCTCCCCCGGCACGAACGGGTCGGCCACGAACCGGTCGGCCGTGAGACCCGGGCGGGCGTGGTAGCCGCGCGCCAGCTGGATGCCCGACAGGTACAGCTCACCCGCGACACCCACCGGAACGGGCTGGAGCTGGGCGTCCAGGATCAGCGAGCGCATGCCGCGCGTGGGTCCACCGATGGTGACCAGCTCGCCCGGCACCAGCGCATCGCTGATGTTGGTCATGATCGTGGTCTCGGTCGGACCGTAACCATTGTGGAAGGCACGAGTCGTGCCGAAAGAGTCAACGGGCGCACCCGAGGGCCCTGCGTGGTCACGCTCCGCTACCGCCTCCGGGCCCGCCGGGAGCGCCTGCAACGGAACCGCCCACTTCGACACCAGGTCGGCGGGCACCGCTTCACCACCGGCGACCAGCACCCGCAGCGAATCCAGGCCGCTCGGGTCGAAGGTCGCCAGGGCGGCGGGGGTGATGAAGGCGTGGGTGACCCGCTCGGCGCGGATCAGTTCGGACAGTTCGTCACCGCCGTACACACCCGGCGGGACCACTACCAGCGCACCGCCGCGCGCCAGCGCGAGCAGCAGCTCCAGGATCGACGCGTCGAACGAGGGCGAGGCGAAGTGCAGTGCGCGCGTGGACGAATCGAGGTGGTAGCGCTGCGCCTGCTCCTCGCCGAAGTTGGCGAGACCGGCGTGGGTGACCACGACGCCCTTGGGCACACCGGTGGAACCGGAGGTGTAGATGACGTAGGCGGGCTGCTCGGGCGTGGTGGCCCGCACGAGCTCGTCGTCGGCGATCGGACCGCCGTCGAAGCGATCGAGGTCGAGCTCATCGAGCACGAGCCAACCCACGGCCGAGTTGCCTGACGTCTGCGCCCGGGCGCCGTCCGCGATCGGCGCATCGGTCGAAGCACCTGCGGCAGTGGCGATTTCGAGCGACCGCGCACCACTCGACGTGGCCTGGTCCGAACCGAGCGCCTGCTCGGCGGTGGACGGGTCGGTGGCGATGTCGGGCAGTCCATCGCGCACCGACGCGACCGTGATGCCGAGCGGCGAACCCGAATCGGTGACCATGTGGGCGATGCGGTCGGCGGGGTAGGTCGGGTCGACGGGGACGAAGGCGGCGCCGGTCTTGGCGACGGCCCACGCGGCGAGCACCGAGTCGGCCGAGCGCGGGACGCCGATGGCGACGAGGTCTTCGGCACCGATGCCCTGCTCGATCAGCAAGCGCGCCAAGCGGTTCGAGCGTTCGTCGAGGTCGGCGTACGAGACAGCTGTCCCCTGGAACACCACGGCGTCGCCGGTCGGGTTCTGGGCGACGGCCTCGGCGAGCAGGGTGCGCAGGGTGCGGGCGGGCACCGGCGGGGCACCGACCCGGAACACCAGGTCGGCCCGTTCGGCAGTGTCGAGCACGTCGATGGCGCCGATGGTCACCGACGCGTCGGCGGCCACGGCCTCGAGCACGCGCTCCCAGCGGGTCGCGATGGTGTCGACCGTGGCTTCGTCGAACAGTTCGGTGGCGTAGTTCAGCGCCAGCGCCATCCCGCCGCTGCCGGGCTCGCCCAGCTCGGAGAGGGTGAACTGGAGGTCGAAGCGGGCGACGCTCTCGTCGAGATCGAGCGCGGACACGGCGAGACCGGGCAGTTCGAGGGTGGTGCGGTCCAGGTTCTGGAAGGCCAGCATCACCTGGAACAGCGGGTTGCGGGCCTGCGAGCGCTCGGGCGCGAGCAGTTCCACCAGGCGCTCGAACGGCACGTCGGCATTGCCGTAGGCGTCGAGGTCGGTCTTGCGGGCCTGCTCGAGCAGGTCGGTGAACGACTCGTCCGGTCGTACCCCGGTGCGCAGCACGAGGGTGTTGACGAACATGCCGACGAGGTCGTCGAGGGCCTGTTCGCCACGACCGGCGATGGGGGTACCGACGGCGATGTCGTCGGAACCCGACAGCCGGGCCAGCAGCACCGCCAGAGCGGTGTGCATGACCATGAACAGCGAGGCGCCCTGTCGGCGCGCGACCTCGTCGAGGCGGGCGATCAGCTCGGGCGACAGCTCGCGGTGCACCGACGCGCCACGCAGCGAGGCGATGGCCGGACGCGGGCGGTCGAAGGGCAGGGTGAGTTCGTCGGGGACACCGGCGAGCTGACGCTGCCAGTAGGCCACCTGACGCGCCATCAGCGAATCGGTGTCGTCCTCGGTGCCGAGCACGGCGCGCTGCCAGACGGCGAAGTCGGCGTACTGCACCGGCAGCGGCGCCCAGCCGGGCGCGGTGCCCTGGGCACGAGCCGTGTAGGCCAGCATCACGTCGCGGGTCAGCGGGGCGATGGAGAAGCCGTCGGCGGCGATGTGGTGGACCACCACGACAAGCACGTGCTCGTGCTCGTCGACGCGGAACAACCGGGCGCGCAACGGAACTTCTTCCGCCACATCGAATCCGGTGGAGACGAACTCGGTGACGGTCTCGAAGAGCTGGTCGGCGGCGACGGTGACCGGGCGCAGATCCAGCGAAATGCGTTCGGCCGCAACGACTTGCTGCACCGGGGTGCCGCCGTGCTCGGGGTAGCGGGTGCGCAGCGATTCGTGCCTGCGCACGAGGTCGGCCAGCGCCAGCGACAGCGCCTCGACGTCGAGGTCGCCGGTGAGGCGGATCGCGACGGGCAGGTTGTAGGCCGAGGAGGTGGTGTCGTACTTGTTGAGGAACCACATCCGCTGCTGGGCGAACGACAGCGGGACCAGCTCGCCGTCGGTGCGTTCGCGGGCGACGAGCGCCGCGCGGGCGGTGCCGCCGGTGTGCGATTCCACCCGGGCCGCGAGGGCTTCCACGGTCGACGCTTCGAACAGGGCACGCACGGGCACCGTCGCACCGAGCGCCGCGCCGATGCGGGCGACGACGCGGGTGGCGATCAGCGAGTTGCCGCCGAGGTCGAAGAAGTCGTCGTCGACGCCGACCCGGTCCAGGCCGAGCACGTCGGCGAACACCGAGGCCACGGTTTCCTGCACCGGGGTGACCGGGGCGCGGAAGGCGCGGGCCTGAACCGCCGGGGCGGGCAGGGCACGGCGGTCGAGCTTGCCGTTGACGGTGAGCGGGATCCACTCGAGCCGCACGAGCGCGGCCGGAACCATGTAGGCGGGCAGCTGCTCGGCGGCGCCGGTGCGCACGGCGTCGAGATCGGGTTCGATGTCGGCGTCGGCGACCACGTAGGCGACGATGCGCTGGTCACCGGGGGTGTCCTCACGCACGATGACCGCCGCCTGCGCGATGCCGGGCTGAGCGAGCACGGCAGCTTCGATCTCACCGAGCTCGATGCGGAAACCGCGCACCTTCACCTGGTCGTCGGCGCGGCCGAGGTATTCGAGTTCGCCGAAACGGTTCCAGCGCGCGAGGTCGCCGGAACGGTACAGCCGCGAACCGGCCTGGTTCGGGCCCGCAAGGGGGTTGGCGACGAAGCGGGTGGCGGTCAGGTCGGGTCGACCCAGGTAGCCACGCGCCAATTGCGGTCCCGCGACATACATCTCACCCGCGACACCCACCGGCACCGGGCGCAGCCGTGAGTCGAGCACGAACACGCTCAGGCCCGCGATTGCCCGGCCGACGACCGAACCGGCCGCCGCCGCGATGGTCTTCGCGTCCAGCGCGCGGTACGACACGTGCACCGTGGTCTCGGTGATGCCGTACATGTTCACCAGCGTCGGCGACGAATCACCGTGGCGGGCAACCCAATCCGACAGGCGGCGCAGCTCGAGCGCTTCACCGCCGAACACCACGTAACGCAGGGTCAGCGGCGCCACGCCCGGTCCGGCGTTCCGGTCGGCCTCGGCCAGCTGGTAGAACGCCGACGGCGTCTGGTTGAGCACCGTCACCTGCTCCACCCGCAGCAGTTCCAGGAACTGCTCGGGCGAACGCGAGGTGTAGTAGTCCACGACGATCAGTGAGCCGCCGAACAGCAGCGGACCCCACAGCTCCCAGACGGAGAAGTCGAAGGCGTAGGAGTGGAACAACGTCCACACGTCGCGCGGGCCGAAGCCGAAGTCGCGATCGGTATTGGCGAACAGCCGCACCACATTCCGGTGCGCGACGGCGACGCCCTTGGGGCGACCGGTCGAGCCGGAGGTGTAGATGACGTAGGCGACATTGTCGGGTGACAGCGGCGCGAGGCGATCGGCATCGGTGATGGGCGCGTCGTCGGCGTCCTCCACATTGCCGGTCTCCACGGCGAACCCGTCGAGGACAACCGACGGCAGGTGCGCGGGCACCGTCACCTGGACGGTGGAGTCGAGCACGACGCTGGTCGGGCGCGAATCCTCGAGCACGTAGGCGATGCGCTCGGCCGGGTAGGTCGGGTCGACGGGCACGTATCCGGCGCCGGTCTTGACCACCGCGAGCAGCGCCACGACCAGGTCGAGCGAACGCGGCAGGATCACCGCGACCAACGATTCCGGGCCCGCGCCGTCGTCGATCAGCCTGCGCGCGAGCACATTCGCGCGCCGGTCGAGTTCGGCATAGGTGAGCGATTCGACGCCGAACTTGGCGGCGATGCGATCGGGGTAGGCCGCGGCCGCCGCGTCGAACAGGTCGACCAGCGTGGTGTGCCGGTTGCCGAACAGCCCGCGCCGGTGACCGGCCGGGGTGCTGGCGTCGTGCACCACCGGCAGGGCGATGGCGTCGGCGCCCGAGGACACCCAGCGCTGGGCGACATCGCGCTGCTCGGCCTCGCCGAGCAGGTCGATGTCGCCGACGATCACGTCGGGGTTCTCGGCCACGGTACGCAGGATGCGGACCAGGCGGTCGCCGAAGGCGGCGACGGTCTCGGCGTCGAACAGGTCGGTCGCGTAGTTCCAGGACATGGCCAGCGAGCCGTCGGCGGCCTCGCCCACAGTGAGCTGAACGTCGAATTTGGCTGTACCCGGGTCGAAGTCGACCACGTCGAGGTCCAGACCCGGCAGTGCGACGGTGCCGGTGTCGGCGGCGGTGGCCGCCTCGAACGTCAGGGCCACCTGGAACAGCGGGTGGTGTGCCTGCGAGCGGGTGGGGCTGAGCACCTCGACGAGCCGTTCGAACGGCACGTCGGCATTGGCGAAGGCCGACAGGTCGACCTTGCGGACCTGCTCGAGCAGGTCGCCGAAGCGCCCGCCGAGGTCGACCTCGCTGCGCAGCACGAGGGTGTTGACGAACATGCCGACCAAGTCGTCGAGCGAGCGCTCGCCACGACCCGCGATCGGGGTGCCGATGGCGATATCGGTGCTGTTGGACAGTCGCGCGGCCCAGGTGGCCAGGGCCGCGTGCACCACCATGAACAGCGTGACGCCACGGGCGCGGGCGATCTCGGTGAGCGCGCGGTGCAGCTCGGCGTCGATCGAGAACCGGTGCAGGTCACCGGCATTGGTCGCGATCTCGGGGCGCGGCCGGTCGGCGGGCAGTTCGATCTGATCGGGCAGGTCGCGCAGCTGCTCGGTCCAGTAGGCGAGCTGACCCGCGGCGACCGAATCGGGGTCGGATTCCTCGCCGAGCACTTCACGCTGCCACAGCGTGTAGTCGGCGTACTGCACCTCGAGCGGCGCCCACGCGGGCACCTCACCCCGGGCGCGTTCGGTGTAGGCGACCACCACGTCACGCAGCAGCGGACGCAGCGAGAAACCGTCACCGCTGATGTGGTGCATCACCAGGACCGCGATGTGGGCCTGCTCGTCCACGCGCAGCAGGCTCGCCCGGAACGGCACCTCGCGGGTGACGTCGAACTGCACGCTCGCGAGCTCGACCACGCGGGCGACCACATCCTCGGCGGCGACCGGCTGGGCGGGCAGCGCGAAACGGACCTCGTCGACGGGCAGGATCTGCTGGTAGCCCGCACCCTCGATCTCGGGGTAGAAGGTGCGCAGCGACTCGTGCCTGGCCATCACGTCGGCGATGGCGGATTCCAGTGCGGCCGTGTCGAGTTCGCCGGTGAGCTGGACGGCGATCGGGATGTTGTTGACCGCGGTGCGGTTGTCGAAGCGGTTGAGGAACCACATGCGCTGCTGGGCCTGCGACAGCGGGACCAGCTCGGGCCGAGGACGCGGGGCGAGCGGCACACGGGCACCACGGCCGGACGCGGTCTCCACTCGGGCCGCGAGCGCGGCGACGGTGGGCGCCTCGAACAGCGCGCGCAGCGGCACCTGGGCGTCGAGGGCCTCGGACAGGCGCGCGGCGACCCGGGTGGCCACCAGCGAGTTGCCGCCGAGTTCGAAGAAGTCGTCGTCGAGACCGACCTGGCCCGCGCCGAGCACCTCGGCGAAAGTGGCGGCGACGATCTGCTGCACCGGGGTGACCGGCGCCTGGAACACCCGCGCGGCGAACACGGGGGCGGGCAGGGCCTTACGGTCGAGCTTGCCGGAAGCGTTGAGCGGGAAGGCGTTCAGCACCATGAACGCGGCGGGCACCATGTACACCGGCAGTTCGGCCGACAGGGCGGCCTTCGTCGCATCGGTGTCGACACTCTGCCCGGTCTCCGGGATCACGTAGGCGACCAGCTGGTCGCCGGTGTGCTCGTCGGCGCGCACCACAACGACCGCCTGCGCGATCTGCGGCAGCGCGGTGAGCGCGGACTCGATCTCGCCGAGTTCGATACGCAGACCGCGCAGCTTCACCTGGAAGTCGGTGCGGCCCAGGTATTCCAGCTCCCCGTCGGGGGTCCAGGTGACGAGGTCACCGGTGCGGTACATGCGCTCGCCGGGGGTGAACGGGTCGGCGACGAAACGGTCCATCGTGAGGTCGGGGCGACCGACGTAACCGTGGGCCAGCTGCACGCCCGCCAGATACAGCTCACCCGCGACACCGACGGGAACGGGCCGCAGCCGCGAATCCAGCACGTACAGACGGGTGTTGAACACCGGCGCGCCGATCGGCACGGTGTCGGTGTCGGCCTCGGTGACCTCGTGGAAGGTCACGTCGACGGCGGCCTCGGTCGGGCCGTACAGGTTGTGCAGCGCGGCACCGGTGAGTTCGCGCAGGCGCTGCGCGGTCGGCGCGGGCAGCGCCTCACCGGAGGCGAACACATTGCGCAGCGAAACACAGTCGGCGGCAAGCGGTTCGGTGACGAACACGGCCATCATCGACGGCACGAAATGCACCGTGGTGACCTGCTCGGCCACGATCAGCCGGGCAAGGTAGGCCGGGTCGCGATGCCCGTCGGGCTTGGCGACCACCAGGCGCGCACCGACCTGCAGCGGCCAGAAGAACTCCCACACCGATACGTCGAAGGTGGCGGGCGTCTTCTGCAGCACCACGTCGTCGGCGGCCAGACCGTAGGCGGCGTGCATCCACACGAGGCGGTTGACGATGGCCGCGTGGCTGACCGCGACGCCCTTGGGGCGCCCGGTCGAGCCGGAGGTGAAGATGACGTAGGCGGTATTGCCGGAGCGCAGTGGGCGATGCCGGTCGGCGTCGGTGACCGGCTCGGCCGAGTGGCCGGACAGGTCGAGCTGATCGATGCGTACCTCGCGACCGGCGGCCGCGGGCAGGCTCTCGCCGGAGGTGAGCACGCACACCGGCTGGGCGGTGTCGAGGATGTGCTCGATGCGCTCGGCCGGGTGATCGGGGTCCAGCGGCACGTACGCGCCACCGGCGGCGGACACGGCGTACATGCCGACCAGCAGGTCGATCGAGCGCCGCATGCCCAGGGCCACATACGATTCCGGGCCGACACCGGCGTCCTTGAGCCAGCGGGCGAGCTTGCGCACGCGCACCGCGAACTCGGCGTAGGACAGACTCGTCCCCTCGAACGTGAGCGCTGTCGCGTCGGGCGTGCGCGCGACCTGCGCCTCGAACAGCGCGTTGAGGGTGGCCGGGTCGTCGTCGCTCGGGGTGCTCAGCGCCGCGTCGACCGCGAATTCGGTGTCGTTCCAGCGGTCGAGCACCAGGGTGCGCTCGGCATTGTCGAGCAGTTCGATATCACCGACGGGGGCAGTCGGGTCGGCCACGATCGCGGCGAGCACGCGCAGCAGGCGGGCGCCGAAGGTGGCGGCGAACTGCGAGTCGAAAAGGTCGGTGGCGTAGACGAGTTCGGCGTCGAGGTGGCTGTCGTCGTCGGCCGGGACCTCGCTCAGCGCGAGCTGCAGGTCGAACTTGGCGGTGTGCTGGTCGATGCCCAGCTCCGACACGGTCAGACCGGGCAGTTCCAGGGTGGTGCGGCCCAGGTTCTGGAACGACAGCATCACCTGGAACAGCGGGTGCCGCGACTGCGAACGGGCCGGGTTGAGCACCTCGACGAGGCGTTCGAACGGCACGTCGGCGTGGGCGAAGGCGGCCAGATCGTTCTCGCGCACCTGGCCGAGCAGTTCGGTGAAGGTGACGCCGGGGTCCACCTCGGCGCGCAGCACCAGGGTGTTGACGAACATGCCGACCAGGTCGTCGAGTGCCTGCTGTCCACGACCGGCGACCGGGGTGCCGATAGCGATGTCGGAGGTGCCCGACAGGCGCGCGAGCAGCACGGCGAAGGCGCTGTGCACAACCATGAACAGGGTGGTGCTGTGCTCGTGAGCGACGCGGTTGAGGGCGTCGACGAGTTCGCCCGGCACCTCGAAGCGGTGCGTGCCCGCCTGGTAGCTGGCCTGCGCGGGCCGCGACTTGTGGCCAAGGCGCAGCTCGTCGGGCAGGTCGGCCAGCGCGGTGCGCCAGTGGTCGAGCTGCTCGGAGATCAGCGAGGTCGGGTCGTTCTCGTCGCCGAGGACCTCGCGCTGCCACAGCGCGTAGTCCACGTACTGCACGGCAAGCGGCGGCCAGCCGGGCTCGGCGTTGGCGGTGCGGGCGACGTAGGCGGTCATCAGGTCGCGCACCAGCGGGCGCAGCGAGAAACCGTCGGAGGCGATGTGGTGGACCACCATCACCAGCACGTGCTCGCGTTCGCTCAGCTCGTAGACACGAAGGCGCACCGGCGGATTCGCGGTGACGTCGAAACCGCGACGGGCGAACTCGTAGAGCGAGGTCGCCATGTCGGTCTCGCCGGGGCGACCGGCGGGCGCGGAGGCGGTAGCGGAGCGTGACCACGCAGCGCCCTCGGGAGCCCCGAAGTCGGACACGGCCTCGACCAGTTCGACGTCCGGAATGGCGGCCGCGGCGGCGAGCACCTTCTGGTAGGCGGTGCCGTCGTGGGACGGGAAGACCGTGCGCAGCGACTCGTGGCGGGCGATCACGTCGGCGACGGCCCCGCGCAGGGCGGGGAAGTCGAGCAGGCCCTGCAGGCGCACCGCGACCGGGATGTTGTAAGTGCCGGTGTCCTCGGCGTCGAAGCGGTTGAGGAACCACATGCGCTGCTGTGCCAGCGACAGCGGCGGGTACTCCGGACGCGGACGCGCGGTGAGCTCGGCGCGCAGACCGCTGCCCGCGTGCGATTCCACCCGCGCGGCGAGCGCGCCGACGGTCGGCGCCTCGAACAGGGTGCGCACGCCGACCTCGGCGTCGAGCGCCTTGCTCAGGCGGGCCGCGACCTGGGTGGCGACCAGCGAGTTGCCGCCGAGGGCGAAGAAGTCGTCGTCCACGCCCACGCGCTCGGCGCCGAGCAGGTCGGCGAAGATCTCCGCGACGATCTCCTCGATCGGCGTCGAGGGCGCACGGAACACCTTGGCCTCGAACACCGGCGCGGGCAGCGCCTTGCGATCGAGCTTGCCGGAGGCGTTGAGCGGGAACGCCTCGAGCACGACGAGCGCCGAGGGCACCATGTAGGCGGGCAGCTCGGCGGCGAGCCCGGCCTTGACGGCGGCCACATCGAGAGCCGAGCCCGGTTCGGGCACAACGTAACCCACGAGCTGGTCGCCCGCGTGCGCGTCGGCACGGACAACGACGACCGACTGCGCGACACCGGGCTGGGCCAGCAGCGTCGCCTCGATTTCGCCGAGCTCGATACGCAGGCCGCGCAGCTTCACCTGGAAGTCGGTGCGGCCCAGGTAGTTCAGTTCACCGTCGCGGGTCCAGGTGACCAGGTCGCCGGTGCGGTACATGCGCGAACCGGCGGGACCGTAGGGGTTGGCGACGAAGCGGTCGGCGGTGAGGTCGGCCCGGTTGAGGTAGCCGACGGCGAGCTGATCGCCCGCCAGGTACAGCTCACCCGCGACACCGGAGGCGACGGGGTGCAGGCGCGAATCCAGCACGAACACTTTGGTGTTCCACACCGGACGGCCGATCGGCACCGATTCCACGTCGGCGTCGACGACCTCGTGATAGGTCACGTCGACGGCGGCCTCGGTGGGGCCGTACAGGTTGTGCAGGCGGGCACCGGTCAGCTCACGCAGGCGCTGCGCGGTGGGCGCGGGCAGCGCCTCACCGGAGGCGAACACCTGGCGCATGCGCACCGCGTCGCCGTTGCCGTTGTTGCCGAGGGTCGACACGAACACCGACAGCATCGACGGCACGAAATGCGCTGTGGTGATGGACTGTTCGGCGATGATCTGCGCCAGGTACACCGGGTCGCGGTGACCATCGGGCTTGGCGACCACCAGGCGCGCACCGGTCTGCAGCGGCCAGAAGAACTCCCACACCGACACGTCGAAGGTGGCGGGGGTCTTCTGCAGCACCGCGTCGGTGGCGGCGATCGGGTACTCGTGCTGCATCCACAGCAGCCGGTTCACGATCGCGGCGTGGTCGACGGCGACACCCTTGGGGCGGCCGGTCGAACCGGAGGTGAAGATGACGTAGGCGGTGTTGCTGTCGCGCAGCGGACGCACCCGCTCGGCGTCGGTGATCGGGGCACCGCTGAAATCGGCGGGCGCCTCGATGTTCTCGACGGCGTGCACGGTGACGCCCTCGGCCTCGAAACCGTCGCGACGGCTGGTGAGCACCAGCTGCGGCGCCGCGGTCTCGATGATGTGGCCGATGCGGTCAGCGGGCTGATCGGGGTCGAGCGGCACGTATGCCGCACCAGTCTGCAGCACCGCGTACATGGCGACGACGAGTTCGGTGGAACGCCGGATGGCAAGGGCCACATGCGAACCCGGGCCGACACCGTCGGCGATCAGCCTGCGGGCGATGCGGTTGGCGCGCTCCTGCAGCTCGCGGTAGGTGAGCTGTTCGGCTTCGAAGACCAGCGCGACCGCGTCGGGGGTGCGCTCCACCTGGGCGTCGAACAGCGAGACCAGGGTGGCGTGCGGCACCGCGTGCGCGGTGTCGTTCCAGTCGACCAGGACCTGCGCGTGCTCCTCGGGCGCGAGCAGGTCGATGTCGCCGACCGGCACCTCGGGGTCGGCGACGATCGCGGCGAAGATGTTGTCGAGGCGGCGGGCGAACGCGGCGACCGTCGATTCCTCGAACAGGTCGAGCGCGTAGGAGAACTCGGCCGACATGCCGCCGACCTCGCCGTCGGTGTCCTGCACCTCGGTGAGCGTCAGCTGCAGGTCGAACTTGGCCAGCTGGGCGTCGTAATCGATACCGCTCACCGAAAGGCCGGGCAGCTGCAGCGAGGCCTGCTTGGTGTTCTGGAACGACAGCATCACCTGGAACAGCGGGTGCCGCGCCTGCGAACGGGCCGGGTTGAGCACCTCGACGAGCCGCTCGAACGGCACATCGGCGTGAGCGAAGGCCTGCAGGTCGGTCTCGCGGGCCTGGTCGAGCAGGGTCGCGAAGGCGGTGGCGCCGTCCACCTCGGTGCGCAGCACCAGGGTGTTGACGAACATGCCGACGAGATCGTCGAGCGCCTGGTCACCACGACCGGCCACCGGGGTGCCGATGGCGATGTCGGACGACCCGCTCGAGCGCGCGAGCAGCACCGCGAGGGCGCTGTGCATCACCATGAACAGCGAGGCGTTGTAGCGGCGGCCCAACTCCATCAGGGCACGCTGGGTTTCGCCCGCGATCACGAAGCTGTAGGTGCCGCCTCGGTAGCTGGCGGCGGGCGGACGCGGGTGATCGGCCGGGAGCACCAGCTCATCGGGCAGATCGGCGAGTTCGCGCTTCCAGTAGTTGATCTCCGACGAGATCAGCGAGGCCGGGTCGTCCTCGGACCCGAGCACCTCGCGCTGCCACAGCGCGTAATCGGCGTACTGGACCGGCAATTCGGCCCAGGTCGGCGCCTCCCAGGAGGTGCGCGCGGCGTAGGCCATGATGACGTCGCGCGAGAGCGGTGCCATCGACCAACCGTCGGCGGAGATGTGGTGCACCACCATGCCGAGCACGTACTCGGAGTCCGAGATCTCGAAAAGCCGTGCGTGCAGTGGCACTTCGCTGGTCACGTCGAAGGCCATCGAGGCCAGGTCGATCAGATGATCGATGAGGTTTTCCTCGGTGACCCGGTACGGGGTGAGGTCGGGCACGATCTGGGCGGCGTCGAGCACCACCTGCACCGGGCCGTTGCCGGAGTCGGGGAACACGGTGCGCAGCGACTCGTGCCGGTCGATGACGTCGATGACGGCCACCTGCAGGGCGGCCACGTCGAGGTCACCGGACAGGCGGATGGCGACCGGGATGTTGTTGACCGCCGAGGCGGTGTCGAAGCGGTTGAGGAACCACATGCGCTGCTGAGCCAGCGACAGCGGCACCTGCTCGGGCCGCTCGCGCGCCACCAGGGCCTTGTGGGCGCCGTCGCCCGCCTGCGATTCCACGCGGGCGGCCAGGGCGGCCACGGTGGAGGCCTCGAACAGCATCCGCACCGGAACGCGGGTATCGAGGGCGATGCCCACGCGCGAGACGACCTGGGTGGCGATCAGCGAGTTGCCGCCGAGTTCGAAGAAGTCGTCGTCGACGCCGATGCGCGGCAGATCGAGCACGTCGGCGAAGACCTGCGCGATGATCTGCTCGATCGGCGTTGTCGGAGCACGGAATTCGCGCACCTCGAACACCGGGGCGGGCAGGGCACGACGGTCCAGCTTGCCGTTGACGGTCAGCGGGATGGCGTCGAGTTGCACGAACGCCGAGGGCACCATGTAGGCCGGGAGCTGGTCGGCGGCGAACTGGCGGACCTCGTCGAGGTCGAGCTTGTGTGATTCGGCGACGACGTAGGCGACGATGCGCTGACCACCGGGCTGGTCCTCGCGCACGATGACCGCGGCCTGCGCGATCTCCGGGTGCGACAGCACGGCGGCTTCGATCTCACCGAGCTCGATGCGGAAACCGCGCACCTTCACCTGGTCGTCGGCGCGGCCGAGGTATTCGAGTTCGCCGAAACGGTTCCAGCGCGCGAGGTCGCCGGAACGGTAGAGGCGTTCGCCGTCGCCCATCGGGCTCGCGACGAACCGGGTGGCGGTCAGGTCCGGGCGGCCGAGGTAGCCACGCGCCAATTGCGGTCCCGCGACATACATCTCACCCGCGACACCCACCGGGACAGGACGCAGACGCGAGTCGAGCACATACACGCTCAGACCGGCGATGGCGCGGCCGACGATGGAACCGGAAGCGGCGGCGATGGTTTCGGCATCGAGGGCGCGGTACGACACGTGCACCGTGGTCTCGGTGATGCCGTACATGTTCACCAGCGTCGGCGACGAATCACCGTGGCGGGCAACCCAATCCGACAGGCGACGCAACTCGAGCGCTTCACCACCGAAGACCACGTAACGCAGGCTCAGCGGCTCGGCGCCAGGGCCAGCATTCCGGTCAGCCTCGGCCAGCTGGTAGAACGCCGACGGCGTCTGGTTGAGCACGGTGACGCGCTCGGTGCGCAGCAGATCGAGGAACTGCTCGGGCGAGCGCGAGGTGAAGTAGTCGACGACCACCACGGTGCCGCCGAACAGCAGCGGACCCCACAGCTCCCACACCGAGAAGTCGAAGGCGTAGGAGTGGAACAGCGTCCACACATCGTCGGGACCGAAACCGAAGTCGCGATCGGTGTTCGCGAACAGTCGCACCACATTCCGGTGCGCGACGGCGACGCCCTTGGGGCGACCGGTCGAGCCGGAGGTGTAGATGACGTAGGCGACATTGTCCGGCGACAGCGGCGCGCGGCGGACGGCGTCGGTGATCGGCGCGCCGTCGGCGTCGTCGAGTTCACCGAGCACCAGCACGGGCAGGTCGTCGGACAGCTCCACCTCGGAGTCGGCGTCGATGACCACGCTCGTCGGACGCGAGTCCTCGAGCACGTAGGCGATGCGCTCGGCCGGATACGTCGGGTCGACCGGTACATAACCGGCACCCGTCTTCACCACCGCCAGTAGCGCGACGACCAGATCCAGGGATCGCGGCAGGATCACCGCGACCAGCGACTCCGGGCCCGCGCCGTCGGCGATCAGCTTGCGCGCCAACGCATTCGCGCGGTGGTCCAGCTCGGCGTAGGTCAGCGACTCCGTGCCGTAGCGGGCCGCGACATTGTCCGGATGCGCCGCGACGGCGGATTCGAACAGGTCGACCAGGGTGATCTCCCGGTCGGCGAACTGCCCGGTGCCACCGTCGGGGGCGAAGCTGACCCACTCGCGCGACACATCGAGGCGTTCCTGCTCGCCGAGCAGATCAATATCGCCCACAGCCACCGACGGGTCGACGGTGATCGCGCGCAGGATCGACAGCAGCCGGTCGATGAACGACTGCACGGTCTCGGTGTCGAACAGGTCGGTCGCGAACTGCGCGACCGCCGCGAGACCCTGCGGGGCACCACCGCTGCTGTGCTGCTCGGTGATGGTCCACTGCAGGTCGAACTTGGCGATCGCGACCTCGAGCTCGTCGGCGCTGACCGTGAGACCGGGCAGCTCCAACTCGCCGTGCGCCATCTCCTGGAACGACAGCATCACCTGGAACAGCGGGTGGCGCGCCTGGGAGCGGGTCGGGTTGAGCACGTCGACCAGGCGCTCGAACGGCACATCGGCATTGCCGAACGAGGCCAGGTCGGTGTCGCGGGTGCGGGCCAGGAAATCGGCGAACGACAGGCCGGGATCGACGTCGGAGCGCAACACCAGGGTGTTGACGAACATGCCGATCAGGTCGTCGAGCGCCTGCTCACCACGGCCCGCGATGGGGGTGCCCACCGCGATGTCGCGGGTGTTGGACAGCCGCGACAGCAGCACCGCGAGCGCGGCGTGCAGCACCATGAACAGGGTGACGCCCTTGGCGCGGGCCAGGGCGATCAGGTCCGCGTGCAGCTCGGGGTCGATGTCGAAGGCCAGCTGCGCGCCACGGAAACTCTGCTGCTGCGGGCGGATCCGGTCGGCGGGCAGGTCGAGCTGGTCGGGCAGGCCGTCCAGCGCCCGGCGCCAGTAGTCGATCTGGCGGGCCGCGATGGACTCCGGATCGGACTCCGAACCGAGCAGTTCACGCTGCCACAGCGTGTAGTCGCGGTACTGCACCGGCAGCGGTTCCCACGCCGGGGCCAGCCCCGCCGCGCGGGCGAGGTAGGCGGTGGCGACATCGCGGGCCAGCGGGCCGAAGGAGAAACCGTCGGCGGCGATGTGGTGGACGACGAAGGCGACCGCGTATTCCGGTGTGCCATTGGTGGTTCCGCCGGTGACCCGGTAGATCCGCACCCGGATCGGCAGTTCGAGGGTGACGTCGAAACCCCTCGAAGCGAAGTCGACCAGCTCGGCGGGCAGCTCGGCCTGATCGATCGAGGACACGGTGATGCCCAGGTCGAACTCGTCGGCGCCGAGCACCCGCTGGAAGCCACCGTCGGCGTCGGGGAAGATCGTGCGCAACGACTCCTGGCGCACCACAACATCATTGAGCGCCGCGATGAGCGCGTCGACCTCGACGCGGCCCTTCATCCGCACCACGAAGGGCAGGTTGTAGGTGGGCGCGGCGGGGTCGAACTGGTTGATGAACCACATCCGCTGCTGGGCCAGCGACAGCGGCACCCGATCCGGATGCTCCTGGGCGACCAACGGCGGACGCGACGAAACCTCGGCGGGCGCAACGGCTTCCGCCCGCGCGGCCAGCCCGGCCACGGTCGGCGTCTCGAACAGGGCGCGCACACCGAGCTGGATGCCGAACGCGGCGCCGATGCGGGCCACGACCTGGGTGGCGACCAGCGAGTTGCCGCCGAGTTCGAAGAAGTTGTCGTCGGCGCCGACCCGTTCCTGGCTCAGCACATCGGCGAAGATGCCCGCGACGATCTGCTCGGCGGCGGTACGCGGAGCACGGAAATCGCCTGCGGCGGCGGTGAACACGGGCTCGGGCAGGGCCTTGCGGTCCAGCTTGCCGGAGGTGTTGAGCGGGAAGGCGTCGAGCACCATGATCGACGCGGGCACCATGTAGCTCGGCAGCTTCTCGGCGACGAACCTGGTCAGGGTCGCCGGGTCGGCGGACTGGCCAGGCGCGGGCACCACGTAGGCCACCAGCTGCTGACCGGTCGCGGTGTCGACCACGAGCACCGCCGCCTGGCTGACGCTCGGGTGCGCGAGCAGGTCGGTCTCGATCTCGCCGAGTTCGATGCGCTGACCACGGAACTTCACCTGGAAGTCGGTGCGGCCGATGTATTCGAGGACGCCGTCGCTGTTCCAGCGCACCAGGTCACCGGTGCGGTACATGCGCTCGCCGGGGCCACCGACGGGGTTGGCGACGAAGCGGTCCGAGGTCAGGTCGGGGCGGCCACGGTAGCAGCGGGCCAGCTGACGACCGGCCAGATACAGCTCACCCGGTGCACCGATCGCGGCCGGGCGCAGCCGCGAATCCAGCACGTAGACTTCGACATTCCATTCGGGGATACCGATCGGCACCGTGACGGTGTCGGCTTCGGTTGCCTCCCAATAGGTTACGGAGACCGCGGCCTCGGTGGGGCCGTACAGGTTGTGCAGTCCGGCGCTGGAAATGGCGCGCAGACCGGCGGCGGTCTCCGGCGGCAGCGCCTCACCGATCACGAAAACCGCACGCAGCGAAGCACATTGGGCGGCGGTGGCGTGCGAGACGAAGACGGTGAGCATGGACGGCACGAAATCCGTCACGGTGACGCGGTGGCGTTCGATCATGTCCGCGACATACAGCGGGTCGCGGTGCCCGTCGGGCGAGGCGATGACCAGCTCGGCGCCAACCATCAGCGGCAGGAAGTAACCCCACAGCGACACGTCGAAGGTGGTCGCGGTCTTCTGCAGGTACACGTCGTCGGCGGTCAACCGGTACTCGTCGAGCATCCACAGCTCTTGGTTGACGATCGCGTGATGGGTGACCGCGACGCCCTTGGGGCGGCCGGTGGAACCCGAGGTGTAGATGACGTAGGCGGTGTTGTCCGGGCGCAGCGGAGCGAGCCGGTCGGCATCGGACACAGGTGTGGCGTCGAAACCGGTGGTGTCGAGTCGATCGATCTCCACCCGGGCGACATCGGCGGGCAGGTCGAGGTCGTCACGGCTGGTGGTGAGCACGCAGACCGGTGCCGCGGATTCGAGGATGTAGGCGGTGCGGTCGGCCGGGTGATCCGGGTCGATCGGCACGTAGGCGCCACCGGCGCGCAGCACGGCGTGCATGCCGATCACCAGCTCGAGCGAGCGGCGCATGCCGAGGGCGACGAGGGATTCCGGGCCGACACCGTCGGCGATCAGGAAACGCGCGAGCCGGTTCACCCGGTCGGCGAACTCGGCGTAGGTGAGCGTTTCGCCCTCGAAATTCAGGGCGATGTTGTCCGGGGTGCGCGGGACCTGCGCGTCCAGCAGGGCGGGCAGGGTGGTCGCGGGGACCTCGTGCGCCGAATCGTTCCACTCGGTGAGCGAGCGTTCCAGCTCCTGGGCGCCGGTGACCGGCAGCGCCCACACGGGCAGCTCGGCGTCGGCGGCGAGGAAGCGGTCGAAGAACTCGAGGAAGCGGGCGTGGTGGGTGCGCGCCTCGTCGGCCGAATACAGGTTCGGGTTGGTCTCGAAGTCGATGTGGGAGCGGGTGCCGCCGTGCGACTGGTAGAAGTTGACGCCCAGGTCCTCGATGCTGCCGGTGGACAGCACGTTGAGCGTGCCCTCCATGTCACCGAAGCGCAGCTGGTTGTCGAACAGCATGATGTTGACCCACGGGCCGAAGAACTCCGTGGAGACCATGCCGTCGCCCGCCGAATCGCGGCGGATGTCCTCGTGCCGGTAGCGCTGATGACGCAGCGCGCCCGACACCTCGGTGGTGACCGAACGCAGCAGCTGGGCGACCGTGGTGTCGTGGCCGACACGCAGGCGCAGCGGCACGATATTGGAGGTCGCGCCACCGGAGCGGCGCATGGTCGCGGTGGTGCGGGCGGTGACCGGCAGGCTGAGGATGACGTCCTCGGTGCCGGTGATCTGGGCCAGGTAGGCGGCGAAACCGGCGATCAGCAGCGGGGCGGCGGTGCTGTCGTGGCGGGTGATCGCGGCGGCGAGCAGGTCGTCCTGGTCCTGGCTCAGCGCGGCGCTGGTGATGTCGTTGACCGGCGACGGCGGCGCCGACCGACCGGTGAGGCTGCTGCCCTCCTCCAGACCGGCGACGCGCTGGGCCCAGTGCTCCTTGTCGGACTGGAAGCGGGAGCTGTCGCGGTAGGCGATCTCGGACTCGTAGAGCGAGCGCAGATCGGCGGCCTTGTTCGGCGGGGCCGGGATGCCGGTGACCTCGGCGGTGTAGAGCTGTGCCGTGCGGTTGACGAAGTTGTTGGCGCCGAAACCGTCGAGCACGATGTGGTGGACGCGGGCGTACCAGTACCAGCGCTCGTCCTCGAGCTGCAGCGCGGCGGCCTGCACCAAGCGGTCGGCGACGATGTCGAGCGGGCGGCTGTACTCGGCGCGCATCCACGCGGCGGCGGCGGCCTCCGGGTCGGCCTCACCACGCAGATCGACATAGATCAGCGTCGCGTCCTGGGTGGGGTCGATGGTCTGCATCGGCTCGCCGTCGATCTCGACGATGCGCAGCCAGCCCGATTCGAGGTCGGTGGCGGCACCGGCGCTCGCACGCTCGAGCGCGGCCACATCGAGGCGGCCACGCAGGTCGACGTACTGGGCGATATTGATCGGCACCTGTGGGTCGACGTGCTGCGCGTACCAGATACCCAGCTGTGCGGGCGAGAGCGGGAAGTACTCCGCAGAGCCTCCACGTCCGTCACCAGTTTCGCCGTTTCCGCCGAAATCCAGCCGGTCCAACCCAAACCTCGCTTCCGGAACACCCGCATCAGGCGCTCCCCGACGACACCGGAACGCAGACGCCCAGCCAGAACCAGCGGTGGCGCCTGCGTCTCGGGTTCAATTCTCGAAATCAATCAGGCAAAAAATGTCCATAGGCACTATCTGTCGGCTCAGCCGATCTCGTTACATGGCCGAGACCATGCTTCGGACCGTCCGGCCGACCGCGCCGGTGTGCTCGTCGCAAACCATCGCACCAATCTACCGGTGCCGCTGCCCCGCAACCAACCACCTCCATAGCTGGCGGGCATCGGCCCAGGTAAACCCGCCGCAGCCGGTTTGCTGACCGTTCCACCCACCTCACATCACGACCGTCGAGGTCGTGCGCGCGAGCGATTGAGTGATGAGTCACATCTCGGCCGTCGCCATGGCTGCGGGGTGGGTGGGTGCGGTCACCGTGCTCGGGCGGGGCACGGGATCATTCCGAGCGCTGACGAGCCGGGTCGTAGAGGTGCGACTGGGCGCAGGTGGCGGGAATGTTCATCGCACGGCCGACGAGGATGACGGCGGCTTGGCGCAGACCCGCCGATTCGACCTGGGTGGCGATGTCGGCGAGGGTGCCGCGCAGGACCAGTTGTTCGGGTTGGCTGGCGCGGTAGACGACGGCGACCGGGCAGGTGGGGCCGTATTCCTCCGCGAGTTCCTCGGCGAGGGTCTTGATCCTCGTGACGGCCAGGTGCAGAACGAGGGTGGCGCCGGTGGCGGCGAAGTTCGCCAGAGCCTCGCCCTCGGGCATCTTCGTCGAACGGGCCTGGGTGCGGGTGAGGACCACCGACTGCACCACCTCGGGGATCGTGAGTTCGGTGCCGAGGATCGCCGCGGCAGCGGCATAGGCGGGGACGCCGGGGGTGATGTCCCAGGGGACGCCGTGCGCGTCGAGGCGGCGGGTTTGTTCGGTGAGGGCCGAGTAGATGGACGGGTCGCCCGAGCACAGGCGCGCGACATCCTTGCCTGCCTCGTGCGCCTGGACGAGATGGGCGGTGATCTGGTCCAGATCCAGCTGCTGGGTGTCGATCAACTGCGTGCCGGGCGCGCAGTGGGCGAGCACCTCGGGGTCGAGGTAGGTCCCCGCGTACAGGCAGACCGGGCTGTCGCGCAGCAGGTTCACCGCGCGCACCGTGAGCAGGTCGGCTGCGCCGGGGCCCGCCCCGATGAAATGCACCGTCATGTCAGCAGCGTAGAACGCCGCCGGTTGCCGGGCGGTCCTGGCTGCCGACGCCCGGTCTGCTCGGCGCACGGCGCACTCGCCGCGATCGAAGGTGTTCAGCTCGTCCGCGGGCGGACGAAGGTCGATGCGAGGTGCAGGTTGTTGGTCCGGTTCATGTCGGTGCTCGCGCTCGAGGCGTGCAGGAACGAGGTGATCAGCGCCAGGCGCGGTGGCGCTTCGAGGACGACCGTGAAGGTCCGCGTCTCGCCCGGTTCGAGGGTGGGCATCCGGAAGCGCACATGGTTCGGGCGCGCCTCGCCACCTCCTGGGTCGACCAGGCGGTGCCAGCCCTGGGTCGACAGCCGCGCTTCCACGTCGGCGGCTTGCCGTCCGCCCGCGTTGGTGACGGTGACCGTGGCGGTCACCCGCTGGCCGGGATCGGCGGTGCGGGGCAGGTCGAGACGTACGCCGACATCGCTGGGATGGTCACCCGGTGAGCCGCCGACCTTCAGCACCCACAGCGTCATCGTGCCTCGGCTCGGCGCCACGCCGGTGTCGGCGTCACCGGAGTAGTCGGCGGTGACCAGGTGGGTGCCGAAGCCAAGGTGGGAGACGTCGACAGCACGGGCGACGGCGATGCCGTCGTCGACCGGGACGGGTGCGCCGAGCGGCTTGCCGTCGGCGGCGAACTGGACGGTGCCGGTGTCGATCTCGCCGACGGGGTCGCGGGTGACGGTCGCGGTGAGGTCGAGGCGCTCGAAGTAGGTCACCGGGTTGTGGTTGGCGCGCACCGTCGTCGTCGAGGTCGCGGTGTACACGGTGAGTTCGGCTCGGCCGCTGGATTGTTCGTAGCTGTCGTCACCGAGGTAGTGCGCCTCGATCGTGCCCGAACCGGCCCGCAGCGGCGGCGAGCTCGCCGTGCCGTCCGTGCCGAGGGGCACCGGATCGCCCAGCGGGGAACCGTACTGCGCGAACTGGATCGCGCCGGTGGGGTTCGGGGCGTCGGGCTTCGGTGTCGGCACGGTGACGGTGGCGCCGACCACCGCACCGGCCAGGACCGGCGGTGGTGGCAGGGTCAGATGGACCTCGGTGGGCACCTTCACCGGCCCCACCAGCACCCCGACACTGCCGAAGACCGGGGCGAACACCCGGCTCGGGTCGTCGGCCAGGTAGGTGGCGAGGACGTGGTGGGCGCCGGGGCGCAGGCCGTCGATCGGCGGCAACGTCGCCACCCCGTCGACCAGCTCGATCGGTCCCGGCGTCGCGACACCGTCGATCTCGAAGCGCACGTGCCCGGCGGGTGTCCCGAATGCCGGTGCGGTGCCCGGTTTCTGGCTCACCTTCGCACTGAAGCCGACCGGCTCGCCGACCCGGGCGAGGTGGTTCGGCGCGGTGGTGGTCACCTCGATCTCGGTCGGCACCTCGTCGTCGTGCAGCCGGAACACCGCGCCGCCGATCAGGTGCGCGGGATCGTCGGTCGCGGACGCGGTGACCAGGAATCCGCCGGGCAGTTCGCCCTGGCGGGTGGCGGCCAGCGCGGTCAGGTTCACCTGGGCGTAGCCGTCGGCGTCGGTGGTCGTCCGGATCGTGTCGCCGCCGTTGTCGAAGACGGCGGCGGGCGGCTGACCGGCGGGCAGCGCGAAGGTGATCGACTTGCCCGCCTGGGGGCCGTGGATCGCGTCGACGAACCGCACCCGCAGCGGCTCGGCGAAGGGCTGACCCGAGTAGGCGCTCTGACTGTTGCCCGAGATCAGTTCCACCCGACTGCGTTTCGACGGGATCGGGACGATCAGCTGCACCTTGCCCTCGTTGAGCCGGTCCCGGTTCCCGTGATTGCCGTCGGGTCCGTTGTAGAAGTGCGGCGGCTGGTTCGCGACGCTGTCGACGACCGACTCGCCGCCACCGCCACCGCCGCCACCACCGTCGTTGCCGTCCTGCGCGCCGTGCCCCTTGCCGCCGCCGTGGCTGCCACCACCGCCGCCGCCCCCACCACCGCCGGTGGAGCTGCCGGTGGCGTGCCCGCCGTGCGTGCCGTGCTCGCTGCCGCCGTCACCGCCGAAGCCGCCACCGAAACCGCCGCTGGTGCCGTCGCCCGGCTGGGGACCGCCGCCGCCGCCGTCACCGCCGTCGGCGCTGAACCCGTTGCCTCCGCCACCGCCTCCGCCACCGGCGACGACTATCGCCCGATTGTCCGACGACGGCCGGGTGCCGCAGTCGGCGCCGTTCTGACTCACCGCCGACGCCCCGCCACCGCCCGCCCCGCTGTAGGAGGCGCCGGAGTCGGCGGTGCCTCGGGCGCCACCGGTGCCGTATCCCCAGCCGCCGCCGGGGCCACCGTAACGACCGACGTCGATCTTCAGCTGTTTGCGTTCCTGCACGGCGATCACCGCCTGTACACCGCTGCCCGCGCCACCGGTGCCGACGTCACCGAAATCGTGTCCACCGCCCGCGCCCGACCCGCCGAGCACGTCGGCGAAGATCTCGTCCACGCCGTCGCCGACGCAGTAGTACTGCGCGGATTCACCGTGCGCACCGAAGGTCGTCGTGCGGACACCGTCGGCGGAGGTCAGGAACAGGACGTAGCCGTCACCGGAGACCGACGCGGTGGTCACGCTCGCCTTCGACAGGCTCGGCGACGCGTAGGAGGTGCCACCGCCACCGCCCGCACCACCGGCGCCCGGTGCGGCGTGCGGACCGTGCGAGATCGGCGTCTCCGGCGCGGCCGCGCCACCACAACCACCGCCCTGCCCGGCACCACCGAGGTAGCCGCCGCCCCCACCCCCGCCACCGCCGCCGCCCCCGGTCTTGTCGAACGTGTGGCCCGCACCGCCCGCCCGGGTGCCGCCGCAGGTCAGACCGCTCGGTGTGGTGCCCGCCGGATTGTTCTCACCCGCGCCGCCGGTCCACGGCGGACCCTCCTGCCAGCCGACCGCCGCGCTGCCGTCGCCACCGTCACCGCCGTCGCGACGCGAACCGCCACCGCAGTAGAAGAAGGTCGAATCCTGTACGGGCGACACCGAATAGCAGTCGGGGGCGTTGCCGCCCGCTCCCCCGCCACCACCCGCGACCAGCACCGGAGTGTCGTCGGCGCCGAGCACGGCCGACGCACCGCCACCGCCGCCGCCGTCCCAGCCGCTCGAATAGACCGTGCCGAAATTCGTCAGCTGGTCGACCGCTTCGCCCCTCGCTCCGCCGGAGGCGTACGGCGAGAAGCCGCCGTTCTCCCCGCCCGCGCACCCGACCTGCACCTGGAACTCCTGGTGCGGGCTCACCCGCAGACCACCGCTGACCTGTCCGCCGAGCCCGCCGATGCCGGTGAAGTTCGGATTCGGCGTCTGCCCCTGTCCACCGACCGCCTCGATGTAGAGGCTCGTGGTGCCCGCCGGAACCCGGTAGGTCTGGGTCCGGTCGCTGCAATAGAACACATCGATCGAGAGGCCGGACTCGGGATCCTCGACATGGTCGGCGACCCCGCCCGGCGGTTGGGTCCGCGCGCCCGGCGCGGTCGCGAGCACGAGCAGCACACCGAGAAATGCGGCGGCCCATGCGTGGGCCACGGTCCGTCCGGCCATGCCAGAACTCCGTTCACCAGCCTCGTTGCTCAGGGAACTTGTCGAAACGGTAGCCGTGGTTGTCGCCTCAACCTGCCAGCGACGCGCGCGTTTTCGCTGGTCACCCTGGTTGTCGACGGCTCGTTCCTTGGCTGGGGTGCCGGTTGCTCACCGCATGCGCGGCTGGATGCGCGTCGCGCGCGGCAGTAGGTTCGGTGGCGATGCGGGCCGTTGCGGCTCCCGATGAGGTGAGGTAGACCATGGAGTTGTCCAAGGGCGCGAACACACCGTTGCCCTCGCCCGAAGTGCGGATCACCGTGGCCGCCGACACCGGCGCCGACCTTGCCGCGCTGCTGCTGACCGCCGCCGGAAAGGTGCGCTCCGACAGCGATTTCGTCTTCTACAACCAGCCGGTCGCCCCCGGCGTCGAAGTCGTCTCGGCCGAAGCCGTCCGGGTGTCGTTCGCCTCGGTGCCCGCCGAGATCGATCGAATCGTGCTCACCGCGAGCCTCGACGGCACCGGGCCGACCGAATGGGGGCAGGCCGGACCGCCCCGGACCACGGTGACCGACGAGTCGTCCGGCGCCCTGCTCGCCGCCTTCACCCCGACCGGACTCGGGCCGGAGACCGCGCTGATCGCCTGCGAGCTGTACCGGCGCGGGGACGGGTGGAAGGTGCGCGCGGTCGGTCAGGGATACGCGCAGGGGCTGGCGGGCATCGCGACCGATTTCGGCATCACCGTCGATGACGAACCGGCCGAGGGACAATCGCCACCGCCCGCCGAGGTCCAGCCCGTCCCACCGGCCGAGGTTCGATCGGCGCCGACGACCGTGGCCGATCCACCTCGGTTCGGACGCCCCACGGTCGACCTGTCCAAAGGCCATGTGACCCTGCGCAAGAGCGAAACGGTGTCACTCACCAAACCCGGTGCCCCGGCACTCACCCGGGTGCGGATGGGCCTGGGTTGGGACCCTGCGACACACGGCGGCCGGATCGACCTCGACGCCTCCGTCATCGCCTACGACGACCGCGCGAAGAAGCTCACCAACGTCTGGTTTCTACGCCGCGAGGCATTCGACGGCGCGATCAAACACTCCGGCGACAACCTGACCGGCCACGGTGACGGCGACGACGAGGTCATCACCGTCGACCTGACGGCCCTACCCCCCGAGGTCTACGCCCTGATCTTCACCGTCAACTCCTTCGCGGGCCACAAGTTCGATCAGGTCGGTCGCGCACACTGCCGTCTCCTCGACGACCACACCGGCGCCGAACTGGTCCGCTTCGAACTGTCCAAGGGCGAACCGACCACGGGCGTCTTCCTCGCCATGCTCACCCGCGCCGCACCCGGCTGGAATATGACCGCGCTCGGGGAGTATTCGAAAGGCGCGACCGTGCGCAAGATGGTCGACCCGGGCAAACAGTTCGTCTCGACCAGTCGTGCGTCCACGACCTGATCGCACCGCCGGAGCCGGGTCCACGGCGGTGTGGGCGGACTGCCAGTAAGTTCGTCTCGGACGGCGAGCGCCGACACGACGAGGAGGGGCCCATGCGGGTACGGAACAGAGTGAGCGCGTGTCTGCTGGCGGTCGCGTCGATCACGCTCGCGGGTTGTGGCGACGATGCCGTCGAAGGTCATCCGATGATCGCCATGGACAGCTTCGCGCCCTCCGAGGACAACCAGGACCCGGCGAAAGACATCCCCGGTGTCGTCACCGCCGAATACCCCCTCGGCAATCATGTGCCGAGCACGCAGCGGGTGGCGTACACGTCGATCCCGCCGATGGGCGGCACGCACGACGCGGTCTGGGCGGCCTGCGACGGTGTGGTCTATCCCGAGGGCATCCGGACCGAGAACGCGGTGCACTCGATGGAACACGGCGCGGTGTGGATCGCCTACGACCCTGCGCGGGTGAGCGCCGACGACCAGGCGACGCTGCGGAACAAGGTGCAGGGCAGGACATACACCTTCATGTCGCCCATCCCGAACATGGCCGATCCGATCTCGCTGCAGTCGTGGGGCCACCAGCTCGTCCTCGACAGCGCGACCGACGCGCGCGTCGACCAGTTCATCATGGCCCTGCGCAACAACCCTTACACCACACCGGAACCCGGCGCCTCCTGCAGCAACCCGATCTTCGACCGCGATCCCGCGCCCTACGACCCGTCCACTCCCGGCCCGGACGCCGCGCCGATGAACAGCGAGCCCGTCTTCCCGACCGAAGTGCCCGAGCTCCCGCCCGCGCCCCGCTGATCTACCCGGTCATGTCGAAATGCGCGATGACCTTCGTCGGCCGAACCCGCACCACCAGCTCGCCTGGCACCCCGTTGCGCTTGCCGAACTCCTCGGCCCGGTCCGCGCCCATGTACCGGGCGGCGATCGCGGTCGCGGTCCGCACCAGCTCCGCCGGATCCTCCGACATCTCGACCGTCCCCTGCACCTCCACCAGCCCATAAGGTGGCTCTTCCAGATCAACACACACCGCGACCCGGGGATCCCGCGCGAACGCCCGCCCTTTCGCGGTCTCCTTCCCCGTGTTGAACACCAGCTCATCACCTTCCACGATGAACCAGATCGGCGTCACCAACGGCCGCCCGTCCTTGGCCGTGAATGCCACCTTGCCCGTCCGTGTGCCGTGGGAAAGGAACTCTCGCACCTGAGGATCCGTCAGGGAAGTCATGCGCCCAGCGTAGGCCCCTCCCCTGCCGCCACACAGGAACCCGCGAGGCCTGTCGCTCCCCGCGGAAGGGGCAGACTGGGCTGATGGATCAGCTGATCGTCGTCGATGCGGCCAACGTCATCGGTTCGCGCGCCGACGGGTGGTGGAAGGATCGGGCAGGCGCCGCGCGCAGGCTGCTCACCGAGCTCGCCGGGCTGACCGAGACGACCGACGTCACCGTGGTTCTCGAGGGCGCAGCGAAACCAGGCTCGGATGCGGCGGCCCCGCCCCTGAAAGTCGTGCTTGCCAAGGGTTCGGGTGACGACACGATCGTCGACGTGGTCGCCGCCGACAACCACGACAAGATCATCGTCGTCACCGCCGACCGCGAACTCCGCGAACGAGTGGCGGCGCACGGGGCCGAAACCGTCGGCCCGGGCTGGTTATGGGATCGGATTGCCTGATTCCGAGCGCCGTGATGCCAGCCGTGAAACTTTGCTAATGTAGGTACATACCTACCAAGAGGAGGGCATCATGGCCACCATGAGCGCTCGCGAACTCAACCAGGATGTCAGCGCGGCCAAACGCGCCGCCCTGCAAGGTCCCGTGGTGATTACCGACCGTGGCGAAGAGGCGTTCGTGTTGCTGTCCATCGCGGAGTACAGACGCCTTCGCGCCGACAGTCAAGACCTCGTAGGCCGCTTGAGCATGGACGATGACGACATCGATTTCGAGCCGACTCCGCTCGGCATCGACCTGAAGGTCCCCGAGCTGTGACCTACCTCCTCGACACCAATGTTCTGAGCGAATTGCGCAAGTCCGCGCGATCCGCGGACCCGAGGGTGCGAGCATGGATCGCGGCCAGGCGACCATCGGAACTCTATTTGAGCGTTGTCACGATCATGGAGATCGACATCGGCATCGGGCGGGTCGAGCGCCGCGACGCCGACCAGGGTAAGAGGCTGCGCGCCTGGCTCGACGACACGGTGCTCGACGCGTTCGACGGCCGCATCCTCGCCGTCGATCTCGCCGTCGCACGACGTGCGGCCCGCCTGCACGTACCCGACCCTCGTCCAGAGCGCGACGCCCTGATCGCGGCAACAGCTGACGAGCACGGGATGACCGTGGTCACTCGCAACACGAAGGACTTCGCCCCGACCGGTGCGCCGGTGATCGATCCTTGGGAATGAAGAAGCGACGCCCGACGGCTCGGAGTCAGCGAATCTGCCGACTCGTCAGTGGCGCTGGTCGTCGATCAGGTCTGAGACCGGGCCCGCCTGCACCGGCTCGGGAGCCGGACGTTTCGGTTGGCGCGCGGGCTGAATTCGACCTTCGGCGTGCAAGTGATCGAGTCGGCTTTCGTCATCGGCCGTCAGTGCGGCCAGTGCCATCTGCCGAAGCACCGGGCGCGCACGGGAAGCACTCGCAGCCGACGCGCTGTGGGGTGTGGAGTTGATGAGGCCGAAGGCGGCGTGAGCTTGGATTCGGGCGGTTTCCTCCGCGAGGCCGGGACGTAGTTCGCGGAGGACCTCTACCCAGACTTCGACGTACTGACGCTGGGTGCGGCGCAGGACTCGGCGTTCCGGTGTGGGGACCTTGTCGAGGTCGCGGTCCTGGATGCGGATGAGTTCGGGGTTGCCGAAGGCGAAGTCGAGGTGGAAGTCGACCAGGCCGGCGAGGGCTTCGGCGGCCGTCGACGATTCGGCGACCACGGCGCGGCCGCCTGCGAGCAGATGCTCACTGATGCCGACGAGCAGTTCGACCAGCAGTGCCTCTTTGTTCGCGAAGTGCCGGTAGACGGCGGGTCCGCTGATACCGACGGCGGCGCCCAGGTCGTCGAGGCGCACACCGAGGAAACCCCGGTCGGCGATCAACCGGGCGCCTGCCGTGAGCAACTGTTCCCGGCGCTGCGCCTTGAGCTGCTCGCGCCGGGTCGCCGGGACGGGTTCGGCCACCGACACTCCTTTCCCCTCTGGACAACTTGGTTAATCAACATTAACCTGAATTTCAGTTATTGGCGATTAACCGGATGGCAGGATGGCCCGATGACGGTGACACACGACCTCGGCAATGACACCGAGGCCGCCACGAGCAATCGAGACGCGCACCTCGCCCTGGTGGCAGACCTGCGGCAACGGCTGGCCACGACCGCGCTCGGCGGCCCGCAGAAGTCGCGCGAACGGCACGTCGCCCGAGGCAAGCTGCTCCCCCGCGACCGCATCGACCAACTGCTCGACCCGGGCAGTCCCTTCCTCGAACTCGCCCCGCTGGCGGGCAACGGCATGTACGACGACGAATGCCCCGGCGCGGGCGTGATCGCGGGCATCGGCCGGATCGCGGGCCGGGAATGCCTGGTGCTGGCCAACGACCCGACGGTCAAGGGCGGCACCTACTACCCGATCACGGTGAAGAAGCACCTGCGCGCCCAGGAGGTGGCCGCGCAGAACAACCTGCCGTGCGTGTACCTGGTGGAATCCGGCGGCGGGTTCCTGCCCCGCCAGGACGAGGTGTTCCCCGACCGCGACCACTTCGGTCGCATCTTCTACAACCAGGCGAACATGAGCGCGCGCGGCATCGCCCAGATCGCGGCAGTGCTCGGCTCGTGCACCGCCGGTGGCGCCTACGTCCCCGCGATGGCCGACGAGGCCGTGATCGTGCGCGACCAGGGCACCATCTTCCTCGGCGGCCCGCCGCTGGTGAAGGCGGCGACCGGTGAGGTCGTCACCGCGGAGGAACTGGGCGGTGGTCTGCTGCATTCGCGCACTTCCGGCGTCACCGATCATCTCGCCGACGACGACCGCGACGCGCTGCGCATCGTCCGCGATATCGTCTCGACCCTCGGCCCGCGACCCGAGGCCCCATGGCAGGTGCTGCCGAGCACCCCGCCCGCCGAGCCCGAGGACGAGCTCTACGACGTGGTCCCCGTCGACCCGCGCACACCGTACGACGTGCGCGAGGTGATCGACCGGATCGTCGACGGCGAGAGCGGTTTCCAGGAATTCAAGGCCGAGTACGGCAAGACGCTGGTCACCGGTTTCGCCCGCATCCACGGTCATCCGGTTGGCATCGTGGCCAACAACGGCGTGCTGTTCAGCGAATCCGCCATGAAGGGCGCGCATTTCATCGAACTGTGCGACAAGCGCAAGATTCCGCTGCTGTTCCTGCAGAACATCACCGGCTTCATGGTCGGTCGCGACTACGAGGCCGGTGGTATCGCCAAGCACGGCGCGAAGATGGTCACCGCGGTGGCGTGCGCGCGGGTGCCGAAGCTGACGGTGGTGATCGGCGGGTCCTACGGCGCGGGTAACTACTCCATGTGTGGGCGCGCGTATTCGCCGCGCTTCCTGTGGATGTGGCCGAACGCGCGCATCTCGGTGATGGGTGGCGAGCAGGCCGCGTCGGTGCTGGCAACGGTGCGCGGCGATCAGCTCGACAGCGCGGGCAAGCCCTGGTCGGCCGAGGATCAGGAGGCGTTCAAGGCCCCGATCCGGGAGCAGTACGAAACCCAGGGCAACCCCTACTATGCGACGGCGCGCATCTGGGACGACGGCGTGATCGCCCCCACCGACACCAGAACAGTGCTCGGACTTGCCCTTTCGGTGTGTGCGCAAGCGCCACTCGAACCCGTTTCCTACGGCGTCTTCCGGATGTGAAGGAGCGTCAGCGAGTGAACCCAAAACACAGTGCGCCGTCGCGCACGACGAAGCCGAGCGCCAGCGAGGCGCAGGAGTGAGCGACATGCTGAACAAATCTCAACCCGTCGAATTCGACACTGTCCTGGTCGCCAATCGCGGTGAGATCGCGGTGCGCGTCATCAAGACGTTGCGCGCCATGGGCATTCGTTCCGTCGCGGTGTACAGCGACGCCGACGAGAACGCGCGCCATGTGCGTGAGGCCGATGTCGCGGTGCGACTCGGCCCGGCGCCCGCGCGCGAGAGCTACTTGTCGATCGAGAAGGTCGTCGACGCCGCTGTGCGTTCCGGCGCGCAGGCGGTGCACCCGGGTTACGGCTTCCTGTCGGAGAATTCGGCGTTCGCCGCCGCGTTGGCCGACGCGGGCATCGTCTTCCTCGGACCGCCCGCCAAGGCCATCGAGGTGATGGGCGACAAGATCACCGCGAAGAAGACGGTGACGGCGTTCGGTGTGCCGGTGGTCCCCGGCATCGCCGAACCCGGCCTCACCGACGACCAGTTGATCGCCGCCGCAACCGATATCGGCTATCCGGTGCTGGTGAAGCCGTCGGCCGGTGGTGGTGGCAAGGGTATGCGTCTGGTCGAGCGGGCCGAGGACCTGCCCGCCGCGCTGGTGAGTGCCCGCCGGGAAGCCGGTGCCGCCTTCGGCGACGACACCCTGTTCCTGGAACGTTTCGTCACCCGGCCACGGCACATCGAAGTGCAGGTGCTGGCAGACGCTTTCGGCAATGTTGTGCACCTGGGCGAGCGCGAATGCAGTTTGCAGCGCAGGCATCAGAAGGTCATCGAGGAAGCACCTTCGCCCCTACTCGATGCCGCCACCCGGGCCCGGATCGGCACCGCGGCCTGCAACACCGCGCGCAGCGTCGACTACGTGGGCGCGGGCACCGTGGAGTTCATCGTCTCCGCCGACCGGCCCGACGAGTTCTTCTTCATGGAGATGAACACGCGACTGCAGGTGGAACATCCGGTGACCGAGATGGTCACCGGCATCGACCTGGTGGAATGCCAGGTCCGGGTGGCCGCCGGGCAGAAGCTGGCGCGCACCCAGGACGAGATCCACCTGGCCGGGCACGCGATCGAGGCCCGTGTGTACGCCGAGGACCCGGGCCGGGGATTCCTGCCGACCGGTGGCACGGTGCTGGCCCTGGCCGAGCCGGAAGGCGACGGCATCCGGGTGGATTCGGGGCTGTCCGTGGGAACCGTGGTCGGCAGCGACTACGACCCGATGCTGTCGAAGGTGATCGCCCGGGGCAACACCCGCGCCGACGCCCTCGCCGCACTCGACCGCGCGCTGGAACAGACGGTGTTGCTCGGTGTCACCAGCAATATCGAGTTCCTGCGCTTCCTGCTGGGCGACGACGATGTGCGGGCGGGGCGCCTCGACACCGCGCTGCTCGACCGCCGCGTCACCGACTTCGCGCCCGCCGAACCCACCGACGACGAGTTCATCGCGGCCGCCGCGTATCACTGGCTGCGTCGCTGGCCGGAGCACGGCACAGACCTGTGGTCGGTACCGTCGGGTTGGCGACTCGGTACGCTGGCGCCGACCACGATCCGGCTCGCCTCCGGCGATCGGATCCGCCACGTGTTCATCACGGGCACACCGGATTCCGCGCAGGTTTGGCTGGCCGACGACCACGCCACGCTGCCGCACTCAGGACAACACCCGACACCGCGACCGGCCGAGCGGCCAGCCGTTGGTGCGGTTGACGGCCCGGTCACGCCACAGCCCGCAGGCTCCGCGGCAGCCACGTCCGAGCCGCGGCCCGAGGAGTCCGCGGGTCCGAACGCCAGCTCGCTGACCGCTGTCCTGCTCGACGACGGACTCGAGCTCACCGTGAACGGCCTGCGCCGCACCGTGACAGTGGCCGAGGCCGACGACCAGCTGTGGGTGAGCGACAACAGTCGCGTTTTCGTGCTGCGCGAAGTAGCGGAGGCGAGTGTGCGTGGGGATGCCGCGCATGTCGGTGACGCCGAAATCCGCAGTCCCATGCCCGGTTCGGTGATCGCGGCACCGGTCGCGAACGGCGCGACGGTCGCCGTCGGCGATCCGGTGATCGTGATCGAGGCCATGAAGATGGAGCACACCCTCACCGCACCGGTGGCGGGCACCGTGGAGGTGCTGGCCTCGCCGGGCACCCAGGTGAAGCTGGACCAAGTGCTGGTGCGCGTCGTCGCCCATCCCGCCGACGTGAACACGGCCGACGCCGACAGTGAAGGAACCACCGCATGACCGACTACCTGTCCACCGGTTCCCTGCCGGAGGAATACCGTCAGCTCGCCCTCACCGTGCGCGACTTCGCTCAGCAGGTCGTCGCCCCGGTGTCGGCGAAACACGATGCCGACCACAGCTTTCCGTACGAGGTCGTGGCAGGCATGGCCGACATGGGCCTGTTCGGCCTGCCGTTCCCCGAGGACTTCGGCGGCATGGGCGGCGACTACTTCGCCCTCTGTCTCGCGCTGGAGGAACTCGGCAAGGTCGACCAGAGCGTGGCCATCACCCTCGAAGCCGGTGTCTCCCTCGGCGCCATGCCCATCTACCGGTTCGGCGACGACGACCAGCGCGCGGAGTGGTTGCCCCAGCTCACCAGCGGGCAGGCGCTGGCCGGTTTCGGTCTCACCGAGCCCGACGCGGGCAGCGACGCCGGTGGCACCAGGACAACGGCCGTCGAGGACGGTGACAGCTGGGTGATCAACGGCAGCAAGCAGTTCATCACCAACTCGGGCACCGACATCACCCGCCTGGTCACCGTCACCGCGGTGACCGGCAACAACGGCGGCAAGAAGGAGATCTCCACGATCCTCGTGCCGACCTCGACCCCGGGATTCGTGGCCGAGCCCGCGTACAACAAGGTCGGCTGGAACGCCTCCGACACCCATCCGCTGAGCTTCACCGATGTGCGGGTGCCGCGCGAGAACCTGCTCGGTGAGCGTGGGCGCGGTTACGCCAACTTCCTGCGCATCCTCGACGAGGGCCGCATCGCCATCGCCGCGCTCGCGGTCGGCGCCGCGCAGGGCTGTGTGGACGAGAGTGTGCGGTACGCGGGCGAGCGGCAGGCGTTCGGCCAGGCCATCGGCCGCAACCAGGCCATCGCGTTCAAGATCGCCCGGATGGAGGCCCGGGCCCACACCGCGCGCACCGCCTACTACGACGCGGCCGCGCTCATGCTGGCGGGCAAACCCTTCAAGAAGCAGGCCTCGATCGCGAAGATGGTCGCCAGCGAGGCCGCGATGGACAACGCCCGCGACGCCACCCAGATCTTCGGCGGCAACGGCTTCATGAACGAGTACCTGGTGTCCAGGCACTACCGTGACAGCAAGATCCTGGAAATCGGTGAGGGCACGACGGAGGTGCAGCTGATGCTGATCGCTAGGGAGCTGGGACTGTGAGCGAGACCAGGCGCGTCGTCCAGCGCGGCCTGTGGTTCGAGGAGTTCGAGATCGGGACGGTGTACGAGCACCGCCCCGGCCGCACCATCACCGAGGCCGACAACGTCCTGTTCACCACGCTGACGATGAACACCCAGGCCCTGCATCTGGACGCCTCGTTCGCCGACGCGCAGCCGCCGTTCAATCAGCGGCTGGTGAACTCGATGTTCACGCTCTCGACCCTGGTCGGGCTCTCGGTCGCCCAGCTCACCCAGGGCACCCTGGTCGCCAACCTCGGCTTCTCGGAGATGACCGTGCCCGCCCCGCTGTTCCACGGCGACACCATGTACGCCGAAACCCTGGTCACCGACAAGCGCGAGTCCAAGAGCCGCCCCGGTGAGGGAATCGTCAGCTTGGCGCACACCGCGCGCAATCAGCACGGTGTGGTGGTCGCCACCGCTGTCCGGCAGACCCTGGTCCGCAAGGCGCCGACCGCATGAGGATCTGGCAACCGGCGGGTCCGGCCTGGCTCTTCTGCCCCGCCGACCGCCCCGAACGCTTCGCCAAGGCCGCCGCGGCCGCCGATGTGGTGATTCTCGACCTCGAGGACGGCGTGGCCCCCGCCGACAAGGCCGCGGCCAGGCAGGCGCTGCTCGACACCCCGCTCGACCCACAGCACACCGTGATCCGGGTGAACGCGGCGGGCACCGACGACCATGCCGAGGACCTCGCCGTCCTGGCGAGGACCGAGTACCGGCGCGTGATGCTGCCCAAGTGCGAATCCGCCGAACAGGTCAGAAACCTCGCCGAATGCGAGGTGATCGTGCTGGTCGAATCACCGCTCGGGGCGGTGCGGGTCACCGAATCGGTGCAGGTGGACAATGCCATCGGCGTGATGTGGGGCGCGGAGGACCTGATCGCCGGGCTCGGCGGCAATGCCAGCAGGCACGCCGACGGCAGCTACCGCGACATCGCCCGGCACGTGCGTTCCACCAGCCTGCTCGCCGCCAAGGCGTTCGGCCGGTTCGCGCTGGATTCGGTGTATCTGAACATCAAGGACCTGGACGGTCTGGCGGCGGAAACGCTCGACGCGGTCGCGGTCGGCTTCGACGGCAAAGTCGCCATCCACCCGAGTCAGGTTCCGGTGATCCGCGCCGGGTACGCGCCTTCCGAGGCCGAAACCGACTGGGCGCGGAGAGTTCTCGCGGAAGTCCCGAACCACCGTGGCGTATTCGCCTTCGAAGGGCGCATGGTGGACGCACCGGTATTGCGTCATGCCGAGCAGATCGTGCGCCGCGCCGACCTGTCCTGAACCGAGGAGGACCACGCCAGTGCAACCACAATGGGTACCGACCGACGACGACATCGCGGCTGCCCGGATCACCGATTTCGCCGCGTTCGTCACCGCCCGCACCGGCCTCGCCTATCCGGACTACCGGGCCCTGTGGCAGTGGTCGGTCGACGACCTCGAGGGTTTCTGGCAGGCGCTGTGGGACTACTTCGAACTCGGTGAGACGGCGGGCGAGGTCCTCGGCACCCGGGAAATGCCTGGTGCGCAGTGGTTTCCGGGCACCCGGTTGAACTACGTCGACCAGATCGTCCGGATGGCCCAGTTCGGCAGGCCCGCGATCATCGCGCTGCACGAGGACGCCGAACCGCGCGAGATCCTGTGGTCGGACCTCATCGAGCAGGTCACCGTTTTCGCCCGCACCCTGCGCGAACAGGGGGTCGAGGCGGGTGACCGGGTGGTTGGTTATCTGCCCAACATCCCGGAGGCGGTCGTCGCCTTCCTCGCGACCGCGAGCATCGGCGCGGTGTGGAGCGCCTGTGGACAGGACTACTCCGCCAAGGCCGCGCTCGACCGGCTCGGACAACTCGACCCGACGGTGCTCGTCACCGCCGACGGCTACCGTTTCGGCGGCAAGGACCACGACAAGCGAGCCGATATCGCCGCGCTGCGAGAAGGGCTGCCCGGTCTGCGCGCGACCGTCGTCGTGCCTCAGCTCGGTCTCTCGGTGCCGGACGCACTGGCCTGGGCCGACACAGTCACCGACGAGAATTTCGGCATCATCGAAACCACCCCGGTCGATTTCGATCATCCGCTGTGGATCGTGTTCTCCTCCGGCACGACGGGACTGCCCAAGGGCATCGTCCACGGCCACGGTGGCGTGCTGCTCGAGCACCTCAAAGCCGTTGCGCTGCAGTCCGATATCGGCACCGATGATGTCTTCTTCTGGTACACCAGCCCGAGCTGGATGATGTGGAACTTCCAGGTCGCCGGGTTGTTGGCAGGCGCGACCATCGTCACGTACGACGGCAGCCCCACAGCGGGCGGTCCGGATGCGTTGTGGCGCATCGCCGCCCAGGTCGGTGCCACCGTATTCGGCACCAGCCCAGGGTATGTGCTCGGCTGCATCAAGGCCGGTGCGGTGCCGCGCACCGATCACGACCTGGCCGCCCTGCGCACCGTCGGCATCACCGGTTCGGCGCTGCCGGAGACGAGCGCGCTGTGGCTGAGCGAGAACGTCGGCCCGCGTGTGCAGGTGAGTTCGATCAGCGGTGGCACGGACGTGGTATCGGCCTTCGCCGGTGGCACGCCGACCGTCCCGGTGTGGCCGGGTGAGCTGTCGGCACCGTACCTCGGGGTTGCTCTCGACGCGTTCGACGAACAGGGCGAGCCGGTGCGCGGCGAGGTCGGTGAGCTCGTGGTGACCGAGCCGATGCCGTCGATGCCGGTTCATTTCTGGCGTGACGAGGACGGAAAGCGTTACCGCGACGCCTATTTCGACACCTATCCCGGCGTGTGGCGCCACGGCGACTGGATCACGCTCACCGAACACGGCAGCGTGGTGGTACACGGACGCTCCGACTCCACCCTCAATCGGCACGGTATCCGGATGGGCAGCGCCGACATCTACCAGGTGGTCGAGCAGTTCCCGGAAGTCGCCGAGGCCTTGGTGATCGGGGCCGAACAGCCCGACGGCGGTTACTGGATGCCGCTGTTCGTCGTGCTCGCACCCGGTGCCGAGCTCACCGACGAGCTGAAAGCCCGGATCAATGCCGCCATCCGGAGCGAGGTCTCACCCAGGCACGTCCCCGACGAGATCCGCGAGGCCCCCGGGGTTCCGCACACCCGCACCGGCAAGAAGCTCGAGGTGCCCATCAAGAAGCTCTTCCAGGGCGCCGACCCGGCTCGCGTGGTGGAGCGGAGCGCCGTCGACGACCCGGCGTTGCTCGACTGGTATGCCCGGATCACCCCCTCCGACACGGTTTAATACACTTCGGGTATGAATGGCGGCGAGTCTCGTGGGGCACGTGGGTCGGTAGTCGATGGTGTGCGGCGCAGGCCGAAGAATCGGCGCGCGCAGATCGCGGCCACCTCGGCGGCGGCGTTCGGGGCCGCCGGGTATCACGGGGTGAGCATGGAAGACATCGCGGCCGCGCTCGGCATCAGCTCGGCCGCGCTGTACCGGCACTACCCGAGCAAGTACGCGTTGTTCCGGGAGGAACTGCTGCGGGTCGGCCAGGCGTTCACCACGGCCGTGGAGGTACCCGCCGAGGTCAGGTCGGCACCGGAACGGTTGCGGCACAGGCTCGCCGGGCTCATCGGCGCCACCCTCGAGAACCGGGCGACCGTCACGTTGGTGCGCTGGGAGGGGCGCTATCTCGAGCCCGCCGACCGGGCGGTTCTGGATCGGCAGCAGAGTTCCGTCCTCGCCGGGTTCGACCGTGAACTCGCCGTCCTGCGTCCGGAACTCAGTGCCGAGGAGCTACGGCTGGTGTCCACGGCCATGTTCGGCGTGGTCACCAGCCTCGCCGACCACCACGCCGCCCTCCCCGCGCGGGCGGTGCACAAGCTGCTCGGCTCGGCGTGCATGTCGTTGCACGAGTGTGAACTTCCGCCTGCCGCAACGGTTTCCGAACAGTCGGTGCGGGCACAGATTCCCGCCGCGTTCAAACACGAACTGCTGCTGCGCAAAGCGGTCGAGCTGTTCCACGAACGCGGCTACCCGAATGTGAGTGTGGAAGACATCGCCTCCGCCGCAGGGCTTTCCGCCGCGTCGGCGGTCTACCGCTTCTACCGTGGGAAGAGCGACATCCTCGCCGCCGCGTTCCGCCGCGCCGCCGACCGGGTGTCCGGCGCCATCGGTCCCGCCGTCGCGAGCACCCCACACAGTGCCGCCGCCCTCGATGTGCTGATCGACCAGTTCGTCGCCGACACCTTCGACGAACGCGCCCTCGCGGTGGTCTACTACGCCGAATTCGGCCACGTCCCCGCCGAGGAACGCGCCGTCCTGCGCAATATCCAGCGCCTCAGCGTCCAGGAATGGGCCCGCCTGGTCCGCGAGGTCCGCCCGGCCCTCACCCCCGCCGAGGCTCGCTTCCTCGTCCACGCGGCTTTCGCCATGGTCATCGACCTCGGCCAAGCCTTCGGCAACACCCCCCTGGCCGGGCGCGCCCGGGTCACCTACCTCATGCGCCGGGTCCTCCTCGGCTGAGTCCGTTCACAGGCGTGGAGCGACGGTGAGTTGGGACCAGTCGATGAGGATTCGGAAGGGGGCGGTGATGTCGACCGCGAGACCGTGTCCGTCGCGGTGGGTGGTTTCCACGTGGGTGTATGCGCGTTTGCGGATTTCCAGGGCGTAGCGCTCGATGCTCACCGCGCCGACCTTGTCGAATTCGACGATCCAGTAGTGCGGGATGCCCGCGTCCGCGTAGTCGGCCATCTTGTGGATGCGGTCGCGGCGTCCGGACCCCGGAGACACCACCTCGACCACGATGAGCACGCGGTCGGCGGTGAGCTGGTCGAAGTCGTCGAGACAGCGGTTGACGACCACGTCGGGGATGCGCGCGGTCGGTGGCATCTCCCACAGCAACACGCTGGTCTCGGTATTGGTTTCAATGCATGTGTCGCCGTTGCTTCGCATCTCCTCGACTGCCGATTCCTCGATGGCGTTCGACAATCGACTGGCAACCTTCTGGTGCCGTGCATCACGCTGCTCACGGGGAACTACATATCCGTCGACTATTTCCAACCCACGACGTGTTTCTTCATCGATGTCGAGGAACTGCTCCCAGGTGATCGGGGAGTCCTGAAATCGGCCGCGCCACGGGATCGACATGCGGCAAGCCTAGCGAACTCGCCCGACCAGCAAGCCGGACTCATGGGCGGACACCGGGACGCGAGAACCCCTACTCGGGGCGGGGGTCGGTGGCCATGGCGGCGATGAGGGAGTTGGGGCGCATGTCGAGCCAGTGGGACTCGACGTAGTGCAGGCAGGAGGTGCGGGGGGCGGCGCCGAAGGCCACGGTCCAGCCGCCGGGAACGGCGGCGAAGGTCGGCCAGAGGGAGTGTTCGCCTTCGGAGTTCACGAGGACGTAGAACTGGGCGTTGTCGTCGTCGAACGGGTTGGTCATGGGAGGGCCTTCCTGGTGGGGTTGGTAGTGCCGAGGCGGACCAGAGCGGCGGTGGTTCCGTCGATCTCCCAGCGGGCGCGTTCGCCGGTGCGGAACATGCGTTCGCCGGGGATGCCGAAGGGGTTGGCGACGAAGCGGTCGGCGGTGACGGTCGGGTCGTCGCGGTAGCCTCGGGCCAGTTGCGCACCGGACAGGTACAGCTCACCGGCGACGCCGGGGCTGGTCGGGCGCAACTGCGCGTCGAGCACGTAGACGCGCCGATTCCACTCACGAACGCGGACCCGCGGGGGTTCACCCAGGTCGGTGCGCGGTTCGTCGGGGTAGCTGAGGGTGACCGTCGCTTCGGCGCGACCGTAGTCGTGGTGCAGGTGCGCGCCGGAGACGGCGGCGAAGTCACGGATCTGCGCCGCACGCAGCGGTGCGCCGAGCACGACCGCGCTGCGCAGGGTCGGCACGCGGTCGGGCACACCGGTGAGGTGCTCGGTGAATTCGGTGAGCCGCTGCGGGGTGAAGTCGGCGGCGGTGATGCCGTAGGTGACGACGAGGTCGGTCAACCTGCCCGGATCAGGAGGTTCGGTGAGGACGACGGTGGCACCGACCCGCAACGGCAGCACGTACCCGTGCCATTCGGTGGCCTGGTGCAGATACACGTCGCGGCCGGTGAGTCCGTGCCTGCTCTGCATGGCGGTGATCCGGTGCACGGCCGCCGCATGGCTGACGGTGACGCCCTGCCCGGCGCCGCGCGGATACAGCACGAAGGCCGGATGCTGCGGCAGCACGGGGGTGCGCCGCTCGCCGGGGGTGATGGGTTCGTCGGAATAGTCCGACAGCGCCACCTCGTCGAGGACGACGCGCGGAATGTCGTACACCGCGGTGTGTTCGCGCCCGGCGACGGTGACGAGGAGCGCTGGCCCGACGACCGGCGGCAGCACCCCGCCCTCCACCGGCACCACCGCACCACCGGCCTTCAGCACCGCGTACACGCCGACGACCAGCTCCAGTGAGCACGGAATGTCCACGAGCACCGGGCATTCGGGGCCGATGCCGAGGGCGGTCAGGTGGCGGGCGAGCTGATTGGTCCGCCGGTCGAGATCGCCGTAGGTGATGATCGACGCGGCGCCCGCCGCGTGCACGACGGCCGGGTCGAACGGCGTCGCGGCGGCCTGTGCTTCGAACTCGTCGAGCAGCAGTTCACCGGGCAGCCCGCCGCGCGTCGGGACGACGGCGTACCGGTCGGCCCGCTCGTCGACGCGTCCGACGTATTCGAGCTCGGCGGTCCACCCCTCCCCCGGCGGCCTGCGGCGCACGAGGTCGCCGGTGGCGAACATGCGGTCGTCGACGGGGCCGATGGGGTTGGCGAGGAAGGTGGCGGCGGTCGCCTGACGTCCGAGGTAGCCACGCGCCAACTGCACACCGGAGACGTACAGTTCACCCACCGCACCGTCGGCGACGGGCTCGAGGTGTTCGTCGAGAACGAGCAGTTCGACGTCGTCGGCGGCGCAACCGAGCGGCACCACCTCCAGGTCGGCACCGGTCACCTCGTGTGCGACGACCTCGCCAGCGGTTTCGGGTTTGCCGTAGACCTGCCACAGTGTCGCGCCGCTCACCGACCGCAGGGCGGCGGCGGTCCTGGCCGGAAGGGTCGCGCCGCGCGCCAGCACCACGCGGAGCGAGTCGAGCAATTCCTCGGCGTCGGGTAGGTCGGTCAACTCGGCCAGCTGAACCGCGTCGAATGCCGCTGTGGTCACGCGGGTTTCGGCGACGGACTGGGCGAGGGTGGACCCGACCGGCAGCACGAGGGCCGCGCCAGATTGCAGGGCGAGCAGAAGTTCACCGATCGCCGCCTGCGACCCCAAGGGTGCGTGCCACAGCACGGAGTCACCTGCCCCGATGCCGCAGAGTCGGTACCGCCATACCGAATTTGCCTGTGCCGCACGGTGTCCGACCACTACTGCGGTCGATGCGGTCGGGTCGACGACGAGGTAGGCGGGGTTGTCGGCACCGGGCCCCGGTAGCGAACGGGATTCTTCGACGGGCAGCGCACCGGAGCCTCCGACGGCCAGCACGGAAATACCCTGTACCGCACCAACCGCGACCGGTTCGGCGGTATCGAGATCACCCGTCGAAGGCGTGGCGGCCCCGGCGAGCAGCAAGACGGGCGCCGCCAGCGCGAGGGTGCGGTTTCGCAGGTCGGCGGGCGCGTCGGGGTCGAGCAGCACGAACGCGGCCCCCGAGGCGACCACGGCCTGCACGGCCACCACCAGCTCAGTGGAGCGCGGCAGGCACACCGCCACCGTGGTCTCGGGGCCCGCACGATGTCGCACCAGCACCGCCGCCAGTTCCTCGGCCCGCTCGGCGACCTCGGCGTAGGTGAGGACGTGTTCGCCGTCCACCACGGCCGGGGCATCGGGGTCGTCGGCGACCTGGTCGATGAACGCGGCGAGCAGGGTCGCCGGATCACGCCCGTCTTCGTTCGTCAGTTCCCGCGAGAACGTGTCGAACCCGACGGCGGACGTGACCGAATTCGTGTGCGACATCAGAGTTGTCCTTCCGAGTCGTCAGCCGACCCCGCCCCGGCGATCACCGCGGCGGCATCGGTCACCAATGTGTGCAAAGTGGTGGCCAGACCCGCCGCGCCGAGGGCGCCGAGCACGCCGGGCACCAGCCCGGCAAGCGCGACGTTGATCAGCGCTTCGGGTTTCATCTTCGCGCCCATCGACCGGCTCACGGCGGTGAGCTTGGCGTCGAGTTCGGCGAAGGAGATGGCGTGCTCGCCGTGGACGAATGCCACGGTCGCCGGCGCCACGCGCGCCGCGGAGCCGATCAGGCTCGGCAGGTCGGCGGTGGTCGGTGCGGTGGGTGCCTGCTCGGCGTCGGTGCGCACGTCGATGGCCCGAACCACCACGGCGGGATCGGCGGCGACGGCGGCGAGCACCTTGCGGAATCGCTCGGTGAGCACCCGGATGGTCTTCGCGTCGAAAAGGTCTGTGGCGTAACCACAATGCATATCGAGGCCGTCGAGTTCGCCGTCGGCGTCGTAGCGCTGCACGGCGGTCAGGTGCAGGTCGAACTTGGCTTCGGGCAGGCCCGGATCGAGCGGCTGCACGCGTAGGCCGGGTAGTTCGATGCTGCCCGGTGGCATGTTCTGGAAGGTGAGCATCACCTGGAACAGCGGCGTGTAGGCGCCCGACCTGGTGCGGCCGAGCGCGTCGACCACCTGCTCGAACGGGACGTCGGCGTGTGCGAGGGCGGCCAGGTCGCGGCGGCGGGCCTGGGCGAGCAGGTCGGTGAACGGGGCACGGGAGTCGACCTCGGTACGCAGCACGACGGTGTTGACGAACATACCCACGAGGTCGTCGAGTTCGCGCGCACCGCGACCGGCCACGGGGGTACCGACAGTGATGTCGCTGCTGCCCGACTGCTTGGCGAGCAGCACGGCGAGGGCACTGTGGACGACGGTGAACAAGGTGGTGTTGTTGCCGCGCGCCACCTGGTCGAGGCGTCGGGTCAGTGCTGAATCGACAGTGAATTCGACAGCAGCGCCGTGCGTCTCGCGTCGCGTGGAGCGGGGGCGGTCGGTCGGGAGCGACAGAAGTTCCGGTGCGCCCGCGAGTTCCTGCGACCAATACCGCAGCTGCTGGGACAGCACGCTGTCCGGGTCGCGCTCGTCACCGAGCATGGTGCGCTGCCAGACGCTGAAATCGCTGTACTGGATTTCCAGTGGCGCCCAGCCCGGTTCGTTGCCATGAGCACGATCGACGTAAGCGCGCACCAGATCCCGGGTCAGCGGTGCGATCGAGTAACCGTCACCACTGATGTGGTGGACGACGACGACCAGCACGTGCTCTTGCGCGCCGAGCCCGTAGAGCGCCACCCGCACCGGCGGCGCGGCGGTGATGTCGAACGGCTGGGCCACCAGGGCGGTGATGCGCGCCTCCACCTCGTCGGCGGCGACCGGGATGGGTGTCAGGTCGACCGCCGACGACCACGCGGGCAGCACCTGCTGCACCGGCCCGTTCGGGGTGTCCGGGTACCGAGTGCGCAGACTCTCGTGGCGGGCGAGCAGGTCGGCGATCGCGGCCTGCATGGCGGGCAGGTCGAGCTCGCCGGTGAGGCGGATGGCGGCCGGAATGTGATACGCCGCCGACTGCGGGGACAGCTGGTGCAGCACCCACATGCGCTGCTGAGCGGGCGAGAGTACGGCCGGTCCGGCCTCCGCGCGCCGGGTGAGCGGCGGACGCGCGCCCGTGCGCTCGGCGGCGGCCAGCCGCTCGGCCAGGGCCGCGACGGTCGGTGCCTCGAAGACGGCCGCCACCGGCACCTGGGTGCCGAGTGCCGCGCCGAGCCGGGCGGCCAGGCGGGTCGCCATCAACGAGTTGCCGCCGAGGGCGAAGAAGTCATCGTCCAAGCCTGCGCTCGGGCAGTCGATCACCTCGGTGAAGACTTGTGCGACAAGCTGTTCCAGGGCGGTGACCGGTGCGCGGAAGGCCGCCTCGGTGAAGGCCGGTGCGGGCAGTCGGGCACGGTCGACCTTGCCGTTGGCATTGAGCGGCAGGCTGTCGAGCACCACCACGGCGGCGGGGACCATGTAGGCGGGCAGTTGCTCGGCGAGTTCGCCACGCAGGCGCGACGCGATGGACTGCTCGTCACCGGGGGTGTGGTCGGCAACCGCCGCGTAGGCGATCAGGCGGGTGCCCGCGCGGTCGTCGTCCTTGGCGATCGCGACCGCCGCACGCACATCGGTGCAGCGCAACAGGGCCGTTTCGACCTCACCGAGCTCGATCCGGAAGCCACCGATCTTGACCTGGAAGTCGGCGCGTTCCAGGTAATCGAGGGTGCCGTCGTCGCGCCAGCGGACGATGTCGCCGGTGCGGTACATGCGTGTCCCGGTCGGCTCGAAGGGGTTGGCGACGAAGCGATCGGCGGTCAGGGCGTAGCGGCCGTGGTAGCCACGGGCCAGCTGCGCGCCGCCCAGATACAGCTCGCCCGCCACCCCGATCGGCGCCGGGTTGAGCCGGGTATCCAGCACGTACACCGCACTGTTCCATTCGGGCGAACCGATCGGAACCACATGCGAAGGGTGCTGCGCGACTTCGTACTCCGTAATCGACACAGCGGACTCGGTGGGGCCATACAGATTGTGCAGGTGAGCCGAGGTGCCGCACGCCAGGAACTGGGTAGCGATCGCGGCCGGTAGCGCTTCGCCGATGGCTAGGACCGCGCGCAGCGACCGGGGCAGGACTGTTGCGGTGGGCGCGTCGGCGTCGGCTGCGGTTGGAGAGACAACCGCTGGGGAATGCGCCGCGGCTGCCGTCGCAACGATGTCGATGGTGGTTGAGGACGTGGCCGCCTGATCCGCGGACAACGCCGCAGCAGTCACCGCGCCGGTGCCGATGGTGGTCGAAGACGTGGCCGCCCGATCGGCGGAAAGCGCCCCAGCTGTCACCGCACCGGTGCCGATGGTGCTGACGGACCGGGCAGAGTCGGCAGCATGGGCCGCGACAGCGGACAGCGCCATCGCGCTGGCATCAGAACTGGCACTGGCACTGGCGAGGAGCATGCCGATCAGTGATGGGACGGCGTGCAGCACCGTGACGCCGTAGCGGCTCATGGTGTCGCGCAGACGTTCTGGTTCGCGTTCATCGCCCGGGCGAGTGACGATCAGCGCGCCGCCGCTGGTGAGCGGGGACCAGAACTCCCACACCGAGAGGTCGAAGGTCGCCGGGGTTTTCAGCAGCACCCGATCGGTGTCGGTCATGGTGAACCGGTCGTGCAGCCAGGCGAGCTGGTTGACGATCGCCGCGTGCGGAACCGTGACGCCCTTGGGGAGACCGGTGGAGCCGGAGGTGAAGATGACGTACGCGGGGTGCTCCGGGCGCAGCGGGGTGATGCGCTCGGCATCGGTGATCGGCGCGTTCGTCACCTCTTCCAGCGCACGATGATCGAGCTCGAAGACGGGAACGTTCACCGTGACGGGCACACCGTCCGCGACGGTGGTGAGCACACACATCGGTGCGGCGGTCTCGATGATGTAGGTGATGCGGTCGGCCGGGTGGTCCGGGTCGATCGGCACGTACGCACCACCGGCACGGACCACGGCGTGCATGGCGATCACCAGGTCGAGCCCCCGGCGCATGGCGAGCACCACGGTGCGTTCCGGGCCGACGCCTTCGGCGATGAGCAGGCGGGCGATGCGGTTCACCCGGGCGTCGAAGGTGCGGTAGTCCAGGGATTCTCCGGTATCCGCGTCGATCAGGGCGGTCGCGTCCGGCGTCCGCGCCGCTTGCCGGGCGCCGAGGTCGGCCAGCGTGGCCGGAGCGACGGGGTGGGCGGTGGCGTTCCAGGTGTCGAGCACACGCGCGCGGTCGGCGCCGAGCAGGTCGAGGTCACCGACGAGCGCTTCCGGTGTCGCGGTGACGGATTCGAGGATCCGGCGCAGGGACGCGGCGAACCGCTCGACCGTGCTGTCGTCGAACAGATCGGTCGCGTAGCCGAGCACCATGTCGATGCCCGCGGGTGTGCCGTCGGCGGTGTAGTTGTCGAAGGCGAACAGATGCAGATCGAATTGTGCGACGCCGGAATCGAATTCGATGTCGGAGACGGACAGACCCGGCAACTCCAGGTGACCGCGGTCGTGGTTCTGGAAGGAATAGCCGACCTGGAACAGCGGGTGCCTGGCCGTGGACCGGACCGGGTTGAGCACCTCGACCAGGCGCTCGAACGGCACATCGGCGTGGGCGAAGGCGGCGATGTCGGCGGTGCGTGCCGTGCTCAGCAGCTCGGTGAACGGCGCCGAAGGTGTCACCGGGGTACGCAACACCAGCGTGTTGACGAACATGCCGATGACCTCGTCGAGTTCGGCCTCACCGCGTCCGGCGGTCGGGGTGCCGACGGCGATGTCGCCGGTGCCGGAGAACCGTGCGAGCAGGGCGGCGAAGGCCGCGTGCACCACCATGAACAGGGTGGCGCCGTGCGCGCGGCCGAGCGCGACGAGCCCGGCGTGCAGGTCGGCATCGACGGTGAAGGTCACCTTGTCGCCGCGCAGGCTCTGCCGGGCCGGGCGCGGACGATCGGTCGGCAGCGCCAGCTGATCCGGGAGGCCAGCGAGCTGTCGCTGCCAGAAGGCGAGTTGCTGGGCGGCGACCGATTCAGGGTCGCTGTCGTCGCCGAGGAGTTCACGCTGCCAGAGGGCGTAGTCGGCGAACTGGACGGCGAGCGGCGTCCAGCCGGGCGCGGTGTCGGCCAGCCGGGCGGTGTAGGCGCGCATCAGATCGGCGACGAACGGTGCGACCGATGAACCGTCGGCGGCGATGTGATGCAGGACCGCCGCCAGCACGAACTCGGACTCGCCGAGGCGGAGCAGGCGCAGCCGGACCGGGATCTCGGCGGTGACGTCGAAGGTGGTCTCGGCGAGCTCCCGAATCGTGTGCGGCAGCGCCTCGTCGGTGATCTCGACCGGGTTCAGGGCCGGGATCGCGCCGGAGTGCGAGGCGTGGCCGGTGCCGGACGCGTCGGCCGTCGGGCGGACAAGAGCGATCGCCTCCGCAGCACGGTCGGTGCCGGACACGTCGGCCGTCGGGCGAGCAAGGGCGATCGCCTGCGCAGCGTGGCCGGTGCCCGACGCGTCAGCCGTCGGGTGGGCGGGTGCGATGGCCTGCGCGGCGGGGACGATCGACTGGGTGGGGGTGCCGTCGACCTCGGGGTAGATGGTGCGCAGGGACTCGTGCCGGGCGATCAGATCGGCAACGGCCGCTTGGAGGGCGGGGATGTTCAGGTCGCCGGTGAGGCGGAGCGCGAACGGGATGTTGTAGGCCACCGAGGTGCGGTCGAAGCGGTTGAGGAACCACATGCGCTGCTGGGCGGGCGAGAGCGGCAGGCGGTCGGGGCGTGCCCGGCCGACCAGGGCGGGACGGTCCACCTTCGCCTGCGTGTCGACGGCGGCGGCCAGGTCGGCGACGCGCGGCGCCTCGAACAGGGCGCGCACCCCGACCCTACGGTCCAGTGCCGCGCCGATGCGGGCCACGGCCTTGGCGGCCAGCAGGGAGCTGCCGCCGAGGGCGAAGAAGTCGTCGTCGGCGCCGACCGGTTGGTCACCGGTGCCGAGTACCTCGGCGTAGACCGCGGCCACGATCTCCTCGGTGACGGTGGCGGGCTTGCGGTACACGGTGGTCTCGAAGACCGGCGCGGGCAGCGCGGCCCGGTCGAGTTTGCCGTTGACCGTCAGCGGAATCCGCTCGACGGGCACGACCGCGGCCGGAAGCATGTGCTCGGGCAGTGCGCGCGACAGTTCCTGGCGCAGCGCCGAGGTATCGATGTGCGCGGTGCCCGGCACGAGGTAGGCCACGATTCTCGGCTCGTCGACGAGGTCCGTGCGCACCAGCACCGCGACTTCACGGGGGGCCGCCGAGCTGTTCAGCAACGCCGCCTCGATCTCTCCGAGTTCCACCCGGAAGCCGCGCAGGTTCACCTGCTGGTCGGCACGACCGAGGTACTCGAGGTCGGCGCCGTCGCCGGTGGCCTTCCAGCGGGCCAGGTCGCCGGACCGGTACGCGAGGGCACCGGGCGGGCCGTACGGGTCGGCGACGAATCGGCTCGCGGTCAGGTCGGGTCGGTTCAGGTAACCACGCGCCAACTGTGGGCCGGACACGTAGATTTCACCGGGCACGCCCGCCGGAACGGGACGCAGCCGCGAATCGAGGACGCGCACGGTGAGTCCGGCGATGGCGCCGCCGATCACGCTGGCCGAGCCGGTGTCCGGGGTGATCTCGCGGTAGGACACATGCACGGTGGTCTCGGTGATGCCGTACATATTCACCAGTCGAGGCGTGTGCGGATGGCGGGCGAACCAAGCATCCAGTCGCTGCGGTTCCAGCGCTTCACCACCGAAAATCACCGCGCGTAGGGCGAAGTCGGCGGGAGCACCCTCAGCCGAGCCACGCGGTCCCTGCGCATTCGCCGTGACGCGGTCTGCCCTGCCGCCCGCAGGAAGCGCATCCGGGTCGGCGTCCCCACTGCCGGATTCGGCACCGGCGGGCGGGTCACACGGCCGGTCCGCATCGGTGGCGCATGCGACCGGATCGACAGCGACGGCGGGCGCGACGCCATCGGCGGCGATGGCTGGGGTGTCCAGATCGGCGGCGATGAGCTGATAGAAGGCCGACGGGGTCTGGTTGAGGACGGTGACCTGTTCGCGGATCAAGAGTTCGCGGAACTGTTCGGGTGAGCGGGAGGTGTAGTAGTCGACGAGCACGATCGAGCCGCCGTGCAGCAGGGCGCCCCACAGTTCCCAGACCGAGAAGTCGAAGGCGTAGGAGTGGAACATCGTCCACACGTCCGACGGCCCGAACGCGAACTTCGCGGCCGTATTGTCCAGCAGCGCGAGCACGTTCGCGTGCGGCACCTGCACGCCCTTGGGGCGGCCGGTGGAACCGGAGGTGTAGATGACGTAGGCCGTGTGCGCGGGTGCGAGCGGGGCACGGCGATCGGCGTCGGTGAGCGGTTCGGCACCGAAGTCGGCCAGGTTGCCGCAGTTCGGGTCGATCACGGGTCCGCCGAACCAGTCGCGCGGCAGGCCGGTCTCCGCATTGGCGACGGCGCACAGCGGGCGGGCGTCGTCGAGGACGTACTCGATGCGGTCGGCGGGATAGTTCGGGTCGATCGGCAGGTAACCGCCACCGGCCTTCAGCACCGCGAGCAGCGCGACGGTGAGTTCGACGGTGCGCGGAAGCGCGACGGCCACCAGCGTTTCCGGGCCGACACCTGCCGCGACGAGCCGCCGGGCGAGGCGGCTGGACCAGGCATCGAGCTCGGCGTAGGTGAGCTGCCGCTCCCCTGCCTTCACCGCGACGGCCTGCGGATCGATGCGGGCGGCGCGGGCGAACCGGTCGATCATGCTGTCGCCGGTCTCGCCCACCGCGGCCTCGACGCTCGCCCAGTCGTACAGCGTGCGCTGCTGTTCCTCGGCGCTGAGCAACTGGATGTCGCCGACGACGACGGTCGGATCCGCGACGACAGCGGCCAGCACCTGGGTGAAGCGGCGGGCGAGGACGGCCACGCTCGATTCGTCGAACAGGTCGGTGGCGTAGGCGATCTCGATCGCCATGCCGTCGGCGCGACCGTCGATGTCGTCGGATTCGCGCAGGGTGAACTGCAGGTCGAACTTCGCGACGGCGGCGTCGAAATCGACGGGGGCCGCGTGCAATCCGGCCGCGTCGAGCGCGGGAACGGTGAAGTTCTGCAGGACGAGAGCCACCTGGAACAGCGGGTGCCGGTTGCGGGCCCGTGCCGGATCGACGGCCTCGACGACCTGCTCGAAGGGGACGTCGGCGTGGGAGAGGGCGTCGAGGTCGCCCGCGCGCACGGCGTCGAGGGTGGTTTCGAACTCGGCGCGCGGGTCGACCTGGGTGCGCAGGACGAGGGTGTTGACGAACATGCCGATCAGGCCGTCGACGGCGGCCTCGCCGCGACCGGCGACCGGCGTGCCGATGGCGATGTCACCGCTGCCCGACAGCCGCGCCAGCAGCACGGCCAGCGCCGCGTGCACGGTGCTGAACAGGGTCGCCTCGTGCTTGCGGGCCAGTTCCCGCAGTTCACTGTGCAGATCGGAGTCGATCTGGAACCGGTGCACGCCGCCTCGGTAGCTCGAATCCGCGGGACGTGGCCGGTCGGTCGGCAGTTCCAGCTGTTCGGGCAGACCGGCGAGCGTGCGCTGCCAGAAGGCGAGCTGCGTGTGGGCGAGCGAGCCGGGCTGGGCGGGGTCGCCGAGGGCCTCGTCCTGCCAGAGGGCGTAGTCGGCGTACTGGACCGGCAGCGGCGACCAGATGGGGGCGATGCCGTCGCGGCGGGCGGCGTAGGCGGTCATCAGGTCGGCGGCCAGCGGACCGAGGGAGAAACCGTCGGCGGCGATGTGGTGGACGACGAGGACGAGGACGTGCGCGTCGTCGGTCGCGAACAGTGCCGCGCGGAACGGGATCTCGGCGGTCAGGTCGAAGCGCACAGCGGCACATGCCAGCAGGCGGGCGGACAGTTCCTGCTCGGTGACCGGCTCGGGTGTCAGCGCGAGCGGGGCAGTGGCGGCGATCCGCTGCTCGGCGCCGTCAGGGCCCTCGGGGTAACTGGTTCGCAGGGTTTCGTGCCGGTCGATCACATCGGCGAGGGCCGCCTCGAGCGCGGCGATATCGAGGTCGCCGGTGAGGCGCAGGGCAACCGGGATGTTGTCGACGGCGTCGCCGGGACCGTCGGCATCGGCGAGGAAGCGATTGAGGAACCACATGCGCCGCTGCGCCGGTGAGAGCGGAATATGCTGCGGGCGTGTACGAGTCGTGAGCGCTACCCGACCGCCGGTGCCGCGTAGAGCCGCGCATCGCTCGGCCAGTGTGTGGACGGTCGGCGCGTCGAAGAGCAGACGCACGGGCACCTGGGTGTCGAGGGCGACGCCGAGTCGGGCGACGACCTGGGTGGCGGTGAGCGAATTGCCACCGAGGGCGAAGAAGTCGTCGTCGAGACCGACCTGCCGATCGGCCGGGAAGCCGAGCACGGCGGCGAAGGTGGCGGCGACGATCCGCTCCACCTCGGTCGACGGCGCGCGGAATGCCTCGGCCTCGAAAACCGGTGCGGGCAGCGCCTTCCGGTCGAGCTTGCCCGAAGCGTTCAGCGGGAACTCGGCGAGCACCACGAATGCCGACGGGACCATGTAGGCCGGGAGGATGCGAGCCAGTGTCGATTCGACGACCTCGAGATCCGGGGCGCCGACGAGATAGCCGACCAGCACGTCGTCGCGGACCAGTACCGCGGCCTGGGCAACCTCGGGCACCCTCGACAGCACGGCTTCGATCTCGCCGAGCTCGATCCGGAGGCCGCGCAACTTGACCTGGAAATCGGTGCGGCCCAGGTACTTCAGCGCGCCTCGTCCACAGCGCGCCCGCGTGCTGGCCGCGACGTAGCCATCCACGGCACCGTTGGCGCTGTCACCGAAGATGGCGCCGACCGCCTCGACCACCGCATCACCGGCATGACCGGGCGCCGCATCGCCATCCGTGGCGGAGGTGTCGTCTTGGACCAGAAGGCGATCCGGGACGCGCTCGGACACCTCATTGTCGGTCCAGGTCACCAAATCGCCGGTGCGGTACATCCGCTCGCCTGGGTTGAACGGGTTTGCGACGAAGCGGTCGGCGGTGAGGTCGGGGCGGCCCGCGTAGCCACGGGCCAGCTGAATACCTGCCAGGTACAGCTCGCCGGGGACGCCGGGCGGGACCGGGCGCAGGCGGGCGTCGAGGACGTAGACCTGGGTGTTGTGGACCGGGGCGCCGATCGGGACGGTGACCTCGTCGGCGTCGACGACCTCGTGGAAGGTCACGTCGACCGCGGCTTCGGTGGGGCCGTACAAATTGTGCACAGCCGTACCGGTGAGGCGGCGCAGCACCTGGGCCGGGGCAGGTGCCAGCGCCTCACCCGAGGCGAACACCAGCCGCAGCGAATCGCACCGGGCCGAGGAAGGCTGACGCGCTCCGGCACTCGAGCGGACTCCGAGATCCGCGCGCGTGGCGATGTCGGAGGACATGCCGAGCTCGACCAGCGCGCAGTCGCCCGAGGACGTGCCGACGTCTGCCGACGTGGCAGCATCCGAGTGGGCATCGAGGTTTGTTGAGGGTGCAATGCCCGAAGCTGTTGCGGTCGGCGCGGTGAGGTCGGCCCCCAAGGCCGCGACGAACACCGTGAGCATCGAGGGGACGAAGTGGGCGACGGTGACGGCTTCGCGGTCGATCAGGTCCGCGAGGTAGGCCGGGTCACGATGACCGTCAGGGACGGCCAGGAGGAGGCGGGCGCCGATCTGCAAGGGCCAGAAGAACTCCCACACCGAGACGTCGAAGGTGGCGGGTGTCTTCTGCAGGACGGTGTCGGCGGGGGTGAGGCGGTAGGCGTCCTGCATCCAGATCAGCCGGTTGACGATCGCCGCGTGCGAGACGACGACGCCCTTGGGCTTGCCGGTGGAGCCGGAGGTGAAGATCAGGTAGGCGGCGTTGTCCGGGGTGAGGGTGGCGAGGCGGTCGCCGTCGGTGACCGGATCGGCCGGGTGATCGGTGGTGTCGACCTGATCCAGGTCGAGGACGACAGCGCGCTCGGCGCGGGCCAGATCCAGGCCGTCCGCCGCGCGGGTGAGCACACACACCGGGTCGGCGGCGTCGAGCACCTGCGCGATGCGTTCGGCGGGGTGATCGGGGTCGAGCGGCACGTACGCCCCGCCCGCGGTGAGCACCGCGTACATGGCGACCACCAGGTCGGTGCCGCGGCGCAGTCCGAGGGCAACCGTGCGGTCGGGGCGCACACCGATCGAGATGAGCAGGCGAGCAAGCCGATTGACCCGCTCACCGAACTGGGCATAGGTGAGGGACCGACCCTCGAATGTCACCGCGGTCGCACCCGGGGTGCGGGCGGCCTGCGCCTCGAACAGCGAGACCAGGTTCGCCCCCTCGATCACCGGGAACGCGGTGTCGTTCCAGGTTTCGAGCAGCAGGGTGCGCTCGGCGGCGCCGAGCAGGTCGATGTCGCCGATCACGACGTTGGGATCGGCGCTCACCGTATCCAGCACCCGTAGGAGCCGGGTGCTGAAATCTGTGATGGTCCGCGCGTCGAACAGGTCCGTGGCGTACTCGAAGCGGGCGAGCAGACCGTCGGAGGTTTCGCGCAGCGTCAGGTGCAGATCGAATTTGGCTGTGTGGGTGTCGATCTCGACTTCGGTTGCGGTGAGGCCCGCGAGTTCGAGTTCGGTCCGGGTGGTGTTCTGGAAGTCGAGCATCACCTGGAAGAGGGGGTGGCGTGCGGTCGAGCGCGGTGGGTCGACCACCTCCACGAGCCGGTCGAAGGTGACGTCGGCATTGGTGAGTGCGCGCAGGTCGGCGTCGCGGACGGTGCCGACGAGTTCGGTGAAGGTGGCATCCGACGGGATCCGGGTGCGCAGCACGAGGGTGTTGACGAACATGCCGACGAGCCGGTCGAGGGCTTGGTCACCGCGACCGGCCACGGGCGTGCCGACCGAAATGTCGTCCTGGCCCGAAAGTTTCGCCAAGGCGGTGGCGAAGGCCGCGTGCAGCACCATGAACAGCGATGCGTGGGACTCGGTCGCCAGCGCGCGCAGGCGGTCGGTGATCGTCGCGGGAATCGAGAAGGCGTGGCGGGCTCCGCGACCCGATGCGACAGCCGGACGCGGGCGGTCGGTAGGGAGCGCCAGCAGCTCGGGCAGGTCCGCGAGTTCTGTTGTCCAGAAATCGATCTGACGGGCCATCGGCGACGACGGGTCGTCTTCGGCACCCAGCGCGTCCCGCTGCCAGAGGGCGAAGTCGGCGTACTGCACGGGCAGCGCGGTCCACTCCGGTGCGGTGCCCGCGCGGTGGGCGGCGTAGGCGAGCATCACGTCGTGGGTGAGCGGTGCCACCGACCAGCCGTCGGCGGTGATGTGGTGCACCACGAGCACCAGGACGTGCTCGTCGGCGGCGATGCGCAGCAGGCGCAGGCGGACCGGCGGCTCCTGATCCACCGCGAACGGCACGGCGGCGAGCGCGCGGACGCGATCGTCGAGCGTCACGGGATCGATGTCCTCGGGCTCGAGGGCGACGGAGAAATGGTCGAGAACCTGCTGGAACGGAATACCGTCGACGGCCGGGTAGCGGGTGCGCAGGGCTTCGTGCCGGACGATCACCGCGTCCACTGCGGCGGCGAACGCGGCGTGGTCGAGATCGCCGGTCAGGCGGATGGCGGCGGCGATATTGTCGGCCACCGAATCCGCGTCGAACTGGTTGAGGAACCACATCCGCTGCTGCGCGTAGGACAGTGGAATCCGTTGCGGCCGTGCGACTGCCGTCAACGCGGGCAGCGCGGTGTCGGGCGCCGAGTCGGCGAGGCGGGCTGCGAGGGTGGTGACGGTGGACGCTTCGAACAGCGTCTTCACAGCGACGTCGACCCCGAGCACGGCCGCCAGCCGGGAGGCGACCTGCGTGGCGATCAGCGAGTTGCCGCCGAGCGCGAAGAAGTCGTCGTCGGCCCCGACCCGCTCGACCCCGAGCACGTCCCCGAACACCTGCGCCACGACGGACTCGGCGCCTTCAGCAGGCGCACGGAAGGCCCGCGCCGCGAACACCGGCTCCGGCAACGCCCGCCGATCCAGCTTCCCGTTCGGGGTCAACGGCAACGCGTCGAGCACCACGAACGCCGACGGCACCATGTGCGCCGCCAGCCGTCCACGCAGCGCCGCCGCGATGTCGTCGACATCCAGCTGGGCGACTCCGGCTTCACCGTCGCCATCCGGTCCGTCGACCGACGCAGATCCAGCACGAGTCCGTTCACCGTGAGTCACCACGGTCGCTTCGGCGGATGATTCCGCCGTAACCTCGGCTACCGGGATGCCCGCGACCGTGGGCACCACACCGACCTTCTCGGCGTGCGCCACGAGACGGTCACGCCCATGCGGCACCGAAGCACCGATCCGGTTCACCTCACCCGTCGGCCCATCGCTCGACAGTATCGACCGGGTGGTCGGAACGAGATAGGCGACGAGTTGGTCGCCGCGGTGGGCGTCGGGGCGGACCAGGACGACGGCCTGGCGGATCGCCGGGTCGGCGAGGAGGGCGGATTCGATTTCGCCGAGTTCGATGCGGAAGCCGCGTAGTTTCACCTGGTCGTCGTTGCGGCCGAGGTAGACGAGGGTGCCTTCGGGAGTCCAGCGGACCAGGTCGCCGGTGCGGTACATGCGGGCGCCCTGCTCCCAGGGGCAGGCGACGAAGCGGGTGGCGGTGAGGGCGGCGCGGTCGCGGTAGCCACGGGCGAGCTGGGCGCCCGCCACGTACAGCTCGCCGGTGACGCCGACCGGCACCGGGCGGAGCCTGCTGTCGAGCACCCACTGGGCGATGCCGCGCAGCGGTGTGCCGAGGGTGAGCGGGGTGTCGGCGGTGAGGGGTGCGCTGATGTTGGTGGCGACGGTGGTCTCGGAGGGCCCGTACGCGTTGACGAACACGCGGCCCACCGGGCCCTCGGTCCAGCGGGCGACCAGCTCGGGCGGGCAGGCCTCGCCGCCGACCATCACCATGCGCAGGTGCTCGAGCCGGGCGGGATCGAGCACGGCCAGCGCCGACGGGGTCATGAGCGCGTGGGTGACCCGCTGCTCCGAAAGCAGTCGCGCCAGTTCGTCACCGACGTGTCGACCGGGCACGGCGATCACCAGGGTGGCGGCCGAGTTCACCGCGAGCAGGAACTCCATCACCGAGATGTCGAACGACGGTGAACCCACCTGCAGCACCCGCGCGTCCGGTGCGCCGACCATGCGATCGGTCTCCTCGGCGGCGAACCCGGCGATCCCGGCCTGGGTCACCAGCACACCCTTGGGCAGACCGGTGGAACCGGAGGTGTAGATGACATAGGCGAGGTGCTCGGCCCGCAGCGGCCGCACCCGGTCGAGATCGGTGACGGGTTCGCTGGAACGCGAAGCGCATTCGGCCATCAGCTCGAGCTCGTCGAGGGCCAGCCACTCGATCGAGGTGGGCAGCGCGGCGGCCGACTCTTCCACGGTCAGGCCGAGGCGTGCACCGGAATCGGTGACCATGTGGGCGATCCGGTCCAGCGGATAGCTCGGGTCGACGGGCAGCCACGCCGCACCCGCCTTCGCCACCGCCCACACGGCGAGCACGGACTCGATGGAACGCGGGATGCCGACGGCGACAACATCGTCCGGGCCGACACCGGCATCGATGAGCACCCGGGCCAGTCGCGACGAGGCCCGCTCGAGCTCGCGGTAGGTGAGGTTGCGGTCGCCGTCGGTGACGGCCTCGCGCTCGGGGTCGGCCGCGACGGCGGCGGCGAGCAGGTCGGGCAGCAGACCGGTGGCGGTGACAGGTGCGCCACGCATGCCGGTGAGCCGGGTCTGCTCCGCCACCGACAACAGCGGCAGGTCGCCGACGGCGGTTTCCGGTGCGGCCGAGGCGGCGGCGAGCAACCGCACGAAGCGCGCACCGAGGTCACGGATATCGGTTTCGTCGAACAGGTCGGTGGCGTACAGGGCGACAGCCTCGATGCCGTCGGCTTCGCCAGTGGTGGAGTGCTTTTCGGCCAGGGTGATCTGGAGATCGAACTTGGTGATGTCGAGTTCGATCTCGTGCACCGTGACCGGCGAGCCAGCCAACTCGAAGGTGGTGTCGAGCACCGCCTGGAAGTTCAGCGCCACCTGGAACAGCGGGTGACGTGACTGCGAGCGCGCCGGGTTCACCACATCGACGAGCCGGTCGAACGGCACCGTGGTGTGCGCGAACGCGGCCAGGTCGGTCTCGCGCGTGTGCTCGAGGGCAGCCGCGAAACTGGCCGCCGGGTCGACCTCGGTGCGCAGCACAAGCGTGTTGACGAACATGCCGATCAGGTCGTCGATGGCCCGGTCGCCACGTCCGGCGACACCGGTGCCGACGGCGATGTCGGTGGTGCCCGACAGGCGGGCGAGCAGCACGGCCAGCGCGGTGTGCAGCACCATGAACAGCGAGGCCCCGGCCTGCTGCGCCAAGTCGGTGAGCTGCCGGTGCAGGGCGGGGTCGATGGTGAAGCTCACCCGTGCGCCGCGCATGCTCGGTTCCACCGGCCGCGGCCGCGCCGACGGCAACTCGAGCTGATCGGGCAGTCCCGCCAGAGTCCGTTCCCAGAAGGCGATTTCGCGCGCCGCGAGCGAGTTCGGGTCGCTCTCGGCGCCGAGGAGTTCACGCTGCCACAGGGTGTAGTCGGCGTACTGCACGGTCAGCGGCGCCCAGTCGGGGGCGACACCGTCGGTGGCGGCGCGGTAGGTGGTGAGCACATCGCGGACGAGCACCTGCAGCGAAACACCGTCCGCCGCGATGTGATGCAACACGACGGCGAGCACGCATTCACCGTCACCCGCCGTGCCAGCGTGGCCGACCGCGTCGGGTTCGGCCACCACGAACACCTGCGCGCGGAACGGCGCCTCGCGCTCCAGATCGAAACCGGTGGAGGCGAATCGGGTGAGCTCGGCATCCAGTTCGGCGGCGGCCACCTCGGTCGGCGCACCGATACGCACCAGACCGGCCGGGCACACCACCTGCTGGGCCACCTCGCCCGCCGTGTCGACAGCCGGGAAGATGGTGCGCAGGGCCTCGTGCCGCTCGACCACGGACTCGAGCGCGCTCAGCAGAGCAGGCAGATCCGCGGTGCCGCGCAATCGCACCACGAAGGGCATGTTGTAGCCGGGCGCGGCCGGGTCGAACCGGTTCAGGAACCAGATGCGTTGCTGCGCGGGCGAAAGCGGAAGGAGCGAAGGGCGCGGACGGGCCGCCAGCACCGGCAGCCGCACCGAGAGTCCGGCATCGGCGCGCTCGGCGATCACGGCCGCCAGTCGGGCCACCGTGGTGGCGCCGAACAGATCACGAACGGTCAGGCCACAGCCGAGATCAGCACCGAGGCGAGCCGCCACCTGGGTGGCGACCAAGCTGTTGCCGCCGAGTGCGAAGAAGTCGTCGTCACGGCCGATCCGCTCGAGGTCGAGCACCTCACCGAACACCCGTGCCACCGTCTCTTCCACCGGTCCGGCGGGCTCGGTGTAGGCGATCACGGTGCGCGTGGGAGTGGGCAGTGCCTTGCGGTCGAGCTTGCCCGAGGCGTTCACCGGCAGCTCGTCGAGCAGCACGAACGCGGCGGGAACCATGTAGGCGGGCAGCGCGCGCAGGGCGGCCTCGCGCAGGGCGTCGACGGCGACGGCGCCGGTCTCGGCCACCACGTAGGCGACCAACTGTTCGCCGACCCCCGCGTCGTCACGCACGACGACAACCGCGCGCGTGACGCCCTCGACGCTGTCGAGGATCGCTTCGATCTCACCGAGCTCGATCCGCAGACCGCGCACCTTCACCTGGAAGTCGGTGCGGCCCAGGTATTCCAGTTCCCCATTGGTCGTCCAACGCACCAGGTCGCCGGTCCGGTACATGCGTTCGCCCGCCCCAGCCGGGTCGGCGACGAACCGGCCCGCGGTGAGCTCGGGACGACGGACATAACCCCGGGCGAGCTGTACCCCCGACAGATACAGCTCACCCGGAGCCCCGACCGGAACCGGCCGCAGCCGCGAGTCGAGAACATGGAGCCGGGTGTTGAACACCGGCGCGCCGATCGGCACCGTCACCCGGTCGGCGTCGGTCACCTCGTGGAAGGTGACGTCGACGGCCGCCTCGGTCGGACCGTAGAGATTGTGCAGCCGGGCCCCGGTGAGCAGCCGCAACCGCTGGGCCAGTGGAGCGGGCAGGGCCTCGCCCGAGGCGAAAACCAGTCGCAGCGAACCACGTTCGGCGATGTCCTGCTGAGCCAGGAACGCCTCGAGCATCGACGGAACGAAATGCGCGACGGTGATGTCGTGGTCGGCGATCACCCGGCGCAGGTAGGCGGGGTCGCGGTGTCCGTCGGGTTCGGCGAGCAGCAGCGTGGCACCGATCTGCAAGGGCCAGAAGAATTCCCACACCGAGACGTCGAAGGTCGATGGAGTCTTCTGCAGCACCGTGTCCACACCGTGCAGGCGGTAGCTGTGCTGCATCCACACCAGCCGGTTCACGATGGCCGCGTGCTCGACGGCCACCCCCTTGGGCAGGCCGGTGGAGCCGGAGGTGAAGATGACGTACGCCGGGTGTCCGGGGCGCAGCGGTGCCGTGCGGTCGTCGTCGGTGAGCGGCTCGTCGGCGTACCAGCTCAGGTCGAGATCGTCGACAGCGAGCACGGGCACCTCGACGGCAGCCGAACCAGCCTCCCGTGCTGTGGTGAGAATCGCTGCGGGAGCTGCCGTTTCGAGGATGTGGGCGATGCGGTCGGCCGGGTGGTCCGGATCGATCGGTACGTAGGCAGCCCCGGCGGCTAGCACCGCGTACATGGCGATCACCAGGTCCGTGGAACGCCGCAGATTCACCGCGACCAGGGATTCCGGTCCGATACCTTCGGCCCGGAGTCGACGGGCCAACCGGTTGGCGCGCTGCGACAGTTCGCGATAGGTGAGCACCTCGTCGGTGCCCGCCATTCGGAGGGCGACGGAATCGGGCGTGCGCCGGACCTGTGCCTCGAACATAGCGGGCAGGGTCGCCGACGCCACCGCACGCTCGGCGAGCGCGGCGGGGACATCGAAGGCGGTGGCGTTCCAGATCCTGGTGCTGACCTCGAGTTCCAGCTCGGTCGCCACCTCGACGGCGCCGACGGGCGTATCCAGGTCGACCGCCGTCAATCGCTCGAGAAAGCGCAGGAAGCGGCAGTGGTGGCGGGCCAGCGTGTCGGGGTCGTAGAGGTGGGGGTTGGCTTCGAAATCGACGTGCACCCGGTCGTGATCGCCGTAGTACACATTCAGGCTCAGATCCTCGATCGGCCCCGTCGACAGCACCCGGTAGCGCCCGGTGGTATTGCCGAGCAGCAGGCTGGTGCGGAACAACATGAAGTTCGCCAGCGGACCGAACAGCGCGCGCCGGGCCGGGCGACCGTCGTCCTCGGCGTCGCGGCGGATGTCCTCGGCGCGGTAGCGCTGGTGGCGCAGCGCACCGGCCACCTCCACTCGGGCGGCGCGCAGCAGCTCGCCCCAGGTGGTGGTCGCCCCGGCCGCACCGGTGGGCAGGCGGAGCGGAACGATGTTGGACAGCATGCCCGCCGAGCGGCGCATGACCGCGGTGGTCCGCGCGGTGACCGGCAGGCTGAGCACCGCGTCCGGCCGGTCGGTGAGCCGACCCAGATAGGCGGCGAACGCGGCGAGCAGTACCGCCGAGAGTGTCGAATCATCGCTGGCGGCAATCGTTTCCAGGCGCTGCACCAGCTTGTCGGTGAGCCTGCCGCCGGTCACCAGGTTGATCGCCGAGCGCGGCGCGGTGCGCGGGTCGAGCGCGGTCGGGCTGTCCAGGCCCGCGATGCGCTCGGCCCAGTGCGCGCGGTCGGCGGTGAAACGGGTGCTCTCGCGGTAACGCTGTTCGCCCTCCACGAGTGCGGCCAGGTCACCCGGCACCGCACCCGACGTCTCGATCTCGAGCATCCGGGCGGTGTAGAGCTCGGCGATGCGCTGCGACAGCGTGAACGCGCCGTACCCGTCGAGCACGATGTGGTGTCCGCGCAGGTACCAGAACCAGCGCTGTTCGGCCACCCGGAGCACCGCGCCCGCGACGAGGCGGTCGGTGAGCAGGTCGAGCGGGGCGCCGAACTCCGCGCGCATCCATTCCCGCGCGGCGGCGACGGGGTCGTCGTGGTGGCGCAGGTCGATCAGCGGGAGTTCGGTCTCGATCGGGAGCGTGTGGTCGACCACCTGGTACGGCACGCCGTCGCGCTCACCGATGCGCACCAGCGGGGAACCGTAGGCATGCGCGGCCTCGGCCGTAACCGCCTGCAGGACATCGGGTTCCAGCTCACCGGTGATGTCGACGTACTGGGCGATGGTGATCGGGACGTCGGGGTCGAGCAGCTGCGCGTACCAGACCCCCAGCTGAGCGGGGGTCAGCGGGAACGGTGCCGACGCACCCTCCGCTTCCTGCGGTCGCGCGCTGAACCCACCCAACTCCGTACCGTGCACCAGAGCCTCCTCGTATCGCGAAAAAACAGCAGTCCGAACCGTTTTCGGGCAGCACAAAGACACCTCAGGTATCCCGTGGAGCCGAAGGTCCGGCCAAGAGCGCGATGGGCGCAACGCCACATCCGCGCAGATCCCCGACAGATCATGTGGACGAGAGCGGCGGTCCCGATGGACCGCCCGCGGCGGCGGACGGGTTTCGTCGGCCGCTTGTGGTCTAGCTGTTGATCATTCCTCCAATGTCGCCTACATCACATGGCGCCTGTCCATGCAGTGCCGACACTAGGCGTTCAGTTAATAAAAAGGAACTTATTCCGATAAAAAAATCGGACGGCCGTCCAGTCGGTTTCAGAATGAGCCCGCGACCGAGCCATGAGTGTGCGCTCCAACACATCGTCGGTAGATATGTGAGCTAGCACACTTTCAGAACGGGAGACTAGGAGCCGAAACGTTGCATCTGCGTTGCATCGGCGCCGAGGCGGCGATCGAGCACCCGAATCTTGGCCTCGATCTGCGCATACAGGGGTGAATCACGATCGACCGTCGCCCGGTACGCGGCCCAGGCGGCGGCGTCGTCACGGCCCTCCTGACCCGCCGTCCACCGGCGCAGCACGGCCGGGTCGGCCGAGGCGAGCACAGCGGTACGCAATCGCACCCGCAACTCGTCGCGCAGGTCGCAGATGCCCGGCGCCGAGGAACGCGGCAACACCGGCCCGGCGTACAACCGTAATGCGGATTCGATATCACCGGAGTCCAACGCCGCCCGCAGCGCCTCCACATCGGTTGCGACATGCACCCGCAAGCGGTAGGGGCGTGAGGCGACCACGGCCGCGCCGACCACCGCCCGCAATCGCGACATGGCGGCGCGGATCGTGCCGTTGTCCAGATCCGTGTCGTCGAGCAGCAGCGCGAGATGATCCGAACCGAGGCCCTCGGGGTGCTCGGTGAGCAACAGCAGGATCTCGGCATGCCGTTGCGACAGTGCCACCCGCTCCCCCGCCATACTCAATTGCGGTTGCCCGAGCCCGAGCACGTCGAGGGCGAGCCTGGCCTGTTCGGGTTCGGCGACCGGACCACTGCCGCGCGGCGAGGCGGTTTCGCCGCGGTCGGCCCGCATGGCACGCAGCACCAGATCCATCTCGGCGGCGGTGGCCGCGGCCTTGACCAAGGCGAGGATTTCCGGCTTCGCCACCCGCATCCCACCGGCAATCATCAAAACCCCGACCAGCCTGCCGTCCGGCTCGTGCACGGGGGCCGCCGCACCCGTGATCTGGTGCATCCGATGCAGGAAATGTTCGGGCCCGTGGATCCAGGTGGCCCGACCCGTGCGCACGACGAGCCCGACGGCATTGGTGCCGATGCGTCGTTCGCTCAGATCGTCGCCTTCGCGCAAACCGATCTCGGCGGCCGCGGCGACCTGGTCGGGATGACCGTGCACGCACAGCACCCGCCCGAACTGGTCGGCGACGGCGACGATGAGCCCCGCCCGCGCCGCGTCCTGGACCAGCAGTTTGTCGATCAACGGCATGAGGGCGGCGATAGGGTGGGCATCGCGATACCGCGCCAGGTCGGCACCGCGCAGACCGCGACCGTCGACCATCTCGGCGGGATCGATCCCACCGCGTACGCTGCGTAACCAGGACTCGAGAACGAGCGGACGCAGCAGACCGGCCAGCTGGGTCAGCTGTTCACCACCGGCACTGAGAAAACCATGGGCCTGTGCGGCATAGGCTTCCAGAGCACCGAGCTGCGCGCCCGCCTCCGTAGCCTGCCGTGGGGGCCGCCCACCTGCAAGATTGCTGACCATTTGCCTTTCTTTCCCGCTACAAACTGTACCGGGCAGTTATCGGGGCAAACGCCAGAAGTGCGGGTTTGTCCCGCAGGTCACATTGTGCTAGCGGATGTCACTCCGTCACACGGCGTAGCACGCCGCTATGGCTGCGGCGAGCGTCACTACCGTGGCCTGTGGACCGCGCGGAAGCGGCACCGGGACGACCGAAAGGTCGACAATGCTGAGCCCGTCGATGCCGTGGACGCGACCGAGATCGTCGACGACCGATTGCTCGTCGTTCGCCGGGCCCATCCGGCAGGTCCCGGACAGGTGCTGGGAGGCGCCACTGTTGGCACGTAGCCAGTGGTCGTCGACGGGCCCGAAGCGCAGGTCGAACAGTTCGCACGCCAGCTCGACTCCCGAACGCAGGTTTGCCCGGTCCGCCGACGTGACCAGACCGCTCTGATCGATGTGGGCGGGTACGGCGGGGTCGGCGCGACGCAGGGTCAGCTCGGCGCTGCCGGTCGGCCGCATGAGCGTCACCCCCACCCGGCGCAGGCCGGGGGTGAACATCGGTGTGTACGGACGAAATTCGAGGTCACCGTGTTCGAGGACGTACTCGAGCGCCACGGCCGAGGTGCCGTGGTCGGTCCCGGCGAACTCGATCCCGATCTCGGGGTGGTCGGTGCACCACGTGCCGACGGGGGCGGGCCGGACCACCGGAATGCCGAGTGCGCGCAGCTGCCGCTCGGGTCCGATACCCGAACGCAGGAGCAGCGCCGCCGATTCCACCGCACCGGCACAGAGCACGATCCGATCGGCGTCGGTGCGTCCGTATTCGTGGCCGCGCACCCATTCCACGCCGACCGCGCGGGTGCCCCGCATGACCAGGCGGGTCACCGTGGTCTCGCCGACGACGGTGAGGTTGGGCCGGTCGAGCACCGGATAGAGATGCGTGATGCCGGGTCCGGCACGCCGGTTTCCCGAGAGCGCGAGCGGCACCCGGCCGAAACCGTCCGTGACGTCGAGCGCGTTGAGGTCGGCGACTTCGCGCAACCCGGCCGCCGCGCATCGCTCGGCGAAGTCGGCACTGAACGGGGTGGGATCGGCGGCCCGGACGACCGGGATCGGACCCTCGGTGCCGTGACCGGGGTCGGTACCGTGATCCAGGTCGGTCTCCAGGTCGCGGAAGAACGGCAACAGTGCGTCGAAGGTCCAACGGTCGCTGTTCCAGTCCCCGAACCGCGCGGCGGGCGGTCGGACGAAGTAGCTGCCGTTGATCGCGCCCGATCCGCCGATCAGCTTGCCACGCACCAGGTTTCCCGCATAGCGCCAGAGCACCGCCGATTCCGGCCCGACCGGAAGGTGGCCGGGGTCGAGCAGATCGGCGGGAATGTCGGCCGGGCCGGGCCATACCGTTCCCGCCTCGAGCACCAGCACCGTGTGGGCCGGGTCATCGCTGAGCCGGGCCGCGAGCACACACCCCGCCGAACCGGCACCCACCACGAGAGTGCTTGGCACCGGGATCCCCTCAGCTCGGTGGAACGTGCGGTTTCAACGCTTCGAAGCTGCGGGCCCGGATGACGCCGAGCCACAGCCCGCTGCCGTACGCGACATCGTCGAGTCGTTTGTAGGCCACGTAGCGCAGCGGGTCGAGACCACCGGAATCGCGGTGGGTGAACCAGTCGGCCAGGCCGTCGGCCAGCGCCATGGTGACGGCGATCTTCCTGATCCGGCTCGACGCGAGGACCGCCAGCAGCGTCACCGGCCAGTAGTCCCGGCACATGGCCGAGGCCAGCCGCCACAGTCCGGCGAAGAATCCGCGCGCCAGATACACCGCGGCGATACGGGTGGGATTGTCGAGTTCGGCGAAGACCCGCCGCATCCGGACCAGGGCGGTCGCCAGGGTGACCAGTCCGCCGAGCAGGCCCCACTTCGACATGGTGGCGAACAGGATCGCGGCGAGCACCGTCCACTTGGGCACGCTCAGCGGCGAGACCATCTCGCCGTGCCGCTTGCCCAGCGGCGCGGCACCCGTGCCGTAGAACAGCTTTCGCGTGAACCAGGCCCGGAACTCCACCCGGTGATCGTGCGCGACGTGCGCGGCGGGCTCGTAGCGCAACCGCCACCCCGCCCGCTCGAGCCGCCAGCACAGGTCGACATCCTCGGCCACCTGCATGGATTCGTCGAACCCACCCTCGCCGAGCAGCGCCGCGCGCCGGGCCAGTAGTGCCGCGCTCGGCACATAGGACACGATGCCGCGCGCGTGCACCGCGGCCTCGCGCCTGCCGAGATCGAGCGAGGAGCGGGTGTGTTCGTAGCGGGCCAGCGCGTTGGACTCGGAGTCGAGGGCGACGATGCGCGGCGCGACCAGCGCCACCTGCGGGTCGCTGAAGTGCCCGAGCATCACCTCGAGCCAGCCGCTGCGCGGCACCACATCGGAGTCGAGAAAGGCCACGAAATCCGTTGACGCCGCCCGTAGCCCGGCATTGCGGGCGGCGGCCGGGCCGAGGGGACGCTCGTGGCGCAGCACCGTCACCTGGCCGCGACCCGGCCGGGGTGGAATGCGCACCGGTTCGTCGGAGCCGTCGTCGACGACGATCACATTGTGCCCGCGCAGCGATCCGAGCAGTCGTATCAGTCCGTCGGCGTTGTTGTAGAGCGGCACGACGACCGTGACGTCGTCGGGCGAGGGCAGCAGCCGGGGTCGCGGGTTGGCGACCCCGGAGTCGAGGAGCCTGCGGGCGACGATCGCGGACTTGGTATCGGTGACCTCGAGGTACCCGTCGCCGATCAGTTCGGCGGCCTCGGGTGCCAGGCGCAGCATCCGTGCGGGCGATCCGCCGATCAGGATCCGACCCCCGGAAAATGCGCGTACCCGTGGATCGATCCGTACCCCGAAGCCGTCGGGCAGACGATCATGGCGCATTCCTCGCATGCTATTCGCACTTGGCCCGCCAAACATCATCACCCCAGAAAAAAGGAAGAAACTCCGCTCGAAATGCCGCTCCGACCGCTTAGTTGACGTGTCGAGCAAGATCGGCAGCGCACCCCCGGCAACCGCGACGCGGCTACCCGAGCGGACTCTCGTCGCACGCCTTGGCGGGCGGCTGGCGCACGGTCAGCGGCAGTGACACCCGGGTGCGGGCGCGCACCGGCCGCGAGTGGTCCACCGCTGGGCGCGGAACGACGCGACCCGGTGCCGACAACGCCGCCTCCCCGTACCCCTGCACACACTCCGGGTCGGGTCCGTTGGCGGGCAGTCCGGTGAAGAACTTGGCCGCCATGCACCCGCCGCGGCAGGCGTCGTAGTGGCTGCACTTGGTGCAGGCGCCACCGTCGACCGGCTCACGCAACTCGGCGAACAGCTCCGCGTTGGTCCACACGCCGTCGAATCCGCCGTCGGTGAGGATGTTTCCGGCCTTGAACCGGTCGTGGATGGCGAACGGGCAGGCGTAGACGTCGCCGACCGGGTCGACCAGGCAGACCACTCGACCCGCGCCGCACATGTTCAGGCCGGGCAGGGCCGAGCCGAAGGCCGACAGGTGGAAGAACGAGTCGCCGGTGAGCACGCCCTCGCCGTTGTGCACGAGCCAGTCGTAGAGCTCGCGCTGCTGTTCGGGCAGCGGGTGCAGCTCGTCCCACACGTCGGCGCCGCGGCCCGAGGGGCGCAGGCGGGTCAGGCGAAGGGTGGCGCCGTAGCGATCCGCGATGGCCTTGAACTCGTCGAGCTGGGCGATGTTGTGGCGGGTCGCGACCACCGAGAGCTTGGCGTCGCGGAAACCCGCGTCGTGCAGGTTCGACAGCGCCCTGATGGCGGTGTCGTAGGAGCCGGGGCCGCGCACGGCGTCGTTGACCTCCGCGGTGGCGCCGTCGAGGGAGATCTGCACGTCCACGTAGTCGCTGGCGGCCAGTCGCGCGGCCACCTCCTGGTTGATGCGAACGCCGTTGGTGGAGAACTTGACCCCCACGTGGTGGGCCGTGGCGTAGTCGACCAGTTCCCAGAAATCCGGGCGCACGGTGGGTTCACCGCCGCCGATGTTGACATAGAAGATCTGCATGCGCTCGAACTCGTCGATCAGCGCCTTGCACTGTTCGGTGCTCAGTTCGTTCGGGTCGCGGCGGCCCGAGGACGACAGGCAGTGCACGCACGACAGGTTGCAGGCGTAGGTGAGTTCCCAGGTGAGGCAGATCGGGGCGGCGAGACCGGACTCGAAACGGTCGATCAGCCGTCCGCCCTGCGGTGCGTCGACCGGGGCAGGCGGGCTCGGCTCCACCGGCGTGACCGGGCCCGGCGCGGGCACGATCATGTCGGTGCGCGCCAGTTGGTCGAGCGCCTCGACATACGCCGCCGAGGCATCGAAGCCCCTGGCGTGCAGCGCCTCCCGCACGGAATGGTGTGCGGGCAGCGACCGCACCACGTCCACGAGCTCACGACTCTTGAGGAACGAGAGCTTGCGGGTGCCGAAGTGGTACAGCAGCGCACCGAAGGACTCCGGCCGCAGGGAGACCCTCGGATGCAGCGCCCATCGGGCATCGAGATCGAGCACGCCTGCCGCCATCGTCAGTACACGCCGCACATGCCGTCGATGCTGACCTCTTCGATCAGCGTCTCGGCGACCAGGTCCTCGCCGGTGTCCTCGCTCGCGGGTGTCGGGTTCTCGGCCATGACTACCTCCCATGTGTTGACGGTCACTCGCGACTTTAACGTCAGTCACTGCCATAAAGGCGGGATTCGGAAAATCTCAACGGACGGGCAACGACATCTAGACTTCCGGGAGCAGGACGGAAGGGGCTCGGCGAGCCCAGCGGCAGTAGAGGTGAGGCAGAGGCTTGCGTAACCACGGTGGGGTCGGCAGCGGCGCGAATTCGACACTCTCGGAAGCGGAGATCGTCGAAGCGGCGCTGCGCGTAGTTCGCGAGGACGGTGTGGAGAAGCTGTCCATGCGCAGACTCTCGCGTGAGCTCGGGGTGTCGCCGATGGCGCCCTACTACTACGTCGCCGACAAGCGCGAACTCCTGGACCTGGTCGCCAGCGCGGCCCTGGTCGGGGTACGCAAGCCGTCGCGCGAGTCCGGGCCGTGGCAGGGACGCCTGCGCGATCTGATCGATCAGATAGACGATAAACTGCGCAGGCATCCCGGCCTGGGCGACATCCTGCTCGAGCAGATGCTCGGCAAGCAGCTCGACCTGATCGAAGCGGTGATGGAGATCCTGTTCGACGCCGGGTTCTCCGATCGCAACGTGCTGGCCGCCTACGCGACCATTCACACCTACCTGTTCGGGCGAAGCAGGGTGAACCCGCGCGACCGCTCGGCCCCGGCGGACGTGTTGCTGCCCGAAGCGGTGGCCCGAGCCACGAAGTACATGTCCGACCTGCGCGGCAAGTACTCCTACGACTTCGGGATGGAGGTGCTCGTGGCCGGGCTCGAGGCGCAGCTTGCCCTGCAGGCGCGTCCGGACTTAGCATGAAACTGAAACACGTTCTAGTTTTGCCCGAGAGGACGACATGACCACAGTCGAGGTTCCGCACGGTTCGCGCTCGGTGGTGCTGCGGGTCGCCGCGGTGATCGCCGAAACGACCGACACCCGCTCGGTGGTCTTCGAGGTGCCCGACGAGTTGCGCGAACGCTTCGCCTACCAGCCGGGACAGTTCCTCACCCTGCGCATTCCCAGCGAACTCACCGGCTCGGTGGCCCGCTGCTACTCGCTGGCCAGCTCGCCGTTCACCGACGACCTGCCCAAGGTGACGGTGAAACGCACCGAAGGCGGCTACGGCTCGAACTGGCTGTGCGACAACATCAGCGCGGGCGACGAGCTGGAGGTGCTTCCACCCTCCGGCGTGTTCACGCCTCACGACCTCGACACCGACCTGCTGCTGTTCGCGGCGGGCAGCGGCATCACGCCGGTCATCTCCATCCTGAAATCGGCGCTGGCCGAGGGCACCGGCAAAATCGTGTTGGTCTACGCCAACCGCGACGCCGACTCGGTGATCTTCGCCGACGAACTGCGCGAGCTGGTCGGCGAGTTCCCGCAGCGGCTCAGCGTGATCCACTGGCTCGAGCCGCTGCTCGGGCTGCCGACCGCCGACATGCTCGCCCGTCTGGTGAGCCCCTACACCGCCTACGAGGCGTTCATGTGCGGGCCGAAACCGTTCATGGACCTGGTGCACACCGCACTCGCCGCGCTGGACGTGCCGCGCAACCGCACCCACGCCGAGGTGTTCAACTCGCTGGCCGGTGACCCGTTCGCCGATCACGCGCCGGTCGAGGTGTCCGAGGAAGAGGCCGCCGACGCCGCGACCGTCGAGGTGGAACTCGACGGACAGGTGCACGAGCTGAGCTGGCCGCGCAAGCAGACACTGGTCGACATCATGCTCGACAAGGGCCTCGACGTGCCCTACTCCTGCCAGGAAGGCGAATGCGGGTCGTGCGCCTGCACCGTGCTGGAGGGCAAGGTGGAGATGGACAACGCGGAGATCCTCGATCCCGAGGACATCGAGAACGGGTACATCCTCGGCTGCCAGGCGCGGCCGGTGACCGACCACCTGAAGATCCAGTTCTAGCGCAGCGCCCGGTACGCGGCGCGGGTGTCTTTGTCGAGGTGCTCGGTGGCGTAACTCAGTGCGGTACGGCCCATTTCGTTGGCGTGGGCATCGAGGAACCCGGTGAGCAGCGTGGGGTCGACCTTCTTGCCCAGCTCGCGCAGCATCCAGCCGAGGGCTTTCTGGATGAGGTCGCGGTGGTCGTCGAGCAGTTCTTCGGCGAGGGCGAGGGTGGTGCTCGCGTCACCGGCGCGGATGAAGGCGAAGGTCGACAGCAGGGCGACACGGCGTTCCCAGAGTGAGTCCTGGTGTGCCAGTTCGAAAAGCAGCGTGCGGTCCTTGTCGAGCAGCCACGCGCCGAGGATGTACTCGGCCGAGGAGTCGACCAGATCCCAGTTGTTCACCCGGCCCCTGGCTACGGCGGCCAGGTAGCGGTCGACGATTTCCTCGCGGGTCTTGTCGTCGCGAGTACGCGGTTTCGATGCGCTGGCGAACTTCGCGTCGAGGATCAACAGGGCGACCAGGCGTTCCTCGTGGATCGGGCTGTCGAGGAGGTGGTCGACCTGGTCGAGCGGTAGGGCGGTGAAGCCCTTGGCGACCTTTCTGCCGGCGGGCACACGGACGCCGAGGAACACGTCGCCCTCGCCGTACTCGCCCGGCCCGGTTTTGAAGAAGCGCCGCAGGTGTTGTGCGTCGGCCGGGTCGGCGCGTTCGGCGAGTGCGGCGCGCACCTGCTCGGCGGTGGGCAGTTCGGACACACGCACCTCCTGGGTCGGTCATGGGCATTCAACACCACCGGACCGACAGGATTCGCGAGGCTGTGCCACCGTCCGTAGACGGCCGAGGGATGTCAGGCGCAGACAGCGCCCAGCAGACGTCCTGACTCGAAAGTCGCCGCGCTGGCGGGCAATTCCCCCGGTTCACCGCTGGTGCGGACCATGACGGTGCCGGTGCCGGTGGTCGGCCTGCCGAGCTCGTCCATCTTGCGGACGGTCTGGGCGGCGACGGCCTGGGCGCTGTCGAACAGGCGAACACCGTCGGGCAGTGCGGCCACGATGGCATCGATGACCAGCGGATAGTGGGTGCAGCCGAGGACCACACCTTCCACCTCGGCGGGTGTGCGGGCGGCGGCGTCGGCGATGGAGGCGTTGATCGCGGGCACGTCGCCTCGGTCGATGGCGTCGGCCAGGCCGTGGCAGGCCACACCGACGACCTTCGCGTCACCGCCGAAACGGGCGATGAGATCGGCCTGGTAGCGGCTGGCCGTCGTCGCCGCCGTCGCCCAGACGGCCACCGAACGACATTGCGCCGCAGCGGGTTTGATGGCCGGAACCGTGCCGATCACCGGCACCGACGCCCCCACCTCGGCCCGCACCTGGGCCAGCGCCGTCACACTAGCCGTATTGCACGGCAGCACGATCACCTCGGCTCCGAGCGCCAGCGCCTGCCGCGCCGTCGCGAGCACCCGCTCGACCACCCACTGCTCCGGCTTGGGCCCCCACGGCGCGCCTTCGGGATCGAGCAGCAGCAGCAGATCCACATCCGGTCGCAATTTGCGCAGCCACGCGGCCGTCGGCAACAAGCCGAGACCGGAATCGATAAGCGCGACGATCACGGGTCCACCGTATTACAGCCCCCCGAACGCCCCCGTCCCGCCTACAACAACTCCACCTCGTCGAACCCGACGGTCAGCCGATGCCGGTCCTCCCGCAGCACCCCACCCTCCCGATGCGTGGTGCCGACCGCGAACTCCAACCCCAACGTCGCCCGCCCAGTATCCACGCTCCGCACAACGGCACAGACGCCACCGAACGGCCCATGCGGAAAGATGACCACATCGCCAGGCGCATATTCAGGAATCCCCACGGCGCCAGAGTAATCCGATTCGCCTCTCGAAGGCACAGACCACTCGAGCACCTCACCTTTCGAACCCTGCTCAGTCGATCACCACGCCCTGTGGCGCGAGCCCCCGACCGGTGCCGCCACCACAGCGTGGTGAGCCCGTCCAGGCCTGTGCCCGACCCGACACCACGCCTGACCTCGCCACCTACCGCACCCTAGCCACCCGACACCACCCAAGTCCGCC